>JBGAGY010000007.1:0-461452 GCA_044226485.1 Anaerolineales bacterium
CCCCTCGCCCCTCGCTATTCGCTATTTCTGTTTCTGCTCGTAGAAGTTGTACACGGCCTGCGCCAGACGACCGATGATGCGATTGGCGTCGTCGAAGAGGATGGATTCGGGCTGGTGGAGAAAAACGGTCAGGGCGTAGTCGCCGTTGGGCGTGAAGACCAGGGCGGTATCGCCGGCGTTCGTCAGCGGGCTCGAGTCCCAGCCGTGTTTGTGCGCGACGACGGCGCCGCCCGAACCACTCGAAATGAAGATCGGGCCGACGGCGTTCTCCGTCATCATCTGCAGCAGTTGCTGGCACTCGGTGGGCGTGATCTTGCCATTGAACGCCAACAGGAGCGGCCCCTTGGCGTGCGAGCACTGATAGATCATGACCGTCAGCGAACCCATGTCGACGGCAGTGGTCTGGTTGTAGGGATCGGGGTTGAGGTTCAGGTCCTCGCGCGAATTCCCCGGCGTAAGGATGGGTGAGAGCACGGCGCCCTGCACATCGAGCAGGCCGCTCAAGTACGTGTTGTCGAGCCCGAGCGTGCGCAGCATATCGACCATCTGGCGCGTGCCGGTGTAGCCGTCGCCGTCACCGATCAGACGCAGGAGCTGGTCGGTGTCGCGGTTTTGCGATTCATCGAGCGAGCGCTGCAGCAGCAGTTGGATGCCTTCGGTCGGCGCCGTGTCGCTCTTGAGATAGTAAGCGAGCGCCACAGGGATCTTGATCGTGCTCATGGCGCTGAAGGCCACGGGGCCGGTGATGATGTCGGCGCCGCTCAACGTGAAAGCGAGTTCGTCGCCGGTCTGCAGGTCGGCCAGGTACAGGCTGACCACGCCCGAAAAGCCCCAGAGCTGCGTGTCATCGATCAGCAAATCGTGAAGCGTGCCGAACGACGGATTGACCTGAGTCTGCTCGACGAGCGGCAGGTTGACCACACGGTCCTCGGCACGCGGGCTGCGCATGGCGGCGTCGATCAGGTCGATGGCCGGATCGATGTTGAGCGCCTGTCCGGACGCTCCGGCTTTGAAGCCCAGGTTCTCGGGATCTGGCTCAGGGGCGGCCCCCGGCTGGTCGTAGCGTGAGGCGATGTCTTCGAGGATGCGGCGCAGGCTGGCCTGCGAGTACGTGGCGTTCAGCTCGACGTCGCGCGCGATGGCGGGGCGCAGCCACAGATAGTCCCACAGGCCGACCCAGAAGGTGTCGTTGCCGCGCAGGTTCGCGACCTGCGGCAGCATGGCGTCGACATTCACATCGAAGTTGACGGCCGCCGGCTTGAGCACAATCACTGCGTCGCGGTAGCGCAGCTCGACGTCGCTGTTGTACACCGAGACGACCTGCTGGCGCGCTTCAGTTTCGGTCAACCCGCCGACAGGCACGCCCCCCAGCGAGAGGCCGCTGGGCAGCTGGTCGAAGGAGCGGCTGTACTGGATCAGCTGCAGGGCCAGGAAGATGCCCGCGCCGAGCAGACATGCCAGAGTGAAAAGGCCAAGCCAACTGATGCGGAGACGTTGCATGTCAACGGTCAGGGCGTCGTCGCGCCGCGTTGCCAGATAAAGGTTCGGGCCGCGCTCGCACGATCCGAGGCCGGATCGTAAACGGCGTTGGGGCCTTCGGTGCCGGCGCGGATCCGCACCGGGATGACTGACCAACGGTAGACGTGGGGGCGGTCGTCCTGCGGCTGATAGTCGGCCGGCAAGGCGTAACGGGTGTCGGCGACGACGGCCGTCCAGGCGCGCGCACACTGACAGGTGACGTCTTCGATCGAGATCTGATAGGCCTCGCCCGGGCGAAGCTCGCCCACCGAAACCCACTGCAGCGAGACCGGCTCACCCGGCCCGAAGGCCTGGCCATCGGCGGGCACCAGGAGGTTCGCCGGCGGGTAGGGCGGGAGCGGAGTCGGCGTCGATGTCGGGCCGGGCGTGATGGCGCGCTCGACGGGGATCACGAGCAAGCGCCCGACCTGAAGCACGTCTGCGCTCGGCAGGCCGTTGACTTCGATGATGTCGTTGACCGAGATGCCGTAGCGGCGCGCGATGGCTTCGAGGTTGTCGCCTTCGACGACCGTATGGACGACCCGCGGCACCTCTGTCGAATCGCTCAGGCCGGCCAGCGTGGCGGTCGGGAAGGGCGAAGCCGTGGGCGTCGGGTACGGCACCTTGATCGTCTGGCCTGGAGGGGGCAACTGACAGGCAGCGCCGAGCACGGGGTTGGCGCTGACGATGCTGTTGACCGAGACGCCAAGGTTGAAGGCGATGGCCAGACAGGTGTCGCCGGTCTGCACGATGTAATCGCGCGGCGGGAGCGGCGTCTCGGTGGGCGCCGGGGTTTCGGTGGGAGCGGGAGTGCCTGTCGAAGTGGCCGGCACCGTGGCGGTCGCCGTCGGCGTTTCGGTCGCCGGGTTGGCGATCTCGGTGGGGTTGATGTAGCCGAGCGCCACGGCCAGGAAGGCGGCGCCCACGATCAGCAGCACCACCACGCCGATCAGCAGACCCACCTGGGCCAGGCTCATCGGTCGGGCGCCGAGAGAGCCGGCGCGCACCTGCCCGGGTCGGCTCTTGGCCAGGTCAGCGCCGCAGACCAGACAGCGCGTGGCGGCCGCGCCGACACGCGAACCGCAAACCGGGCACAGCGTGGGGCCCGCTTCAGGGGTGATCTTTGTTTTGGCCATAGCAAACAGCCATTATAGCAGTCAGCCGTCAGGCGTCTGGCCGCAGGCGCCCGTGAGACCGGCGCTGCAAGGCCGAGGGTCCTGCCAGGTTGGCGGGCCCGTCTTGACGGACGCTCGACGCCTGAGCCCGGATCGCTTGGCTTGTGTCATTACCTGTCACACGTCAGTGGTACAATACGGCATAGAACATCCGTGCGAGGAGGGGTGATGCGACAGGCCACACGTACGGCGCGGCTGCGGGAAATCGAAGAGTTGTTGTTGGTCGAGCCTGAAGGGCTTTCGGCGGTCGACATCGCCGCGCGCCTGAACGTCGACCGTCGTACGGTTTATCGGGATCTCGATTTCCTGCAAGAGCAGGGCGTTCCGCTCTGGCAACACAACGGCGCCTTCGGCGTCGATCGAACCCGCTACATGGCCAACCTGCGTCTGTCGTTTCAGGAGGCGATGGCGTTGGTGCTCGCCGGCCTGTTGCTGGCGCGCATGACGACCGAGCGCAATCCGCATATGAGCGCGGCGCTTCGCAAGCTCGCGGCCGTGTTGCCACAGCCTATGACCGTGCATCTTTCGCGCGCGGCCGATCGCGTGCAGCGACGGGAGGATGGCCTGCATCGCGTGCAGGTGCTCGAGACCATCACCGACGCCTGGGGTCGCAGCCGCAAGCTGCGCATCGGCTATCGTTCACCGGGGCGCGGAGCGTTACGCGAGCGGGTTGTGGCTCCCTACGCGCTCGAGCCGACGGCCAATGGCATCTACCTCATCGGCTACGACGATTCGGTAAAGGATATTCGCACGTTCAAGCTCGACCGACTCGAGACGGCGCTCGTGCTCGATGAGCCCTACACGTTGCCGCCGAGCTTTGACGCCGAAGCTCACCTCGCCACGAGTTGGGGCATCATGACCGGAAAGGCTGTCACCGCCGTGGCCCTGCAATTCACTCCGGCCGTCGCTCCGCTGGTGCGTGAGCGTCGCTGGCATCCGACCCAGCATTTGCAATCGACCGCCGAGGGCGGCGTCACGTTGCGTGTGCGGGTCTCGGAGCCGCTCGAGATGCAGCCCTGGATCAGAAGTTGGGGCGCGCAGGTGCGGGTCCTTGAGCCGGATTGGCTGCGCGATCGAATCGCCGCAGAACTCAAAGAGGCCGCCGCGCAATACGGGTGACCGGGCCGACAAAAGACGACGGTGATTGGCCTTTCTACCTTCGTCGTTCTTCCTGCGTCGCTTCAGGCCGGCCTGGCCAACGACCCGTCGAGGCCGAGCCGCTCGGCGATCGGCTTCATCGCCTCGATCGTGAAGGTGATGTGCTCGGTCAGGTCGACGCCCATAGCCTGCGTGTTGTGTTCGATCTCGGATCGATCGACGCCGGCGGCGAAGGCCTTGTCCTTCCACTTGCCCTTGACCGACTTGGCCGTGAGGTCGCTCAGGCTGCGTGAAGGCCGCACGAGCGCGCAGGCCGTGATCAGCCCGGTCAGTTCGTCGACGGCGGCCAGCGTCTTGTCCATCATCCTTTCGCGCGGAACGCCAGTGTGATCGGCGTGGCTTTGGATGCAGCGGATGATGTCTTCAGGGACGCCGCGTTCGCGCAAGATCGGCGCGCCGTCTTGCGGATGCTGCTCGAGAGTGGGGTGGATCTCCCAATCGAAGTCGTGCAGCAGCCCGGCCAGGCCCCAGACCTCCGGATCCTCACCGTACTTCACAGCATAAGCGCGCATGGCGGCTTCGACCGAAAGCATGTGGCGGACCAGGCCGTCGTTCTTGACGAACTCGGTCACGAGGGCGTAAGCGGTTTCGCGATCCATGAACACGGGCTCCTGTAGATATCACTCGATGGGTTCGGCGTCGCCCAGAACGGGCAGGGGGCGCGAGATGTACACATCCCACCACGCGGCGGCCGTGGCGACGAACTCACGGGCCGTCCACATGATCTGTGAGCTGCGCCGGTAGGTTCGCAGATCGGCTGAGACGCCCACCGCGTGGAGGCCGAAGGCCTCGCAGAGGAAGAGCGCGCGCGGAAGGTGAAAGGCCTGGGTCACCAGGATGACGTCGGTAACGCCGAAGATCGCCTTGGCGCGATAACACGAGTCGTAAGTGCGTCGACCGGCGTAGTCGAGGACGATGTCTTCGGCGGGAACACCGAGTTCGAGGGCCGTCTGGCGCATGGCGGCCGGTTCGTTGTACTCGACGAAGCGGTTGTCGCCGCTCATCAACAGCTTGTCGACTTTGCCGGCGCGATACAGCTCAACGGCCGCGGCGACGCGGTCATAGAGCACGGCCGTCGGCCGGCCATCGCGGGTGAGGCCGGCCCCGAAGACCAGGGCGACCCGGCGAGTGGGCGCCTCCTCCGGCGTGTAGATGTCTGTGCCGTAGCGCCAGGTGGTGTACAGACGTGTGCCCACGATGGTGCCGCCGGCCAGCAGCCCCACGGCCAGCGTGAAGCGCACGATGGCGCCGAGCTTCATCCAACCGCCTGCGGGCTCGAGAGTGGATCCAGCCATAGACGCGTCATGATATCAAATCACGGCGCGCCCGACATGAGCGCCTCGACAGAGCCGTCTCCTGACAGCGGCTCGCGCCGGGCTCGCGGAAAAGCCAACGGGTGACACCCCAAACGTCGCTCGACAAATGAACCCTTTCTCTGGCGCCACGTCACGCAACCCGGATCGAAACCACTGCAGATCCCTGCGCGATTCAACCCAAATCCAACTGATTCTTTACGGGGGATTTATTAAAGTTTCGACTCGACAGAAGTAATATCGGCGCATGCTGCTCACACCAGATTCTACCTATTCGGATGCCCTTTTGCTCCGCCCAACGCCGACTCCGTCGGAATTGTTTCAATTGGGTATGGAGCAACTTGGTCTGGCGGGACGCCACTTCTGGGCGGCCGGCCGGCTCGGGACTCTGTTGACGTGGAAGGCGACGGTTCGCCGATCGCGAGCAGCCTGGGCCGTCGGATGTGAGCGTGCGCTGGATCTTCAAGCGCGGTTGTTTGAGGTGTGGGTGGTCCTGCGTTCGATCGGGCTCGACGTCGCGACCCTGGTGAGCCTGTGGGCTGCTGCGGCGTGGATGACGTTCCGGCAGTCGTCGCTGGGCGGGCGAATCAGCGCCTACGGGCGACGCGGCCTTGAGCTCTCGCAGCCGTACGCGGTTCGTTTCAACCAGTGGCAATTGGCGGCGTGGCGACGGCTGAGGCGCGAAGCCCTGCAGGTCGCCGAGGCGGTGCGAGCGGAGCTGAGCCTGACGTTGGGGCTTGCGCCGCAAGCGTTGGCGTGGGGCGGTTCCGTCGCGATCCCTCGAACGGGGCCGCGACCGCTTTCACGGCGTCAGCTTGCCGAACGCCGTCAACGCCAGTGGCTGCTCATCTTGATCGTGTCGGACGTGTTGCTGATCGCGGCCTTGCTGCAGATCGCGGGCACGGCCGATCAACTGGCGCGACCGCGTCAACTCGAGCTGGCAAGCCTGCGACCCATTCGCGCGTCTGTGTCCAGGATCGGCCCGCAGGTGCGCGACCTTGCGTTGCCGCTGCCCGTGCAGGTCGAGCCCACAGCCCTGGCAACCGCGACGTGGGAGCCCGTCCTCACCGCCACTCCGATCATGACCTCGTTCGGCGTTTGGGATCCGGTCCTGCCGGGCGCGCCGGGCTACATCGGGCCGGGCGCCTGTGAACTGCAGACGCAGTACGCGGCGATCGGCACCGGAACGTTCATCTGGCCCACGACCGACCACTTCTTGAGCGGCTATGACTATTCCTGGCGCCACCCCGGGCTCGACTTCAACGCCACGCTCGGCGCGCCGCTCTACGCCGCGGATTCGGGCCAGGTCGTCTACGCCGGTTGGAATAACTACGGCTACGGCAACTTCGTCGTGCTCGATCATGGCGACGGCTGGTTCACGGCCTATGCTCACCTGAGCCAGTTCTACGTCAAGTGCCTGGATAGCGTCTCTCAGGGCCAGATCATCGGCGCCGCCGGCAGCACAGGTAACTCGACCGGCCCGCACCTGCACTTCGAGGTCTTCCAGACCGGCGTCGGCCAGATCAACCCCTGGACCATTCTCCCCTGAGCCCCTGACTGCTCTGCCACCGACAACCGGCCCCGCAAAACGGGGCCGGTTTTGTTTCCATAAAACTCGTCTGCTGCGCCACCCGATCTCGCATCACGAATCCCCTGCCTGGAGCGGCTGGAAGACGCCAACCATCGCCAACGATCGCCGTGCGGGTTTTGCGCGGAATTTGCATCCTGACGAGGACAGGTTGCCGATAACGACGAGAGAACCGAGAGGTTGCCGGCGCAGGGTGCGCGGCGCAGGAGTGCGGGTATGCAACTGGAGCCAAACTGGTACGAGCGACTGCAGCGGTGCGCAGAGCTGAACGTGGCCTTGCGCTTCGACGATGACCCGAAGATCGCCGAAGAGATCATCGCCGAGGCCGATCAGGGCCTGGCCGAGCTCGACTTTGGGGCCGACGCCGTCGTCCTCAAGACGTTCAAGGCACACCGCGCCAATGCCCTGACCAGCCTGATCTCGGGGCGCGGCGCCCGCAACAAGTATTGGCTCCATGAGGCGCTGGCCGATTGCGACGATGCTCTGGCGTTGGCCGACACGGAGACCGAGATCCTCGACGGTGTCCTTCACAAGCTCAAAGCGACAGCCTACATCCTGCTGGCCGATTGGCCCGATGAAGATCGGGCCCAATGCCTCAGCGATGCCCTTGTCGAATATCAACTCGCCGTGTGGGCCATCGACCGCGAACGCATGCTCGACGAATGGAGCCATGCTCAACACGGCCTGGCCGAGGTCTGCTATCAACTGATCTTCGTTGAGGATACCGACTCGCGTCGGCTTGCCCAGCGCGGGCTCGATGCGATCACGGCGGCGCTGACCGGCTGGCATGAAGCCGACGACAAGGTCGGCTGCGCGAAGGCCGAGGCCGTCCGCGGGAACCTCTACACCTGGATGGCTGACGCCGACGGCGCCGGCCGCCACGACCATCTGCGCGGCGCCGCCGAAGCCTACGCAAACGCCATGGAAGCCGCTCATGCCGTCGACGAGTTCGACCTGTACGGCGCCGTCGGCGCGTTGTTCGGCGAGACCTGTTGGGCGTTGGCGCACGAGCCCGGCGAGCAGCCGGCGCGCCTGCTCAAGCGCGCACTGCAGGGCCTCAGCGAAGCCGGCCGTGCCGTGGCATACGATGACAGACCCGACAGCTGGGTGGCGATCCGCATCATGGCCGCCCAGGTGCTGATCGAACTGGCCGAACACCTGCCCAAGCGCTCGTCTGAGTTCTGGGGCGAAGCGTTCCGCTCGGCCTGGTCTGCCTGGAGCGCGCTGGCTTTCCGCGGCAGCGTTCACAACGCTTCAGCTCAGGCGGCACGTGAGATCCTCGTCACCTTGCGTGACCTCATCGGCGGCGTCTTCGATATCTATTGGGAAGAGTCGGACTTCGGCGTTCGACCTGAGTGGCTCTAGGACGGAAGAGGGAGGAGAGAAGAGCGAAGTGAGACTATTCTCACTTCGCTCTTCTCTCCTCCCTCTTCTATTTCACAGAGCCCACGAACTCACTGACGGCGATCCCGCCGTTGTCGCTTGACCAAACGGGCTTAAGCTGCAAGCGCGTCTGCCGGATCAGGGCCGGATCGCTCGACAGGATCGCGGCCGTCCACCCCCCACAACGTTTGCGCAGGAGATCGCCGAGGCGAGCGTAGAGGTTGCGCAGATCGGCGCTGCCGACGCGTTGCCCATAAGGCGGGTTCGTGACAACCCAGCCTTGAGCGGGCGGCGGAGCCATATCGGACACGCTGTGCAGGCGGAAATCGATCCAGGCCGAGACGCCCGCGCGCTCGGCGTTGGCGCGCGCGGCTTCGATCGCGCCGGCGTCGCGATCCGAGGCGACGATAATCGGGTTGTCGGGCGGGGGCGTCGTTCGCGCGCTTTCGACGCCGAGATCCACACCGGCGGCGCACGGCCAGCGTTCGAGAGGAAGCCTGCGTCTGCCGTTCGGCGAGCGGCCGGCGGCCTTCAGGGCGGCCTCGATCGCGATCGTGCCGCTGCCGCAAAACGGATCGAGGAGCGGGGCGGCCGGATCCCATCCCGCGCCAAGCAGCATGGCCGCCGCAAGCGTCTCGCGCAACGGCGCCTTGGCGGTGGCGAGGCGGTACCCACGCCGGTGCAGATGCGGACCCGACGAGTCGATGCTGATGGTGCACTCGTCGTCGACGAGCCGCACCACGATCAACTGGGCGTCGCCGCCCTGATCTTCGTCGAACGCTCCCAAAGTGGGAGCGGCCCCGAAATGTTCGCCCAGAGCCAGGACCACGCGCTCGGCGACGGCGTCGCTGTGATACAGGCGTGAGCCTCTGCAGGTGACCCGCAGCGCGATCGGCGTCGTCGGCGCGAGGAATCGATCCCAGGGCAGTTTGCTCGCTCGCGCGATGAGTTCTTCGAACGTGCGGGCATAGAACGGCATGCCCACGCGAGCCAGCACCCGGCTGGCCGTTCGCAGTCCGCGGTTCGCGGCAGCCAGGCCGGCCACATCGGCCGAGAACAACACGCCACCTGAGACGGGCGCGCCGCGTGTCTGACGCTGCGCTGCGAAGCCTAACCCTTCGAGTTCCACCGCCAGAACGTCCTCGAGCCCCGGTGCGCACGCCGCGAATGCATTCAAAGCCATCCTGAGATTGTAGCTGAGAGTGGTCACCCTCTCAGCGACAAAGCGTGCCCGTCGGCCGTGGCCCGCCGCGCGGCCCGTCCACCGCCGTCTTTGTCCGTTGTGCAACACGGCGGTGGACGCTGAGTCCTGTGTTCGCTCGCGCCCCTGTACAATGGTGGGCCAACATGCACGCCATTCGATTCGATCACGTCACCAAACAGTACAGACGGCGCCAGAATCATTCGTTGCGCGAGTGGTTCGTGTCACTCGTGCCGCGCCCGAACTATGAGGCGCAACTGGGCAACAGCGCGAAGTTCAAGGCGCTCGACGACGTCTCGTTTGAGATCCAGCCCGGCGAGTCGGTCGGCCTGGTCGGGGCCAACGGCGCGGGCAAGAGCACGGCGCTCAAGTTGATTGGGCGGCTGACGGGCCCGTCGAGGGGCAAGGTCTCGGTGAATGGACGGGTGGCGGCGCTGCTCGAGCTGGGCGCCGGCTTTCACCCCGAACTATCGGGGCGCGACAACGTGTACCTGAGCGGCGCCTTGCTCGGTTTGAGCCGACAAGACATGCGCGCCCGTTTCGACTCCATCGTCGATTTCGCCGAGATGGAGTCTTTCATGGACATGCCTGTGAAGCACTACTCCTCAGGTATGTTCGCGCGTCTGGCGTTTTCGGTCAGCGCCCACATCGACCCCGAGATCCTGCTGGTCGACGAAGCCCTCGCCGTGGGCGACTTTAATTTCCAGCAGAAGTGCCTGGCCCGCCTCGACGAGCTCAAGAGCCGCGGCGTCACGACGGTGCTTGTCTCGCACGCGCATGACACGATCCGCGAACACTGCCGCCGGGTGCTGTGGTTCGATCTCGGCCGTCTGATGGCCGACGGAGCCGGCGAGGCCGAGATCTCGCGCTACGTCGATTGGATGGCGGGGCGCGATCTCGAACAGCGCGCGGCCGACACGGCCGGCCTCATGGACAATCGGCGCTGGGGCAGCGGCGAGGTGCAGCTCACCGGTGTGCGCGTCACACGCGCGGATGGGCTGACGCCGGCCGCCTTCGAGACCGGCGATGAGGTGTTCATCCACCTCGACTACAGAGTCAACACGCCTGTGGCTCCGCCCGTCTTTGGGCTCGCCATTCATCGACAGGACGGCGTTCACATCACGGGGCCCAACACGGGGTTCGATCGTTTTGAGGTGCCCGAACTCAAGGGCGTCGGCACGATCACGTATCACGTCGACCGGCTGCCGTTGCTCGACGGCGTCTATCAGATCTCGGTCGCCGCGCACCATCGCAACGACGTCCCGATGTACGACTACCATGACCGGCTGTACAGCTTCCGCGTGCACAACCGTTCCGGCCGCGTCCTCGAGCGCTACGGGTTTGTCAGCCTGATGGGGGAATGGACCCTTGCCGACCAGAAAGCTTCGGTGGCAGACGCATGACGAAAGCGGACGGCCATCCATCCGTCGACCGTCGCCTCACACTCCACACGTTTATGGTGCAAGCGCGAAGATCGTGACCCCGTTCGCGTCATAGACGACGCTGACACCGGGCTGGGCGCGTAACCAGTCGGCGCTCAGGCCCGGTTCGGCGAAGTTGCCGGCTTTGCCCACGTAGATATACGAGATACCCCGGGCTCGCAACGCGTCGAGACCGACCTCCTGACGTTCGACCGCTTTGACGGTTCGAGTGTCTTCAGCCACAGCTTCCCGAAACGCCGCATCGCCGAGCGAGAAGAGCATGGTGCCGGCGGTCGTTCGCCGGCCCGTGAAGTACGGGATCCAGTAACCGGCGTCTGTGCCGTAGAGGCTCTCGGGGTGGAAGTACAGGCTATTGATGGCGAAGGCGGCGTCGGCCGGCGTGTTGGCCCTGATCCAGTTCATGGCCGGGATGTCTTCGGCGCGCACGAACTGAAAGCGCCCGAGCACTTCGGTGGCGCGGGCGCGCGCGCTGTTCGCGCCGATGAGCAACAGGGCGATGAGGCCGATGCCTTGCGCGAGGCGGCGGCGCGGCTCCGGCACAAGGCCGACCAACTCCTGGGCGGCGACGCCCACGAGCACGCCGACGGGCAAATACAGGGCGATCAAGATGGCCGTCATGTTCGTGAACTGCAGCCACGCGATTCCGAGCAAATAGGCCGAGCCCATCGCCCAGAGCACGCCCACCCAGATCGTGGTGTCGATGGTCGTTGCGTTGCGGCGCCAGAATCCGATGAGCGTGCAGGCGGCCGTCAGCGCGATCAGCCAGTAGCGCAGCCCGGCTTCGTTGATCCACTCGAGCGTGTACGGGTAGTACGTCGACTGGAGCATCTCGGCCACCTGTCGACGCTCGGGCGCCTGCAGGCCGACAATGTAATCGGCGTAGGCTTTGAGCGTAGGCCACAGGGCGGGCAGGATGAGCAGCAGCGCGACGGCGACCACGATGGCCAGGCCGCGCACGAGCCCAGACAGTTCGTGGGCGCGCCACGCGGGCCAGCTCGCGCGCGCGATGACGATCAGGAGCAACGGCACCACGTACACGGCCACGCGGAAGTGGATGAGGAACATGCCGGCGAGCTGCAGGGCGACAACCATGGCCAGCCACAGGCCATCCCGGTCGAGGCGCATGCTTCGCCAGCGGCCAAGGCCCTCTTCGATCAGCCAGACGGCGACAAGCAGAATCGCCTGACTGCCGAGGGGCGTGAAGCGCCCCCAGCTCGTCAGGAGTGCTGGTTGGAATGACAGCAGGCCCGTGGTGACCAGCCCGACGATCCCGGCGAGCCGGCCGACACGGCGCTCGAGCCAGACGTACACGCCGATCCCGCACAGGCCGTTGAGCACCTGCCCGGTCCAGAGCAGCGCGGCGTGAGCGGGCACGTCGGCCAGGGTTGCGGCCGCGGCGGCGAGGGCGTGGAGCCCGAGGTGATACAGATCGAGCGACACCGGGAAGTAAGGGTCGAGCGTGTAGGGAAGCTGGCCGCGCTCGGCGGTGAGCAGCGTGATGAGCGCGTGGTGGAGCGAGTCGGGCGAGGCGGGGTAAGGCCAGTCGGCGATCACCCAGAACCGTGTGCCCAGGGTCACGGCCAGCACGAGCAGGGCCGCCCACTCGAGGCCTTTGAAGGCCACGACGGATCGCGCTTCGCGACGCCACCGCCAGGCCGCCACGCCGGCGCCGAGGGCAAGCAGCGCGACCCATATGGGCCGGTCGAGCGCTAGGCCCGGGGCCAGGGCGCGCAGAGCGTAGTAGAGCACCGGGTAGAACGCGATGCCGATCGCCAGAGCCACGATCCAGCGCGTCAGCGTCGACCAGGCCTTCCACGTCGCCGTCAGGGAGAGCGCCAGCCAACCCGGCACGATCAGCATGGCCGCCAGCGCCAGACCCAGGCGGGCCGCGCTGAAAGCGTCGAGTTGAAAGGTCCAGGTGGTGTCCATGCGGATCGGGGCCCTGAGGGGCGCCGCCCAGTGTAACACCGAGACATCGGGAATGCCCCGATGTCTCCGGACTTCGGGACACTCCCGATGTCTGGAGTATCATACGCGCGTGACCATGCTCTCCGTCCTGATCGTCACGTACAACAGCGGCCGGGCCATACAGGGCTGTCTGGATGCCCTGGCAGCGTCGCCGGATCCGGCGCGCGAGATCATCGTCGTCGACAACGCGTCGACCGATGACAGCGTCACGACGGTGCGGGCCTACGGCGACCGAATCCGCCTCGTGGAGAGCCCGGTGAACCGCGGGTTTGCGGGCGGCGTGAACCTCGCAGCCCGGCAGGCCACCGGCGACGTGTTGGTGCTGCTCAACCCGGACGCCCGGCCAGAAGCCGGGTGGGGCGATGCGCTCCGCGCGGCTTTCGAAGGCCCGACCGTCGGGGTCGTCGGGAGCAAGGGCCTGTACCCGGACGGGCGCATTCAACACATGGGCGGGCAAATCGACCCGGCCAACGCCTACGCCGCCCACCTCGGCGACGGCGAGGTCGATCGAGGCCAATACGACGACGTCAGAGACGTCGACTTCGTCTCGGGTTTCGCGCTTGCGACGCGCCGCGCCTTGTGGGACAGGCTGGGCGGATTGTGCGAGGAGTTCTTCCCGGCGTACTACGAGGAGATCGACTACTGCTTTCGCGCGCGTCGCCTGGGTCAACGCGTGATCATGGCCCCGGCCGCGCGCGTGCAACATGATCAGGCGCCACAGGGCGGCGCCATCACCTGGAGCCGCGCCTATATCCAGCGCCAGCGCTGGTTCTTCGCCCTGCGCCACTTCGAGTCGGCCGGGCTAGCGCGGATGCTCGCCAACGAGAAGGCCCAACTGCGGCATTGGTTTGGAGACAGGGAGCATGGATTGCCCGTGGTGCGTGCGTACGCCGATCTGCTCGGGCTTTGGCCGCGCGTCTGCGTGATGCGCGTCGACGACCCGTCGCTGGGCGGTCCCGTCGATGCCGGCCTGCAGAATGCCGTGCAGCTTGGACTGCTGGCGCAATTCCGCGAGCTCTTTTCATTGTTCGACCAGAGCACGCTCGACTCGGCACGCTCCATTCTCGAGCAGCTCGGAAATCTCCCGGTGCCGGAGCAATCGCCGTTGCTGAACGGCGGAGGGGTTCACACGCGTCTGGCACGCTGGCTTGTCGGGCCCTACGTGAATGCCTCGAACGCGTTCTGGTACGACTATCTGCAGAAGCAACACGCCATCCTGCAGGACCTGAACCGGCTCGTCACAGGCCTTACGCCCACCAACCCCATGCAACAGGTTTGGGACGACCGACGCGGTCCCGATGCCGGTTCTCGGGACGGGGAGAGCAAGACGAAGGACGAATGACGGAGGTTAGCGGCCATTCAGCCTTCGTCATCCGCAAGGGACTCAGCCGCCGCGATCAGGCTTGATCGAGCGGGACCCCGGCGGCGATCAGCGCGGAGAGAAGCTGGCGGCGCATCGCCTCGGGCTCGAAGTCGGCAAGTCGCTGGCGCTGTTTGGCGACGATGGCCTCGCGCAGTGCCTGGTTGGTCAGAATCTCATGCGCGACTTCGGCGACAAGCGGCGCGTCCTTGCGGTGGAGCAACACGCCGGATCCGGCCAGCGTGGTCGGCACGGCTGTCGAATCGAACGCCAGGATCGGCAGCCCGAAACTCATCGCTTCGATGAGCGGCACACAGAAGCCCTCGTGCTCGCTCAGGCTGATGTAGAGATCGGCCAGTTCGTAGAAAACGCCCAACGACTCAGATGGGAACAGTCCCGGAAAGATCACGGCATCTTCCACGCCGAGTCGGCGGATGAGATCCATGATCTCGCCGTTGTACTTGTCTTCGCGACGGCTGCCCACCAACATCAGCCGTGAGCGCGGCTCGATGCGCCGGCGATAGAAAGCAAAGGCGCCAACGACGTCCTCGATCCGCTTGTTTGGCGCAATGCGTCCGACGTAAAGCCAGGTCTTCAGATCGGGCGCCTCGAACCGCGCGCGCATCTCGACGCTTGTCTGGGTCGAGAGCCCCTGGTGCAGCCCATCGAACTTCATGATGTAGGGCGCCACGGCTTGCACGTCAAAACCCAGCGAGCGCAGTTCTTCCTTGTTGTATTCCGACGCCGCGATCGCCGAGCCGCGGCCGACGAACTGCTTGAGACCGGCCCGGGCCTGCGAACAGCACGTCGCCGTGAGCGGTTCATATCCATAATAGAAGCGCGCCGGCGTGACGTTGTGGTAATACGTCACGAGTTGGCCGCGTGTGTCTCGCGCGACGTGATTGGCATAGCCGCAGATGCAGTAGTGCAGGATCAGCCAGTGTTCTTTTCCGGCAACCTCAAGGTAGTCGGAGGTGGGGCGCGTGACGGCGTTCAGGCGCGGATCCCAGTTGTCTGCGTAGATCTGGGTTTCACAGCCCGCCTGGATCAGCAGGTCGCGCGTGGCGAGGATCTGATTCCCAACGGCATCCGCAAACGAGAAATGAGGCACGATCTGGTACACCACAGGCGGCATATCAATCCTGCCTCTTGGAACGCTTCGACAGTTGATCCTTCAATCGCGCGTTTTCGATCTCCAGGGCGTCGATACGGCGATCGCGTTGTTCAAGCTCGACGTTCAGACGCTGGTTGAGGGCTTCAAGGGAGTCGACCAGGCCCTTGTTGATCACCGCCTGGCGACCGGCCAGTTCATTGACGTAGAGCACCGTAAGGGCGTGGAATTGCGCCTTGACGCGGTTCCAAAACGCATTGCCAACCGGAAGCCGTTCATCGCGTACCGAGACTTGGACCGAGAGGCTATCCAGCGCTTCTCGAGTGCTCGCGACTGACTCCTCGAAAGCTTCCGCTACGGAGTCCGACTTTGGCGGCGGCGCGCTTCCTTCGGGGGCGCGCTCAAGCATGCGCGAGACAACGAGTGCCTCGACTTCGTCGGCGTCGAACCCCGGCGCACTGGCCGTGAACCACAGTCGATTAGGCGCCATTCAGCCATACTCCCAGAGCCGCGTCCATTCGCTCCATGACGGCGTCCCAGTTGTACTTGTCGCGAACGTATTGTCGTCCCTGCTGGCCCAACGTGGCGCGCAGATCGGGCTGCGCGATCAGAGAGTCGAGCGCGCGAGCGAACTGGCTGTACGACGAGAAGATAAGGCCGCCCTGACTCTGCAGGGCATGTTCGGCCGTCACAGGGCAGCCGGCGTTCACCATCACCGGGATGCCCAGCGCCCAGGCCTCCATGATCACGATCGAAAAGCTCTCCTGGAGCGAAGGCTGACAGAGCGCCACGGATCCGGCGATGGCGTCATACATGTCCTGGCCCTTGCGGAAACCTGTGTAGATGAAGTCAGGGTGTGTCTTCGTCTGGCGGAGCGGTCCATCGCCCATGATGACAAGCTTGAGATCGCTGCCGCGTGCCTGCTTGTAGCGCGCGAAGTACTCGGCCAGCGTGTGGTAGTTCTTGGCCTCTTCGAGACGCCCCGAATAGATCAGGTACGGAGCTGACAGCCCGAACTCATCCCGGAAACGCCGCGGGTCTGCCTCCAGAGCTGGAACGCCGAAGCCGACGACGAATTCGCGCGGGTTGGCGGCGCCAAGTTTGTGCGCGAGCACCTGCTCTGCCGGCGAGTTGTAGTAGGCGCCGTGCGCCATGGCGAGCATCGACCGGGTCGGGTGAAAGAAGGCGAAGAGCTCGTTGTGCAGGCAAGGCCAGATGACGGCCCTGTCGTTGACCAGGCTCGAGCCGTAATAAGACGTCGAATACAGATAAGGAATGAAGAAGGTGAGATCGTAGTCCTGCGCGTGATCGATCAGGTGCTGATACAACCCAGGTGCATGCGGCAGGTTGTGCACCCAGGCATACTGCTCGTCCACGGTCAGGCTTGGAAGTCGAGACCACAGCTCAAGCTTCTCAGGGGTTCGCCAGTCGCCCTGGACAGGGAATCGCTCGATCGTCACCCCGTTCCAGCTCGAGCGGCCCGGCGGATCGACGTTCGCCCACGTCGCATAGTTGCGCATGCAGGTGGTCAGCGCCGTGACCTGATGTCCACGTTGCGCCAGGCGTTCGGCCATCTCGCGCGCCATCGTCTCCGCTCCGCCCAGGATGTCAGGGCCATAACGTGGGACGACGAAGGCCAGGCGGCTCATCGCGAGTCCTCCCGGGCCTTGGCCGCTTTCTCCTCGAGCGCCGCAAGACGACGCTCGAGGTCGGCGATGCGCTCATCCTGGCGCGGCGACGACTCGGCGACCAATTCGTTCAAGACACGCACGACAAGATGATTCACCTCGGATTGGCGAACGGCCAGCCGACGCACGTAATTCAACGCGAGGTCGTGGAACATCCGTTTGAAGTTGTCGATCAGGCCATGCACGAGCGGGATTCGGCTCGGCGTCAGGACCATGTCGTTGGCGCCGATGGTGCCTAACAGCACGTTCGCCATGGCGAGCCGGTAATACAGGTCCGCCGTGAACTCGCCGCTGGCAGGGTAGTCGACGCCGGAAGCATACGGCTCGTCGACGGGCAGGGTCGCTTCAGACCGTTGGCGGCGCAACGCTGTCGCGCGCCTTGCGACTTCGATGGGATCGTCTGTGGACATGTGGTGGGAGCGAAAGCGTTGATCGGCCGGTTCGTCCAATATGCGTGGGCGAGGATACCATACTCCTTTGTGCCGAAAATCCGGCCCGGGCCAGCGCGCTTCAATCGAGAACGGTCTCTTGCCACGGGCCACGCGAACGGCGATCGCTCACGTCCATTCGCTTCACTTCGCGACAATCGGGGCCAAGCCCGAGCGGGCCCACTCGGATGCCATTGCACTCGAAATCCGGCCGGCCCGGGCGTAACCGCAGGACCCTCGTGGTACACTCCTCCGGCATCGGCCTCGGCCGCCGCCACACACGCGGCGTGGCCCCGCCGATGGCTCCCTCCCATGCGTATTCTCCATCTGCATCATCGCTACTGGCCGGGCGTGGGCGGCGGCGAAATTTACTTTCACGAATTCTCCGCGCGCCTCGCCGCCGATGGCCATGATGTCACCGTGGCGACGAGCGATGCCCTGGCGCCGACGGCGTATTGGGATCCGAGGGCGGCGCGCCTGAAAGAGCTGGCCGCCGAGCATGACGGCGTTCACATCCGGCGCTTTCCGCTGCGCCATCTGCCGGGTTCGCCGCTGGCCTACAGCCTCTGGCGTTATCACCTCTTCCTGCGCCTGACCCGCATCCTGCCCGTTGAAACTTCGTTGCGCCTCAGCCGCTACACGCCCTGGGTGCCCACGCTCTGGCAGTGGGTGGCCGAGACGCCCGAGCGCTTCGACCTGATCGCGGCGATGTCGGTGCTTTACGAGCCGTTCGTCGCCGCAGGCCAGGCTCTGGCGCTTCGGCTGCACGCGCCGTTCGTCGTGTACCCGCTGACCCACCTGGGCGCCGCGGCGCGCCCCGGTGCTGATCAGGTCGGCCGCTACTACACGATGAAGCATCAGCACGAACTCGTGCGCCGCGCGGATAAGGTCATCACCATCACCGGCGGCGAGCGCGATTACTACATCAGCCGCGGTCTGCCGCGCGAACGCTTCACCGTCGCCAGCCCCGGCGTCGATCCTTCGACGCTGCCCGTCGGCGACGGCGATCGTTTTCGCCGGAAGCACAGGATCTCGGGACCTCTTGTGGCTTTCGTGGCGTCGCTGACACCCGACAAGGGCTGCGACGCGCTGGTGCAGGCTGTGGCCCGGCTGTGGGCACGTGGCGTCGAGGTCGAGCTCGCCCTGGCGGGCACGCGCCTCGCTGCCTTCGATCGTTTCATGGCCGCTCAGCCGGAGGCCGTGCGAAGCCGGGTGCGGGTGCTCGGCGTCGTCGACGAGCACGAGAAGCAGGACCTGCTGGCCGCCGCCAGCCTCTTCGCCATGCCGTCACGCACCGACTCCTTCGGCATCGCCTACCTCGAGGCCTGGCTGTCCGGCCTCCCCGTGATCGGCGCGCGGGCCTGGACCATGGATGACGTGATCGCCGACGGCGTGGACGGCCTGCTCGTCCCTTACAACGACCCGGCGGCCCTGGCCGACGCCATTGCTGCGCTCCTGGCGGACCCGGCGCGGCGGGCGGCCATGGGGGCGGCCGGTCGCGCAAAGACCCTGTCGCGCTATACCTGGGACAATGCATATCGCAGCGTCCTGAGCGCCTATCGCGAGCTGGTGCCTGGCGCCTGATCTCTCATGCGCGTCCTACTCGTCAATCAGCGGTTCTGGCCCGCGGCGACCGGCAGCGAACGATGGCTCCTTGCCATCGGGCGCCGGCTGGTCGCTGAGGGCCACAGCGTCGAAGCGGCCACCACCGATGGCCTCAGCGACGACTACGCGCTTAATCCGCGCGCGCGCCGGGTTGATGCCCCGGACGTCATCGACGGCATCTCCATCCGCCGCTTCCCGATCCGACATCTGCCGGGCAGTCCGGCGACGCACCTCGCGCTGCGCTATGGGCTCGCGCCGATCCTCGCCGCGCTGCCGGTGCCGACCGCCTGGCTGTACGCCTTGTCGCGTCTGGCTCCGCCGGCGCCCGCGCTGTATCAGTGGCTCAATCGAGACGCGGGCCCCTATGATCTTGTGTTGTGCGCAAACATCGTGGCAGAGGGCACCGTCGCAGCGGCGGCTGTTGCCGCTCGTCGCTGGGGCGCGCGTATCGCGCTGGTGCCATTCACGCACCTGGGGGCCGGTCGCGTGCCCGGAGCGGATCGGGTGGGGCGGCAGTACACGCAACGCCACCAAAAGCGGCTTGCCGCGAGTCTGGACCATCTGCTGGTTATGACCGAGACCGAGCGCGCCTTCTACCTCGACGCCGGCGCGCGGCCGGCCAGCGTGCATGTGGTCGGCGGTGGCGTCGATGAAGAAGCCTTCCAGCCCGGTGACGTGGCCCGCTGTCGTCAGGTGTTAGGCACGAACGAGCCGATCGTCGCCTATATCGCGCCTTCGCATCCCTACAAGGGCGTGCTCCAGGTGGCCGATGCGGTCGAAAGGCTTTGGGCGCGGGGTGAAGCGCTGACGTTGGTGACCGCCGGCACAGCCTACCCCGACGGGCAGCGTCGCCTCGATCGACTCGCGAAACAGCGGCCAGGGTCCGTGTGCGTCCTCGAGCACGTCAACCAGACCGAGAAGCGCGATCTGCTGGCGGCCTCCGTGGCATTGGCCATGCCGTCGCGAACCGACTCGTTCGGCATCGTGTTCCCCGAGGCCTGGGCACAGCGCAGGCCCGTGATCGGGTCAACCGCCTGGGGCATGAGTGACGTCATCGCCGACGGTGAGGACGGGTTACTTGTGCCTTTTGGAGATGGCCCCGCTCTGGCGGAGGCGTTGGGGAGGCTGCTCAGAGACGAGGCATTGCGGAGCCGGCTCGGCGACAACGGGCAGCGCAAAGCCCGTTCCCGATACACCTGGGATCGGGTCTATGAGCGCGTCCGGGATGCGTGCGGTCTGGGGGAGCGTCGCGCGTAATCCAAGCCGGTCAGCGATCGCCCGATTCGACGAAGGGGATGAAGCTGACGTACAGGGCCTGATAGGTGACATGGCCCGACTCGGGCTGCGAGTCGCGCTGTCCGCCGATCAGGTGAACCAAAGGCCCGACGGCGACCACGCCCATTCGATCGAACGCCGCCCCCGCCGGCGCAGCTTCGAGTTCGGCCCAGGCATCCTCAGCGGCGCTGTAACCGAGCCGGGTCGCGGCTTGATCCTTGGCATCGCCCCCAAACACGAAGATCGTATCGGCGACGACCGCCGCGCTCAGGTAAGCACCCGGGGTCGGCATCGGCGCCGCGGACGCCCAGCCACCGTTCGTCTCAGACTCAGCCTCTGGAGTGAAAACCTCGTTGACGTCGAGCGGCCCTTTTCCCGCTGTGCCGCCGATCAGGAACACTCGCCCGGCAACCACCGCCGCCGCTGCGTGGCCGCGGGCCGTCGGCATGTCGCCGAGCGCGCGCCACGAGTCATCTTCAGGCGTGTACTCGTAGACCTCGGCGCGATAGGCCGATCCATCCCAGCCCCCAAAGAGGATCAGGCGGCCGTCGAGGGCCACCAGCGCGTGGCCCGAACGAGCCGCAGGAAGGTCGGAGCCTTGGTCCCATGTGTCGGTGCGTGGGTTGTAGATCTCAAGCACGTCGACCGGGCGACCGTCAATGCCGAGGCCGCCGGGCACGTAGATGCGGCCGCCGATCAGGACGGCCTGCGCGTCAGTGACGGCTGTCGGCTTGGCCGCGCCCGGCGCCCACGTGCGATCCACAGTGTTAAAGGTCCAGACGTTGGCGCTTGGGCCGTCGCCGCCCTGGCCGCCGATCACAACGATCTGGTTCTCGTAGACCGCAACCGACGGCGCGGCCAGTGGTTCGGGCAGCTCGGCCAGCGTGCTCCAGCGCGTCGGCGAGGTCGGCGTCGCGGCCGAGGCGACGAACGGGCTTGGCGCCACGAGCAGACGCCAGACGGCGAGACCGAGCACGACAAGGGCGCCGATCAACAGCGCCGGCATCAGCCAGGGCCGCGTGGCCGGCGCCGCAACCGGCACCGGCGCGTCGATCGTGGCTGGAGCTTCGGGCTGATCCGCAGCTTCGTCGGAGGCTTCCTCGGCGATGACGGGTTGCGCCATGCCCGGGAGCTCGACGTAGCCGTGCTGGATGGCAAACAAGGCAGCCTCGGTGCGTGATTGCACACCGAGCTTGCCGAAAATGTTACGGACGTGGACCTTGACCGTGTTCGGGCTGATCGTCAGGCGAGCCGCGATCTCTTTGTTGCTGGCGCCAGAGGCGACAAGACGCAGGATCTCGACCTCGCGCTCGCTCAGCGGAGCCGATCCGGACTCGGCACGCGGTTCGATGTTCGCGGGCATCCTTCAATTGTAGCGATTAACGGTTTCCGATCGAGGGCAGGTACGCGAGGTGGCAGGCCGCGACGGTGCCATCCGGATCCCAACCGATGGCGTCCCGCGCCTGAACCAGGCCATACCCGTACTGGTCGGAGCTCTCGTCCGGCGTGACCACCAGGGCCGTGTTGATCAACGCGTCGCGGATCGAGCTCGCTGTGGCGTATTGCGGCAAGCGTGCCAGCATGGCAGCCACGGCCGCGATGTGCGGCGCGGCCATCGATGTGCCGCTGCGATAAGAGTAATTGCCACCCGGCACCGTCGAGTAGATCGCCACGCCTGGCGCCATCAGATCGAGTTCGGGACCGTACGACGAAAAGTATGCGCGTTCGTTGCCCGACGTCACAGCGCCGACCGCGAGCGCCGTGTCGTAGCGCGCCGGATAGTACACGCCATAGATGCCGGAGTTCCCGGATGCGGCGACGATCAACACGCCGTGTTCGGCGGCGTAGTCGAGCGCGCGCTCGATCGCCGGGGTGGGTAGCGGGTCACCGAGGCTCAGGTTGATGACCCTGGCCCCGTTGTCGACCGCGTACTTGATCGCTTCGGCCGCCTGGCTGTCGGTGCCGATGCCGGAGCCGTCGAGCACTTTGAGGGCCATGATCTGGACGCCCCAGGTCGCGCCCGCGACGCCGGCGATGCCGATGCCGTTGTTGGCCGCTGCATTCGCAATCCCGGCGACGTGAGTGCCATGCCCGTAGTCGTCGCCGGGCTGGTTGTCTTTGCTCACGAAGTCCCAGCCGCGCCAATCGTCCACGTAGCCGTTGCCATCGTCGTCGATGCCGTTGGTCTCACGACCCGCGCCAGATTCGCCGGGGTTGTTCCACAGCCGTCCGGCCATGTCGGGGTGCGAAAAATCCAGCCCGCTGTCGATGACGGCCAGGACGGACACGGCGCAGCCTGCTGTGATCTGCCAGGCCTGCGGAGCTTGAATCTGTTCGGGTCCGTATTGCAGTGGCCAGCCGGCATCGTTGGGAGCCACGAAGTTTTCGAGGGCTTCCACAGTTTGTTCAGGGCCGCTGGAGATCACGCGAGGATCAAAGGCCAGGCCCTGGTCGAGGGCTTGTTGGGAGCCGGGCAGGATGCGATGGAGGCCCAACGCGAGCAACGCCGGCGACGACACGTCCTGCCAGCCAGGGCCGGGTGTCCAGGCGGCGTCGGCCCGCACGATCCAGGCCTGAACGTTCGTCTGCGCCACTGCCGGTGTAAGAGTCGTGAGTGGCCCAACAGCTTGGACGATCAGGGCCAGACAGAGTGGAAGTGAAAGCCGTTTCACGCCGCAACGCTATGCAATAGCTGGGCCAACCTGTTTGACGAAACGTTAGTGTATGGCCTGACCCAACTTGATTTACCAATGATTTTTGACAATCGTTAGAACATTATACTTACGGCCCCGTTTGCGGCAATGGGCCGAATGTCAGCGCGCTAAGTCAGAAATTCCTGACAGGTCGAGTCTTGAATATGGTGGGGAAGAAGAACGCTAGGGCTCGAGGTTGAGCGGGAGGACGTATTCGTCGTTTGGAAGCCGCTCGCCCGACGACGTGACGGCCAGCAGTCGGCCCGCGTCGGTGTACATGCCCACGTAGAACGCCAGATCAGGGGCGTTGGCGACATCGTAGGTGAAGGTTCGGCGGTCGATGATGACTTCGCCGGGGCGCCAGTAGTTCGTCGGGTACCAATCCCCGCGCGGCCGGGAGTCGTCTTGCGCAAAGAGGTCCGTCGGCGAAGTCCGCAGATGGGCGAAGACCTCGACATCGGCCGGGACGGGCGCCAGACAACGCCAGGTCAGCACGATGTCGAGCCCCTGCCCGTCGGCGTGGGGCTCGAGGTCGATGGTGTCGAGCGCGATGGCGTCGCCGAAGTGGAGATCCACGGCCTGGCCCGAGGGGGCCGTTTCCGTTTTGGATTGGCCGTGCACCACCGCCGGCACGCGGGGGCTTGTCGGCAGACCGACGCCGTCGGGCGTGGCGGCCGGCACCTCGCTGTCGTCTTCGGGCCCGGTCAGAAAGCTGACTTCGACATTGCCTACGGCCGGTGCCGGATAGTCGCCGCGCACCTCGAGGCGATAGCTCTCGCAGAAGGGCACGGCAGGCGCCCACAACGCGGTCGGGTAGTTTCCCCCGCCTGGATAGCGCACGCTGTGGCCGTAGCCCTGGCCATCCGGGCCGATCAAGGTCAGCATCAACGGATAGTTGCGGTCGATGGCGCGATCGGCCTGCCAGCACAGCGTGACGGCCAGCGGTTGCTCAGGCCCATCCGACTCGGCCAGCTTCGCACCGATCAGGTGCATCCCCGGGGCGAAAGTGGCGCCGACAGACTTGTCGACCGCGGCCAGTTCGGCGGCGGTGGCCGGCTCGGGCAGGGCGTAGATGGGCATCAGGATGCCGGCCGGCACCGCCCAGCTGATCGCGGCTTCCAGGAGGACGACGGCCAGGACGGTTTGCTGGCGAATCAGGGCCGGCAGGATCTCGATCCAGCCCGCGCAGACCAGCAGGATCAACCCGGGCAGCGCCGGCAGCAGATAGCGCCCGACCACCAGGAACCTGTCGCTCTGAGCGACGGACAACGCCACGGCGAGCACGACGAGGCTCAACAGCAGGCTGGCGGCGATCAGCACGCCCGACCTGGCCCCGGCTGCCCGCGCCTCTGTGCGCCGCAGCCACGACAGTGCCGCGCCGACCAGCCCGACAGCCAGGCCCACGTCCGCGAGCGGATAGACAACCCACCAGGCCTCGACATTGCCCCAGCCGTACGATGCCACAAACGTTCGGCGCCCATAGGTGATCACATCGACCAGGCGCTCGCCAAGCAGCGAGATGTCGGACAGATTGGATAGCAGGCGGGTCAGCGTTGCCAGGCTGAACACCTGGCCGGTGACGAAGTCCATGCCCGAGAGGAGCACCAGGGCCACTGCGACCATCGCGGCCAGACCGCCCAGAGCACCCAGCATCTGCCGCCGCTGTTTGAGCGCCCCGAACAGGATCGTCAGGAACGTCGGGACCACGAACGCCAGGCCGTTGAGCTTGGTCAGGATCGCGGCGGCCGTCACCAGGGCGAGGACGACCACCCCGCGGAGAGTCAGACCATCCTGACAGGTGCGGACAATGCAATAGGTGAGCACCGCGGCCAGGCTCGTCATCAACAGATCGTTGGTGGCCATGCTGCCGATGAAGACGAACTGTGGCCAAAACGCGTAGAGGCTCGCGGCGGCCAGGGCGCCCCAGGGCGACTGCGGCCAGAGACGCCGGGCGGCCAGATACAGGAAGACGACGCTTGTCGTGCTGATCACGACTCCGGCGAGTCGCATCGCCGTCAGCGCCGCAAGCTGTGATCGATCCGCAGGCGTCGATGCCGACGACACAGCGTAGTTCAGGCCGACATCGCCGGCTGTGAAATAGGGGTAGAGCTCCGGCTCGAAGGCGCGCTCACCGAGGTCGAATGGCAGCAGGACGGGCGCGACAAGGATGTAATACAGCGGCGGTTGAAATCGCGACCAGATGCGCTGCGCCTCGGGGTCCTGCGGGTCGAGCAGGTGTCCGGTCAGAGCGATGTAGCGCGCGTATTGGAAGTGCCCAGGCTCGTCATACGACTCCCACGGCGGCACGGCGAGCGCGTAGAACATGCCAAGCGCCAGGCGCAGCGTCACCAACCCGATCAGCGCCGGCGAGATCCACGCCAGCTTAGAGCTCATCGACGAAGGCATCGCTTGTCTTTCGGAAGATGATCCACCCGATCAGCAACAACACCGTCGCCTCCAGCGCCGGCACTCCCAGCGACATCACATCCGGCGCGTGGCCGCCGTAGATGGCGGCGCGATAAGCTGTCACGAGACCGGCCATCGGGTTGCCGATGGTCACCGCCGAGCGAATCCATCCGTTCTGGATCAGGCTCAGATCGTAGAACACGGGCGTGGCGAAGAACAACGGCAGGATCAGGATGTCGACCATCTGCTGCACGTCGCGAAACAGGGTATTGACGGCCGAGAGGATGAGCCCCAGCCCGACACTCAGAGCCACCTGTGTCGCCAGGATCGGCAGGATCCAGAGCAACGCGGGCGTGAAGGACACGCCGTAGAACACCATCAGGATGGCCAGCGGGATCAGGGCTACGAGGAAGTTGATGCCCGTCGCGAGCACGGTGCTGATCGGAAGGATCTCACGCGGAAAGAAGACGCGCTTGACGAGGTTGCCGTTGCCGGTGACCGATTGCGTCGAGGCCGTCAGGGCCAGGCTGAAGAAGTTCCAGGGCAGCAGCCCCGCGAGGAAGAAGACGGGATAGGCGCGCTGCGGGTTCGGCATGATCACGCCGTAGATCAGCGTGAACACCACGGTCATGACGAGCGGCGCGATCAGGCTCCACACCACGCCCAGCGCCGAGTTGCTGTAGCGCACACGCAGTTCGCGCAGCGTCAGCAGTCGGATGGCCTCACGGTAATTCCAGATCGGGATTTGGGTCAACATGCTCAGTCTGCCGCAAGGCCGTCAGTTCGCCGATCGGAGCGCCGCGAGCCGTCGGTATTCGCGCATTGCATCCAGGGCCGACACCAGAAACCCGGCCTCGCGCAGGTCGTTGTCGGAAAGCCGCCGCGCGCCCTGGATGCGACGCCGCGCGCGCCACAAGGCCGGCAAGCGGCCCATGGCCTCGAAGGTGCCGGTTGCCAGCGCCCGCAATCCCTCCCAGCGCCCACGCGCGACGTATTCTAGCATCCGGTATAGGTCGTAACCGATCGACGTCACCAGGCCTCGCGCCAGAGTCGCAGCCCCAAGCAGTTTCACCATGTTGGCATAACGGTTGCGCTGCATCAAACGGATCCGCAGCGGCGAAACGCGACCGCCCGCCGTGGCGCCGAAGGTGTGCCAGCACACGGCCGATGGCACCAGCCAGACTTCGCCGCCGGCCAGCCAGGCGCGCCAACACAAATCGACGTCCTCGAGATAGGCGAAATAGCCGGGGTCAAAGCCGCCCAGGTCCCAAAACGACCGCCGGCGGATCAACAGCGCCGCGCCCGGGATCGCGGCCGTGCGCTGCCGAGCCAACCAACCCGCGGGGACTTCAGCGCGCGGCATGCCCCAGCCAACCTCGAACGCACTTCCGGCGTCCGTGAAGCGACAGCCCAGGCTCTGGACGATGTCGGTCGGGGCGCCGTCTCGCCAGAAGAGCAGGGCGCCGCCAAGGACGACGGCGCTCGGGTGCTCGCTGGCGAAAGCCAGCAACTGCTCGCACCAATCCGGCGCGAGCACGGCGTCGGCGTTGACGAGCGCCAGCCACTCGGCATCGACGGCGGCGAGCGCCCGGTTGTACCCGCCGGCGAAACCCAGGTTGGCTCCCAGCTCTAATAGCTCGACCGACGGCCACGCCTTCCGCACGTGAGCCACAGTGTCGTCGCTCGAGCCGTTGTCGGCGACGACGACCCGAGCGGGCCGGGTCTGAGCCAGCGCGGCTTTCAGACACGCGTCGATGTGGGCTCGCGCGTTGTAGGTGAGCACCACGATGGCGACGTCGCTCGTCATGATCGGCCCGGGTCTGAGGGGATCGAGTCCCAGTGGCGGCGGTGCAGCGAGAGGGTGCGGCGCAAGCCAATGGGCAGGCGATGCCCGAGCCGGCCGCTGGCGAAGCCCGCGCTCTTGGTGATCTCGTAGAGCACGGCGTACGGGATCAGGCCGGCGTGGCCGTTCTTCCACAGGTACGCCATCTCGGCGCGGATGTAGCCGAGGCCGAGCGCCACGACATTGCGCCAGCTGTCGCCGCTGATCTCGCGCAGCGAATAGCCGCTGTCGAAGTTGCGACGGAAGAGCTGGCTCAGCGAATAGCGGTGCCCATGCTGGACGGCTGCCCCGGGTTCGTAGCGGACGGTGTAACCGGCCTCGAGTGCAGCCCGGCCGAAGGCCTGATCCTCGCTCATGATCACGTCATCGGGAAACGGGTGAGCCAGAAGCACCGAGCGGTTGATCGCGGCGTTGACGTTCGAAAAGAAGATCCGGCCGATGCCGCCCTTGACGCTGCGCAACTTCGATTGGTCGAAGGCGTGCGGCGGATAGGTGAAGTTCAGGAAGAAGGTTTCGATCGGGCCGACGTCGGGCGGCGGCACCTGGCGACCGAAGGCGGCGGCCACCGTGGGCTCGCGCAACGGGTTGGTGAGCGTGGCGAGCCAGTTCGGCCCGGCGGGCACCGCATCCTGAGAGAGATAGACGAGCCAGTCGCCCTGAGCCAGACGCGCTGCAAGGTTGCGCGTGCGCCCATGCCCGAACTCCGCCGGCGGGATCGACACGATCCGGTCGGCGAAGGCCTTGAGCGTCGCCGGGGTCTGATCGGTCGAACCCGAGTCGATGGCCAGGATCTCGAAGGGCTCGGCGCCTTGTTGCGAGCGGATGGCAACGAGGCACTCGCGCAGCCGTTCGCCGCCGTTGAGGGTGAGCAGCAGGATCGAGATCATTCGCCGCTGCCGCTGTGCTGGCGGGCGATTTCGAGCAGACTGAGGAAGAACGCCGACGACGCGATCTGCACGCCGATCAGCAGGAGCGTAGCGCCCGCCAGCGATTGATGCAGATAGACAAGCTGGTTGAACAGCTGTCGGTCGCCGTTGATGTACTGGACGAGGATGTTGATGAAGATGATGGCGCCGACCAGCACGAGCGCGCCGCCGATGAACAGACCGCGTTCGAGGGTGAAGACCTTCAGCAAGGCATCGATCCAGCCGTCTTTCTCCACAAGATGCTCGGAGAAGGCATAGGCTTTGGCCGAGACGCCGAAGGTCAGCAGCATCAGGCCCAGGACGCTCAGCGCGCTGCCGAGCACCATGTAGTGCACGCCGACGTAAAGCGTGCCGAGCGTGAGCGGGCCGCTGACCAGCGCTGCCACGAGCACAAGGCCAAGAGCCAGGCAGATCAGGCCGGGCAAAACGAACAACGGTCCCGGGCTGAAGAGCAGCATGAAGCGCACATGACGCCACGCGTCGCCGATGCGGTTGAGCTTCGAGTCGCCGATGCGTGGATGGTACGTGATCGGGATCTCGGCGATGCGCAGCTTGCGCATCGATGCCTTGATCAACATCTCGGATGCGAACTCCATGCCCGTCGTGCGCAGGTCCATGGCGGCCCAGGCCTCGCGCGTGAAGGCGCGCAACCCGGAATGAGCGTCGGAGATGCGCAGGCCAAAGAGCAGGTTCAGCATGCCGGTGAGGATCGGGTTGCCGATATAGCGGTTGGGCCAGGGCATCGCGCCCGGCAGGATCTGGCCCATGAAGCGCGAGCCGAGGACGACGTCGTCGCCGCCGCGCAGCCTTTCAAGCAGGAGCGGCGCGTCGCCGAAGTCGTAGGTGTCGTCCGAGTCGCCGATGATGATGTACCGGCCCCGGGCGCTGCGGATGCCCTTGAGGTACGCGGCGCCGTAGCCGCGTTCGGGCTGCTTGACCACTATGGCGCCCTCGCCGCGGGCGATTTCGATCGAGCCGTCGGTCGACCCGTTGTCCGATACGACGACCTCGCCGTTCAGGCCGTGCTCGATCAGGGCATTTCGCGCTTTGCGCACGCAATCCCCGATGGTGTCACGCTCATTCAGACAGGGCATCACGATCGAAACTTCGATCGACTCGTCTGGAGAGGCGAAGGCAGGCGACAGCATGGGGTCAGTGGTTGTTTGAGACAACGCAGATGTGGTCGTCATGGCGGCGAATGGAGATTATAGCTGATGCCTTTTGGGGGCAGGGAGCACGAAAGCCCTCCCCCAGGGCGACCAGGTTTAACAATCGAGGGCCTGTTTGTCAGCTATTTTGCGAATTCTCCCGAAGGGCCAGGAGCACATCTTGTCCGAGCGGGTTGTTTCACATTCGTGGGCGTTTTGGCAGAAGGCGCGCTGCCGGTTGGAACTGACGGATCGAGCCCAACAAAAAAGGGGCGGTGCCTTGCACCGCCCCTTAGGCTGGTTCAGTTGCTTACCAGTGCCGGGTGCCGACGCCGGCTGTCGCGCGCGGTTTGGCGGCGACGTGGTGGACGACGTCATGGCTCGGCGACGCGACAAGATCGGTCGGGATCTTGAAGCGGGTCATGGCGGAGCGCAGACGCTGGGCCATCTCGGACAGGGCCTGAGCCGAGGCCGCGACCTCTTCGGTCTGAGCGCTGATCTCCTCGGAGCTCGCCGAGACCTCTTCGACAGCGGCGCTGTTCTCTTCGCTGACGCTCGCGATCGTCTGGACGGCCTCCGACATCTCGGAGGCGCTGGCCGCCATCTGTTCGGTGGCCGCTGTGTTCTCCTCGACGACGGCGCTGACGTTCTCGATGCGCTCGACGACGTTGGCGTTCAGCTTGGCCATCGCCTCGCTGCTCGCGCGGTTGTTCTCGGCGATCGTCGTCACTTCCTTGACGACCTGCTCGAGCTGCACCGACGCGCGCTGCATGGCCTCGAGGGCGCTGCGGATGTCGCTGACGCGGTCCACAGCGGACTGCGCGCCTGAGTCGATGTCCTGGAAGGCCGAGCCGGCCTTGTCGGTCAGGCGCACGGCTGCTGCGACGTCGTCGCCGGCCTGGCGCATCGCCTCGACGGCTTCGCTCGCGCCGGTTTGCACGGTGCGGACCATCTCGGCGATTTCCTTGGTGGCCGTGGCCGACTTCTCGGCCAGCTTGCGCACTTCGTCAGCGACGACGGCGAAGCCCTTGCCGTGCTCACCGGCGCGCGCGGCTTCGATAGCTGCGTTGAGCGCCAGCAGGTTGGTCTGGGCGGCGATGTCGCCGATGGTCTCGACGATGCTGCCGATCTGGGCCGAGTGCCGGCCGAGGTCGCGGACGCGCTCCGACAGTTGTTCGGTCGCGGAGCGCACGCGCTCCATGCCCTTCACAGTCTCGGCCACGATCGCGCCACCGCCGTGGGCGGCCTGGGCCGCCGAGCCCGTGTCGCGGGCCACGGCTGCCGCGGCATGATCCATCTGGCCGAGCGCACCCACCAGGGCGGTGTGCACGTCGCCGGCGCGGCGCATGCCGGCCGCCTGTTCGCGGGCGCCATGGCTGATTTCGGTCGCGGTGCGCGACAGCTGCGCCATGGCGGTTGAGGTCTCGGAGATCGAGCTCGCCTGCACCTGTGAGCCCTGGGCGACGCCTTCGATCGCGCGCCGGACTTCGTCGACGACGCTGGCCGTCCGCGCCACGCTGTCGGCCTGCTGGGTGGCGCCACGCGCGAGCTGCTGCATCGTCGAGGCGATCTGGTTGGTGGCGTGTCCGCTTTCGGATGCGGCGCCCGCCATCGCCTGGGACGCGCTGGTGATCGATTCGGCTTCGACGTTCACCTCGGAGATCAGGGTGCGCAGGCTCTGAGTCATTTCGACGAAGGCCAGGCCCAGGGTGTCGCGCGGCGACGCCGGCTCGAGGTTCTCGGTCAGATTGCCGCCGGCGATCTGGGTCGCGTGCTGCGCCATGTTGCGCATGTACGCGATCGTCGTGCGGAAGGCATCGGCCAGCTGGCCGAACTCGTCGCCGCTGCGATGGTTGATGACCTGTTCGGTGTCGCCAAGGGCCAGGCCCTTCGCCGCGGTCACCATGGATTGCACCGGCCGCGCGACCGACGCTGCAACGATCCGCATGACAAAAGCTGCGCCGATCGCCAGGACGAGCGAGATGCCGCCGAGGATCAGGAACAACTGCTGAGTGGTCTGCGCCAGTTGCGTCTCGACCGTCATGTATTCGTCTTCGTAGGCGCCGACGCCGATGACCCAGTTGTAGGGCGCGTAGTAAGCCACGCGCGTGATCTTCCAACGCGGTTCGGGGTCGCCCGGGTTCAGCCAGCGATAGCGCACGGTGCCCAGCTCGCCGGGCTTGAGCGCGGTCGCGGTGTCGATGATCGTCTGGACGACGGGCTGGCCGTCGGCGTCCTTGGTGTCCCAGATGTTCTCGCCGTCGCGCTCGCCGTTCTTGGAGATGATGTACGTGCCCTTCTCCGTCCCGGAGCTTCCGAGGACGTACACATAGCCGGTGTCGCCGACAACTGTGTTGTACAGGGCGTTGCGGAGCGTCGAGGCGCCGTCGCGCGGCACACCGACGAACATCATGCCGATGACGTTGCCCTTGGCGTCGACCAGAGGCTCGTACGAACTGACATACCAGGCATTGACGACGTACGCGACGCCCGTGTAAGTCTCGCCGGTCAACACCTTCGCCAGGACTGCGTTGGGTTTGCCGTCTGCCATGGTTGCGGGAATGAAGGTGCCGGTGGCCGGCTTGCCTTCGGCCGTCTGCACGGTCGTGGCGACGCGGATCATGTCGCCGGCGTCGTTCATGCGCTGGAAGATCGTGACAGCGCCGCCGGTCGACTCGCCGACAGACTTCACCCAGGTCATCAACGACTCGGTCGAAGACCCGAAGCGCGCTTCGGGAAGGTTGATCGTTTGCGTGGTCTTGTCGAACTGATTGGTCGCGGTCCACTCAGCGGTCCGGGTGCTGAGCGTGAATCCGCCCGAGTTGTCGACATTCTGAAGGGCCAGGTGGCTGAGCGCCGTGACCTGCTGCCGCAGCGCCGTGTCTTCAGACTCGATCAATCGCATGACGCCCTGGGCGATGTGGTTGAGGTCGTCGGAGGCCAGATGCTCGGCGCTGGCCGTGGCCATGGTCGACATCTGATTGATGCCCCACAGGCTGGCCGCCACCACCGCCACGACGGCGATGACGACTCCCGAGATCCCCATGGTCATCCATTGGGTGCGGATCGGCAGATCGTTGAATCTCTTCATAGGTTCGGTGTCCCCCAGGCGCCGGTCGGTTGACATGTGACCGGGCCAATTTGCTCCTCATTGATGGTATCGAGGATCGGGGACGTGTCCGTAAACCACGCCGAAAAGCAAGCTCAAACGTAAGTAAATCTCAGTCCGACTGAAAACGCGGACCCTGTCTCTCTCAAACCGCTGTCATAAAGGGTTGGTTCTATTGGCTGCTCGGCATCACGCCGATCCGCTGATTTCAGCAATCAGCACATCGAACGGGCTCAACTCGATCGACCCCAGATCGATCCCCGCGCCGTCCGATCCGTCGAGGCGGAACAGGGTTCGCGCGGCGCGAGGGCCAATCGCCAGGTTCTGCGTGGCCTCAGAGAAATTCAAAGCCACCACGCAGGCTTGCGCCGGGTCGGCGCTGCGCCGCCAGAAAGCCAGGATGTCGTTGCCTGTGTCGATGCCCTCGTACTCGCCGCCCGAGAGGGCCGGGCTGGCCCGCCGGACGCGAAGCAGACGGCGATAGAAGTTGAGGATGGAGGACGGATCCGCCTCCTGGTCCGCCACGTTGACGCCCTGAGCATGGTTGGCGTGCACGGGCAGCCAGGTGTCGACGCCGGCCCGGCTGAAGCCAGCGTTGGGCCCGGAGTCCCACTGAAGCGGACTCCGGCAGCGGTCGCGGGTGGTCGCGAGCGCAGCGGCCAGCGCCTGCTCGGGCGGGATGCCCTGACGCTCGGTCTGGAGCCGATAGCGCTTCGACGCGGCGGTGTCGCGGATCTGATCGAGCGAGGTCAGCTCCAGATCGGCCATCCCAATCTCTTCGCCGTTGTAGAGGAAGGGCGTGCCTTTCAAGGTGAGCACCAGGGCCGCATGCAGTCGTGCGAGCGCAGCATCGTGGACGCCGTCGCCGAAGCGCGACAGGACCCTTGGCGAGTCGTGGTTCCCGAGGGTGTTGCATGGCCAGGCGCCAGCGGGCAGGGCGCTCAACCGCTCGACCTGATTGGCGCGGATGTGCGCGGCCGTGAGACGTTCCGTCCGCAGCAGCGGGAAGTTGAACACGAGATGAAGTTCGTCGTCGTCGACGCCGTGAAAGGTCACGTCTTCATCTTCGCCGATCAACACCCGTTCCCCCGGATAGCTGTCGATCAGCGCGCGCAGTTCACGCAACAACTCGTGCACGCCCGGCTGCCTGAGCTGGTGTTCCATCAACGTCCAATAGCTCTCCTGGTCGAGCATATTGGCGTCGAGGATCTGATCGGGAGGCAAAGGATACGAATGGTCGGGCAGGTCGGGGCGCTCGAAAACTGTTGCGATGGCGTCGAGGCGGAAGCCGTCCACGCCCAGGTCGAGCCAGAAACGCACGGCGTCCCACATGGCCTGTTTGACTTCGGGGTTGCGCCAGTTGAGATCAGGCTGCTCTTTGAGGAAGACGTTGTAGTAGTACTGGCCCGTGGTCGGATCCAACGTCCAGGCCGAGCCGCCGAAGATCGAGGCCCAGTTGTTCGGCGCGCCGCCGTCGCGACCGTCGCGCCAGATGTACCAGTCGCGCCTGGGATTGTCGCGGCTCGAGCGCGATTCGACGAACCAGGGATGCTGATCGGACGTATGGTTCAGCACGAGGTCGAGGATGACGCGGATGCCACGCGCATGAGCGGCGTCGAGAAAGGCCACGAAGTCGTCGATCGAACCGTACTCGGGCGCGACGTTCGAGTAGTCGGTGATGTCGTAACCGCAATCCTTGAACGGAGACGGAAAGTGAGGTGAGAGCCAGATCGCGTCGATGCCGAGGTCGCGCAAATGATCAAGCCGCGCCGTGATGCCCGGGAAGTCGCCGATGCCGTCGCCGTTCCCGTCGGCGAAACTGCGCGGATAGATCTGATAGAAAACGGCCGTCTGCCACCACTTGAGCGCCATGTGCATCCCTCGACGATTGATGCCGCCATCTTACAACATGGAAAGGGCAGAGTGCTCCAGCCGCGGATTCCGCTGATGGGTCGATGAATTACGGATCGTCAGTCGTTTCTCTCAGCACAATCCGCGGCCACAGCACTCCAAACAAAAACCCGCAGGTGGAGGCCTGCGGGCTTTCGACATGTGAGCGAACGAACGCGGCCTCAGCGGATGGCAGCCTCGGTCTCGCGGTTGAACAGGTGCATGTTGTCGAGGTTCATGGCCACCTGCAGCCGATCGCCGACGCGAGCGCGATTGCGCGGGTCGACGCGGGCGACGTAGCTCTTGTCGCCGGAGCGCAGGTAGAGGATGACTTCGTTGCCCATGAGCTCGGTCACCTCGATCGTGGCGTCGACAGCGGCCTGATGGATGCCGGGCGGCGCGTACGACGGATCGTGAATGTCCTCGGGGCGGATGCCCAGGATCACGTTCTTGCCCACCAGGGACAAATACGGCCCGGCCTTCTCCTGCGGAACGGTCACGGCGAACGCGCCGGTGTCGACCGTCACTGTCTTGTCGGCGGCCACGACCTTGGCGTCGAAGAAGTTCATCGACGGCGAGCCGATGAAGCCGGCGACAAAGACGTTGCTCGGCCGGTCGTACAGGGCCTGGGGCGAGTCGAGCTGCTGCAGCACGCCGTCCTTCATCACGGCGATGCGGGTCGCCATCGTCATGGCCTCGACCTGGTCGTGCGTGACGTAGATGAACGTGGTCTTCAGGCGCTGATGCAGTTTCGAGATCTCGGCGCGGGTCTGAACGCGAAGCTTGGCGTCGAGGTTCGAGAGCGGTTCGTCGAAGAGGAAGACGGAAGGCTCGCGCACGATCGCGCGGCCGACCGCCACGCGCTGGCGCTGGCCGCCGGAGAGTTGCTTGGGCTTGCGCTGGAGCAGGTGGGTGATGCCCAGGATCTCGGCGGCTTCCTTGACGCGCCGATCGATCTCGGACTTCGGGGTCTTGCGCAGCTTGAGGCCGAAGGCCATGTTGTCGTACACGCTCATGTGCGGGTATAGAGCGTACGACTGGAAGACCATGGCGATGTCGCGATCTTTCGGCGCGATGTTGGTCACGTCCCGGTCGCCGATCAACACGCGACCCGAGGAGATCTCCTCGAGGCCTGCCAGACAGCGCAACGCCGTCGACTTGCCGCAGCCCGAAGGCCCGACGAGCACAAGGAACTCTTTGTCAGTGATCGCGATGTTGAGATCCTTCAAAACGTGGTTGTCGCCGAACTTCTTGTCTACGTGGTCGTAAGTGACGCTTGCCATGATTCTTCCCTTTCAGTTCTAGTATGGTGAGTCGATTATACAGCCGCGGTCTGGTCACAACGATGTCCATTTCCTGGGAGCGCGCCCATTTTTCGCGGAGAAATACACCCAAAAAGGGGCGCCCAGAACGGGCGCCCCTTGATTTGGCAGGCGAGGACGAACCAGTCGCTCAGTTCGCAGGCAGAAGCACGTAGTTCAAAGTCAGCGTCACACCGTCCGTGACCGACAGGAATGGATTGCTGGGCGGCTCCACGCCGAAGTCGGCCATCATGATCTGAGTCGTTGCAGTGCCCTTCAGGGCTTCACCATCGAGTGTGGCGGTGACATCCCAGGTGACGGGCAGGGTCTTCTCGCGCACTGTCATGTCGCCGACCAGCTTGAACGTCACAGTCTGGCCCTGCGAAGGCGTGCCGGCCAACCCCTGGATCTCGGTCGCCGTGAAGGTGGCCAGCGGGTAGGTCGACGATTCGAGCCATTGGCGACGGATGGCGTTGTCGCGCTGGTTGCTGTCGCTCTTGAGCACGCTGATGTCGACCGTGACGGTGCCGAGCGGGCTCGAGCTCGGGTCGTCGAAGTTGATCTGCAGGTCGCCCGAGATCTCGCTCGACACGCCCACTGCGGTCCCAAGGCGGTTGCCTTCCTGGAGGAAAAACTCATCGACCGAGTAACTGGCGCTCGACTGCGACGTGTCGAAACTGTAGGTGCGCAGACCGGTCACGGCGCCAACGGGCTCATCGGTCACCGGCACGCCGGCATCGGTCGGCGTGGCGACTGCCGCTTCTGTAGGGACCTCGGTCGGCGCCGTGGTCGCGACAGCTGCGCTAGTGGGAGGGGTGGTCGCCGGCGCCGTCGTGGGCGCGGCACCGGCGCAGGCCGCGAGTAGGGCGGCCGTGGTCAGCGCCGTGGTGGCCAAAGTCAGGCGGGGGTAGATCATCTCTTCTCCTTAGAATGGGACGGTGGATCGACTATAGCGTAAACGATACGCTATCCCGGTTAGAAGGGGACGCGTATAATATTGGGGCCCCTGGCTTGGCTGCAGGTAAGAACAGGCTTTAGCCTCGACTAAGAGAGGTCATTGGATGAGTGTCCTAGACGGAATACGGGTCATCGAAATCGCCGAGGCGCTGGCCGGGCCGTATGCCGCCATGCTCCTGGGCGACCTCGGCGCCGATGTGCTCAAGATCGAACGACCGGGCACCGGCGATCAGGCCCGACAGTGGGGCGCGCGCCTCCCTGGCGAGGAGAGCGCCTACTTTGCGTCCGTCAATCGCAACAAGCGCAGCCTGACCCTTAACTTCATAAAGGAAGAGGGAAGGGCTCTCCTTCAATCCTTGCTGGTCAACGCGGATGTGCTCATCATCAATATCCCGCGTGATGAGAGCCTGGATCGCGCCGGCCTGTCCTGGGAAGCCCTCCATCGCCGTCATCCACGCTTGATCGTCGCGTCGATCACAGGCTATGGGCGCAGCGGCCCGTACGCCGGTCGCTCCGGTTACGATCTCGTCGCTCAAGGCGAGGCGGGGTTGATGGCGCTGACCGGCACGGCCGAGACTGTGCCGATGCGTTACCCGATCCCGCTGGCGGATTTGACGTCTGGCATGTACACGACCATCGGCGTCCTGGCGGCCCTCCGCGCCCGCGATGTCTCAGGCCAGGGCCAGCTCGTCGACATCAGCCTGCTCGAGTCACAGGCCGCGTATCTCACGACCCTGGCCGGCGATTTCTTCGCCACGGGTCAGGCGCCGAAGCCGCTCGGCAACGCTCACCCCGGCATCGCGCCGTATCAGGTGTATCGCGCGGCTGACAAAGACGTGATCATCGCCGTCGGCTCCGACAAGCAGTGGGCGCAGTTCTGCGACGTGCTCGGCCTGGGCGCCGCAGTGCGCGACGATGCACGCTTCGCCGCTAACCCGGCCCGTCTCGCGCATCGCGCCGAGCTCAACGCCCTGATCGAGCCGCGCGTCGCTGCCCTTTCATCCGATGACCTGCTGGCCCGCCTGCGCGAGGCCGAGATCCCCAGCGGCCCGATCAATAGCCCGGCGGATCTGTTGAGCCACGAGCAGTATCTGGCGCGCGAAAACATCGTCACCCTGCAGCATCCGGCGGCCGGCGGTGTTCGATCGTTGGCGAACCCGGTGCGGCTGAGCGACTCGCCGGCGGATTATCGGCTGCCGCCGCCGCGCCTGGGCGAGCACACCGGTGAAGTGCTGCGCGACCTTGGCGTCGCCCCGCAAACCCTCCTCGAGCTGCGACATCGCGGCGTGGTGTAACCCTATGTTGACTCTCACACCGTTGCCCGGCCTGCCGCTGGTGCAGACGGGCGATGACCTGACCGGCCTGGTCCGGGCCGGGCTCGACCGTGCCGGCCTGTCGTTGCAGGACGGCGATATCCTTGTCTTCGCCCAGAAGATCGTGTCGAAGGCCCAGGGCCGCATGATCCGCCTGGCCGACGTCACGCCGTCGGCGCGGGCGATCGAGCTCGCGGCGATCACGCTCAAGGATCCGCGCTTCGTCGAAGTCGTCCTCGGCGAGTCTCGCGAGGTGTTGCGCGCACGTGCCAACACCCTGATCGTCGAGCATCGCCTGGGCTTCGTATGCGCCAATGCCGGCGTCGATCGCTCGAACGTCGAGGCGCCCGAAGGCGAAGAGGTCTTGCTCTGCCTGCCGGCCGACCCTGACGGCACCTGCGCCGAGCTCCGTCGAACGCTCGGCGAGGCCTACGGCGCCGACATCGGCGTGATCATCAACGACTCGCACGGCCGGGCCTGGCGGATGGGCACCATGGGCGTCGCCATCGGCGCGGCGGGCGTGCCGGCCCTGCTCGACCTGCGCGGCAAGCCGGATCTGTTCGATCACGCCTTGCAGATCACGCAGGTGGGGTTGGCCGACGAACTCGCCGCCGCAGCTTCGATCGTCATGGGCCAGGCCGATGAAGGCCGGCCGGTCGTCCACATTCGCGGCATGCCGTACGCATTGCGCGATGGCACGGCCCGTGAGTTGTTCCGGCCCAAAGAGCAGGACTTCTTCCGATAGCGTAGAAACGTGGAGCGGCTCCTGTGGGGCAAGCGCTCCACGAACTCTTCAGGCTCCACGAAAGCCAAGGCCATTCATGTCGATCCCCGATAAGTTCGCCGATCTGCTGACACGCGAGAAGCGCGCGTTCGCGTACCTGGCGCTGACCCTTAACGACGGCACACCGCAGGTGACGCCACTCTGGTTTGATTGGGACGGCGAGTGCGTGATCATCAACACCGCCCGCGGGCGCGTGAAGGACAACGTGTTGAAGCGCCATCCGATCGTGGCCCTCGCGATCTCGGATCCGCAGGATCCGTATCGCTATGTGCAGATCAAGGGCGAGGTCGTCGGTGAAGATGAGGCCAACGGCCGCGCCGGGATCGATGACCTGAGCCAGAAGTACGAGGGCACGCCGTACAAGGGCTACAAGGGCGAAACCCGGGTGACGTATCGCATCAAGCCCCTCCGGCTCCAAAGCAACATCTGAGCGGGCATGTCCTCTGAGATCGAGGCGGTCATCGCCGGGCGCCGGTCGATCCGGCGCTATCGAACCGAGCCAGTGCCCGCTGACGTGGTCGAAGCCCTGATCCAGGCTGCCTGCTGGGCACCGTCGGCGCACAATCGACAGCCCTGGCGCTTCGCCGTGCTCGCCGCCTCCGCTCGCGGGCGCCTGGCCGACGCTATGGGCCAGAAGCTCGCGAGCGATCGCGCGGCCGACGGCGATCCGGCCGATGCCATCGCCGCCGATGTGGCCCGCTCACGCGCGCGCATCACCGGCGCGCCGGCCGCGATCCTGGTGTCGTACTCGCTGCGCGACATGGATCGTTATCCCGATGCCAGGCGCGCAACTGCCGAGCGCGATCTGGCCCTGCAAGGCACCGCAGCGGCCATTCAGAATCTGCTGCTGGCGGCCAGCGCCCGCGGCCTTGGGGCCAGCTGGATGTGCGCGCCGTTGTTCTGCGGTGAGGTCGTGCGCGCCGCACTGGCGTTGCCTTCTGACTGGGAGCCGCAGGCCCTGATCACGCTCGGCTGGCCGGCCAACAACGGCCGCCCTCCGACGCGTGAACCCGTTGCGACGCGAACGCTTTGGATACAAGGCGACGAATGACGAACGACGAAGGACGAAGGTTGAATAGCCATTCAACCTTCGTCCTTCGTCGTTCATGTGGTGGCGCTTGCCGGTGGTGTCGGCGGCGCGAAGCTCGCTCACGGCCTGGCCCAGATGTTGTCGCCCGACCAATTGACGATCGTGGTCAACACGGGCGACGACTTCGAACACCTTGGCCTTTCGATCTCGCCGGACCTCGACACCGTGATGTACGCGCTGGCCGGCGTAGCCAATCCAACGACGGGGTGGGGGCGCGCCGACGAGGGCTGGCGGTTCATGGAGGCGTTGCGCGGCTACGGCGGGCCGGGCTGGTTCAACCTGGGCGACCGCGACCTCGCGACGCACGTGTGGCGCAGCCACAAACTGCGCCAGGGTGAAACTCTCTCTGAGGCAACGGCGGCCCTCTGCCAGGCTCTGGGTATTCGTCACACGATCGTGCCCATGACCGACGATCGCGTACGGACGGTCGTCGACACCGACGAGGGCGAACTGGCTTTCCAGGAATACTTCGTCGCGCGCCGGTGCGAACCGCGCGCGAACGCCATTCGTTTCGTCGGAGCGCCGGCGGCCGCGCCATCGCCCGTCGCAGCGCGCGCGCTCGCCGCTGCCGATCTGATCGTGATCTGCCCGTCGAACCCGTTCCTGAGCATCGACCCGATCCTGGCCGTGCCCGGTGTGCGCGACCTCGTCGCAAGCCGCCCGACGATCGCGGTCAGCCCGATCGTGGGTGGGCAGGCCATCAAAGGCCCGGCCGCCAAGCTGCTGGATGAGCTCGGCCACGATGTCTCGGCGCTCAGTGTGGCCCGCTATTTCGTCGGCCTGGGGGATGCCTTCGTTCTCGATACCGTCGATGCCGGGCTTGCGTCAGCCGTCGACGCCCTGGGCTTGAAAGCCATCGTGGCCGACAGCGTCATGCGCTCGGACTCCGATCGCGCCGCTCTGGCGCGTGTGGTGTTGGAGCAACGGCCGATGACCGCCGAGTGATGACAGACGAGCGGCAAGAGTGAAAGGCCGCTTCACTTTCGTCGTTCTTCTTTCGCCATGCTGGAGTTGCGGCTGCCGTCGCTTCCTAGGCGTGATAAACTGACTGCGCAATGACCTTGTGGGCGATCGTTCCAGTCAAGCCCTTCGGGCTGGCGAAAAGCCGACTGGCGCCGGTGCTGGAACCTGCACAACGTGTGGCGTTGAGCCGAGCAGTGCTCGGGCAGACGCTGGCCATCCTCAAACAAACTCCATCGATCTCTCGAACCCTCGTCGTCAGCCGTGACCCGGCCGTGCTGTCGCTGGCCCGGTTGTATCAGGCCAACACCGTTTCCGAGTCGGGTCAGCCCGAATTGAACGCCGCCTTGCGCCGCGCGATCGAAGTGGCTCAGTCGCTCGGGGCCAGTGGCGTGCTCGTGCTCCCGGCTGATCTTCCCACGTTGACAGTGGACGACGTCGCGGCCCTGATCCCACCGGCTCGCGAGGACGTCGCGGCGTCGATCGCGCCCGATCGGCACGGGCAGGGCACCAACGGCGTCTTTGTGCGTCCGCCGCATCTGCTCAACGTGTCGTTCGGGGCTGGCAGCTTCCAGCGGCATCTGGCTCAGCTGCGCCAGAAGGGCGTCACGCCTCACATCGTCGAGCGCCCGGGCCTTCAGCTCGACCTCGACACGCCCGATGACTGGGCCATCTACCGCGAAGCCGAGTCATCGGTGTTGCCCTGACCTCAAGCCACGTTCGTTGATCCGTATGACGAGGCGCGGCGCCTGAGGGCCCGTGTTGGCCTCATCAGCCCTTCCATCCCCTTGAAAGCCGATTCGGACACCGACCCAGCGCGAACCGCATTTCGATGCCTGATCGTCGTCGGCGTTGGGCTGGCGACCGGCGCCTTGAGCCTGCTGGTGCAGGGCCGGCTGCCGGGCGATTGGGCGCAGATCGGCAACTCGGGCGCCGTCTGGTTGGCGGTCTCATTCTCCATGGGCGCGCTCTGGCGTTCCCCGAGGCAGGCCCTCGGGGCCGGTCTTGCGGCGCTGGCCGGTTGCCTGATCGGCTATTTTGCGACAGGGATGGCTTCGGGCGTTCCATATGCCGCGTACTTCGTCGCGTTGTGGTCAGTCGTGGCCCTGGTCGGCGGCCCGCTCTTCGGTCTGGCCGGTTACGGCTGGCGCGTCCCGCATCGGGTATCGCACGTGGCCGGGCTCGGTTTGTTGGGCGGCCTCTTCGTCTCTGAAGGTCTCTTCACCCTGCTGGTCAATCAACACTTCACCACGGGCTGGCCGCTGGTTGTGGTCGGCCTGATCATGCCCCTGATGCTTGGCCGTTCATGGCGAGATCGGCTGTGGGCATCGGCAGCCAGCCTGGGCGCGGCCATGCTCGGGGCCGGCGCTTACGCCGTCATCAACTGGCTGGCGACGTCAGGCGCTCTCTCTTGGGGCGATCCGTCTGCGAGCGCTCCTCGTCGGGTGTTGTCCAGAGTCCTTGAACTCACGCGCGACAGCGGGTGTACGATGGACCCGTGAGCCGCCGCGGCCGCCCCGTGTATCGAGATCGGGTCGACGCCGGGCAAATCCTGGCGCGTCTCCTCGCGCGCCCGATCGACCCTGCCTCGATCGTCATGGGTCTGCCGCGCGGCGGCGTCGCCGTCGCAGCCCCGATTGCGAAGGCGCTGGCCTTACCCCTCGACGTGCTTGTGGCGCGCAAGATCGCGCATCCGCTACAGCCTGAACTGGCGATCGGCGCTGTCGGACCGGACCGCGTGGTTGTCGTCGATGAGGATGCGATCCGCCACTTCAACGTGAGCCGCCCGCAGCTTGACGTGCTCATCGATCGCGCGGCCGCCGAGGTGGACGCCCGGATCGCTTTCTATCGCTCGGCCATGCCCGACGTGCCAGACCCGCGCGGCCGGCCGCTCATCGTCGTCGACGACGGCATCGCCACCGGCGCCACGGTCCATGCGGCGCTCCTCTCGCTCGGCGCCGTCGAACCTTCGCGTGTGACGCTTGCCACGCCGGTCTGCTCCGCTGATGTCGCGCGCGCCATGCGCAAGCTCGTCAACGACTTCGTCTGTCCGGTCCTTCCGATCGACTTCTACGCCGTCGGTGACTGGTACGAAGACTTCGCGCAGGTCGGTGATGATGAAGTGGTGGCATTGGTTCGAGGGGCGAGGGGCGAGGGCGAGGGCGAACGCTACCGCGCCAGATCGCGGTAGCGTTCGCCCCTCGCCCCTCGCCCTTCGCTTTACTCCCTCCGAACTCCCGCCAGCACCTCCGCCAGCGTCGGGTGCCCGATCTCCTGAAGATCGTAGCGAACGCGTTGGGCCGGGCGATCGATCTTGAGGACGCGGCGCAGGTCGATCGGCGTGCCGACCAGCACCAGATCGGCCGGCGTCGCGCGGATCGTGGCTTCGAGTTCCTGCACCTGTGCCGGGCCGTAGCCCATCGCAGGCAGGACGGCGCCAGTGGTCGGGTATTTGCGATATGTGTCGGCGATCGTGCCTACCGCGTACGGGCGCGGGTCGACGATCTCGGCCGCGCCGAAACGGCGCGCCGCCATCCAGCCTGCGCCGTAGGCCATCTCGCCGTGCGTCAGCGTGGGTCCATCCTCGATGACGAGCACGCGCTTGCCGTGGATCGCGGCCGGGTCGTCGACAGTGATCGGTGAGGCGGCTTCGATGACGACCGCCCGCGGATTCAGTTGCTCGAGCGAGCGCCGCACCTGAAAGACGCCTTCGCGATCGGCGGTGTCGACCTTGTTGATCACGATCACGTCGGCCATGCGTACGTTGGCCTCGCCCGGATGGTAGAGCGCCTCGTGGCCGGGTCGATGCGGGTCGACCACCACGATATGCAGGTCGCTCTTGAAGAAGGGCAGGTCGTTATTCCCGCCATCCCACAACACGACGTCGGCCTCGGCTTCCGCCATGGCCAGGACGCGCGCATAGTCGACGCCGGCGAAGACGACGATGCCCTTGTCGATGTGCGGCTCGTATTCCTCGCGCTCTTCGATCGTGCACTCGTACTCGTCAAGGTCGTCGTAATCGCCGAAGCGCTGCGCGGTCTGCGCGACGAGGTTGCCGTACGGCATCGGATGGCGCACGGCGGCCACACGTAGACCCTGAGCCTGGAGCGCCGCGGCCACGGCCCGCGTCGTCTGCGATTTGCCCGCGCCCGTGCGCACCGCCCCGATCGAGACCACGGGTTTGCTCGACTTGAGTTGCGTCGCCGCAGGCCCGAGCAGGCGGAAGTCAGCGCCGGCTGTGAGCACGCGCGAGGCCTGGTGCATCACGAAGACGTGCTGCACGTCGCTGTACGAGAAGACCACCTCGTCGACGTGTTCGTCGCGAATGAGGCGCTCGAGTTCGCTCTCGGCGTAGATCGGGATGCCGCTCGGATACAGCGGCCCGGCGAGTTCAGGCGGGTAGACCCGGCCGTCGATGTTCGGGATCTGGGTCGCCGTAAAGGCCACCACGCGCTGCGACGGATCGCTGCGGAAGACGGTGTTGAAATTGTGGAAATCGCGCCCGGCGGCGCCCATGATCAACACGCGCTTGAGGGTTTCGGACATACCGTGGATCCTCCTGAAGGTCGGTCGGCTCACGTTGAGTAAGCTGAGCCACCGTGAGATGGCCTCATCATGGCCCATTTTGGTGATCGCACCAGTGACTTTTCACAGGTGGGCAGAGGAGGGCTGACAGGTCGAGGTTTTCATAAGGAAGCGCGTGGCTGGCCCGAGAGCCCTCTGGAGTAGGGGAATTGATCGATGCGGCCGGAGTGCAACCTCTCTATCATGGAGGCGAAAGGCTGGCCTTTTGATCAATCAATCCCACGGAGTTGCCCTGATGACGAAAAGACTCAAGGGTCTGATGATCGCGTTCGTCATGGCGGTGGGGCTGGCGCGGCCGGCGGGACTCAGCGCCGCGCAGGGCGCGTCTCGGACCTATCTTCCTTTACTGGCGCGCACAAGCGCCTCGCTCTCGGCGATCGCGCATGGTCGCGATGTGACGCGCGCCAAGGTCGGGCCAGAAGCACTGGGCATCACGGCCTACGCGACGACGTACACGGGCGGCGAAGTTCGTGACAATGAAAGCTACCCCTTCGTCAAACTCATCAACGGCCCGGCGACTTACGACGGGTACACCGTGTCGGTGCCGCACCTGTTGATCGATGGGCACGCAATCGACGGCGGCCTCGACTTCTACACGACGCGGGCCGTCGTTATCCGTGGAAGTCGGATCCGCTCGAACACCGGCGGCTATTGGGCCGTACACTTTCGCGGCCAGCAGGCGCTGGTGCTCTACAGTTCAGTCGGTTCCGCGACGATCGCCGGAGCGCCGAACGACCCGACCCACCAGATCGGCGACGTCTTCAGCGGAGAGACTCACGACGCCGTGTTCTACCGAAACTACCTGTCGATGGCGTGCAATGCCTTCGAACTCGGCGGCTCGAACGTGCAGATCATCGAGAACCTGATGGACGACTTCGTCTATTACACCGACGCGCATCTCGACGGAGTCCAGGTCGGCGGCGGCGATAGCGGCTATCGCATCCTGCGCAACAAGATCCTTCTCGACGCTGACCAGACCGGCGCGATCTCGTTGTTTCAAGACTGGGGCGTGAACACCGACTTCGTGATCGACTCGAACTACCTGGCCGGAGGCGGCTACACCTTCTATGGAGGTGCAGGCTCGTTCGGCCACTCGACGAGCATCGTCTTCACGAACAACGTCTTTGGCCGCGACTTCTGGCCCGAGTCCGGCTATTGGGGGCCGGTCGCCTATTGGGACGGAGGGGTGGGCAACGTCTGGTCAAACAATCGCTTCGACAACGGCGACCTCATCCCCGAACCGTAGCGCCGGCAGCGGACGCTGTCAGACCGACCCTTCGGGCTTCTTCATCGGGCCGCGCGTCTTCAACTGATGTGGCAGAAGACGCGCGGCGCGCCGATGGTCAGAGGCACTCGCCGAAATCGCAGCGTCCGTTGCCATTCGCGTCCGTGTACTTCCGGCAACGGCCCGGGTAACTGCAACCGCGCTGGCATCGCACGGCGCAGGTTGTCGACGCCGAGCCTGAGGCGGATGCGGCCTCAATCGTCGCGGTCGGCGCCGTCGTTACAGTGGCGATTGGTGCGGCCGTGGCCGTCGTCTCAGTGGACGGGGACTCTGTCACTGTCGTTGCCTTCGCCGCGGAAAGGGTCACGTTGTTGGCGCTCGTTTGAGTTGTCTCCGTATTCACTGAGCTGGCCTGGGCCAGACCCATGCCATACCGATTCTGGAGCGCCGACGTTCCGGCCGCCAGGGCGGCCACGCCCAGCGTCCCCATCAACGCCAGGAAATCGCGTCGCGTCGGCCCCGTCTGGCGAACGGGCGCTGTGGCAGCCACCCGGGCGACGGGTCGTGGGCGGAGCGCCTGCACGAACCAGCGCCAATGAGTGGCCACCTTCACGACCACCAGGGCCAGGGTCGTGACTGAGCCGACCACATGGAGATTGATCCAGAGGGTCAATGCCTCTTCCGGCAGCCCTACCCAGGTCGAGATCAACAGCCCGGTGCCGATGATGATCGCGAAGGCGCCCGCCAAAGCGGCATCGAGCAACCAGAGCCATTGCCCCCGGCCCAGCGGTGCCTTCCACAGGCGCTTTGCCAGAGCACCGATCCAGCTTCGATGCAGCCAGGCGTGATAGCCGGCCAATGCCCCCAGCGCCGTGCCCAGGATCTGATGACCGTCGAGGCCGGTCCAGTCGGGCACAAAAGACACCAGAAACCCCGCCAGCAACACCAAAGCGGTCATCGAACGGAGAAGTCGAGAGAGTGAGCCAGTCATGGTCGTTCATCCATTGCCGGCAATGTAGTTGGGCCGGGCTCAGAACCCGTGCAGATCTTCTTGGGCCTTGATTTAGGACGAACCCGACACTGCCGGTCGACATTCCTGACAAGAGACTGCAGCGGCAACGGCGATAAGTCGATGCAGGGCATATGCAAACGGTCAGGAATTGGGTGCCGGCCAAGCAGGCCATGTGGGATCAGATCCCCACCGAACGCTTCCACGCAGCCACATCGGGAGAACACCGATCGTCGTGCTGATCGACTCGAGCCTACCGCGCGACGCAGTCCCGCAACGGCCAGGCGGTCACTGGTCTGACCGGTTGGAGCCGATGCGTGAGATCGTCTCTTCGGAGGGCGCCATCGTTCTCGAGGTGCTCGTTTGCTGGAGTGCGAAAGGCCGATCTGCATTTGCCGCAGGGCCGTTCTCCACTATCATGTAAGGGCAATCGCATGCCCAGTTGGCGCACATTAGGGCGTGCTTGGCCGGCTTCGCCGAGATCTTGGCGTCGAGCAAGATGCGCGGCCACCGCTGCCAGGCTGCTCTTGCCAGCTACGACAACGCTGAGCAACGCGGCACCAGGGTTGTCTATCACGCACTTCGGGCCAGATGGGTTCGAGGCGCGCGACCCATAGGCGGCCACAGATGCGGTTCTGCCGCTTAGCGTATGGGGGTAGAACCCCCAAAACCGAAGATCCACGGCCCATCAAGCGGAGTTTTTGGGTTGCCAGCCCGTTCGTCCGATTGCCCCGGACCGCCCCGGCTTTTGTGGCGCCGGTTTGTCCAGTACCGTGGCACCATAGAGACAGCCATGACCAAATGTTATAACTTTGGAAGACTCGTGGTTTGGAAACGTGGTGGGCCGTCACCGGACCTGTCCGCCGCAGCACAGGCTGCGATACTCTTATTCTTTGATCCAGACTCAGGTTTCGGCAGAAGAGACCTCCCGGCCAACACGTATACGCCAGGGGAGGTGACAGACTTCCAGGCCCAGAGATGACGAGCCGAGGCAACCGGGTGGACGTCTTGGAGAATGTGAGCCTGACTGCCCTGACCGATTCGGTCACGAATCGACCATGCGAATTCTGATTGCCACGCACTTCTATCCTCCCAATCACGTCGGCGGCACTGAGGTGCTGACGCGAAGCCTGGCCCGATCCTTGAGTGAGGCGGGTCATCAGGTGCAGATCGTGTGCGCCGAGGATTGGGCAAGCGCGTTGGACTACAGGATCGTCGAGACCGACGATCTCATCGACGACGTTCCCGTGCGGCGCTTTCGCTTCAATTGGACCAAGGCGCCCGACGTCTTCCGCTACCTGTACGACAACCCCGAAGTGGCCGATCACTTCGGTCAGTTGATCGACTCCTTCAAGCCCGACCTCGTGCACGTCACGTCGTGCTATACGCTCTCCGCCAGCATCCTCAACGTGGCGCGTCTCCGCGGCTTGCCGATCGTGCTCTCGGCGACCGACTTCTGGTTCCTGTGTGCTCGCAACACGCTGGTCCGCAGCGATGACTCGCTTTGCGATGGACCCGAAAGCCCCTGGCTGTGCGCGCGCTGTATGGCGTCTCAAGCCAAGGTGTATCGCTGGCCGCGCCGGCTGTTTCCCGAATCCATGGTCAAGCTATTTCTAAACAGCATCAGCCGGCTCAGTTGGTTCTCCAACCAGCCTGGGCTTCGCGGCTTCACGGGTGATTGGGAGACGCGCCTGCGTTACATGGAGACGGCGCGATCCCTCGTTGATTACACCGTGACTGCGTCGGATCAACTCCGCGACTTGTTCATCTCGTACGGCATGTCGTCGGATCGGATCATCCAGCTATCGTACGGCCTCGACACATCCTGGGCCGAAGGCCACCGCGTCAAAACTCAGTCTGACAAACTGCGCATTGGCTTCATCGGCCAGATCCTTCCGGCCAAGGGCCCTGACTTGCTGCTCAAGGCCGTCGCGCATCTCCCACGTGAGTCTCGCATCGAGGTGAAGATCTACGGTGACCTCAGCAAGTCGCCGCACTACGGCGAAACCCTCAAGCAACTCGCAGCGGGCGATCCTCGCATCACGTTCCCGGGCACCTTCGAAAACGAGTTGATGGGCCGTGTCCTGTCCGAGATCGACGTCCTGGCGGTCCCCTCGACGTGGTTCGACTTCCCGCTCGTCATCCCGTCGGCGTTCGCGACGGGCACGCCGGTGTTGACCACCGACCTCCCCGGCATGAACGAACTCGTGAGCGACGGTCGCAGCGGCCTCCTGTTCAATCGCCACGACTGGCAGGGGCTCGCCGCCGCCATCAAACGCCTGATCGACGAGCCGGATCTGTTGCCGCGCCTGCGTACCGGTGTTCCGAGAGTCAAAACCGTTCAGGAGATGACGGCCGAATACCTGAACATCTACACGGCTCTTCTCGCTGGCAGCCTGCCGACCCACTTCGCCGAGCCGACAACCGACTCAAGCCTGAGCATCCAGCCGCCTCAGCCCTGATCGTCCCGTCGTTTGCATCTCCACCCCTGATCCACGTCTTGCCAACTGAATGCTCGCAACTCGGAGTGGGGGATTCCCAGTCGCGGCGATACACTCCTTTCGCAATTAGGCTTGGCTAAATTCGAATTTAGGAATCCAGAAATGCTGTCGCGAGCGGAAGAGGACTATCTCAAGGCCATCCTCGAGCTAGACGAGGAGCATCGAACGGTGACCACTTCGATGCTGGCAGCTCGAATGAAGGTGCGGCCGGCTTCCGCCACGGGCATGGTTCAGAAGCTCGCCCGGCAACACCCGGGTTGTGTGACCTACGTCAGCCATCGTGGCGTCGGACTCACGCCGGCTGGTCGGAGGATCGCGCTTGAGGTGATCAGACACCACCGCCTGATCGAGTTGTATCTGGCCGAGGCGCTCGGCTTCGAGTGGGATCGTGTGGACGCCGAGGCAGAGGTGCTCGAACACGTCATTTCAGAAGCATTCGAAGACCGCATCGCAGCGCTTCTGGGGGATCCCGAAACCGACCCTCACGGCGACCCGATCCCGCGCAAAGACGGCTCATTGGCGCCGACCAGCCGGTTGTCCCTGACAGCCATCTCCCCCGGCGAAGCTGTGCGCGTCACGCGTGTGCGTGACGACGACCCGGCGCTGCTTCGTTACCTGACGGAGCGCGGCATCCGACTCAGATCGAGACTCACCGTGCTTGACAAAGCGCCGTTCGATGGCCCGCTGACCTGCCGCATCAACGGGTCGTCGGAGCATCCGCCGGCGTTCCACACCTGCGCACTCGGGCGCGGCGCCACAGACAATATCTTCGTCGAACTGGACGAACAGACAAGGCCCTGAGCAATGACGACTCCTTCATTCAACAGACGGCGCTTCCTGAAAGCTGGAGCGCTGGGCACGCTTGGCCTGGCCGCTGGCGCCGCGGCGCTGACGCAGCGGGCGAACACACAGGCCCAGAGCGACGATCCGCCGGTCGACGACTACGTACCGGTCAGCCACGATGGCCATGACGGCATCGCCATGCCGGGCTTCGTCGGAGAGGTGAACCATGACGCCAATGGGTTCAACCCCACCGACGTGCTCACCGACTTCAATTGGGGAGACCGCGTGAGTCAGTCGGAGGACGGCCGCACCCTGCGCGAGTGGGATCTGTTCGCGTCGGACAAGGAGGTCGAGGTCGCGCCCGGGATCCTCTTTCCGGCCTGGACGTACAACGGTCGGATCCCGGGGCCCACGCTTCGCGCCATCGAGGGAGATCGGTTGCGCATCAACTTCGTCAACGCCAGCGCTCATCCGCATACGATCCACTTTCACGGCATCCACCCGGGCAACATGGACGGTGTTTACGAGGTCGTGGCCCCGGGCGGCCGCTTCATGTACGAGTTCGACGCTGAGCCCTTCGGTGTTCATCTCTACCACTGTCATGTGATGCCGCTGGCCAAGCACATCGCCAAGGGGCTGTACGGGGCGTTCATCATCGACCCCGCCCAAGGCTGGGCGACAGCCGATCGCGAAATGGTGATGGTGATGTCCGGCAATGATGTCGACTTCGATGGTGTCAACGACTTCTATAACGTCAACTTCATCCCGTTTCACTACGACAGGCATCCGATCAAGATCAAGACGAACGAGTTGGTGCGGGTCTTCCTCGTGAACGTGCTCGAGTATGACCTGATCAACTCGTTTCATTTGCACGCTACATTCTTCGACTGGTATCCGACCGGAACCAGCCTGAAGGCGAGTGAACTGACCGACACGCTCATCCTGGGTCAGGCCCAGCGTGGCATGCTCGAGTTTCGTTACAAGCACCCGGGCAAGTACATGTTCCACGCGCACGTGACCGAGTTCGCTGAACTCGGCTGGACCGGCGTGTTCGAAGTGGAGGCCTGACGTGTCGACAACCACCCAAACCCCCCCGACGAGCCCGGGCCGGACGCTCAGCCTGTTCCTGGCGCCCGTGCTGCTGTTGGCCGGCGTCATCGCTCTATTCCTGTACACCAACGGCGCGGGCCTGGTGGTCAAACCTGCCGCGCCGATCGAGGCCCTCTCTTTCGAACGCACCGTGTTCACACCGGGCCAGATCGTGTTGCAGGTGCGCAACACTGGGCCGGAGCCCATCACCCTGGCGCAGTTAGTCGTCAACGACGCCGTGTGGCCCTTCACGGCCGAGCCGGGCCAGACGGTGCCACGCCTCGGCTCGGCCACCGTCACGATCGACTATCCGTGGATCAGAGCCGAGCCGTACACGCTTGTGCTGTTCACCTCCAACTCCATCCCCTTCACGACGGTGGTGGATGCCGCCGCTGAGACGGCCACGCCGGATCGGGGCACTCTGTTGAGTTTCACGTTGATCGGCCTGTACGTCGGCGTCATCCCCGTATTCCTGGGCATGTTCTGGCTGCCGGCGCTTCGACAGCTCGGCCCGCGCTGGATGACGTTCTTGATGGCGGTGACCGCCGGGCTCCTGGTCTTTCTGGGCCTCGACGCCACTAACGAAGCGCTCGAACAGGCGCAGGCCATCGGCGGACCGTTCCAGGGCATCGGGCTCGTCGGCCTCGGCATCGTCGTCACCTTCTTGCTGTTGGACGCCATCTCGCGCCGGCAGACGGGAGTCGGGCGCAGCGAGGCCGAGCAGCGGCTGACGGTGGCCTTCATGATCGCTCTCGGCATCGGCCTGCACAATCTGGGTGAGGGCCTGGCCATCGGCGCCGCCTATAGCGTCGGCGCCGCGTCGCTCGGCACGTTCCTTGTGGTGGGCTTCATCATCCAGAACATCACAGAGGGTCTGGGCATCATCGCTCCTGTGTTGAAGGATCGGCCGGACTGGCGCTCGCTGGCCTTGATGGGCGCGATCGGCGGAGGCCCCGCGATCGTGGGCGCCTGGATCGGCGGGTTGAGTTATTCGGCAGTGCTGTCTGTGTTGTTCCTGGCAATCGGCGCCGGCGCGGTCTTCGAAGTCGTCTACGAAATCAGCAAGCTCATCCAGCGCGATATCGTCCGCCGGCCGATGCCGCTCACCGTCTTCTCCGGCGTCACGCTTGGAATGTTGATGTTGTATGTGACAGGTCTGCTGATTAAGTGATCACAGACGTTGCATGGCACGCGGGTTCTGGCGTGGCGCCAGCGCGAGCGACCGATTCCATGGGCGGAGAAGGATTTGATCTGCCCACTTGATCGACGAGGTTCACCCCCATTGACTGCTCATCTTGCTGGGCTCGTCTCTCCTGGCGCCATCCGGCAGCTTTGGTAGAGTTATCGCGTTTCAACGGTCCTGAACGTTAATAGAGTTGGAGGTGCCGGCGATGTCGTCGATAGTTCGCTTCTGGTTGGGCCTGGCTCTGGCGGGCAGTCTCCTGGGTGAGAGCACTCCGGTTGTGTTGGCGGCCGACCCCACCTGTGCCGATCCCTTCACACCGATCGCGAGCGTGCAGGGCACTGGCGCGACGACGCCCATCTCCGGCACCGTCGTGACGACGCAGGGCGTCGTGGTGGGCGACTTCGAGGGGCCTTCGCCGGCGCTCAGCGGCTTCTACATCCAATCAGAAACACCGGATGGGGACCCGCTCACGTCGGAGGGCCTCTTCATCTACAACGGCAACGCGATGTCGGTGACCGTCGGACAACGCGTGCGCGTGACCGGCACGGCCACAGAGTTTCAAGGGCTGACCGAACTCAATGCCGTTTCGGCTTTGCTCGATTGCGACACGGCAACGATCGCGCCGACCGACCTGAGCCTGCCCTTCGCCTCGGCCTCGTATCCCGAGCGGTACGAAGGCATGCTGGTCCGGTTTCAGCAATCGCTCTACGTCACCGAGTCGTTTCAACTTGGCCGCTTCGGCCAGGTGACCCTCGCGCCGTCCCGGCTGCGCTCGCCGACCGACGTGGCTGCGCCCGGCAGCGCCGCGGTCGCCGTGGCCGTGGCCAACGACCGCAACCAGATCGTTCTGGATGATCCCGAGAATCGCCAGAACCCCGATCCAATCCTGTTCGCGCGAGGCGGAGCCTCTCTGAGCGCGTCGAACACGTTGCGCGGCGGCGATCGAGTCGAGGGCGTGGTCGGCGTGTTGACGTACGGCTGGGCCGGGATCCAGAGCACGCCGCAGACCTGGCGGCTGCGGCCCGTCGGCGCTTTGAACGGCGCGGTGCCGTTCTTCTACGCGGACAATCCTCGCCCGGCCGCGTCGGTGGCGACCGCTGGCGCGAATCTGCGCGTCGTCGGCGCGAACGTCCTCAACTATTTCAACCAGTTCTCGGGGTGTACGAACGGCGTGGGTGGTGTTGGCACCGCCTGTCGCGGCGCGAGCAACCAGGCCGAATTCGATCGTCAGGCGGAGAAGATCGTCGCGGGCCTGCTCGGCCTTGACGCGGATGTGATCGGCATATCGGAGATGCAGAACAACGGCTATGGCCCGACCAGCGCGATCCAGAATCTCGTCGATCGACTTAACGCTCTCGCCGGTGCCGACGCGTATGCGTTCATCGACGTCGATGCTGCGACGGGTCAGACCAACGCGCTCGGCACTGACGCGATCAAGGTCGGCTTTCTGTATAAGCCCGCGCGCGTGACGGTTGTCGGTCAGCCGGCGGCGCTCAACAACGGCGCGTTTGGCCTCTTCGAGACCGGCTCGGGCTCGATCCAGCGCAACCGGCCGGCGCTCGCCGCCACCTTCCAGGTGAACGAGAACGGCGCGCGGCTGACGGTGGCCGTGAACCATCTGAAGAGCAAGGGCAGCGACTGCGACAACAATATCTCGCCGGTTGGACCGGATCCCGATATCAACGACGGCCAGGGCAACTGCAACCTGACGCGCACGGCCGCAGCCCAACAACTGGCCACCTGGCTGGCCACAACGCCGACCGGCATCGCGGACGCCGATGTGCTTATCATCGGCGACATGAACAGCTATCGGTACGAGAACCCGATCACGACTCTCGAGGCTGCGGGCTATCAAGACCTGATCGACGCCTGGGTCAGCGCCGATGCCTATAGCTACGTCTTCGACGGCGCGTGGGGCTACCTCGATCATGCGCTCGCGAGCGCTGGTCTGGCGCAGCAGGTCGTCGGGGCGGGCGAGTGGCACATCAACGCCGATGAGCCGACGGCCCTCGACTACAACCTCGAGTTCAAGAGCGTGGGCCAGCAGACCAGCCTTTACGCGGCCGACATGTACCGAGCGTCGGATCATGATCCGCTCTACGTCGATGTTGCGCTGCAGGCTGAGCTCGAAGTATGGCCGGGAAGGCTCTTCCTGACGCTCATCAGCCGGGGCGAGCCTGTCGCGCCGCCAGTGCCTGCGCCGACGCCGACCAGCCCGCCAGCCCCGACCCCGACGGCCACGAGCGCGCCGGTCGGATCAAACCTTGTGATCGCCCAACTTAGCGGGCTGTCGACGCCCGAGTTCGTCGTCGTGCGCAACGACGGCGGCGCGCCGGAGGACATGTCGGGCTGGTCGCTCTTCAGCGTCGTGGGCTCACAGAACTACACGTTTCCGGGCTTCACGCTGGCGTCCGGCGCGAGCGTCCGCATCGAGTCGGCCTCGAGCGCCGGGTCGAGCCTGCCGACGTTGCTGGTGTGGACGTCGGCCAACATCTGGAACAACAACGGCGACAAGGCGGAACTGCGACAGCCGGGCGGGGCGGTAGTCGACTCGGAGTGCTATGGCAACGCCTGTCCGTGATGCGTGGCCGCCTCATTCGACGTAGTCGATCGGGAACCGACCGGCTTCGACGTCGTCGAGCAGTTGGCGAAGGTGTCGACGGATCTCGGCGGCCTGATCCGGATGGATCAGGCCCTGAAAGACGGCGTCTTCCAGTTCGTCAAGGTCGAGCGCTTCGTAACGGCCATCCGGCCTGATCCAGGCATCGGCGATCAGATCCACCATGTGATAGTCGTTGTCACGGCGCACCAGGGGCGTGACAACGTCGCAGTAATAGCCGAGCGGGCATCTGCCTTCATCCATGAACACCACGATGTTATAGGGGCGCGTGAAGAAGGCGAACTTGCGGACGACCCTTACAGTGTGTTCATCGCCGAGCCAGCCCCGTGCTCGAAGCTCCGTCGTGGTCCTGTCGCAGACGGCATCTGGCGGGATGGTTTCCGTGATGAGGCGCAAGCCGTCGTCAAGGACGAAGCCCTCGAGAAACGTACGCGCCGGCTTCCCGATGCGCGCCAGCGTGATCGAAACCTGTCTGTCCATGCGCTCCCCGACAACTGTCGGCTCAGCGCCCTACGAAGTTGAAACCGCGCTGACGGCTGACATGATGAGGCCCCGAACACACGTGTGTTCGGGGCCTCATATTCTAAAGCGGCTCATCGCGAAGGGCCATCACACGTGGCGGGGGCCATGGCGCTGCGGAGTCCGGTGACTCAGCGACCAGGCTCCGATGAGGGTGGCGGCGGCCAGTAGGCCCAGCCCGATGACCAGGTACATCGAAGGATCGGTGCGCGCCGTCGCCGTTGCCGGCGTGGCCACGGCCTGCGCGTTCGCCTCGGATGACTGAACCACAGCCGCCTCCATGGCGCCAGTGGCGTCGTAGATCAGCGGAACACCGGACTCGAGGTTCAGGGCCGCATCCGGACCGGTCACGCTTGTGGCGGCGGCCTGCGGCATGGACATGGCGCGTTCGATATCGGCCTGCTCGATGAGATCGATCCGACCGTTGTCATTGACGACGGCCTGACTCTCGACGGCGGCCAGCATAGCGCCGGTGGCGTCGTACACGGGCGGAATCGCGCCGACGGTAGTGGCGTCTCTTCGAGCCTCCAGCCTTTCCGACAAGTTCGCCGAGGTGAGGGCGTCCGACGAGGCTGCGGACGAGTCCGCAGGCAGCTCGACGTGTCCGTAGATGCGGTTGATCTCGGCCTGGGCGGCTTCGTCGGCCTGGGCCTCGAGGCGGGCGATTCGGCTGGCTTCGACGAGGTCAGCGGGCAAGACGGGCGCGGCGCCGAGCCTCTCGGGTTGAGGGGCCACTGAGGCCTGCATCGCGCCAGTGGCGTCATAGACCCAGGGGTAGGCTCGCGGGTTGGCTGTTGGCTGCGGGGCGATGGCCGTCAGCATGGCGCCGGTGGAGTCGTAGACCGGCGGGATGGCGCCCTGGGCATAGACCAGGGCGGCCGGCAACGCTGTCAGGGTCAGCAACGCCAGAACAGTCAAGGTCGTGCGTTTCATGGGGTCCTCCTTCGAAATGACTCAATGAGTTGTGGGCCAATGAATGAGTTGCACATGCGGGTCTTTCATTGACTGCCCTCCTTTCCTGTAGATCCAGAGCGAGTGCGGCCACAGCGAACTGTCTTCCGAAACTGCGTGGCGCTGGCTGTATCGACGACGCCCTTCGTGGAATTGCCCACAAGTTACGCGGGGGAGATCTCCTCACCGGTTGTGGGCCGTGACCTGAGCGCGTATCTCTATCAGGATGGCAACGGCTGTCACACGCTGAGGAGATGCTGACCGTGTATCTAACGTGTAGCTATCGGCTCTTGAGATCACTTGACGGCAGGCATATGCTGTGTGAATCAACGGTCCGTTCAGCATGACCCGCACCCGCAGAGTGGGAGGATTTTGATGTTGAAGATCCAATTACTCGGGAGGTTCGCGGTGTCTGTGGACGGTCGCCCCGTCGATCTCCACTTACGCGCCGCGCAATCGCTGCTGGCGTATCTCGCGCTCTCGGCTGGCCGGGCTCATCGCCGCGAACAACTGGCGGGCCTGCTCTGGCCTGATGCCGACGAGTCGAGCGCCAAAGGTAACTTGCGGCACACGTTGTGGCGATTGCGCAAGGCCCTCGGCGAGCAAGACAGTTTGCTGGCGGACGACCTCACGATCACGTTCGACGCCGCGGCTGACTACTGGCTCGATGCCCGCGTCATTGCGGGCAGGCCCGACGACGGCGCCACTGCCGATGCCCTCATGCAGGCCGTGGCCGCCTACGAGGGTGAGCTCCTTCCGGGTTTCTACGACGAATGGGTCGTGCTCGAGCGCGAACGGCTGCGCGCGTCCTACGAGGCCTGGATGGCAGTGCTGCTCGACAAACTGGTGGCGGCGCAGCGCTGGGATGACGTCATCGCCTGGAGCGAACGCTGGATCGCACAGGGGCACACACCCGAGGCCGCGTATCGTGCCTTGATCGTGGCCCATAGCAGCCGTGGAGACTCGTCGAGCACGGCCATGACGTATCGGCGTTGCGTGGAGGCACTGCGTGCCGAGTTGGGCGTCGATCCCTCACCGCAGACCCGCGCCGCGTACGAACGCTGGCTACAGGGCGGGCAGAGCCGATCGGAGGCGGACCTGCCGGTTCGGCCGCTTCACGGCTATCAGATCGAGGAGCGCATCGGTGCCGGCGCCTTCGGCGTGGTGTACCGCGCCTTCCAACCCGGCGTGGGACGTCGCGTTGCGATCAAGGTCATTGCCCCAGAGCACGCGGATCGTCCAGACTTCATTCGCCTGTTCGAGGCCGAGGCGCGGCTGGTGGCTCAGCTTGAACACCCGCACATCGTGCCCCTCTTCGATTTCTGGCGTGAGCCCGGCGGTGCTTATCTGGTCATGCGCTGGCTGCCGCGCAATCTCAGAAGTATGCTCGCTCGCGCGCCGCTCGAGTTGAGCGAGGCCTTGCCCATCATCGAGCAGATCGCCTCGGCGCTGGCGGCGGCCCATCGGCATGGCATCGCCCACCTCGATCTGAAGCCCGACAACATCCTGCTCGACGACGAAGGCAACGCCTACCTGGCGGACTTCGGAATCGCGCGCACGATCGACTCGCTGGCCGGCGACGGTGCGAGTTCGCCGCCCTCGCGAGCCTACAGCGCGCCGGAGCAACTCCAGGGGGCATCTGCCTCGATGCGGACCGATCTGTATAGCCTGGGCCTGGTGATTTACGAGATGCTCGCGGGCCGTCATCCGTACTTCGGCTCCACGCCGGTCGAGTTAGTCGACAAACACCTTCGCGAGCCGGTGCCTGCGCTCTCGATTCAGCATCCAGGGTTGCCGGCCGGTATCGACACCGTCGTGCAGCAGGCCACTGCGAAGAGCCCTGAAGACCGCTATCCCGATGTGGCAGCCTTGATGGCTGATCTGCGCAGCGCGGTGCGCGGCGACGCCGTCATGGCGGAAGCCGATACCGACGGGGCGCCGTCGAACCCGTATAAGGGCTTGCGCGCGTTCGAAGAAGCCGATGCGGCTGATTTCTTCGGGCGCGATTCCCTGATCAGGCGCCTGGTAGCGCGGCTGAACGAGGCGGGCCCGTTCTCGCGCCTGTTGACGGTCGTAGGCCCGAGCGGCTGCGGCAAGTCGTCGGTCGTTCGCGCTGGATTGATCCCTGCGCTGCGTCGGGGCGCGATACCGGGCGCGGATCGGTGGTTCATCGTGCTGCTCACGCCCGGCGACCGCGTGCTCAAGAGCCTGGAATCGGCGCTGTTGAGCATCGCGGCCCGACCGCCGGCGTTCCTGCTCGAGCAGCTGCAGACCAACTCGCGAGGGCTGCTCTGGGCTGCCGATGCCGTACTGGGCGATGCAGAGGGCGACGTGCTGCTGGTGATCGATCAGTTCGAGGAGTTGTTCACACTCGTCGCCAACGAGGCTGAACGTGTGCAGGTGCTCGACCTGCTGTGCGCCGCGATCTCGGACCCGACGAGCCGGGTGCGCGTGCTCCTGACGCTCCGCGCGGACTTCACCGATCGGCCGTTGCAGTATCCGGCCTTCGGAGAGCTGATGCGTCAGCGTATGGAGTTGGTGCTGCCGCTCTCGGCCGAGGAACTGGGGCGCGCCGTGGTCGGGCCCGCCGCGCGAGTGGGTGTCAAAGTCGAAGATGATCTGCTCGCTGCAATCGTAGCTGATGTCAGCGAAGAGCCTGGCGCGTTGCCGATGCTGCAATACGCGCTTACCGAAACCTTCGACCGACGCGAAGGGCGCATGATGACGCTCGAAGCCTATCATGAGGCCGGCGGCGTCTCAGGCGCACTGGCGCGACGGGCGGATGAGGTCTATGAGTCCCTGGATGATGCCGGCCGGGCAGCCGCCCGGCAGATGTTCTTACGATTGGTGACACTGGGTGAAGGTGTTGAAGACACGCGGCGCCGGGTTCTGAGGTCCGAACTGGAGGCGCTGGACAATGAAGTCGCGATCCTTACCTTCGAACGAGAATTTCAGGCCCCTCCAGCGCGCCATTGACGCTTTCGGGCGCTCGCGCCTATTGGCGTTCGACCGCGACGCCGCATCGCGCGGCCCGACGGTCGAGGTGTCGCACGAGGCTCTTCTGCGCGAATGGCCGCTATTGCGCGGCTGGCTGCGCGAGAGCCGTGGCGAAGTGCGGCTGCAGCGACAGCTCTCGCTCTTCACGGCGGAGTGGTCCAATGCCAACCGAGACCCGAGCTTCCTGCTTAGCGGCGCACGTCTGACTCAATTCGAGTCGTGGCGCGGCAACTCGACGGTGGCGCTTACGGCCGACGAACAGGCTTTGATCGATGCCAGCCTGGCTGAACGCGAACGCCGGGCGGTGGCGGAAGCTCAGCGGGTCGCGCGGGAGATCGCGCTGCAGCGGCGAGCGCGTCGGATCTTGCAGGCGCTGCTCTTCGTCTTCCTGGGCGCGGCCGTGATCGCAGGTGGATTGGCCTGGTGGGCCAACGTCGAGCGGACCAACGCTCAGACCCAGGCCGCGATCCTGCTGGCGCAGCAGGCCGAGAACGAGGTCGAGAACGGCAATCCCGATCGAGCTGTCCTGCTCGCGCTCGAAGCGCTGACGCGCTACCCCTATACGTCTCAAGCCGAACATGCATTGGGTCAGGCGGTGTCTCTCGGCCGTGCCGAGCGCTTCCTGGCTGGGCACACCAGCACGGTGGGAGGCGTGGCGTGGTCGCCCGATGGGACGCGGGTGGCGACGGCGAGTACCGACCAAACTGTACGGATCTGGGATGTGGCCACCGGTGAGGAGCTACGCCGTACCGACGCCAACAACCAGGCCTATTCAGTGACATGGTCACCGGATGGAAACACGCTCTACTATTCCACCGGTGACCGCTTCCTCTACGACCGCGGCAATCAAGGCGTGGACGTGTTCCGTTGGGACATGGATGACCAACCCACTCTGGTGTATGGCGCCCCTGAATACCCGTTGAGTAACGCGGAAGGATTTCAGAACGGGAACGCCGAGAAACTCATGGTGGCGGAGAATACGAGTCATGCTATCGCGGTCTCGCCTGGAGGCGATCGTCTGGCCCTGATCGCTGATACGGGTGTGATCGTCGTCCAGTTGAATGATCAACGCCAAGCCCTGACGCTGTCAGGGCATACGGATCTTGTATACAGCGTGGCTTGGTCGCCCGACGGAACCCGCTTGCTGACTGCTGGCGCGGACCAGACAGCGCGGATCTGGGACGCACGGGATGGCCGATTGTTGCAAACGATAGACGCAAACGGAAGGGTCGTGACCGCAGCCATCTGGTCGCCGGATGGCACTGAGGTGGCGTTATCGACCCGGCAACGCTCGGTCGGGATATTCGCTGCCGGCACCGGAAAGGAACTTATGAGTTTGAACGCAACGCAGGGGCCGGTCTGGGATCTGGCCTGGTCCCCTGATGGCGCTTACCTGGCAACAGCCGACGAAAGCGGGGCCATACTTGTTTGGGCGGTGGAAGAGGGCGAAGTGGCCTTCACCCTGCGCGGTCATGACACTCGGGCGGTGAGCGTCGACTGGTCGCCGGATGGGCGGCATCTCGCCTCGGGCAGCAAAGACAGCACTGCGTACGTATGGCGAGCGACGAAAGGCGTTGAACTCCTTGCGATGGATGATCCCAGCGGGTTGGTCACCGAACTGGGTTGGATGCCTGATGGTCGCACGATTCTCTCGGCAGGCGGCACATGGCTTGAATACGGCGTGATCGATGGTCGGATCCGCGAGTGGGATGTCTCAACTGGACGCGAGCTACGGGCCCTGGAACCGGCCCTGGACGCCTACTATGAGGTCGAGGTCTCGCCAGATGGCCTCCATTTCGCGACCCATCACGACTCTCAGTTCCCTGGAAACCCCAACCCCAAGTTCGATGCCGTATTTGTGTGGGACTATGCCTCTGGCGAGGTCGTCACAGTCATACCTGTCATTCAGACAGCGGACGAGGGCTTTCTCTACGATATCGCCTGGGCTCCCGACAGCCGTCGGCTCGTGGTGGCGTCCAGTCAGGGCATTGCCCGTGTCTACGATGCGCTGAGTGGGGAGAGGCTTGTGGACTTTGTCGGGCAAGGGCCGACCCATGTGGTCTTCGGGGTCGATTGGTCTCCGACGGGTGCTTGGATCGCGTCGACAGACCTTGAGTCTCATCTCATTCGGGTCTGGAACGCCACAACTGGCGAGGAGCGTTATCAGCTTCAACACGACAGCGCACCCCGATTCCCGCGGTGGGCGCCCACGGGCGATCGTTTGTGCACGCCATCCGGCGATGTTGAAGTGGGCGGTGCTGACAATGTCATTCGAATCTGGGATGCTGCAACCGGCCAGCTGGTACGCATCCTCAGGGGCCACGTTGGCGCCGTGTGGATCTGCAAATGGATGCCGAATGGCCAACGGATCATTACGACCAGCCAGGATGGAACCACTCGAATGTGGAACGTCGAAACTGGCGAGGAGTTGCTTCGTTTGCCGACGCCGACAACCTGGTTCTTGACTGCCTCCATCTCGCCACAGGGCGAGTACCTGGCCACCGCCGGAAACGATGGGTCCATTCACCTGTGGCGGATCTGGCAGACCACGCAGGAGTTGATCGACTACGCCCGCGAGTGCTGCGTCATTCGTGACCTCACCGCAAAAGAGATCGAGCAGTTTGGCCTGAGCGGGCCTTAGTCCGCTGTTGTGTGAAGGATGAGCCATGTCTTTCATTGGTCGATCATCCGACTCCTCTCGTCAACCGCCTGACGGTGGCCGACTGATCACTCACGTGCTGGATGCCTTTGGGCGCTCGCGGCTGCTGGTTTTCGATCACGACGCGGCCACGCGCGGGCCGACGGTCGAGGTGTCGCACGAGGCACTCCTGCGCGAATGGCCGCTGCTGTGCGGTTGGCTGCGCGAGAGCCGCGGCGAAGTGCGGCTGCAGCGACAGCTGGCCCAGGCTGCGGCTGAGTGGCAGGCCGCCACTCGCGATCCCGGATTCCTGCTGTCTGGCTCACGGCTGGCGCAATTCGAGGCCTGGCACGGCGCTACCAGCGTCGCTCTCACGCCCGAGGAGAGAGCCTACCTGACGGCCAGCGTCCTCGAGCGCGATCGGCGCGTCGAGGCAGAGTCACGCCGTCAGGCCCGCGAACTGGCCCTCGAGCGTCGCTCGCGTCAGGTGCTTCAGGCCATGGTGGTCGTGTTGCTCGCCGCGGCCGTGATCGCTGCCGGCCTGGCCTGGTGGGCCAACACTCAGCGCGAAACCGCACTTGCCGCCGAGGATCGGGCCGTCTCCAATCTGCGCCTCTCCAATGCGCAGCGTCTGGCGGCTGAGTCGAAGGCGCTCATCCTCGATGGCCGAGATGCGCCGACGGCTGCCCTGCTGGCTTTGCGCTCGATCGGCCTCACGTATACGCCTCAGGGCGACGAAGCGCTGTCCTGGGCGCTCTATCTCGACTACCCGTTGCGGATCTTCGCCGGCCATGGCGATCTGGTTTGGGACGGCGGGTTTCTGGCGGACGACAGCCTGATCTACACCGTCGGCACAGACCAGGTGGGCTCGGTGAGGCTGTGGGATGTGAGCACCGGCAACGTCGTGCGCTCGTTCGACATCCTGAACGGCTGCATGGAGGCCAATGTCTCACCAGATGGCGCGACGCTGGCCGCCGCCTGCCTGGACGGGGCCGTCCACTTTTGGAACGTCTACACCGGGGCCGATGTCGGCCAGATCGCCATCGGCGTCCTGGGAAACCCAAAGGTCAGGTTCTCACCCGATGGAACGCAGATCCTGACGGCCGGCATCGGATCGGTCGCCACTCTGTGGAATCTCGTAACAGGATCCAAGATCCGAACCTTCGTGCCGACAGACACAGAGTTGACCGACGCGATGGCCGTCGCGTTCACACCTGACGGCGACCGGGTCGTCACCGGAGGGAAGGACGGGGTGGTGCGGCTCTGGGATCTTGCGAGCGGCGACCTGATCCGCGAGTATCGCGATCACACCGACTGGGCCTGGGGCGTCGAGGTCTCTCCCAATGGCCGGTATCTGGTCAGCACCAGCATCGACTCCGGCGGGGCGAGGTTATGGGACCTAGAGACCGGCCAGTTGCTCCATCGGCTGATGCACGTGAATACTACGTCATACGAAATCGACTTCTCTTCTGATAGCCGCTATGTGTTGACAGGCGGCCTCGACACGGCCGTCAAGATGTGGGAGGTCGAGACGGGCAAGGAGTTGCGTCGCTTCACGCATCCCCAGATCCCATGGGGCGTGGAGTTCTCTGAGGATGGGCGGTTCGTGCTCACCACGTCCTGGGACCGAGCCGCGCGCCTCTGGTCGCTCCAGGGCGACGACGGCCTCGTCCGTTTCGAGTCGGTCGAAGCTCCGGCCAACGGTGCCCTCTCCAATGATGGGTCTCGTCTGGCGCTGACATCGGTGGATAACTCGATCCAACTGATAGATACGAAAACCAGCCAGGAGCTCGAACGATTGACCGGCCATGAGGGCCCCATCTGGGATATGGCCTTCTCGCCAATGGATGACGTGCTCGCGACAACCAGTGCGAGCGAAACCAGCACGCGGCTCTGGGATGTGCGCGCCGGCCGCGCTGTGTGGGCCGACGCGACCTTTGGCGGGAACAGTCTGGCGTTCTCACCTGACAGTCGCACGCTGTTCTCGATCGGTGCGAGCGTACGGGTCTACAACGTCGCGACGGGACAGACTCTGCGCGATATCAAGTACTCCGAAGACCTCATGTATGGAGCACTCTCACCCGATGGCTCGCTGTTAGCCACCTCGCTTGGCACGCGCGAGGACATTTTGTTATGGGATCTGGCGACGGACTCGGTCGTCCGCATCCTGCACCCAGACATCGGCGGCGTGCACCGGGCGCTGATCTTCTCGCCGGATGGCAGCCTCCTGGCCACGGCCGGCGATGCCGGCGTCATTTATCTGTGGGACGTGGCGTCCGGTACCGTAGTGCGCCGCCTCCTAGGACACACTACAATGATTGAACGCGCCATGGACTTCTCGTCGGACGGCCGGTATCTTGCCAGTGGTTCTTTCGACCGCACCGTTCGGATCTGGGATGTGGCCACCGGCGTTGAGTTGCGGCGCTTCACGGGCTACGCCGATGGCCTACCTCGGGTCGCGTTCACCCCTGACGACTCCAGGCTCATGACCATCAGCAATGAAGGTCTCGTACGATTGACGTATGTCCATCTACAGGACGCCATCGATGATCTCTGTCGCCGATTGATCAGCGACCTGGATGTCGGTGCGCGCGCTCTGTATGGCATCGATGACTCTGGGCCGGCATGTATGCCATAGCGGTTGTCCGGTCAGACACCCGAAAGCAAATCGCTGCGAAGCGGGGCGAAACGAGGACTGCGGCGTGGTTCAGGGAATACGTGTAAGCAGGCAGGAACACCCGCGTGACGATTAGTGATCGACGATCCTGCCTGACCCGAGACCGGGCACGTACAGTCGACCTGTCGCTCGCATTTCTTCGGCGGGCTCGTCCACGTTATCTCGATCCGTTTGCTATGACATCGACGGAGGTTGCCTCAACGACATCCGGGCACGCCATTCCGCGCTGCCGTCTGTGCCGTTTTGTGCAGCGCTGAACGCCTTCAACGAAGAAGTGACGTACCGCTCGCCGTTGATGACTTCCGTCGAACCGATCGGAGGTAGCCTGCACGCGCTGTGGATGTCGTCAGTTTTTTTTCGGCGTCGCGCACTTCTTCGGCACGCCCGGCGGCGCTGCCTCAATCTTCATGGGCTGGATCCTGGGCAAAGGCATGGTCGAGACGCGCGGCCTGTTCTGGTCGTGATGGATGCGCTTCCTCAGCGACATCGCGATCTTCTTCTTCATGGCCGTCTCGCATGCCCGTTGAGCCCGATCGTCGGCGTCTTCACGGCGTCGCAGCCCCGTTCCCGTCGGTAGCGCACCGAGGCGCGTTGGATGGCCGAGCGTTCGGCGTCTGTGCCTTCGAAGACACTGATGACAGGCAAGCGCCAGCGCTGGCTCGAATAGTGCGCCGGGCCAGACAGCACGACAAGCGGGTCGGAGCCCGTGTCGACGCTCACCGGCGAGCCCCACGCCAGGCCTAGCCACTCCGGCGCTGGGAGCGGTTCCCCTAACGGGATGTTCTTGAGGCCCGGTGCACCGAGCAGCCCGGAAGCCAGCCGTCGACCCACCTCGGGGGTCACACGCAAGTCATGCGAGTGGGGTTCTCCGCCCGGCCACTCGACGATCTCCACGGCCTTGCTTTTGCGTCTCGCGGCCTCGAGCACAAGGTCCGCGACGACAGTGCGGTGACAGGGCCCAAAGTCGTTGATCGGATATGGGCACGAGCAGAAGAAGATGACGCGCTGACCGTGCTTCGAGGCCGCGCTGGCGCTGTCGAGCAGATCCTCAGCCTGATCGGGATCGGCGATGCGAATCCCGCTCGTACGGTCCACGACGGATTGATTGCCGAGGCCCTGCATCCATTCGTAACGGTCTTCGCCGACCGTGCGCGCGAAAGCCTCTCCGACGAATCCCTTGGCGCGGCCTTCGCGCCGGATGCGGATGTCGACGAACAAGGGCGGTTCGAAACCTCGCGCGGCCTCGACAGCGTCGATCCCGCGCACAAGCTGACGGGTCGCGTTGCCCCAGCCCCAGTACCCGAACGAGAAGAGGGTGACAGGTCCGGCCATGCTCAAAGCATATCTCCAACGGCGCGCTCCCGGGTTCGCGCTCAACCGATACAATCTCATCTCGTGTGAGCGCTGACGAACGAGGCACGCGCCCACGAACGAACGCATCGAGGAGAGTGTATGTTGCTGTTGACTGGCCCGACGGCCGCCGGCAAGAACACAATCGCGCGCTTGCTCGCGCTGCGCCAGGAGCGTTGCGCCGTTGTCGACTTCGATCTGATCCGGGCCATGTTCGTCAATCCGCATTGCCCGCCGTGGATGGGCGAGGAGGGCCATGCTCAGGCGATTCTGGGCGCCCAACTCGCCTCGCGCGTGGCGCTGGGCTTTCAGCAGGCCGGTTGGAAGGTCGTGCTGCTCGACGTGATCACCAATGACGTCTACCCGGCGTACGCGAAGGCCCTGGAGGCAGTGCCCTTCACTGTCGTGCAGATCCTGCCGTCTCTCGAAGAGAACCAGCGGCGCTTCGACGCCCGGGGGCCAGTGCTCACGCAGGACGAGTTCGTGCGCGTCCATGAACGGCAACGGCAATTCCGCCATGCCGCTCGCGTCATCGACAACACGCGGTTGGCGCCTGAAGACGTGGCCGCCGAACTGGAGACGTACCTGTGAGCGCCACGGAGATCCGACGATGACGACGCGCATGCATGACAACGAAATCGACACCGACCCCGGCATGGTCGCGCGACTGCTGGCCGCGCAGTTCCCGGAGCTCGCGACACTGCCGATCGAGCGGGTGCCGTCGTCGGGGACCGACAATGCCCTGTATCGACTCGGCAACGAATGGGTGGCGCGACTGCCTCGAATCGATTGGGCCCTCGGGCAAGGCGAGAAGGAACGCCAATGGCTTCCGAAACTCGCGCCGCATCTTCCATTGACCCTCCCGGTTCAGATCGCCCAGGGCCGTCCCGGCGAAGGCTACCCGTATGCCTGGACGATCTATCGCTGGCTGCCCGGCGAGAGCGCCGCCTACGAACGACTTGCCGATCCGAACCAGGCGGCGCGCGACCTCGCGGCGTTCATCAAGGCCTTGCAGCGGATCGATCCGACGGGCGGCCCTGACGCCCGCGTCCAACGGATGCGCGGTTCGCCTCTTGCGCAACGCGACGCCGGCACGCGCGAGGCGATCGCTCAGCTGGCCGACTCGTTGGATGTGCAGGCGGCATTGCGCGTCTGGGATGCCGCGTTGCGAGCGCCCGAGTGGGGGAGAGCGCCGGTCTGGTTCCATGGCGACCTGCTGCCCGGCAACCTGTTGGTCGACCAGGGACGATTGAGCGCCGTCATCGATTGGAGCGGCCTCGGCGTCGGCGACCCCGCCTGCGACCTCATGTGCGCCTGGGCCCTGTTCCGCGGCGAGAGCCGGGCGATGTTTCGGGCGGCGCTCGGCGTCGATGACGCGACCTGGGCGCGCGCCCGCGGCCATGCGCTCTCGCAGGCCGTGATCTTCATCCCCTACTACGTGAACACCAATCCCATCGGTGTCACCCATGCCCGGCGGCAGTTGAACGCCGTCCTCGAAGACGAGTGATGCCGCGAATATCCAAACCATGTCAGCCGGAGAACCCGGCACGCCGCTGGCGCCGTTGAGTTTGAGCACCGTGTGGATGATGTCGGACACGCCTGAAGCCTCACTGCCCGTCGAGGAGGGCCGGGCCATCCCCGCAATTCCTTCGACACTGGCAGGCCGCGGCGACCTGCTATCCTTGAGTTGATAAGGAACCACGGGAGGGGTTGAATATGAACATATCTCGGGATCGAATCCTGGAAACCCTCGAACGAGGATGGGCGGGATACGTGACCACCTTCGACGGGTGGTCGCCGGAGGTGCAGGCCGAGTTTCTGCGCCGCCAGGGTTACCGTAGATTTGAGGATGTCCTCGCGCACGTGATCGCCTGGTGGCGGCGCGGCCGGGGCATCGTCGAGAGCCTGGTGGAGGATAGCGCGTACCAGGCCGCTGAAGTGGACGTCGATGCGTTCAACGCCCAGGCGATCCAGGACTTCAGCGGTGAGGACGGGGCAGCGGTTCGACAGGCCTTCGAGGTCGAACGCCAGAAGATGGTCGACCTGCTCACGAACCTATCTGACGATTCCATGCAATCCGAGAAGATCGTGGGGCAGTTGAATATGGAGATCGTCGGACACATGGCCGAGCACGCTCAGGGTGAGTACTGACGCAAGTTTTCGATCCACGAAGCGACTCGAGCGCTGACATGCAAACGGCCAGCCGCCGATCCATTGTGACCGGAGGCTGACCGTTTGTGCGTCCGCCGTGGATGGCGGAGCCCGATTCGAAGACCACAGCGCCGTCGAGCGTGGCCTAATCAGGTTGACGCGCCTTCTCACCCGCCCAGGTCAAGGCGTTGCGGATCAGCGTTTGATAGCCCGACTGCAGCCAGACGGGCAGATTGTGGCCGGGCGTCAGGACGCACACGCGCCCGGCGCCGACCGACCGCGTCCAGCCGCCCGGCTGCTGGCCATGCTCAGATCGCGTGGTCATAAACACATCCGCCGCGGGATCATCGAGCAACATCATGTAATGCTCGTCTTTCTCTTCGAAGCCTGCGACGCCGACGCACAGTGGATGATCGTCGCCGGGAACCACGGCGACCTTGCACTGCTCGGGGTGATTGTCGAAGACGCCGCCGAGGAGCCCGCGCAGGATGGGTTGTTCCTGGTAGCCCGCGGTCCCGGAGTGAATCGCGACAAGGCCGCCTCCGCCTCGCACATACTCGACGAATGCCGTGGCAACGTTCTGATCCACCCACGGCGTGTGATCGCGAGATGAGATCTGGTTTGATTTGCTCAACAGCACGACCGAATAGCCCTTCATTCCTTCGGCCGACCAGTCGCGCGCATCCTCAATGAAGTCGAAAGCAAAGGCGGCTGAGAGCGGCGCGAGGCCTGCGCGGACTGTGGCGGCGGGGTGCCACTGATCGTCGCACAACACGAGGACGCGCAAGAGGTCGTTCGTCACCATGGCCACTCCTGTCCCTGATAATCGCGCAGCATCAGCACATCTTCATCGACCTTGGCGTCGACGAAGTAGGTCAGCGCCGGCACGGCGGCTTCCTCCGGCTCAAGGTCGGCTTCGTTGTTCTTCACACCCGAGATGTACGAGCGCACCCATCCCGGGTGATACACGCGGAAGGTGAAGCCGTCCCGTCGCAGGTCATTGAACAAGATGCGCGTCGCCATGTTCAGCGCCGCCTTCGACATCGTGTAGCCGAACCAGGAAACGCGTTCGGCGCGCCCGATGCTTCCGGCCTCCGACGAGACAAAGCACAGGCGCTTGAGCGCGCTCGACCCCATCAAAGGCAGGAAGGCCTCGACGACGCGCACGGGGCCCAACGCGTTGATGTCGTACAACCGCTGCATCTCGGCGTAATCCTGCGTTTCGCGGATCGTGCGGGGCGAGGTCGGCGAGTTGACGCCGGCGTTGTTGATCAGCAGATCCACTTCGGCGCTCGCGGCGGCCACGGCCCTGGCCGCCGCACCGGCAGAGTCGGCCGACCGAACATCCAGCGGGACGATGCTCAAGGCCTCTGGGTGAAGGCGGCCGAGGTCACGCAGCTCCGGCCAGTCTGGCATGTTCTGACCGGCGAACACACGCCAACCGCGGTCGAGCAATCCCTGACACAGCGCGAAGCCAAGCCCGCGATCCGCCCCTGTGACAAATGCCGTCAGTCGCTCTTGCATGTCTGCTCCCGTCTGTTCGTTAGGTCTGTCATTGTAGCCGCCGCCCGGTCCAGCCGTGATCCTTGCCACGGTTTTCGAAGTGGGAGGGGAACCCTTCGCGCCCGTGCGTTTCCTACCGCGACACGCGTGGGCCCAACCAGGATTCTTCGAAAACGGCTGCGTTTGACCTGATCGAAAAGTCAAATCGGAAAAGGTCGGCGAATCTTGGTAGATTTTCGGCGGAATGTCCGCGGGTCCCTGACGCCGCCGCCGCCCGTTGTAGTTCCTTGCTGTCGCGACCGAGCGCCTGGTTACAACTCAATCAATCGAGAATAATCGTCTATGTCGAGCCTCAGTTTTCCCACCAGCCCAGCAGCAGGCCTGCCGAAAAGCCCCTCCGGCATCCCCGGATTGGACGATGTGACTGGCGGCGGATTGCCACGCGGGCGCACCACGCTGGTCTGCGGGGGGCCGGGCTGCGGCAAGACGCTGTTTGCCACCCAATTCCTGGTCAGTGGGGCCGTTCACCAGAACGAGCCGGGGGTCTTCATGACCTTCGAGGAAACCGAAGATGAGTTGGCGCAGAACGCTGCATCGCTGGGCTTCGACCTGACCGAGCTGGCGGAGCGCAAGCTCCTGTACATCGACTACGTGCGCGTTGAACGGAGCGAGATCGAGGAGACAGGCGAGTACAACCTCGACGGGCTCTTCATTCGCCTCGATGCGGCTGTCGAGGCGACAGGCGCCAAACGGATCGTGCTCGACACGATCGAGGCGCTCTACGCCGGTCTGACCAACACGGGCATTCTGCGCGCCGAGTTGAGGCGCCTATTTCGTTGGCTCAAAGACAAGGGGCTGACTGCTGTCGTGACCGCTGAGCGCGGCGCGGCGAACCTGACCCGCCATGGGCTCGAGGAATACGTCTCCGATTGCGTGATCCTGCTCGACCACGGAGTCGCGGAACAGGTCTCCACGCGTCGGCTGCGGGTGGTCAAATACCGCGGCACTGCTCATGGCACGAATGAGTATCCGTTCTTCATCGATGGAACCGGGATCTCAGTGCTGCCGATCACGTCGCTTGGCCTCAACCATGCGGTGACGACTGAACGCATTTCGACGGGCATCCCTGACCTCGACCAGCGGTTGGGAGGGAAGGGCTATTACCGCGGCAGCACGATCCTGATCTCGGGCACTGCCGGAACCGGGAAGACAAGTCTAGCGGCCAGATTCGCTCTGGCGGCCAGCCGACGAAGCGAGCACTGTCTCTACCTGGCTTTCGAGGAATCACCGGCTCAGATCATGCGAAATATGGCCTCCATCGGAACCGACCTCGAGCCTGCTCTCCAGAGCGGACTGCTTCACCTGCAGGCCAACCGGCCGACGTACTACGGCCTCGAAGCGCATCTCGCAGTGATCCACCAGGCGATCACGCGCTTCAACCCGTCGGTGGTCATCCTCGATCCAATCAGTAACCTGAACCTCAGCAGCGCTTCGTTCGAGTCGAAGTCCATGCTGATGCGCCTTGTCGATTACCTCAAGGCCAACGCGATCACTGCACTGTTCACGAGCCTGACCTCCGAGGCGCCAAACGCCGACACGAACAACGTGATCGGGATCTCGTCTTTGATCGATACGTGGTTGATGTTGAACGTCCGTGATCGACAGGGACGACATGAAAGAGTCTTGACGATTCGCAAGTCGCGAGGCATGGCGCATTCGGATCAATCGGCTGTGCTGATGCTGACCGATGGCGGCATCGAGTTGAAAGAGGTTGAGGCTGTGTCGGCGTGACCCACCAGGGGCCGGCGAAGGAGTCCTGCCAGATGATAGAACCTGAGTTCGATGTAACACGCAACAAGGAGCCAGGGCCGCCGGAACTTTGGGAACTGCGGCTGTACGTCGCCGGCGTCACGCCTAATTCGCTCACCGCTTTCGAGAACCTGAAACGACTGTGCGAAGAGCATCTCGCCGGCCGCTACAGGATCGAGGTCGTCGACCTGCTCGAGCAACCGCAGCTGGCGAAGGGCGACCAGATCCTGGCGATCCCAACGCTTGTCAGGCGCCTGCCGCCGCCGCTACGCAAGATCATCGGTGACCTTTCTGACACCGAACGCGTTTTGGTCGGGCTCGATCTTCGACCGCGCACCTGAATGTCGGGTGGCCTGCCGAGGGCCGGCGCTTTGGCGTCGCGCGGATCGCCACTGGAGGTGGCATGACAGATCAATCTTGGAACGACTTACAGGCGGACTTAGAAGCCGCCAAGAACGCGTCAGACACCACTCATTACGTCCTTCAACTCTTCGTCACAGGCGTCACCAGCAATTCGTTGCGGGCGATCACCAACCTCAAGGAGATCTGCGAAACGTACCTGGCCGGACGCTACACTCTCGATGTGATCGACCTGTACCAGCAGCCGACCGAGGCGCGTTCGCACCAGGTCTTTGCTGTGCCGACGTTGATCAAGCGACTGCCCATGCCGCTGCGTCGGATCATCGGCGACCTTTCGAACACGGAACAGGTACTGGTCGGACTCAATCTCAAGGCGACGCCTCCACCGCCGGAGCCTACGTCGGGGTCATCGACCGAAACCGGCCACCCCTAGGATCCGTCCAGACAGCTGATGTCAGCGACTCAACAAAACCCCCGCAGTCGGTCTGAGCCAACGGATACCGAAAGCCTGCTCCAAAGGCTGGACGAAGCCGAATCGACTCTGGCCGCCATTGGTTCGGGGCAGGTCGATGCCGTGGTCGTCTCCGGCTTGATCGGGACGCGCGTCTTCGTCCTCGAGAGCGCCGATCAGCCGTACCGGCTTCTGGTCGAGCAACTCCAGGAAGGCGTGGCGATCCTTACCTGGCGCGGCGATGTGATGCTCGCTAACAGCAGGCTGGCCGAGATCCTCAACTGCCCTCAGCAGGAGATCGTGGGTCAGAGCTTCGGGGCGTTCATCGCGGAGGATGACGCTCCGGTGTTTCGCCAACTCCTGGCGCGCGCGCAGTCTCGGCCCGACAGCTGCGAAGCTGTCCTTCGCTCAGGCGGGCAGGCGGGTGTGGTCGTCCACCTCTCGCTGAGCCACCTCGTTGTCGAAAACACACAGGCGTTCAGCGTCATCGTGTCGGACATCACTGAGCAGAAGCGCAGCGCCGAGATGATCGCCACACAGCGGCTGACTCAGTCGGTGCTCGATCAGGCGCTCGAGGGGATCGTCGCCTGCGACATCGAAGGGCGTGTCGTGCGAGCGAATGCCGCGGCGTTGGCGCTTGGTGTCGCCCCTGTGGTGGGCCTGCGCTGGGATCATGCCTTCGCGTTCGCTCCCGCTCGCCAGGCCGATGGCAGGCTCGCCCCGAGCGACATCGTGGCACGGGCCCTCGTCGGAGTGAAGACCACTGGGCTGTCGATGACCCTCATCGATGAAGTGGGGTCGACCCTGGATGTCTTGGTCAACGCTGGGCCGCTGCGCGACGAGCAGGCGCGCATCATCGGCTGCCTGCTGACCCTGACGGATATCACCGATCGCAATCGCAGCGCCGCCCGGCTGCACGAATCCGAGGAACGGCTGCGACTGGCCACACAGGTGACCGGCTATGGCTTCCATGACTGCGATATCGCGCGAAAGCGGATCTACGGCACGCCTGAGTTGCGTCAGTTGCTCGGGATCGGCCCGAACGAGCCGTTGACTGTAGACCTGGCGCAGCAACTCGTTTACGGAGACGATCGCGAACGCGTGCTGCAGACGGTTCGCGAAGCGCTCGCTCCCGAAGGGACTGGCGAATGTGTGCTCGAGTTTCGCATCCGCCGCCCGCAGGATGGCGAAATCCGCTGGCTGTTCAACCGCAGCCAGATCCTGTTCTCCGGCTCCGGCGAGTCGCGTCGGCCCACCCGAATGACGGGCGTGATCGTCGACATCACCGAGCGAAAGAATTCAGATTTGGCGCTCCATCATGCGGCGCTACGGTCTGAGGCGCTGCAGTGGGTCGCAACGCACCTTTCGGGCGCCGTGACAGGCGAACAGATCATCGAGGGTGTGCTGGTGCAGGGCATGGCTGTCCTTCAGGGGAGCGCCGCTGCCTATCTAAAGTTGGAGGCGAACGACATCCTCGCCGTCGCGCAACAGATCGGCTTCAATTCCGACGCCGTCATCGGACGTTTTCCGCTATCCGCGCTGTTCCCTGTGGCGGAGGCCGTGCGCGAGCGTCAGCTGGTGACGACGTCGTCGTTCGAAGACCTTGTGGCGCGCTATCCGGCGGCCGCATCACCGCGCCGCGCGACCGGGCATCAGGCCAGCGCTTACGTCCCATTGATGGTTCACAACAAGACGTTGGGCGGTCTGGCGTTCAGCTTCGACAGAGCCAGGGACTTCGACGACGACGATCAGGCCTTTCTGCTCACGCTCGCCGAATTGTGCGCTCAGGCGTTGGATCGGGCCCGGCTGTTCGAGGCCGAGTCCGATGCCCGCCGCGACGCCGAGGCCGCCGCCGAGCGGCTCAGACAACTGCAGACCGTCACGGCGGCTCTCAACACGACGTTGACGCGGGAAGCTGTCGCGGCCTTGATCGTCGACCAGGCCCTGCCCGCGCTCGGCGCCGACGCCGCCAGCCTGGCCGTCTTGAGCGACGACGGCGCAGAATTCGAGATGTTGGCGTCGCATGGCGTTGGGTTCGAGCGCGTGGAGCGTTGGCATCGCTTCGCGGCGGAACCTGGCCTGCCCGTAAGTGACGCCGTGGCGTCCGGCCGGCTCATCCTCCTGGCTGACCGCGCCAGCGTCGTCGAACGCTATCCGGCGTTCAGCCCGGCCGAGGGCGATACGCGTGCCTGGGCGGTCTTGCCGCTGGTCCATGCCGGGCGCGCGCTCGGAGCGCTGAGTCTGGCCTATGGCCGCCCACGCCAGTTCTCGGCGGGGGACCAGGCCATGTTGATGGCGCTCGGACAGCAGTTCGCTCAAGCCCTCGAGCGAGCTCGACTGTTCGAGGAGGCTCAGGCGCTCAACGCCACGCTCGAGCTGCGTGTCATCGAGCGGACCGCTGAACTCGAGCAATCGCGCAGCCAGCTGAGAGTGTTGAATCGGCACCACGACACGGTGCGCGAAGAAGAGCGCTTGCGGCTCTCACGCGAGATCCACGACCAGCTTGGCGGAACTCTGACCGGCCTCAAAATGGATGTGGGTTATCTCAAGCGACACTGGAGCGACCCCGACGCCAACCTGACCGAGCGCCTCGCCGATCTCAGCCGCAACCTCGACGGAACCGTCCAGCTCGTCCGCGAGATTGCCACAGATCTCAGGCCAGGCATGCTTGATGAGTTTGGGCTCCCGGCTGCGATCGAATGGCAACTGGATGAGTTCCGAACGCGGACCGGGCTGAACATCCACCTGCGCTCGGGCGTTTCCGAATTCGCCTGGCACCGCGATTGCGCCACGGCGATCTACCGCGTCTTCCAGGAAGCGCTGACCAACGTGGCGCGCCATGCCCGGGCCACGCAAGTGGATGTGTCCCTCGAGCAACAGGGGTCGGACCTCATCCTCCGGATCGCCGACGACGGGCGCGGCCTCGCGGAGGACGAGCTGGACGGGAAGCGAAGCCTTGGCGTGCTGGGTATGCACGAGCGCATCGCGGCGTATTCCGGCGAATTGCGGTTCGATAGGACGTCGGGCGGCGGCACGACCGTCTGGATCCGGGTGCCGATCGACCAATGCCGCAGGCCCGGCTCACCGTCGACCTGAATCGCGTGACGCCGGCGGCCGCCTGGTCAGGCCCGGCCCCGTCTGGCACGACTTGTGAACCCACTTCTCGAGCCCACGCGACTCCGCCCGGGTTCGCTATAATGTTTGGGCGATTCGAAAGGGGTTTCTATGACTAACTTCCCCGGCAAAGGCAAAGTTGCCGTCCTCAAGACCACACCTGAGACGGTGCTGGCCGACTACGCGCGCGTGATGGAACTCGCCGGCGTGCGTGAGGCGCTGCCCAAAGGCCCGACGACCGCGTTGAAAATCAACATCTCCTGGCAGACGTGGTACCCGGCCTGTTCGTCGGCGCCGTGGCAGATCGAGGGCGTCGCGCGCGGCCTCAAGCAGGCCGGCTACGACGACCTCGTCGGCGTGCACAACGACACCGTCGTCGTCAACGCCAAAGACGGCGAGTTCAACAACAAGCACCGCTTCGTCACGGATATGTTGGGCATCCCGTGTGAGTACCTCTATGAAGAGAACTTCGAGTGGTTCGAGTACAAGCCCAAGCGTCCGTTCCTGGTGCTCGACAAGGTCTATCCCGACGGCGTCTTCATCCCGCGAGCGCTCGTTGGCAAGAACATCGTCCATCTGCCGACGGTCAAGACCCACGTCTTCACCACGATCACCGGGGCGATGAAGAACGCGTTCGGGGGGCTGCTCCATCGCAACCGGCACTGGACCCATTCGGTCATCCACGACACCCTTGTCGATCTGTTGATGATCCAGCAGGACATCCACCCCGGCCTGTTCGCTGTGATGGATGGCACGTTCGCCGGCGATGGCCCGGGCCCGCGCGCCATGCGCTGGCACGAGAAGGACATCATCCTTGCCTCCGCCGATCAGGTGGCTATCGATGCGGTTTCGGCGAAGCTGCAGGGCTTCGACCCGATGAAGATCAGATTCATTCGCAAGGCGCATGAGATGGGCCTCGGGGTCGGGGACCCGCGCGAGATCGAGATCGTCGGCTACGACATCGAACAGGAGCCGGCCTGGCACTTCGAGCAGACCGACACCTTCGCGAGCAAGGGTCAGAAGATGATCTATCACGGCCCGCTCAAGCCGCTCGAGAAGCCGTTGCTGCGCACGCCCATCGTGCCCTGGTCGTTCTTCGCCAGCAACTTCTATCACAACGTCTACTGGTATCCGTTCGTCGGCCGGCCGCGGGTCGAGTCGGCGCTGCAGACGAAGTGGGGCCGTTTGTTCGAGCGCTATGGCGATGGCAAGGTCGTCATGCCGGGGATGGAGCCCAAGACTGTCGCGATCGCCGCGGGCGGCCTGGCCGCTCTGGCAGTGCTCGTCGGCGGAGCCGTCCTCCTGCGCCAGCGCCGCTGATCGACGCAAGACGTCCTCAACAGCAACGAGGGCCGGGATCTCCCGGCCCTCGTTCGTTTCAATCGAAATACGCGCCCCGCGTCAAACCGCGCCAAGCGTGGTCGTGGCCATGGACCTATCGAACAGTTTCTTGATGGCCCCTTGAAAGCGCTCGACCTCGCGGATCGTGCCGCGTCGCACCAGGATCGAGTCGGGCTGGTCGACAAGCAGCAGGTCGCGCCGCCGGTAGTGCTCGCGTCGGAGGAGCCGCAGCGCCTGGTTGGCGTCGACGTAGCGCTCCTCGGTCATCCGGCGCGCGCGGTCGTTGAGCTCGGCGATCATCACGCCAGCGACGACGTCGGCCCAGAACGGGCTGGTCTCGTCGACGCTGACCATGCCATATAGCTCGACGCCCTGCGGCCGACGGATCGCGGCGAGGACGCCGAAAAGGTGCTCGGTGCCATCGCCGGCCCGCCTCCACCAGCGGGCGCCCTCTGGTTCATCGACCCACTCCCACTCGTATTGGCCCGGGTCGGCGCCGAAGCGTCCCGCCAGGGATACGGCTTCGTAGCGCTGGATGTGGATGCGAACACGGTCCCAGGCGATCGCCGGGACCAACGTGACAAGCTGCGCTTCAGGATTTTCGGCGAGTTTCGAGAAACGGTGAGCCGGATGCTCATTGACTAGGAAGCCTGTGCTGCTTTTCATAAGTGCTTACCTGCTGATCGATGTTCAAAGATTACCAAAGCCCGAAATCGATGACGGCGGGGGATAACCATGCTTCGGTTGGCGTATTTCACCACCAATTAACTTCCAGGTTGACGAAACTGCTGCGCGAAGAGTGACGAGTACCGAGTGCCTTATGGATTCAACAAAGGACTGTTATCGAACACAACCAGAGAGAGTGCGACGCCACCCGCCTTGATGCTATAGTGCAAGGGCGTTTCCAAGACCCATATCTTTGTTCCGCTACATTTCGACATAAACGAAAGAGGATCTCGATGTCAAAAGTTGCGACGTCACTTCGCGTCTTCCTGACGGGTTGTTTGTTGAGCATGACTGGTTCGCTGCCAGCGCGCGCTCAGTCCGAGAATCCAGAACACCGTCCGGATAGGTCCAGCGGCGAGGTGCTTGCGGCGCTTCCCGTGATCGAGGCCGGGCCGGCAAGCGACTCCACTGCGTCGGCGAGCGAACTCGAGGGCCTCCAATCGATTGCGGGTCGAGTCGCGTTCCAGTCCTTTCGAGACGGCAACTGGGAGATCTATTGCGGCGACGACGTCTTGGCGGGCGTGCGGCGGTTGACCGCCGATGGCGCCGCCGATGTCGAACCGGCCCTCAGCCGAGATTCCCAGCGGATCGCCTTCACAAGCAAACGCACCGGCAATTACGACATCTTCGCCATGAACACCGACGGTGGCGGGCTCCTGCGGTTGACGAGCGATGGCGCGGTCGACAGCGCGCCCGCCTGGTCGCCAAACGGCCAACGCATCCTCTTTCAGAGCAATCGCAGCGGCAACGTCGACGTCTGGGTCATGAACGCCGACGGCAGCGGGCAGACCCGACTGACGACCAACGCCGACTACGACGGCGAAGCGACCTGGTCGCCGGACGGCACGCAGATCGCATTTGTTTCGCGCCGATCCGGAGACACGGCCGCCTATAACCTGTACCTCATGGATGCTGATGGCGGCAATCAACGCGTGATCGCCACGCCGCCGTACAGCAGCCGGCCCGCCTGGTCCGCCGATGGCACAACGATCCTGTTCGACAGCGCCAACCCCGATGGCTGGCAGCGGGCGACGATCTACGATGTCACCCAGGCCAGTTACCGCGTCGAAACGAGGTATGACGGCAGTGTCGACTACGAGATGGATTCTTGGGCTATAGGCGACACGTACTACATGACCCGGGTCGAGTACATCTACCAGAACAACACCTGGTACATCAATACGTTGGTCCCGCACTTTTTCCAGCTGAGCAACAGCCAGGTCAACACGGTTTTCGGCGGGCCTTATGACGCGTCGATCAGTTGGTCGAGCCTTGATCGCACGCCGCCACACACGCTGGGCGCCACGGCCTGGAGCACCCTCCAACCCCAGCAACGTCACACGTTCTTCGCTTTTGCGGAGGATGCGGGGGGCAGGGCGGCCATCTACCAGGCTCAACGCCGGGCGGTGCCCGGCGGAAGCTGGGGGCCGACCACCGGTGGCTGCAATACGTATCCGGGCAGCGGTGGTATCTGCACGGACTGGAATGTAGATTCCGTGATGGAGTACCGGATCCGGGCCATCGATCTGATGGGGAACGTCGAGCCCTGGTCGGACAACCCGTCGGATTGGGTGCGCATCTTCAGCTATGTGAGTCGTGCCAGGGGCACGATTACTGACGCGCGCGGGCGCGGTCTCGGCGGCGTGACGGTTCAGTCAGCCGAGAGCGTCGAAGGTCAGGTCGTCACGGGCGATGGAGGCCAGTACGAGCTTCACATCGCGGCCGACGCGCCTTATACGGTCACGGCCAGCCTGGCCGGAGACACGGCGACGCGCAGCAGCGCAGGTCTGGTGCCGGTCGATGGCGTCCTGACGATTGATTTCGTGCTCACCGGGGCTGGAAACGTGGTGACCAACGGCGGCTTCGAAACCGGTGTCGACGCCTGGACGGCTACTGGCCAATATCACGTGGCGGAGACGGGCAATCAATCGGTGGAAGGCTCGCATGCCTTCATCCTGGGCGACGCCTTCTCCTCGGTCTTTGGATCGACCGGGTTCGGTTCGGCAGCTTCAGAGCTTGAAGGCACGGCGGCCGCCAGTCTGGCGACGATCACTCAGACGGTGACTCTCCCGTCGGTGGCGGTCGAGCCTTCGCTGTCGTTCATCTATCGCATCGCGGGCCTGAATGGCTCCAACCCGTTGATCATCAGAGTGCTTGACGCTTCGGGCGCCTCAGTGCTGGCCGAAGAGCAATTCCCTATGGTTTGGTCCTGGACGTATGCATCGATGGACCTTTCGGCCAGGGCCGGGCAGACCGTCATCTTGATGTTCGACGTTGAGCAGGTGCCCGTGGTGGGTTTCCCAGTGCCGCAGTCGTTCTTCGCCCTTGACGACATCTTCGTCGGCCCGGCTGCTCATCCGAGCATCACCGGGTTGACGCCCGCCTCAGTGCCTGGTCCGACGGGCACGATCTCGGTGACAGGCTCCCACTTCACACCGCAGACGGTAGTTACCATCGGCGGCCAGTCGGCTGCAGCGACCTTCGTCGATGCCAACACGCTGACAGTCGTTGTGCCGACGGGCCTCTCCTGGGGGCGACAGGCGGTCTGGGCCACGGACTCCGGAGGGTTCGGCGAAGAGGCCTCGCCGCCCCTGATCGTCGGGTACAGCCTGACGCTGCCTGCGTTGTTCCGGGCTGCTCCGGGCGATACCTGGCAGATCGCGCCGTAAGGCGGCCTCGTTTGTCAACGACAACCACCGGCCGGCTCCGTTCGACCTCGGGCCGGCCGGCGCTGTTGCGGCCCTAAATGGGTCTTCAACAAGGCTGACACGACCCTGGCGTCCACGACATCCTGGCCTGCCTACAACCCGCGATGAGCCGCTGAAGAATGATCCCTGTACAATGAATTGAAACAGGTGACCTATGCCAGGCTATTTCGCGGCGTTGACCATCGTGCTGATGATGGGGCTCGTGATTTCGCGCGTGGTGCTGCTCAGGCAGCAAGGCGTCGAGGCGTTGAAATTCGGAGTGACGGATCGGTCGGATTTTGTGCTCCCGCCCTTTGCGCTGCTGTACTTCTATCTCATCTTTGCGGCCAGCTTCGGGCTCCCGACCCTGAGCTCGCAGCGATTCTTCGAGAGTGAAGCGGTCGCCTGGGTCGGCGTGGCGTTCTGCTTTGTCGGGCTCTTGTTGTTGCTCGGCGCGATGGTGTCCTTCGGCCGAAGCTTTCGCGTCGGCATCGACACCGAACGCCCCGACCAACTCGTCACGACGGGCCTCTTCGCCTACACGCGCAATCCGATCTACGTGGCCTTCGGCGCGATCCTGATAGGCCAGTTCCTGATCTTCCCCAACTGGATCCTGCTGGTTTATCTGGTGCTCGGCGTCGCCGTCTTCCATCGCCAGGTGCTTCGCGAAGAAGCTTACCTGCGCCAGCACTACGGGCCGGCCTACAGCGATTACTGCAACCACGTCAGGCGTTACGTATAACTCGGCCATCGGCGCGACCCGACAGGGGAAATAGCCTGCCCTCAGGAACGGCAGCCCCGCGAGCGGCAGGCGCTCCTCACTCCATGCGCAGCACTCGGGCGCCGCGTGAGGCGCTCGAGCGGAGGTCGTGCAGAGCACGATTGGCTTCGCTCAACGGGTAGTCCCGCACCTCGGGGCGGATGTTGAACCGCGCGGCCAGATCCAGGAAGGCGCGCACGTCGTGCCGGGTCACATTCGCCACGCTGCGGACGTCCTTCTCCATCCATAGATGTTCGGCATAGTCCAGTTCAGCCAGAGCCGCCTGATCGCCCGACTCTTTTCGGATGGCGTTGATCACGAGCCGGCCGCCGGGCGCCAGATGCTTCAAGGCCTGGAGGATCGGCCTCCACGCGGGCGTCGTGTCGATGGCGCCGGCGAGCGGTTCGGGCGGCCTGTCGGTGATGTCACCGACCCAGCTCGCGCCGAGTTCGAGAGCCAGCTGGCGTTGGGCCGCGCTTCGAGCGAACACATACACGCGCCCGCTCGGGTAAAGGAGCGTTGCCGCCTGCAGCACAAGATGCGCCGAGGCGCCGAAGCCGACAAGGCCCAGCGACTGGCCGTCCCTCAAGCCGACCTGATCAAGCGCGCGAAACCCGACAGCGCCCGCGCACAACATCGGCGCCGCTTGAGAGTCGGTCAGCGCTGCAGGGATCGGATGGGCGAATGCGGCCTTAACGACCGTGTACTCGGCATAGCCGCCATCGACATCGCGACCCGTGGCGATGAAGCCGGCGCACAGATTTTCGCGGCCCGCTCGACAGTGATCGCACTCCCCACAGGCAGAGTGGATCCAGGCCACGCCGACCCGATCGCCCACCGTCAGCTCTCGCGCCTGAGGCCCGACCGCGACAACCCGCCCGACGATCTGATGGCCCGGGATCATGGGCAGGCGGGGCGGAGGCGTGCGGCCCTCGATGATGTCGAGTTCGGTATGGCAGACACCACAGGCCGAGACACGAATCAGGACCTCGTCGTCGCCGGGCGTTGGCACAGGCCGATCGACGAACTCGAGGGCATCGTGGCCGGGTTCCAGCGGACCGAGGCGGGTCAACACCATTGCTTTCATCATCTCTGCGCCTCACGTTCTTGCCGAACGGCTTTCATCGTTTCAGTATAACCATCCAGGCTTCGTACGGTTTTGGGGCCTTTCGCGTCGACGATCCTCATGCGCCCGAATGGGTTGAGGCCCGCCTGAAGAGGCCACATTCGGCCCGGGTTTGGCCCATCCTGCCCGTTTCACTGGCCCATTGGGTTGAGCAGCGCTGGGCAGCTGCCGGATGCGTGATAGCTTAAGGCGTGGCCGAGCCGTCGAGCTCGGAGAAGGGTTGTCAGCATGTCAAACGACACGATCGTCATGGTTCCGCAAAAGCGCATCGCGCTTGTGGCCCATGACAACAAGAAGCGCGATCTGCTCGAGTGGGCCCGGTTCAATCGCGATCTACTTGCCGGGCATGACGTCTTTGCGACGGGAACGACTGGCGAAATACTCGAGCGGGAGCTCGGCTTTTCGATCCATAAACTGCAAAGTGGTCCCTTGGGCGGCGATCAGCAGATCGGGGCCAGGATCGTCGATCGTGAGATCAACTTCCTGATCTTCTTCTGGGATCCGCTCGAGCCGCAGCCGCACGACCCCGACGTCAAGGCTCTGTTGCGGATGGCGGTCGTCTGGAACATCCCGATCGCGTGTAACCGCGCGTCGGCGGACTTCATGATCTCGTCGCCGCTGATGGACGGCGAGTACCCGCGCCTGGTCCCAGACTACGGCGCCTACCGCCAACGCAAAGTCGACTGGGGTGAAGCCGAACCGGCGGATGGAGTATCGATCGCCTCGGAAGCGAGCGAGGTCGCCACGATCACGCTGGCCGTGGCCTGAACGCGAGCCGCGTCAGGGCCGCATCGAACGGACCTCGAGGCGCCTCGCCAGATCGGCGATCAGAGTTGCGGCGGGCGGCCGGTCTTGCGTGAGACTGCGCTGGATCTGCAATGCGCCGACGGCAGCCGCCCAGCGGAGCGTCTCGGGCAGTTGCCAACCCTGACGCAGGCCATGGATGACACCGGCCCGAAAACTGTCGCCGGCCCCAGTGGCGTCGACGGCCCTGACTCGCGGCGGGCGGAGCGTGTATTCGGTTCCGTCGTGGTCGATCGCCCAGACATCGCGGTCGCCGTCGGTGACGATCACGATGCCGTGACCTGCCGCGCGCAGCGCGAGGCTGTGCTCGCGGACATCGGCGTCTGAGAAAAGCTCGCGGATCGAGGCCGCTGAATTCACGATGACTTCGGCGGGGGGCAGGGCGATCTCGTCGGTCGAGATCACGTCCATCGCCACGATCTTCACAGCGCGCTCAGCGGCCAGGCCGGCCATCTCGCTGGCTGCGGCGTTGCCGACGACCTGCCGATGGTAGAACGCGATCTCCAGGATCTCGACGCCTTCGAGCATCGCCAGCGAGGGAGGCGCGACGGTGACGTTGCCGTAGCCGACGCAGAGCAGATACTTGTGCCCGTCGGTAAACGGCACGGTGCGCGAGACCAGCGTGCGCACGGCCGCCGAACGCTTCACAAAACTCAGATCGAGGCTGCGGTGCTCGCTCAGCCAGCGCATGAGCTGATCACCGTCGCCGTCGGTGCCCAGGACGTAGCCGGTCAGCCGCGTCGGCACGTCCCAGCTGCCGAGCCATTCAGCCACATGCGCTGAGCCGCCGCCGAGTCGGCTGTGTTCGTCGCAGATGATGTGCGCGATGCCGGTCTTTGGCGTGTAGGGCAGCTCGATGACCGTCTCGAGAGCGATGCCGCCGTAACAGAGGACCATCGGCCGTTGTTACCCCTGAGCGGGCTGCATTGCGGATCTGGCGGCCCGAGCGAAGTCGCGCATACGCCCGAGATCCTTCTTCCAGGTTCCGGGCACGCAGGTGTGCGTGTTCGAGTCGACGCCCCACGGCCCGACGGCCCGCACGGCTTCGGCGACGTTCGCGGGCGAGAGGCCGCCCGCCAGGATGCAGCGTTTCTTGGCCTGTTGCACGATCGCGCGGCTGAGGGCCCAATCGTGCGTGACGCCCGCGATGCCGATGCCGACGACGTTCGGGGCCACCGAGTCGAGGAACAGGATGTCGGCAACCTCCTCGTATGCGCGGGCGATCTCGAGCGCATCAGGTCCGGTCATCGGAATCGCCTGAACGATCTCGACGCCCGGGATTCGGTCGCGCAAGACGCGGACGCCGCCCGGCGGCAATTGCGTGATGTCGCCGCACAGGTGAAGGATGTCGGGCTTCGTCTCCTCGGCGATCTCGGTCAGCGCCTCGAGATCGGTCTCGATCGAGAGCGCCATCCTGGGGTAGGCCGCCGGAGTGGCCGCGAAAACCTCGCGCGTCTTGGCGAAGTTCATCTCGCTGGGCATGATGCCCTTGTTGCCGACTTCGAGGCCCCAGCGATCGAGGCCCGCATCGATGCACATCTGCATTTCTTGAACGCTCTTGATCGCGTAAACCTGCACCAGCATTCGGCTTTCCCCACCTTTGTGAATGGACCCTCCCGGTCAGGTTGTGCTCGGTCACCCTGGCCGTAGAAGTCTGAGTCGCGTTTCGTCATTATACGGTCCCCGGCGGGCGAACGAATCGGGCCTGCGCGCCGTATTACTGTCATGGCACACACACACCTTCCGCAACAACAGCAACGTCGATTGGGGTGGATCCTGGGCGCCGTGATCCTCGGGGCCGTCGTGCTCCTGGCGGTCTGGCTTCGCCGCACGCCTTCGAACGCCGATGACGCGGTGAGGCGCCGGATCGAGGCGGCGGGCATCGTCCTGGACCACACCGAACCGACCGGCGGCCTCGACGATCTGGAGCCGCTCAAGGCTGTCCTGGCGGGTCGTCGGCTTGTGGCAATAGGGGAGGCCACCCACGGCACTCATGAGTTCTTTCAGATGAAGCATCGGATGTTCGTGTTCCTGGTGGAGCAGATGGGATTCACATTGTTCGGCATGGAGTGCGGCGCGGATGCCACAGCTCGGGTCAACGAGTTCATCACGGGCGGCGCTGGCGACGCTGCCACGATCGCGAACCAACTGACGTATTGGCCATGGGCCACCGAGGAGGTCCGTGATCTTCTGCTGTGGATGCGCGACTATAACGCCCGGCCGGGGGTCATCAACCCGATCCGTTTCTATGGCCTGGACCCGGTCGGCGGCGACCGCGACGCCCGCATGGCTGAGAGGGCCGTCACGATCTTGAACGAAGCCGGGCCCGACGCGAAGATGATGATCTGGGCGCACAACTATCACGTCTCCATGAAGGACGAGACGCGCATGGGCTTCCATCTGAAGCAGGCGCTCGGTTCGGGGGCCTATCTGATCGGGTTCGAGTTCGACGAAGGCGACTTCACGTCTCGCGACTTCACGACCCTGCGCGTCTACCACGTCAGTCCGGCGCCCGTCGACTACTACGCCGCCGATCTGGCGCGTCTGACGACACCGAGGCTGTTTCTCGATCTGGCGACGCTGCAGCGCGACCCTGAACTGGCTGCCTGGCTGGCTCAGCCGCTCAAGACGCACTCTCTGGATGAGATGTACTATCTGTTCGGGGTCTACGAACCCTGGCAGTCTGAGCAGACGCCGTGGCCGGCGTTGTTCGACGGCGTGATCTTCATCCGCACGATGACATACACGCACCCGGTGCCCGGCGGTTGGCTGCCATTCGTGGAACCCACAGGACAACCATAGGGGGCCGCATGCTTCGAACCTCGATCTACGTCGCACGGCCCGGTGGCCCTGACAGCAAAATGGCGCCGACGATCCTGCAGGTCTGCACCTGGTCATGGCGGCGGCTCGCCGCGCAAAGGCGGTGGTGGGGAGTGCCCGTGCTCGTCGGGTTGGCCGCGTTCGGCGTCACCTGGCTCGACAGCTACAACATCAACCTCGACCGCGTTGACCAATCGGCCGCGCTCGGCACGTACTTCACGTTTTTCATCGTGAGCGTGATCCTCAGCCTGGTCGGCATCGCCGCCGTGGGCTTCGCACCCGGCGTGATTGCGAACGACCTCGAAGCCAGGATGCACGACCTGTTGATGGCCACGTCGCTGAGCAACCGCGCCTACGTCTGGGGGCGCTTCCTGGCCTGGAGCCTGGCCTGTCTTGCGCTGACCGTGGTCGCGGTCATCGGCGCAGGGGCCTCACAGTTTGCCTTGCACCTGACGTCCCCGCAGATCTTCGATGCGCCGTCGTGGCAGGCATACGTGTTGGCATGGTGCTTCAATGCGCCGATGCATGCCGTTTTCGCGATGGCCCTCGCATTCTCGATCGGCACCCGCTACCCCCGGCTGGCGCGCGCGACGGCCATAGGTGGCGCGCTCTTATGGTGGATGATCAGCGTCGGGGCGCTGAGCAGCGCATTCCCGCCCGTCACATATCCATGGTTGCCCGTTCCGCGCGAGATCGCCAACGCGCTCTACGTTTACTATCAAGAGCACTTTCGACTCGCGCTCGCTCAGGCTGGCGGATCGGCCGATGTCGTCACCGTCGGGCGTGAGGTGGCTCGCTTAATCCCTTATCTATCGATCTGGTGGAGCCAGATGCTCTATCCGCTTGCAGCTCTCATCCTGGTCGAGGGAACGGCCCGCCGTTTCGATCGCTTTCGCCATGAGGAGTCCGCATGGAACTGATTGTCGACCGTCTTGGCAAGGACTACGGCAAACGTGTGGCGCTCCAGGACGTGTCGTTTTTGAGTGGCCCTGGTTTGATCGGCCTCGTCGGCCCCAACGGCGCCGGCAAGACCACGCTGCTGCGCATCATGGCGACGCTCCTGCCGCCGACTCGCGGGCATGTCTTGTGGGAAGGCCGCGACATCGCCGTGCACGATGAGTGGCTTCGGCGCCGCCTCGGCTATCTCCCGCAGGACTACGGCATCTATCCCGAGCTGACCGGGCGCCAGTTCCTACGCTATCTGGCCGCCATGAAAGGACTGCCGGGGCGAGCGGGCGAGGCACGAGTCGCGGATGTCCTCGACCTCGTGCATCTCACTGACGTTGCCGACCTCCGGCTCGGCACCTACAGCGGCGGCATGAAGCAACGCGTCGGCGTGGCGCAGGCGCTGCTCAATGATCCGGATCTGTTGATTGTCGACGAGCCGACCGCCGGGCTCGATCCCGAAGAACGCGTCCGCTTTCGGACCTTGATCCGCACGCTTGTCGCAGATCGGGTCGTGATCGTGTCGACGCACATCATCAGCGACCTCGAAGCGGCCGCTGACCGTGTGCTTCTTCTGCATAAGGGCTCGCTCATCGCGAACGGCACGCCGGGGCAGCTGATCAATGCCGCCGAGGGGTGGGTGTGGAGCCTGACCGCTCGAGCCGCCGACCTGACGCAGTTGCAGCGATCCTATCCGCTGACCGCCGTCCAACAGAGCGAGGGTGACGTCGCCGTCCGAATGGTGACGCGACAGCCGCCTGCCGACGCGATTGCGCAGACAGCAACGCTCGAAGAGGCTTATCTGGCGGCCCTACAGGAAAAGGTTACTCAGCCGTTCTGATCGCGATGCGCGCCGCGCGCGATGGACCGACCTGATACATGATGCCAGACGACTCCCCCGGTCGATCGGATGTCGATCTCATGGTCCAGCTCTCGCGGGGCCAGACGGCCGCGCTGGACCAGCTGGTCGGGCGTCATTACGCGTCGCTGCTCGGTTATCTCGCGCGCTTGCTCGGGGATCGGGCGGCGGCCGAGGATCTGGCGCAGGAGACGTTCTATCGGATCCTGCGGCGTTCGGCGACCTATCGCCAGGATCGGCCATTCAAGCCATGGCTGTACGCCATCGCCACGAACCTCGTCCGTGATTCGTTCCGCCTGGCCGATAACCGTCATGTCTCGGATCAAGAACTTGACGAGCAGATGGCGGAGGATTCCGTCGACGTGGAAGCGGCCGTTGATCATCGTGATGAGGCCGCGAGGGTTCGACGCGCTATCGGCCAACTGAGCCTTGGCTTCCGCAGCGTGGTCATCCTGCGCTATTACGTCGGACTCACGTTGCCCGATATCGCGGCCGCTCTCGATCTTCCGCTGGGAACGGTGAAGTCCCGACTACACGCGGCCACTCTCAAACTGGAAGACTCACTGAGCTCGATCGTGGAAGGAGCCGGGCATGGGGACTGAAGACGATCGCCGCGCGCGATTGACACGTCTTGTGGATGAGCACCTTGACGATGTCACGGCGTCCAATCGATTGGCTGACGCGTTGGATGCCTGGAAGGTCGACCTTGAGCCCGGCGAAACCGCTCTGGTCGTCGCGCGCCTTAAACGCATCGCCGATGAGATGTCGCCCGCCGCGCGCGCGGCTCGGCAGGATCGCGATCGACCGACCGCCGCGCTCGCGGCCCTCTTGGCCCTGGTTTCCACTCAGATCCGCCTGGTTGGGCCGGAGTTCTGGTTGGCCAGTCTCGGCCTCGCGGCTCTGGGTGCCACGATCCTGGTGCTTGTGCCGAACCTGCCGCTCTCGATCGCCATGTGGCTGCTCGCGCCGCTTCTGGCGTTGCTCGGCGTGCGGACGTTGTTTCGCGGATCGAGCGCGCGTGTGGTCGAGCTCGAGCTCGCCTGTCCGCCGTCGCCGATCCGGTTGGCAGTGGTCCGCCTCTTCATCGTGTTGAGCTACGATACGGCCATGCTGTTAGGCGTCAGCGGCGTCCTCGCTGTGGTTGGCAATACCACGCCGACGATCCAGCTCGTGGGCCACTGGCTCGGGCCGCTGCTGCTAGTGGCTGGCGCCGAACTCATGGCCGGGCTGCGCCTGCGCTGGCGCTACTCAAGTGGCCTGGCGTATCTGGTCTGGATTGGCTTCGTGGCCGTGTGGGCGGTCCTGCCAGGGTCGCTTGTGTCGCCTCTGGTCGGCGTTCTGGAGTGGGGTTTCCTGGGCGCCGGGCTCGCCGCCACCCTGCTGGCGCTGCGCTCGTTCAGCGTGGACCTCGGCGGCATATTGTCCCGACGTGGCGCGGCCTGACTCTGAGATCCATGGCTGCGCGTCCCCGCCTGGCGCAGATCGCCGTCGCAGCGATCGAGCTCGACGATCTGCCAGTCGGCGCGGTGTCGGCCTCCTGTCCTCCATAGAGCATGTCGTCAAGAACACAAAAGGTGGATCGAGCGACGGCCTGATCCCCCTTTTGTGTTCTCATGGGTACACGCCGCGTTGCCAGCCGATGCCAAAGAGTCGGATAATCGTGGGGTATGTGGCTGCGACACCGAAGCTCGCGGGGGGCAGGGCGATGACGATGTTCATCACGGGTGGAACCAGTTCGATCGGGCGGGTGCTGGTCAAGACGCTCTCCGAAAGAGGCATCTCGACGCGCGTCCTGTTGCGCGCGCGATCGAATCGCGCGCTCCTCGAGTACCCGGGTGTGACCTTTGCTGAGGGTGACGTGACGGACGCCGACTCGGTGAGGCGCGGCATGGAAGGTTGCGAGTCGGCCACGCACATGGCCGCGATCGTGGGCCACAACGTGCCTGAAGCGGAGTGGTGGCGCGTCAATCGCGACGGCAGCCGCAACGTGTTGCAGGCGGCGCACGACCTCGGCTTGGGCATGGTCCAGGTCAGCTCACTTTCGGTCTTGGGCTTCACCAGGCCGGGCGAGACGGCCGACGAGTCGCGTCCGATCGACACGGCCCGCTACGTCAACCTGTATCAGAAGACCAAACACGCCGCCGATGAGATCGCGCGCGACTTCGCGGCGAAAGGTCTGTCGGTCAAGATCGTCTACCCGGCCTTTGGCTACGGCTGCTCGCAGGCGACCAGCCACCCGAGCCTGCAGGATCAGACGTTGCTGCGGATGGCGGCTGGAAAACCTGTCGCAATCATGGGCAGCGGGCGCAACAGGCTCTGTCTCGCGTACTACAACGACACGGTCGACGGCATCCTCAAAGCTCATGAACGCGGCAAGGCCGGCGAAGGATACATCCTGGGAAACGAGAACCTGACCTTCCCACAACTCTGGAGTGTGGTGGCACGGGTGCTGGGCAAGACGCCGCCCAAGGCCCGCGTGCCTCTCGCGGTGCTCAAGTTCATCGCATCGGCCAGCCGGGCGCTGACCGGCTCGTCTGTGTTGCCGCCGGATTTCTTCGACATGATCAGCTACGACTGGTGTTTCAGCCACCAGAAAGCTACGACCTGCCTGGGCTGGGAACCGCGTTCCTTCGAAGACGGGCTGCGCCAGACCTGGCTCGACTACCAGGCCCAGGGCTGGCCTCACCGAAATTGATCGCCGCGCGAGTGCGACATTGAATATACTTCGCTGACGGATGAGAATTCGGCCGCGGGTGGCGCAGGTCGTTTTTCTGCGCTGCGCGGGCATCGGTTCCATCCGAAGTGCTGAACACCCTGACCAGCCGCGGCCAACACATCGGGAGGCCTCGATGACTCTCACAGTCGGACCAGCTTTGAAGCAACACATCGATCGGCTCATCGTGCCTGACGGGCAGCTGGCCCTCTGGTCGCTGGGCCAGGCCGGTTTCGTGCTGAAGGGCGGTGCGACGATCGTGTACATCGATCCGTATCTCTCCGACTCGGTCGCCGACAGCGGTGGTCCGGCCCGGCGCTTCCCCATCCCGATCGACCCGGCCACTGTCGACCATGCCGCCGTGGTCTTCGCCACGCACGAGCACATGGATCACGCCGACGGCCCAACGCTTGGCCCGCTGCTGGCTGCCTCGCCTCAAGCCACGTTGGTCACGTCGCTGCAGGGCCGCGATGTCGCTGTGGCGGCAGACGTGTCGCCCGAGCGCGTGTCAGTGCCGCGGCTGGGCGAGCCTGCGACGCTGGCCGGCCTGACCTACACGGCGATCCCCGCCGCGCACTACGACTATGATGTGGACGCTGAGGGACACTGCCGCTGGATGGGCTTCTTGATCGAGCTCAACGGCGTGACGATCTACCACTCGGGCGACACGATCGTCTTCCCTGAGCTCCTGTCGGCGCTCGAGGGCCGGCGGATCGATCTGGCGCTGCTGCCGTTCAACGGCCGCGATCACTTTCGCGAGCAGCGCGGCCTGACCGGCAACCTGTGGCCGCGCGAAGCCGTCGAGCTGGCGGCCGCGATCGGCGCGAAGGTGCTGCTCGGCACACACAACGACCTGTTCGACGAGAACCGCGTGCCGCCGGGCCTGCTCTTCGACGAGCTCGACAGGCACGCGACATGGCAGCGCTGCCATGTCCTTCAACCCGGTGAGCTGTACCTCTACGCCGGCTGATTTCCCCAACTCGAAAAGGAGTCACGATGGACGGTGAGCGATTTCTGGTGACGGGTGCGCTCGGCTGCATCGGCGCCTGGGTGGTGCGCAACCTGGTTCGCAGCGGCGTCCCGACGGCCATCTTCGATCTGGCCAGCGATCCGCGCCGCCTGCGATTGACTCTGGCGGCCGACGAACTGGCGCAGGTGACGATGCTGACCGGCGACATCACGGACCTGGCCGCCGTCGAGGGCGCGTTCGGCGACTTCGGTGCGACCCACATCATTCATCTCGCGGGATTGCAGGTGCCGTTCTGCAAGGCCGACCCGGCTCTGGGCGCACGCGTGAATGTCGTCGGCACTGTCAACGTCTTCGAGGCCGCCAAACGCCGCAAGCTGCGCAACGTCGTGTACGCGAGCAGCGCGGCCGTGTACGGCATCAGCGAGGACTATCCCGAAGGCCCGATCGGCCACGACGCGCCGCTCCGGCCGGGCACGCACTACGGCGTTTACAAGCAGGCTAACGAGGGCACCGCGCGCGTGTACTGGCAGGACGACGGCGTCGCCAGCATTGGCCTGCGGCCCTACGTGGTCTACGGCCCTGGCCGCGATCAGGGCCTGACCTCGAGCCCGACCACGGCCATGCTGGCCGCCGCGCTCGGCCAGCCGTACAGGATCCCGTTCGGCGGGCGCTTCGACTTCCAGTTTGCCGACGACGTGGCTCAGGCCTTCATCCACGCGGCGCGCTCGTCGTTCGCGGGCGCCGACGTCTTCAACCTCCACGGCGACGTCGTGCATGTGCGTGAGATCGTGGCGGCGCTCGAAGCGGCCGAGCCGGGCATGCGTGGTCAACTGACGTTCGGCGAGACGCCGCTGAGCTTTCCTGAGTCGATGGACGATACGCCGCTGCTGAACGTGCTCGGCCCGCTGCCGCGCACGCCACTGGCCGAGGGCATCGCGACGACGCTGGCGACGTTCAAGCAGGCCCTCGCCGACGGCCGCCTCGCGGCCCGGCTGCCTTGAGGGGGAGATCACGATGACGTCGTTACAGGGCAGGGTCGCGATCGTCACCGCTGCCAGCCGCGAGATCGGCGCCGCGATGGCCGAGGCGCTGGCAGGCGTTGGCGCGGCAGTGGTCGTCGCGCATCACGGCGAGCCGGACCGAGCCGAGGCCGTGGCAACGCGCATCAGGTCGGCCGGCGGGCGCGCGCTGGTCGAAGCGGCGGATCTGTCGAGCGTGGCCGAGAACCGGCGGCTCGTGGCGCGCGCCGTAGAGGCTTTCGGCCGGCTCGACATCTTCGTGGCCAACGCGGGCCTGACGATGTGGGGGCCGTTCCTCAACGTCGAGGAAGCCACCTGGGATACCGTAGCCGATCTCAACCTCAAGGGCTCATTCTTCGGCGCTCAGGCCGCAGCGCGCCAGATGATAACGCAGCGTGAAGCCGGCGACCTCACCGGCGGCCGGATCGTGTTCTCGTCGTCGGTCACCGGCGTGGCGGCGCTGCCGAACTGCTCGGCCTACGCCGTGACGAAGGCCGGCCTGCTGCACATGGCGCGCGTCCTCGGGCTCGAGCTCGGCCGACATGGCATCACCGTCAATGCGATCGGCATCGGCGCGATCTTGAACGAACGCAACCTGCACGACGACCCCGACTACGAAAAGCACTGGGCAGAAGTCAACCCGACCGGCCTGTGCGGCAAACCCGAAGACGTGGCGAACGCGCTGCTCTATCTGGCGTCGCCCGAAGCGCGCCTGGTCAACGGCCACACCCTGATCGTCGATGGCGGCTGGTCGACCGTCGGCGACGTGCCATGACGCAACACCTACCTGGGAGATAACGATGACGACGTCAGATGCTCGACCCGCACGCCGGTTCCGTTCGCGTGATTGGTTCGACGACTCCGAGCGGATCGATCAGACCGCGATCTATCTCGAGCGCTTCATGAACTACGGGGTCACACCCGAAGAACTGCGCGACGGGCGACCAATCATCGCCATCGCGCAGACGGGCAGCGACCTCAACCCGTGCAACCGCATCCACCTCGAACTCGCGAAGCGAGTCCGCGACGGGATCCGCGATGCCGGCGGCATCCCCATGGAGTTCCCGGTCTTCTCGATTTTCGAGAACTGCCGCCGCCCGACGGCCGCCCTCGATCGCAATCTGGCTTACCTGACCCTGGTCGAGACCCTCTACGGCTACCCGATCGACGGCGTCGTGCTGACGACGGGCTGCGACAAGACCACGCCGTCCGCGATCATGGCGGCCGCGACAGTCGACCTGCCGGCCATCGTGCTCTCGGGCGGGCCGATGCTCGACGGCTGGTTCGAGGGCGAGCTGGTCGGCTCCGGCACGATCATCTGGCGCAGCCGCCGGCGGCTGGCGGCAGGCCTGATCGACGAGGCCCAGTTCTTCGAGGCAGCGCTGGCTTCGGCACCCTCGGCCGGCCACTGCAACACCATGGGGACGGCGTCCACCATGAACGCGGTCGCCGAAGTGCTCGGCATGTCGCTGCCGGGCTGCGCCGCGATCCCGGCGCCGTACCGCGAGCGCGCGCAGATGGCGTATTTGACCGGCAAGCGCATCGTCGAGATGGCGTATGAAGATCTGCGCCCGTCGCGGATCCTCACGCGCGAAGCCTTCCTCAACGCCATCGCCGCCATCGCAGCGATCGGTGGCTCCACCAACGCGCAGCCGCACCTCATGGCGATGGCGCGCCATGCCGGCGTCGAGCTATCAGCCGGCGACTGGAAGCACGGCTACGACGTCCCTTTGCTCGTCAACATGCAGCCAGCGGGCAAGTACCTGGGCGAAAGCTTCCATCGCGCCGGCGGCGTGCCGGCCGTGCTGTCTGAGCTGCTGAGGGTGGGCAAGCTGAACGGCGCGGCCCTGACGGTCAGCGGGCGGACGGTAGCCGAGAACATCGCCGGCCGCGTGAGCCAGGATCGCGCGATGATCACGCCTTACGAGACGCCGATCAAAGCGCAGGCGGGTTTCCTGGTGCTCACCGGCAACCTGTTCGACTTCGCGATCATGAAGACCAGCGTGATCTCTGACGAGTTCCGCGCGCGCTATCTGAGCGAGCCGGGCCGCGAGGGCGTGTTCGAGGGCAGGGCGATTGTGTTCGATGGCGCTGAGGATTATCACGCCCGGATCAACGATCCCGCGCTCGAGATCGACGAACACTGCATCCTTGTCATCCGCGGAACGGGCCCGGTGGGCTGGCCCGGCGGGGCAGAGGTCGTCAACATGCAGCCGCCGGATGCGTTGCTGCAGCGCGGGATCACGTCGCTGCCGACGATCGGTGATGGCCGCCAGTCAGGGACGTCGGATAGCCCTTCGATCCTGCACGCCTCGCCCGAGAGCGCGGTCGGCGGTGGACTCTCCTGGTTGCGCACCGGAGACGTCATCCGTGTCGATCTGGAGGCGGGGCGCTGCGACGCGCTGGTGACGGAAGACGAGATCGCGCGGCGCAAACAGACGGGCATCCCGGCCGTGCCGGAGAGCGCGACGCCCTGGCAGGAGATCTTCAGGAACAGCGTGGGCCCACTGAGCAGCGGAGCGCTCCTTGAGGCGGCCGTCAAATACCGTGGGCTGACCTCGAAGCCTCCGCGGCACAACCACTAGACGTTCGCGAGGATCCGGCACCGCGACAAACAAACTGGCGACGCGGGCATTACCGCATCGCCTGTTTTGTTTGTGGGTTGAGATGGCTAGCGCGTTTTGACTCGGACGGCGGCCGTCACGGGCACCGTGTACGCCGGCGTCATGGCAGGTGACGCGCCCTGATCAGGCAGGGTAAAGCGAGCGACAAGCGATTGGAGCGAGTCCGCCATCGTGGTCAGGGCCTCAGCCGCGTGTGTGACACCGGCGACCTGAGCGTTGACTTCTTCGGTGCTGGCGCTGACCTCTTCGACGGCCGCGTTGTTCTCCTCGCTCACGCTGGCGATGGTTTCGACGGCCTGGGAGACGCTCTGCGAGCTTTGAGTCATCACCTGAGTGGCTGCCGTGTTTTCGTCGGCGACGGCCACCAGGTCGTCCATATCCTTGATCAGGCCGCCCGACGTGCCGCTGATCTCGCGGGCCGCGGCGGCGATCGCGTTGATCTGCGAGCTGACCGACTCGGTGGACTCGAGGATGCTGTTCAGCGCGACGCCCGACTGGCTGGCGCGTTGTGCGCCTGCCGCGACCTCGTTGGTGCCGACGCTCATGGCGTCGATCGCGGCCTTGATCGCGACCTGAATGTCCTTGATCAGCAGACCGATCTCTTTGGTGGCCGTCGCTGAACGTTCGGCGAGCTTGCGCACCTCATCGGCCACGACCGCAAAGCCCTTGCCCTGCTGACCCGCGCGGGCCGCTTCGATCGCGGCGTTGAGGGCGAGCAGGTTGGTCTGCGACGCGATGTCGTCGATGGTGTCGACGATGTGCGCGATCTGGTCGGATTGATGCCCCATGGCGTGGACCTTGTCCGAGGCCTGACCCACGGCCGTCTTGATCGCGCCCATCCCGACGATGGTCTCTTCAATGATGCGCGAACCCGTGCGGGCCGACCTTGCAGCTTCGTCGGCCAGAGAGGCGCTGTTGATCGCCTTATCGGCGACGTTTTGGATGGCGCCGGTGATCTGAGTGGATCGCTCAGACGCCTGGTGCGCGACGTCGAGCTGCTGGCGCGCGCCGGCCGTGACGGATCCGATCACGTGGCTCATCTGCTCGACCGAGGAAGCCGTCTGCGTCACCGACGCGGTCTGTTGCCCGATGCCCTTCGAGACATACTGGATGGTCGTGGTGATCTGGTTCGTGGCATGAGCCGCCTGTTTCGCCGACTCGTTCAGGTTCGTGGCCGAGCCGCCGAGCGACCGGGCCGTCCTGGCCAACGCACCGACCAGGTCACGCAGGTTCTTCTGCATTCGTTCGAACGACGTGCCGAGTTGATCGGTCGTGCTTTGGGCCTTGACGTCGTGTGTGAGGTCGCCCTGCGAGATGCGCTCGGCGGCTTCGGCCATCTCGCGCAGGTAGGCCGTCATGCGGTTGAAAGCCTGAGCCATCTGCCCGAGTTCGTCCTGCGAGCCCACTTGCATCGAGACGTTGAGGTCGCCGCCGGCGATCTGCTGCGCCGCCTTGCTGAGCACGGCGATGGGGTCGGCGACGACTTTGCCCGTGAGGAACACCATCAGCGCCAGCGCGACAAGGGCAAGGACGCCTCCGATCAGGACCATGCGAAGGGTGCTGGCCGTCACGTTCTGGTCGATCGTCGCGGTGGGTACATCCAACGCCAACGACCAGTGGGCGTCTTCGATCGTGATCGGGACGAAGATCGACACGATGCCGCCGTTGCGTGCGATCGCCGCGGCTCCGGATTGGACGGTCTTGATGTCGGCCTCGTATGTATCGGGGTGGACGTCCTTGAGTGGCTGGCCGAAGAGCTCGGGATGGCCCGTCACACCCAAAAGATTGCCCTGGCCGCTGATGACGGCCAACGTCCCGGCGCCGTCGAAGGCTTTTGTCGAGTCGACGATATCCTGGAAGAGATCGACCTTGAGGTCGAAGCAGACGATGCCGACGACTTTGCCATCGACGATCACCGGTGACGAGATGGTGGCCAGCCAGTACTGCGCCTGACTGGCATCCTGATAGAGATAGGGCTCGACCACGCAGCTCTTGCCGGTTGTGGCGGGACAGGCGTAGTAGTCGTACGTCGAGTCTGTGGCGAAGTCCGTGTTGTCGACCACCCGGGAGACTGTGTCGCCCTGGCGAGTCCACCAGTCCCAATACCAGTCGCCGTAGCGTGGATCGATCCGATCGTCGAACGCGCCGGGCGCCCACGACGTGTAGGAGTTCAGAAATTCAGGGTTGTCGATGATCGCCCTTTGCAGCATGGCGGACACCGCTTCGCGACTGAGCGTCTCACCGCTCTCGCGCGCCGAAGCAAGGGCCTCGGCCAGCGTTTGGGTGGCGATCAGGCCGTGCCGCAGGCGCTGCTCGATCTGGGCCGCGGCCTTCGACGCAATCGTCTGCGCCTCGTTCTCGACGATCTTCGTTTCTTTCTCGTTCAGCGTATAGGCTGAGTAGCCGACGAGCGCGCCTGCCAGCAGCAAAAGCGCGACGCCCGTCCAGACGGCAATCGTCACACGGATGGACTTGAAACGTGAAAGCAGCCTCGCCATGCGGACCCCCGCGTCTTCGTTCGGCGTGCGTGGTTGAGCACGGTGCCCCTTCAGGGTGCACCCCGAAAGAATGACGTCTGTAGACAGTATCAGTGGGTCCAGGCAAGTTCGGCGCAAACTGAGCGTGAAAACTCCCGTGATTGGCCGTAAATGTCGGGGTGGTTCTGGGGCGCCGGTTGCGAGGCACTGTCCGTCGCGCCCATTGATACAATCCCTGAAACGAGGAGAGACCACATGAATGACTATGTTCCCAGCCCGAGCAAATGGGTGGCCGATCAGGTCGAGCTTTACGAAAGCAGCGGCGGGACGCAGGGGTTGACGTTGCGTGACACGGGTCTGCCGGTCATCATCGTGACCAATCGCGGCCGCAAAACCGGCGCCGTCCGCAAGACTCCGTTGATGCGCGTGGCCGATGGGAAGAATTACGTCCTTATCGCGTCTCAAGGCGGCGCGCCGACGCATCCGAAGTGGTACCACAACCTGAAGGCTGAGCCGAACGTCACCATTCGTGACAAGACCGACGTATATGAGATGCGAGTCCGCGAGGTGACCGACCCGGCAGAGCGAGAACGGCTCTGGAAGCTCGCTGTCGAGGCCTATCCGCCGTATCAGGACTATCAGGCCAAGACGGAACGCCAGATCCCGGTCTTGATCGCCGAGCCCGTGTAGCTGCGCTTCAAGGGGCGTTGCTGGATCGCGTCCACCGGAAGAGGACGCGATGGACCCGGCGCTCAAGCGCTTGCGCCAGGTCCATCGCGTGGCTCGGAGTGCGGCTAAACCGATCCGTCAGGCGCGCTTGGGGCCAGCTTCTCGTCGTCCACAGAGCCGGGCGTCTCGCCCTGGCTTTGTTCGGCTTCCCAGGACGGCAGCGCCAGGAGCAGAAGCGCCGCGCCGGCGTGGGCGAAACCCGACATCGGTTCGATCCGGCCGAGATACTCGTCGATGGCCACAGGTTTGTGGCGGTAGAGCCTGCCGTCGCTGCCGACGCGACCCACGTAGTCATCCGGGCCGAGCTTCGAGTGATAGCAACGCCCACTGTCGAGTTGGACATGGCCGATCAGTTTGTCGGGTCCAAACCGGGCTTCCCAGACGCGGCCGGTGTCGACCTCGACCCGGCCGATGTATCGGTCCGGCCCAAACTGGGCCTCAAAGACCCGGCCGTCCGGCTCGACCCGGCCGAGCTTCTCATCAATGGCCAGCGGCTTGTGGCGGAAGACGTTTATGCTCATGGAGGCTCCTCTCGCGCGTGCGCGCTCAAGCGTTGCTCGCATGATACCGCTTCTCGCCTTGAAGGTTTGATCCACCCTGGCTCGCTATAATGTAAAGGAAAGTGATGTCCGCAACACAGGTCTCGAAAGCACGTTACGAAGGCGATATGGTCCCAGGCGCTCGCATGTTTTGGGGTGCGATCGCGCTGGCGGCGGGAGCGGCCTCTTACTGGTTGGCAGCGGGTCTGGTCAACCCGTTGTGGTACCGCGACCTGCCCATGGCCCTCGACGTCGCGTCGTTGCTGAGCGGCGCGGCGGCGTATGCCGTCGGTGGTGCCGTGATCGGCTACGTGGCCGCGCGCTCCGAGAGCGTCGGTGTGGGCACGTTGATCGGCGGCGTTGGGATCGGGATCCTGCTGAGCATCGGTCCAGTGCTTGCCGTCCCTGGCGCCGGCGTGTTGCTGGCGCTGGTCATCTTCTTTCCCGCGTTGGTCGTCGGCCTCTTTGTGTGTGGCGCCATGCGGCTTGCGCTGAACGGCCCGATTCGCCGTGGGTACCTGACCTGCCTGGCGGCGCTGGTGCTGGGCATGGCGATCGGGATGTGGGCGCGAATCGGGCCCGACCAGGTCAAGGCCATCGAGATCGTCCGGCGCGAGATCGCGGCTCTGGAGACCCTCGCGCCCAACGCCTCACGGCCGATCGAGTTCAACCAGGCGCCGAACGTGTTCAAGCATCTGCGCGTGCCTTACGTCGTGGCGGCGCAGTCGGTAAGCGACCAGCCGCCGACGACCGAGGTGCGCGTCCTTTATGAAGACGGCTACACCCTGACCTGTTACGTGATCAACACGGCGCCGACCTGCAGCGAATTCGGCGCGACCGACCTGACCGGGCCCGCCTCCGATCAGTAGCCGATGCCCTTCTCGCGACAATCATCTCGCGAACGAGCGCTTACCCTGGCGACCGGGTTTCTGGATCCAACCGGAATGCCAGGAACGACCCATTGAACGGCCACGCGAGTCAGCGAGAATGGGGTGCCAAGAGCCTGCGCGTCCTCGCTCGTTGTCTGCTGGATCGAAGACTCGCGTCTGAACACGGTCTCGTCACAGCCAGGGACGATCAGCGATCCCTCCCTCGATGACCAACACTGTGCCGTCTGCTCAACCCTTCACCAGGCCGCTCGTGGATCCCATTCTCTATCGAACCGATGGTCCGACCGAAACGGTCAGACAAGTACTGGAACTCCCAGGTCAATCACAAGGCGAAGGATCTGCCTGGTCCCGTGGTTCACCTGCCAACACCCTGTCGGTGAGCGCGGGCCGCAGGCTCTACGTCCTCGGGAACATCGACGGTGGCTTTCGTCCGTTGAATAACCCCTATGACCTGCACAACAACGCCGGCCAGCCGTTCAGCGACGATCCGCTGGCCAACAAACTGCAGGGCGTGTGGGCTCAGCCTGTCAAGGCGCTTAACGGCTTTGTGTTCGAGGTGGACGTCGACGGCAAGCCCTGGACCTTGAACGCGGCCCTGACTTTCACGCAGAGCTTCGTCGAGGGGAGATACGCCTATCGGCGCGATGACTTGAGCGCCACGCGCACCGACTTTGTGCCGCTCGATCAAGCCGTGCTCCTGACCTCGCTGACGTTGACGAATGACGGCGACCAACCGCGGGCCCTGACGATTCGTTTTTTGGCTTACTTCGATCTCGAAGATGCCTGGTTCACCACGTTGGCGCCGACGCGCAATCAGGGCGAACAGGTCTTCCAGCGGGGTGAACGCGTGGTTGCCCTGGCGCGCAGTGACCCGGCTGCCTGGGCCGTCGTCGTCGGTGGGGCGATGAGCGGAGCGCGATTGCGCATCGTCGAGATTGCCGGCGCGCACCCCGGGGCGCACTTCGAATACGACGCGACTCTTGCGCCAGGCGCGCAACAGACCTGGACGTTCGGCGTCGCGGCTGACAGTCATCGCGGAGAATCCGGTGCGATGCAAACGCTGGAGGAAGGTTTTCGCAACGCCACGACGTGGCGAACCGAGAAACAGATCCAGTACGAACGCCTCATGCGGGCTGGACCACACCTGAAATGCCCCAACGAGGCACTGAACGTCGCTTTCGACCTGGCCCGCGCGAATCCGTTGTTGCTCGAGGCTGAACAGGAGGAGCTTGGGCGTTACTTCTATGCCGGGCTCGAGAACTTCCCCTTCTGGTTCAGCACAGACACAGCGTACAGCACGGCGGGTCTGGCGATCGCGGGGTATGGCCTGCCACTGCGAAACGCGTTGTTGATCGGAGCCCGTTATGGTCTGGCTCAGGAAGGGCGCGTTCCGCATCAGGTCTCCCCGTCCGGCAAGATCGCGTTCCATGGCAATGCCCAGGAAACGCCGCAATGGATCATCTCGCTCTGGACGTACTTCCGTTGGACCGGCGACCGGGATTTCCTGAGCGCGGTGTATCCGGCAGCCGTCACCGGGCTGCTGTCTTACACCTTAGGCAGGCTCAATCCGGCGGGCGACAGCTTCCCGCGCGGGCCGGGCATGGCCGAACGCGACGACATGGGCGCCAAGAAGCTCGACAGCACGGTGTACAGCTGGGCGGCGCTCGAGGCCCTTGGCCAGATGGCCGCGGTCTTCAACGACGAGGAGACCGCCGCGCGGGTGCGCGCTCATGCTACGCAGATCGAGAGCACGTTCGACGCGGCCTGGTGGGATGAGCGCGGCGGCACGTACGCTGTGTCGCTCAACGAACCCGACAACTCGCTGTGTCCGCTGCCGTATTGGTCCGTGATCACGCCGCTCGAGGTGGGGCTCGCCACGCCTGAGCACGCCGTGACCACCTTGGAGACGATTCGCTCCGCGTATCTCAATCGCTACGGGTTGAGCCACACGGCCCAATTGGACGATCAGGTGTGGACGCTGCCAACGGCCGTCTTGAGCAGGGCAGCCTTTCGCTGCGGGCAGCCGGGTCTCGGCTTGCAGATGCTCGAGCACATCGCCGAGACACTCCAGGTCGGCAGCATTGGGCTGATGCACGAGTTGATCCCTGACGGGCTATGCACGATTCAGCTGTGGTCTTCGGCGACGTTGATCAGCGGTGTCGTGGAAGACCTGCTCGGCATCCAGGTCGATGCCGGGCAGCGCCGCCTCACGATCTCGCCGCAGCTGCCGTCAAGTTGGGGTGTGACGTCGTTGCACGACCTGGCCTTCGCCGGCTTTCGGGTCAACGTCAGCGTGTCGCCCGGCGACATCGCCGTGAGCCTGATCGAGGCGTCCGGCCCTCTGACGGTGACGCTGCGCCTGCCTTCAGGCGCTGACCGAACGACGACGGTGCGGCCCGGGGGCACGGCGACGCTGTTGGCGTGAGCCAGCGAATGTCGGCGTCCATGAACGGACGTCGCCGCAGGCCGCGGGGGGCTACGCTTGCCGAAAGGCCGGGAGTACTTCCTTGCCGAGGAGTTCGATCCCTTCGAGGTCGGCGAGCGAGAACCACTCGACGATCACTTCTTCGGCCCCGTTTTCCATGTAAACCCCGAACTCGTCGATCACGCGCTGCGGTGATCCTTTGGCGCCGCCGAGCACCGACACGAGCCAGTTCTTGACTTCTTCATGGGATTGATGGCGCCACGGCGGCGCGTCGCGCCGGAACAGCTCTGTGTGCCGATCCAGATCGGCCTCGTTGCGCCAACACACCACGGGAACCATCACGGTGCGCTTCACGGACTTCGGGTCGCGCCCGGCGGCCCCGATCAAGACGTCCAGTCGCTGGTTGACCTCCTTGAACTCGGCAGCTGTAACCAACTGCGCGTTCCAGACGTCGGCGTAGCGAGCCACCAACGGCAGCGTGCGCGTGGGTCCGGTTCCGCCGATCATGATCTTCACCGGCGAACGCGGCATGACGTTCGCGTCGGTCAATCTGAAGTGCTTGCCGGAAAAGCTGACGGGCTCCTGATGATGGATCAAGGCGTGCATCACCTGCACGCCTTCCTCGAGTCGATCCATGCGCGTCTTCTTGTCGCCCAGGTCGTAGCCGAACATCACATGCTCGGGCTCATGCCAGCCGGCCCCGACGCCGATGACGGCGCGCCCCGCGCTCAATTCGTCGAGCGCCATGGCCTGGCGCGCGAGCTCGACCGGATGGTGGACCGACAGCGGCGCGACAAGCGATCCAAACTTCAGCCTCTTGCTATTCACCGCAAGATACGTGAGTGACGTGATCAATTCGAGCGAGTCGGTCTCCGACTTGCCCACCATGATGTGGTCCGAGCGGAACAGACCCGCGTAACCCAACTCCTCCACAAGCCGAACCGACCGCTTCCAGAGATCCCAGTTCATGCCGAACTGGGTTTCGAGTGTGATCGAGATGTCCATAGGGTGCCCACTTATCGATCGAGCCCGCGCCACTTGGGGGATGAGCACGGCACGGGCGTGTGAAGACGTCGAACTCCGATTCTCCCACCGTTGAGCCGGCCTGGCCCGTCCAGTCAGCGCACGCGGCAAGCTGTCGGGTGCACCATCACGCTCACGCGCCTCAGGGCGTCTCGCCGATCCTGGGCGGCTGGCGCAGGAGCTCCCGAAGGTAGCTCCAGAACGTCGCCGTCGTCGTGTAACCGTCATACCCTGGCCGTCCGAGGAGCATCGACGAAACAGGCGCGCGCGGCAGTGCAGGCAACGGCGCGCCATCTCTGCGGCCGATCACCATCATGGACACGCCGAAGAGGTGATATTCGGCGACGAAAGAACCGAGCCCCGCCTGAGTGGCCAGGGCCTTGAGTTCATCCTGGCTGGGCTTCCGCGGAAAATCGCTGGCGGTCGCTGCGGCTCCGAAGTCAGCGATCAAGCGCAGGCTGGCGATCACCTTGCGCATCTGGCGTGGCCCGCCGGTCAGGAGCGCCTGCAGGACTTGGGCCTGACCGAGCGGCATCAAGATGCCGCGGAGAGTCAGCGGCGCCGGCAGTTCGACCATGCTCGAGAACGCGACCACGCCGGTCGGGCCCGCCAGGCCTGCCAGCCGTTGCACGATCGTGCGACGCAGATCGGTCGGGTAATACTCGATGTTCCAGCTCGACACGACGAGGTCGGCAGGCGCGACACGCTCGTTCGACGTGAGGCTGTCGCCGAGCGTATCCGCGTGCAGCACGTTCAGGTTGACGTCCGGGAACAAGGTTCGCAACCGTGGCAGTCGCGCTTCAGCCAGCGCCGTCATGTCCTTGGCGCCGTCCGTCAAGGTGTACCGAACGCCTGTCAGGCTGCCTCGCGTCTGTGCCAGCGCCGACAGCAGGGGCTGGATCAGATTCCCGGCGCCGCCGCCAGCATCCAGGATGGCCAGGGTGGGTTGGCGCGCGGCCTCGCCCAACGCGATCACGACGGAGTCGGCCAGGGCGCGTTGGGCGGCGCGGTAGGGTTCAATGGTCTCCGAAAAACCCTGGTATGCCGCCGCCCAGCGGTTCCAAAACGTGTGATGTGTGTCAAGCATGGCGATGATTTCGTGAAGGATGACGACGACGTAATGAATGCGACGCTCAGCCGCTGCGTGTCCCGCGCACTTCGCTCCATCGCTGCGGCGGCGTGAACAACGGCGTGCGGCCACTGAACGCTTTGGCGTAGGCGCTGCGGATGCCGTCCAGGGTGTTCGGGTAAGCGGGCTCGTAACCCAGCACCTTGACGGCCCTGTCGATGGAGAGCAGCCAGTTGCCTGACAAGACCCGGATCATGTCTGGGATCAGTTCGGGCTCTTTGCCGCGCAGGCGGGCGGTCTGTTCAGTGACCCAGGCGTACGCCAGGGCGGCCGGCCGCGGGATGCGCTGGGGATGTGCGACACCGAACGAGTCGGCGACAAGGTCGAAGACCTGGCCCTGTGTGACGGTCGTGTCGGCGGATGAGACGTTGAGGACCAGGTTCTGATGGCCCTGTTCGATCACGCGCCAGGTCGCCTGACTGACGTCTTCGACGTGCACGAGACCGACCCGGTTATTGCCGTTGCCGGGCAGGGGCAAAGTGCCGCGGCGAATGCCGTCGAGTACCACCCAGTCGAAGCTGGATCCGTGACCGCCATAGACCTGCCCGACGCGCAAAATGACCCAGGGCACGCCGGACGACTGCAACATCCGTTCGGCCTGGAGTTTGTTGCGGCCATGCAGGGTGTTGGGCCGACAGGGGAAGTCTTCGTCTGGGACGGCTGAAGCTCCGGCGTCTGCCAACACCAAACAGTTGCCGAGATCGACGACCTGTTTGAGGCGTTTGGCTTGCTGCGCGAACGCCACCACTTCAGTCATGGCGCGCAGGGTCAGGCTCTCGCTGGTCGTGGGTTCGAGGAAGGAACAGACGCCGTGGACGATGACATCGTAGGCTGCGGGGTCGAGCACACGCGCCAGATCGCCGGGCAGCGACAGATCGACGCCGGCAACCGTGATGCCGGCTGCTTCAAGGTCCTGGATCCGATCGGCCGGAGTGACGCCTTTCTTGAAAGGGCGGGCGAGCGCCGTCACCGTGTGCCCGCGTCGCGCCAGGTCGCGCGCGATCTGCGAGCCGATGTAGCCGGTGCCACCTGTGATCAGTACATCCATGCGACCCCCGTGTCTTGGAAGAACTCATTCTACTGAATTCGACGCTCCTGCGGCGACTGTCTTGGGGACGCGTTTTCTCCGGTGGCGCGGCGCCTGACACCGAGACCGACGGTCCTTCGAACCTCGCCCTGGCGCTCGGCGAATCTTCTTGTCCTTGCGCGGCTCTGAGGGAAGAGTGGCAGGCGCTTTTGATGGGGTCCCGTAGGCGGGCTGAGCCGTGGCCGCCTTGTGCTGGTCTTCGGGCTCTTCGGCCACGCGGTTGGCGACTCTCTGTCGAGCACCGGGGGCCGTCTGGCGACGGCGAGTGCTGGTCTGCTCGGCCCCCGCGAGTGGCAGCGTTTCCTCAGGCGCTTGTGAAGATCGGCTTTGAGTGAACTCGGAGAATCAAGAGCGGGGGCGGCTTGAGGGCCGCCCCCGCTTCAGTGAGTCGCGGAGCCAAACTTAGTGATGGAGGCCGACCGGTTGCTTACCAGGAGCCACTCGCACACTGACCTGCGAGCTATGGCTCCCGCCCCTGGCGATCACGCGTTTCAGATCTTCAAGCGCGCCGACGACCACTCCGGATTGTCGGACCAGGTCCTGCTGGATCTTGCGGGCCGTGTCCTTCTGGCCGCTGGACAGGGCGCGCGCCAGGCTCTTCAGTCCATCGTGGAAGGCGGCATGACTTTGCTCGATCGCCTTGTACTCCTGAAGGCTGCCGAACTCGCGGACGCCGACCCGGTAGTACCACTTGCCCAGGGCGCAATCGGTGTGCGCCGGGATCTGATCGGCGGTGAGCTGGAGCTTGCCGGCCAGCATGTCTTCGGACTTCTTCACCCAGCCGAGGTGCGCGCTCTTGAACGTCTCGACCTGCTCGACGAACTCGGCTGACGAGTCGCCTGAACTCAGGTGGAAGCGGCGGACCAGCGACTTCAGGTCGACAGCCAGCTGAGCCAGCACCTGGGCCGACGCCGAGACCTCCTGGACCTGCGCGGTCATTTCTTCGGCGGAGGCTGAGACTTCCTCGACGGCCGCCGAGTTCTCTTCGCTCACTGACGCGATCGACTCGACCGAACTCGTGACCTCGCTGGCCGAGGCCGACATCTGCTCGGTCGACGCGGTGTTGGATTCGACGACGGCGCTGAGCCGATCCAGGCCGGTCACGACGCCCTCGCTGAGGAGCGTCATCTGTTCGGCCGATTGCCCGTTGCGTTCGGCCAGTTCGGCTGATCGAGCCACGGCATCTTCGAGGCTGGCGCTGGCATCGCTCATGCTGATCACGGCGGCCTGGACGCCCTTTGCGCGTTCGGCCGATTGCTGGGCGCCCCTGGCGAGTTTCTCGAAGGCAGTGCCGGCGTGTTCGGTGAGTTGCCGGGCGCTCGTGACATCGGCCCCGGCCGTATGCATGGCCTCGCCGACTTCCTTGGCGCCGTCCTGCACGGCGCGAACCAGTTCGCCGATCTCCTTGGTGGCCTGGGCAGAGCGCTCGGCGAGCTTGCGGACTTCCTCGGCGACGACCGCGAAGCCCTTGCCGTGTTCGCCGGCACGCGCGGCTTCGATCGCGGCATTGAGCGCGAGCAAGTTGGTCTGCGAGGCGATGTCGTCGATCGTCTCGATGATCGCGCCGATCTGTCCGGACCTGCGCCCGAGATCGCGGACACGGCTGGCGAGTTGCTCGGTGGCATCGCTCACGCGCTGCATGCCGGCCATCGATTGCGTCGCGAACCCTAGGCCTTCATCGGCGGCCTTCGTACTCTGTTGGGCTTCGTGCACGACAGCGTCGGTGGCCGCTGCCACGTCATGCAGCGAGTCGGCCAGGCCGGCTCTCAGATTGGCGGCCTGGGTCATGCCGACGGCCTGATCCTTCGCGGACTGACGGATGTCGGCGATGGCTGTGGCGAGGCGGCTCATGGCGGCGCCGGTCGAGTCGATGGCCGTGGCCTGCTCCTGGGCGCCATTGGCGACGCTATCGATCGCGCGGCGCATCTCCTCGACGGAGCTGGCAGTGGTCGTGATCGACGCGGCCTGCTGGGTCGAGCCACGCGCGACCTGCTGCATGGTCACCGCGATCTGCTGCGTGGCTTCGGCCGACTGCTCGGCGGCTCCGGCCACCTGCTGGGCCGACGTCGCCACACGCTCGGCGTTCCCGAGCAACTCGGTGACGAGTTCGCGCAGACGTTCGACGGTCATGCGCAGGCTCTTTCCAAGGACGTCGTTCTCAGACCGCGGCTTCACTTGGATCGTCAGATCTCCGTTGGCGACGTCGTCGGCGGAGCCAGCCATGGTCTTCAGGTAATCGACCATTTCGCGGAAGGAGTCAGCCAGTTGCCCCAATTCGTCCTTCGTCCGCAGGGTGATCTCCTGGTTCACGTCGCCCTGGGCGATGGCGCTGGCGGCACGCGTGACCTGAGAGAGCGGCACAGTAACGGATCGGGTGATGCCGAACCCGATCAGGAGCGCCAGGAGCCCCGCCGCCAGAATGACCGTGATCAAGATGATCTGCGTCTGGGTCTCTTCGGACGAGGCCCGATCGCTCTCGGCGGTGAAGTCGTCGCCCACGCTGGCGACGATCGCCGCCGCCGACTCGGCCACACGCGGCCCGACCACGTCGAGGGTTTCAGTTTGAAGAGCGTGCTGTTTGTCGAAATCCGCCTGCAGGCTCGTGAAGCCTGACGCGTAGGCGTCGATGGCGGCGCTGGCATCTGCGTACAGCTGGCGTTGCCCCGCATCGGTCAGGCTGCCATCCAGCGTGGCGAGCGCGGTCTGAGCTTCCTGATAACGCCCCGTGAACTTCTCGACGATCGCGGGATCGCCTTCGATCAAGTATTTGAAAGCGTCAAGACGCATCAAGAGGAGGGCGCGGCGGACCTGATCGACCTGGTGGGCCGTCTCGCTCGAACCGGTTCGGTCGGCAGCCGCGCTCAGTTTGTCGAGCAGATCGAGCGCAAGCGGGCCTTGCACGTCGAGGATGGTCGCCTGGATGTTGTCTCGATCGGTGATGAAGCCCGAGATCTGCGTCATCGTCGATCGATATTGTTCGACGTCCGACTTGATCTGCGCCAAGATCTCGACGCGCTTCGGGTTTGTGATCGCAACTTCGGCCTGAGCGAGGGTCTTGTCGTACTCACCCATCGCGACCTGATAGGCTTCAAGGTTGGCCGGCTGGTGCCCGTTGATGTACTTGGTGGCTGTCAGACGCGCTGACAGAATCTCGGCGGCGATGTCGTTGGCGATCTGGCGATCAACCGCAAGGTTCTCGGTCAGGTCATCGATGGTTGCGTTGAGCCGGCTCAGTTGTGCCAACGTGAACAGGCCGATGCCGATCATCACGAGAAACGCGATGACGAACGCTGCCAGGATCTTGGTTCCGACTTTGAGATTGTTGAACGCTTTCATCTATCTACCTTCTGGGTCGCGCGTTGTGCCGACCGTTGTTGTTGTAATGGGCCTGAACTCTCAAGTGATGGGCGTGCCTCGAGGCGGTGATGATCTCCGCGCTCTCCCGTACGCGGCCCCTTATCTGGGTAGGCTATTGGTTTCCAACTGGGGTTTCAATAAGCGATAGGTGAATGACTCATAAACGACTCGTAGATTCACTCAGTTGTTGGGCCATGGGCGAGGGCCGGCCTTTGTTTCGTGGCGGGCGAAGGAACCGACTTGACTTCCGTCAACGTGCGCTCAGCGCATTGCGCGCACGGAACATGTGGTCTACGATTCAGCCAGTGCCTTAGAGGCCATAGGCCCATGCTTGCATACGCCACTCTCCTCCGACTTGAAGCTTCCTATCACGACCTTTTGGCGATCGTGGCCGAATGGCTATCGAATCGCACGGGCCAGCAGTGGGACGCTGAACGCGTGCTCGGGGCAGAGGTCTGGCAGTATCCGCGGATCGAGGTCAGAACGGCTTCGGCCAGCGGGTCTGATGAAGCAATATGGGGCTTGCAGGTCAACAGCCGCGATCCACGCATCCTGTCGCGGGACTGGCGGCTCGAACTGACTTTGCGCGACCTCGGGCAGGGCGGGGTGCAGGCCACCGTGGCGGTCCACGCCCTCGACGCCGAACGCCCGGGGCGCTCGGCGCCCGTGCCTTTCTCTCAACCGGCGCTCGTGCGCGCGTTGCTCGAACGCGGAAGACCGGCCCAAAGCACGCCCGGCCTCGAGCCGCTTGCGATCGAGACCGAAGCGGATGCCCAGGTCCTGATCGAGCGCATCGCCGCCCCAGAGCGAGCCCACAGCGTTTTGGCGCTCTGCCGTGGCGAAGTGTCGCTCGACGTGCCGGCCCTGCGCGCAGCGCTGGTCGGCATGGCGGATCTGGTCGAACTCCGGCCGGTTCTCCCTCAAGCGGTTGGGGCGGTGCTCAAGCCGGCGTTCGCCGTGCCGCCACCGGCTCGCGCCATCCACTTTCCACCGCGTGCCGTGCCCTCCCCGGCGCGAAACACGGCCTCTCGCGAGCAACGATTGATGCTGTCCCTGGAGGCGCGCCCCCTGGCCGACAGCGTGCTTACGTTCGGCGCGCCGCGCGTCCTGGCCGAGCACGTGACACTCGAGCGGATGCAGCACAGGAACCGTGCGACGCCTTCGAGCGAAGGGCTCGAGAATGAAGCCTGAACGAACCCTCGTCGGTGATCAGTCCGCCCCGAACCGCCCATCTCCACCGCGCGGCGTCGCGAGGGCCGCATATCGAGCCGCCGGCGCCTGTACAAGTTCAACGACACGCTCCATTCGCCGAGAGTAGACTCTCACCTGCAAAGTGCGTGATTGCAGTGAGGACTCTATGGACCGTCAGACGCTAGCCTCCGTTGGCAGAATGGGTCGCGAAGCGGCCGGTGTGTGCGTGTTGGCGGCGATCGGCGTCGCGGTCATGGGCTACATCCGACAGTGGAACACGGCGATCGAGTACAGCGACGCGTTCTTCATCGCGGGCAGCCTTGTGATCATTGCCGGCGCGTCCTCGCGTGTGGCGGCTGGCGCCAGTTGGGACATCCACCAGCGCTTTCACGCTGAGAGCATGCAGGGGCAGGGCCTCGGCGAGCAGATCAACTCGGTCGTGAGCGCCAGCAGCCCCTGGCGACTGGTCATCCTGGGGTTCGTGAGCGGCGTCGCGCTCATGGTGGTTTCGGTTCTCGTCTCGCTGATACCCTGGGAAACTCTTCAAATCCGATAACGTATTTCTGTTCAGGGCCCAGGCTCCTTCAGGGATGTATCGGCGTTATGTACCTGTTCAGGCAATGGAAACAACGGTCTCTTCCGTGACGCGTCCACGGTATCCTGGCATGCCGGTCTTGTTCGGCGTCATCTACCTGTTTGGGACTGCCCTGTTTGCGATGCTATGGGTTGGAAAACAAGGCGTCGCGGGTTTCGCGGGCCTCGAAAGCTATGGGCTGGTCTACTCCGTCCTCTGTCTCCTTGGCGCTTGCTCAAACCTCGCATTGCTGCGTGGATACCGCTGGGGTGTCCTGGCACAGATCGCCGTGTGGGCGGCCACCCTGGCCGTCAACGTTTCGTTGCAGCGCGAAACGGGTCTTGCAACTGTGTTCGCGCTGCTTCTCGCCGGTCTGTGGGTGATCGATGTGTATCGGAATCGTCACGGCCTGCGGTGACCAGACGAAACGTCAGCGCTTCGCGCCGGTCTTGCGTCGGGCCGGCTGTGCCTTCGGCGCGTTCAACTTCGCTGCTTCGACAATGAGCGCCTTCAGAGCGGGTGCTTTGATGGCGACGCCTTCGTGAAAGTCGATGGCGCGGACGGTCTTGCTGTCGAGGCGCGTATTGAACAGTCGCTTCGGATCCTTGAGTTGAGCACCCTTAGGGAAGGTGAGCCTGACGGCGGCCTTAAGGATGTCGGCCACGCACAGGATCCCGTCGTGCGACCACACCGGCACCCCCATGGGGTTGGAGGGTTTCTTCCACTTGACTTCCTCCACGCCGGCGGGATCGGCAGATCGGATCACCGTGCGCAGCCTCGCCAGCATGTCGCCTCGCCAATCAGCGACAGACTCGACGATGTGATCGATCTGCTCCGAGGCCGACTTTTCGGTTTGAGTGGTGATCGCGTTTGATTTTGCCATGGCGTGCGCCTCTTTCGATTCGCCGTTACGCGCGGCGCGTGCTCCGCGGGCGCATATCGGTCCAGTATTCACGGATGTAGTCCATGCACGCCGCCCGTGTGCCCACAAAGCCGGTTGACTTCCAGCCGAGGGGCAGTTCGCGGTTCGCGGGCCAGATAGAGTATTGCTCCTCCTCGTTGACGACCACCTGCAGTTGGGGTTCATTTGCGTTCGTGTCGGACATGGTTTCTCCTGTTGGAAGCGTCACGGTTGGCGGCTGTTATGCGACTCGAGTCGGGTCGATGGTCAGCCTGCGATCGGCCTGATCCTGCAAGGCGTCTTTGCTGGCTGCGATCACGGCATCCGGGATGGCATCGGGCAGCGCGTCTTCGAGGTATCGGATCGGTCGGTAGCGCGCGCCGGCTATGGCCCACACGACAGTGAACAACCCGGCCAGGACAAGCATCAAGCCCATTCCACGGCCGGCGCCGGACCCAATTCCAAGGCTGAGCGCTTCGGCCACTGCGTTGCCTGAACGCATCAAAGGCTCAAACACCCGATCGGCCAACGGCCCGGCCGTCAAGTATCCCAGCGGAACCATCGACCACACGATCATCAGATTGGTGGCCATCACGCGGCCCTGTAGATCGAGCCCGACCTTCGTCTGGACGATGGACAACCAGTGCGCATTGAGAACCGCGATCGAAAGGCCGATGCCAAACAGACCGATGATCGGGAAGATCGGCTGCGGCTGCAAGCCTGTGATCAGCGTTGACAGGCCAAAGCCCAGCACGCACGCCAGGATCCCGTCTGTTCGCCGCGACGTCCCGCCCCACAGGCTCATCACCACGCTGCCGATCAGCGTCCCAGCGCCCAAAGCGGCCAGCACGAGGCCAAGCACGGCCGGGTCGCCCATTTGAAGCATCAGCGGTGGGACCAACGCTTCCATGACGCTGTAGAAGTAATTGACCACGATCGTGAACAGGATGATCGCGACAAGGCCGCGCCGTCGGGCGATATAGCGCCAGCCGGCCGTGACCTCCACCCAGAACGGCTCCTCGAGCTTCTTGAAAGCCAGGTTGGGAAAGCGCACCAGCGACGTCACAGTGACGGCGAAAAGAAACGTCGCGAAGTCGATCAAGATCACGCCTGAGAGGCCGATCCACAGCACCAGCAGACCTCCGACCAGCGGCGCGAGCAATCCGCCGGCCGCCGAACCGAGCTGGGCGATGCCGTTCGCGCGCCCGTAGTAACGCTTGGGCACAAGCTGCGAGATTGCTGCCATATAGGCCGGCTGCTGGAACGCCGTGGCTGAGGCGTTGACGGCCGCGACAATCCACGTGTGCCAGATCTCGAGTCGGCCCGTCCAGAGCAGGATGGCCAGAGCGAGCGTCCCGCAACCGGCGACCAGATCAGCCAGGATCATCAGCCGGCGTCGATCCCAACGGTCGGCTACAGCTCCGGCGATCGGCGCGAACAGAATGGCCGGCAGGATCGCACCCATGAGAATGAAGGCGTACGCCTCGACCTGCTGCGTCTTTTCGTAGACCCAGACGCCCATCGCGAAGGCTGTGAGGCTGGAGCCGACCAGCGAAACGAATTGCCCGAAGGCGATCAGGTAGAAGATCGCCAGATTGGGTTTCGCTCGCGGAGTCGGAGGGGCTGACGCGACTGAAGCTCGCGCGGCGGGCGCCCGCCCGGCCGCCGGTTTCCTCCAATCCGCCCAGAATTGCAGGATGAGGTCGCCCAGTTCGCGGGCCTGATGCTTCATGAAGTAATGGCCGGCCCCGGGGATCACGGCCAACCGCACGTCGTCACTGAAGACCTCCCACTCACTGTAGCGTTCCTCGTACAGCTCCGTGGCGCGATCCATCTCCCCGATCACGCAGGCAATCGGCGCGGAGAGCTTCCGCGGCGCTCCGTCGTGATAGAGGCCGGTGTAATAGTCGTCGGTGTCTCGGGCGTCGTGCAGGAAATTGCGAATGACGAAATCCTGCTCTGAAGCGCTGAGCGCGTCGGTGAAGAATCCCATCGAGCGCAGGAACTCGAGCGCCGACCGCTTTGCCGTCCAGCGCTCCATGGGAAACAACCGATTCAGGAACTCGAACACCCGACCCGGCAGACGCGGCGACGGAAAGTGACCGCCGATCAACACACCGCGCAGATCGGCTCCACGAGCGTCGAGTTCACGGGCCACGGCGAGCGTCATCGCACCGCCCAGGCAGTGACCGTAAAGCACCAAAGGGCCCGTGTGGTCGCGCGCGATCTCGTCGGCGACGCGCCGGGCAATCTCGGGCAGAGTCTGCAGCGGCTCGTCACGTCGACTGAAGTCGTGGCCGGGCATCTGCAAGGCGAAGAGCGATACGCCAGCCGGCAACGTATTCGCCAGGGGCTGATAGGTCACAGCGTCGCCGCCCGCGAACGGGAAGGCCAGCACGGTCAACAGGCGCCGCTCGGGTGGAGTGGGCGGTGTGAGTTCGTGAAGGAGCTGATCGCCATGCCGGGCCGCGCCCTGGGCGAGCGCTGCCGCCAGTCGCCGAACCGTCGGATGTTTGAACAGGTCCATCACGGCGACATGTTCGCCGATGCGTCGGGCTGCGCGGACAGCCTTGAATGATTCGCCACCCAGGTCGAAGAAGTTGTCGTCGATGCCGACTCGTTCGCGTCCCAGGACGTCGGCCCAGATGTCGGAGATCCGTTGTTCCTCGGCGTGGGTGGGTGCCGCGTAGGTCGTGTCGCTCGCGGCGGCGGCGGCTTTAGGCTCAGGAAGCGCCTTGCGATCGAGTTTGCCGTTGGGGGTGAGCGGCAACGCCGACAACATCACGATGGCGCCCGGCAGCATGTACTCCGGCAATCGGCTCTTGAGATGGGCTCGTACACCGGCAGCCGTCAGCGACGCGGCACGCGGCACCACGTAGGCGACGATCGCTCGCTCGCCTGAATGATCTTCGCGAACCACGACGACGCAACGCTCGACATCGGGGTGTTCGCCCAACACCTGCTCGACTTCACCGAGTTCGATCCGAAAACCCTTGACCTTGACTTGATGATCGAGGCGCCCGATGTAGTCAAGCACGCCGTCGGTCAAGAAGCGACCCAGATCTCCTGTGCGATACAGGCGTGACCCAGGCTCGCCTGAATACGCATCGACCACGAAGCGCTCAGCCGTAAGGTCGGGTCGTCCTGCGTAATCCTGTGCCAGCCCGGCGCCGCCGATGTGGATCTCGCCGGGGACGCCCGGCGGGGTCGGCTGGCCTTGCCCATCGAGGACGTAGACCCGCAGCCCTGGGATCGGACGGCCGATCGGCACGCGGCCTGTTCCGGTCCAGGCAGCTGTATCGTAAACCGTCGCGTCTGCAGCGACTTCGGAGGAGCCGTATAGATTGAGCAGCCGCGTGGTCGTGAACGACTCTCGGTAACGCAGGAGCAGCTCCGGCGGCAGGGTCTCGCCGCTGGTGACCCAGAAGCGCAGATCTGGAAGCCGCGACGCCAGGTCGGGCGCCACCTCGAGCAGGAGACGCAGAAGCGACGGCACCAGGACGACGCGGGTCACACGGTGCCTGGCCAGCATCGCGATCAGGCGCTCGGGGTCCTTGACTGTGGCGTCTGGGATCACAACGCTGGGAACACCCTGAAGCAGAGGCCCGAAGATCTCCCAGATCGAGTCGACGAAGCTCAAGGCTGTCTTCTGACAACAGACCTCGGCGGCCATGAAAGGATACTGGTCCCACATCCAGCGACAGCGGTTGACGGCCCCGCGGTGCAGTGCGCGCACTCCTTTGGGGCGGCCCGTGGAGCCCGAGGTGTAGATGAGGTAGGCCAGGTCGTCGGGACCGGTTTCGGGAAGCCCACCCGGATCAGCGTCGCTCGCCTCCGCCAGATCGTCGAGCAGCAAGCGCTCGGCCGTGGTCCCATTCAGGAGGGCACCCAACGGCGCTCGCGTGATGATCAATGGTGTTCCGGAGTCGGTCACCATGAAGGCCAGGCGCTCGGCCGGATAGGCGGGATCGAGGGGGAGATAGGCGCCGCCCGTCTTGAGCACGGCCAGAATCGCGACGATGGCATCGACCGAGCGTTCGAGGCAGACGCCCACGACGGTGCCACGGCGTGCGCCACGGGCCGCCAGCACACTGGCCAGGCTCGACGCGCGCGCCTCGAGCTCCCGATAGGTCAGCTCACCCGTGTCGCTCAGCAGAGCGACTCTTTCAGGCGTGGAAGCTGCCTGGGCCGCGAACAGCTGCGTCAACGTGCCTGACGGATAGGCTGGCCGAGCTGCGCCGCTCCAGACGCGCAGCACTGTGTCGCGCTCATCGTCAGGCATGAGCGGCAACCGATCGATGGCGGTCTCAGGCGCTGCGACAATGGAGTCAAGCAGATGCTCGTAGTGCCGGGCGAGGCGCGCCATCGTGGCGTCGTCGAAAAGGTCGGTGTTGAACTCGAGCCGGCCAACCAGACCGGTCGGCTCGTCCCACACGAAAAGGCTGACGTCGAACTGCGCGCCTCCGGTTTGCACATCGAGCGGGGTCAAGGTGAGCCCGGGCAAGTGCGCGTCAGACGCCGGAGCGTTTTGCAGAGCGAACATCACCTGAAAGATGGGGTGATGGCTCAGACTGCGCGCGACATGCAACTCGTCGACCAGGCGTTCAAAGGGCACATCCTGATGGCTGAAGGCGTCGAGCGCGTTCGAACGTGAGCGCTTGAGCAGTTCGCGGAACGACGGCTCGCCGCTCAGGTCAGCACGCAGCACAAGCGTGTTGACGAAGAATCCGATCAATGGCTCGAGTTCAGGTCGAACGCGATTGGCGATCGGCGTGCCCACTGCGAAATCGGTCTGCCCCGAATAGCGGCCCAGAAGGACTTCGAACGCGGCGAGCAGGATCATGAAGAGCGTGGCGTTTTCGCTGCGCGCTAGCGCTTTCAGCGGCTCTGTCAAACGCTCAGGCAGCGTGAAGAACTTGACGGCCCCAACGTTCGACTGCACCGCCGGCCGGGGCCGGTCGAGCGGCAGCTCAAGCCGCGCCGGCGGCTCGGCCAGTGCGGCTCGCCAGTAGTCGAGCTGCCGGGCGACCTCCGAACCCTGTAGCCAGTCGCGCTGCCAGGCGGCGTAGTCGACATACTGGATCTCCAGCGGCGGCAGGCCCGGCGCCGTCAGACGACCCTCGATGGCGGCGGTGTAGAAAGCGCCCAACTCACGATTGAGCACGCCGTTTGACCAACCGTCTGTGACGATGTGGTGGAAGGTCAGCGCCAGGACGTGTTCCTCGGCCGTGAGCCGCAACAAATGCGCGCGAAGCAGCGGGGCCTCGGCCAGATTGAAAGGTCGACGCGACTCGCGCGCCAGCCAATCCTGAACGAACGCGGCGCGCTCGGCTTCGGTCTCGCCGGGGGCATCGACGATGCCAAGATCCGGGCTGATCTCATCAGCGATTGAGAGCCGCGGCTCGCCGCCGATGGTGAGGATGCACGACCGCAGGATCTCATGCCGAGCCAGGATCGCCTTGAGCGCGGCTTGCAGGGCGTCGACGTCGAGACGGCCCTGGAGGCGCCAGGCCACCGGGATGTTGTACGCAGCGTGCGGGCCCTCGAGTTGATCCAGGAACCAGAGGCGGCGCTGGCCCGCCGAGAGCGGCAGCGCCTCGACATCGCGGGGCACCGGTTGGATCGGCGGGCGAAGAGTCGTCGCCGGGCCGTTGGCCCGCAGTCGTCCGAGCAAGGCGGCGCGCTTCTCGGGCGACAACGCAGCGACGCGTTGAGCCAGATCGCGAGCCGAGGTCGAGTCAGGCACCGTCATGTTCTTCAGTCTCCAATTCAGCCAGCAGAGCCGCAAGCACGGCGTCATCGGCCTGAGCCGCGATGGCCTGAGCCACCGACTGCGCCAGGCCCGCAATCGTCGGCGCTTCGAAGAGGGTCTTCAGCGGCACATCGACCTGATAGGCGTCTCGCAGCCGCGCCAACAGGAGCGTGCCAGACAGCGAATGACCGCCCAACTCGAAAAAACTGTCGTGGATGCCGATCGGGTCGATGCCCAGCAGGTCGCTCCAGATGGCGGAGATGCGCCGCTCGAGGTCGTCGCGTGGCGCCGCGAAGTCGGTGGCCAGGGCCGGGCGCGCATAGAGGTTTGAGGCAGGCACCGGGTCTGGCCCAGCTTCATGTGCCGTCGCGCTGTCGTGTTCAGGATGAGCCGGTGCGTCGATCCAGTACCGCTGCCGATCGAACGCGTAAGTCGGCGTGGGCACGCGTTGGCGTTGCTCGTGCGCGTAGTAGGCCTCCCAGTCGATGGGCGCTCCCTGCAGCCAGAGACGCCCGAGCGTGGTCAGAAGATGCCCGTCGGCAGGCTGCGGGTCGTTGGCGTGCGGCAGCGACTGCAAGACGCGCGCGCCGGCCGACGGAGCCGCCTGCCTGACGAACGTCGCCAGGCTCCCGCCGGGTCCGACCTCGAGGAAGGTGGGCTCGCCCTCGCGCAACAGTGTCGCGACGCCGCCCGCGAAGTCCACGGTCTGCCGCAGGTGCCGCACCCAATAGTCTGGATCGGTTGCCGCCTCAGGCGTGATCCAAGCCCCGGTGAGGTTCGATACGTAGGGCAACGTCGGCGCATGGCGTGGCGTGGCCGCAACGCGTTCGCGGAAGGCTCCGAGGATCGGATCGAGCATGGCGGAGTGAAAGGCGTGCGACGTATGGAGCGAGCGCGTGCCCACGCCGCGCGTGTTGAGCCAGGCCTCGAGCCTGGCGACCGACTCGGTCGGGCCCGAGACGACCGACAGCGTCGGCCCGTTCGCGGCAGCCACCGACAGGTCGCGCAACCCCGCTTCGGCCAGCGTCTCGCGCGCCTGCGTCGCTGACAGCGACACAGCCAGCATCGTGCCGGCGGGCAACGAAGCCATCAACCGACCGCGCGTCGCCACCAGCGCCAACGCATCGTCAGGCGTGAACACTTCGGCCAGACAGGCTGCGACGTACTCGCCGATGCTGTGCCCGATCATGGCCGCCGGCTGCACGCCCCAACTGAGCCACAACTTCGCCAACGCATATGACACGCTGAAGAGCGCGGGCTGCGCAATGTGCGTCGCCTGCAGGCGTTGAGCCGCCTCAGACGTCACGGACCCGGGAGGATAGATCAGGTCGGCCAGCTCGATGTCGAGGTTCGCCCTGGCGACCCGCGCGCAGTGATCGAAGGCGTCGCGATACACGGGCTCCTGCTCGTACAACGCGCGCGCCATGTTTGCGTGCTGCGAGCCCTGTCCGGGGAACATGAAGACGATCGGTCGGTCGGTCGTCGGCGCCCGCCCCGTGTGCGTCTGCCCAGGTTCGCGTTGAAGGAGCGCGGCCGCAGCTTGAGGGGCATCGCCGCAGACAGTGAAGCGCCGATACTCGAAGGTCCGGCGACCCAGCGCCAGGCTGAAGGCCACATCGGCGATCGCGGCGTGGCCGTTGACGTGGCGCGCGAGTCGTTCGGTGGCGGCCTCCAGAGACGCTTCGCTGCGCGCTGACCAGATCAAGATCTGACGCTCGCGTGTCGCACCCGATGCACCGCGCGGCGGCGCCTCCTCCAGGATCGCGTGAGCGTTTGTGCCGCCAATGCCGAAAGAACTGATGCCCGCGCGCCGTGGACTACGGCCATCGGGCCATGGGCGCAACGCCGTGTTGACGACGAACGGCCCGGCCTCGAGGTCGAGTTTCGGATTGACGTTTTCGAAGTGCAGGCTGGGCACAAGCAGGCCGTGCTGCAGCATCAGCGCGGTCTTGATCAGACCGACGATCCCGGCCGCCGTATCCAGATGCCCGAGATTGGATTTGACCGATCCGAGCCAGCAGGGTGGGGCATCCGCCGGTCGGCGCCCGAGTGCTTCGGCCAGCGCGGTGACTTCGATCGGATCGCCGAGTTCGGTGCCCGTGCCGTGCGCTTCGATGTACGCGATCGTCTCCGGCTCGATGTCGGCATTCGCCAGCGCCTGTGTGATGACCGCGCTCTGGCCCGACACGCTCGGCGCCGTGAAACCCACCTTGGCGGCGCCGTCGTTGTTGATCGCAGTGCCGCGGATCACGGCCACGATCGCGTCGTCGGCGGCCAGGGCATCTTCGAGGCGTTTGAGCGCGACGACCCCGACGCCGTTGCTCGCGACGGTGCCACGAGCCTGTGCGTCGAACGGCCGGCAGCGGCCATCCGGCGAGAGGATGCTGCCTGGCACGTAGAGATAACCTGTCGGCCCGAAGTTCGAGAGCGAAACACCGCCGGCGAGTGCCAGATCACACTCGAAGCCTGCGAGGCTCTGACAGGCCAGGTGCACGGCCACGAGCGACGTCGAACAGGCTGTGTTGACGGACAGACTCGGACCCCGCAGGTCGAGTTCATACGAAACGCGCGTGGCAAGGAAATCTTTGTCGTTGGCGTTGAAGACCTGGAACTCGCCCAGGTTACGCATCAGGTCGCGCCGGGGCAAGAGATGATAGAGCAGGTACTGACTGAGACCCGAGCCCGCAAAGACGCCGATCGGGCCGCTCGCGCGCGCCGGATCGACGCCGGCTGATTCGAGAGCTTCCCAGGCGCACTCGAGGAACAGCCTCTGCTGCGGGTCAAGGATCTCGGCTTCGCGCGGCGTATATCCGAAGAACGAGGCGTCGAACCTGTCGCAATCCGCCAGCACAGTTCCGGCTTTCACGTAGGCCGGATCGGCCAGCAGAGCCGGATCGATGCCCGCGGCTCGAAGCGCGTCGTCGTCGAAACGCGTGATCGCTTCGGTTCCGGCGCACAGGTTCCGCCAGAAGGCGTCAACATCGGCCGCGCCAGGCACCCGGCAGGCGAGGCCGACGATCGCGATGGCACCAGGTGGAAACGGGCTCGACGTCATGAGTGAGGGTCCTTGATGTTCCGGGGCTGCGCCGCTCGCCGAGCCTGCTGGGCCTCACGGCGACGTTGAGCGCGCGTTCGCGCGTCGTCACTCGCTGCCGCTACCGCGGGCGCAGCGTGTCCGAGGTGTTCGGCCAATGTCGCGATGGTGGTGTGACGGAAAAGGTCCATGAGCGCGACATCGGCGCTCACGTCTTCCTGGAGGCGCGCATGGACGCGCAGAAGCAGCAGCGAATGGCCCCCCAGCTCGAAGAAGTTGTCATGGACCCCGACGACCTCTAGCCCGAGCGCTTCTCGCCACACAGCTGCAATCTGCGTCTCGAGTCGCGAGCGCGGCGACACCAACATCCCGCGGGTTTGGGGGCGAGCGTGGATCTGTGCCGGCAGCGCCGCGCGATCGACCTTGCCGCTTGGGTTGAGCGGCAAGGTCTCAAGGAACACGAATGCGCTCGGGATCATGTAGTCGGGTAAGCGTTCGCCGAGATGTCGGCGCCATTCGCCGACCAGCGTGCCCTCGGCCGCTGCCTCAACACCCGGTGCCACCATGAAAGCGACAAGGTGTTGAGCGCCGCCCGGATCGGATCGCGCCACCACCACCACGTCGCGCACAGCCTTGTGGGCGAGCAGCGCCGCCTCGATCTCACTCAGTTCGATTCGGAAGCCGCGCAGCTTGATCTGGTGGTCGAGGCGGCCCAGGTACTCGATCGCACCGTCGGGCAGGTGGCGAGCGAGATCGCCCGTCCGATAGAGCCGGCCGCCGGGCCTCGCCGAATAGGGATCCGGGACGAAACGCTCGGCGGTCAGATCTGGTCGGCCCAGATAGCCGCGTCCCACTTGAACGCCGCCGATGTAGAGTTCGCCGGCCACGCCGACGGGCACCGGCTGCATCTGAGTGTCGAGCACGTAAAGTTGTGTGTTAGCAATCGGACGCCCGATCGGCACGATGCGCCGGCCATCCGCGCGTCTGCACGCCCAGGACGAAACGTCGACGGCCGCTTCGGTTGGGCCATACAGGTTGTGAAGGGTCGCCTCGGTCGGCATCCGTTCGAAGAAGCGTTCCTGCAAATCGTAGGGCAGAGCCTCGCCGCTGCAGATCACACGCCGTAGACTGCCGCAGGCTTCGAGGCCCTGGGCTTCGAGGAAATGACCGAGCATGGAGGGCACAAAGTGCAGGGTGGTCACGCCTTCGCGCATGATCGTGTCGATCAGATAGCCGGGGTCCTTGTGGCCATCGGGTCTGGCCATCACCAGCTTCGCGCCCACGAGCAAGGGCCAGAAAAACTCCCAGACCGACACATCGAAGCTGAAGGGCGTCTTCTGCAACACGACGTCATCGGGTGTCAGACGATACTCGGATTGCATCCAGCGCAGTCGATTGACTATCGCGTCATGCTGATTCATGGCGCCCTTTGGGCGGCCGGTCGAGCCCGATGTGTAGATCATGTACGCCAGATGCTGCGGCGTGATGGCGCGGGGAACATCGTTCGGGCCGGGCCCACCCATCCGAAACTCATCGGCATCGATTCGCACGATGCGAGCGGTCGTCTCCGGCAGTCGCGGCTCGAGCTGCGACTGCGTCAGGAGCAGGGCCACCTGCGAGTCGGTGACCATAAAGGCCAAGCGATCGCGCGGATATCCCGGGTCCATGGGCACATAGGCGCCGCCGGCCTTGAGCACGGCGAGCAGCGCCACGACCATTTCCAGCGAACGCTCCGCGCAGATGCCCACGCGCACATCCGGTCCGACGCCCAGCCCCTGCAGATGAGCGGCGAGCCGAGCGGCGCGTCGATGGAGCTCGGCGTAGGTCAACCACCGGCGTTCGAAACCGAGCGCGGGCGCGTTGGGTGTTCGGCGCGCCTGCGCTTCGAGCAGGTCGATCAAGGTGGCCTCTGGCTCAGGCCAGGCGATCTCGGTGGCGTTCCAATCCGCCACAATCACGCGGCGGCGCGCCGGCGTCAGGATCTCGAGCGCGCCGACGCTCGTCTCAGGGGCGCGCGCGACGTGGTTGAGCAGCGTCAAGTAGCTTTCCACGAATCGCTCGGCCGAGGCGGCGTCGAACAGATCGCTGGAGTATTCAAGCCAGCCGGTCGCGGCGTGGTCGAGCTCCGTCAGAGTGAGCAACAGATCGAACTTTGCAGTGTCGTGATCGACCGACACCGGTTCGACGCCGAGCCCCTCCAGCGTCAAACCAGCCTGCGGCACATTCTGATACGCGAGCATCACCTGGAAGAGCGGGTGGCGCCCGGGATCTCGATCAGGGCGAATGGCTTCGACAAGTCGCTCGAAAGGCACATCCTGGTTCGCATAGGCGTCGAGGGCCGTCGACCAAACGCGCGATAGGAGCGCGTCGAACCGTTCTTCAAGATCGACTTCGGCGCGAAACACCAGAGTGTTCGCGAAGTACCCGATCAGATCCTCCACCTCAGGCCGCATCCGGCCCGCGATGGGCGAGCCGATCGTCAGATCGGGCTGGCCGCTGAGCCGGCGCAGCAACACGAACAGGCCCGTCAGCAAAACGGCGAATGGCGTGGCTCCGTGGCTGCGGCCGAGCGCCCGCACGGCGGCGAACAACTCGGGCGGGATGTCGAAGGCGATCTGCCCGCCACGATAGGACATCTCGGGCGGTCGTGGTCGGTCGGTCGGCAAGTCGAGCGGCGGCACCGGCCTGCCCAGCACGTTTTGCCAATACGCGATCTGCCCGGCAAGGGCATCGCGAGCAACCCGATCGCGTTGCCAGATCGCGACGTCGGTGAATTGGACGGGCAGGGGGCGCCAGTCGGGGGCGCGACCCCTCAAGCGCGCGGCGTAAGCCGACGCCCATTCGCGCCACAACACGGCCAGCGACCACTCGTCTGCGACAAAGTGGTGCAGGGTCAATAGCAGGATGTGTTCGTCACCGGCCAATCGGAACAGCGCGGCGCGCACCAGCGGTCCCGCGGCGAGATCGAAGGCTCGATCGCTCTCCGTGCGAAGGCGTTGCAACCACTCGATTTCACGTTCGCCGACGGGGAGATGGTCCAACGAAACGGTTGCCCAAGGGACCACGATGTCGGGCAGGACGCGCTGCTCGGGTCGTGTGCCGTTCAGGCCCACCACGGTGCGAAGCGCCGCCTGGCGCGCAACGACGTCGGCCAGGCCTTGCTCCAATGCGGCTGTATCAAGAGGACCGCGCAAACGAAAGGCGTAGGGCAGGTTGTAAGTCGGCCCGAGCACATGCAGACGCTCGAGAAACCACAGGCGCTCTTGCGTGAACGACAAGGGCGCCGCCGTCAGTCCGGGGTGCAATGGGATTCTGTCGTCGGTCGATCCCGACTCAGCCGCCCACTCGGCCAACAGGGCGAGTTCCTCTGGCGAGAGGCCCTCGGCGGGCGAGGATGTGGGATCGATCATGGCTTGCGGGAACCGCCCTTCAAAAGAGCCTCACGAGTCTCGGGTGACAGCGACTGGAGTTTCAGATGCAGCGACGCCGCTCGCTCGCAGTGCCCCCTTGACGGCTCATGCTCGACGAGATGGCGCGCCAGCCGCTCCGGCGTCGACGCCTCGAAGACAACGCGCACCGGCAGCTTGATCCGGAACAGGCGCTCGACCCGCGTAACGACTTGCGTGGCTAAAAGCGACTGTCCGCCCAGGTCGAAGAAATCGTCGTCCGGCCCGACAGCTGGCAGGCGCAGGACTTCGGCGTACACGTTTGCCACACAGCGAGCCACTGGGCCCGACGGAACGCTGGCGATCGAAGTCGGCTGTGGCGTTGTGTTGGGTCTTGGAAGGTTGGTGCGGTCGATCTTGCCGTTTGGAGTGAGAGGCAGAGACTCGAGCGCGACGATGAAGGCAGGCACCATGTACTCGGGCAGTCTTTGACGAAGGAAGGCGCGCAGGTCAGGGTCGCCCGAGCCTGGGCGCAGTGAGGCGTATGCCACAAGCGCCGGCGCTCCGACGACATCGTCGCGCACCGTCACGACAGCGGCGGTCACCGCGGGGTGGCGTTGCAGCGTCGCCTCGATCTCGGCCAGCTCAATGCGAAACCCGCGCAGCTTGATCTGGTGATCGCGCCGGCCGAGGAACTCCAGTTCACCGTCCTGTCTTTGGCGCACGCGGTCGCCGGTCCTGTACATGCGGCCCTGGCCGAAAGGGTTCGGCAGAAAGCGTTCGGCCGACAACTCGGGGCGCTGCCAGTAGCCGTAGGACAGGCCGTCGCCGGCCAGGTAGAGCTCGCCGATTGCGCCAGGCAGCACCCGTCGAAGCGAGTCGTCAAGCACGTAGGCCTTCGTATTGGCGATCGGACGGCCAATGGTCGGCTCGGCAATGGCGTCGCGCTGCACGAGCGCGACAGTCGAATAGGTGGTGTCCTCGGACGGGCCGTACAAATTGAAGACTTTCCTCACATGCGGCAGCGCGTAGACCCGTTGCGCCAGGTCGCGCTTGAGCGGTTCGCCGGCGAGGTTCACTGTCGTGATGCTCGCCGGCAGTCCGCCCATGGCCAGGAGTTCCGTCATGGCCGAAGGCACTGTGTTGATCAGAGTCACGGCCTCGCGGTCCGGGCTGGCAGGGAGGCCCAACGCGTTCTCGACCAGCACGACGGTGCCGCCGCGGGCAAGTGGGAAGAAGATCTCGAAGACCGAGAGGTCGAAGCAGATCGACGTCGAAGCCAGGACGCCGCGCAGATCGTCGGTCGGATACACCGTGGCAGCCCAGGCGATCAGGGCCACGGCGTTGCGGTGCGCGAGCATGACACCCTTCGGACGGCCCGTCGATCCCGACGTGTAGATGAGATAGGCGAGGGCCGAAGGCTCACTCCGCGATTCCGGCACATGCTGGGACGTGTCCGTGGCAAGGTCGTCGAGCGTCACGATCGCCAGGCTGGCGCCGGGCAAGCCTTCACGCAGGCTCGATGTGGTGAGCACGAGCCGGCTCTGCGAATCTTCGAGCATGATGGCGAGGCGCTCGCGCGGATAGGCCGGGTCCAACGGTACATAGGCGCAACCGACCTTCAGGATCGCCAGAAGCGAGGGGATCAGGTCCAACTCCCGCGGCAGACACACGGCGATCAGTTGCCCTCTCTCCACACCGCAACCGATGAGGCGGCCCGCGATCGCGTTGACGCGATCCTGCATCTGTTTGTAGGTGAGGGCCCGGCCGTCGACGCGCAACGCGATTGACTCGGGCGAACGCAGGGCCTGAGCGTCGAACAACCCATCCAGCGTCGCGCCTTCGTCCAAGGCGAGCGTTCCACCCTGCCAGGCCACGTCGAGTCGTTGTCGGTCATCGTCGGTCAGAAGGTCGAGGTCAGCGATCGACAACTCGGGATCGGCGACGACGGCCTCGAGGGCGGCCCCGAAGTGCGCCATGAACCGATCGATCGTCAGCGCGGTGTACAGATCGGTGTTGTACTCGATCACCAGGCGGGGTGTCGCGTCGGTGAACTCGATCGAGCACGTCAGATCGAATTTCGCGCATCCCGTGTCGAGTTCCTCGATCAGGCTCAGGCTGACGCCGCCCGGAACGGCCACGGCAGTCGTCGCATCCTGGAAGACGAAGAGGGCCTGGATCAACGGGTTGCGGCCGGTGCCGCGCGCGAGTCCGATTGTGTCGAGGATCGCCTCGAGCGGCAGGTCTTGCCGCGCCAAAACGTCGGCCGAGGTCTGGCGCACCCGCTCAAGCAGTGTGGTGAAGCTTGGCGTTCCCCTCAGGTCGGCGCGCCATGGCAGCGTGTTGACGAAGAAGCCGATCACGTCTCGGGTTGCCGGATGCTCGCGGTTGGCGACCGGCACGCCGATGATGAAGTCCTCCTGACCCGTGTAACGTCCGATCACAAGTTGGAAGACCGCGAGCAAACCCGTGAATAGCGTCGTGTGCGCGCGCTGAGCCAGCGCTTCGAGCCCTCTGATCCCAGACGCGCCGAGGGGCTGCGACCGACGAGCGCCGCGGAAGGTCTGGCGCGCGGGGCGCGCCCGATCGGTCGGTAGTTCGAGGAGCTGCGGGGCATCGGCCAGATAACGCTGCCAGAAGTCGCGCTGCTCGTCCCAGCGGCGCGAGTTCTGCAGGGAGTGCTGCCAGGCCGCGTAGTCGGCGTACGTTGTCGTTGGGGTGCTCAAAGACGGAGGAGCCGCGCGAGTGTAAGCGTCATACAGCGACGCCAGTTCCTTCAACAAGATCTCCAGCGACCAACCGTCAAAGGCGATGTGATGGATCGTCAGAAGCAGCTCGGCCGTGACGTCATCGAGCCGCGCCACGGCCAGACGCACCAGTGGACCTGCGGCCAGGTTGAAAGGCCGCCGCGCCTCGTGACACCACAGAGTTTCCAGGATCTCGGCCCGTTCGATCTCCGGGCTGTCGCGCAGGTCATGTACCGCGAATTCGGGGTCGACTTCCGGCACGACTCGAGCTTCGAGCCGATCGTGCTCTGACATGAACGTCATTCGCAGGACCGCGTGGCGATGGGTCAGTTCTCGCAGGCAGCGGCGCAGCACGCCCATGTCGCGAAGCCCCACGGCGCGCACCCTCATCGGCAGGTTGTATAGCGCGCTGTCTGGCAGCCACCGATCCATGAACCAGAGCCGCTCCTGACCGGGCGACGGCACGCAGTCTGTCGCCCGCGGGAGCCTTTCAGTTGTCGAGCCGGCCGCAATGCGTGCCGCGAGCGTCGCCATCGTCGGCGCGGCCCAGACCACGCTGGGCGGAAGCGCCACGCCAAAGCGGCGCTCGATGCGGGTGACCAGTTCGACGGCCAGGAGTGAATGCCCACCGACGTCGAAAAAACGTTCATCGAGGTCCTCGGTGGCTCGCCCAAGCAGATCCATCCAGATCTCGCGCAGGCCGGCCTCGATCGCGTTGCGTGGCGCGCTTCCAACTCGGCGCGTTGGTTCGGGCACGGGCTCAGGGAGGCGCGTGACGTCGACCTTGCCAGAGGCCGATCGCGGAAGGGCGTCGAGCACAACCCACACCGCCGGGACCATGTACGCTGGCAGCCGCCGCGCAAGGTGCTCACGAAGTTTTTCGACCCCTGGCCGTTGCGCGCCTTCCACAAACGCGGTTAACACGGGGCCGGCGCTCCCATCAGGTCGCACGATGACACAGGCATCCCGAACATCGGGGTGCGCCTTGAGCGCCGTCTCGACCTCGTCCAGTTCGAGGCGCTGTCCACGGATTTTCACCTGACGATCTCGACGGCCGACGAACTCGAGTTGGCCATCGGGCAGGCGGCGGACGAGGTCGCCCGTGTGGTAGAGGCGCGCGCCCGGTTGCTCCGTGGCAAACGGATCGGGGACGAAGCGTTCGGCGGTCAGGTCGGGCCGACCGAGATAGCCGCGAGCCAGACCGTAACCGCCCAGACACAACTCACCGACCTCGCCATCGGGCACCGGCCGGCCTTGCAGATCGAGCACATGCGTGGTGCGGCCTGGCAGAGGGCGGCCGATCGTGATCGGTCCGGGTTCGTCTTCCACTTCGGCGACGGTAGCCGTGATCGTGGCTTCGGTCGGGCCGTAAGCGTTGACCAGTCTGACATTGTCGAGGGCAGCGCGGCGCCAGAGGGCGAGCGTCTCAAGGGAAAGCCGGTCGCCGCCGACGATGACGCGCCTCAAGCCAGTCGCAGGGCGAGTGGCTGGATCGGACACCCAGTTCTCGGCGAGCTGATGCAGATACGCCGGCGGAAGATCGACAACGGTAATGCCATTCGCCATCAGCTGCGTCCGGAAAGCGGCAGGCGTCCAGATCTCGGCCTCGCGCAATACGACGGCGGCGCCGGTGGTCAAGGGCGCAAAGATCTGTTCGAGCGCAGCGTCAAAGGCCAGCGACGCAAACTGAAGCACGCGATCAGAGGCGGTGTACTGGTGAAACGCGGCGACGTCGAGGCAGTGCCTGGCCAGCGACCCGCGCTCGACCATCACACCTTTGGGCTGCCCGGTCGAGCCAGAGGTGTAGAGCACGTAAGCAAGGTCACGGGCCTGGGGCGCGGGGTTGACGATTGACTCAGGCGTGGCCGAAGCGTCAGCTGAAACGATCAGGCCCGCGTAGCCGGCGAGAACGGTTCGCGCCGCGGTGTCGGCGATGACGGCCCCGATCTGCGCATCCGCCAGTTGATAGGCGATGCGCTGGGTGGGCGCGTCCAGATCCAGGGGAACGAACGCATTGCGCGACAGCAAAACGGCCAGGAGCGCGACGACGGCGTCGGCAGAACGTTCGAGGGCGACACCGATGTGCGTGTCCTGGAGCCCATAGTCACTCAGTCGCCTGGCAAGCGCCAGAGCACGTTCGCACAGCTGACCGTACGTCAGGGCCAGGCCGCGGTCGATGACAGCGACCCGATCAGGATGGGACACAGCCTGCGCTTGAATAGCAAGCGAGACACACACCCACTCTGGCGTTACCCCAGCAGGTGAGGTCGGGATCGAAAGCCCTTCAGAGATCACGAGATCTCCTTACACGTGTTGTTTGAGCCGGCCGTCAGGTAGGGCGCATTATCGCATCGGGTTAACGCAACTTCCAGACGAAATGCCGCATGCCGTTCTCGGTATTCCTGTGGATGGCCCGACGGAGGCGTGATTCGCGGCCGCCACTTCTTAGCTGCCTCTTAGCCGGGCTGGGCGGGATCATGGCCACCAAACCTGCTCCGAGGCCGATAGCGTGACAGGCACCCACGGCGCCGCCGGCGGGCTGCGACGACTTGCATGAGTGAGGAGCGTCGTGTGGGTGCGCCCGACCCGATCATTGAAGCATGGTGGTTGCAAGCGGTATGCGCTCTGGATCCCCCGATCGTACCTGTCAGACGTGCACGGCCTACCTTCAATCGGTAGGCCTCACCATCGTACTCGTCAGACAGACGAGATGGCCGGAACGCGCGGCGCTAGCGACGTGACACGAGGGTGTGTCTGTCGGCGGTCAGCGATCGGTCTTCTGGTATCGGGTCTGAAAACGCTCCGGGTTCGCGAACTGGTAGGCCCAGACGTCGAGTTCCGGCAGCGTGATGCCCTTGCTGCTCAGGAACGTCGTGATGTCGGTCCGATGCGCCACGCCGTGATAGACGATGGACATGAAGACCAATCGCGCCTGGTAGTCGAAGCTCCAACCCGGACCTTCTTCGTGGATGTTGTGGGTCATGGGCACGTTCTGGAGCGCGCCTGACAGTTGAGTGCTGAGGTCGGAATCGAGCGCGGCCAGTTGTGCGAGACTCGGGCTGTCATCCCACTCAGCCGGCATGTCGGGCGCGACCCCATGCAGACGTTTCAAGAAGCCGGCCTCGGCTCTCACGACGTGCACAAAGGTATTCAGGATGGAGCCATATGTGCCCGGGATTTCGGCGCGGACCACATCCTCACCCAGGCTCATACACACCGAGAGGAGCGCCTGATTGGCCCACTGGTTGTAGCGGATGAACTCGTGCATCGTCATGTCCGGCTCTTCTGTCATGCGATCGCTCCCTCAATTGAGTCAACCTCTGCCTGATTGACCGACTCGGCGTTCAGCTCGGTGTCGTGCGAGCAGGCGCCCGGCAGCGGCGCGAACGTCAACTCACCCTATCGGGAAAATAGGGCGGCATGCGCCCTGAATTTCTGCGGTAATGGGATAAGGAACATCCGATCTATAATCCCGCTCGATCTGACTAGGAGGGCAGATCGGTGTCAACAGCCTGAATGGTACTCAAGATGAAGACGGCTGGGCTGAGTCTGGGCGGTCGGAGCGGTGTGCCGGGCTCACACCGACCAGGCTCACAGAGAGGAAAGGGATATATGGCAAAACGACTGCGCATCGCGTTGGAGATCGGGCCCAAAGGGAAGAGGGTCGTCGCGGTGGCCCCCGACTGGCCAGGTTTGGAGCGTGGGGCCAAGACCGAAGAGGCGGCGATCGAATCTCTGAGGGCTTACATGCCACGCTATCTCCCGATCGCGAAGGTAGCCGGGATGAAGGCCGAGTTCAACGCCATTGCCGGCCACCGCGTGGTCGAGCGGTATACGGGGTCCGGCTCGACGGACTTCTGGGGGATATCCTTCGCTTATTCGAGCATCGATCAGAAAGCTCCGTCAGCGGATGATCTCCAGCGTGAGTTGAGTTTGTTGCAGGCTTGCTGGAAGTTTTTCGATGAAGTGCGCTCGCGTGTGTCGGCGGAGATGGCGTTGGGTCCGCGCGGCGGCGGCCGAGATCGAGACCGCATTGTCCGTCACATCCTGGCCAACGAACTCGACTGGGCCAAGAAAGTCGGCGTCGTGATCGCGTGGGAGGACATTCAGAATGCCAAAGGGTTGGCCGCATACCGCAAAGCCTTTTGCGACGGCATCCGTCAATGCCACGCCGAAGGCAAGTTGGCCCGCAAGTGGCCGCTCCGGTATCTCATCCGACACACCGCGTTTCATACGCTTGACCATGCCTGGGAGATGGAAGACAAGGATCTGACTGGTAAGAAGTGATCTCGAACGAAGAGCGCTGGCCCTGACCCGGAGGGTGCGGCCAATGTGCCGGCGGATGCGGGCGATACAATGTCAGCCCGGCATGATTGTTATTGTGGAAGGCGCGGACCTCGTCGGTAAGTCAACCCTGGCAGCGTCGTTGGCGCGCCTGCACGGCTGGCCGATCGTGAAGATCCGTTGGGCGTTGATCGGCGATCCCGAAATCGAGACGCGGGCCATGGCGGCCTCGACGATCGCGATTCTCAAAGCGACTCGGCCAGCGGTCATCTTTGATCGCATCTACTTCTCGTGGTGGGCGTACGGTCCGGTCCTTGGATACCCCATCGCGTACATGCCTGAGTTGATCCGGGCCTATGAGCCGGTTGACGATACTCGCATGGTCGTCCTGACGGCTTCGGCCGAGGAGTTGGAACGACGATACGAGCGGCAACCGGACCGTTACTTCTCTTTGGATGTGATCCAGGCGGCAAACGAACGGTTCAGGCAACTGCCGGAGGTTCTTCCGCGTTCGCTGTCTTGCTTGAATCTGGATACCACTCGAAATGACATCGAAAGCGTGTTGAGCGCTGTCGAGCGGTTCTTGGCGGCGCCGCTCCCCTGATGGCCGCCCCCTGCGATTCGCCTGAAGACAGCAGGCGGCCCGCGCAAGCCCATGCGAGGAGTCGACTCTCAGCGCACGTCGCCGCCAATCCCACGGCGGATGCCCTGACGCCAGCGGCGCACGCTTCAGTCGCCTTCCAGGCCCCGAAGCCGGCGCCTGGCGCCATGCCAGAGAAGTGGGCAATCCTCGACACAGCGAATATTCATCTGGGGTAGCTGCTGCCATTCGATGTTCGGTCGAGCGATGTTATAGTGCCGTTGATCAACCCTGGAGATGGTTCATCATGGCGCCAGAGTATCCTCCCAAACTCATCGTGTGGGATCTTCATCTCAAGGCGGATCGGCTTGAGGGTTCATTGAGTTACGTGGAACTCGCCGATTCCGCCGAGAGGTTGAGGGTGCGCTGGGGTGTGACGGATGAACCCCCTGGCTTCTTCCCGGTCGGGGACGGCGTCGCCTTTGTGCACCAGACGGCGTCGGTGGTGCTGATGCCCATCAGCCGCGAGGCCCGGCCCGAGTTTCTGGGAGGTGCGCGCTATCGCATCCAGGAAGGCCTGCCGCCTCACGATCCCTGGCTCATGGAGATCGTGATCCTTCCGGAAGGGTACACGCTCGATCATCCCAACCCTGCGCCCGCCAGCGTGAAGGCCTTCCAACAGCGCCTGGCCCTGTATTGGGTGCTTGAGGGCGATCGTCAGGGGCGCACGCAGGTGGAGTGGACGTTGAAACCGCTTGAGGTCTCGCTGGACGATGAGGTCGAACGCCTCCATCGGACAGGCAGCCCGGCTTCGTTCCCGACCTCCGCCAACATCGACCTTGACCGAATCTCGATCACGGGGTCAACGGTCAACATCTTTTCGGCAGGCGCCACGCAACACAATCAAAGTGGCGGCATCAACGTCGAAAGCCAGGGCAACATCGAAATCGGCGGCAGCGTGGTCGGCCGCGATCAGACGGGCGGCTCTCCCCAAGACTAGCAGGCGCAGTCGCTGGCTCATCTTCGCGATCGAGGCTGTGCCAGCCGCCCTCCGGAATCTCCACAAAGCCGGGCTCGATTCTCCACGGTTCCTTCACAAAGGTTTCCTATCTTCGGGCAACCACACGTCAAACCCCGAAGACAAGGAATAGAGGCCGTGAACCGAGAAAGAGCCTTGATCGAACCTCACGAACTGCTCGAGAAACTGGGTCAGGCTGACCTGCGCGTCTTCGACGCCTCAGTGGCTGACGCCATGTACCGCGAAGGACATATCCCCGGGTCTGCCTACTTCGACCACGAGCGCTTTTCGGATCCCGACAGTCAGTACGACAGCACGATCGTGGATCCGGATCTGTTGAGCCGCCGGCTGGGCGAGATCGGCATCTCGAACGACACCGAGGTCGTGGTGTATGCCTGCGGCATGCTCCCGTATGCCGCCCGGGCGTGGTGGGTGATCCGTTACGCCGGCCATGACAACGTCCGGGTGTTGAATGGCGGACTGGCCGGGTGGCAGGCCGCGGGAGGGGCGATCGAACAGGCGGCGCAGGCCTATCCGCCCGCGGCCTTCATCGGTCGCCCCAGGCCGGCGCTGTTCGCCGACAAGGAAGAGGTGATGGCGGCGCTGGCAGACACCCGCCAGGCCGTCATTGATGTGCTGCCGCCGGCGAGTTACGAGGCCGCTCACATCACAGGCTCAACCTGCCTGAGTTGCTTTGACCTCATGCAAAACATGGACGCCTTTCGTCCGATCGATGAGATCGCCGTACGTCTCAGGGATTTGGGCCGACATCAGCGGGTCATCACCTATTGCGGCGGCGGAATCGCGGCGGCGCTTAACGCCATGGCGCATGTCATGGTCGGACAGGAGAACGTCGCCGTGTACGACGGCTCGCTGTACGAGTGGATCGCTGAAGGCCTGCCGATGACGGGCAGCGGAGACTGGGAGATCTGGAAGCGATGATGACGCAAACCAGCGTTGCAAGACGTTCCCTCGATCGATCGCCCCAGACCCTGGCGCGGGGTGCCGGGCTCCTGTTTCTGATCGTGATGGTCGCGGGGATCATCGCGCAGATGTTCATCAGCGACAGGCTGACGGTGACGGGCGACGCCGCTGCAACCGCCGCCAACATCCTGAAGCAGGAAGGCCTGTTCAGGCTGGGCTTCACGATCTACCTGATCGAGATGGCCTCGCAGGTTGCGCAGATCACGGCGCTGTATCTCGTGCTCAGACCGGCCGGGCGCGGCATCGCTGTGCTGGCGCTGGCGTTCGGGCTCGTCGGTTGCACGATCAAAACCCTGAGCCGCCTCTTCTACATCACTCCCTTGCTCGTGCTCAATGGGGCCGACTTCCTGGGCGTGTTCAGCCTGGAACAACGGCAGGCACTTGCGCTGCTTTTGCTCGGGGTCAACGATCAGGCGGCCGGAATGGCGCTGGCGTTCTTTGGATTGTCCACGCTGCTGAACGGCATCCTCGAGTTTCAGTCCGGCTTCCTGCCGCGTGTCCTGGGGGTGCTGTCCATCCTGGGCGGCCTGGGCTGGTTGAGTTTCTTCTATCCACCGTTGGGACAGCAGCTGCTGCCTGCCGTTCTCGCTCTTGGCCTTGTGGGCGGGGCTGTCGAGACGGCGTGGCTGTTGATCAAAGGCGTCGATGTCGCTCAATGGTTCAAGCGCGCTGCCGAATCGACGTGACCTCAGAGTCGCGCCGAAGGCCGTGAAGCGAGCCAGGTTCTCCTCTATACTCCGCCTATGTCCGCGCTCATCCTGGTCGTCGACGATGAACCCAAGGCAGCTCGTCTGGCTCGTGACTACCTCGAGAAGAACGGGTATCGAGTCATCGTCGGCGCCGACGGCCCATCCGCCTTGTTGATCGCTCGACGCGACAGGCCTGACCTCGTCGTCCTGGACCTGATGCTGCCTGGGATCGACGGCCGCGAAGTTTGCCGTCGGCTGCGCCAGGAGAGCGATGTGCCGATCATCATGCTCACCGCGCTGTCTGAGGAGGTCGACCAGATCACGGGCCTCGAGATCGGCGCCGATGACTACATCACAAAGCCGTTCTCGCCGCGGGCTTTGGTGGCGCGGGTGAGGGCGCTCCTGCGCCGGACGCGTGGCGAGGTGAAGGCGCCCGCCGTCATCCGGGTGGGCGGGCTGGAGATCAATGCCGAGAAGTACGTCGTCACCTACGACGGCAACCCGCTTCGGCTCACGCCGAACGAGTTCAAGCTGCTCCTGCTTCTGGCCAGTCGGCCCGGGCAGACGCTCACCCGCGAGCAGTTGCTCGACGATCTCCACGGCGCCGCCTCAAGCCAGGACCGCAGCGTGGATTCGCACGTCAAGAACCTCAGGAAGAAGCTCGAGGCCGCGGCGAATCAACCGATGATCGAAACCGTCTACGGCATCGGTTACCGCTTCAGGGAATGATGACTGGCCCGACGCGCTGGACGTGGGCAGAAGCTGCAAGCATCGTATGACCGATCAACCTGCCTCCCCGAGGAAACAAGACGACGCAAGCCGCTACGCTCTGTTTGCGTTGTTCGTTCTGGTCGTGGCGCTCCTCTTCATCGGTGGGACGGCTGCATCCCTCTATCTCGCCTTCTCGGAGTATTCGGGCGTCAGGAATATCTGGATCCTGGCCTGCGGCGCTCCGGTCGTCGTGATCATCGTCGGGCTCTTCTTGGTCTATACGCTGTATGCCCGCTACGGTCGACCCCTGAGACAGATCCTGAGCGCGATCGACGCGGTGGCGGAGGGCGATCTCACGGCCCGTGTGCCGGCCGACACGTCCCCGCAGTTCGGCGAGTTGATCAAGCGCTTCAACAAGATGGTCGGCGAACTCGAACGCGCCGAACAGCAGCGCCGCAATCTCACGGCCGACATCGCCCATGAGTTGCGCACGCCGCTTCATCTCATTCAGGGAAACCTTGAGGGCCTGCTGGATGGGGTCTATGAACCCACGTCTGAACACCTCAACGCGACCCTGGATGAGACCCGGCTGCTCACCCGGCTCGTGAACGACCTGCAGACTCTGTCGCTGGCTGAAACCGGGCAACTTCCGATGCATCCCACCCGGTTTTCGCTGGCCGACCTGCTCCAAGATCTCACGACGAGTTTTTCGACGCAGGCCGCCGCCAGCGGTGTGGACCTCGTCTCCCGTCTGGCCAACGCCGATCAGTTCATCACAGCGGACTACGATCGGCTCGATCAGGTGATGTCTAACCTGATCTCCAATGCGCTGCGCCACACACCAGCCGGTGGGACCATCTCCATCGAGGCCGGGCCTGGTTCAAGCGCCAGTGACAGCGTGCGTCTTCAGGTCCGCGACACCGGGTCGGGGATCGCCGCCGAAGACCTGCCCTTCATCTTTGATCGGTTCTGGCGCTCTGATCGCTCACGAGGAGAAAGACTCCACAGTGGCCTGGGCCTGGCGATCACCCAGCAACTCGTTCATGCCCATGGTGGGCGGATCGAGGTACAAAGCACTGTGGGGTCAGGCACGACGTTCAGCATCGAGCTCCCCGGGTCGCTCAATGAACGGCATCGGATAGAGTGAATCGAGATTGCAGCGGCAGCGGCGCGACGATGCGCGTCTGACATGCCCCGGGTCGTATCGAACCTTCCCTCAAGAGCGATGGCGCCCGATCCGCGGCCGCCCTGCGCTGCGCTCAGCGGGCCATCTTGAATCGTGGGCCCGGACGGGCCTGCGAGCTAGCAGACTGGTCCGGGCCCAATGCCGCTCGGATCGAGTGGGCGTTCTTCACGCCTACGGCATGCCAGCCAATCGATCAGCCGCAGCCTGTGCCGGCGACCAGAAGAAACCCAGGCCGGCTGGATCTCCGCCTGGATCCCAGACGCGGGCATGTGGGTATTGGAGCGTGGCCTCGTATTCCGCCCTGGCGTCGTCCAACTGGCCGAGACGTTCGAAAGCCTGGCCTCTCACAAAGTGGCAGGCCGCCACGTCGTTCAGCACACCCCGCTTCAAGATCTCGTTCATCTCGGCTGTGCTGCCGGGTTGACCAGTGAGAGGAGCAGGTTGCCCGTCCAGGCTGAGCGACTGCTGCTCACGAAGCGCCTGGCCCTCGAACGCGTCGATGCACTCCCTGGCCACGGCAACGGCCTCCGCATACCTGGCGTCGTCCCAAAAGCCCCAGGCACAGCGGATCAGTTGGGCATTCTTGGGCAAGGGCGATACCGGCCGGGGACAATCCGGCGGAGCAAGGGTCGGCGGCGGTGCGGCGATGACTTCGGTGGCCGTCGTTGCGACAGTGACGGCGGGCGTGCTGGATGGATTGGGCACTTCGGTGCTCGCCAGGGCCGCTTGCAATGGCGTGCCTGACGGCGCGATCGTCGAGGTTGCGACTGGATCCGACGGGGCGGATTGTGCGCCGATCCGAATACCTGCAACCGACAAGAATCTTCCGGGCAGCACAACAACCAACACGATCACCAGCAGAAGACACATGATCGTCAAGATCGCCAGATTGCGGAGCAACCTCACGATTCTCGGACTACGCATCAGGGCCATGAGCAGAACCCATACGTCAGCCTTTTCTGTGCGGTTTCGCTTCGACGTGGTAGACATTTTGCCCCCTCCTATCGTCTGATGGATGTAAGCCCACCCACAGAAGTAATGTTGGCGAGACAGCCGGTCGTTTCCTAAGTCGATCTGGATTGCCCGAAGAAGATGCCCATTGACGCCTCCTCAATAGCCGGGATGGTTCAAGAAAGGACGCCCGTTTCTCCGAGCGAACCTGGACCGCATCCTGGATGGTCAATTGTGAATGGAACCGGCAAAGAGCGTTGGTTCATTGACCCCACCGTGAAGGTGCCTACACTGTAAAGAGATCGGTCTCAACGGATCAATCGCGAGTTTCGTTACAAGCCGAGGAAGTCAATCAATTGGTTGACGAAATCGGAGGGGGGTGCGGCATGCGTGACGACGATCATGTGTCTCCGACACTTGGCGATCTGATCCGGACGTCTCGAGAAGCGGCGAAGATGGCCAGCGGAAAACGTTGGACTCAAGATGAACTCGCCGACCGCGTGTTCACCAGCAAGCAATGGATCAGCCGGGTCGAGAGTGGCAAGGTCCTGCCATCGTTTGAGTTGCTCGTCCGATTACACGGAGTCTTGGCGGATGCGCCAACGGATGAGCCGAGATTGCCTTTGGCCGTCTGGCTCCTCAAGTGGCTGGAAGCGCAGATCCCCACAACCGAACGCTTTGCCGAACAGACCCGGTTGGATATTCAGGCAGCGATGGACCAGGCGGCCGGTGCCCTTGGTCGCCCCTTCTTTAAGCGACAGCCGATGAAGGTCCGTACCCTATCGGACTTTCCGTATGCCTTCGAACCTCTGACGATCATCTGTGGTGACCGGCGAGAAGATCCGCCCCGAACCCGCGGCGATGTGTTCGCCTATTCGGTTTCGATCGTCGATTTGACTTACCTTCTCAAACTCGGTCTGCGCAGTGACTCGACCGTCATTAAGTCGGACAAGCTCTTTGCCTGGATGGACGACGAGCGCCTGGAGCGGGAGTTCGGAAATACGAACCTCCTCATCATCGGTTCACCCTCGGTGAATCTGGCGGCTCGACGGATCAACACGCACGCCATTTTCCAGTTCGCTTTCGACAAAGAGATCAAGGATTGGGAGAGACAGCTGCGCAACGCCAAAGAACTTAACGACCGGCAATATCTGCGCAGGTTCTGGCAGATCGCCCGAAGCAGCGAATGGGCACGAAATCCCGAAGCGGTTGGGCTCGAAAAGCTCCTGGCAGACGAGGAAGACGACAGTCTCGCTTCACATGAACGAGCGAAGAAAGTCGCCAGAATGGCGAAGGAGTTGCTGAAGGGCAACAAAGCGGCCTATTGGATGAATCGGTTTCGGAAGCCGGGGTTTCTGGATCCCGTCGATGGCGTCGTGCACGGCCTTTACACGCGAGAGGACAACGACTTCGGCCTGATCTCGATAGCCAGAAACCCCTTCTGCAAGAGCCAGGACTATGTGTGCATCTTCGTCGCCGGGATCCATGGGCCTGGAACCGCGCATGCGCTGCGACTGCTCGGCGGACAGGAACATTTCGAGCACCATCCCTTTGGAGGGATCATCGAAGTCGAGTTGGATCTCTTCAACAAAGACTTCTCCAATCGTTTCGAGAACGTGCAATGGAAATGGCAGACCGGGAAGTACACCCCGGCCTCCTTGTGGGCAGCTGTCAACACGGCGATGCGGCAGACCCCTCCCCATCGGGATGATCTCTTCGCGGCCTGGAGCGACCAAGAGCGCAGCGGCTACTTGAGGTTCGTCCGAGACCTTGTGGCCGCGGACACTTAGGGCTGCCGGGCCGCTCGAGAACCCTGTTGGCTCAGTCGACGTCGCGCCCAATACATCGTTGACGCGGCAGTGTTCGACCGTGGGAAGAGCGGATCAACTCGAGCGCAGGAAGCCGTGGCTCGGTCAAGAGTAGGAGCTCCGACAGCGTCGAAGTGACTGCCCAGGCGGCGATCGTTGCCGACTGAGAGCACGCGCATGAGACCGTCACGTGGCAGCCCGGCTGGGTAGAACGTCGCTGCTCAAGTCCCGGCGAGGATTGCCGGGAGGAACAGACATCCCTCGGCGCACGGCTGGATCGTGGCCACCGGAGTGGGCGAAGGGCACACACGGTCACCGACGGCGATGCAGGGTGTTGTCGTAGCCGCCGGGGAGGGCGTCAGTGTAGATGTCGCACTTGAACCGGGCTGTGTGGGCGTGGGCGTGCCGGTTGAGGAGGCTGTCGCTGAAGCAATGCTGGTCGCCGTGAGCGTCGGCGTCGCCGTGAGCGCCGGCGTCGACGTGCGGGTCGGCGTGGACGTAGGCCGTGATGTGGGTGTGAGGGTCGGCGTGCTCGTGGCGGTGGCCTGCCCAGGCGAGGCGTGCTCGAACGCGCCGATGTCGCAGACACCATTGCGGAGAAACGAGCGCTGATCCGTCAGCAGCACGGTCAATTGCTCGTCCACGCACCCTGTGGACCAACCGGCATCGATGGCCGGGCTACCCGCCAGGAGTCGATGCGTCAGAGTTGGCCCGCCATAGTTGTCCAGCAGGCCGAGGTTCGGGTCGACGCCGGTCAGGTTGGTGATCGTGATGCCCGTGATCGTGCAGCCGGTGACGGCCTCGATCAGGTTGGAACCGCCGCTATCGATCGCGCCAGAGCAATCGTCAGGGTTGTCTCCGCCGCTGCTGACGTGTTCGAGGTTGTCGGCCAGAATGCTGTTGGCCATGTACACATAGCCCGAATCGCTCACATTGATTCCGCCGCCGTGGCCAGTGGCCGACGAGACGCTGGAAAGGTTGCTGGCGATGGTCACGTTGTAGAGACGAACCTCGCCGGAAATCGAGAGGCCGCCCCCGGCGACCAACGCCTGGTTGTCGCTCACGGTGCTGTTCACCATCGTCAGCGTGCTGCCGACATTGACGACGATGCCCGCACCAAAGTCGGCGGTGTTCCCCGTGATGCTGCTGTCGCGCACCATGCCGGTGGAGCCAATCTGAAGATAAAGCCCACCTGACGGGTTGTTCTCGATGCGGCCGGAGAAGACCTCGACGGTCGCTCCGGTCAGGGCATAGACGGCCGCGCTGGTGTTGGCTGCGGTATCACGGACGCGCGCCGTCGAGAGCGTGAGCGTCGCACCTCCCTCGACCCGGATCGAGCCGCCCGGGCCTCCGACAGTGCCGTTGCCGTCTTCGACAGTCAGACGCGACAGCGTCAGGCGGCTGTTGTTCGAAACCTCGAACGCGCGATCGAGGTTAGCCGCGGACACGAACGTGACGATCAGTCCGGCGCCCTCGATCGTCAGGTCAGCGGTGACGTCAAGATCCCCCGTCGCCGCCGCATCTTCTCCTGCGCCGGTCACACCCATCACGTAAGTGCCGGCTGACAACTGAATCACGTCAGCGCCGTTGCCGGCGGGGCAGGCGTCCACGGCCGCGTCGGTGTTGGCTGCGATGACGGCTTCGCGCAACGAGCACAGGCCGTCGCCGGCTGTCGAGTCCAGATTCGTAGTGACTGAAATGAGGTTGGCCCGAGCCGGGCTGGCCGTGAACACTAACCCGAGCAGGGCGAGGAGGGCAAGCGTCGAACGCCAGGCCATCCTTCTATGAGAGAGAGTCATCCGGAACCTCCAGGGCGCTAGTGTGGGTCAGGCCGTGAGAACCGCGATCGCGCTGATGAGCAGGATCACAAGACCGATCACCCAGACCGGCACGTACCACAGCCAGCCACCTGTCTGCCGGCTGAAGAGCCAGCGTGTGTGCCTCCGCCGGCTGACGCGCAGGCCGCCATCGAAGAGGATCCAGGCCGCGCCGAGCAGCATCAGCGCTTGCGGGTCGGTGAGCTTGAGGAAGTAGCTGCTCATCCCACCCACCAGGCCGCCCGTCACTGTCATGGCGATTCCCCATCCGTTCCCGCGGATCATGGGTCCCTCTTGGCGATCGAAAGCCGACGCTTCTCAGCGCCAGTGGATGAGCGCCACCCCGCCCAGCGCCAGCAGTACGCCGACCACTTGCGCCGGTGTGAGCGTTTCGCGAAAGATCACCACGCCCGCGATCACGACGATGATGCCGTACAGGGCGGTCTGAAGCGCGCCGAGCACGCTGAGTTTCCAACCCGAGGCGAAGGCATAGGCGAAGAACCCGATCTGCAGCAGATAGAGCGCGACAGCGCCGCCAAACCATGGGCTGCGCAAAGCGGCGCCCAGATCGTGAGTCGCGGTCGCCTTCTTGAGCAACACGTCGGCTACAGCGACGGCCACCACGGCGAGACCCACCAGCAGCCCATGTCCAAGGCGTTCAGCGGCCAGAAGCGGAGTTGTCAGAGTCATTGTTCTGCTCCCGTTGGGGCTTGCGCCCAGCTGACGGCTCGCCTGGCAAACGCTGCGCAAGTAGCGCGCGGCGGGATCTGGGACGGCGGACCGATCCGTAGCAGGCGCTGAACGGCGCTCAAGCGATCACGGCAAGTTGAGGAGGTTGAGGCACACATGGTCGTCCTCGGACCCGGATGTCGATGAGGTTCATGACCATCCGATTGGGACGAGCATAGGACGAACGAGGCGGCGACGGGACGGGTCGACACCCCTAAATCGGCGTAACCGTTTACCTATATTCGAGGGGTTGGCCTATTGGGGCGGATTTCGGAGAGCTTTGTCAACCGCCTCGCGGCGGGTGTGTACACCCAGCTTGCGCATCAGGGCCGACACCGTGTTCTCCACGGTCTTCAGGGCGAGGTGGAGCCGGGCGGCGATCTCGGGGTTGGTCAGGCCGTCGCCCATCAGAGCCAGGACCGTGGACTGACGCTCTGTGAACCCAAAACGATTCGCGCGGGATGCCGGGCGCGGTCCGCGCGGGATGCGTCGGACACCGGATGCACGCATGACGTCACGGAGGCGTGCCGCATCCGGGATCGCACCAAGGCGATCGAACAACGCGAGTGCGGCGGTCTGCGCCGCGAGATCGCCGTCAGCCAGGGCCCGCGCCTGCTCATAGGGGCAACCCAACCGCTCCCAGGCCTCGGCAGCGCCGCGCCAATCGCCGCTCAGGTGAAGGGCATAGGGTGGCGCCGTCCAATCCGGCACTGGCTGAACGTCATCGCCCACGCGCCGGCGCCAATACGCCAGTTCGCCAACGGCCCAGGCCAGGCGCTTGGCCAGAGCGACGTCATAGAGCGCCCGGGCGTGCTCGCGAACCTGGTCGAGGTCACCGGCGAGCCAGGCACCCTCGGTGCATGCCGCGCGCTGGAGGCTCAGGCGTTGCAGGTTGCCCAGCCGGATGCCGATCGTCAACGCTTCGTGCAAGGTTTCATGGGCGGTCGCTTCGCCGCGGCGCGCGCGGATGCGCCCGAGCGTCACGAGCGCGGGCAGTTGACCACTCGCAGCCCGTTTGAGGCTGCGCTCCGCGAGCTCAGCGGCATCGGCCCAACGCCCCTGTTCCATCCACATCAGGGCGCGCCAGGCTTCCATGAAGGCCAGGAGGCGATCGAGGTCATGCTCCGTCGCGAACGCGATGCCTTCACTCAAGACTCGCTCGGCGTCTGCAAACCTGAAGAACTCGCTATAGATCGAACCCAGGTTGGCGCACACTGTCGCGTATCGAAAACCGGCCTGCGCATCACGCTGCATCGCAAGACTACGCTCAAGATAGTTGCAGCCGCGCTCCATATCGCGACCGAGCCAACAGATGCCCAGGCCCTCCAGCGCCGAACCGATGACACTGGCATCCTCCAACCGATTGGCGATCGTCAGCGCCTGTTCTGCCCAGTGGATCGCGCGTTCGTCGTCGGCATCGGCCAGGCAGAGGAGCGCCCTCGTTCGATACGTGATCATCAGCATCGGCCCGGGTTGCAACGGCTCGAGCACTTCCAGAGCATCCGTGATGGCTCTGGCGCAGTCGACCTTGTTCCCGACCTCATAGATGCCCATCGCCACGTATGCGAGGTTGTCGCCCAGCCGCTGGGCGTTACCGGATTCGCGCCAGAGCGACGCAGCTTTCTGATGCGCGGCGATCGCCTCTGTCCGCGGCTCGAGGTGCCCGCGCTCGCGGGCGTAGGACTCCCAGAGGGCCGCGCGTTCGGCGACGGGCAGGTCGTCGGCGACGTCGATGGCGCGCTGGTAGAGCTCGGCGGCGGCTCGGTGCGCGCCAACCGCCGACGCCTGACGGGCCGCGGCCGGCGCATAGATCAGCAGATCAGCGTGGCTGTGGGCGCCGGCCGCATGATGAGCGAGACGAGTGAGGTCCGCGCGAGTCTCAGGGGCATCGCGAAGGACCTCAAGCGCCCGGGTGTGCAGGGCGAGCCGACGGGTGGGGGCGGTCCAGTCGAGGATGGCCTGGCGGGCCAACTCGTGCCGAAAGGCCCAGTACCGCTCACCCGCGACGAGCAGTCCCGCGCCTTCGCATTCCGACGCAGCGGCCATGTCATCCGCCGCGATCGCGGCTAAAGCCCAGACTTCACAACGGGCGCCGAGGACGGCGGCGGCCTCGACGACCCGGCGAGCCTCAGGCGAGAGCTTCGCGGCGCGGGCCAGGACGGCGTCGCGCACAGTGGCTGGGAGCATCGCGCCACCGGCGACCGACTCCATGATGAAGAACGGGTTGCCGCCCGTGCGACGGAACAGTTCGTCGGCATCCAGATCGGTCCGGCTCCCGATCAGGCTTCGGATGGCCGTGGCCGACATCGGCTGCAACGAGATGCTCACGACGTCGGGCACTGTGTCGAAATCGATCAACAGGCGCCGAACCGGATGGGACGGCCCGAGTTCGTCTTCGCGACAGGTGAGGACGACCAGGGCCGACGTTCGGGCCACACGCCTGGCCAGGTATTTGAGCAGATCCAGCGTGGCCTCATCAGCCCAGTGGATGTCCTCAAAGATGGCGAGCGTGGGGCGATTTTGCAGCTCGACCAGAAAGGTCGAGAACAACGCCTGCCGTTGCGTTTCAGCATTCAGAAGACCTGGGAGTTGACCCCGAATAGTTGGGGCCATGTCGTGCAGAGGGCCGAGGGGGCGGGGTGTGGTCAGGGGATCGCAAGCGCCCCAGAGTCGCCTGACACCCTCGGACTGTCCCTGAGCGAAGAACTCGACAAGGGCCGTTTTGCCGATGCCGGCTTCTCCGCTGACAAGCGCGATCCGGCCTCTTCCGCCGGCTGCATCGCGCATGGCGGTTTCCAGGGTCGCAAGGGAAGTCTCTCGTTCGAGCAGGCGCATGTGGCTCTGGCGACGTTGGCGCATTCTACCGCGTTTGCGCCGACGTCTGGCGAAGCGATCGAGCTCATGGCTGACGGCGAGACCCATGCAAATGGAAGAACGACCAGGCCACGGCGTGGGCGGTCAGGTCGAACGACGTCGTTGGGATCACGACAGTGAAGGGAGCAGCGCGCTATTCGCCAACGAGCCGCTCTGCCAAATGAGGCAACATGTGCTCGAGGATGCGCGCACCCAGACTCGACTGATGGTTTCTGTTGTGAATGGCCATATCGTGTGGGATGCCAGCGGCAGTCAACCGGTCGTCGAAATACAAGCACCCTTGAGGGATCCAGACATACTCGTCGTTGGTGCCGTAGTCCACAGTGATGCCGGCGAGGCTCAGCAGGTTGGCCCGATACCGGGCTATCTTTCCTGGAATGTCGCCACAACCGCCCTGCCAGCGACGCCAGATGGTGTCGTCGCGCAACAGGTTGCCATCGGTCTCGCTGTAGGGATCGTCGAAAAGGAGCGGCGGGTCTGGGACATACGAGCGGTGCTGCAGCTGGTGCCTTGCCGGCGGTACAGCAATCTTCGCAAGCCCCGCGTTCTGCCGAGGATCCTTGCGACGCAGCGATCTATCCCGTTGCGCGGCCCTTCATTCTCATCGGGGATGGATCCATCCGTTCGCGCGTCGACGGCCGGATTGGGTCAGGGGGCTTATGCTCTTCGAACGCGTCGGGCTTTGAAGCCGTTCGGGAGGTCGAGGCGGCTGTGGATGAGCTCCGATAGCAACGCAAAGCGTCAGAGCAATGGTCGTGGGGCAGCGCGACCTGATCCCTGGGCATCAGGCAGATTCCAACAAAGAGCGCACCTCATCGTGCAGCGTTCGCGATCGACCGCGCTCCAGGGCTTTAGCAACGGCTGATGGCGATTGGCCTGTGGAGATCTCCGCCAACAGCGCCTGGGCCGCGGCCACCGTCTCGCCATCCGCGGCCGAGTCGTAGAGCGGATGCGCGAGCCATTCCAGCGCGGCCAGGGGATCACCCGACCGCGCCGTCAGCAACGCCAGCCAGACCAGCGCATCGAGGGCGACAAAGTCGAAACGGCCCTCTTGTGCCTCGGCCAGGGCGGCCCGAAGCGACCGGCGGGCCTCCTCGCCTTCATTCAGACGGGCGGCCACCGAACCCAGGTTGTTCAACGCCAGGGCGACCCCCAGTCGATGGCCACTCTCGCGATGGACCGCGAGAGCCTGCTTGTAGTAAGCGCGTTCCTCCTCGAGCCGGCCGGCCCGGCGCGCCGCGGCGCCGAGGTTGGTCAGGACGGCACCGGTGCGGCGAGCATCGTTGAACTCACGTGAGATCGCCAATGCTTCGCCAAGCAGCTCGGCCGTGTGGGAGTCGTCGCCCTGGTTGACCAGCGCCGTCGCCAGATTGATCAGGCTCGAGGCGATGCCCACGCGATCGCCGATCTCACGGCGCAGGGCGAGGCATTCCCGGTGCAGTCGAATGGCCTCGGCATAGTCGCTCATGTCGCTGACGACGACGCCGAGGTTGTTGAGTGCGCTGGCGATCTCGTCGCGCAGCCCATGTGCGCGCGCCATCTCAATGTGAGCGCTGCAATAGCCACGAGCCCGTTCGAACTGGCCCATGGCGCGGGCCGCCGTGCCCAGGCCGTTCAAACAACGCGCCAGCTGGCGCGGCTCCATGAGGCTTTCGAAATAGTTCCGACCCGCTTCGAACAACGGCACGGCGGATTCGGCCTGACCGAGCTCCAGCAGGAAGCGAGCGCGCGCTACACTCAACCGCATGGCCAGGCGCCCGCGCTCATCGGTCGCCTGCGGATCCGGCGCACACCCCTCCGCCGCCCGCGAGAACCACTCCACGCCCTCGCGGTAGTGGCCGCGGACGTTCATGAACCGGAAGACACCGTCGAGCAGCTGACCGAGCTCGGGCCAGTGACCTTGCGTGCTGGCCCATGCCCAGGCTGAGCGCAGGTTGGCGAAGTCGTCGGCCACAGCAGCCATCCAGGCGCTCTCGTCGCTGGGCGTCGCGGCCCGGTCGGTGAGCGCCTGCAACCAATTCGCGAAGTACCTGCAATGCCGCTCGTGCCATTCCAGGCTGAGGGCGGGCCGTCCGGCCAGCGCCTCGACAGCGAATCGCTGAAGCACCTCGTGCAGAGAGTAACGACCACCGACCTCGCGCAGCAGCGACTTGTCGACCAACGACGCAAGTTGCACGGGCGTAGCGCCCACGATCTGAGCCGCCGCGAGAGCCGAGAACTCGCGCGGGAACACGCCGAGGGACTCGAAGACTCGTCGTTCCTCTGGCGACAGCGCGGCGACGGAGGATTCCACAACGGCGCGCAAACTGCGCTGACGTTCGGGTACGTCGCGCTGACGGGTCGCCAGGTCATCCGACCCGCGCCGGATTTCGGCAGCGGTCGCCACACAGGTCAGGACATGCGCGCGAGCCGCGGCCAACTCAATGCCCAGCGGCAAGCCGCCAAGCATGCGGCAGATCTCAAGGATGGCCTGCGCCTCGTCGCCGGCAGGGCGGTACATCGGCTGATGGTGTTCGGCCACCTGTTGGAACAACTGCCCGGCCGCGTAGCTGGTCGGATCCGTCTCTCCGTTGGCGGGCAATGCTAATCCGTCAAGGGCATAAACCCACTCGCTCTTCAAATCCAAACGCTCGCGCGAGGTCACCAGGATCTTGACGTCGGGCGCAGCTTGCAGGATGTCGGAAAGGAGGCCGGCCGACTCGACGATGTGCTCGAAGTTATCCAGGACAAGCAGCAGTTCTCGGGCACGGAGCGTGTTCAACAGTTGCTGCTTGATGTTCCCGGCTCGAAGCGCCAGGCCGATCGCGTCGGCCAGGTGCTCGATCAGGTCGGTGGGGCTCGCGCCACTCAGCGGCGCGAACCAGGCGCCGTTGATCAATGTCTCTGAAAGGGCCTCGGCCACCCGCATCGCAAGACGGGTCTTGCCGATGCCGCCCGGGCCGGTGAGCGTCACCAATCGATACGCCGGGTCGGCGAAGCGACGCAAGAGGAGCGCCACCTCGGCTTCGCGTCCCACGAAACCGGTCAGGCTTCCGGGAAGGTTGTGGCGCGGCCGGCGTTGGGCCGCCTTGAGCCGCTCGTAAAGCGCCGTCGTCTCAACGGCGGGCTCGACGCCCAACTCGCGCTCCAGCATCTGACGGCAGATCTCGTACTGCGCCAGGGCAGCCGAGCGCTGACCCGTGCGGGCCTTGAGGCGCATCACCTGTCTGTGTGTTTCCTCGCGCCACGGGTCAAGCGCAAGGAGGCGCGTCGCCGACTCGACAGCACGCCCGTGCTCGCCTAGCGCGGTCAACTGCTCAGTGAGCGAATGGAGCGTGTGCAGGGCCAGCTCTCGATAACGAGCGCGCTGAGCCAGCAGCCACTCCTCGAACTCCGGCGCGTCGCGAACGAGGAATCCGGCCAGGAAGTCGCCGACATACAGCGCACACGCCGCGTGCCAATGCTCGCTGCGCGCACTCGGGGCCAGCTTTTCGCCGCCCTGAAGCTCCTTGAGGAAAACGTCTACATCGACCGTGCAGGGCGCAGCACCGTGAAAGGCGACGTTCTCGCGATCGATGAGCAGATACGGTCCGACCAGTTTGCGTAGATGGGTCAGCGACTGACGCAGGTTGTTGCGGGCATCGGCATCGGGAAGGCCGCCCCAGAGCAGGGCGGCCAGAGTCTCGCGCGATTGCGGACGCCGCTCGACGGCCAGATACGCCAACAACGCCGCCACTTTTTGTGACGTAAACCCTGTGATGGGTGAGCCGTTGAGGATGACCTGCAAACCGCCGAAGAGTCGGATCTCCAGGCCTGAGTCCATATCGCAGCTGTGCAATATCCTGTAGGGCCGTCGGAAGGATTGGGCGGCAGGATAGCACAGCCGTTGCCGGCAGGCCAGTGGCGCTTTGTGTCGATCGCAACGCTTTCGCTTGGTCGAGGCAATGGGTCCGGCACGACCCCACCCAGGACTCCATCAGATCGGCGGAGCATGGGGAAAGTCGGGTTGAGTGCGGGCCTGGCACTCAATCGCGCGCATCAATGCCAGGACACGATCTTCGCGCCACGGCGGCGCTGCGATCTGCACGCCGACGGGCAAGCCCGCGCTGCCACCCTCCACGACCCGGGCCACCTGTTCAGTCCTTTCGCGGCTGTCGGGTCGATCGCTTTCCTCACCCGGGCGAACGCGAGTGACCGGCACCACGCCTGCCGGCCAACCCAGGACATTGAAGAGCAAGCACGAACCCCAAAAGTCCGCCAGACCTCCCGTGTCACCGTGCCGAACAGCCGGCAGCGGTGTGGCCGGCAGCAGGATCGCGTCGAAGCTTTCGGCGTCCAGCGCCTCTCGCATTCGACTCTCGAAAGTCAGTCGATCGCCGGCAAGATCCAGGTAGCCGGCTGCGGTCTGCCTGGAGGCGGCCTCCATCATTCGGCTCAGTCGACCCGATCCGCGGCCCTTCAGCAGGCGGCTCAGGATCTGGCGCAGCAGATCAGGCATGCGCGCCAGTCGAAGATTGGGCTCGATCAAGGAGATGGGCGACTCGTCGCCGAGGGTCTGGGCCAGCGAGGCAAACCCTGTAGCGGCCAGGAGCCTGAAGAAGAGGAGCACGCCTTCGGTGGTGTCTGGCGCCGTCGTCCACTCGACCACCGTGGCCCCTGCCGCGCGCAAGGCGCTGGCCGACTCCTGCAACGCGCGGCGAATGGCGGGCGACGGAACCCAATCGCTGACCTGCGGAAGCAGCGCTATGCGCAAGCTCCGGAGGTCCACCCGCGCCGGATCAGAGAAGGGCACAGGCGCGGCGAGCGCGCTGGGATGCGCCGCGACGTAATCCACCATGACGCGAAACGCCAGTGTCAGATCGTCGACCTGTCGGGCCATCGGCCCGGGTTGCGCGACGATCACTTCGGCGCCTTCCGCCGTTCGAACGGGAAAGCGGTCGCCCGCGGGCAGGCGCCGGGCCGTCGGCCGGATCGTGCAGAGGCCGCAATAGGCTGCCGGGATGCGCAGGCTCCCGCCGAAGTCTCCGCCGAGACCCAAGGGCGAACCACCGGCCGCGATCAGGGCCGCCTCGCCGCCGCTGCTCCCGCCGGCCGTCCGAGAAAGATCCCAGGGGTTCTGGGTTCGCCCCCAGATGGGATTATCGGTCTCGATCGTGGCGAGGGTTTGAGGCACATTGGTCTTGCCCACCACGATCGCGCCCGCCTCGCGCAAAGCGGACACCATCGCTCCATCCCTGGCTGCTACTCTGTTTCGCAAACGGGCGATGCCGAGGGTAGTGGGAAGGCCGGCCACGGCGAACTGATCCTTGATCGTGACGGGCACGCCGTGCAACGGCCCGAGCGCATCGCCACGCCGACGCGCGCCGTCAGCCGCGTCGGCCTCGCGCCGGGCGTCTTCGAAGCGCGGCATCACAAGGGCATTGAGTTGCGGGTTGACATGTTCGATCCGGTGGATGGTCTCCTCAAGAACCTCGCGGGCCGATCGAGCACCGGTCCGAATCCATTCGGCGATCATCGTGGCAGGTGGAAATGGCGAGTCGGGCATGGTGATGTCTTTCGCGAACGAGATCGAATTGGTAGAGCGTTTCATTGTATTCAAGGGGCTTCAGCGGCGACCTTGGGCAGACTTTGTAGATAGAGCCAGATCGCCTGGAGTTCGGCATCCGTCAGGTGTCCAAGGTTGCGCCAGGGCATGGCCTCTGCCAGAACGCGACCCGAGGGTGTCTTCCCGGTCCGCAGCGCGGCGATGAAGTCGGCCTCCGACCAGGTGCCAAGCTCGCCGCCCGGCGTGAGGTTGGGCGCAAAGGGCGCTCCAGGCTCCGAAGGCTGGTGGCCGGTCAACGTTTCGCCGTGACACGACGCACAGCCGTGAGCGTGAGCCAGGTAGTCGCCGTATTCGACGGTGACTCCCACGGGTGGAGCGGCAGGTCGGACGTCGTGGGCGATGGTCTCGGCGTAGAGGAGATTCTCAAAGGCGCCGAAGGCGTACAGCAGCTTGGCCAACGGGGTGAAGGAGCGCTGTCGCGTTTCGCGGTCGACGGCCGGCACCGTCTTCAGATAGGCGATGAGGCTGCTCAGGTCGGCGTCGTTGAGGTAATAGAACTCGTTGGAAGGCATGATGAAAACCGAGGTGCCGTCCAGACGCACGCCGTGTCGCAGCGCTCGAACCCAGTCTGAGTCCTGATAGCTGGCGCCGATGCCTCCCCGGCCGCTCGTCAGATTGGGCGCGTCCACGACGCCGAGGGCGTCATCTTCGAAGAGCGGCCCACCTCCCAGGTCTGAGCCGTGGCAACCCTGGCAGTGTATCTCGGCCCAGTGTCTGCCCACGTCCAGGCTTGCGGTATCGCCGGGCTTCACGATCGCTTCGGCCTCGATCGCATACGTGCGGTTGAAGCGCAGGTCCGTGCTGATCATCAACCCGGCGACGGTGACGAGCAGCACCACCACAATTCCCCCCACGACGATCCCGATCCATTTGAGCACTTTGCGCATGTCTGCATCCTTTCGAATGGGTCTGAAACCCTTGCCCGAGGCGCTCGGTGGCGCCGGTCGCTGTCACCCAGGCACCCGAACGGTCCGTCTGTTTCGCCTTGTCAGAGCGACCCGTCGCCGGCTGTGGCCATCCACTCGCGGAGGTATTGGGTCAGAGCCTCCAACGAAGCGAAAGCACGCCGATCGGCTGGGTGTAAGCGCTCCAGGCTGAACCGCCAGGTCGATTGGGCGACATCAGGCTCCTCCCACAGGCACACGATGGCCACGTGGTAGCGAAGTCCGCGTGAAGGACGAGCGGCTAATGTGCGCTTGGGCAAGATCATTCCGGCTCCCGATGACGTCAGCCTACAGGGTGGCCATTTGGAGATCGTTTTCTGGGAGTCAGCGGCCCGACCAATTTGGGAGCCCGCCGGCGGAGCTCGACCCTCAGCGCCGCTATCCGGCAGGAGGGCGTAACTTGAGGCGAAGCGAGCGGACGGCCGTCGGCGCCGTTCTCACCGATCAGGGTTGCCCGGGCGGGGTCGCAATCACGGCTCGCAGAGTCAGGCGCTGCATCGCAGGGCTCGCATGACGACGACGGTTGACCGGATGCTTTTGTGTGTGGGGAGAAACGGCTTGAGACTGTGAAGAACCGACCGACTGGCCCGCAGCACTTCGCGAGCACTGGCTGTCAGGTGCTACCACCAGCCGGGCCGTGGCAGTGAGCCGATCGGCATTGCGCCAGATGCCTTCCGTCTGTTCATCCGCGAGGGCGTCAGCGCACGACCGGGCGCGAAGCGTGTGGCCGACGAAACCACAGCGAAGCATCTCGGCGACGTTGGCCCGAGACACGGCTGCGCGGCGGAGCGCCTGCCCGACTCTCCGTCTCCCTAACCTTCGCTAACCGCCTGATTCATCGGGCTCCTCTACACTCTATCGGAAGGATCAGGTCGATGGGTCAGGAGTGCGGGCCCGGTTGACCGCAGATCGGGCCGTTGCGCGGCGACGCGACTTGCCGAAACAGAGGAGCGCGCGGAACTACATGGGGCATCACACTGTGAACCGGTTCGGCAGATGGCTGGGCATCGACGTTGACGGCGGCGTTTCGCTCCGGGAAGAGCGGGCAGGGCGCTGGATCTATGCCGGCGTCCTTGGCCTGTTGATGGTCAGCCTCGTCTGGGAACCAGCCCTGCCGCTGTCTGCACGCGCGGCACTGGCGTGGTACCTGGGGCTCAGCGTCATGCTCGTGCCGTTGAGTTGGATCCTGGCGCACGTGGCCGATGATCGCCGCGCACTGACGAGCTGGGGTGTTTCCATCGGAGCGCTCTTCGGCGGAGTTGTGATCCTGGTTGGCCTGGGCCAGATCGGGATTGAGGAAGCGTCGATAGTGACAAGCCCTTTGGGGTGCTGGGTCGTCAGCCTGGCCTTGTTCGGATTGGCCCAGGCCCCGGTCATCCCGCAATGGCAGGCCCTCGGTGATCACGTGCGCGACCTTCTGGCAACGCCTTTTGAATCGCTCGAGCCGGCGCCCGTTGCCAGCGTGACGGTGAAAGTGACAGCCACGACTCCGCCGACTGTTTCCCGACGCCAGCGCGATGACGACGAGGTGCCGGAGAGGCAAGGCGTCGCCTGACCCGATTGAACGACCCCGTTTGTTCGCGCTGAAGCAGATGCCTGTGTCAGCGGGGCGTCCTCCTTGACGCGTTCAAGTGTCTTGACTCCCGCCTGTGAGCAACCTGGATCCGTGATACCGCACCGCGCTCGGATCGATGTGCGCGAGCTGGCACTCAGGTCGGATGGGGCTTCCGGCGTGTGCTCCACTCGAGAGTTGAGCGCTGGCCCCGCCGACGCACAGTCGATTGGCGACGCCTCAAGGCCATCGGCCGAAGTTGCTCAGCATCGTGTTCCTCGCGTCTCACAGGTCAGGGTCCTCTGAACCGACCCCGGATCGACGCCACAAGGGCTCGGTCATTGAGGCGCTTGGGTTTATCATGTCACTTCAATCGCACGCCACGCCTCAAGTCCGGGGATATCGAGCTGGAATCTGATGAACGGCACTCGACATTATGAAGCGGTCGTCGTGGGCGGTGGCCTGGTGGGGAGCTCCATCGCCTATCACCTCGCGCGCGCCCGCGTCCGCACGCTTCTGATTGAACAGGGTGACCTGGCCTCAGGCGCTTCAGGCGCCAACTTCGGCAACGTTCAGGTGGAGGACACTGAGTTCGGGCTGAGCCTCGACCTGACTCTGCGGAGCTACGCGCGTTTCGCTGAGTTGGAGGCCGAGCTTGATTATGAGGTGGGCCTGCGACGCACAGGCCAGCTCTTGTTGATCGAAAACTCTCACCAGATGGCGCTCATGGAAGACCGCGCGATCCGTCTGCAATCGGCAGGATTGCGAGCCACTTTGCTGGACCAGGCAGCGTTGGCCGATCTGGAACCGCAGTTGAGCCCGGACGCTGCGCTGAGCGCGCTCTATCATCCAGACGAGGCCACTCTCGATCCCTTCAAGCTCGTGCGTGCCTTTGTGCTGCGTGGGCAGGATCGTGGCCTTGACGTCTGGACCCATACCCGGGTTACGGGCATAGAGATCCAGGGCGGGCGGGTGAGCGGTGTCTCGACGCCGGGCGTCCGAGTCTCGGCCCGTTGGGTGATCCTGGCTGCCGGAGCCTGGGCACATGAGTTGGGCCGGTTGGCGGGCGTGGATCTGCCGATGGGCTGGATCAAGGGTGAAGCGGCGATCACTGACCCTCTGGAGCCGCTGTCTCAAAACGCCCTGGCCACGGCGGCTTTCTTCGAAGCGACGGCTGGCGCGGATGATCAGGCGGTGGGCTTCTGTCTTCGACAGCGTCAGCAGGGCCATGTCATGATCGGGGAGGCGGCCACGCTGACCCGCTCACTGAGCCGTCGAACCAGCGCCTCGGCCCTGCCTGCGATCGCGCGCGAGTCCGGTCGCTGGTTGCCCGGATTGCGGCGGGCGCACGTGATCCGGTCCTGGGCGATCCCAGTGGCTTTCACGGCCGACAACCGGCCGCTGTTGGGGCCGGTCGCCGGTGTCGACGGCCTGGTCGTCGCCACAGCGCTCAAGAGCACCATCATCTGGAGTCCTGTGGTCGGCGAATTGGTGGCGGGCCTGATCGCGGACTCGCGCTGGGATGCCCGCCTCGCCGAGTTCTCGCCCACACGACGCGGCCCCGTCTGACATCCGGGCCGGCGACGGCCGGACTGATGCAGAGAGTGAGTTGGCCAGACGTCGATGTTCCAGGCAGTGGCGTTCGTTGCGAGCGGGTGTGGCTCAGAAGACTGGTGGCGTGATCGCCGAGATATAGGTAGCCTCGCCTTCGCCCGTCACCGTGAGTGAACTGAGGCTGCGGCCCTCGAAATAGATGCTGTCGCCGGCCTCGAGTTGATACAGCTGGCCCGAGATCACGACGTTGATCTTGCCGGTCAACAATACAAGGCATTCCTCGGTCGGCTCTGCCAACGGCGCCACGACGATGTTCCCATCTTCAGCCGTTACCCGCCCCTGAAAGAGAACCATCTTGCGGTTCAGGGTGGGGGTCAGTATCTCATACTGAATGTGGCCATTCGAGAGGTTCAGGCGACGGCGCTCATGTTTCCTGACGACTGGACTGCTTTCCGATGTGTTCGTGGCCATGAACAACAGCGACGTGCCCAGCGCTGTCGAGACTTTGCGCAAGGAGTCCAGCGTGGGGTTGGCCATCCCGCGCTCCAAATTGCTCAAGAACGTCGCGCTCAAGCCTGTGGAGGCTGACAGGTCGCGAAGGCTGAGGTTCAGTTCGTTCCGCCTGGCCTTGATGTGGGACCCGATCCTCATGACCTCTTCATCGGGAACGTACGGCTCTGGCATGATAGGTTGCCCTCCCGCAATGTAACGACGTGCACTCGGCGGATGATTTTACCGGCTTGCCCCTTGAAGCCGCCGACCGGCTGGAACAGTCCCACAGCGGGCTGGCCTGGGCTCGCATGTCGTAGGGGTGCGTCTCAGCCGCCCACCGACTCGGGCGATGGCCCCGGCCGGATCAACCTGCCCAGCTACCAGCGAGCGTGGACCAGGCCCCGTATCCTCAGATCGTAAACAGACCGGGCCTGAAGATGTACTTCGGGCGACAGCTGTGGAAACTCCCCGGCCCGAACGTTATCCAGGACCTGAGCCGCGTGTTTGGCGCCCGGGATCGTGCACGTCACCGCCTCAAAGTCCAGGATCCAGCGCAGCGCGAACTGAGCCAACGTCATCCCGCTGGGCACCCACGGGCGGAGATCATCGACAGCGGCCAGACCTGCCGGATAGTCCACGCCGCTGAACGTCTCCCCGCGGTCGAAGATCTCGCCATTCCGGTTCACCACGCGATGGTCATCCGGCTCAAAGACCGTGTCCGGCCTCATCTTGCCCGTCAACAGACCAGACGCCAGCGGCACCCGGGCGATGATCGCGACCTTGCGTCTGAGCGCCTCGCCGAAAAACAACTCAGCGGGCCTCTGCCGGAACAGATTGAACACGATCTGGACCGACTGGACAGTTGGAAACTCAATGGCTTTGAGCCCTTCCTCCACCTTCTGTACGCTGACGCCGTAGTGCTGGATCTTTCCGATCTTGACGAGGTCATCCAGCGCGTCGAAGGTCTCCGGGCGGTAATACACCTCGGGCGGAGGGCAATGCAGCTGGAGCAGGTCGATGCGCTCGACGCCGAGGTTCTTCAGACTTTGATCGACGAACGCCTCGAGGTTGACCCGGTTGTAGCCTTCTGCCACGTGCGGGCGGAGTCGGCGGCCGGCCTTCGTCGCGATCAGGATCGGCTCGCGCCGCTCGCGCTTGAGTCGGCCGAGCAGCTTCTCGCTGTGCCCGTCACCGTTTGAGCCGTAGACGTCCGACGTATCGAAGAAGTTGACGCCCAGGTCGACTGCCGTGTGAAGCGCGGCAAGCGACTCGTTGTCGTCGACGCGGCCGAACTCGCCACCGATCTCCCAGGCTCCAAAGCCGATGGGCGATACCTCCCAACCGGTTCTCCCAAAGCTGCGACTACGCATGGGTGTCTCCAGCGCCGATTGCGCCCGTCGTGTCAGAGTTCATAACCGAAGTACGATCGCGCCAGAACCCCGAGGTTGATCTGCCCGCCGACAAACGAATGACCGGTCTTCAAACTGTTGATGATGACCTTCGCCGGTGAGTCGACCAGGTCGGGCACCTCGAACCAGTTGCGATTGAACTTCTCGAAGATGCGCGCGAAAGGCATCCCCCAGAACTCGCCCGAGTTCACATCGAACGTGAACGTCGGTAGGATCGACGTGATCGCTTCGTCGGGCACGTCGGCGTAGAGCACTGTCGTGGCGCCGTAGAACAGGGCGTCGTTGGCGCGGCCCATGATCTCGCCCTCGTCGCCCGAGAGCGGCGCGACAGGCGCCGTGCCGAAGCCGAACTTGACGGCATGGATGTCAAACCCGCGCAGGAACAGCTTGATCATCACCTGCTCGACGGTGCGTGAGGCCACCTGGATCGCGCCCACCAGACAGGCCGTCGGCGCGAACACCACGTACACCTGCTCCGGCTCGACGTGGCACGCTGTCGCGACGAACCGGCACAGGTCGTCCGATGGCACGCGTGTCGTCTGCAGCTGCACGACGACGGCGCTCGGATCTGGATCGCGATAGCCGTGGCCCGACCAACGATCCGCCAGCGCCACAGCGCGCGCCGGACCTGAGCCGATCTGGGCGAACTCACCCTTGCCCAGCTCCCAGCAACCGGCCTGGGATGCCACCACAGCGAGCACTGGGTTGTCGACCCAGACGTCGATGGACGGCACCGTGAACGGGCCGATCTCGAACCGGCCATAGCTCGCGCGGCCCTGGCCGCCGAAGCCGGCCTCGACGAAGACCTGGCCGGCCTTCCAGCTTCCCGGGCAGCTCATGCCCATGTCGACCAGCGTGGCGCCGCAGTCGGCCTTCCACGATTTGATCTGAAGCTCCTCGGCGTGCTCGATCGCATCCCTGACGAGCTTCACGGCGTTTCGATTGAGGCTGATCGTTGTCATCGAGGTCTCCTGGTGGCGGTGTGATCCGTCGCGTCAGGTTACGCCCGGGCCTGGTTGATCGCCCGGGCAAGGTGTTGATACTGGCCCAACCGCTCGGCGTACAGGCCGGCGCGGTCGGTATCCGGTTCGAGAGAATGGTGGGCCGGCTGAAGCGCCGCGATCGCCTGATCGAGCGTCGGGTACGCGCCGATGCCCCAACCCGCGAGCGCTGCAGCACCGACCGCGGCCCAGTCGGTGTCGGCCGCCACCTGGATCGGGATGCCGCAGGCGTCGGCCAGGATCTGCGACCAGACCGGGCTGCGATTCGCGCCGCCGGCCAGCCAGAGCTCCCTGACCGGGACGTTGACTGCGCGCAACTCTTCCAGCGCCCAGCGCACTTCAAAAGCGCAGCCCTCAAGCACCGCGCGGCTCATATCGGCGCGTGTGTGCGCCAGTTCGAGGCCCACGAAGCCGCCGCCGGGTTTGGCCGCCGGGATCTGCGACGGCCCGCTCATCGACATGAAGAACAGGCCGCGGCTGCCGGCCGGGCTCGCCGCTGCAGCAGTGTTGAGCGCCGGGTAATACTTCCCAAGGTCCTCGCCCTCGGGCGCGTCGACGGCGAAACTCTGTCGCACCCACCAGTCGAGGGTCGCGCCGAAGCCGCCGACGAGCTGGCCGCCGAGGCGTTGCCCGGGGACCGCATGGAAGTAGAGGTTGACCCACTCGGGCACAGCGTCCGTCGTGTCGGCGTCGACCACGCTCATCAATACCCAGGCCGTTCCGGTCGAGAGCATCACCTTGCCTGGCGCTGTCATGCCCATGCCGAGGCCGGCGCAAGGTTGGTCATTGCCACCGGCAATCACGGGCGTGCCAGCGGGCAGGTTCGTCAATCGCGCGATCTCAGGTGTGATCTCGCCGACGCGGCGGCCAGCCCAACCGATGTCCGATTGCAGCCCCGCGTCGACGCCGCCGATGTCGCAGAGCTCGGGGCTCCACTCGCCGGTGCGGATGTCGACCAGCAGCATCTCGGAGGAGGCCGAGAGATCGGTGGCGAAGCGTCCGGTCAGGCGATGGATGATGAAGTCGGCCGGCCCTAAGAAGCGCTTCGCGGCGGCGTGGACGTCCGGGCGATGCCGACGCAACCAGCCGATCGACGGCAACGGCAGCCCGGCGAAGGGATGCCAGCCGCTCAGACGTCGGATCGTCGCGGCCGTGCCGTCGGCGGCCCATTCGGTGCTCTGCTCCTGGCTGCGATTGTCCAGCCAGGTGATCATCGGGTAGACCGGATCGCCCGCAAGGTCCGTCGCGATGATCGAGCCGGCCTGGGCCGCGATCGCCAGCGACAGGATCCGATATCCCTCGGTGCGCGCGACGATGTCCTTGAGCGTCTGTAGCAACGCCTGCCACACGGCTTCTGAGTCCTGTTCGACCCAGCCGGGTTGCGGCGTCAGCAACGGATACGAGAGCCCGGCGCTTGCCACTTCTTTGCCGTCGAGGTCGAAGCCCATGACCTTCACCGACGACGTGCCGATGTCGATCCCCAGGATCGCGTCCTTCATGCTCGCGGCCTCCGGGTCTTGCCTGCGAAGATCTGTTCAGCGGTGTCGGCGTCGGCCCCGGCGTGCACAATGGCCGACAGGGCGGCCACCATGGCCTCCGGGTCAGCCGCCTGGAAGACGTTGCGGCCGATGGCGACGCCGGACGCGCCGGCCTTGATCGCGCCGTGAACCGACTGGAACAGCTGGGTCGTTGCATCGACCCGCGCGCCGCCCAGGATGACAACCGGCACGTAGGTGTGGGTCACCACCTGCTCGAAGCCCTCGGCGTAAGGCACCTTGGTCCAATCGGCGCCTAGCTCGGCCGCGATGCGCGCCGACAACGTGACCGCCTCGAGCGATCTCCGTTCGGGTGGGGCGTCGAACCCGCCCGGCTGCATCTCGGCCATCACGGGCAGGCCCCAGGCATGGGCTGCCGTGATGGTATGCGCCAGAAGTTGAAGCGTGGCGGTCTCTTCCGGCGTGCCGGGGAAGGTCGAGACGGCGACGGCGTCCGCGCCGATGCGGAGGGCGTCTTCAACGGTGTAGAACGACACGCCCGGACCCATCCGGCCTAGCTTGGTGCCGCCGACGTCGAGGCGCAGGATCAGGCCGAGCGGCGCGATCTCGGCCTCGAAGCGGCTGGCCATGCCATAGCTGGTCAGGATGGCATCGGCGCCACCCGCCACAAGTTGCGCGAGCAAGTCCGCCGGGGATTCGAGGCCGCGGACCGCGCCTTCGGTCAGACCGTGGTCGAGGGCCACGATCAGGGCGCGGCCGTCGGGACTGAAGATTCGGTTGAGACGTCGACGAGGCATGATGAGCTACCCTTCGTGCTTCAGACCGGCAAGAGTCGCTTGACCTTCTCGAGCGCTTCAACTTCGTTGGTCGACGGCGTGAACTCAAGGCCGATGTAGCCGTTGTAGTTCAACTCCACAAGCTTCCGGTGGATGTTGACGAAGTTGATCTCGCCGGTGCCGGGTTCCTGACGGGTGGGGACATCGCCGACGTGCACGGCGTCGTAGAGGCCTTTGTATTCCTCGAGGCCCCAGATCAGGTTGCCGGCCTGACGCTGCTGGTGATAGCAGTCGAAGACCATCCGTAGTTTCGGATGATTGAAGCTCCGCACCCAGTCGGCCGCGAGGCCGTGCTCGTTCACCAGGATGCCGCCCTTGATGTGGAATTCGTTGAGGGCCTCGACCCAGACGACGATGTCGGTCTGCTCAACGAGCTTGAGGATCCGCTCGGTCTGGCGCAGCGTGTTGGCGTACTGCTCGGCCGGCGTGAAGTTCGACGACAGCCGCCGTGTCCAGGTGCGCCCGTTGATCAGGTCGACCTGATTCGAAAAGAGGAAGAGATGCTCGACGCCATGCTGGGCGGCCATCTCGAGGCTCTCGGCCCAGGTGCGCAGCGTCAATTCGTTGTCGTTGGGGTCGGCCAGGCTGCCCATGTCGTCGTCGAAGGCCGAGTTCAATACAGCGCCGCAGCGGCGGCACTCCGCCGCGATCTCGGCCATCGGTTGCATCCGCCATGACCACACATCCAGTCGGCGCAGTCCGAGCGCCACCATCGGCTCGACGCGCTCGACGATCGGACGATCCTTGAACCAGAAATCCAGATACCCGGTGTATTCCATGTTCGCTTGCCTCCTTCACGAGCGAGCGGCTGAGCCCTGAGGCTGTGCTCGCCAGTGTCTTGTCGTTTACTCTTCGCGACCCGCGCGAATCAAGAAGTCGATGGTCAGCGGGACCAGCGGCGGACGGATGGTATACATGCCGATCGCGTCGAGATGCGCGGCGCCGTTCGAGGCGGCCTGGATGGCGTCAGCGATCGCGCGTTCGCACATCCGGCCCTGGCAGTTGCCCATCCCAGCGCGCGTCATCATCTTGACCTCACCGATCGTGCGCGCTCCGTCAGCCACAGCCGAGCGCACCTGCGCCAGCGTGACCTCCTCGCAACGGCACAGCGGAGTCTCGGCGCGCAATGCGGCTCGCAGCCCCGCCGGCGGGGTGAAATACGTGTTGAGGAAATGACTGAAGCGCCGCTGTTGTGCCAGCGCCGGCTCAAGTCCCTGGCGCAGGGCCGCTGCGCGCTCGCCGTCGAGCTTGCCGGCGTCGAGCGCAGCTGTCCAACCGGCGAGCCGGCCTTCCAGTCGCCCGAGCCCGGCTCCACCGATCCGTGCGCCGTCACCGGCCAGGTAGACGCCCGGAGCGTCGGCCCGCAGGTCGGCGTCGCGTTGCGGCAGCCACTGGCGCGTGTGCGCGTCGAACTCGAAGCCGCAGCCGATCATGCGCGCCAGGTTCGTGTTCGGAGTGAAGCCGTAGCCGCAGATCACGGCGTCGACCTCGACAGCGACCTCGCTGCCCGCGATCGGCGCGCCGGTCTCATCGAGCCTGGCCAGCGTTGCGCCGCTGACTTGCCCATCACCGTGCGCGGCCACGACCGACCAGCCCTGACGGTACGGCGCCCGTCCGCGCAGCAACCTCGTCATGTACTGCCAGCCCTCACCGAGGCGGCGGCCTTCGCGCAGCAGCGTCGGCGCGTGGGCCACGACGCCGAGCGGCAGGCGATTGGCTTCGCACACGCCGACGACGGTCACGCCGGCGTCGATCAGGTGCGCGGCGACGGAGAGCAAGAGCGGGCCAGTGCCGCTTACGAGCACACGCTTGAAGGGTGCGACTCGTTGTGACTTCACGAAGTTCAGCGCGGCACCGCAGGTCATCACGCCTGGCAGCGTCCAGCCCGGGAAGGGCAGCGGCGTGTCGTAGGCGCCGGTCGCCAGGATCAGGCGTTGGGCGTGCACCTTGCGCGGAGCGCCCGCGCAATTCAGGTCGATCTCCCAGCCGTCGTCGCTCTCCTCACGAAAGATGCCCCACACCTGCGCGTCGACGATCGTGCGCACGCCGGCCGGCCCCAGTCGATCGACCAACTCCCGGCCCTCGCGCTCGACGGCCGTCGGGCGGGGGGCTCGAAAGGCTTCGGGTTGGCGATGGTAATACTGCCCGCCTGCAGCCGGCGCCTGGTCGATCAGGATCGTCTGCAAACCGGCGCCGGCAGCCGCCAACGCGGCCTCGATGCCGGCCGGGCCGGCGCCCACGACCGCGAGCTCGCGGTGGTCGCTCACAGCGTCATCTCCTGGTTGGTCTGGATGCGCATGCCCGCTCTTACTGGCGTCAGACAGGCGCGAACCGCATGCGCGTCGTCGATTGTGACAAGGCACTCGAAACACACGCCCATGCCGCAGAAAACGCCGCGCGGCTCGCTCGAGCGCGCCGACCGGCGCAAGGCGGTGAGGCCGGCCGCGAACAGCACCGTCGCAACCGTCTCGCCCTCGAAGGCTTCGACGGCCGCGCCGTTCACAGTGACCGGCACCGGCTTGCCGCGCGCCACCTCAGGCAGCAGCGTGCTCGACGTCTTGATCCGCATCCTGATATCCCTTTCCGATCGTTCAGACAGCGCGCCGCCTTAGCTGGCGTGCGCTTCCCAATATGACTCGGCTGGCCCCGAGAAGCGCGTCGGCGCATACTGATCCAGCAAGAGCGGCGGCGCTTCGCCGCGCAGCATCAGGGCGACCCACTCCGCCAGCAGCGGCACCGCCGTGATCGTCTCCATCAGGCTCGTCGCCACAAAGAGGTTGTCGAGCCCTGGCGCCCAGCCGACCAACGGCTCCTCGTCGGGCGTGAAGGAGGTCGGTCGCCCCCAACTGCGCACGATCCGGACCTTCGTCAGGAACGGATAGAGCTTCACCAGATCGGTGGCCAGTGCCGATGGCCCCCACGAGCTGACGCGATGGTGCAACTCGGGCGTGCGCGTCACCGACTCGGCGATCGCCAGCGTGCCGTTGAGCTCGGGATGGATGCCGATGGTGACGGCCTTGGGTTTGCCGTGGATGGTTTCATAGCTGTCCGACAGCCCGATGTTGTGGAAGATCCGCCGTGGGATCGCTTCGGTGATGAACGACTCGGCGTGAGCATGATGGATGGGCAGTTCGACGCCGGCCAGCCGGGTCACCGGGTTCTCCCAGGCGCCGGCCATCACGGCCACTGCGCCGGCCGAATATGTCGCGACCGGGGTCTTCACCGACACGATCCGCCGGCCTTCGACCTGCATCGCGATCACGGGCTCATGCCGATGGAGTTCGGCGCCGCGACGCGTGGCCGCGCGCGCATAGGCATGGATGAAGCGCAGCGGATCGATCCGGCCTTCGACCGAATGCACGGCGCCATACAACCCGTCGAGGACCAGGTTGGGCTCGGCCTCGCGCAGCGCGTCCACGTCGATCACTTCCGTTGGGATGCCGACCGAGGTCAGGAAGGCCGAGCGCTCGAGCCAGCTGGCCCGGTGCGGTTCACGGCGCAGCAGTAGCAGCAGCGAGGCCCGACGCCAGTCGTAGTCGTAGCCCAGCTCCTCGGCCAGGTGCTCGTGCCGCTCGACGCCGCCGCGCACGAGCGCGATGTTGAGCGGGTCAAGGTGGCCTTCGCAGACCTGAGCGCGGCCCGAGCATGAGCCCGACGTGCCGCTCCCGAGGTCGCCGGCCTCGAGCAGCAATGTGCGCAGGCCGGCCTTGGCGGCTTCGTAGGCGGCTGAGACTCCGAGGAATCCGCCGCCGATGATGATCACATCATGAGTGGGCATGGTTGTCGATGTCGAACAGGCTCTTCAAGATCAGATCCTCGCGGATCCGCCCGGCCTTGAACAGTCGGCCGGTCTTCATGTTCACCATCTGCACGGCCGCCGGCGAATGAATGTCCAGATCCATCTGGTAGAAGTCGCGGTTGGCCTCGACGAACAGGTCCCGAAAGAGCCGGCCATAGTCACGCGACGACTCGGTCACCAGCTTCGGCAGGACGGCCGCGATCGCTTCATCTTCTGCGTGCACCCAGAACTCCGACCGGCCGCCGTAGAGCAGGCAGTCGTTGATCTTGCCCATCGCTGCCTCGGGGTCATCGTCCACCGGCGCGACGATGCACAGGCCACGCGCATGCTCGAGCGTGTTGAGGTCGAAGCCCTTCTTCATCATCTTGTTGATGGTCTGCTCGAGGATGCGCGCTGACACCTGGATCGCGGCCACGATCGAGCTGGTCTTGTGCGCCAGGAAGTACACGTGGTCGGGCGCGATCCGACAGTCGGCTGCTACCTGGGCCGTCATCCGATCGTCGGGCAGGTGGTTGGCCTGCACGCCGAAGATCACGGTATCGGCGGTGTCACGGTAAGTCGTGAACTCGAAGCTGTGGTCGATCGCCAGCGCCGCCTTGGCCCGGCCCGGCCCCGAGCCGATCGCGGCGAAGTCGCCGCTGCCCAGCGGGTAGCCGCCGATCTGGCTGCACAGACAGGCCAGCAGCGGCTCCGACGTCGTGACCTCAACGGCCATCACTGAGACATCGCCGGGCAGCGTGTAGTTGGTGAGTTGGCACACGCCGAGGTCGGCCATGCTGATCTCGGCGAACAGCCGGCCGGCCTCGAAGCCGCCCTTGGCGTGCACACCCATGTCGATCACGTGAGCGCCGGAGGGCAGGCGCGAATAGCTGCACCCGAGCGCCTCGGCGTGGTCGATGAGGTGTCGGACTTTGGGGAGCGCGTTCTCGTTCAGGCTGATCATGTCGACGGTTGACCTATGGGTTCAGGCGCGAGCGGCGAACGGCTCCACGGTCACCGGAGATCCGTTGATCTCGTTGCCGAGGCCGACACGCTGGCGCAGTTGATATGCCGATTCCTGCAGGGCGTAGACGGCTTCGGCTTCGTCAAGCGTGCAGATCACGCCGTCACGCATGACGATGCGGCCATGGATGACGACCGTCTGAATGGATGAGGGGTTGGACGAGTACACCAGGCACGTGATCGGGTCGGCCACCGGCACGCAGGCGACGTTCCGGGGATCGAACAGGAAGAAATCCGCCAGCTTGCCGACCTCGAGCGAGCCCAGCTCGTCCTCGCGACCGATGACCCGCGCGCCCTCGCTCGTGGCCATCTTGACGACGTCCACGGCGTTCAGGATCGTGGGGTCCTGGTGAAACCCCTTGTGCACGATGGCGGCGAGCTTGATGACCTCGAGCATGTTCTGCGAATCGTTGCTGGCCGCGCCGTCCGTCCCGAGGCCGACGTCGAGGCCGATCCGTTTCAAGGTCGGCACCGGCGCGACGCCGGAGGCGAGCAAGAGGTTCGAGACCGGATTGTGCGAGCACTTGATCTTGCGTCGCCCGAAGATCTCGAGCGTGGTTGAGTCGAGGTGGACGAGGTGGGCGCCGATGAAGTCCTCGCCCAGGACGCCGGTCTGGTCGAGCAGTTCGGCCGTGTTCATGCCGTAATGCTCGCGGGTGAAGATGTCGTCCTCAGGGGTCTCGTCGAGATGCATGGTGATGCGCAGGCCGTGCTCGTCCGCATAGCGGCGCAGGCGGCGGTAGCCATCGGGGTCCATGTCCCAGATGATCCCGGGCGCGAGGGCCAGCGAAACGGTCTCGTGGCCTTCGAGCTCGGCGCGCAGCCGATCGACGTCGGCGTAGAACATGTCCTCGGTCTCGTTGATCGGGCAGCGAATGGCTTCGGGGAAGCCATCGGTCTTGGTGTGCGCTCGCCCGAGGATGCCGCGGATCCCGGTGCGCTCGAAGGCCTTCACGACGGCGTCGTCGAGGCCGGCCTCGCTGGCGTGGGCGTACATGTAGTCGAGCACCGTGGTGACGCCGCTGCGGATGTTCTCAAGGCAGCCGGCGACCGCGGCATTGTGGACGTCGGTGTAGCGGATCTCGTGCAGGGCCTTACGGACGGAGTTGTCGAGCCAATCGAACAGCCGCATGTCGCGGCCCAGGCCCTTCAAGGCGTTCTGGAACAGATGGGTGTGTGTGTTGATGAAGCCGGGAAAGACGAAACGATCCCGTCCGTCGATCACGACAGGGCTCGTGTAGGCCGCCAGGATGTCGGCGCTCGGCCCCAGCGCCACGATCCGACCGCCGCCCACCGCCAGCGCGTGGTCCTTCAGGATGCTGACGTCGCGATCCATCGTCACCAGGGTGGTGTCTTTGACGATCAGCGTCACGTTTTCCATCACAAGGATCCCCCTGAAGCGTCAGTCAGACGCCCGACTCGGTTGCGTACACCAGCTGTTGCCGCGTGAACAGGAAGCCCGGCGGGTGCAGGCCGACGAACAGCAGACGGGCATGCGGATGGGCCGTCGATGTGAAGGGGCTCGGCCCGCCCGGCGTGGCCTGACCTCCGACATAGACCGACGAGTAGTTAATGAAGAGCTCGTCAAGAGCCCGCTCGCCCAGCAGGTGCCACCAGTAGGTCGGTGACTCCACCAGCATGTGTTCGATCCCGATCCGGCGCAAGGCATAGAGCAGCACCGCGGTCCGTGGGGCGTCGGCGCCCGCCATGAGCACGACGAGCCGCCCGTCGCGACGCGCGGCCCGGAACTGCTCGACCAGGTCAGACGACTCCACAGCGGCCTGCGTGTCATAGGGCCCCAGCCAGACCGTATCGGGCGGCGCCTGAGGCTTCAAGGCCGCGCCGCCCTGGCCGCTGGTCGCAATCATGGGCCGTGCGTCGCGGCGGCGAAAGGCCGGGTGATCCAGCAAGACGTCGGTACCGTCGAGCGACACCACGATCGGCAGCAAGGGCTCGCTCTTCCCCAGGACGGTCGGCCGCTCCGCGACCAGATCCGGATCCTGGCAGCTGAAGTCAGCGTCGGGCTCGGCGGCGAGCGTTCGTGCGCCGATGATGCTGGCGTCGGCGTACGCTCGCAGAATGTTCAGCACCCAGTAGTCGTTGCGGGCGCCATCCGGGTCGAGCGCATTGTTCGACGCGACCAGCGGGCCGCGCGGATCGTCGGGGTAAGCCATCTTGCCGTCGAGCGACAGGACGATCGACGCGAAGGTATACGGCCGGTCCGCAGCGGGCGCCGGAAAGAAAAGGTCGTGGAAGTGCGCCTGGACCTTGGAAAGCGAAGCGGCGGCACGCGATCGCGACTGCAACGATCGCAGTTCAACCGTTTCGCTGTACAAGGGCGTGATGCGCGGTGGGTGAGTTGTAGAAGACATCTGGGGCTTGAAGCGTTCCGAAGCGCTTCTCCAAACGTCACTGTTCGCAGTGTACCGTGTGCGTTACAACACTGTCAACTGACAGTTGACACACAAACGTGATCGTCCTAGGATGATGGCGCAAAACCGCAAGGGGCGAGAACAAAACTACACCAAATCTGTCAAGTATAGTTGCACAAGGTCGCCTCGACGATGTCCGGCGAGGCGGCGTTGGCACGGGTCAATGAAGTGGACGGGCGGGCTGTGTACAGCGACGCGGGGGGACGTTCTCTTCCAACTGACGGGCGATCACAGCTCACCCGCGAAGGCGTTCAATCACCTTACGCGCGCATCCGGCCATGTGCCGGTCTTAGCGGACTCCAGACGGATGAACTACATCCAACCACAAGGGAGAGGGAGCGATGAATCTTATTAACGCCTGTCGATTGCTTGCCATTGCTTCATTGACGGTTGCCGCAGTCGGCTGCACCCCGGCAGCGACGCCGGCGCCCGCAGCCACCGAGGGCGCCAAGACCATCCGGGTCGCCATGGTGACGTCTGGCCCGACCAATGACCATGGGTGGCATCAGAACGCCCTGGAGGGCCTCCAGTCCATCAACAAGGAATTGGGCTTCGAGATCGCCTACTCCGAAAGCGTTGAATCCGCGCAGCAGCAGAACACACTTCGCCAATATGCCCAGCAGGGCTACAACCTGATCTTCTGCCATGGTTACGAATGGGGCGAGGCCCTGAAGGCCGTGGCGCCGGACTTCCCGGATGTGATGTTCGTCCAGATCAACGCCACGACCGAGGGCTCCAACATCGTCGGCACGAACTTCAAGTTCGGCGAGCTCGGCTACTTCGCGGGCATGGCCGCCGGCATGATGACCAAGAACAACAAGATCGGCATCGTGGCCGCGCAGGACGCCCCGCAGGTGACCGCGGACTCCGACACGATCCAGCTCGGCGCCAAGGCCGTCAACGCGGATGCCGACGTCAACGTCTCGTTCGTCGGCTCGTGGGATGACGTGGTCAAGGGCCAGCAGGTGACCCAGGCCCAGATCGACCGCGGCGTCGACATCCTCATCATCATCGGCGACTCGTTCGCGCCGCCGGCGATCGAACTGGCCAAGTCGAAGGGCATCATGGTGATCGGTGGCTGGAGCGGCGACGCGCACGACCTGGCGCCCGACACTGTCATCACCAGCGCCGTCCAGGACGTGCCCGGTGTGTATCTCTCCGTGGCGCGCCAGTTCGGTGACGGCTCCCTCAAGGGCGGCACCTCCTTCGTCAGCGGTTTCGCCGAGAAGACGCAGAAGATGGGCGTCTGGGGCGACTTCGTCCCCGCCGAGGTCAAGGACAAGGTGAACCAGGCCATCGCCGATTACCTCGATGGCAAGCTGGACTTCCCTGTGCTCAAGTAGGCGGTGGAACCTGTTTGACGTACGTCGAAGGTAAAGTCTGAATAGACGGGTGCCCCGCAGGCACGGCATTGCCCCGGCCCGTGGGGCACCCGTCTTCGTGTCCGCGCAACCGGAGTGCGTTCCATGGCCGAAGACGTCAGCCAGAACCTTGCGCCGCTCAAACCCAAAGCCCGCTTCAATCTGCCTATCGCAAACGTCGCCATGCCGGTGCTCTCGATCGTGGTCGCGGCTCTAGCGGGCGCCGTGATCATCCTGCTCATGGGCTATGACCCCCTCAAGGCCTATTCGGCTCTGGCGCAGGGTTCATTCGGAAACCTGATGCAGACGTCGGAGACGGTGAAGACGGCGGTCCCGCTGCTGTTGTGCGGCCTCGGGATCGCTTTTGCGTTCCAATCCGGCGCTTTCAACATCGGTGCCGTCGGCCAGATGTACATGGGCGGGCTGGCCGCGATCCTCGTCGCCGGGCAGTTCGCCGGCCTCCCGGGATGGCTGCATATGCTGCTCGCCACGGTCGCGGCCTTTGCCGCCGGCGGGCTCTGGGCCTTGCTCCCGGCGTTCTTGAAAGTCCGCTTTTCCTCAAACGAGATCATCTCGACCATCCTGTTGAACTACGTGGCGATCTACCTGGTCGACTACATGGTCGCCGGGCCGATCAAGTCGGGCGGGTATGGCGGCGCGCCAACGTCGTGGCCGGTGCTGCAGGGGGTGATGTACCCGAAGCTTGTGCCGCAAACTCAGCTCCATCTGGGGCTGATCTTCGCGCTCGTCGCCATGGTCATCATGTTCTTCGTCATGCGGTACACGACCCTGGGCCAGCGCGTGCGCATCGTCGGCCAGAACCGGGTCGCCGCCGCGCACGCCGGCATCCGGTCCGATCGTGTGTTCCTGCTGGCCTTCTTCTTCAGCGGGAGCCTGGCCGGCCTGGCCGGCGCGGCCGAGATCCTGGGGTATCAGGCCCGTCTGATCTCGGGGTTTGCCCCCAGCACGGGTTATGACGCCATCGCGGTGGCGCTCCTCGGCGGCCATGCACCCTTCCTGGTGGGCTTGTCGGCGCTGTTCTTCGCCGGCCTGCAGACCGGGGCGGTCGCGATGGAGGCCATCGCCAAATTGCCTGCCCAGCTCGTGGACCTCATCCGCGTGCTGGCCATCCTCGCTGTGCTGGCAGCCTCGTCGCCCAGGATCGTCGAGATCGCGCGCAAGCTGCAGGGGGAGGATCACAAATGGTGAGGACGTGGTGGTCGCGCGGCTGGGTCCGCACGACGGCGATCGTGCTGGCGGTGCTTGTCGTCTTCTGGATCGTGCTCGAGCTCGCCGGCGAAGAGACACGCAACATCGCGAACGGCATCTTCACGATCCTGGCGGCCCCTGAGTTCGTCAAGGCGGCTCTGATCGCCGCCATCCCCTTGTTGCTGGCGGCTTTGGGCGGGTTGATCAGCGAGCTCTCGGGCGTGTTGAACATGGCCCTCGAGGCCATGATGCTGATCGGCGCCTTCGTGGCGTATACGGTGGCCGACCACAGCGGCAGCCCCTGGGTCGGTCTGCTGGCCGCCGGGCTCTCGGGGCTCGTCCTGGGCCTCGTCCATGCGATGTTCACGGTGACGCTCCGCGCCAATCAGGTGGTCAGCGCCGTGGCACTCAATCTGTTCGCGGTCGCCGCGACGGCGTTGGCGTTCCGCGTCCTGTACATCAACAAGGCCTTTCGGCCGGCGCCGGGATTCGAGGCGCTGCACATTCCTGTGCTCAGCGATCTGCCGTACCTGGGGATCGCGCTGTTCCAGCACAACATCCTGATCTACCTGGCTCTTCTGCTGATCCCGTTGATGTGGTTCATCCTTTACAGGACATCCTGGGGGCTGACCCTGCGATCGGTCGGCGAACATCCGATGGCGGCCAACACGGTCGGCATCAAGGTCAACCGGGTGCGTTACATCGCGATCCTGCTCAGCGGCACGCTCGTGGGCATGAGCGGCTCGGCGCTGGTCTCGGCCTCGGGCATCAACGCCTTCCAGGAGAACCTGTCGGCCGGCCGCGGTTTTATCGCCTTCGCGGCCGTGATCTTCGGGCGCTACGACCCGATCGGGGCCTTCCTCGGCACCATCCTCTTCGGCCTGGGCGACGCGTTGCAGATCCGGTTGCAGGCCTACGGCGTTGAAGTCCCGTATCAGCTGCTGCTGATGCTGCCCTACGTGATCACGTTGCTGGCGCTTGTCGTGTTCATGCGGAACGCGCGCGGCCCGGCAGCCAGCGGCACGCCGTTCGTGGAGGAGGGCGCAGGATGAGCGCGGAGACCATCACCCAGGGGACGACGGCACCGAACGCCAACAGCGACATCGTCCTCGAGCTGCGCCACATCGTCAAGCGCTTCCCCGGGATCGTGGCCAACGACCACGTCAGCCTGAAGATCCGCGCTGGCGAAGTGCATGCGCTCCTCGGCGAAAACGGCGCGGGCAAGTCCACCCTGATGAAGGTGGTCTACGGCCTTTATCAGAAGGACGAAGGCGAGATCCTGGTCCGCAATCAGCCGGTTCAGATCCGGGTCCCGCAGGACGCCATGGCGCTGGGCATCGGCATGGTGCACCAGCACTTCATGCTGGTCCCCAACTTCACGGTCCTCGAGAACATCATCCTCGGGCTGCGGACACGCCGCTACCCGTTGCTAGACCTGGGAGAGGGCCTCGAGCGGATCAAGACGCTGGTCAGCGACTTCGGCCTCAACGCCTCACTCGACGCCAAGGTGGGCGGGTTGACCGTCGGCCAGCAGCAGAAAGTCGAGATCATCAAGGCGCTCTACCGCGGCGCCCGCATCCTGATCCTCGACGAACCGACGGCGGTGCTGATCCCGCAGGAGGCCGACGAGCTCTTCAAGCTCATCGAGCACCTGCGTGCTGACGGGGTGACCCTGATCTTCATCAGCCACAAGCTGAAGGAAGTGCTGAGGGTGAGCGATCGCGTCACGGTCATGCGCCGCGGCCAGTTGATCGACACACGGGACACCGCCGCCACGACCATCGTTGAACTCGCTGAGCTGATGGTCGGCAAGGCCGTGGACCTGACCGTCGCCAAACGCCCGAGCCAGGCCGGTGAGAGCCATCTCGAGCTGCGGCAGGTGACGACCCGCTCCGATCAAGGCGTCCGGCCGCTGCAGGCACTGGATCTGACCTTGCGTTCCGGCGAGATCCACGGGTTGGCGGGCGTCGACGGCAACGGCCAGCAGGCCCTTGTGCAGGCCATCATGGGGCTATCGCCCATTTCGGGCGGGCAGGTGCTGTTCCACGGCCAGGATATCGGGACGATGGGGACGGCCGAGCGCATCAGCCGCGGGATCGAACACATCCCCGAGAACCGACACACAGAGGGCCTCGTCCTCGGGCTGAGCGTGACGGACAACCTGCTCCTCGAGCGCTTCGAGCGCCCGCCGTTCGCCGACCGTGGGATGCGCCAGTTCAAGTCGATGCACGACCACGCAGCGACGCTGATGCAGAAGTTCGACATTCGCGCGCCCGGCCCCGAGATCCAGACGCTGAAGCTCTCGGGTGGAAACCAACAGAAGGTCATCCTGGCCCGATCGCTGTGGCCGGACCCGACCGTGCTGATCGCGATGCAGCCGACGCGCGGCCTCGACGTCGGCGCTGCCTCGTTCATCCATAAGCAGATGGTCGAAGCCCGCGACCGCGGCTGCGCGGTCCTGATCATCTCGTCGGAACTCGACGAGATCATGGCCGTGAGCGACGTCATCAGCGTGATCTATGAGGGCCGCATCGTCGAGACGCGTGCCGCCAAGGACACCAACCTTAACCGCATCGGCTTCCTGATGGCCGGCGGTCGCCCCGAAGAGGCGCCCGTTGGGCCGAGCGAGGAGATCACGTTCCTGACGTGACTGCGAACGGCAGACCGCCGACCGCAGGCGCCCATGCCTGAACGTCTGCGGTCGGCGGTCTGTGGTCCGCGGTCTAGGCCAACCGATACACAAGCTCCTCGCCGGCCAGCAGGCGGGTGACGTTCTGATAGTCGTCGAGGCGCAGATCGCGTTGGGCGGTGGGCACGGTGCCGGCCGCCGTGTGCGGGGTCAGGACGACGTTGACCATGGACGGGCGCGACGGCGCCAGCAGGGGGCAGTCGGGTCGGATCGGCTCGTAGGTGAAGTTGTCGACGGCGACGCCGTACAGGCGACCTGAGGCCATCGCCTCCGCCAGGGCAGCCTCGTCGATGGTGCCGCTGCCGCCCGCGCTGACGAAGCAGGCGCCCGGCTTGATCTTGGCGAAGAACTCGGCGTTCAGGCTCTGATCGGTCTCGGGCAGCAGCGGGAGCAGCGCACAGACGAAGTCGCTGGCCGCCAGCAGATCGTCGAGGGAGGCGTAACGGGCGTCGAGTTCGCGCTCGGCGTGGTTCGGGAGGCGGTTGCGCTTGTTGTACAGCACCTGACAACCGAACGGTTTGAGTCGGCGCGCCAGCTCGAAGCCGATCTCGCCCATGCCGACGATGCCGACGGTCGAGCCCCACAGGCCACGCAGATCGGTGCGCGCCGACCAGTTGTAGGCGAAGTAGTCCTCGGTGCAACGGGTCGGCTCAAGCCCGAAGGCATCCGCGCCCAGGACGATCTCGGTCATTTCGCGGGCGCGCTTGGCGAGACTGAGCATCTGCATGAAGAGATGCTCGGCGACCATGATGCAGGTTCGGATCGGCAGGTAACAGACGGGGACGTCGGCGGCGCGAGCCGCCTCGAGATCGATGTCGTGGGTCTGGGATCCCCAACGCTGGATCAGGCGCAGCGACGTTCCGGCGCGAATGACGTCAGCGTCGATCACACCCGAGCGCTCGGTGATCAGGAACTCTTTGCCCGGTACCGCGGCGATGATTTCCGCCAGGTTCGGGGTGCGTAACACAGTGATGTCCAATTCCGGCGGCGCGGCCTCCAGAGCCGCCTGCTGGTGGTAGAGACCGCGGTGGGTGATGAACAGTGTCGGATGTTTGGCCATGGAATCCCCTTCTGAAAGCGGCACGCGGGCAAGGGCCTGCGTTCAAGTCATGCTCAAAGAAGATGAGCCCGACTTGAAGCCAGCGACTCTATGCTATGAGGGGGCGCACGTGTTTGTCAAGCCAGGGCGTTCGGGTCGCGTCGACGAACCCGCTGCGCCCATCCCGAACCGGGCCAGGACGCCCTCATCGGTCGTCTGGCCCCACTGCCCGGGACTGACGGTGTCGGGCGCTTCTTCACAGGTATCGTCATGAAGATCCGATTCACGCTGAACGAACGTCCGACGGAGGTGGAGGCGGACGCAGGCCGGTCCGCGTTGACGGTGTTGCGCGACGACCTCCGCCTGACCGGCACCAAGGTCGGCTGCGACACCCTCGATTGCGGCGTGTGTGCTGTGCTCTACGATGATCGGCTTGTCAAAGCCTGCAGCCTCACGGCCGCTGATCTTGAGGGGCACCGCGTCGTCACGATCGAAGGCATCCAGGGCCCGGCGGGCGGGTTGAGCGATCTTCAAGAAGCCTTTCTCGACCACGGCGCAGTGCAATGCGGCTATTGCATCCCGGCCATGATCCTGGCCGGTGAGGCCCTGCTGCGCCGAAATCCGACACCCAGCCGCGACGACATTCGCCGCGGGCTCGCGATCGTCCTTTGCCGGTGCACGGGTTATCAACAGATCGTCGATGCCATCGCCGACACCGCGCGACGGCGTCAGGCCGGGGCTCGAACCGCCGCCGAGCTGGAGAGTGCGTCATGACCGAGTACAAGTATGTCGGAAAACGCTCGCGGTCTGAGGACGGTCTCGAGAAGGTGACGGGCAAAGCCCGCTACGTCGGCGACTACACAGTGCCGAACATGCTGGTGGCGAAGGTGCTGCGGAGCCCGCTGCCGCATGCCAACATCGTGTCGATCGACGTCACGCCGGCGCTCAAGGTGCCCGGCGTCGTGGCCGTCGTCACCGCCGATGACTTCGTCGATCATGGCAACTGGGGCTGGCCGATCAAGGATGCGTTTGTGCTGGCCTGGAAGAAAGTGCGTTACGTCGGCGACGGCGTCGCCGCCGTGGCGGCCGAGACCGAGGCCGCGGCCCTCGCCGGCATCCGCGCGATCCAGATCACTTACGAACGGTTGCCCGTGGTGGGCGACATCCATCACGCGCTCGATCCCGATGCTGCGGTCATCCCTGACACCGAGGCGCCGGGCAAAGGGAACCTGACCGGCACGCATCTGGTTCGCTTCGGCGATCCGGATCCGGTCCTGGCGGAATGCGACCTCATCCTTGAAGAGTCGTACGCGTTCAAGCATCAGGAGCACGCTTACACCGAGACCGAAGGAGCGCTGGCTATCCCCGAACCGGATGGCGGGTTGACGGTGTACGGGAACGACCAGTCGCCGTTCATCAACCGCAGCAATCTGTCAATGACGTTGGGCCTGCCTGAGGCGCGCGTGCGCGTCATCCAGGCTCACGTCGGCGGCTCGTTCGGCGGCAAGGACGACATCGGCTATCAGACCTGCGCCCAGGCCGGCGCGCTGGCGCTCAAGACGGGCCGCCCGGTGCGCCTGATCCTCTCACGCACCGAGTCGTTGATCGCTTCGTACAAGCGCGAGGCCATGGACGTCGGCGTTCGCGTGGGCGCCATGGCGGACGGGACGCTGCGGGCCGCGCGCGTCGTCATCCGCGCCGACAGCGGCGCCTACTCGTCGATGACGCCGCTCTCCGCCTGGCGCGCCTCGATGCACGCCGCAGGGCCGTATCGCTACGAGGCTGTCCACGTCGACACCGACCTGGTCTACACCAACAACGCTTACTCAGGCGCATTCCGCGGCTTCGGCAACCCGCAGGCGATCGGCGCGATCGAGCAGGCCGTCGATGAACTGGCCTTCAAGTTGAAGCGCGACCCCATCGACCTGCGTCTGCAGAACTGCCTGCACGACAAAGACGTCACCATGACGGGCAACCGGCTCAACCAGGCGGTGCCGCTGGCCGAGTGCCTCACCTGGGTCCGCGAAAGGTCGGACTGGGATCGGAAGCGGCGCCTGTATGCTGAAGGGCAAACGGGCTCGACCCGGAACGGCATCGGCGTGGCCTGCTACTTTCACGGCAGCAGCCTTGGCGGCGAAGGCGCCGACTATGCCACGATGACGATCCGGATCGACGAGGCCGGCCTCGTGACGCTGACCACAGGCCTGACCGACTACGGCCAGGGCAGCCGCACGGTCTATCAACTGGTGCTGGCTGAAAGCCTGGGGATCGACAAGGCGCGCATCCGCATCCCACGGCCCGATACACAGACCGCGATCGAATCCGGCCCGACGGTGGCGTCGCGGGCCTCGATGTTGGGCGGCAACGCCACTCGCGTCACTGCCGAGCGGATCCTGCAGATCTTGAACTGGGCCGCCGCCGACGCGCTCGCCTGCAAGCCTGACCAGATCCAGCGCGACGGCGAGCTCTTCATCAGCCCGGCCGAGGAGCACCTCACTTTTGATCAGGTCGTCGCGCACGCTGGCGAGATGGGTCTGTCGCTCTACGCCCAGGGCAAGTGGGAGATGCCCAAGTTCCACTGGGACTTCGACACCGGCACCGGAGTGCCCTACCATTGCTACACCTTTGGCGCGCAGGTGGCAGAAGTGCAGGTCGACCTGGCGACGGGGAAGGTGAAGGTGCAGGGCATCTGGGCCACGCACGCAGGCGGTCGGGTGCTCTTCCCGCAGGGCGCCTACGGCCAGCTTTATGGCGGCATCGCGCAGGGCATCGGCTACGCTTTGACCGAGGGATTCAGCTTCCACGACGGCTATCCCCAGGCGTTGGACCTTGGCGCCTATCACATCCCGACAGCGCTCGAAGTGCCGCAGATGGATGGGCACTTCATTGAGTATGACTTCGCCGACGGTCCGTACGGCGCCCTGAACATGGCCGAGCCGACGATGATCTCGACGGCGCCGGCCATCGCCAACGCAATCTTCCAGGCCACCGGGCGCCGCTGGCGCAAGTTCCCGCTGACGCCTGCCGTCATCTTGACCGGCAGCGACGATCCGGATCGCGTTGGCGAGGCCGAGGTCCGCAAGGCCCTGGGCCTGGGCGACTGATTGCGACGCTGCTCGAGCCAGCAAAAGAAAAGAGGAACGGAGCCGCTTGGTCAGCTCCGTTCCTCTGATTGCCGAAACGGGTCGGGGGCCCTGGCAGCCTAGATGCGGCCGCCCATCGTCAGAGCCATCAGGGCCTTCTGGATGTGGAGGCGGTTCTCGGCTTCCTGATAGATCACGGATTGCGGGCCGTCGATGACGCCATCGGTGGCTTCATAGCCGCGGTCGATCGGCATGCAATGCATGTAGGTCGCGGTCTTCTTGGCCAGGCTCATGCGCCGTTCGTCGCAGATCCAGTCCTTATGCTCGTCGCACATCGCCTGGACGGCGGCCGGTTCTTCGGTGACCGTGATCGGGCCCCAGCTCTTGGCGTAGCACACGTCGGCGCCTTCGAAGGCAGCGTCCATGTCGTCGACGACTTCGAACTTGGTGCCCTGGTCGGCGGCGTGTTTGCGAGCGGCCTCGAGCGTGTGAGGCATCAACTCAAAGCCCTTGGGGTGTGCCAGGGTCACGTCCATGCCCCAGCGCGTCATCAGCATGATGAGCGACTGCGGGACGGAGAGCGGGCGAACGTACTTGGGCGCGTATGTCCACGAGATGATGAACTTGCGACCGCGCAGGTTCGTGCCGTAGTTCTCGCGGATCGTCATGAGGTCGGCCATGGCCTGGCACGGGTGGTCGACGTCGTCCTGCATCGAGAAGATCGGCACGTTGGCGTGCCTGGCCAGCTCGTACTGATACTTCTGGCCGATGTCGGTGCGGCAGTCGCGGACCGAGATGCCGTGGCCGTAGCTGCCGAGCACCATGCCAGTGTCCTTGGCGTTCTCGCCGTGGCCGATCTGAGTGGCCGACGGGGTGAGATAGATCGCATGGCCGCCCAGCTGGGTCATGCCGGTCTCGAAAGAATTTCGCGTGCGAGTGGATTCCTCGAAGAAGAGCATGTACAGGGTCTTGGCGCGCAGGATGTGGTCGTGCAGTTCGCCCATGGCGAAACGGCGCTTGAGGTCGTCGCCCAGGGAGAGGGCCGCTTCCAGCTCTGCATTCGACCAGTCCTCGGTCGTGATGAAATCCTTGCCAAACAACTGCGTATGCATGAGGTCACTCCTTCGCGGAAAAGACGAACGGAAACAGCGCGTAGAACGCGGCTGCTTTTTCCAATTTAGCGAGGTCGACCTGATCGTCGACCGCGTGCACGTAGCGCTCCTCTTGCGGGCTGTACCCGAGGGTGGGAATACCGGCGACGCCGGCCGAGTACGTGCCATCGGTGCTGAAGCGCCACACATCGACGGCGGGCCGGGCACCCCAGAGTTGTTGACAGGCCTCGAGACCTGCCTCGAGGAGCGGATGCCCATCCTCCAGATACCAGCCCGGGAAGTAGCTGGGGCCGTCGAGCTTGAGCCCCGTGTGGGTCCGCACGGGTTGCTCGGCGATTCGGGCAGCGCCGCCGAGCGGCGCGACGGTTTGCTCGATCCCGGCGAGGATCGATCCGGCGGTCTCGCCGGGCATCATGCGCCGGTCGAGCGCGATCTCGCACCAGCTCGGCACCGAGTTGGGCGTGTGAGGCCCTTCGATCAAGGTGACGGCCTGGGTGCCGCGGCCGAAGACCGGATGCGTAGGCAGCGACGGGTTCATGGCCTGCAGGGCCGAGATGATCGGCAGCATCTTGAGCAGAGCGCTGTCGCCCAGGTCGGGCGTGCTCGCGTGGGCCGCTTTGCCGGTGGTCCGCACGCGCACTTCGCAGCGGCCGCGCTGACCGCGCCGCAAGGTCAGATCGGTGGCCTCGGCCAGCAACACAACGTCAGGGCGGAGGCCGTCCCGTTCCACCAGCGAGCGCAGTGCGAAACCTTCGGCGTCCTCCTCGAGAGTGGCGCCCATCACCCAGACGGTGAAGTCACCGTCCAGCTTGAGCGCCTTAAGGATCGCGGCGAGGATCGCGGCGCCGTAGACGATCGACGCGACGCCGCCCTTGCAGTCCGACGCGCCGAGCCCCCAGAGTGCGCCGTTCTCGATGACCGGCTTCAGGGGTGGGTGAGGCCACTCGGAATCGTCGGCGACCTCGTTGGTGTCGAGGTGGGCGTTGTACAGGATGGTCCGTGGCCCGGTTCCGATTCGGCCCAGGGCGTTGCCGGCCGAGTCGACGTGGACGTCGTCGCAGCCGATCTCGCGCAGTTCTTGCAGCGTTCGTTCGACGGCGGCGTGCTCCTCGCCGGTGTAGCTGCGGATGGAAATGAGATCCGCCAGGAAACGGACCTGGCGCTCGTGCAGGGCGGCGGCCAGCGCCTTGGCCTGGGCGGCCACTGTGGAATGAGGCGGCACGGTATGCATGGGACCTCTGCTGGACTGTGGCTTCAGTGTAGCATCCGGCGCTCACGGGTGTCAATCACAGGTTGAGTATGACTCAACTTTTTTGAGTTTTGCTTGATACGGGGTAGGGCGCAAAAATCGCCTTGCCGATACCGGCAAGGCGAGCGAGGTGCTCCGGTTATCAGGGCCTGCAGGCTTCCCTGCGGGCGGGGCGGTCTGCCTGACGATCGCGCAGAGGAGTGGTCGTCAGGCTAGAGAACGGGCGGCGTGATGATGGAGATGTACTCGGCGACACGTCGGCCCAGCGCGCGTATCTCGCGCACGTCTACACCGTGGAAGTAGATGCTGTCGCCGGCGTCGAGCTCGTAGGTGCGGTCAGCCAGCTGTACGCGCAGGCGGCCCTGCATCAGGTACAGGCACTCTTCGGAGTCGCTGGTTGGCGTGCGGGCCAGGTTTCCGGCCGACGGGTGGGCCCGGCCGATAAAGACTTCGAGACGGTTGCGCAGGTTGGGGACCAGGAGTTCGCAGGTGACGTTGCCCGGCGGAAAGGTGATCTTGACGCGATTGTCGCGGCGCACCACAGGGTTGTCGTCGTTCCGCTGCGAGAAGTAGAAAAGCGGGACTTCGAGCGCCTCCGCCAGGCCGTGCAGCGACTGCAAAGACGGATTGTTCTGACCGCGCTCGACCAGGCTCAGAAAGCTCGCGGTCAGGCCCGTGCGGCCGGCCAGCTGCTGCAGGCTGAGGCCGAGTTCCTTGCGGCGTCGACGAACGCGTTGACCGAATACGCTGGCCGCCGTGTTGGGCGGCGGTGTCTTCTTGGAGGTCTTGGAAGTGGGGCGGGTCTTGGGCACGCCGTGAGTGTAGCACCGCCGACTGGAAGCCGTCAAACGAAACGCGAAACCTGAGCTTGAGTGACACTCAAAATATTCAAGTTTTGCTTGACACTGCTCGTCGTGCCGTGCTACCCTCTCTTAACCCTTCCGACCTGGCAAACGTCAACCGACGCCTCGACTGCTGCCTGGTCTGACGCGGAGATGTGCCAACCGCTTTCTCGCATAGGCGCTGCCAAACGACCCGTCTGTTGCCGTCTGGCCCGAATCCCACCGACCACCGGGAGCGAACATGAGTATCGACATCGAAGTCTTCATGGAGCTGTATCGTGACATGTCACTGATCCGGGCTTTCGAGCTCGGACTGGAGCGCGAGTTCAAGCGCGGGGCAGTCCCCGGCATGTTGCACATCGGCGTCGGGCAGGAGGCGACCCAGGCGGCGCTGGCCGCGCATCTTGGCGCTGCCGACGCGTTCTTCCCCGACCATCGCTGTCACGGCCTCAATGCGCTGGCCGAAGAGAAGCACGGTGGAGAGGGTCGCCGGATCATGGCCGAGTTGTTCGGCCGAGCCACCGGCGTGAGCGGCGGAAAGGGCGGCAGCCTGCACTCGGCCAACCCCGCGGTCGGCAACTTCGGCGACAACGCCATCGAAGGGTCGTTCATGGTGACGGTCCTCGGTGTGGCGCTGGCCTGGAAGATGCGCGGTGAAGCCCGTGTCGCCTGTTGCGTGATCGGAGACGGCACGATCGGCCGGGGCGAGTTCCACGAGAGCCTCAACATGGCCAAGATCTGGCAGCTGCCGGTGCTGTACGCGTGCGTCAACAACGGCTACGCGATCTCGACGCCGGTGGCCGCGTCGCACGCCAGCGGCGACATCGTCGACATGGCCCGCGGCTATGGCTTCCCGTGCAAACAGGTCGACGGCAACGATATCGAAGTCGCTTACGCGGCAGTGCAGGAAGCCGTAGCGCACATCCGCGCCGGGAATGGACCCTATTTCCTCGAGTTCAAGACCTGGCGCTGGCAGGGCATCTTCTCGGGCGAGTTCCGACCGGCCGAAGAGGTCCGCTATTGGAAGGAGGACCGCGACCCGCTCAAGCTGGCGCGCCAGGGGCTGGCTGCCCGCGGCGTGGCGGCCGCCGACCTCGACCGCGTCGATGCCGAGGTCAAAGCCGACGTCGACAACTGGATTCAGTTCTCCAAAGACAGCCCGATGCCGGAGGCCGCCAAGGCCGTGGCCGACGTCTACGTGGGCTGGGAGGTTAAGCCGCGATGACCACCGTCGAAGCCGTGCGCGTTCGCACATACGTCCAGGCGCTCAACGAAGCGCTTGACCTGGCCATGACGCAGGATCCGTCAGTGTTTCTGCTGGGCGAAGACATCGGTCGCATGGGCGGCGACTTCGGGGTCACCCGCGGCCTGTTCGACAAGTTCGGGGCCGAGCGCGTGCGCGACACGCCCCTCTCGGAAGCCGCCATCGTCGGCATCTGCGTCGGCGCGTCGTTGGTCGGGATGCGGCCGGTGGCCGAGATCATGTTCGCGGACTTCCTCGGCGAGTGCTACGACCAGCTGGTCAACAACGCCGCCAAGATGCATTACATGTTCGACGGGCAGTTCAAGGCCCCGTTGGTGGTGCGCACGGCGGCCGGCGGCGGGTTTGGCGGCGGCCCGCATCATTCGCAATCGGTTGAAGGCTGGTTCATGAACGTCCCCGGGCTGGTGGTCGTGGCGCCCGCCACGCCGGCTGACGCGAAGGGCCTGTTGGCGGCCTCGATCGAGAACGACAACCCCGTCCTCTTCCTCGAACACAAAGGTCTGTATCGGATCAAGGGCGAAGTGCCCGAGGGTTACTACACGACGCCGCTGCGTCAGGCCGCTGTGCGGCGCGAGGGCCGCGACGTCACGATCGTGACGGCCATGAAGCTCGTGCACGACGCGCTGGCGGCTGCCGAGGCCCTGGCCCAGGACGGCATCGAGGCTGAGGTGATCGACCTGCGTACGCTGCGGCCGTACGACGCCGAGACCCTGATCGCCTCGGTCAACAAGACGGGCCGGGCGGTCGTCGCGACCGAAGCACCGAAGATGGGCGGGCTGGCGGCCGAGCTGAGCGCGACCCTGAGCGAAGAATGCTTCAGTCGCCTCAAGGCCCCCGTCGTGCGGGTCGCGGGCCTCGACACGCCGATCCCATTTTCTGTTCCGCTCGAGAAACTCATCCTGCCCGGCAAGGACGACATCATCGCCGGGGTGAGGCAGGCGCTGAAGTAGCGCCTGCCGGTCGGACAACTTCGTTCTGTCGCCGGCGAGGCCGGCCTCTCACGAAAGGACGCGCATGGCTGAGAACGTGATCCTGCCCAAATGGGGACTGACGATGGAAGAAGGCACCGTGACGGTCTGGCACAAGCAGGAGGGCGATCGGGTCGAGCTTGACGAGGTGATCGCCGACGTGGAGACCGACAAGGTCAACAACGAACTGGCGGCCCCGCAAGCCGGCATCGTCGCCAAGATCCTGGTCGCTGTCGGAGAGACGGTGCCGGTCGGCACCACCCTGGCCATTATTGCGGCGACCCCGGAAGAGGCCGCCCAGATCCGCGGCGCATAGCGCGAGGTCCGTATGTCATCACCGACGACACATCGCAGCCTGCCGGTGCGCGAGACTCGCGCGCTCGGGCGTGTTCGACGCATCATGGCCCAGACGATGCGCGACTCCGTCGATCGGGCCGCGCTGAGTCAGGTGACGCGTGACATGGACCTCACCGTCGTCCAGGCGGCGCGCCAGGGGGCCGGCGAGCAGCGCGTCTCGCTCAATGTCTATGTGCTGGCGGGCGTCGCGCGGACGCTGCGCGCGCATCCCTGGCTCAACGCCGAGCTCGTCGACCAGTCGGTGATGGTCTTCGACGTCATCAACCTGGGCGTCGCCGTCGCGGTTCCGGACGGGCTTGTGGTGGCCGTCGTTCGGGACGCCGATCACAAGAGCCTGACCGAGCTCTCCGCGGCCGTCGCCGATCTGGCCCAGCGCGCGCGAACCGGAAAGCTGGGCATGGCGGACATCGACGGCGGCACATTCACGGTGAGCAACCTCGGCATGTTCGGCATCGACGGCGGCTTTCCATTGCCGCGTCCACCGGAGGGCGCGATCCTGCTGGTCGGGCGCGTGCGATCTGAGCCGGCCCTGGTCGATGGCGCGCTCGCCGAACGGCAGAAGGCCTGGTTCAGCCTGACCTTCGATCATCGCTTCATCGACGGCGCGACAGCCGCCGCCTTTCTTCAGTCTCTCCAAGACTGGTTCCTCGACGAGGAAAGGTGGAAGACACCATGAATTCCAGTACTTACGCGTTCCACGATCAGGTCGTGTTCATCACCGGCGCATCGCGTGGGATCGGGGCAGCGACCGCGCGGCTCTTCGGAGCGAGCGGAGCGCGGGTCGTGATTAACTACCGCGAAGATCGCGAGGGAGCCGAAAGCGTCGCTCACGATCTTCAGGCCTGCGGCGGCCAGGCGCTGGTGCAGCAGGGAGACGTCGGCAGCGTCGTTGACGTGCAGCGCATGCTCGAGGCCGTTTCGGCAGCCTGGGGCCCGGTGACGGTGCTGGTGCACAACGCCTCGGCGCCCGATCGGTCGGGCTTCCTCGACGCCACCCTCGATCAGTTCGACCTGACCTACGCCGCAAACGTCCGCGGCCCATTCGCCATGAGCCAGACTGTGGCGCGGAACATGATTGCCGCCGGCGTGGCAGGTTGCATCATCCACATCAGCTCGATCCTGGCCCGGCAGACGATCCCAAACCGCACCCTTTACGCCTCGTCCAAGGGCGCTATCGAGTCGCTGACCCGCGCTATGGCTCTCGACCTGGCGCCGCATGGCATCCGAGTCAACGCCATCGCGCCCGGCCTGATCTACACGAACGCGCTGAAGGCGGGCATGGTCGCGCTGGGCGAGGAGAACTTCGTGCGCTACATCCCCTTGAAGCGGTTCGGCGATCCAGATGAGATCGCCCGAGTCGTGGCCTTCCTGGCATCGGATGCAGCAAGTTACATCACCGGGACGCTCATCAGCGTGGATGGCGGGCTCGGCGTTTTGGAGGCGGGACCCAGATGATCAGTGTCAATCAAGAAGCCATGCGCGTGGTTCGCCAGATCCTCGAGACGCCCGAGCGCCTCGGGGTCCGGGTCACGACTCTGGAGAACGGTTCCACGTTGATCGACATGGGTCAACAGGCGCCAGGCGGCTGGCTCGCCGCCAAGTATTACACGCAGATCACGTTGGGCGGGCTGGCCGACGTCAGTTATGAAGCGTTCCCCATGGGCGGCCGGCTGCTCTCGGCGATCCGCGTCATGATCGACGATCCGCAGGCGGCGTGCGTGGCGTCGCAGATCGCGGGCTGGCGGCTCGAAGGCTCGCGCGCGGGCGCCCCGATCCTGGCCGGGCCGGGCAGGGCGCTCAACCAGGCCAACCCCGATCACTACATGGATCTGGTGGCGTATCGCGACTCCTACCATGAAGCCGTCGTCGCCATCCAGACCGCCGACCCGGTGACGAGTGAGACCGCCGACGTGATCGCCGCCGGTTGTCGGGTGCGCGCGCAGGACCTGTACATCCTGGTGGCTCCGAACTCGAGCCTGGTTTGCGGCGTTCAGGTGGCGGCGCGCATCGTCGAGCAGGCGCTGCATCGACTTGCCGAGGAAGGCCTTGACCTTGGCGTTGTCCGCTACGCGCACGGCGTCGGCGTCATTCCGCCGATGATCAAGGACGAAGTGGTGGCGATGGGGCGCATCAACGACTCGCTGCTCTACGGCGGCGTGGCGACTATCTTCATCGACGCGGCCGACGAAGCCGCGGCCGCCGTCATCGGCAAGGTGGTCTCAGTGAAGTCGCGGGCCTATGGCCGGCCGTTCGTCGAGATCTACGAGGATGCTGGGCGGGACTTCTATAACATCCCGCTCGACCTGCACTCGCCGGCCGTGCTCCACCTGAACAACATCCGAACGGGCAACACCTTCTCGGCCGGAGAGATCAACGAGGCGGTGCTCCGACGCTCGTTCTTCGGGGAGTGAGACGCGCGCGCTCGCTCGCCAGGCCAAGCCGGATGCGGGCCGGTGCGTGACGATCGATCAGGCGTACGAGGGGAGAAGATGTCAACCCTGCTGGTCAAGAATGCCACCGTGCTCGTCACGATGGACGCCCAGCGTCGCGAGATCGCCGGCGGCGGCCTCTTCGCGCGCGACGGCGTGATCGAGCAGGTGGCCGCAACGCCCGAACTGCCGCAGACGGCCGATGAGGTGCTGGACCTGAGCGGCCACGTCGTCATCCCGGGCCTGGTCAACGGCCATCATCATCTCTTCCAGAGTCTGACGCGCGGCGTGCCGGCCGGTCAGAACTCGGATCTCTATGGCTGGTTGGATGCCTTGCAGCCGATCTGGCTGCGCGTGACACCGGAGGCTTTGGGGGCCTCGACGCGCCTGGGGCTGGCCGAGCTGGCTCTCTCCGGCTGCACCACGGCCGCCGATCACCACTACCTGCACGTCAACGGCTGTCGGCTCGATGACCAGATGGAGGCGGCGCATGAGATCGGCCTGCGTTTCCACGCCTTGCGCGGAAGCGTGACCGAGCCCAACGCCGGCCCGGCCGCGATGCGCGAGACCGAGGCGGCCGTCCTGGCGGACTGCCAGCGCCTGCTGGAGACCTATCACGACCGGCGCCCGTTCGCGATGCTGCGGGTCGGTCTGGCTCCGGGCGCGATCTTCGGATCGAGCCCGCGTTTCTTTCGCGCGACGGCGGAACTGGCGCGCGCCTATGACGCTCACCTTCACACGCATTGGGCTGAAGCTCAGGGTGAGGTGGACTTCCTGCGCGACGTCATCCAGCAGTCGCCGGAGGACTTTCTGGAGAGCGTGGGATGGGTCGGCGATGACGTCTGGCTGGCGCATTGCATTCAACTCACGCCGGGCGAGATCGATCTGTTCGCTCGCAGCGGCGTTGGCGTGTGCCACTGCCCGAACTCGAATGCGCGCACGGGGGCGGGATTGGCCCCGGTGCCGCGGCTGCTTGACGCTGGCGTCAAGGTCGGCCTTGGCGTCGACGGCAGCGCGGCCAACGACGCCGGCCACCTGCTGGCCGAAGCGCGTCAGGCGTTGCTGTTTCAGCGCCTTGTGCACGGCCCCACGGCTTTCACGGTTCGACAGGCGCTCGAGTTGGCGACGCTCGGCGGCGCGCGTATCCTTGGTCGTGACGATATCGGCGCGCTCGAGCCGGGCCGGGCCGCGGATTTCGCGGCCTGGGATCTTGGGGGAGTGGGCTTCGCCGGCGCGGCGGATCCGGTGGCGGCTTTGATCTTCTGCCACCCCGTCAACGCGAGCCACGTGGCGGTGCAGGGTCGCCTCATCGTGAAAGATGGCGAACTCACGACAGCCGAGCTCGCGATCGTGATCGAGCGCCACAATGCTCAATCGCGAGCCGTGTTGGGCCAATAACAGCCGGGCCCGTTGATGAAACCGATGACCTCTGCCGCGACACGCTGCAGGCAATAACGACAGGAGAACCCATGGCCGCACAACCTCGTTTCGCGCTGTACATGCAGGACAAGCACCCGCTGGCTTACGAGTTGGAGATGGCCGAGTATGCCGAGTCGCGCGGGTTCAGCGAGATCTGGCAGGCCGACACCCGGCTGGCGCGCGACTGCATCGTGATGATGTCGGCGTTCTTGACCCGCACGCGCCACCTGCGGCTGGGCAGCGGCGTCCTCCCGATCTGGACGCGCAACCCCGCCGTCATCGCGGCGACCTGGAGCACCATGTGGGAACTGGGGCAGCAACTCGGCGCACCCGGCGACGCATCGCGTGTGATGCTCGGCCTTGGGGCGTGGTGGGAGCCGATCGCTGGGCGCGTCGGTGTCCAGCGCGAGCGGCCGCTGCTGGCCATGCGCGAGAACGTCGAGAGCATTCGGCAACTTTTCTCGATGGAAGAGGTCACGTATCAAGGCCAGTTCGTCCATCTGGATCGTGTGCGCCTCGACGTGGTGTTCTCCGACACGCGCCCGCGAGACATCCCGATCTACATCGGCGCGACCGGAGACAAGATGCTCGAATTGGCGGGCGAGATCTGCGACGGCGTGGTGCTGAACTACGTCGTCTCGGTCGACTACATCAAGAAGGCCGTCGACCTTGTGGCGAAGGGCGCGGCGCGCGCTGGCAAGACGATCGACCAGATCGACCGACCCGAGTTGCTGGTGTGTTCGCTCAGCGACAAGGATCCTGCCGCTGCCATGTTCGAGGCCAAGAAGCTTGTGGCCTATTACCTGGCCACCGAGCCGCACATCATGAAGGCGAGCGGCGTGCCAGACGACCTGATCACGAAGGTTCAGGCCGTGATGGGATGGCCGGCGACCGAAGCCGAGTACCGGGCGGCGGCGAAGGTGATCCCCGATGACGTCACTCGATCGTTGATGGCCGTGGGCACGAGCGACGAGTGTGTGGCCAAGGTTCAGGAATACATCGACGCCGGCGTGACCTGCCCGATCCTGTATCCCATGGTGGATGACATCAAGCCCGTTGTCGACGCTTTCGCGGACGCTTACAAGCTCGAGCCTCGCTGAGCACCATGGCGGCCGGGCAGGGGGAGTCGCGCGAGATGTACGATCGGGTCATCACCGACGGGCTGATCATCACGCCGTCCGAGGCGTACCAGGCTGATCTGGCGATCCAGGGCGACAAGATCGTCGCCATCGGCCGGGGCCTGACCGGCCGGCAGACGATCTCGGCGGCCGGGTTGTATGTCCTGCCCGGCGCCGTCGACCCGCACGTCCATCTGGCGATGGATGCCGGTGTGACCCGCACCAGTGAAGACTGGACCACGGGGACGATCGCCGCGGCCTGTGGCGGCACCACCACGGTCATCGACTTCATCGAGCCGGATCTGGATGGCCCGCTCGCTCCCGCCCTGGCGGCGCGCCGCGCCGAAGCGCAGGCCGGCGCCGTCATCGACTTCGGTCTGCACATGACCTTGCGCAGCGCAGCGCCCGAGGTCCTGGCCGAAGTGCCGGACATTGTGGCGGCCGGCTGTTCGTCCTTCAAGACCTATCTCACCTACGACGGCTTCCGCCTTGATGACAGATCCTTCCTCGAGGCCCTGACGGCAGTCGGGCGCGCCGGCGGTCTGGCGCTGGTGCATGCCGAGAACGACGCCGCGATCACGGCGTTGCGGGCCGAGGCCGTGGCGCGGGGCGATCGCGCGCCGCGCTTCCACGCACAGACCCGTCCCCCGGCGACCGAGGCCGAGGCGATCGAGCGGGCCGCGATGTTGGCCCAGGTTGCCGGTTGTCGGCTGTACGTCGTGCATGTCTCGACGCGGCCGGGCGCGGAGGCCGTGGCCCGTGCCCGCGCGCGCGGCCAGGCGATCATCGGGGAGACGTGCCCGCAGTATCTGTTGCTGACCGAGGATGAGTTGAGCCGGCCGGGCTTCGAGGGCGCGAAGTTCGTGTGTTCGCCGCCGCTGCGACCGGCCGATCATCCGCCGGCGCTCTGGCGCCACCTCGCCTCGGGCGCGCTCTCGACCGTCGGCACCGATCATTGTGCGTTCCTCTACGACGGCCAGAAGACCCTGGGCAAGGAATCGTTCACGGCGATCCCGAATGGCCTGCCCGGGATCGAAACGCGCCTGGCGTTGCTGCACACCTTCGGCGTGCGCGAGGGGCGTTTGTCGCTCCAACGTTGGGTCGAGGTCTGTTGCGCGGCGCCCGCGCGCACATTCGGGCTTTACCCGCGCAAGGGCACGTTGATGCCGGGCGCCGACGCCGACGTGGTGCTTTTCGACCCCGAGCGCGCCGTCACGCTCGAGCACAGCCTGCTCCACGAGCGCACCGACTATACGCCCTACGCCGGCTTGCAGCTGCGCGGCTACCCGGTGCTGACGATATCGCACGGAGACGTGATCGTCAGCGACGGCGAGTTCCGGGGCACGCCTGGCCGCGGCAACTTCCTGCAGCGACATTGAGGAGAGAGCCATGCTGATCCTGCCAGAGATCCTCATCGCGACGCCCGGCGAGGCGCCGCTCCCGGGCTGGGGCGTGCGCGTGCTTGACGATCAGATTGCAGCTGTCGCCAGCCACGCCGATTTGCGTCGCGACTTTCCGCAGGACGATGTCTGGGAGGCCCCCGGCGAGGTGCTTGCGCCCGGATTCGTCAACGCCCACGCGCATCTGTACGGCGTCCTGGCGCACGGCCTTCCACTGGACAAGGCTCCCTCGGGGTTCTGGCCGTTCCTCGAAGACTTCTGGTGGCCGCTGGTCGAGGATCGGCTCGATCACGAGATGATCTGCGCGGCCACCGACTACGTCTGCGCCGAGTTGTTGCGCAGCGGTGTCACGACCGTCTACGACTGCCTCGAAGCACCAAACAGCCTCCCGGGCTGTCTCTTCGCGCAGGCCGAGGTGGTGAAGGCGCGCGGCATCCGCGCGATCCTGTCGTTCGAGGCCACCGAACGAGTGAGCGCCGCGAATGGGCAACTCGGTCTGCAGGAGAACGCTGAGTTCATCAAGGCCTCGCGGGCGAGCGGGGGGCTGGTTTCTGGCCTGATGTGTTTCCATACGACGTTCAGTTGTTCGGCGGAGTTCATCCAGCAGGCGCATGCGCTTGGCGAGGAGCTCGATGTGCTGGTGCACATGCACTGCTCGGAAGGCGTGCATGAGCCCGAGTATGCGCTGGCTCACTTCGGGGTCCGCCCGCTGGAGTATTACGATCGACTGGGCGTGGCCGGGCCGCGGATGCTGGCGTCGCAGTGCGTCCAGCTCAGCGAGAACGAGATCGCCCTCATGGCTGCCCGCGGCGTGAAGATGACGCACATGCCGCTGTCGAACTGCGAGGTCGGCGCCGGGATCGCGCCTGTGCCCGAGCTGGCGGCACGCGGCGTCACGATCGGCCTGGGCAGCGACGGCTACGTCAACGACTTCTATGAAGTCCTGCGCGGCGCGTTTTTGATCCACAAGGCCTATCGGCAGGATCCGCGCGTGATGCCGGCCGCGCAGGTCTTTGCGATGGCCACCGAGGGCGGCGCGCGGTCGCTGGGGCTGGAGAGGATCGGGCGTCTGGCCCCCGGCTGGCTGGCCGATCTGCAGCTCGTCGCCCTCGACCTGCCGACGCCGCCTGAGCCTCACAACCTCTATGACCAGCTGGTCCTTTGGCGCAGCCACGCCCACGTGCGCGCCGTCTGGGTCGCCGGCCAACTGCGCGTCAAAGACGGCGTGGTGCTCGGCGCCGACTTCGCCGCGCTGCGCGCCCGGACGCACGCCGCGGCGCGGCGCCTGTGGAGCCTTTGACCATGTATGATCAGGACCTTATCGCGTTTGCCCAGGCGCTGGTGCGCATCCAGAGTCTGAGCGGCTCCGAGGATGCTGTGGCGACCCGCATCCTGACAGAGATGCGGGACTTGAACTTCGACAACGTCTGGCTGGACGCCAACGGCAGCGTCATCGGCGTGATCCGCGGAGCGCAGCCTGGGCCGACCCTCCTTCTTGACGGCCATTGCGACACTGTGGGGATCGCGGAAGGATCTTCCTGGACGCGCGACCCCTTTGGGGGCGAAGTGGACGGCGGCTACCTGTACGGCCGCGGCGCCGCCGACATGAAGGGCGCGCTGGCGGCCATGATCTACGCCGCCGCGCGTGTCGATCGGGCGACGCTGGCTGGCCAGGTGGCAGTGAGCGCGACAGTGCTCGAAGAAGTCATGGAAGGCGTCAGCCTGCGGGCTGTGGTCGAGGCTCTCCAGCCAGCGGGCGTCGTCATCGGTGAGGCGACACAGTTGAACCTGAATCGCGGCGGCCGCGGTCGGGCCGAGATCCAACTCGAGACGCTCGGCCGCCCGGCGCACTCATCGTCGCCAGAGTTAGGTATCAATGCGGTGACAGTGATGCGCCACGCCTTACAGGTCATCGAGGCAGCGCCGCTGCCAACCGATCCCTTCCTGGGCCCGGCGATTCTGGCGTTGACCGACATCGTGTCCGATCCGTATCCTGGATATTCAGTGATCCCGAGTCGTTGTCGCGTGACCTTTGACCGTCGCCTGCTGCCGGGCGAGCGGGCGGAGGATGTGCTTGCAGCAGTGCGCGTGCCGACCGACCTGGAGGGCGCTGAGCTGCGCGCAAGCCTGGCTCAAGGCGAGCATCGGGCTTACACCGGCGCTATCCTCAGCGGGCCGAAGTTCTTCCCCGCCTGGGTTTTCGGAGAGGCTCACCCCTTTGTTCAACGCGCCTTGATGGGGCTGCGTGCGTCAGGGCTTGACCCGCAGATCCGGTCCTACCGCTTCTGCACGAATGGAGCTTGTAGCGCCGGGCATTTGGGCATCCCGACGGTGGGTTTTGGGCCCGCAGCGGAAGGAGACGCCCACGTCGTCGACGAACGACTGTCGATCGACGAGTTGATCCGCGCGGCTCAGGGATATCGAGGACTCGTCGAGGCGGTGCTGAGCCCCTTGCAGAACGAGCTCTAGCGCTGACAGTCGCGGCTTCACAAGCCGGCATGATGGAGTGTCGTAGCGCTCCACACCTTGCGGAGGGAGAACATGGAAATCCTGTCACAGTCGATCCGTCAGACGCGCTACTATGGCCCTGACGTGATTCCGTTTGTGATGATCTCGCGGCGTGGCGCGTTGACCGGTCTCCAGGCCACCTATCACTTCGAAACGCTGAATGTGGTCGATGGCGATGATGGGCCGTTGCAGGTGACCTTGAGGAGCGGGGGATTTGTGATCCGGCAGGAGCCGGTGGTCATCACACACCTGATCCTTGAGCCGCGCCGCATCGAGTTGGGCGTTGCTGGGAGCTCGGCGTATGCCGACACGATCATGAAGGACCTCGAGATGTGGATCCGCCGCGTCGGTGGTCTGCACGACGAAGTGCCCATGACGGATTTCGTGTTGGAGGAGCACTCCACGGTGGTGGCACATCTCGGTTTCGTCTCGCACCGGTTGCTCAACCCGGCGTTCTTGACAGCCGTCGGGTCGTTCGAACCCGATCCGTCCTTGAAAGCCGCGGCTGACACGCGGACGATTCTGGATCAGGTCCGGTTTGCCGTCGAATTGAAGGCCGTAGACTACTCGTTGGCTGAACACCTGATGCCCGTTCAACCCCGAACGCTGAGTTTCAGTCCGCGGCCCACCACGGATGCGTCCGGACAAACTTACGAGTGTCAGGCACCGTTGTCGACGGACCGGCACATCGCCTTCTTGAATGAACTCGAGAAGGTTCTCTCCGGCTAACCGTATTCATCGAGGGATTGCATGAGGATGCGCCGTCGCTGGTTGCCGATCTCAGGACGGTTACCGTTGGACGCGGTGTGGTCGGGCATGTGCGCGAGTGAGTTCATCGCGGGTGTCTGCGGCGAATCACTGTTTGCAGCACGGCTGGCGCGATCCGGATCAGAGCTTAGCCGAGTCCGATAACTCGACTCCACTAAGCGTCGCCAACAGACTGCTTCAGCGCCGCCGTCGGGGCGGATTGCCAGCCAGCCCGACCCAACTCCATCAGGGTGTCGCTGCACATTGGCGAATGTAGCCGCTCACGGTCATCGGCGGGTCGTGACGCGCGAGGTGTTGCGCCAGATCCACGCCGACATAGCGATAGTGCCACGGCTCCCACTCGTAGCCGGTTTCGGCGGTTGCCCACTCGGGATACGAGAGCGTGAAGCCATAGTCGGCGGCGTGATCGGCCAGCCACAAACCCTCAGGCGTTTGCGCAAAGCGGATGTGAAAGCCATTGGGCATGCGAGCCTGAACCTCAGGCGTGGTGAAATCAACGGCTGTGCCGAGTTGATGCTCACTATGGCCCGGCACTGCGCTTAGCGTACCGGCGCGGTCAGGATACAGTTCCACCCATTTCTGGTGCGCCAGCGCCTGCTCGGTGTATGAGCGATAGGCCGAGATCGGTTTGAGTGTCAATCCAACCTGATTGGTGGCGTCGAGCATGGCGACCAGCGGCTCTTCGATCGCGCGTCGCGCTCGCAGCGGTGTGGCGCCTTCATTGTGCGCGGGCAGTGTGAGAGTGATGAGATCGGTGGGCTCGAAATCCCGCGGCAGGGCATTCTCGCGGTCTACAGAAATGAGCAGCGGATTCGTGGGATCGTACAACGCGCATGGATCGACCGGCACGGCAGTGGCCGTAGCCGTAGCGGTGGGCCGAATGAGGGTCGGAGTCGGCGCGGGCGTGCTCGTGGCGTTGACCTGCACATGTACGACGGGTGGGCGCAGGGTGGGCGGCTGAGTCGGCGGGGCAGACGTACACGCAGCGAGAACCAGCGCGAGGTAGACGTTGAGCACGGCAGGGCGCACGGCCGAAATTGTAACCGCGATATTCGGCAAGAGCAGGCCGGGTGTGCCTGCCGGACTTTGTGTTGAAGCGACAGTTTTGGAGATCTTCGGGCCCGCCATCAGAAGGTCCCGCAAAATGAGGGCAGCGTTGGAGCGGGCCCCTACGTCGCGCTGATGATCGCCGGATGCCGATCGGGCCCAGGCCTTGGCGGCAGGGTGGCGGCGATCATTTGCTTACCCGCGCTGACCTGCGACGCTGTCGGCTCTGACGAGCTGGCCCGGCGGGATACCACCTATGTCGTCAGGATCCACCCGGATCAGGCGGTGGTGCTTGTCTGGCTGCAAAGGCTTGCGATCGTCACGGCCAACCTCAAGGGCCTGGCTGCCGCCGAAGGGGAGGGGGATCGGGTGGGGGAACTTCGGCAGAACTTGAAGAGCGGACAATCTCCGCCCGCTGAACGTTAAGTCGTATGTCGGCACCGGGCGTGTGGAGCGATCCATGCACCGCGCAACGAGATCATCTCCATCAGCGCGACAACACCGCGCGCTCAGCAACTCAGGGGACAACCATGCGACTGGCCACCTACAACGTCGAGAATATGTTCGAGCGCGCTCGCGCCATGGACCTGGCGACCTGGGCCGAAGGCAAGCCGATCCTCGAGGACTATCAGCGGCTCAACACGCTGATTCAGGAGCCGGTGTATACGCCCGCGATCAAGGATGAGCTCCTCACGATCCTGAAGCGGCACGCCGGGTTGATCAGTCAGCAGGAGAGCCGCTACCTGATCCTGCGCGCCACCCGGGGCGACTTCGTCAAGCAGCGCACGGGGAAACCGCCCGAGATCGTGGCCAACGGCCGCGCGGATTGGATCGGATGGTTCGAGCTGACGCGCGAACCGGTGACGGCAGCCGCCACGGCCAACACCGGTCGCATCGTCGGCCTGGCCAATGCCGACGTGCTGGGGTTGGTGGAGGTGGAGAGCCGCACGGCGCTCGCGCACTTCAACCACGACGTGTTGGGGCCGCTCGACATTCAACCCTATGGGCACGCGATGCTGATCGACGGCAACGACGACCGCGGCATCGACGTCGGACTGCTGACTCGCCCGGGGTATATGATCGAGAGCATGATCAGCCACGTCGACGACGCGGACGCTGAGGGCCTGATCTTCAGCCGTGACTGTGCCGAATACATCCTGCGCACGCCGAAAAACCATCGACTACTGATCATGCTCAATCACTTCAAGAGCAAGGGCTACGGTTCCGTGGCTCAAGCGGCTGTGAAGCGCCGGCGTCAGGCGGCCCGGGTGCAGACACTCTATCTACGCCGGCTGGCTGAGGGTTTCAACTACATCGCCGTGCTAGGCGACTTCAATGACACACCCGACTCGGCCGCGCTCGAGCCGCTGATCGCACCGGCGGTCGGCCTGACGGACGTCACCACGCATGCGAGCTTCACCGGCGACGGCCGCCCGGGGACCTTCGCCAACGGCACCGCGAGCCAGAAGATCGACTTCCTGTTGATGTCTCCGAAGCTGGCGGCGCGCGCGAAGGGCGGGGGCATCGAGCGGCGCGGCGTCTGGGGCGGCACGAAGGGCACGCTTTTCCCACATCTGGATACGATCACGACCGCCGTCGAGGCGGCCTCGGATCACGCGCTCCTGTGGGTTGACCTCGACCTCTAGCTGGCTCGTGCTGAACGCCATCGCGGGCCCGAGGCGAGAAAGCTGTCTATCACAGCGTCCCGTGAGAGGGCGCATTCGGGATGGCCGGCGGTGAAGCCTGCCCACTGGCGCCGAGCATAATCCTGTCAACCGGCTGTCATTTCCTCTTTGATCCTTTCTCGTATCATCAGGCACATCTCGATTGGCGGCGATGGCCAATGGGGAGACCACCAAAGCCGTGAGCGAGGAGCAGGGACATGAAGTGGATCCTTCGAACGCTGGTTGCGATCGCGCTGGGCGCGTTGGTGTCGCCGCTGGGCGGTTGGCTCGGGTGGCAGCTCGGCGCCGCCTGGGTCCGCGGAGCCCTGACTCAGTGGCAACGACTTCCGTCATTGCCGACTGGCGCGCAGGCCATCACCGGGGGATCGACGGACGCCGTGCAGGTCTCGGCCAGCGACGGGAACACCTACCAGTGCCTACCCGGGAGCGACTCGTGTTGGACGCCGACGAGCGGCAACGAGCAACTGGTCGCCGAAAGCCCGGACTGCACCGGTGACTTCGGCTGGTATTCCAGCATCGCTGCTCCCCCTCAGGGGACCATTGACTACCTCAAAACGCGGTGGTGTCTGCCTGGCCTGGCTGCCGCTGAGACCGACTATGCCGTCAACCAGGATGGCAGCGTCTGGTACTGGCACCAGATGGACGGCGAGATGATGCCTGTGTTCCGGCTGCTCGCTCCAACGCTGGTGGGGATCGTGATCGGTTTCATCATGGGCGTCGTCCTGACCCTGGTTCTGCTCATGGCTTGGGATCGCAGGCGGGCCACAGGCACTCCGGCGTCGGCGTGAACGCATCCTATGGATGCCAACCGCGTCAGAAACGGCGGTCGTACGATTGCGCGGCGAGCGCTGATCAAGTTGCTCAGCCCGGCATGATCAGGAACGAGCCAGCCCGAGGGTCAGCTAGCCCCGCGACATCTGATCTGTCAGCACGATGATCCCTGACAGATCAGTTGCTTATGCACGTGGCGCATCGGGGCAGGCGGCGACGGACCACGTTCGTGTTAACATCGGACGGTAACGCGCTCATGCCACCGACGGATTGAGCTGCCATCGTTCGCCGTGACTTCCCTCCTCTATACCAAGCTCGTCATTCCGCCCGTCCGCTCGCCGCGTGTCGCCCGTCCGCATTTGGTGGCGCGTTTGCGCGAGACGCGGCCGGTGACCGTCGTGATCGCGCCGGCGGGCTATGGCAAGACGACGCTTCTGACCGAGTGGATCGACACCGCTCATCCTTCAGTGGCCTGGCTCTCGCTCGACGAAGGCGACCGCGACCCGGTGCGCTTCTGGTCGTACGTTGTGGCGGCGCTTGCCGCGAGCCAACCGGGCCTCGGCGAGACGGCCGGGTTGCTGCTCGCGGCGCCGCAACCGCTGGGCTATGCCGCCGTGGTGAACGCCCTGTGCAACGACATCCTGGCGCTGCCTCAGGCGCTCACGCTGGTATTGGACGACTACCACGTCGTCGATGAGCTCACGATCCAGGCTGCCGTCACCTATCTGATCGATCATCAACCGCCGAACTTCAGGCTCGTGATCGGCTCGCGGGTCGACCCGCCGTTGCCGCTGCCACGCCTGCGCGCACGTGACCAGTTGCGGGAAGTGCGGGCCGAGTCGCTCCGCTTCACGCCGGAAGAAGCGCGCGTGTTCCTGACCGAGGTCATGGGGCTGCGCTTGACTCCGGTCGATCTGAACGCCCTCGTGGCCCGGACGGAAGGGTGGGCGGCCGGGCTGCAATTGGCGGCGTTGTCGCTGCAGGGGCGGCCCGACCCTGCAGCGCAGATCGCGTCCTTTGATGGCGCTCACCCAAACGTGGCCGACTATCTGGTCGACGAGGTGCTGGCGCGATTGTCGGCCGACGTGCAGACGGCCCTGATGCGAACGGCCGTGGCCGACCACATCTGCGCGCCGTTGGCCGCGACCTTGCTGGATCAGCCAATCGAGGTCGCGCAGACCATGCTCGATCAACTCGAGCACGCCAATCTGTTCCTTGAGAGCGTTGATCGTGACCGCTACTGGTTTCACTATCACCAGCTCTTCGCTCAGGCGCTGCGGCAGCGGCTTCAGCGCGCCGAGCCCGTTCTGGCGCGCACCCTTCATCGGCGGGCCAGCGATTGGTTCGCCCGGGCCGGTCAGATCGAGGAGGCGCTGCGGCAGGCCCTGGCCGCATCGGCCTATGCCGACGTGGCCGATCTATTGCTGCATCATGCCATGCAGGAATTGCTGGAAGGGCGGGCCGCAACCGTGTTGAGCGCCCTCGACGCGATCCCGCCGGAGTTGTGGCCCGCTCGACCCCGCCTCTACGTGCTGCGGGCCGCGACCCAGGTGTCGCTGGCCCGGTACCGCGACGTCGAGCCCGGTCTCCATGCGCTCGATGCGGCTCTGGCGACGTTACCACCCGCGGACGCGCAAGCGATCGCCAGTGAGCAGCGCGCCTTGCTGGCGGTTGCGCTCAGCTTCCTGATTGATCCACGCGCCCTGCCGCTTGCGCAGCAAGCGCTCCGCGATCTCCCAGCGGAGAACCCGCTCTCCGCGCTGTTGCGTGTCAGCCTGAGCGCAGCGTATCTGGCAACGGGCGACCTGGCGACTGCGCGCGCCATCATCGAGCAGACGTTGGCCGGCGTTCCCAGTCAGCCGGAGACGCGTCTGCTGCGGCTTGGCCTGGTCACCAATCGGATCTTCGTCCTGTTGGCACAGGGGCAGCTGGCCGAAGCGTCTGAGGCCATCACCACCCTCGACGCCGAGATGCCCGATCCGCCGCCGCCGCTGCCCGGTGTCGCCTTTCTCTTCGCGCAGCGGGGCACGATCGCGCTGCATCGCAACCACATCGATGCCGCTGAACCCGATGTCCAGCTCGGGCTCGATCTGGCCCGCGCCACCGGTGATGTGTCAGCGGAGCTGTATGCTCTCGCCACACTCGCGCTCGTCTATCAGGCCCGGGGTGACGCGTCGGCTGCCGATGCCGCCCTGTGTGAGGCGGAAGCCGTGGTGCGCGACGAACGGGTAGCTCCACCGCTGGCCAACGTTGTGATCGGAGTCAGAGGTCTGCTGACGGCCCGCCAGGGCGAGCGCAGTGATGCGCTCGATTGGCTTGAGAACCATTACGATCGGGGGCAGGTGGCGGAAGCGCTTACACCCTACGACTGGCACCTGCCGGCTCGGGCCTGGGTGTTGTGGGCCTGCGGCGACCGTGCAGCGGCCCACCAGGAGCTCGTGGCGCTGCGGACGGCGGCTGAGGCCAACGGCCACATGTACTTCCAGCTTTGGGCCTGCATCGGGTTGGCGTTGACTGCCGACAGTGTGGCCGAGGCCCGCGCTGAGTGCGGGCGGGCGCTCGCTCTGGCGGCACCGCAAGGTTATGTGCGCGTGTTTCTCGATGAGGGCGAAGCGCTTCGCATCATTGTGCGCGATTGGATCGACGCCGCGTCATCGAATGATCCGCGGCTCGCGTTCGCACGCCGTCTGCTGGCGGCCTTTCCAGCGCCGACTCCTGATCGGCCCGATCGTCTGGCGAGCCCGCTCAGTCCGCGCGAACGCGAGGTGCTGGGCCTGATCGTTGCGGGCAAGAGCAACCCCGAAATCGCGGAGCGCCTGGTTGTGGGCGTCAGCACGGTCAAGAAGCACGTCAACGCCATCTTCGCCAAGCTCGACGTGACTCATCGAGCTGCGGCAGCCGCCCGGGCACGCGATCTGGGCCTGGTCTGAGGGCGACGGCCGGGTCCGCTCTTCACCCTGGGGTGAATGCCGGCAACTGGCGGCGGGCGTATCCTCTCCGACGATGTATGCCTTCACGCTCTCCCTCTCGTCTCCCAAACTCGCACTCGCGAATGCCGGCGGCAAAGGCCACAACCTGGGGCGCCTGATCGCCGGCGGCTTCCCGACGCCGGGCGGATTTGTCATCACGACCGAGGCGTATCGGACCTTCGTCGAAGCCAACGGCCTGATGTCCGAAATCGTGCGACACAGCCAGGCAACGGATCCGACCCGCCCCGAGACGTATGAAGTGGCCTCTCAGGCATTGCGCCTGGGCTTCGAACGCGGCATCGTCCCCGACCGGGTCGCGGCGGCCGTGCACGCCGCTTACGAGCAACTGCCCGGGCAGCAACCGGCTGTCGCTGTGCGATCGTCGGCGACGGCTGAGGACCTGCCCGAGGCGTCCTTCGCGGGTCAGCAAGACACGTATCTGCACATCATCGGCGCGATCGATGTTCTGTCGGCGGTGAAGCGCTGCTGGGGCAGCCTGTGGACCGCGCGGGCGATGGCGTACCGCGCGAAGCAGGGCCTCGCGCCCGAGGCCGTGGCGCTGGCGGTGGTCGTTCAGCCCCTGGTCGACGCGAGCTCGGCCGGCGTGTTGTTCACGCTCAACCCCGTCTCGGGTCGCCGCGATGAACAGGTCATCAACGCGACCTGGGGATTAGGGGAGGCGCTCGTGTCGGGGCGGGTCAATCCCGACACACTGATCGTCGATCGCGAAACCGGCGTGATCAAGGAGCTTTTGATCGGCGACAAGGAATGGATGACGGCGCCGGCTGCTGCAGGGACCAGCGAGGAGAAAGTCGCTGACGAGCGGCGCGGCCTTTCGGTGCTGACACCCGAGCAGGCCGCCGAGCTGGCGCGTCTCGGGCGCGAGATCGAAACTCACTTCGGCGCCCCACAGGATATCGAGTGGGCGATCGCCGACGGACGAATCGCGATCCTGCAGTCGCGTCCGATCACCACCCAGGGTGGTGTGCCCGGGGATGACGCCTGGCCTCCGCTGGCGCCGGCAACGCCTCAGTCGTTCGACTACTGGACGCAAAGCGATATGGGCGAGCGCTGGCCCGAGCCTGTCACGCCGCTTACCTGGTCCGTCTGGGAGACGTTGACCAACGAGAGCATGCGAACGACTCTCAAGGTCGTGCCCTCCGACCTGCCTCGGCGCGCGCAATGGGTGCGACGCGCGTATGGGCGCGTGTATATGAACGAGGGCGCGATGATGCACCTCTACACCCGCGAGCTCGGCATGCCGGCGAGCCGCGTGGCGATCACGCTGGGCAGCCAGACTCCACAGGCGACCGGCGCTCAGGCTGACCGATGGGACTGGGGTGTGGTGCTGCGCCGGCTGCCGGTCTGGCTGACGATGATGCGCACCATGCAGGCCGAGGCCCGTCGCTTCGAGGTCGACTTTCCGAAGATCGACGCCTGGGTCGACGACTTCATGCGGCGTGACCTCAACCCGGTGAGCGATGTGGAGCTGTGGGCCGAGGGCCGCGACACATGGCGCGAGCGGGTGCTGAAGTACATCCAGTATCACACCTCGGTCACGGGGCTGTCGTCGAGCTATCTTTCGATGCTCGAGGACCTGGCCCAGAGCTGGCTTGGCGATCGTTCGCTGGGGCAGACCCTGCTGATCGGCCTGAGCGGCGTGATCCAGGCGGAGATGGTGCCGATGCTGCAGGACATGGCGCAGGCGTGCCGCGCGGCCGGCCTCGATGGGCTTCTTCGTGACGTCGAACCGGCCGAGGCGTTGGCGCGTCTGCGAGCGGCCCCGGCCGCTGCTCCGCTGCTGGCCCAACTCAACAGTTTCTTGCAGCGGCACGGCCACCGCTGTGCCACTGAAGCTGAGTGGCTCTACCCGCGCTGGATCGAGGCGCCCGAGCTTGTGATCGGCCTGGTCCAGGGATACCTGACGAACGCGGGGGCGCCGGCTGCGGCCGACGGCGAGAACCGTCAGCGACAGCGACGAACCGAGGCCGAGGCTGCGGCGGCCGCCCGCCTTGACCCGTTCCGCCGCGGCTATTTCAAGTGGGTGCTGGTGCAGGCGCAGCAGATGATGCGCCTGCGCGACAACGGCCAGGGCTATCTCGTCAAGCTCATGCTGCCCTGGCGCGTCCTCGTCGCCGAGCTGGGCCGACGCTGGGCAGGGCGCGGCTGGCTCAACGCGGCGGACGATATCTTCTTCCTTGCTGAAGGCGAGATCGAGGCTGCCCTGAACCCGGCCGGCTCAGCGGCGAGCAGTCCGTCGTTCAAGACCGTCGTCGACCGGCGCCGTCGCGCGTACACCCACTGGTTCTCGGTGGTCGCGCCTGAGGTGCTCGATGCGGCCGGTCAGCCGGTCGCGGCGCCGGCGCCCGCTGAAGCGGCGGACGTGCTCAGCGGCATTGCCGCCAGCAGCGGCCGCGTGACCGGCGTGGCACGTTTGATCGCCAGCCCACGGGACGCGGTGCGCCTGCAACCGGGCGAGATCCTTGTGACACGCGCCACGGATCCGGGCTGGACACCGGTCTTCTCATTGGTCAGCGGCGTTGTGCTCGAGGTGGGTGGCCCGCTATCGCACGGCGCGATTGTGGCCCGCGAGTACGGGTTGCCGGCCGCGGTCAACGTGTCTGGGGCGTTGCAGCGGATCCGAGATGGCCAGACCATCACCCTGGATGGTGCGATCGGCCGCGTCTTCCTGTCGTGACACCGGCAGGGCAGGCGGGGTGGGTCTAAAGCGACTGAGCTGTTGGCCGGCTTTGCGGTAGAGTCGGTCCTCGTGGCAACAGCGTTGATCGTGGGCGCCTCATCGGGGATCGGCCGCTGCCTGGCTGTTCAACTCAGCGGTCGCGGCTATGAACTGGGCCTTGTGGCGCGCCGTGAGCAGCTTCTGCGGGATCTGGCCAGTGAACTGCCGACCCGGACCGTGTTCGAGGCGCTCGATGTCACCGACCTCGCGGCGGTCTCGCGCCAGCTCCCGGCTGTGATCCACGCGCTCGGGCAGCTGGATCTCTTCATATACTGCGCCGGAACCGGGCACCTCAATCCAGACCTGACGGCCGAACCCGAACTCGAAACCATCGCGGTCAATGTGCAGGGCTTCGTGAATGCGACGGTCCTGGTCGCCCGGGTGTTCGAGCAGCAAGGCCTGGGCCACATCGTGGGCATCACGTCGATTGCTGGTCTGCGCGGCGGCCGTGCGGCGCCGGCGTACGGCGCATCCAAGGCCTTCATGTCGAACTATCTGGAGGCTTTGTACCTGCGCTATGCCAGATCCGGACAGCGCATCGTCGTGACGGATGTGCGGCCCGGCTTCGTGGACACGGCCATGGCCAAATCGCCTGTGAAGTTCTGGGTGGCCTCTCCCGAGAAAGCGTCGCGCCAGATCATCGATGCGATCATGGCCCGGAAGCGAATCGTCTACGTGACCCGGCGGTGGCGGCTGTATGCCTGGCTGATGCGAGTGTTGCCGGCCCGAGTGCTGGCGCGACTCGGATAGCGCCGCATCGGCCGTGTCAGGTACGTTGGTATCCCGGACGCGCCCGCAGTGCCCCGATCCAAATGGCCGCGATAGATCTCGTTTGCCCACCGCGCGACCAAAACCTCAGCATGAGTGCCCGATCGACGTGTGGTTCGGTTGGATGACCATCTCTCAAGCCCAAAGCGATATGGTATGAGCCTCAGGTTCAACTTGAGGGAGGCATCATGAGTGAGATCACGTCGTCGACTTTTGTCCTGGCCGTGCGCGACTTCGCCGGCGCCATCCGGTACTACACCGAGAGGTTGGGTTTTCGAGAAACCTTGCGGGTCGATGGTTGGGCGTTCCTGAACCGAGGCGCATGCAACGTGCGCCTTGGAGATTGCCCTGAGGCGCAGCCCATTTCGAAGAGCCCCGATCACTCCTGGTTCGCGTACCTGCATGTCAGCGACGCAGCCACCCTCTATGCGGAATACCGTTCAAAGGGTGTCGAGATCTGGCATGCGCTCGAGGACAAGCCCTGGGGAGTGCGTGAGTTCGCGATCGTCACGCCCGAGGGGCATCGGATCGTCTTCGGCGAGCCCGTCGATCGGGCCGTTGACCGTTCTCCTTGAGGGGCGATGAAACCGGAACCGGTCGTAGGCACCGGCCCGACCGATGCCATCGGCCCGGTTGTGCCGTCACCCACGACGAGGGCCCGACTCTTGCGAGAGCCTGGCCCTCGTCATGGGCATGGGGCAGCCTTCGCATCGACCACCTGCGCCAGATCGCAACGCCTTGTCAACCCAGCCGCGCCTGGGGGGCCAGAGAAGAACTCCCAGGCAACGGCTAGAAGCGTGCCAGGCAGCTGCTGAGGGCAACGGCATGCTACGCCCGCTTTCGATAGATCCGCATCGCCCAGATGTACGCCGCCAGCATGATGCCGATGCACCAGGCCAGGGCGACCCAGAGATCGCTCCCGACCGGCTGAGCCGATAGCAGGGCGCGGATGGCCTCGACGATCGCGGTGACTGGCTGATGTTCGGCAAAAGCCCGGACGAGGGGCGGCATCATCGCCGTGGGCACGAACGCCGAACTGATGAAGGGGAGGAAGATCAGCGGATACGAGAAGGCCCCAGCCCCATCCACTGAAGTGGCGGAAAGGCCGGCAATCGCCGCGACCCAGGTGAGGGCCAGCGTGAACAGGGTGAGGATGCCAGTCACGGCCAGCCAGGCCAGCACGCCCGCCGGCGAGCGGAAGCCGATCAGGAGCGCCACCAGGATGATCACGACGACGGAGATCGCGTTGGACACCAGTGAAGTCAGCACATGACCCCACAGCACCGCTGAACGCGCGATCGGCATGGAGTGGAACCGCTCGAAGATCCCACGTTGCTTGTCCATGAACAAACGATACGAGGTGTAAGCGATGCCGCTGGCGATCGCGATCAGCAAGATGCCAGGCAGCAGATAGTTCACGTAATGGTCGGTGCCGGTTTGAATGGCGCCGCCAAAGACATAGACGAACAGCAGCATGAACGCGATCGGCATGATCGTGACCGTGATGATGGTGTCCAGGCTGCGAAACACATGTCGCATGGACCGGCCGAGCATCACGCTCAGATCGTTGATCAAGTGGGTGTGGCTGACGTCCATTTAGGCGACCTCCTGATGGCCGATGATAGCGAGGAAGATCTCCTCAAGGCTCGGTTGCTTCTCGATGTATTCCACTTTTGCGGGCGGGAACTGCCGCTTCAGTTCCTCGAGGGTGCCGTTCGCGATGATCCGACCCTCATGCAGGATGGCAATGCGATCGGCGAGCTGCTCGGCCTCCTCGAGATATTGCGTGGTGAGAAAAACCGTCGTGCCGTTTTGGGCCAGCTCTTTGACCGTCTTCCAGACCTCGAGGCGCGCTTCAGGGTCGAGCCCAGTGGTCGGCTCGTCGAGGAAGATGAGCGGCGGTTTCCCGACCAGACTCATAGCGATGTCGAGCCTGCGGCGCATCCCTCCCGAGTAGGTGGACACCCTGCGGTCGGCGGCGGCCGCCAGGCCGAAGCGGTTCAACAACTCGTTCGCGATCGGACGCGGGGCTGCCAAATGCCGAAGCTCGGCGATCATGGTCACGTTTTCGCGCCCGGTCAGTATCTCGTCGACGGCGGCGAATTGCCCGGTCAGGCTGATCGACCCGCGCACCTGATCAGGCTGCGTCGCGACGTCGAAACCGTTGACCATGGCGGTGCCCCTGTCGTAGGGGAGCAGCGTGGTCAATATCTTGACGATCGTGGTCTTGCCTGCGCCGTTAGAACCCAGCAGCGCGAACACGCTGCCCTTCTTGACCTCGAAATCGACGCCCTTGAGCACCTCGAGGGTTTTGTAGGACTTCTTCAGCCCGTTCACCTGGATGGCTTGATCGTGCAATGTGTTCATCGTTAGACCACCGTCACCTTGGAGAGATCGGCCTCCATGCCCTTGAGCGAGGCATAGGTCAGCTTGTCCATCGTCGCGCCGTCAAAACAGATCGTTTTGATGGCCCTGTAGAAGCGCTTGGACCAGATGATCGGCGCGACGAACGACACGTTCTTGATGGTCGCGTTCCTGAACGTCGCGTCCTTCAGCGATGTCTTGTCGAACCTGACGCCGATGAACGTCTGCCCGTCGAAGCAGAGCCCCTCCAGGTCGCACTCCTTGAAGTCCACGCCCTGGAAGCTGCACTCTTCGAAGATCACGCCGCGCAGTTCCATCGTGGTCAGCTTGGCGTCGATCAGTCGCACGCCGGTGAACCTGGCCCCGTTGAGCGTCGACAGGGTGAGCGCCGTGCGGACCAGGACCGCGCGTTTGAAGCTCGCATTCGTCAGGTCAACCGTATGAAAGACGCAATCCGTCAGATCGGCCCTGTCGAAAACAGTGTCCCGGACGTCGCTGGCCTTGAAGGAACTGCCCGTCAGATCGGCGCCGGTGAAGTCGGACCCGTGCAGGTCACTGGCTTCGAACTTCCGTTGGCGCGCTGAGACGCCTGCGAGGTCGCTCTTTGGCAAGTTGCTCGCGCTGAAGCTGATGAGCACCTTGCGCTCCAACGCGTGCGAGACGTTCGCCACCTCCTGCACCGTTTGTTCGATGTCGCCGATGCTATCGATCGTCATCGCATAGGCGGTCTCATCGTCCTTGCCCTCGGCTTTCAGTTCGCGAAACCGCTCCTGCAAATCAGAGAGCAGGTCGGCCCTGAGTTCATCGACGCTCTTGAGCCCCTCGTAGGGCGCAAAGACGGCGGTCAGATACTGGTTGAGTTTGTCGTCCATCACTACAGCTCCCTAGAGTAGATGATCGAGCACGCGCTTGGCATACTCCCAATTGCTTTTGTTGTGCGCATACGTGGATCTGCCTTTCTTCGTGACCCTGAAGTACTTGCGCCGCCCGCCCTGCGATTCGTCGCCCCAATACCATTCAATGTCGCCGTCTGCTTCAAGCCTGCGGACGCTCGAATACATCGTGGCTTCCTTGAGTTGATACTCGCCGCGGGAACGCTCGGCGATCAGCTTCACGATCTCGTAGCCGTAGCGATCCGCCTCGCATAAGAGCCGCAGGATCATGGTATCGGTGTGGCCCCTTAGCAGGTCCGAAGTGATGTGGTTTTCGGTCATAGGTTCACCGTTTCGTGTGGGGATTGTATGGCACACTACTGTGTCTGTCAAGGTACTATTTCAAGCACGTTACATTGAGTTGAGCGACGTGAGTTGGCTGCGAGGGGCCGGAACTGAGTGAGGGCGCTGTTGATAGCGCCCACCCTGACGAAAGCTTTGGTTGCCTGCTGACGAAACTGATGTGCCTGGGGTCGACTATCGATGTTTCATTCGGGCAAAGGCGTGTGGGGATGGGGGAGTCGCCATGGCATCGGCGACCCGTCGAGCGCACTCATCTATGTCAGCGACAGTCGTGTCAATCTCGATATCATAGATGGCGTCCTGGTGCACCTTGCTGAATTGCCGCCGCGCCAGGCCGGTCGAGCGATCCCCGCGCAGGCGCTCGCGCTCCTCCAGAATCGCCAGATCGCAACGAAGCCCGACCGCAAAGACGTTCACCTCCCAAAGCGCATCCACGAAGCCGGATAGGCTTCCTGGATTCCAGGCGACCGTATCGACGATGACTCGATTGCCGCTTTCGACCATCGTCCGCACGCACCGCGTAAAGCCGTCATACAGGCGCGAGCCGTACAGGTACGCCTCAGCCTCTGTGTAGTCTCGGCCTGGGAGCCCCGCAAAGAACATGTCCTCCGGAAAGAAGATGTACGGTATCGAGAGGAGTTGCTGCAGACGGTGTGCCAGTGCCGACTTGCCACTGCTGGAAGGCCCATTCAGGAAGACCACCTGGATGTCTGTCATTGAGCCGATTATATAGGGGGCCAACCCGGGGACCGGGCTATCTCATTGTTCGACCGAAAAGCGGCCGAGCGGCCCCGCATCAACTTCATGTCGGGTGAGGATGCCTCACAATCAATCCTCGTCGAACTCCCGCCGGGCACCCGAATCTCGCGGTATTGCGTCTTCTACCGCGAACTGCGGCCCAAAGGCGGGCGGCCGCTGCGGGTTGACCCAGACCGCGACGATCGAGGAACTGACGGTGCTCGGGGATGGCGGGCTGGAGTTGTCTCTGCCGGAGCGGCCTGGCCTTCGCGACGACCCACACACGGCAACCTTTGGATCGTCTTGCCCGACCTCTGCAAACGTTACTTTAAGCAGCGCGTCCCTCACAACCGAACCAAAGCGACACAGCAGCACAACCACATGGCTGGTCCATCAGACCTGTAGGACTAGCGATAGCGAACATCGTCAACGCAGAGCGTCTGCCACTTGGCGATCAGGGCGGAGATTGGAGACGCGCAGCGCGCAAGTCATTCGCGAGTGCTTTGTTGAGCGACGTGATATAGGGGTACATGCCGTAGGTCACAAACCGCAGCGAGAAAAGTGAGATCTGTCGCGGCGGGATCTTCATGCCATCCTCGAGCCAACCACTAATGATCCCTATCAACCAGCTTGCCAGGCCGACCGTCAACACCCTGTCATAGACCGGATCGGAGATATCGAGTTCTTCAGAGACCAAACCTTTAGACTCCTGTAAGCGGGAGTGCAGATTGCGAGCGAAGTCATCCCGCAGCTGAGCACTGAACCAGGAGCTTCCTCGCTTTCCGAGGAGCGATTTGTAGAGCCTGGCGTTCTCTGCGATATGCTCGAACAAGGCCGTATACGTGTTTAACACCCGATCCACTTCAGGCGTGATCGCCTGTTCGGCGAAGGCATCGTCTTTGTTGGCGACGAATGGGACGATTCTCAGTCTCTGTTCCAGAGGACCCAAGTCGCTCACCAAATCCTTGATCGCCTTCTCATAGATGGCCGTGACCAACGCGTATTTGTCGCAATAGTGGCGATAAAACGTGGCGCGATGAATCATGGCCCGGTCTGCCAGGTCACCCACGGTGATCGCATCGAAGCCCTTTTCAGAGATCAAGGCAATCAGGGCGTCGTGCAGCATGATCTCGGTGCGCTTGCCGTGCCTATCGTGTTTGGCGTGCATCCAGCGGCCTCCGACCGGCTAGTCCGTGACGGTTCGGCCACACTGGCTGCGGGTGTTTGCCCTCCGTCGGACGTTTCATGACCGTGTACCAGTCTACTACCGATCAAACCTCCGTCACTTGCCGATCTGAAGTTCATTCGGTCGCTGCGAGGGCCGGCTGGCATGGGCTCAGGTCCGAGACGAAAGGCAGTGACCCCGAATCACTCGATGAGCCTGTGCCAACCGGTCGTCGTGGCACACCGCAAACGCACCGGCTGCAACGAGCGTGAGATGGCGATGCCCTTGCGGTGTCTGCGTCGATGAGCTCTGGTGAGTCCGACAGTGCGCGATGCAGCCCGCCACACGCTGGGGGCTGCCCACCCCTAAGTGGACAGCCGTGTGCAGAGGACATGGCCACCATCAGACGAACGGGTCATGAGCCCTGCTTTCTCAAAATGCGCATGAGTTCTTGCGCGGCCATCTTCCCCGGAATTCCAGTGACCCCGCCTCCGGGCTGCGTCCCCGCACCCGAGAGCACGAGGCCAGGCACATCCGTGACATGCTTGCCCCATCCACGGGCAGGGCGGAGAGGGCCCAATCTGCTCAGGGTGATGTCCACGTGATAGATGCACCCGTTCTTTGCCCCCAGTCGCTGTTCCAAGTCACCGGGAGTCTGCGCCCATCGTCCGATCTCGAGTGCCGAGATGCCTGGCATCACCTTTTCAGCCGCGCAGACGAGTGCGTTCGCCGCAGCTGTCCCAGCGTCGGCCGGCTCCCCTGCCGGCCAGACCGGCGCTGGAGCACCCAGATAGAGAGTGTCTTGCCCATCCGGTGCCACAGTCGGATCCGTCGCGGACAAGATCGTGCCGCCCCACGGTGGATCCTGCACCACCCGTCCCGCGCGGGCCGCGGCATCGGCGGCCAGGACCTGCTCGAATGTTCCGCAGAACAGTGTGGGCTTGCGTAGATCCACCTGGTCAGTGCGGGCTCGCTGGTGCTCGCCGAGAGTCAGGCGGCCGCGCAGCGCCATGACCACCACCAGGCAGCCGAGTCCGGCATGGTTGGCTGGGGCATGTTCGAGAGCTGCCAGATGGGGCACGCCACTTCCGCTGAGCAGGCGGGCGGTGACTTGTGGCGGCGTCGCGGCGACCACGGCTCGCGCCAGGATCTCCTCTCCGGTTACCAGGCGGACACCGCGAACCCGACCGCCAGCGCAGAGGATCTCGGCCACTGGAGAGCTCACCCGCACCGTCCCACCGTAAGACTGCAAGCATCGATTCAGTGAGTCGGGGATCGCCTGCATGCCGCCCTCTGGGCGCCCGATTCCATGCCGATGCAAGGATGCGGTCGCTGCCATGAACAAGATCCCGCTACCCTCCACAGTAATCGAGCCGTAGAGCCAGAGCATCGACGCAAACACGCCGCGGAGTTGATCGGAGACGAACGTTGACTCGATGAGCTCCGCGGCCGGCGTTGTCAGGGCTTCTCCCAGGAGCCGCCGAACCCGACGATTTCCCAGTCCGCGGGCCGCTGCCAACAGAGTCGCGCCCACTGACGCGCCTCCCCGAATCGCCTGGACCGTTGCAGCCACTTCGGCATACTCACGATAGGTGCGCGCATCCTGAGCCGAGAACCTCTGAATCTCAGCGATCGTGCGATTCACGTCTCGCGCCAACAGGATCGATTCGCCGCTCGGCCCGAGCCAGGCCCAGGCGGGGTCGTGGTCGATGATGCGCAGCCCGAACCGCGCCAGATCCAGGTCATGCCCGATCGGCGACGCGCCCCAGACCACGTCGATCGCCCCGGGATTGAGCAGGTGTTCCGGCGCCGCTGAGACCAGGGCCCTCGTCTCTGTCATTCCGCCGATCGTTTCACTGGCTTCAAGGACGGTCACGGAGTATCCGCCCCGCGCCAAATAACACGCGGCCGCCAGGCCGTTGTGGCCTCCACCTATCACGATGACATCCATCATTCGGTCCTCCCGTCGCATCGACGTGGCTGTTGCCGTATCAGTCGAGCGCTTCGAGAGACTATAGGGATTCGCTGGCCGCAAGACAATGAAGAAACTCGATCATCTGTCGCAATTGCGACGGAAACGGCAAACTGTCGCATGCGGGGGCAACCCTCGCTCCATCAGGAATGGGTTGTCGTTGGAGACATGACGCCATGTTTCGCCCGGCGTGCCGTTGTTGTTGTGGACGTCTCGTTGGCTCGGAACCGTGAACCCTGGTTCAGCCGCGCGATGCAGTAGTTTCTCGGCCAGCACACAGCTCTAAAGTCGGCGAGTAGCCAGCCCGCCTGGTAGGGGCAAAGCAGACCCGGGATCAGGCAACCCAAACGGGCAAGGCCCCGGACCCTGACACAGCGAGGATGGGCCCGTAGACCATCGAGTTGTTTGGCCGGAGGTCGTCAGTTCGAAGCCTGCCTTGCTACTAAAAGGCTGTGGTCTCAAGCGATCGCGGCCGTTGTTGTCGTGACCCTTTCCTGAAGGTGACGATTGACTACCCGCTATCAATACGTTCGATGGGTCAGGGCAGGGCTGCGCTGCTCCGGCCGGGCCCCGATCTGTCGCTCGGCTGCTTGTTCGATCGTTGCCTCGTGGTGAGTTGCCCCATCTGGCGGAGCCCATCGTTCTCCAGCTCCTACCCTGGCTTGCGCAAGGTCTCGATCAGTGTTTTAGTGGGGAGGTCATCGGCCGTCCGCGAGGGGTGGAGGCTAGAGGAGCCGATGACCCTCCTTGTCACGTCAGATCAAAGCTAGAGACCGGATCCATGGCTACTCCGTTGCTTGCCGCCAAGACCTACTTGCCAAGGCCCCAGAGAGACCGGGTGGATCGTGCCCGTTTGCGAGAGCGGCTCGACAAGGCCCTGGCCGACCAGGGAAGGTTGGTTTTGGTGTCGGCGCTGGCCGGATCGGGAAAAACGACTCTGCTGGCCGATTGGGCGGCACACGCCACATTGCCCTACGCCTGGCTGTCGCTCGACGCGCAGGACAATGTCGTTTCGCTGTTTTGGGCCTACCTGATCTCGGCAGTGCAAAAGCAGACGGCTGGTTTTGCTCAGGCGCTTCTGGCCGAGCTGTTATCGCCGCAAGCACCACCGCCGGAAACGATCGTGCCGGAATTCCTCAACCAGGCAGCGCAACTGCAGGGCCGGATGGTGATCGTCCTGGATGATTACCACCTGATCGAAGATCCCACCATCCACGATAGCCTGATCTACCTGATCGAGCATCTGCCTGACAACCTGTTCGTCGCCCTCTGCACCCGATCCGATCCGCCCATGCCGCTCAGCCGTTGGCGGGTGCGCGGTTACCTGACAGAGGTTCGGCTGCCCGACTTGCGCTTCACCTCCGCCGAAACCCAGTCCTTTCTGCGGGATGTGATGCGATTACTCCTTGACGACGAAGATGTCGCCCGCCTTGAAACGCGTACGGAGGGCTGGGCGGCAGGCTTGCAGTTGGCGGCGTTGGCGCTGCAAGAATCGCCGGCGGTGAACGACCGAGAGGCGCAGAAAAGTTTCATCGCCCGCTTTTCGGCCAGCCACCAATACGTGTTGGATTTCTTGACGACCGAGGTGCTGGCGCATCTCCCCGAGGAAAGTCAACAGTTCTTGCTCCAGACTTCCATCCTGAAGCAGTTGTCCGGATCGCTGTGCCAGGCGGTGACTGGCAACCCAAACAGCGCCGAGACTTTGGCGACCCTTGTTCGCAAAAACCTTTTCCTCATACCGCTCGATATCGAAGGAACCTGGTTTCGGTTCCACCACCTGTTTGCCGAAATGCTGCGGATGCGCCTGGAACGTCTGGGAGCCGAAGCCATTCCCCAACTGCACTTCCAGGCGGCCCAATGGTATGAGCAAGCTGGCCGGGTGGACGACGGCCTCTATCATGCCTTGCAAGCTGGAGCCGTGGAGTATGCCGTTGACATCATCTTGGCCAACTGGCAGCAAGCCATTTATCGAGGCTGGCCCAATCAGGTATTGAGTTGGCTTGAAGCCCTGCCGGCTCAGGCCGTTCTAGAGCATCCCGATTTGAGTATCGCCCTGGCCTGGACCCAGTGGATCCGGGGGCAAGCCCATGCCGCCCAGGTGCACAACGATGACGCGCAACAGGCCTACGAGCGTTGGATGGCCCTGGGAAAAATCCCCCCGAAAGGATGGGCCGCCATCCCTGCGGAAGTCGCTACCCTCCGTGCGATGGCAGCCGTGCGCTACGAGCGTTTTGACGCAGCCCTGGAATACGCCACCCAGGCGATCCAGCTGTTGCCCGCCGACAAAGCGCACGAGAGGGCCTTCGGATTGGCACTGATGGCTCAAGCCGCTGCCATGCGTGGATCATGGAACATCGATGCGGCGATGGAGATCTTTTTTCTGGCGATCGAAGCACTCCGTCAGGCTGGCAATCTCGTGGCGTTGGGCGCAAGCGGGCTTGCCTTAGGACACCTGTTTCTATTGCAGGGCCGCTTATCGGAAGCCGCCGATTTCTACAACGATTTGTTGGCGCAGATGGGGCCCACGGCCTCGTCGCCGGCCGTGGGTATCTTGCAGGTGGGGCTGGGAGAAGTGCTCTACGAACAAAACAATCTGGCACAGGCGTCCGAGTTGCTCAGATCGGTCTGGAACCACATGGATCGCAGAGGCTTCTGGGAACTGATCGCCACAAGTTGCCTTTTGCAGGCACGGTTGTTCCGCGCCGCCGGCCAGACTGACGATGCCCTCGCGGTACTCAAGGAAGGAACCGACAGCCTGCGGCGCTCCGATCCGCCGGACTTGCTGCGTGAACTCCAGTCTTTGCTGGCGGTCTACCTGGCCGAAGAAGGACATTGCGCAGATGCCTGGCCGTTGCTGCCGGATCCGCTGGTAGTCGGTGAGCGCCTCCCGGGTTCGTCACTTGGATGCAGACTGCTCAACCAGGCGCGCGTCTACCTTGCGGCCGGTCAGGCGGAGGTCACCCTGGCGTTTGCGATGCAGTGGGAACCCCTCGCGGAGAGCACGGGCTGCCGGCGCTGGCAAATGGAAGCTCAGCTGCTCGCTGCGCTGGCGCAAGCCAGGCTTGGCAAGCGCATCGCCGCGCAGGCTGCCCTTCAGAAGAGCCTGGCGCTGGCCCAACCCCAGGGCCATCTGCGTCTCTTCCTGGAGGGTGGTGAGGCCGTGCGGGATCTGATTGTCGGCCTCTATCCGACGTTGACCGACCCAACCCAGGCGCAGTTTGCCCGACGCGTCCTGGAGGCCTTCCCGGCCCCTGTACCCCAAAAGCCGTTGGTGGCCACGCCGCAATCCGGAACGTTCGTTGAACCGTTGAGCGAACGCGAATTACAGGTGCTGAGGCTGCTCTCGCTGGGCCTGTCCAACCTGGCTGTGGCCGATCGATTGCACATTTCGCTTCCAACCGTCAAGACACATATTCGCCACATCTTCGAGAAGTTGGGTGCTGAGAATCGGATCGAGGCGCTGAACAAAGCGAAAGAGCTGCGCTTGTTCTGATCGATGCGCCGAAAATCAACCCACAGGCATCATCCCTCCGGTTGATGCCTGTGTTTCTATTTGTCCCTAACATCCTCATCATCACAGGAACTCGGGAATCCGAAACCAATTGAACTGAACATAGACTGGCGTTGTTCGCGACCTACACATCGCGCGGGCCTTGATCAGACGGCCCAGGCCGACGCCAGTGATGTTCCGCCACCGGTATCGGCGTTTCCCGACCTCCTGCGCACGATCGAAAACCGCTAGAAGATCCGAGAAAAACCGATGACTGGAGACCTTCATGCTCATGGCAATGACCTGGCAGACGGTTACCAGGTGCGCGTCAAGGGTTGGCTGAGCGAGGACCTCCTGGCCTGGCTCGATTTGACCGGGACCTATGACCGGCCCTTGGACGAAACCGTCTTGTTGGTAACGACCACAGACCAGGCGGTGCTCTATGGCCTGCTCCACCGTCTGTGCGACCTGGGATTGACGTTGATTTCGGTGAGGACTCACCCCGTTCAACGTTCGTGAGTCCACATCCAAGGCGGACGAGTCTATGACGACCTCTGAAAACAAAACCTTTCTGGTTCGCTACCCGGTGCTGTCGTTCTACCTCATGAGTTGCATCTTCTTCTGGACACTCCTCATCCTGTTCGGGGTGATCGTGGTCGGCGTTCTGCACGTAGACGTGAACGCTCAACCCTGGACGGTGTGGATCGTGACGATCCTGGGTTCATGGATGCCCTCTCTGTCGGCAGCCATCGTCGTTCGGGCGACACGCGGCCCGGATGCTGTCGCGGGTCTGTTTGCCGGGCTGGTCCGCTTCAAGCTGCCGGCGCGCTGGTACCTGGCGAGCCTGATCCCATTCGGCGTCGTCGCACTTGCTGTGCTGGGCTATCGGCTGACCGGTGGCGCGCCGGAAGGCAGGACGCCGCTTACGTTCACGCTCTGGTTCTATTTGCTGGTGGTCAACCTGCTCGCCGGCCCGACCGGTGAGGAGCCGGGTTGGCGCGGCTTTGCGTTGCCGCAGTTGCTCCAACGCTACAGCCCGCTGAAGGCTGGCCTTGTATTGGGACTGATGTGGAGCTTCTGGCATCTGATGCTGTGGCTCGTGTCCTCGGGTTTTGCTGGGATGGACCTGCTGATTTACATGTTGGAGTTCACGGTGACCATCATCGCTCTGAACTTGCTGATGGTCTGGATCTACCGGCATGTTCCCGATAGTTTGGTGCCCATGGTCGTCGTTCATTTTGTCTTCAACTTCGGTGCGACGTTGATCTTGCCCGGCGCGCTTGGTCTTGGCGCAAGGCTGCCACTCTTTGGGTGGCTGGCCGGCGCCTTTGGGCTGGTCGCGGTTTTGGTCTGGCGTCTTCAGGCGAGACGCTCTGGGGGTTCTGTCGCCGCCAGAACGACTTAGCCCAGCCGCGATCCTGAGCCGGGGCAATCGCCCAACCGATCGGCATCGACCTTGTGAACAACAAGAGCTGATTGTGAGAAGGAGCCTTATGAGACAGACCACACTCCACCAATTGAGTGCTTATTCGCTCATCGGCGGTGCCGTTTGCATGGCCGGATTCTGGATCCTGGCTGGCGTGCTCGGGTCGTTTGCCGGCGCCGCGGTGACTCATAGCCCGCTCTGGGTGCCGAGCCAGGCTCTCCACATTCTGGCCGCCCTGTTCACGCTCTTCGGCATCGCGGGTCTGTATGCGGTCCAACGGGAGCAGAGCGGTGCGCTGGGCCTGGTCGGCTTTGTGATCGCAACCGTCGGCACTGTGTTGTTCTTTGCTGACGGCTTGATCGCGCTGGCCATCTACCCCGCCCTCGCCGAAGCGGCGCCCGATCTTCTGGATGTGACCGGTGCGATGAACAGCGGCGGCGTTCTCATCGCCTTCATCCTCATGGCGGCGACAGCGATGATCGGCTATGTCGTTTTCGGAGTGGCTGTCTGGCGCGCGGGAATCCTGCCGCGGGCAGCCGCTCTCTTGTTCCTGCTGGGCGGCATTTTGTTCAATCTGCCCCCAGGGCCGATCCCGATGCCGGTGCTGACGTTCGGCGGGGTGGTGTGGGCGGTCGGCGCCATCTGGCTGGGACAGAAGCTCCTGAAGGTGAAGGAGGACAGCCTCTGAGCGTTGTTTCCGACTCCCGACGTACCCGACCCTCAACCGACCCATCCGTCGAGCGGACCTGACACCCTCAATGACCCGAGCAGAAAGGATCTGACCGCATGAACATCATCGTCCTGAACGGCAGCCCCAAAGGTGAGTTGAGCATCACCATGCAGTCTGTCGCCTACCTGGCCAAGCTGTATCCCCAGCACGCATTCAAGGTTCACCACATTGCGCAACGATTGCGACGCCTGGAGAACGACACGAAAGCTTTCGACGCCGTCATTGGCGATGTCCGATCTTCTGACGCGGTGCTGTGGGGCTTTCCACTGTACATCCTTCATGTGCATGCCAACTACAAGCGGTTCATCGAGCTCATTGCCGAGCGCCAGGTCCAGGATGCGTTCAGAGGGAAGTACGCGGCCTCGCTATCGACGTCCATTCACTTCTTTGACCATACCGCCCACAACTACATCCATGGCATCTGCGATGACCTTGACATGCGCTTCGTCGACTCATTTGCGGCGGACATGTATGACCTGTTGACAGACGAGGGCCGCCAACAGCTTGAGCTCTTCGGCCGACAGTTCTTCGAAGCGGTCCACAACCAGATCCCTGTTCAGCGCCACTACCTGCCTCTCAAAGCCAGCGCGTTCAGCTACCAGCCGGTTCTGGCAACAGACCCTGCCGCCACCCAGGGCAAGAAAGTGGTCATCCTGCATGACGCTCAAGAGGATGACGGCAACCTGATCAACATGGTCAGGCGTTGTCGCGGCGCGTTCTCAGACGAGGTTCAGGTCGTCAACATCCACGACATCAGCATCAAGTCCGGCTGCCTGGGCTGCGTGGAATGTGGGTCCAACTACCGCTGCGCGCTCAGCGACACCGACGATTACATCGAGTTCTATAGGTCGACGGTGATGACCGCGGATGTGTTGATCTACGCCGGCCGAATGGTGGATCGTTTTCTCTCAGCGCGATGGAAGATGTTCTTTGACCGCATCTTCTTCAACACCCACACCCCGGTGTTGGTCGGCAAGCAGGTTGCCCTTGTGGTGTCGGGTCCTTTGAGCCAGGAACCTAACTTGATGGAGGTGTTCCGGGGTTTCTTCGAGTTTCAGGGCGCCAATCTCTCAGGCGCGGTCAGCGACGAGTGCGGATCATCTGAAGACCTCGACCGTCTCCTCGACCAGTTGATGCACCAGGCGCTGGCCTATGCTCTGAACGGTTACCGGCGTCCGCAGACCTTCCTCGGCGTGGGAGGCATGAAGATCTTCCGCGATGACATCTACGGCCGCTTGCGGACGATCTTTCCCGCCGATCACCGGGCGTACAAGCGAAACGGCCTGTACAACACATTCCCGCAGGTGGATCTGGGCACCATGATGCTCAACACGTTTGGGATGCCCATCCTGAACCTTCCGCCGATCCGCAAGAAATTCGACAAGATGATCAAGAAGCAGATGGTCGAGCGCCACAAACAGGTGGTTGCTAAGGCAGCCCCATCGCTCTAGGACGTGACAAAGGAGTGCGCCATGAAACAGTCAACACTCTTCCAACAGGCAAAAAACGCCACAGCCCAACCCTTCCACGCCTCGCTGTTCGCGCAAGATCGCTGGGCGTATCTCTGGTTATGCGTTGGCGCCGGATTGCTGCTCGTCTCCAACGGTCGCTGGTTCATCCCTCTGGCCACCTGGCTGGCCCCAGTCTTCCTCATCCGCTTTGCGCGCACCCAGCCGGCCCGCAGGGGTCTGGCGCTGCTGCTGGCGATCAACATCCTGGCGTCCGTCTTCATGTGGCAGGGGATCATCCCGGGAGGATTGCATCTGCCGGTCGCGAGTGGCATCGGCGTGGTTTTCTGGCTTCCCTATCTGGCCGATCGCTTGTTGGTCCGCCGGCTGGGTGGCTTTGTGTCCACACTGGTGTTCCCGCTGCTCCAGGTCAGTCTGGAGTACGTTCTGACCATCGCCAATCCCCTTGGGAGCTGGGGCTCGCTGGCGTACACCCAGCAAAGCCTTCTCCCGTTTCTTCAACTGCTCTCCGTGACCGGGATGTGGGGCCTCAGCTTCCTGATTGCCTGGTTGGCGCCGGTGGCCAATCTGGCCTGGGAACAAGGATTCGCACTGCACCGGGTCCGAAGCGGTGTGTTGACCTATGGCAGCATCCTGGCCCTGGTGTGGGTGGGGGGCAGCCTGCGGATGACGTTCTTTCCGCCCCAGTCAGAGACCCTGAAAGTCGTCTTGCTGACCACCGAGGTCAATCACTTCGCCGTGAAAGAGATGAGCACCTCGCGGGAGGAATCCCTGGTCGCAGGCGAGCGCCTGCTTCAGCAAACTCGCCAGCAAGCGCAGGCCGGGGCCGATGTGATCGTCTGGCAGGAAGGGGCTCTCATCATGCTCCAGGTAGACGAAGCGAGCTACATCGAACAGGCTCGCGCTCTGGCACAGGAGGAGAAGGTCTACCTCTTGCTGGGTCTGTACACCATCCCGGAAGGATTCCCTGGTGTCAAGGCACATAACCAGGCGGTCTGGATCGCGCCGGATGGCGAGGTGAAGTGGCACTATCTTAAAGCGCGTCCGGTGCCGGGCCCTGAACTGCAAACCATCGTTGCGGGTGATGGCATCATCCCCGTGGACCAGACCGGGTTTGGCGCCATCGCTTCGGTCATCTGCTTCGATATGGATCACCCGGCCTACATCCGTCAGGCTGGGCTTTCCGGCACCGATGTGATGCTGGTGCCCGCCGACGACTGGCACGACATTGTTCCGGTCCACACCTATATGGCGTCGTACCGCGGCATTGAGAACGGATTCTCGACAGTGAGGGCCGCGGGGAACGGCCTCTCCGCGGCTTTCGATTATCAGGGGCGCACCCTGGCGGCGGCAGAGGACTCTGCGACGACGCATGCTGTGATCGCGTATGTTCCAACCCACGGGGTTACGACCATCTATGCGATGGTCGGCGATCTCTTCGCCTGGCTCAGCATGATCGGGTTCGCGACGCTGGTGGGGTTGGCCCTGTTTCGGCCGGCCCGCGCAAACGTGGAGCAGAAGCTGATCGACGGGCAGCCGGCTGTTGCGCCAGCCGACTGACCGTGTGGGTTCGCGCCCATGTGGTCCGATCTGTGAACGACTTGCACACCGCGAGCAACGCAGTGGTGTGACCAGGTAGATGCAGACGGGGCCCGACTCTTTAAGGAGTTGGGCCCCGCCTGTTGATGTTTCCTGGCGTCCAAGGTGATGGCCTGGTGTTTGTTGCCCGACCGGCTCGTCAACAGCGGACAGAGCACTTGATGGAGCTACTTTGCGAGCCGGCTGTGAGGAGAGCCCGCATGACTCTGAACTAAAGTGAGTTCGCCGATGACGAGGCCGTCGGTAGAGGGCAACCGGAGGACGAGCGTGTTCTCGTCAAGAACGACCAGACCCGTGGCGACCAGGCCAGCAACCGACCCAGCGTCGAGTGAATGCGCGTCGACGTTCCCGTGTGACCATCAACGATTGTGATCCAGCCCTGATCCTCGACGGCAAATCGACCGGTCGCTCCGGGTTCCCATACCGGCTCACTTACGCTCAGGCTGCCTTCCGGAACGGTCCACAACGAGTCGACGCGAATCTGGTCGTGACGAAGTCCGGCGAGGTGCTTCAAGGACAGGATCGAACTGAGACGCTGAAGCTTCTGTGTGAGGCACTGATTCGACAACGGGCCGCAAGGGGGCCGTAGCCGGCTGTCCAGCCTGTGTTTTGGATATATAGGCGATGACGCGGGGCGTCGTCTGGCACAGTACCTAACCAGCGTTCATCTTTCTGTCATGAAGGTGTGACCCCGGTGAGTGTGCCATATCTGCTCTTCTCATCTTGGATCCACCCTGGTCATTGGCGAATGAGTGAGGGAATCACCCGTGGGTTGGCCGGACTCGGCTGGAGTTCATGCACCATCGCTTCCACCGGGATCATCCGACCGTCTTGCGTGTGCATGTCCCATTCGTTAGCGGGCATCTGAGCGCGGGCCATCTCCGTCCAATAGACTTCCGAGGATCGACTGGCTGGCGACACGAACAACGTGGTTCTCTCTCGATACGCTGCCACACAGCCGAAGAGTCGCGCCGCGAGCTTGCCTTGTTTCATGGCCGCGGCCACGGCGCCAAATCCGACGAGACACTCGTACGTCGTGCTCACGGATCCCCGCGTCCAGGCGATCTCCAGAGCTTCGGCCCAGTGGGCTCTGGCAGCCTCGACCTCATTGAGTTGCAAGGCAGACCAGCCGAGGGCCGCCAGCGCTCGGCCCAATGCGCCCGTATAGCCTAGCGTGCGGCGGGCTTCGACGACCTTCTGCCACACGCGTCGGGCCCCGGCATAGTCTCCAGCCATGTACGCCAGGCGACCCAGGTTCTCCGCAACCGAGCTGAGGCCAAAGGCATCGCCCACGGATTCATAGAGCACCCGGCTTTCCTCGAGCAATGGGCGCGCTCGCTCGGCATCGCCTTGATCCAGGGCAAGGCGACCCAGGTCCTCGAGCGCGGCCGCACTCCCCCAGGGATTGTCGGCCGAGCGATACAGCGCCAGACACTGTGTCAGCGAAGCATGGGCCACTGCATGGTCGCCTTCGGTGAGCGACGCCCAGCCGAGCATCAACAGGGCGTAGGCCGTCAACCGAGAATTCTCAAGCGTTGTGGCGATGCGCAGGCACTCCTCGAGCGGCGCCACAGCGCCGGCGCTGTCCCCCGTCGACGGAGCCAGACGGCCGATCACAGCCAGAGCTTCCGCGACATCGAGGCGGATGTCGGCGGAGGCCGAATCAATGGGTTGAGGCATTCGCGCCGCAAAGCCGCGCAGCCAGGCGAGCCCCTCGTCAAAATGTCCCCCGATGAACCAAACCCGACGCATGGCCGTCGCCAATCTCAGTCCCAGGTGGGCCGGCAGATTGAGTGCGCCGCCACGATGGATCTGCGCCTGTCCGTCGTACCAATCGAGGGCTGACCTGAGATTGCCAAGCTCAGCTATCAATCGCTGGATCCATTCGATCTGCTTCAGGCCCCAGTCTGCCCCTTGAGGTTGGATGAAGTGTCGATCTGCCTCGAGCGCGAGCGCCAGATAATGGCTGGCGTGACGCGCCCGAAATGACTCGACTTCTCCAGCTCGAGTCGCCTCCACGTGGGCAAAGTCCCGAATGGTCTCCAGCAGTCGATAGCGGGGTTCGTTGGCCTGGCCATTTGGAGCGACCGCCCCATCGGCGATCACCAGGTTCTTGTCGACCAGAGCGTCCAAACAGTCCACGATCGTCGCGTCGGGCGGCGGGTACGCCCGGGTCGTCTCGTTTTGGGATCGGGTGGCCTCGACGTCGTCGAGCGACCTGAGATCCGGCGCCAGGACGCCACCGACGAACGTGCTCAGGAATCTGAAAAGGCGTTGTTCATCGGACGAGAGCAGGTCATAGCTCCAGGCGATCGACGCTCGGAGCGTTCGCTGACGCGGGGGTAGATCGCGCGCCCCAGCGGTCAATAACCCAAGCGCATCGCTCAAGCCCTGAAGAAGGCCGGTGAGAACGCCTGGGCGCACCCGGGCCGCGGCCAGCTCAATCGCCAGAGGCAGCCCATGGAGCCGGATGCAGATGGCGATGACGTCTGCCACGTTGGCCTGGCTCAGCCCGAACGTTGGATCGACGTCCTGCGCGCGCTGGCAGAAGAGCGCCACGGCCGGTGAGTCGAGCGCGCTCACGGCCGAGGCGACGTTCGCAGGATGCGGCACGCCGAGAGGCGCCACGACGAAACGGCGCTCGCCACGAATCCGCAGCGGCATCCGGCTCGTGATCAACAACTTGAGCCAGGGACTGGCCTGATGGAGCCGGGCCACCGCGACGGCGGCATCCAGGACGTGCTCGAAGTTATCCAGGATCAGAAGGAGTCGTCGGCTCCGCACGAAGGCGTAGAGTGCGTCGACCAGAGATCGTCCAGGCTCTTCCTGCAATCCGAGTTCACGAGCAATGGTCGGCAACACCTGATGGGGATCGAGCGTGGCCGCCAAATCGACAAAGAAGCAACCGTCGCTGAAGTGGTCCACCAGGCTCACCGCCACTTCTGTGGCCAGCCGCGTTTTCCCCACGCCACCGATCCCGGTGAGGGTGACCAGACGTGTTCGGGGCTGGAGCAGAAAGGCCCTCAGCGACTCGACCTCGCGCTCCCGTCCCACGAGGGGGTTGGGCCCGATGGGCACCCGACATTTCGTCGAAAAGTGCCTGAGCCACGGCGTCTCAGACCGATCCGCGGGCGACGCGTCGGCGTTGCCGGGGCCGGTGCGGGCGAAGGCCACAAAGGCTGCCCGCTCCTCGGACGGGATGGAGAACCAGTGGGCGATGACGGACGCCACCTGGACCGACGGGCGGCGTTCGCCGGCCTCCAACTTGCGCAACAAGGCCAACGAAATGTTCAACGGGGCAGCCAGCGCTTCTTGCGAGAGGCCCCGCGCCGCGCGTTGGTGTCGAAGCCAGGCTCCAAAATGTGAGGTTGGCATCACGTGTTGGCGGGCCTCTCAACGACCGCACCCAGACCGCCAGTGGAGTGATGGGGCGCACGGCCGTTGCGAGATTTGTAGCACTGTTGTAACGCACGAGTCAGCCCCCAATCGCCCTAGACTGGGTCGTCACACGCCGGATCGCGCTCCGAGTGGTGCAAACCGAAAGAGGCGACTTCATGGCCGCAGAGACTCCGCGCGGACCTTCGCATCTCTTATTGATCCGAATCTGGGCTGCGACAACGCCAGACGGCGGCGTCACGTGGCGTGGCCGGGTGCAACGCGTCACCGACGGCATTCCCCATGCGTTTGCGGGACTGCCCGCATTGGTAGATGTGCTGTTACGCCTGCTGGTGCACACGCCATAGGGGAGCCTTCAATGGCTGGTTCGACTTCCTTCGGAAGTGGCTTCGCATTTACTCAGGCTCCAGACGGGATGCCGTCAAAGGCGCGACCGGACCGACCCAGCCGTTCTCGACCCGATCGTCGTTGCCACGCTCATGAATCGACACGTTGGATCGTCGCATCGAACAGGAGCGGACCAGGCACCCCTTACTCCAGGAAAGGACGATGAACAACCCATTCCTCGTTGTGCTTCGAGCCTCTCTGATCGTCACCCTATGCGTGATCTCGCCCGCGTCGCCGGCGCGGGCAGCCGGGGTGGTCGGCACCGGCACGCCGGCCAGCTGCACCGAAGCCGCGCTCACCGCAGCCCTGGTCGGCGGTGGCAGCATCACCTTCAACTGTGGCGGTGCGGCCCAGATCAACTTCACCAGCGCCAGATCCATCACCCTCAGCGTGTGGCGGGTTCATTCAGGTCGCCGACGTCTTGTTGGGACCGCTGGCCATCAACGGCGGCGCGACCCTGACGTACCTGACTCAGTCCGGAAGCCCGGCGATCGATGTCGTCGCCGTCGCGGCCTGCCCAGCGCCCGTGACGGATCAGCGCGGCCTGGCACGCCCGATTGACGGAGACGGGGACGGCATCGGCCGCTGTGATGCGGGCGCCGTGGAGAAGCAGGCTGTGGGGCCCGAAAGGTTGTCACACGTGTATCTGACGCTGTTGACCCGGCAAGGGCGGCGAATGGCCACGCCCTGACGGCACGGGGAGGACACGATGAACGATAAACCCTTGAGCGATACCGAAGCCATCATTCGCCGCCTCGAAGAGCAAGAGCGTCAAGCAGTGCTCCAACGAGACCTGACGGCGCTAGAGCAACTATGGTCCGAGGCGTTGATCGTGAACAACCCTCAAAATCAGATTTCGGCGAAACGGAGCGACGTCCTCGCGCTGGTCAGGCGAGGGCTGATCCGCTATGCGGCATTCGAACGGCGGATCGAGGCGATCCAGATCAGCGGCGATATCGCCGTCGTCATGGGCGCCGAAACGGTCGAACCGATCGGACATGCACCCCGTGCCGGAGCGACGGTGGAGCGGCGGTTCACGAATATCTGGAGGAAGCAGAAGGACTCGTGGCACATGATGGCGCGTCACGCAAACGTCATTGTGCCTGCGCCGGGGGTGAATGAACCAGGCCAACGTGCGTGACGCCGAGATCGTGCGCGATCAAGGGACTTGCTCTTTCGGCGACACGCGCCTCTGGTGGCGGCACTCGCGCGAAGGTTTCCGCGGGGTGGGTCGTCTCGCAGTGAACACATGCCGTAAACACCGGTCACGCAGGCCGTAACACCGAGCCCCTGCCCAAACCGGACCGCTCCAGATGGCAGTCCCAGCACGTCGGCTCGCGATCGGACAACGGATCACCAGCGCCCCTGCGCGTTCGGTCTTGTTAGCGCACGGGCTCTGGCTCGTGACGCGCCCGCACGAGGACCGCGGTATCGGGCAAAGCCACGCCCGCGGTCGGCAATTTGAAGCGGGCGACGAGGACGCGCAGACCGTCCGCCATCTCAGACAACGAGCTGGCTGAGGCCGCGACCTCCTCGACCTGAGCATGCATCTCCTCAGCGCTGGCCGAGACTTCTTCGACCGAGGCGTTATTCTCTTCGGAGACGCTGGCAATACCCTCAATCGCCTGCAAGATCTCATCGGATCCTGCGGCCATCTCCTCGGTGGCGGCGGTGTTCTCCTCCACCACGGCGCTGACGGCCTCGGTGGCTTCAACCATGTGGGTCGAGAGGTCGCCCATGCGTTGACTGGCGTCGAGCGCGGCCGCGGCCTGAGCTTGAACGGCCTGAGCCGCGGAGAGGATATGGGCCAAAGCGGCGCCCGCCTGGTTGGCGGCGGCGGCGCCGCGTTCCACCTCCCCCGCACCCTCATCCATGGCGCGGATGGCATCGGTGATCGTGTGGCGCATGCCCGTGATCAATTCGCCAATCTGCTTTGTGGCCGCCGAGGCATGCTCGGCAAGCTTACGGACTTCGTCAGCGACGACGGCAAAGCCTTTACCATGCTCGCCAGCGCGAGCCGCTTCAATGGCGGCGTTCAGGGCCAGTAGATTGGTCTGAGAGGCAATGTCGTCGATCGTCTCAACGATGGCGCCGATCTGCTGCGAGCGCTCGCCCAGGTCGCGGACCTTGGCGACGGAGACGCCAACTTTGGTTTGGATGGCCTCCATGCCGGAGATGGTGTCGGAGACGGTGTCGGCACCGACTCGGGCTGCATCCGAGGCCCGGGTGGATTCCACTGTGACGGCCTGGGCGTTGCCGGCGACCTGGCGGATGGCGCCGCTGAGACGTTCGGTGGTGGCCGCGACCTTGCCGACGGCCGAGGCCTGATCCTGGGCGCCGTGGGCGACCCCGTCGATGGCGCGTTTCATCTGTTCCATGGCGCTGGCCGTCTTTGTGACGCCGGCCGTCTGCTGCGTCGTGCCGCGCGCCACCTGCTGGATGGTGGCCGTGATCTGCGTTGTCGCCTGCCCAGCCTGGGTGGCTGCGGAAGCCAGCTGTGCCGAGGCCGCACCAAGCGCCGTGGCGCTTTGAGTCAACTGGCCGGCCAGACCACGCCAATGATCAATCATGCGGGCGAACGCCGTGCCGAGGATGTCGTGCTCAGATAGCGGGACCACCGTTTTCGTCAGATCGTTCTCGGCCACTTGCGCGGCGACGGCGGCCATGCCCTTCAAATAGGCCACCATATCCGAAAACGCCTGGGCCATCTGGCCGATCTCGTCGCCGGACCGCACCTCAACGGCCTGGCGCAGATCGCCGGCAGCGATGCCGGCGGCGGCCCGAGCCACCTGGCCCAAGGGCACGGTGATCGTGCGCGTGATCAGGGCGCCCGATAGCACGGCCAGGATGATCGCGATGGTTGCGACCACGGCCAGGGTGAGGGTCGCAGCCGAAAACGTCGCCTCTCCATTGATGTGTTCTTCCTCGGCCACCCGCACGTTGATGGCCACGAGTGTGTCGAGGGCTGCGTCGACGGCTTTGCGCGCATTGGCGGTCGCCGCGCCGTCGCGCAGGCTCTCGAGGGCGCTCTGTTCATCACCGGTATCGACGCGCCGGATCACGTTGTCGACCGCGACCTGATAGTCATCCCAGGCGGCGTCGAACCTCGCCAGACCGGCGATTTCTTCGGGGACCAGGTAAGTCGCTCGGTAACGATCCAGCGCCTGGTCGATGTCAGCCCGACTGGCGTTTAGCGAGGCCAGGGTGGTGGCGCGTTCGTCCGGTATCAGAAGGTATTTGAAGACATCGCCGCGAATGGCGTACAACCGCTCACCGGCCATCCCAAGATACTCGATGGGCAAGGTCCGGTCCTCGTAGAGCGTCGTCAGTCCAGTGTTCAGGCTGCCCATGTTGACATACCCCACGACCGCGACGACGAAGACCATCAGGGCGACCAGAAGGAAGCCCACGATCAGCTTGACACCTACTCTGAGGGATTGAAGAAAACGGACCATTTGTCCCCCCAATTCATGCTCGTGTGTGCGGGCGGCAAGAGCGCCGGTGTCCCTGGCCGTCCGGATGGTGACCGCAGGGAGGGGAGGGTGAGGTCGAGCGCGCTCGCCGCTCCTCTGCCCATTGACCCCTGACAATGATCGAACGCTTCGCGCCGACCCCGATCCGAACATGAGGATGTCCGGTCATCGGAGATCCGCGTTGACGCGGGATCAGCCGCCCTTCACGGTAACAAACAATCGCGGCGGACACCGTAAGCCGGCGCCCAAAACCGGCTCAAGTGCGCGTGAATACGGACGTCCGGAGCCACGCCGAGCAACAGCTCCACCGTGGTGGTCCCAAACGTTTCGGTCGGCTTGACCTTTCGCCCGCTCGGCGAGACACTCAGTGCACACGCTCCCGGTCAGCGGGTCAGCCTGATAGTCGGGTTGTTGACACCAAGGATCGTCGCCCTCACACCCGACCGCTGAAGACAACGTAACGGTTCGTTCTCATTTCTGACGGGTGCGTCGATGACGCATGACGCCTTAGGACGAACGCATCCAGCTGACGTAGATGCTCGGGGCCCAACTCAAGTTGACGTCGGCTCATCCGCTACACAGCTGATGTAGGCCGTTCGGCGGCTTCACGCGAATGATGATGGGTAGGTCAACCATGATCTACGACATGTACGAGCTTCTTGGACGCGGCATCATTGCGACGCGCTCGGGGCGATTCGAAGAAGGCGTCAGGTACCTGAGTCTGGCGGCTAAGATCGAGCCTCGGAATCCACGTGTATGGCTGTGGCTGGCCGCCGCAGACGACACTCTTGAGGAGAAGCGAAAGCACCTTCAACAAGCCCTCGAAGTTGACCCAAACACCCTGGTGGCTGAAGTGCTTCTGGATCGCCTGGACCGTCAAGAGATCCCTGCTGGCCAGCCAGCCACAGACTTTGTCTGCTTTACTTGCCCCAGTTGTGGCGGAAAACAACGCTTTGACCCTGACCTACCGGCTTTGGTATGTCAGTCATGCAACGAGGTTGAGTACATTGCGTTGCAGCTTCATGCCCCACAAGCGGAACTTGATCTGGACCTGGCCCTGGCGAGCGAATCTGGAAATTGGTCTGTACTGACCAGTGTGGCATCGTGTGGGGCTTGCGGTGCCAAGACGTCCCTCCCGCCCCATCGCGCTACGTTGCGCTGTCCTTTCTGTGACTCGGATCTCATCACCGTTCGACCTGCCACCCCGGGCCTCGTGACACCGACAGCGATCGCACCGTTTCACTACCACGAAGATGATGTGCTCGAGCTCTTAACGGAGCAATGGAGGATGCGGCCAGCCGAAGCGCGCCAACTGTATGAAAGTCGAGAAATCGTTGTTTCGGCTGTCTATCTGCCCTTCTGGTCGTTTGACGGGCAAGTGCAAATTCGGTGCGTTCTGGAGCGGCGCGTCTATCCTGAGACGTATTCAGCCACTGAGCGCGTCGTCACGCGCGACAGCTGGCCCGGTCGATCGAGTTGGTTTGAGTGCGACATAGACGATCTTCTGGTGTATGCCACGGCCGCACTCTCTGAGGATGAGGTCGGACGGATTCTGCCGTTTGACATGAGATCGCTCCTAGACTTCCGCCCTGCCATTCTGGCCGGCTGGCAGGCCGAGCACTATCAGATTGCTCTGGAAGATGCCGGGATCGTAGCCCACAAGCGCATGCGAGACGTGGCCTTCAATCGCGCAGCGCACCACGGGCTCTTTTTGGAGCCAGCGGCGATGCTTCAAAGCGATATCTTCATCCTGGACCGGACGTACAAGCTGATCCTCCTTCCGATATTCCTCGTGAAGCGAAGCACGCCCGGCAACACCCGGCGACTCCTCATCAACGGCCAGACTGGCAAGGTGGCCGCAGAACATGGCAATTGGGTGGACCAACTGAAAAAGTGGTTCTAAACACTGCGAGTTCTGTAACAGCTACACATAAGCACTCCCAGCCCCCGAACAGTCGCATCCCGAGAAAACCTCGGCTTGCCAACCGAATCCCGCGCCTTCTCTACGTGTAGCAAACGACATCCCGCCCTAGGATGACCTTGGCCCACCGCTTCAATACCGGTCGGCTCTCGGACTTGCATGATTCACTGGCGAGCTCTTCCCGGCAGCCTCACACACCCCGTCGAAGTGGATTCGGCCCACCTCCTGTGGGTCGGAGGTGGGCTGGGCACCTTGTTTCTGGCGCTCGGGTCCTTCATCGTTTACGGTATCGTCGATGCGACCACCCATGTCCTGATCAACAACTTGTTCTTTCCTGTGGTGGGGTTGTCCGCCACCCTGTGTTGGGGGTACGTGGCATGGAGGGCGCGTTCGCATCATCCGGAATTAAGTCGGGCCTGGTGGGTCCTGACCGCGGCTCAGTTCTGCTGGTTCCTGGGCGACACCACGTGGCTGATCCTCGAGAGTTTTCTCCATTGGGAGCCCTACCCGTCCCTGGCGGACGGGTTCTATCTAGCGTATTACGCCATCTTCTTGTACGGCGTGTTGCTGTTGCCCGGCCAACGACGAACCCGCTTCGACCGGACCAAACGAGTCCTTGACGCGGCTGCCGTGTTTTTGTGCGTGAGTCTGTTTTACTGGGTGTTTTGGCTTGGTCCGTTAGCCCAGACGATGGACGCCTCGGATCCGGTCGGCCTATGGGTGTCGATAGCTTATCCCATCGGCGACCTGGTCCTGGTCTGGGCCCTTCTGACGTTGCTCATGCGTCAGCTGCGAGGTTCATCGCGCGGGGCCTTGATGTTACTGGGTGCGAGCGCCTTGATCGGTGTGGCCTTCGACCTCCTGTATTCGCTCGAAGTCGCCCAGGGCACTTATGTGAGTGGAGGTTTCATCGATCTGGGATGGCTGATCGTCATGGTGGTATCGCTGTGGGCCGGGGTCATTCAGGCTGCCAACCCGCCCCGCGCTACTACCTTTCCCGAGACACCCGACTCGGAGTGGATCCAAGGCTGGCGTGCCCGGGTGCGGCGGTTCATGCCCTATGTCAGCTTGTTTGGCGTCCTGGCGCTGCAGGTGTATGTCCGTCATGGAGGGACCCCTGCGTGGCTTACACAAGCTGCATGGATCATTGATGTCGCTGTGATCGCACTGGTCTTGCTTGTCAGCGTTCGGCAACTCCTCACTCAGAGCGAGAATGCTCGCCTAACAGCCCAGCTACGCTCGGAGTTGAAGGAACGCCAGACGGTGGAGATGACTCTCCGTCAAGAGATTGAGCAACGCCAGCAGATTGAGGTCGCCCTTCACGAAAGCCAGGATCGGTTGTCTTATGAGATGGTCCACGATGCAGTGACGGGCCTGCCGAACCGTGTGTTTTTCATGGACCGTCTGAGGCGGGCGATCGAACGCGCTGAACGAGAGCCGGAGTACCGGTTCGCGGTGCTCTTCCTGGACCTGGATGCCTTCAAGGTAGTCAATGACAGTCTTGGCCAATCCGCGGCCGATCTGGTGTTAAGAGGCGTCGCCGAGCGCCTGATCGGCTGTGCGCGCACCGGCGACGTCCTGGCGCGTTTTGGCGGCGACGAGTTTGTCTTGCTACTCGATCAGCTTCATGATCCGCGCGCAGTGACGGACGTGGCGGATCACATTCAGGCCGTGCTGGCCGGTGCCATCAGTGTGCCAGGCGGCGCGGCCCATTGCTCCGCCAGCATCGGCGTGTGTTACAGCGGCGTCGGATCTCAGGACGCCGAAGACATCGTCCGAAATGCGGACCTGGCCATGTACCAGGCCAAGGAATCTGGCAAAGCACGCTATGCGGTCTTCGATACGGGGCTAGGAGCGCAGGCTCTAGCACGCAATTCGCTTGGCAGTGCTTTGCGTGGTGCTCTTGAACGGAACGAGCTACGCCTTGTCTATCAGCCGATCACGGACGCCATCAGCCATCGGGTGACTGGCGTCGAGGCGCTGCTGCGTTGGAGGCATCCCCGTCTGGGCGACGTGTCGCCAGCTGAGTTCATCCCGCTCGCCGAGGAAACAGGCCTGATCGTGCCCATTGGCTGGATGGTGCTGCGCGAGGCCTGCAACCAAATGTCGGCCTGGCACAAGAGTCAGATCTGTGGTGACCGAGCCTGCACGGTGAGTGTCAATCTATCGCCGCGCCAATTCCGGCAGCCCGATCTGGTCGAGCAGGTCATCCAGGCACTCCAGCAGGCCGACTTAGCGCCCGAGTATCTCGTCATTGAGGTTACCGAGAGCGTGATCATGGCAGACGCATCCTTGGCGGTGACCCACATGCGCCGCTTGCGCCAGATCGGCGTCGACCTGCAGGTCGACGACTTCGGCACCGGATATTCGTCGTTGAGCTACTTGCAGCAGTTTCCGATCAGCGGGCTGAAGATCGATCGCGCCTTTGTGACGGATCTCGAACACGACGAGCGCAATCGCAGCATTGTGCAGACCATCGTGACGCTCGCACACTCCCTGCACCTCCGTGTGATCGCCGAGGGAGTGGAGACTGCCGAGCAAGCCGCCCTCCTCACAGCGTTACAGGCCGACCGGATGCAGGGTTTCTGGATCTCAAAGGGTCTAGAGCCGAACGACTTCCCCTCGTTTTTGACCCACTTTCGTCTGGGCGGGACCGGGCGCCTGCCAGGACAGCGACCGGTGACCCGCCCCTTGGTGTAAGGCGGAAGGACAGGCGCCAGGCCCCCTGCCTGTCGTCATCGATTCAAACGGCGAACGTTGCTCAAGGTCGCGTGTGCCGACATACTTTTCCCACCGCAAGACGCGTGACGCGTCGGATCACGGTCGCCTGCTTCTTCAAGCGGCTGCCTGCCACTGCGCCGTCGTCACACCCTCTCATCGGCCCCATGGAACCGCTCTCCGCACGCCACGTTCGGACGCTAGCGGGGATACCTGCGGTGCGAAAAAACATGTCGCAAGCTCTGATCTGACGGACGTGGATGATCGGTCTGACGTGTGGCAGAGGTGTGCGTCCGCGTCAGGTTCATCCGCTGTTCCAGATGGCTAAGCCTGGTGTTAGTTAATTCGTATCCAAGGTGCCAGGCAACACAAGACTGAACGTCGTCCCATCCGCCTCGCTTGATTCGAACGATACCTGGCCACTCAAATAGCGTTCACCTATCAGCTTCAGGCTGTACGTGCCCAGGCCACGGCCGGCGCCCTTGGTCGAGAAGGACCGTAGGAACAGCTGGAGCTGGACGTTCCGAGGAATATAAGCGTGGTTGTGAACCCAGAAACAGACCCCGGACCCACGCCGATCGCAGCCGATCGTCACGGTCTCGCCGGGCATCGAGGCCTCAAGGGCATTCTTGAGCATGTTGCCCAAGACACGACCCAGTAACGTTGAGTCTGTCACCAGTGAAAGGTTATCCGAGACGGGCACGACGGCAATCTGCCGCCCAGCGGCCACTTCGTGCTGACCATAGAGCTGGGCCAGCGCATCCAGCAAGCCCGCAGGTTCGACGGTTTGGAGGTTGAGCTGGAGCTCGTTGTTCTCAGCCTCTACCAGTTGCCGTTGAGCCTGGATCTCGTCTCGTAATCGATCCGCTGCCTGCGCGAGCATGTCGGGTATCGGCAATTCGACGGCCGTTTCGGAGGCGTGGCTCAGGATGTAGGCCAGATTGCTGATGATCCCGGCGGTGTTGTTGAGATCGTGGAAGAACGTTCGCTCCAAGATCAGACGCCGTTTCTCGTGGCTGATGTCCGTGATCGCGAAGATCGTGAAGAGTTCGCCTTCGAAGGTGAAGGGCGTCGCCTGCACCCGTAGATCCAGCGCTTCGTCTGCGTCGCCGCGGTGGCGCGTGATGCGGCACTCGCGCACAGCCGCATGCCCGGCCTGGGCGGCCAGGGTCGCTCGGACAGCGCCACACTCCTGGCAGAATTCGCTGGTTCCGCACCCTCCCACGTTTTCGGTCGCATGAACACAGGCCAGGGCCTCTCCAGGCCGCAAGCTGACCCAGGCGGCTGACCTGGGCTCTGGGGCGAACGAGTCCATCCGGGCATTGAAATACACGATCTGACGCTGGGCGTTGAGGATCAAGACACCGGTCGGAACGGCGTCCGAGAACGCCGCCAGGACATCGGCGTGGGCCAGGCGCTCGGCCTGGCGTTGGATGTCACCGGCATCGGCCCGTTCGGCGGGGGCAAATGCAGTCGGCAGGAAGGTTTGTGCAGGCATCTTGGATCGCAGACTCCCGTCCGTTTCAGTGCACAGGCTATTCCCGAAACAGAACCGTAACCCTCAAAAAACCGCCCAAGATCTGATCGGTCCAAACACCCGTTGCGCATGCGGCCCGATCTGCGCCGGACGGGGTTGTTCCGATGATTGCGGAGCGATGAGCAATGCGCCGATCGTGAGCATCCATCGCCACAATCATGTCTGGCAGGTCGGGTTCAACTAAAGCCGGACCGTCGAGATCCGCTTACTCTTCTACAGTCTTGGCCAGATCGATGATGGGCCAGCCAGGCGGATAGGCTGAGCCATGAAGCGATGTGCAGCTTTTGGATCGCGCTTGCCTTCGCCTTTCTCGCTGGGCGAACGCTCCGCTTATGGCGCCGAGTTCAGGTGGCTCAAGCACAGCTGCAGCCGGGCGTTCGATAGCTTCTCCCGACCGAGCCATCGGTCCAGCCGCAGAAACCAGGCGCGGGCAGCGGTGGGCGTCCGAGGCATATATCGGGTGAGAGCGAGATCGCGGTGGCCCGATGCCACCGCGATCTCGGACGGCGCTTATGCGGGCAGCTTCGCTTTGGCGCAGGCACGCAGCTTGGTGTCGACGCGCAGGATGTGGTTCACCAGCCAGGCAGAGGTCTGCTGCTGGAGATCGACGGCCAGGGCTGTCGTGGGCCCTTCGACCGCAAAGCGCTTCTGCATGGACGTGAACAGCTCGACAAACTGGGCGTGGGCCAGCTTGTTGGCGGATGCCGCCGGGCAGCGATGCTCCTCCATGCAGGTCTCTTCCTTGCCGAAGTGCATCACGGCGTACTGGCCGAGGAAGTTCAGGATCTTGCCGATCTCGTCCTTGCCCTGCCCGGCTGCCATCGCGGCATACAGCTGGTTGAGCTGCCGAACCAGTTCCTTGTGCTGAGTGTCGATCTCTTCCACGCCGGTGCTGAACGAGTCATTCCATTCGAGTTTCATCGTGCATCCTCACAAGTTCTGTGGCCGATCACCGGACGGTTGATCCGGTGTATGGCGCCCGCCGGCTGGCCACGGCTCGGCGAGGCGACAGAGAGCCTCGTTGAGGCTCTTGAGTTGCGTGGTGGACTCGGCGTTCCGGTCACTGAAGGCGGCGATGGACGTGAACGTCTGGATCAGGCTCTCGTTGGCGTCCTCGATGTCGCGCAGGGTGGATTGAGCGGCCTGGATGCTGGCCAGCGAGGCAGCGGCGTCGCTGCCGATCGCGACGAACGCTTCCTCTGAGTTGGCGGTGAGCTGTAAGGCCTGTTCGACGTCGACTGCCACGCGCTCCATGGCCTGTACCAGGTCGTCGGCATCGCGGTGAACCAGCTGGGTCAGTTGCGAGATCTCTTTGGTGCGGCCCTTGGAGCGCTCGGCGAGCTTGCGCATCTCGGCCGCGACGACCGCGAAGCCGCGCCCGTTGTCGCCGGCATGGGCCGCCTCGATGGCGGCGTTCAGCGACAGCAAGGTGCTCTGAGACGCGATCTCCTCAATCGTCTCCGACATCGCGTCGATTTCGCGGAAGTGCTTGCCGAGTTGACGAACGCGTTGCGCCAGTTCGGTCGAGGCTTCTTTCATGTGACGCATGCCGATGGCGAGTTGAGCGGACACGGCCTTGCCGTCGTCGGCCGTCTGCACCGAATGCTCAGCACCCGCCGTGACGTCTTCCATGGCGGAGGTCGTTTGTCCAACGGAGATCAGCAGCATGCTACGGGCGAGGCTGGCCTGCTCAATGACAAGCCGTTGTCGATCCGTGCTCTCCTGAAGCTCCGTGATCAGCCGGGCCGACTCACGCGCAGCGGCCGCCATCGTCTCGAAGGAATCTCGGGTGGCGGGCATGGCCTCGGCAGAGAGAAAGGTGTCGTTTGGCACGTCGACTCGGACATACTCAAGTTGTCAGTCCGCTGTGACAGACAACTTCAGCGATCCTACATCCGCTCATTGGAGGTGACCAGAAAAGGCCTGTAAATACGGCCGGAAGTGTGCGTTTTCCGAGCGATCGGATCAGCTTTGACTCAATGAGCGCGCCGGCGTCTGCGGTTATGCGACCGTATTGGAATATCGGAGCGTCGAAGTGGGGCTGGTCAGCAAGCCATTGCCATTGACCACGGTGTCCAGCAACGTGGTGCAGGTCGCGACGGCTGCCGGCAAGTTGGCCGCTACAGCGGGACAGACCGGATTGGCCACCCCTCAGATCGGAACAGCCATGCAGCAGGTGGCGGGCGGTACGCAGAAGGAGCCGCTGGTACTGAGCGAAGAGACTTCCGCGGTCGTCGAAGAGGTCAGTGCGAGCGCCGAGGAAATGAGTGCCCAGGTTGAGGAAGTGGGCGCCAGCGCTCGGTCGCTAAACGACATGGCCGGAAATCTCCAACAGGTGGTTAGCCTGTTCCGGGTAGGACCAGAGGGTGGAGCAGTCTTCGATCCGACGACATCTGATGCGACCGTGACGTTGCCCGTGACCTACGAGTTGAACTCGGTTGCGAGGGCTTCCAGGGCATAGACGATTGCGTCGGCGCGAAACTGGATCCACCTGGACGAGGCGACGTCACGGTACTGATTCTCTTCAGTCGATGCGTGGACTGACGAAGGCCCGGCCGTTGTGCGGCTCGGGCCTTCTCGGTGAGGCGGCTCAGGTTCCTGCGGCGACCTGGGCTGTACCAATCGTGACCTCGAAGCAGCGCGCTCAAGTGTTCTGGAACGAGGCCGACAGGCAGGGGAGACTGCTCCACCACTCGGATGATGCCCCTTGTCTCAGAAGGCGAACGCCGGATCAGGCGTTCCATGGATTCTCCCGACCCAGCAAGTTGATTTCGTGCATGCGGTTCTCAAGCGAGACCTCAGCGACCAGCTGCTTGAGCTGATTCACCTCGCGGCGCAGCTTGCTGCGCCGCGCTGTTCAGAGACATCGTGCGTATCAGCCTGGCGTTCGGTGTCGCCCACCAGGCGCTTCTTGCCAGCATCGAGGAACTCTTTGCTCCAGGAGTCTTAGAGGTTGGTGGCGATGCCTTCTCGCCGGCAGAGTGCGGACCATGTCCGCACGCACAGCCGGTCTCGCCACGGATACCTTCGAGGACAAGGCGGATCTTTTTTCAAACTGAGAATATCTGCGCGGTCAACGACCGACGGTCACCCGCCGGGTGGGGCGAACGGTCTCCTCAACGGACGTCTTCTTCCTCGGAATAGCGGCCCTCCATTAGGCAATATTACGGCCAGAAGTGTAACAATCTCATAGACTATTGTGACCGTGTTCGGCTGACGTACAGGCGGCGAGCCCTCGGCTGACTCGCCCTGCAACAGTTGTCACCGAAACCTGTCAAAACAATGAACCTTCGATTGGAGCGTGTGGTATGTACAAGGACATCCTCTTAGCGAAATGGACGGGACGAGCCGTCAACGACAACGGGTTTGAACTCGACGTCGTGATCGACTTTAGCGGACCCATTGAGGTCGGGGAGCTGTGCGGGTCATTCTCGATCCCGACCAACCCGTGCTCGGGCATATTCCGTCTTCTGGGCGTCGAAGGTAACACTCTCGTCCTTCACGCGGAGCAGAAGCAGGGCGATTGTGGTGAGGATGAAACGATATTTGACTCGGTTGAGCTCCTCTCGGATGGAACGCTGCTCTATGTTTCCCGTGGTCACGGTTGGGAAGCCCGAGGCCGGTTGCAGCGCACGGTCTGATCCTGATAACGGGCGCAACGACGAGCCCAGTGCCTGTCGACGTTGCCCGAGAGTGGGAGTGGTGCATGTTTTTCAGCGGCTCGCGCACGCCCCTATCGATGCGGCGCGCTGAGCAGTTGGCGGGCCGCAGGCCAGGGACCCTGGGCGCAGACAGTATGCATCGCCGTCGTTGCCCAAGCGATCGGATCTCGCTGGGTCTCATTCCGTTTCGGCAGAAAGCCAGCCCGGCGCTGATCGGCGAAGAACCTATGCTTCATCGAACCCCGCTCTTGCCAGTGGGGCATGCCCAGCCTCCGACAGCTTCAGACGTCATGGATTTGAGACGTTGTGGAGCAGGGCGCTCCCTGGCACGACGCATGTAGCCGCACCCGTCTCCAGCTGAGCATGGCGTTTGACGTTACCGTAGGCTCCTCTTCAATTGATGGGCCGCGGAAATCGGAGCTGTGGTGTTCGCCGCCCACGCCCCGCTTCCTCTTGACAAATGCCTCTCCGTTGGTCTATACTGAACCACATGGTTCAGTATCAACGAGCCCACCTGGATGCCTCTTTTGCTGCGCTTTCGGATGCCACCCGACGCGGGATTCTGGAGCGGCTGGGGAAGGCGGACGCTTCGATTACTGCCCTTGCCGAGGCGTTCCATATGACCCTCACGGGCATGAAGAAACACGTCGGTGTTTTGGAGCAGGCGGGGCTCGTCATCACGGAAAAGGTCGGGCGGGTGCGGACGTGCAAGCTCGGCCCGCGCCGGCTGGAGGAAGAGGCGGCCTGGATCGAGTGGTACCGCCAGCTCTGGGACGCACGCTTCAACGAACTTGACGAGATCGTTGAGGAGTTGAAACGGCAGGACAAAGTCCATGGAAAACGAAAAGGAAAGTGAGCCTAACCCCATGAAGAATCCCACGACGGTCGAACGAACGTCTGAGCGTGAGCTCATCGTCACGCGCACATTCAATGGCCCCGCGCACATCGTATTCGAGGCCTGGTCCAACCCTGAGTTGCTCCAGCGGTGGTGGGCGCCGAAATCGTTTGGCATAGCGTTCGTCTCCTGCGAGGCCGATGTCCGCACGGGCGGCACTTACCGTTTCGTGTTCAGCCACCCTGCCGCCGAGCAACCCATGGCGTTCTTCGGCAGGTACATCGAAGTGACGCCCCCGTCGCGCATCGTCTGGACGAACGAGGAGGGCGCCGATGGCCCCATCAGCACAGTAACCTTTGAGGAAATGGATGGAAAGACGCGACTTGTCCTGCGCGAACTCTATCCGTCCAAGCAAGCCCTTGACGACGCCATTGCCTCCGGCAGCACGGGCACGGGCGGGGCGGGCGAGCAGTTCGAGTCGTTGGACGAGCTTCTCGTCACCCTGGTGAAACCGTAAGAAGGCCCCGACCTGAGCCTGGAGCCCAACGCGATCGGGTACAAACCTGCCGGTCATGGTGATCGGCAGGTCTGTGCTGCGAAGGTTGCACGGCCCTGGCCGATATGAAGCCGTCGAAATGCGCCACGCGAGGGCGACTTGACTCTCGATGATGACAGCGACGATGTGACCGATCGCATCGGCCAGGTGTCGATCCAGCAGGGTGGGTTTGGCCTGGAGCACCAACTGATTGTGTTATTCGAATTGTCTAAGCCCAGGTGTTGTGCAGTGTTGGGGGGTGCTGTGGCGGTTGATTCGCGCGTTTACGAGGCGCCGATTGTCCCCGTAGGTTCAAACTTGGTGTGGACGCAAGCATTCCACAACTCTTGCGGGAATACGATGCGAGCGAGCAAACCATCAGGAGTCCCCTGATTGGTGTTCAGATTGATCCCTTCCGCTCGATAGGCTTTGTAAATCAACTGGCTGCAGTAATAGGCCCCATCGGTGTCCGGATCGAAGAAGTTGAGGTTATAGGGCTTGCTGAAGGTCGCCTGCTCCAGGCAGAAGTTAGCGACGTTCTCGCGGATGCGGTGTTCGTCATCCGTGGGTATTCCCCGACCCGCCAATGGGTAAGCCACGCCGTAGAAGCAGTCCAACATCCAGCGTTCATAGAACAGGGCGGCGGCATCCCAGACTTCAGCGGGCATCGCGAAGACGATCACACCTTTGGGTCCGGATTCGATACAGCGCCCGTCCGGACCGATGTACATGATGCAGTGGTCAACGTCACCGGGCGCCAGCCTGCCCATCATCCGCCAGAATTGGCCGAGCAGGCTGTCTTCTTCACCGTCGGTGGTGCAGATGACGTCGCCGGTGGTCAAGGGGACGCCACAAAAGGATGCGCTGTAGAGGGTCATGTGGAGTCGATTGTAAGGCAATCACATGAGCGCCAATCCACGGCGTTTGCGGTAGACGTGGCCATACGTAGCGGCGTCGGCGCAGTGGACGAGCACCTGAAGAGGCGAGCCCTACCTCCGGTTGTCCGAAATCCCAGTCAGTCATCCATGATCAGCAAACGGTGAAGATGCTCGTGTCGTGACGACGGAGGGCCACGGCGTGTCGAGTCGGTGAGAGGAGTTCAGGTGGTAAGTCGGAAGCGCCAAGTAAGAACGGATCGCTCGTCGCCTGCTCCTGCGGTCGAGGCCGCGGGCCTAGCCCGCCAGATACTTCCGCCCGGTCGCCACATACTGCTGCGCCCAGGTGTCGGCCGGGTACCTCTCGGCTATGTCGACCGCTTCCCGCCACATCGGCTCGGCCTGGCCACGCTTCCCTTGCACCTCGAGGAGTTCGCCGAGTGTGATGAGGACGCTGGCCACTTCCACCTCATCGTCGAGTTCACGATGGAGCGCCAGCGCTTCGATCAGTTTAGCCTCGGCTTCAGGCAGCCGGCCCATGTGCCGGTAAACGTTGCCCAGATTGTGGGCGGCCACGGCAACCTGGGATCGAAAGCCGTGCCGGCGAAGCGCGTCCACGTCAATCGCATGAAGAGTCGATTCGGCATCTTGAAGTTGGCCAAGCCCCAGGTAAATGGCTCCTTTCGTCAGGCTGATCGTCGTCCGATCAGACGTGGCATCTGGAAGCGATGCGAGAGAGACCAGCGCCTGGTCTAGAGCCGAAAGCGCCTCAGCCAGGCGACCCGCCGTCCATAGCACGTGGGCCATGTTGATCGAAATCCGGCTGGCTTCGAGGAGTCGATGATCCGTCTCCGCGAGCTGCGCGGCCTGACGCAAACATGGCAAACCCTCTTCGGGCCGGCCCGTAAACCCCAAGACCATTCCCAGCGTGGTGAGCACGGCCATCTTGACCAATCGGAACTGGGGCGTGTCCTCCAGTTGCGCGAGGCCTTCCAGCGCCAGCCGTCCGGTCCGCTCGGCTGGTTCCGTTCGACGCAGAAGACGAAGGCTCTCGGCCAGGCTGACGCGGTTGCGAACAATGAGCTCCTGGTCACCGACGGCGAGGGCCACGTGCTCGGCTTCCTCAAGGACCTCAGCTGCTCGCTCGGGTCGTCCGTCCAAGAACAGGCATTGCCCGACCTGTCCGAGCACACGGCTGCGCAAGGCAGGCTCTTCGGTCAAAGCGGCGGCGACGCGCTGCAGCACGGCACTCCACTCGTGCCAGGCGCCGCGATGCTGCATGTGGCCAAACAGGCCGATCGCGAGTTGCGCGGCTTCGACCCGGGTGCTCCGTTCTTCGCAGGCGTACAGGATCGCGCGGACGACGCTCTGCCAGGCGTGGTCGCTGACTGGGTTGGCCGGTGGTGTGGACCGCAAGGAGTTGCGCCAGTAGGTCACATTCGCGCGGATGCTCCGGCGAAAGGCGTCGGCGCGTTGGTCAAGCGTGGCCAGCACGGGTTGAGGATAGCACAACAGTGCGATCGCACATATCACATCGAAGGATGCGCATCGGCGATTCGATGATCGCGGATCAGGCTTCGCGGCCACTCGGCGGGGTGGGGCCCTGTGGTTGAGCACCGGACCTGACACACACTGTTTCAGAAGTAACCGGCTTCACCATCCGTTTCGTTTCACGACGGTTGCGGAGAGCGCCACGCGGGTAAGCTGGGCAAGAGACCTTGAATGCGTGCTGCGGTATCGCTGGCGCGGATGAGTTGCATACAACTCCCAGTCATCGGCTTGTCGCAAATGCTGGTCGGCGAGGTTGGTGATTGAGCCTTCGATATCAAGTCTGAAGCTCCGTCTGCGCGAGACATAGCCATAGGTTGAGAAGGGTGACAGAGTCGAGGAAATGAGCCTCTGGACGCGACGATCATGTAGCGCTTATAGGGTATCTCTCTCAACGTTACGGCACGGGGACCAGCGGGCTCTTCAATGCCGGAAAGCAGCGTCTTGTGCACCGTACGCGGGGCTGAGCATCGCGATGCGTCTGAGTTGTGCACGGAGTTCGTCGCCAACCACCTTTTTAGGCGGCCTCCGGTCGATAACAGGCCAGGATGTTGCCACAGCCTTGCCAGGTCCGCGTATGGAGCAATTTGAGTGCGACCGGTGGGCGGCCCTCGAAGAGCGGCGTGCCTTCGCCAGCAATCAGCGGGAAGATCACAAAATGGAGTTCGTCGACCAGCCCCTGCCGCAGCAGATCGTTCCACAGCAGGCGACCGCTATACAGATAGATATCTCGACCGGGCTGTTCTTTCAGCGCTCGAACCGCGTCATACGTGTCGGCCCGTTTCACAATCCGGGTATTGTGCCAGGGAGATACCTCTTCGGGCTGAAGCGAGTCGGAGATCACGACCTTATCGATGGTCGCTATCCGGCTTGCGAATTCCCGCCGGATCGTCGTGGACGCCGGGTCATGCGGGACGCTGGTCCAATACTCCTTGTTGCCCAAGTACGACGTACGGCCGCTCAGAATCAGGGTGTCGGATGCCCGCATGCGCTCCGTCATGTAATGGTCGAAGTGCTCGTCGCCTTGATAGTCGGGATGGAGATAGTCGAACAAAGCGTTCAGATTGCGGTCTTTGCCTTCGTAGTAGCCATCCAGTGTCGTGAGATTACCGACAATCAGTTTTCGCATCTGCTGGTGTTCCTTGAGAAGATCCGCGCGGGCGCCAGCGCCCCAGGCCGCGGGATACCGCCCTGGTTTTGACGGGATGCCCCTGGGGGTGCCAGGAGACAACGCGGATAGCTTAGACGTTTGGTGACCTGAGCGCATACACCCAGGGTGGTATTTCGGGGCGGGAAGACGAAATGATCCGCGCAGGGCGCTGCACAGAGACCTATAGCAATCCCAGTCTTTGTGCCTGCACAATGGCTTGAGCGCGGGTATGGGCGCCGAGTTTGCCGTAGATGTTGCGCGTGTGCACCTTCACCGTCGCGATCGACAGAAACAGCTTCTTGGCGATCTCGGCATTGGAAAGGCCATCCCTCACGAGCTCCAGGAGCTGCGTTTCGCGAGGACTCAGCGGCTCGGCGAGTCCGGACCCTGTCGCGGCCCTGACGATCCAGGTTTCTGCCAGCGCCTCGTCAACGGCAAGATCGAGGGAGGCGTTACTCCCGGCGGTCCAGGCGGGCTCGAAGGTCCCGGCTTCCAGCCGAGCGCGGGCGACATCGACTGCCGTGTGGAACGTGTCCTCGAGCAGCAAGAGACGAGTGCGATACTGACCGGAGTCGAACGCAGCCTGAACAGCCCCTAGAAGACGGACGCCGCGCTCGGGTTCGTCTCGCTCTAAGGAGAGCCTGCCGATCCCGACGAGCGCCATCAGCGTCAAATGATCGTGAACGCCGAGCGAACGCTGCGCCATCAGGAGTTCCTGATAATGAGCAAAGGCGCGACTTCGCTGGTTCTGGGCTCGCTCCACGTCTGCGAGCAGGACAAGCGGATGAGTCCGCCCGCGTCTATCGCCCAGGGATGCAAACAGCGCCATGCTTTCGCGAAAGAGCGGAATGACGTCGCCCGGCCGATGGTGCTCTGACCACAAGGCCGCACCGCGAAAGCAAAGGTCCCATGCTACGGCCAGGTCGTCGCCCGCCTGACGATCTTGACTCAGCGCCTGCGCGAGTAAGTTGAGCGCATAGCGGTGGCGACCCTGGCTCATGGCACCACCCGCCAGCCGGCGTCGACAGTGACTGAGGCCGAGGGGGATCTCCAGCGTTTGGAAGAGCGCCAGGCTTTCCTCGAGGTGGGCCATGGCTTGTTCCACATCCGGCTCGGAAAAGTACGCGCCGCACAGTGACCACGCCAGGGTCACCGTGTCGCCGTTCTCACGGGAGAGTCGGCGAGCCTCATCGATCCAGGCGGCAGCCTGGCCCTCGAGCGCTAATTGGCCCGCAAGCTCACCGGCGTGATGCAAGGCTTGGGCCCGGACACGCGTGTGCCGGTCGTGGGCGGGATGCTCCAACAGCTTTTTGAACCAGGAAAACCCCTCGCTCAGATAACCACGCGTTTCCCAGAACCAGCGTAAGGCGATCGCGAGGCGCAGGCCTGAGTCGAGCTCAGCCTGTTCCAGGCACAAGGCGAGTACGGCACGGAGGTTGTCGACATCCTGGTTCAAGCGGTCAAACCAGGCCTTCTGGACTCGACCGTAGATGTGGGCCGCTCCGTCTTCAGCGACCTTGAGGAAGTGCTTCAGGTAGCGCTGGAGCGTTGGCAGGGTCTGTTGTGCATCCGCCAGTTTTTCGCTCACATACTGTCGGAGGAGCTGGTGGATCGTATAACGTCCGCTCGCCTCCAGACGGATCAGCGCCCGGTCCATCAGCCGCCTCAGGACGGCAGGCGTGGCGCCGGCGACGTCTTCGGCCGCCTGCAGGTCGCAGCCGCCATGGAACACGCTCAAGCCACAAAGCACGGCCTGTTCCTCGACCGATAACAGGGTCCAGGTCTGCTGAAAGATGACTCGAAGGCTGCGATGCCGCTCCGGTTGTCGTCGATCAGGTGCCGTCAAGAAATCGAGGTTACTGGCCATTCGGGCGGCCACCTGTTCGCACGACATGACGTGCAACCAGCTGGCCGCCAACTCCAGGCCAAGGGGCATTCCTTCCACCTGCCGGCAGATGGATCGAACCGCGTCGGCATGATCCTGCCACTCAAAATCTCGATTCGCCTGCCTGGCGCGCTGGATGAACAACTGCATGGCGTCGTAGGTCGCCAGGTCGCGGTCGGACGGTGAGCTGGGATAGGTAAGGCCATCCAGAACGAACAGCCACTCCCCTGGGCAATTGAGGCGTTCGCGAGACGTGACCAGCACCTTGAGTTTCGGCAAGACGCTCAGCCACTCTGGCAAGAATCCGAGCCCGTCCAACACATGTTCGGCATTGTCTAGCACGAGAAGCGTCGACTGACGTTGAAGAACACGATGGATCTGGGCTGTGGGCACGCCAGGCTCGAGCTGCGGAAGGCCAAGCGCCGCGCCGATCGACGAAAGGATCAACTCAGCCGAATCGATCGTACCGAGCGACACCACATACACGCGTGTCTGGAAACGGCCTGTCTGTCGGGACGCGACCTCCTGGGCCAGACGTGTCTTGCCGATCCCGCCTGGGCCGACCACCGTCACGAGTTGAACGCGCGAATCGGCCAGGAGCGAGGCGATCTCATTCAGTTCTCGTTCGCGGCCGACGAACGTGCTGGGCGTCAGCTGGCCTGGAGTAGGCTTGATCGGCACGCTACTTCTCACTGGAAGGGATGTCCATCGTGCTCAGGCTGAATCATTCTGCCCATTTTAGTGGACCGACGCTCGGCGCACTGGCGACAGCCTCTCCGAGGAGCGCTGCAGCCGGATCAACCCCGGTCTAGCCGACGACCGCACGTTCGATCCCAGGGTTGGGCTTGTCGGGAAGCCGAAGGACTGCTCCTGGTCGAGCACGCTGGTGAGATGCCCTATTTGCTTGTGACCACGCTTGTCTGGCGCGCGATGGACGATCGGCTCAGAAACGTGTCGCGTGATGAGACATCGTCGCATTGGTTTCTTTTGACGCGCGTGTCAGTAGCGTCTTGGAAATGGGCTGCTCTGCATGACATCGTTGACCCAGTGATCACAGGCGCGGTTGAGGTACAGGTGGTGACATCGATGCCCGAACGTTGGCCGAGCGGCTTGGGTCGGCAGAGGCGTCGAGCCCCATACGTTGACGATGCCGCGGCAGCATGGATAGTGAGCCACCCCAGAAGTGAGCGCCGGCATTGGCTCCGGTCTTGGCCGTTCGACGCACCAGCTCCCCGCATGTCGGACAGCATGGCGTGGATCCCGACTCGGTCGGATCCAGCTTGTGTCCCGCCGCTCGAGGATCGATGAGTCTGCTGCCAGGTGCCCCCGAAAGGGGATCGGATCTCCGGCACCGATTAGGCGACACGGACCAGAATGCGGATGTGGGGCAGGTTGGTCGCGAGAAAGACACCTCAGCCAGCAGGTCGGCGATCCAGGTCACGATATTGTCCACTTCCTCGGCGGATGGCCAAAGGTTTTCGGCTTCTGTTCATACCCCGACGAGGCCGCGACGTTCAACCGTCGAGGTCGTTTGTACTCTGAAGTCATGTGTTACTGTCCATGATGGCGGCTGTTGCCTGCCTTCCCAGCGTGGATAGCGGCGAATACCTCGTAGCGCTGCGGTATAGTTGATCTCCATGACCATCAAGCAGCCCAATTCCCGCATGTGTTTCGTCTGCGGTCTGGAGAATCCGGCAGGCCTTTGCCTGCATTTCTATGATGACGGGAAGGACACGGTCTGGTCGGATTTCATCGTGGCGCCCTCCCATCAAGGGTTCCCCGGTGTGGTGCATGGCGGCATCTGCGCCGCGATCCTTGACGAGGTGGGTTGTCGGTCGATGATGATCAACGCGCCCGATCGGTTCGGGATGACGGCCAAGATGGAGCTGCGCTATCGCCAGCCCGTGCCGCAGGGTGTGCCGCTCAAGGCCATCGGGCGGTTGGTGAAAGACCGCGGGCGGCTTGTCACGGCCGAGGCCGTCCTGCAGACCGCTGAAGGCCAGCTGCTGACCGAGGCCTCCATCCTGGTGGCCGACCTGCCGCCAGGCAAGCTGCATCTCAATGAGGTCGATGTCCTCGGCTGGCGCGTCTATCCCGACCCGGCAGAGTCGGTCCGGTGACCGCGTAGGTTCTGGCACCTGCAAGACGATGCCGACCTCACAGCCCTGCCGTCGGCACCCGACGGGCTTCGATCGCAGCGGGACGCCACGATGTCCCTGACGACCCCCGTGAGGCCCCGCGATCGCTGGAACGCTCTGGCGTTCGTCGTGTTCATCAGCGCCCTGGTGATCCCTCTGGCGCTTACCCCACTGCCGTTCACTGCCGATGGTCGCAACCACATCCTGCGGACCCTGCTCGTCGAGCGCGCGCTCGCCAGCGGCGATGGGTTCCCGCGTTACTTCCCGGAACTGGCTTACGGCTTCGGCGCGCCGCTCCTCAATTACTATGCGCCATTGACGTACTACCTGACCGCCGCGATGAGCGCGACTGGCATCGGCCTCAGCTATGCGTTTCAGCTCACGCTGGCGATCAGCCTGGTGGCCGGAGCGCTCGGCGCTGCCGCCTGGGCCGGCGCCTTGTATGGCGACAGGGCCCGTCTTCCGGCCGCCGTGCTGTGGACGGCCGCGCCCTATACGCTCTTCAACGTGTACTCCCGTGGCGCCGGACCCGAAGCGCTCGGCCTCGCCTGGCTGCCCTGGCTGGCCTGGGCCATCACCGAAGCCATTCAGCACGGCACGCTGCGCGCTCGCCTCACGATCTGCATCGGCGCGGCCGGCCTCATGCTCACCCACAACCTGACGGCCCTGCTTGGCTTTGCGTTGCTCGCCATCCTCGCCGTCGGCGAAGTTGTCGCAGCGCTGCGTCAGGATCCTCGCAACGGCCTCGGCGCTCGCGTCGCCTGGGCTGTGGCATTCGGCCTGCTCGGTCTCGCGGCCTCTTCCTTCTTCTGGGTGCCGGCGATCCTCGAGACCTCTGCCGTGCAACTGAGCGCCATCACCGGGCCGGCCGGCTATGACTTCCGCGGCAACTTCCTCAGCCTTGAGACTCTCCTGGCGGGTCCGTTCACGTACGACCCTCACCGCGTGCTGACCCCTATGCCCACCGCCATCGGCCGGGGCACTCTTGCCTGCGCGGTTCTCGGCCTTCTGTCATTGGTCCCCGGGCTGGCCACGCGTCGCGCGACATCTGACGCTCAGGGACGAGATGGCCGAGCCATGCTGCTGCTCGCGCTGGGCATGGCCTGCCTGGCCATGACGCTCAGGTCTTCACAGGCCGTGTGGGAAGTGCTCCCCATGGCACAGTTGATCCAGTTCCCGTACCGCTGGCTCGGGCCGGCGACGCTCTTCCTGGCGCCGTTCGGCGCCCGCGGCATGGTCTGGTTGCAGGAGCAGTTCGACGACTTGCCATGGCCGAACGCGTTTCGACAGGGCCTGCCGATCCTGCTTCTGGCCGTGATCGTCGGGCTGGCCTGGCCATGGACGTTTTCGAAGGCCGACCCTACGCTTCCGGCTCGGCCCGTCATCGCCGATCTGTACGACGCCGAGACCCGCCTCAGCACCGTCGGCCTTACCTCGAACGGAGAGTTCCTGCCGGTCGGCGCCGTGTTGCCGGAGCCGGATCCAACATGGGCGCAGGCCGTCTACGTCGGCACCGCCGAGCGACTCGATCGAACCGCTCTTCCAGAGAACGCGCTCGTCACATCGGTCACACAGGACCGCCTGGCCGCCGTGGTGGACGTAGATCTGGCGGCGGCATCGCCCCTGGTCTTCCGGTGGTTCGAATGGCCTGGCTGGCAGGCAACGATCGATGGCGCGCCGACTCGCGTGACGGCAGCGACGGGATCGGGCTTCGTCACGGTCGACGTCCCGGCTGGGCGGCACCAGGTCGCCGTCTGGTTGGGGTTCACGTCGCTTCGACAGATCGTCAGCGTCGTTTCGGGTCTGGCCCTCATGGTCGCGCTGGCGTTGGCGATCGGGCTCTATCGGCGCAGGTCGATCACGCCGCGGTCACAGTCGTCGCGGCCGGCGGGCGTGCCCGGCCCGCAGGTCATGCTCGCGATCGGGCTCGTGTTGTGCGTAAGTCGCGTGGCGCTGGCCTTCACGCCCAGCCCGTTCTCACAGTCGCGCTTCGATGGCTCTACCATCTCGGGCGTCGCAAGGCCGCTGCGTGTCGTCTTCGGCGGCGAACTCGCGTTGTTGGGCCTCGACCTGACGCCCACCTTCGCCGCGGACGAGCCGCTCGCTTTGACAGCCTACTGGGCGCTCACGTCGTCACCGCTGGATCACGATCTCAGCTACAGCTTTCAACTGTGGGACGCGTTTGATCGGCCGGTCGGACACGTCGACGTGCAGCATCCCGGCGGCTGGCCGACGCGGCGTTGGTTCGCCGGAGACTACGCGATCGACAACCTCTCAGTCGTCGTTGACCCCGCGACGGCGCCCGGCACGTATCGCCTGATGGTGACGGCTTACGGCGCCGATGCCAACCATGCCACGTTCACGGGCCGCGTGGATGGCGGGCCTGAACAGGCATACGTGCCGCTCGGTAACGTGCAGGTGACGCGCGCCTCACACAGGGCAGCCCCGGCTGACCTGCCAGACGTGACCTGGCACTCCCAGGCAGCGGGACCGTTCGCGGCAGTCGGCGTGGCGCGCCTGCCCATCGAAGCGCAATCGGGCGATGTCGTGCTCGTCGATCTGTATTGGCAGGCGCGCTTGTCGGGCCCGGCCGTCGAGCCGCGACTCGTGTTGCGCGACTCCTTGAACGGCGACTACGATCTCGGCCCGGCACGGCTGACGACCGATGGCCTTGGCCTCGCCGACTGGCGCGCCGATGATCTGTTCGCCTTGACGACCCCGATCGTCATCTCACCCGATGCGGTCGCCGGCCCCGCCGATCTGCTTCTGACGGGCAGCGGCCCCGATGTCTTGCTCGGCAGCATCGATATCGGCATCCCGACCCGCTATTACGATGTGCCCGACGACATCACGCCCGCCAGGTTCAGCTTCGCCGAGGCCGCCGATCTCCTGGGATATCGCCTGTCAGGCGACCTCGCGCCGGGCGGGGCGCTCACCGTGGATCTCATCTGGCTTTCTCGAGACGTCACAGCACGGTCACTGAAGGTCTTCGTTCATCTGATCGGCGCCGACGGCCTCCCGGCCGCGCAATCGGATTCGGTTCCGGTGGAAGGGCTGCGACAGACGACCGGCTGGCTGCCGCCTGAAGTCATCGTCGACACGCATCGGATCGCGCTGCCGGCCACGCTTTCTCCAGGCTCCTATCTCCTCGAAATCGGCCTGTACGACCCCGCCACTGGGGCTCGAGTTGCCGCCACGTCGGCCGATACCAACGCCAACGGCCCGGCCCAGGACACTGTCGAGCTTCAGGCGATCGTCCTTCTGGCACGCTAAGTGCAAACCCTGGGGGCACGGGCCACGCGGCGTCAACGTCGCAGGGTATGGCCCGCCATACGCAGCCCGTTCCCCGGGCCGCGCACGTTCGCGGAGGGTGTGATGCGCACTTATAAGGTTCCTGAGAAACCCAACAACAAAGGACTCAACCCGATCTGGCGCGGCGTGGGCCTCGTGATCCTGGTCGCCCTGACGGTCGGTAGCTATTTCGCCGTCAGCAGTGGGATCAAGGTCATCAACGCCGCCAATCGGGAGAAGGTTTTTCTGCCGGCGCCGTTTGGCGCTGCCGGCGTCCCCACGCTCGAGCTTCAGCTCGGCACTTACACGTTTCCGCGCCCGGTGAACGAGTGGCCCGTGCCCGGTTATGGCCCGTTCAAGCTGTCCGAGCCTCTGCGTCAGATCGGCCCGGTGTCCGTCGAGGTCACCAGCCTGGCCCTGACCGTGCTCGTCAGCCTGCTCGCATACGCCCTCATGTCCCTGGTCTGGGGCATCCTGGCGAACCCCACTCAGCTCGGTCCGCAAGACGCCCCGCCGCCGCCCCGCAAGCGCCGCACCAACATGGCGCGTTAGCCAGCGGCGGACTGCAGAAGGCGTCTGATCTCTGACGAATGACGAAGGACGAAGGTTGAGTGAGACAACCTTCGTCCTTCGTCCTTCGTCATTCGTCGAACTGCGGTCGGCGGTCCGCCGTCGACCCTTACTTCCCCGAATTCCGCGTCGCCACGTCGAAGATCACGGCCGCGACCAGGACAGCGCCACGCAGGATGTACTGGTAGGCGATGCCGGTTCCCATCAGGTTCATGCCCGAGATCAAAGAACCCATCACCAGAGCGCCGATGAGCGAGCCGGTCACCTTGCCGACGCCGCCCGCCGCCGACACGCCGCCGACATAGGCCGCCGCGATCGCGTCGAGCTCGAACAGATTGCCGGCCGTGGTCGTCGCCGATTGCAGCCGCGAGGTGAAGAGGATCCCCGAGAGCGCCGCGAGCATGCCCATTGAGCCGAACACCACATACGTGATCCGGCTGAAGCTGATGCCGCTGAGCTCGGCCGCCTCCGGGTTGCCGCCCACGGCGTAGATGTGCCGGCCGAGCACGGTCTCGGAGGTGATGAAGTGGTACAGGCCGACGATGATCAGGACGACGACCACCGTCCACGACAACCCGTTGTAGCCGGCCATGACCCAGGTGACGCCAGCCAGAATCAGCGAGACCACCACCAGCTTGACCATGAATATCTGGGAGGGCAGCACCTCGAAGTCGTACGACTGCTTCTTGCGCCGGTTGTTGAACTCACTGGCGATGTAGAGCACGATCGCCACAAGGCCGATGACCAGGGTCAGCACATGCACGCCAGCGCCCTGCACGATGTCCGGGATGTACCCGTTGCCGATCGCGTTGAAGATCGGATCGGGCACAATGATCGTGCCGGTGCCTTCGGTGGCGAGCAGCAGGGCGCCGCGATAGATCAGCCAGCCGGCCAGCGAGGCGACGAAGGCCGGGATTTTCATCCGTGCGACCAGGAAGCCCGTGATCAGGCCGCCAAACGCGCCGAGGACGAGCACCAACGGAATCGCGACGTAGACCGGCAACGACCAGGCGGTCAGGGCGATCGCCGCCAGCGCGCCGATGAAACCCGCCAGGAAGCCGACCGAGAGGTCGATCTGCCGGATGACGATAACGAGTGTCATGCCGACCGCGAGCACTGCGATGTACCCGGTCTGGTTGAACAGGTTGCTGATGTTGCGCGACGACAGGAACACGCCGTTGGTCAACACCCCGAACATGACCATGATCACGAACAGGGCGATCAACATCCCGTAGTCGCGGATGTTTTGGCGCAGGACTTTGCCAAGGCTCTGGGTAAATGACATCTTCGGCTCCCCCTAGTTCGTGGCCAGGTGCATGATCTTTTCTTGCGTCGCCTCGCCGATCGGCATTTCGCCGGCGATCCGTCCAGAGGCGACGATATAAATGCGATCGCTCATGCCCAGGATCTCGGGCAATTCAGACGAGATCATGAGGATGCTCAGGCCTTGCTGAACGAGCTGATTCATGATCGTGTAGATCTCGTACTTCGCGCCGACGTCGATGCCGCGCGTCGGTTCGTCAAGGATCAGCAGGCTCGGGCTGACGAACAGCCACTTGCCCAGCGATACTTTCTGCTGGTTGCCGCCGCTCAGGTTGCCCACGGTCTGCTCGACGCTCGGCGTTTTGATGTTCAGCGATGAGCGATAGCCGTTGGCAACCTGGATTTCGCGGTTGGCGTCGACCACGCCGCGCTCGGCGAGCGCGCGCAGGTTGGCCAGGCTGATGTTCTGCTTGACGTCCTGGATCAGGATCAGGCCGTCTCCCTTGCGGTCTTCGGTGACGTAGGCGATGCCGGCGCGGATGGCGTCCTCCGGCGTGCGCAGATCGCGGCGCGATCCGTTGAGGTAAAGCTCGCCATTCAGCCGGTAGCCATCCGGGTTTCCGAAGACGCTCAGCGCGAGTTCAGTACGGCCGGAGCCCATCAGGCCGGCGAGCCCGACGATCTCGCCCTTGCGCACGTTGAGGTTCACGTCGCGCAGGATGCGGCGGCCACTGCCCGACTCGATGGCGTTCCAGTCGCGCAGTTCGAGCACCGTCTCGCCGAATGCGTGAGCCTCGCGGGCCGGGTAGACGTTGTCGATCTCGCGGCCGACCATGTGCTTGATCAGCATGCCCTCGGTGACGCTGTCGCCTTCCTTGTCGAGCGTGCAAATCGTCTGCCCGTCGCGCAGCACCGTGATGGTGTCGGCGATGGCCATGACCTCTTTGAGCTTGTGCGAGATCATGATGCAGGTCACGCCGTGGGTGCGCAGATCGCGCAACAGGTCGAGCAGGTTGGCGCTGTCGTCCTCGTTGAGCGCCGCGGTCGGCTCATCGAGGATCAGGAGCTTGACGTCCTTGCTCAGCGCCTTGGCGATCTCGACAAGCTGCTGCTTGCCGACGCCGAGCTCGCGGATCGTGGCCGCCGGGTTGACGTTCAGACGCACCTTCTTGAGCATCTCGACCGACTGTTTGATCGTCTCATTCCAGTCGACGAGCAAGCCGTTGCGGACTTCATGGCCCAGGAAGATGTTCTCGTAGACCGTCAGGTCGGGCACGAGCGCCAGTTCTTGATAAATGATGGCGATGCCGGCGCGCTCGCTGTCGGCGATGCCCGAGAAGCGTTGAGGCACCCCGGCGAAAAGGATCTCGCCCGAATATGAGCCGTGCGGGTAGACGCCGCTGAGCACCTTCATCAGCGTCGACTTGCCGGCGCCGTTCTCGCCGACGAGGCAGTGGATCTCGCCCTCGGCGACCTTGAAGCTGACGTTGTTCAGGGCTTTGACGCCCGGAAATTCCTTGGTGATGTTGCGCATCTCAAGGATCGGGGGTTTCATAGGCGGGTGGCTCCCTGAACGCGAAGCGGGGGCAGGCGGGGCGAAGGTATTCCTTCGCCCCGCCTGTTTCAGACAGTGGTTAGTTTACGGCAAACCGGTGAAGTCGGAAGCCTGGTAGTAGCCGGAGTCGATCAACGCGGCCTTGACGTTGTCCTTGTCGACCGAGATGACCTCGGACTGCTTGGCAGGGACGTCGATCTTGCCGTTGTTGTACGAGCCGGTCGTCGCGGGCTTCTCGTCCTTCAGCAGGGCCACGGCCATGGTAATGGCGTCGGCCACGAGCGTGCGGACGTCCTTGAAGACCGTCATCGACTGCTTGCCGTCGATGATGTACTGCACTGAAGCCTTCTCGGCGTCCTGGCCGGTGACGACGTAGGACGCGACGTCCTTGTCGGCGGCGAAGGCGTCGGCGATGGCGCGGGCCGTGCCGTCGTTCGGCGCGAGGATGAAGACGTTGCCCTTGTCGGCGGCGGCTGTGGCGGTCAGGTTGGCTTCAGCCAGGCCCTTGGCCGTGTTGAAGTCCCAGTTCGTCGTGACCTGGCCGATGATCGTGCTCATCTCATCGCGGCTCAGCTCGGCCTTGCCCTGCAGGGCCACGGCTTCGCTCGAGTTCTTGATCACGTACGTGCCGTCAGCGATCTTGGGCTGCAGCACCGACCACGCGCCCTGGAAGAACAGGAAGGCGTTGTTGTCGGTCGCCGCGCCAGCGTAAAGGAAGAGCGGGTTGCCGGTGCCCGTGGTCTTGTTGACCAGGTACTGGGCCTGGGCGGCGCCCACTGCCACGCTGTCGAACGTCACGTAGTAGTCGACGGCGTCGGTGTCGGTGATCAGGCGGTCATACGACACGACCTTGATGCCGGCGGCGCGGGCGGCCTCAGCGGCGGCAGCGGCGGCAGCGCCGTCCTGCGGGCAGATGATGAGGACCTTGATGCCCTTGGTGATCAGAGCTTCGACGTTGGCCTTCTCCTTCGCGGAGTCGCCCTGGCTGAACAGGATCTCGACGTCGTAGCCGGCCTTGGTCAGCGCGTCCTTGAAGCGGGTCTCGTCCTGTACCCAGCGGGGCTCGTCCTTGGTCGGAAGCACGATGCCGACCGCGAGCTTCTCGCCCGTCTCGCCAGAACCTGAAGGCGCGGCGGTGGGGGCGGCTGCCGGCGTGCAGGCGGTCATCAGAAGGGAAGCGCTGGCCACGAGGGACAGGGCACCCATAGCAAACCGATTGAATGTGCGACTCATCTTTCTCTCCTTTAGATCATGCGGTTCGAACGAGGTGGATGCGATGGTCCGGTTTTTCTCGCGCGCATCACCTCCCTTCGTCAGATCTAGTGGCTCGGATCGCTCAACGAGCCCAAAGTGTCTTGGATGACCTGCCGCAGCGCCGCCACGTCAAGGTCTTTTTTGTCGAGATAGGCCACGGCGCCGGCATTGAAACCGAGCCGTCGGAACTCCCGATCCGGGTAAGCGCTGATCAGCACGACGCGCGTCTCCGGCGAAATCGCCTTCAGGCGCCGCGTGCATTGGATGCCGTCTTCATCGCGCAGCACTACGTCGATGAATGCCAGATGCGGATGGGTCCGCTCGGCCGCGACCAGCGCGTCGGCGATGTCGCCGGCTTCAACCACATGCGACGATGGATGAGTCTTGCCGATCAGCCGCGCCATCTGCTCGCGGTAGCGCGGGTTGTCGTCGACGAGCAGCACGTTCAGCTGCCCGGCCGGCCTGACTTCGGGCACCTGGCTCACCGGCTCCGGATCGCGCAGCACATCCGGATAGCGCATCGCGAAGTTCGTGGCCTCGAGCCGGCTCTCGACCGCCAGCGATCGATACAGGCTGGTCAGGTGGTTCTCGACCGTCTTGACGCTCAGGTCCATCGCCTGCGCGATCTTGCGGTTGTCGAAGCCCTGCATCAGCAGCCGCAGCAACTCACGCTGCCGTCGCGTGAGCACCGGCGTCGCTCGCGGCGGGGCGGGCTGACGGTGCACCAGCCGATCGACCAGTTGCGCCGGGATCCAGCGCTCGCCTGCCACAACGCGCGCCACCGCCAGCTGCAGGTCCGCCAGCGGCTGATCCTTCAGGTGGTAACCGTCCACGCCCGCGCCCAACAGACCTACCAGGTAGGCCTCGTCGGCGTAGGCGCTGACCACCAGGATCTTCATCGTCGGGTACTGTGTTTTGAAGGTGCGGACCGCCTCGACGGGCTCGAACTCCGGCATCGCCACGTCGATGACGATCAAATCCGGCTGCCACTCGGCCACTGCCGCGACAAGATCCGGCCCGTTGCCGACCTCGGCAACAACCTCGAGCTCGGGCCGGCCGGTCAGGGCGTTCCTCAGACCCGCCCTCACGACCGCGTGGTCGTCGGCGAGAACAATTCGAATGGCAGCCATACCGTGACCCTTTCTATGTAACAGAACCCACCCCTTCAGGTCATTGGGGGATGCCCCCTAGGGGGATTTCCCCTAATGCGGAGTGGGCTAATCGGGTAGGAAAATGACGGAAGAGCGAGGAGCGTAGAGCGAGGAGCGAACGCTGCCGCGCAAGTTCGAGCGCGAGATCGCGGTAGCGTTCGCTCTTCGCTCTACGCTCCTCGCCACTCGAGTATTATCTACCCAAGCCACCATGCCTATTCGACTGGTCCTCTGCTCGATCCTCGTGTTCGTGCTGGTCGGCTGTGTCCCGCCGACGCCGGCGTCGACGCAGGGCAAGATCGCGTTGCTGTTGCCCGAGACGAAGACGACGCGTTACGAGTCGCACGACCTGCCGATCTTTCGCGCGCAGCTTGCCGCTCGCGGCTTCAACGTCGACCGTGACCTCATCTACAGCAACGCCACCCAGGATGCCGCGGCGCAGCAGCAGCAGGCCGAAGCGGCGCTGACCAACGGCGCGAAGGTGCTCGTCCTCGATCCGGTCGACTCCAGCTCGGCCACGGCCATCGCCGAGCTGGCCCAGTCACGCGGCGTTCCCGTGATCGCGTACGATCGATTGATCACCGACTCGTCGGCCGTCGATTACTACGTGTCGTTCGATAACGTCATGGTCGGGCGGTTGCAGGCCGAAGCGCTGCTCGACGCGCTCAAGGATGTGAAAGACCCGCGCATCGTGATGTTGAACGGCTCGCCGCTCGACAGCAACACGACCCAGTATCGTTTGGGGGCGATGGCCGTGCTGGGCAGCCGTGTGACGATCGCGCAGAGTTTCGACGTGCCCGACTGGAGTCCTGACAAGGCCCAGGAGTTCATGGCCCAGGCGCTCACTGCCCTCGGCAATCGCGTCGACGGCGTCTACGTCGCCAACGATGGCATGGCCGGCGGCGCGATCGCGGCGATGAAAGCCGCGGGCCTCGAGCCACTGCCGCCCGTGACCGGCCAGGACGCCGAGCTGGCGGCCATCCAACGCATCCTCGTCGGCGAGCAGTACATGACCGTCTATAAGGCGATCCACCGCGAAGCCACCGCCGCCGCTGACCTGGCCTACGTGCTCTGGCAGGGCGGCAAGCCGGACGAGGGGCTCTTCAACAGCCACGTCGACAACGGGCGCATCAAAGTGCCCGCGATCCTGCTTCAACCCGTCAGCGTCACCCGTGATAACCTGCGCGCCACGATCTTCGCCGACAAGTTCTGGGACCCGAGCGAGGTCTGCGTCGGCGAGGTCGCGGCCGCCTGCAGTGAGACCGGCATCGACCTCGGGGAGGGCGCTCCATGACCACCGCCGGCGCCAGCCATCTGCCGCGTGTGCTCGGCCAGGCGTGGGCGCGCATCAACCGCCCTGACTTCGCCTACGTGCCGACCGTTGTCGGCCTCGCGTTGGTCTGGCTGGTCCTTCAACTCGTCAATCCCAACTTCCTCAGCCCGCTCAACCTGACCAACCTGATGCTGCAGATCGCGGCCATGGGCACGATCGCGGTTGGTCTCGTGCTCGTGTTGTTGCTGGGCGAAATCGACCTCTCGGTCGGCGTGGTCAGCGGCCTGGCCGCCGTCGTCATGGCCGTCCTCAACGTCAAGGCCGGCGTCCCCGGCACGATCGCGGTGATGGCCGGTGTCGGGACCGGGCTGGCGATCGGGCTCGTTCAGGGCAGCTGGATCACCAAACTGCGGATCCCATCGTTCATCGTCACGTTGGCAGGGCAGTTGGCCTGGCAGGGAGCTTTGCTGTACGTCCTTGGCAATACCGGCACCGTCAACCTGCGTGATCCGTTCATCCTCAGCCTGGCCGGCACGTTCTTCAAACGCGATGTGCCCGGCGGTGAGGCGCTGAGTTGGGTGATTGGCGGCGTGTTCGTCAGCGTGTACGCGATCGGGTTGGGGTGGGAACGTCGCCAGCGCTTGAGCGCCGGCCTTGCCGCGCGTTCGTTACGGGCGGTGATCGTGCAGGTGGTCGTGATCGCCGTCGCCGGGCTCGGCGCCATCGTGATCCTCAATGCGGACCGCGGGTTGCCGTCGGCGCTCGTGTTGTTCATCGGCGTGGTGGTCGTGTTCGACTTCATCACGCGGCGGACGGTCTTCGGGCGCAGCATCGCCGTCGTCGGCGGGAACCCTGAGGCGGCCCGGCAGGCAGGCCTCGACGTCGACCTGATCCGCATCACGGTCTTCGGCCTGGCGTCGATGCTGGCGGCCTTCGGCGGCATCCTGGCGGCCTCGCGTTTGCTGGCCGTTCACCAGGCCTCAGGCAGCGGCGACGTGTTGTTGAACGCCATCGCGGCCGCCGTCATCGGGGGTGTGAGTGTCTTCGGCGGCCGCGGCAGCGTGTGGTCGGCTGTCCTCGGCGCTTTGGTCGTCGGCTCGATCTCGAACGGCATGGATCTGCTCGTCGTGGCGGCGCCGGTCAAGTTCATGGTCACCGGGGCTGTGTTGCTCGGCGCCGTCACGCTCGACGTCCTGGCGCGTCGCCGTCGCATTGCCGCCGGCGAGTAAGGGTTGTTGCCACGAATGACACGACTTGAAAAGGATGGGCCCGGGTGGCCAGGTGAGTTGTCCGAGTCAACTGGGTGCCGGTTCGTTTCAATGTGTCCAATTCGTGGCAAAGCTCTTCGCTGACAGGGTATCCGATAGGAAGTGGACATGAGCGAACCTGTGCTCCGCGCACTTAACCTCTCGAAACGTTTCGGGCGCCTCTGGGCCCTCGAGAACGTCAGCTTCGAGGTGCAGCCGGGCGAGGTGGTCGGCGTCGTCGGTCGGCGTGCCTCGGGCAAATCGACCCTGCTGCACGTCGTCGCCGGAACGTATCCGCCGCAGACGGGTGAGATCTGGCTGGGCGACCAGCGTCTGCGCTTCGCGGGGCCGCCGGCGTCGCGGCGGTATGGCATCGAGCTCGTTCATCAGCGTCCCGTCTTGTCCGATCAGATCGACGTCACCCAGAACATCTTCCTTGGACGCGATCGCAGCTGGCGCGCGCAAATCGGGTTCCCGGATCTGGCCTGTCAGGCGCGTCGCGCTCGCGAGTTGCTGGCCGAGCTCGATACTCCAGCGGATCTGCTCTACGCGCGGCTCGATGGCCTTTCGGACGAACAGCGTCAGATCGTGGCGTTGGCCAGGGCCTTCTGCCAGCCGGCTCGCGTCATCCTGCTCGACGAGGCGCTGGCCGCGCTCAGCTTCCAACGCCAGGAGCGCTGCCTCACGCTGATCCGACGCCTGTCGGCGCAGGGCATTGCCTTCCTCATCGCCAGCGACAACCTCAAGCACCTGTTCGAGGTGACCCACCGCATCCTCGTGCTCTACGAAGGGCGGCTTGTCGCTGATCAACCGACCAGCGAGGCCACGCCGCGCGAAATCGTCGAACGCATCGTCGGCGCCGCGCAACATGAGCAGGTGACGCCCGTGATCTGGGCGCTCGAGAGCTATCACCAGTTGCAGCAACAGGCTGAAGACCTGCGACGCAAGCAGACGGCGCTTCAGGAAGATCTGCAGGTACAGGGTTCGCTCAACCAGCAACTGCTTGTGCGGATGCGCAATCAGGTCGACGCGCTCGATCGGCTCAACGTCGCTCTGCAGGCCGCGCAGCGCCGCCTGATGACCGAACGCGAGCAGGAGCGCAAAGCGCTGGCTCGTGAACTGCATGACTCGATGATCCAGGACCTGCTCAGCTTCAACTACCGGCTCGAAGACCTCGAGGGCCACACCGCCGACGTCCAGCAGCGCGCCGAGCTGGCAGAACTGCGCGAAGACATCCGCACCATCGTCAGCGACCTGCGCCGGCTGTGCAGCGACCTGCGCCCGCCGACGATCGACAGCCACGGCCTCACCGCGGCGATTCGTTCGCACGCGCAGGAATGGGCTGACAAGCACCGCGTCGGCCTGGACCTCGACGTCGATAGCGCCCTCGGCCGCCTGCCCGAACCGATCGAGTTGTCGATCTTCCGCATCGTGCAGGAGGCGTTGAACAACGTGCGCAAGCACGCCTCAGCCCGGCATGTGCGTCTTTCGCTTCAGCGCACGGCGTCAGCGCACCTGCTCCTGCGCCTCGAAGATGACGGCCTCGGGATGACCGAGCCCGTCAACCTTGCGACTCTCTCGGCCACCAAACACTTCGGCCTGCTTGGGATCAGCGAACGCGTGGCCCTGTTGGGCGGCACCATGCGCGTCGACACCGCCCAGCAAGGCGGGGTGTCGCTCAGCATCGAGATCCCCAGCCCGTCGCCGACTTGAGAGCGAGGGGAGGAGTGCGAGGGGCGAAGGGCGAGGGGCGAGGGGCGATCAAGAAGGGCTTGACCGGACCGAAAGACAGATCGCGTCTTGATGACGCTTCCGCGCGCATCCCACGTTGCCGCCGACTTCAAATACAATTCAGGAATCACGCAACGATCCGGCGATCGTCAAGGAAACCAATATGAAGGCCGTTGAAACGTTCACGCTCGAAGACACAAGCAGCGCGCGGTTGAGCGCCTCGCCCGAAGGGGTGCGCCGCTTTCAGGAGGCGCAATTCGGCCTCTCTGTGCACTGGGGCCTGTACAGCCTCGGTCACAGCGGCAATGAATGGACCTACTTCATCGATCGGATCCCGTTCGAAACCTATCGGTCCCGCATGAGCCAGTTCAACCCCGTGCGCTTCAATGCCGACGAGTGGGGCGACCTGATGCTCGAGGCCGGCCAGAAGTTCCTGATCATCACCACGAAGCACCACGATGGATTCTGTCTTTTTGATTCGGCGCTGACCGAGTTCAAGAGCACGCGTGCGCCGTTCATGCGCGACATCATCGGTGAACTCGCGCCGGCGCTGGCCGCGCGCGGCATCGCCCTGCATTTCTATTACTCGCTGGTCGACTGGACCCATCCCGCCTACCGAAGCGATTGGCCGGCCTATGTCGCCTACTATCAGGGCCAGATCCGCGAACTGTGCACGCACTACGGCGAGATCGGCGGTTTCGTCTTCGACGGTTACTGGCCTCGCAACGTGTTGGAGACCGACGACGAACGCGACTACTTCGCGGCGCGCGGTGATTGGGACCTGGCCGGCACCTATGACCTGATCCACAGCCTGCAGCCCAACGCCGTCGTCGGCAACAACACTCATGTGCTGCCGATGCAGGGCGAGGACTATCAGGTGTGGGAGCTCGATCTTCCGGGCGAGAACACCATCGGCTTCAACACCACCGATGTCGGCAACAAGCCGCTGGCCTCCTGGTGGAACATCAACGTCGGCTGGTCGTATCAACCCTGGAACCACCGTCTGCGCAGCGCCGACGACATCCTCGCGCTTCACCGCAAGATCCGCGAGCGCAACGCCACCTTCATCCTCAACGTCGGCCCGCGCCCGTGGGGCGACATCCACCCCGACGAGCAGAGTGTCCTGAGGCAGGTGGGGCAGGGGCTTCGAAAGGCGTAGAGCGAGGGGGAAAAGCGGGGGGCGAGGAGCGAGAGGCGAAGGGCGAGGGGCGAGAGGCGAAGGGCGAAGGGCGAAATTCGCGTAAGCGTTCGCCCTTCGCCTCTCGCCTCTCGCCCCTCGTATGGTACAGTTCTCCTCCGACTCACAATCCCTTAGAAGGATCCCGAATGCCCGCTCGTCCACCGTTTCCCGGCCAGCAGCCCGCGCCGCTGCTGACTCCGGCCAAGAAGATCATCGCCATCGCGTCCGGCAAGGGCGGCGTTGGCAAAAGCACAGTTGCCGCCAATCTCGCGGTCGCCATGGCGCGCGCCGGCCGTAAGGTCGGCCTGCTTGACGCCGACATCTACGGCCCGAACGCCCCGATCATGCTCGGCGCCAGCGACTACGCGCCGGTGGCCGTCAACAACAAGCTGCCGCCCGCGCACGTGCATGGCATCGAGTTGTTCTCGATGGGCTTCATCGTGCGACCGGAGCAGGCCATCATCTGGCGCGGCCCGATGCTCGACAAGGCCATCCGCCAGTTCGTCACCGACGTCGCCTGGGGCGACCTTGACGTGATGTTGATCGACATGCCACCCGGCACCGGCGACGCGCAGCTGGCGGTCTCGCAGTCGTTCGCGATGACCGGCGCTGTGATCGTCACGCTGCCGCAGGCAGTCTCGCAGGCCGACGCCCGGCGCGGCCTCGAAGGCTTCCGCGAGATGCAGGTGCCGATCCTGGGCATCATCGAGAACATGAGCTACATGCTCATGCCCGACGGCAGCAAGCTCGACGTCTTCGGCCATGGCGGCGGCAAGCAGCTGGCCCGCGACGCCGGTGCCGAGTTCCTGGGCGAAGTGCCGCTCGATCCGCAGGTGCGCGTCGGCGGCGACGCCGGCGTACCGGTCGTCGTCAGCCAGCCCGAGTCGTCGGTGGCGCTGGCTTTCGAGGCCCTGGCCCGCGCCGTCTACGAGCGCGCCGACGCCGAGCCCGACGACGGGCCGGTGACGATCTCGGAAATCTAGCGGCGATGGGCGAGAGTCGAGGAGCGAGAGGCGCCTCTCGCTCCTCGACTCTCGCCCATCGCTCTTCGCATGACGATCCTCGCCCTGGGGCTCCTCCTCCTCTCAGCGGCGCTGCACGCCACCTGGAATCTGCTCCTCAAACAGGCTCAAGACAAACAGGCCGCCGCGTGGTGGGCCATGTTGTTCGGCGCTGCCCTGTTCCTGCCGGCCCTGGCTTTTTTTCCGCCGCTGCCGGCCTCGATCTGGCCCTTCGTGTTGGGAAGCGCCGCCGCCGAGGCAGCCTACTACTTCTTGCTGGCCACGGCCTATGACGCGACGGATTTCTCAGTGGCCTATCCGATCGCGCGCGGCACCGCCCCAGGCCTGCTGGCGATGTGGGCGCTCGTCTTCCTCGGCGAGTCGCCAAGCCCGGCCGGTTGGGCCGGCATGGCGCTGCTGGCCGTCGGCCTGATGGTGACGGGCGGCGTGTTCTCGCGGCGCCCCGGTTCGGTGGGCCTCGCCCCGCGCGGCGTGCTCTATGCCCTCGGCGTCGCGGTCTGCATCTCAACGTACTCGATCATCGACGGCGCCGCCGTGCGGCAGGTGCCGGCGCTGCCGTATACGTCACTGGCGTTCCTTTGGACGGCCGTCTTCCTGACCCCGCTGGTCGCCTGGCGCTCAGGCTTCGCGGCCATGCGCGCCGAGGGTCGGCGGCATGCCGGCCGGCTGGCCCTGATCGGCGTGCTGTCGTTGACGGCCTATCTGCTCGTGCTCGTGGCCTATAGCTTCGCGCCGATCGCGTATGTCGGAGCGGTGCGCGAGCTCAACATCCTCTTCGGCGTGGCGCTCGGCGCGATCGTGTTGAAGGAACCTGTCGGGCGGGGGCGGCTGGCGGGCGTCCTGTTGATCGCCGCGGGCGTCCTCGTGATTGCGTTGGTCGGGTGAGGGGGACTACTCGGTCGGCCTGAAGCCCGCGGCGAAGGGCGCCACGGGCGCGTTCATCTCGGGGAAGCCGCTGCCGAGCGCTGTGCCGATCGTGAGCACGAGCGTATGAGCATCGCCGTCCTCGGAGAGCGCCGCGGCCGTCCCGTCGTGGAACAGATGCAGCCGCACCGGTCGGCCGAAGCGCGCTTCGAAGGCGGACCGCATCCACGTGGCGAGGTGTGGCGCCAGCACTCGCAGTCGTCCGTAACAACCGCTGTCACCCGGGTCGGGATGGCCGTCGAACAGATACGTGGCCATGCAGATGCCCAGGTCGATCGGACCCTGTGCAGCCGGCCCCGCCTCCACGCTCTCGGCCACGACGTCGAGCATCGCCGCCCATTGCCGTTCGATGTCGTCGCGATCGGCTGCTGTGGCCTCGATGGGTGGACATACCGACGGCGTTGAAGGCCGGATCGTCAGCGCCGTGACCTTGCCGTCGGCATAAGCGGCCACGCCGCGTTTGATCGACGTCTGACCGAAGTCGAAGACCCAGCGGGTCTGGGCGGGCAGGGGGAGGCAGCGCGCCAGCCCCGCGATCGCCACCGCCGTTCCGAAGCGCGAGCGTTCGAGCCTCAGGTCAGCGGCGCCGTGCGCAGCCAGCACCGCCTGGGCCGCCGGCAGGGCCAGCTCGCCGATGCGTCCGCTCAGCAACCCGCCGCCGATGACAATGCGCCGCAGGTCGCGCCAGAACGCCCACTGTTCGTCACCCCACTCCTGTCGCAACGCCCGCGTGGCAGGCTCGCCGCGCGCGAGCGCCAGAAGCAGACATCCCAGGCGATGCCCGAAGCGCCGCACGATCTCTTCAGCTTGATTCAGACGGGTGATCGAAGGGGCCGGATCGCGCAGCAAGCGATCGAGCGCGCGCGGCAGATCCGGCCCGGTGGCGTCCAGACCGAGCGCTGTCGCCTGGGCGCTCAGATCATGAATGAGGGCCCAGCCTGTCGCCAGTTGCAGGCCGTTCCGACCGATGATCTCGGGGTCGGCCAGCGCTTCAGGCAACGTCCCGACCCGCGCTCGATTCAGCGAGCGGAGCGTTCCACTGCGATCCTGAAACGCATGCACGGTGTGAAGCGAGAGATCGGCGCTCATAAGGCGCCGATCTCTCGACCTCGCATCAGCTGAGGGCGGCTTTGATGGCGGCCAGTTGCCCGGCCGAGCCGAGTTTCTCGTTCTTGTGGGCGATGAACTTGCCGTACTCGGCAATGAAGACCTTGCCGGGCGTGCGGAAGTCGAAGTCGGCGGGCTTGTCCTTGAAGAACTCGCGATGAACGCGGGTCCACACCAGACGGCCGTCGGTGTCGATGTTGACCTTGGTCACGCCGAGCTTCGCGGCGCGCGCGAACTCGTTCTCGTCGACGCCGCGCGCCGACGGATCCAGCGCGCCGCCGGCCCCGTTGATGCGCGCGACCTCGTCCTGCGGCACCGACGACGAACCGTGCATGACCATCGGGTAGCCCGGGATCTTGGCCTGGATGGCCTCGATGCGGTCGAAGTGCAGGGACTGCTGGCCCTTGAACTTGTAGGCGCCGTGGCTGGTGCCGATCGCAACGGCCAGGCAGTCGCAGCCCGAGAGCTTGACGAACTTCTCGGCGTCGTCGGGGTCGGTCAGGGCCGCGTGCTTCTCGTCGACCTTGATGTCTTCTTCGACGCCGCCGAGCATGCCGAGTTCGGCTTCCACCGACAGGCCCTTGGCATGCGCGCGCTCGACGACGCGCTTCGTGATCGCCACGTTCTCGTCAAAGACCTCGTGCGAGGCGTCGATCATGACCGAGCTGTAGAAGCCCGAGTCGATGCAGTCGTAGCAGGTGGCTTCGTCGCCGTGGTCCAGATGGACGGCGAACACGGCCTCAGGGTAGCGCTCTTCGGCAGCGCGGATGATCGCTTCGATCATCTTCGCCCCGGCGTACTTGCGCGAGCCCTTCGACAGCTGGATGATGAAGGGCGCCTGCGACTGGAGACAGCCCTCGAACAGGCCGAGCGCCTGCTCCATGTTGTTGATGTTGTAAGCCCCCACGGCGTACTTGCCGTAGGCGAGCTTGAACAACTGCGCGGTAGTGACGATCATGTTGTGCTCCTCGAGAAGGTTATGGCATCGTACTTCCGATCGACGATTTCTGGTCGCTGGTTGAGGGTCAATCAGCAATCGCAAATCGTCAATCGGCGATGCCCGTGATCTTGATTCCGCTGTGCTTGACCTTGTGCCGGATGTTGAGGCCGATCAGCACCGAGGTCAGCCCTTCGGGCACGACGGCGTTGGCCAGTGGACCGGCATCGTAGGCGGTCATGCCGGCGTCTTTGGCGAGCGCGATGACGGTGGCTTTGGAGGCCTTGTCGTCGCCGCAGACCAGCACGTCGCAGTCGACAGGGTCGCCGAGTTCCTGCAGGTGTTCGGCCGAGATGTTCTGGAAGGCCGTGACCACGCGCACATCTTGTCCGAGCAGGGCCTGCGCCTCCTGGCTGGCCGAGCCGCCCGGCGGCAGCGCCACGCGCGTCACCTTGCCCGGCACGAGCGGCACCGTGACATCGACCAGGATCTTGCCCTGGCAGGCCGCTTTGACCGATTGGAGCGTGGCTTCGTGCGCGGCATACGGCACGGTCAGCACCACGATTTCGGCGGCTTCGGCGGCTTCGGCGTTCGCGGCTCCCCGGGCTCTTTCGGCCCCGATTTTCGCGTTGATGGCCTCGGCCGCAGCCTGAGCGCGCGCAGCGTCGCGCGAGCCGATGATGACGGTATGACCGGCGTGCGCCCAGCGCAACGCGAGGCCGCCGCCTTCAGGGCCTGTGCCCCCAAGCACCGCAATGGTTGTCGACATGCGTTCCCTCCTCCGACAGTCTTGGCGCATTGTACTGCAAGGAGGCGCGGGAGCGAGCGCCTCGCCCCTCGCCTCTCGCCCTCGCCGCCCCTGGCTCCCGCTGGTGCTGGCACCGGTTCTTTGCGATAATAGACCGCCATGACGGACGCCCTGCCTACCCCCACCGCCGTCGCGCTGCCGCACATCATCGGTGTGCGGTTTATGCGCGTCAGCAAGATGTATCACTTCGACGCCACCGATTTCCTCGATGTCCGCGCCGGAGACAAGGTGGTCGTCGAGACCACCCGCGGTCGGCAGCTCGGGGAAGTCGTACAGAAGATCCCGCCCGAGAGGATCGCGCCGCCGCCGGGTGGCTACAAGCGCATCCTCGGTCCGGCCACGGCCCGCGATCTGGCCATGGAGAGCCACTGGAAGTCGAAAGAGACAGCGGCCATGATCGATTGCCGCGCCAGATCTTTTGAGCTCCAGCTCGACGGCATCAAGATCGTCAAGGCCGAGTTCAGCTACGACGGCTCGCGGCTGACGTTCCTGTGGTCCGGCCCCGACGACGAGAACGCCCGCGTCGACCTGAAGTCGCTGCGCGAAGACATGCAGGCAGCCTTCGGCCAGCAGCTCGTGACGTTCCGGCAGATCGGGCCGCGTGACGTAGCCAAGATCGTCGGCGGGCTTGGCGCCTGCGGCCTCGAAAACCGCTGCTGCTCGATGTTCCTGACCGAGTTCAGCCCCGTCAGCATCAAGATGGCCAAAGAGCAGGGCATCTCGCTCAATCCCGAAGAGATCACGGGGATGTGCGGCCGGCTGCGCTGCTGCCTGGTCTACGAGTACGAGCAGTACGTCGAAGCCCGCAAGCAACTGCCCAAGCGCAACAAGATCGTGCTCACGCCTAAGGGTGTCGCGAAGGTCATCGACGCCAACCCGCTCAAGGAGACGGTCTACGCCCGGCTGCAGGACAGCGACGATGATCGCCTCTACGAGTTCCACAAAGACGAACTCCAGCCGCGCGACGAGCTCGAGGCCCTGCAGAAGAAAGCCGCTGATCCGTGCGACAGGCACGAAAACGGTGGCTGCAGCTGCGGCAAGGCCGATCGCGCCGATCGGCCCGATCGCGCCGACCGGCCGGATCGGCCCGACCGGCCCAACCGCAAGAAGTAGGCAGCTCCCACCGCCGTGACGATGGACGTCTGGCCCGAATTGCCTCGTGTGCCCGAACGGATCGTGTCGCTCGTGCCGTCGCTGACGGAGACGGTCTGCGATTTCGGGCGCCGGGCCGCCCTCGTCGGGCGCACCGACTATTGTCGCTTCCCGGCCGACGTAGCCGGCGTGCCGTCGGTCGGAGGCACCAAGAACCCGGATCTCGACAGCATCCTCGCCCTCAAGCCCGATCTGGTGCTCGCCAATCATGAAGAGAACCGAGCGGCTGATCTCGAGACGTTGGCCGCAGCCGGCGTTCCGGTGGCGGTGTCGTGCCCGTTGACCATCGACGAGGCCCTCGCCATGCTCTGGCGGCTCGCCACGTTGCTTGGCGCGCCGACGATGGCGCAACGCGTCGATCACATCGAGCGCGCCTGCGAGTGGCAACGGCGCGCCGCCGAGGCGGGGCAGCGCCACACCGTGTTCTGCCCCATCTGGCGTGAGCCTCCGGGGACCGAACCGGCCAAGTGGTTCATGACCGCCAACCACCTGACGTTTCTGAGTGACATGCTCAGCCTGATGGGCCTCGACAACGTCTTCGCCGATCGCGAGCGTCGATATCCGCTGGCCGCCGACCTGGGGCAGGCGGAACCTCAACCTGCCGGCGAGCGCGACACGCGTTATCCACGGGTCACAGGGGCGGAAGTCGAAGCGCTCAATCCGGCTGTCATCATCCTGCCCAGTGAGCCGTATCCGTTCACTCAGCCCGACGTGGACGGCCTGTCGGCGCAGTTTGCCTCGTTGGCGGCCGTGCGGGACAATCGGGTGGTGACGGTGGACGGATCCTTGTTGACCTGGGCCGGGACGCGTATGGCGCGGGCCCTGAGCCAGTTGCCCGGCCTGTTGACCTTCTCAGCGCAACCGTCGTGACGGATCGAATCGAACCAGGGAGTTCCTTGGAGGAAACATCATGAGCATGCACACTTCTCGCCTGCTGTTGCTGGCCACGCTGGGCGCCGGCCTTCTCTTGAGCGCCTGCGGCGGCGGCGACGGCACACCCACAGCGCCTGCCGGCGCCACGACGGTCATTGAAGGTGGATCGGTCGATGGCTACCCCATGGACACGATCCAGGGCGGCGATGCCACCCCAGTGCCCGTGGCGACCTTTGAGGGCTACCCGACGGCGCCCTAGCCGGCGGCCGTCTGTCCTGTGCCCGGCGTTCGTCGAAAGCCGGGCAGTTTTCGTGGTCTGACTTTTCGCATCGGGGTGCCTGGCTTGGTCGGGCGCTCCGATGCGGTCTTTTCATGTCTTCCTTCGAACCTGCTTCGCCCCGGCGCTTCAGCGAACGTGAGCTCATGCGCTACAACGGAGAGCGCGGTCAACCCGCGTATGTCGCCTATCGTGACATCGTCTACGACGTCAGCGATTGTCCTCAATGGCGTACAGGTCTGCACAAGAACCTCCACTTCGCCGGCATCGACCTGACCCATGAACTCGCCGACGCCCCTCACGCGGCCGACGTGTTCACGCGGCCCTGTGTCAGGGTGGTGGGCGTCCTGGATCGAGGCTGATGCCGCTGGCGGTTGGTGGGGTGGGCCGTTTGTGGGATAAGCCCGAACCCCGCAGAAATGTCGCGGCCCACGTTGATCTCTGCGAGCCGATTTCCTCAATTCCCCCTTATCGAGTCCGCTTGACCCACGCCGGGAGAAGGTGTATCCTTTTGGGTGATTTGTTCTATGAATCGTATTAATTGGTGGAAAGATGGTTGTTGATCGGATCGACTCGCCTTTGCTGCGCTACATCGCTGAACGTGGCGGCCAACCCGGCGTGCAGCTTCCGTCGATTGAGAAGCTGTCGGACGAGCTTGGGGTGAGCGCCGGCAAGCTGCGTGAGCAGCTTGAAGTCGCGCGCAGCCTCGGCCTGGTCGAGGTCAAGCCGAAACTCGGCATTCGACTGACGGCCTACAGCTTTCAGCCGGCGGTGCGACAGAGCCTGTTCTATGCCCTGGCCTGTCGGCAGGCGACGTTCGAGCAGTTCAGCGTCCTGCGCCAGCACCTCGAGTCGGCGTTTTGGAGCGAGGCCGTCGCGGCGCTGCGGCCCGAAGACCATGCCGAACTCGAGCGCCTGATTGCATCGGCCAAGGCCAAACTGAACGGCCGGCCGATCCAGATCCCCCAGACTGAGCATCGCGCCCTGCACCTGACGATCTTCTCGCGTCTCGACAATCCTTTCGTGACGGGTTTGCTCGAGGCCTACTGGGACGCCTATGAAGCTGTGGGCCTCAGCCTCTACTCCGACTACGGCTACTTGCAGGAGGTCTGGTCACACCATGCTCAGATCGTCGCCGCCGTCGTGCGCGGAGACGTCGAGGGCGGGCACCGTCTTCTTCTCGAACACTGGAATCTGTTGGACCAACGTCACGCCGGCACTGTGGCGACGATGGCTTCAATCGGTTGAGATCCACGAACAATCATCGACCTTTCACCATGATGTGAAACAGGAGATTAGACATGGCATTGAGTGAAGTCGCTGGCTCGGAGCAGACCGAGCGCGACCCGGTGGTCAACAATTTCTCCATCCGAGTCGCCACCAAGAACGGCTCCGGCAGCCAGACCGCCAACACGGCGCTGCTGCGGGCGTTGTTCAAGATGGGCATCCCGGTGACGGGCAAGAACCTCTTCCCGTCGAACATTCAGGGCCTGCCCACGTGGTACACGATCCGCCTCAGCGGGGAGGGCTTCGCCGCTCGCCGGCCGCGCTCCGAGATCGTCGTGGCCATGAACCCGGCCACCGCCATCGAGGACTACACCGGTGTCGAGCCGGGCGGGGCGTTCCTGTACGCCGATGACATCAAGATGCCGATGGACCGGACGGACATCGCACACTATCCGATCCCGGCCAAGGCGATCTCGATCCAGCACGAGAAGGATCCCAAGCTGCGCGGCTACGTGGCTAACATGGTCTACGTCGGCGTTCTCGCGCACCTGCTGGGGCTGCAGCTCGAAGAACTCGAGTCGGCGCTGCTCTATCACTTCAAGGGCAAGCGCAAGCCCGTTGACGTCAACATGGCCGTGATCCGCGCGTCGGCCGAGCATGCCGCCGCGAACCTGCCGAAGCAGGATCCGTTCAGGGTCGAGCGCATGAACAAGACCGACGGCCTGATCATGATCGACGGCAACACGGCCGCGGCCCTTGGCGCGATCTACGGCGGATTCACCTTCTGCGCGTGGTATCCGATCACGCCGGCCACGAGCCTGCCGGAGGCCCTGATCGCGTTCTCGCCCGAGCTGCGCACACAGGCGGATGGCAAACGGACGTATGCGATTGTGCAGGCCGAAGATGAGCTTGCCGCGCTAGGCATGGTGATCGGCGCCGGCTGGTCGGGCGCACGCGCGCTGACGTCGACCTCTGGCCCGGGCATCTCGCTGATGTCGGAGTTCGCGGGTTACGCCTACTTCGCCGAGATCCCGGCCGTCGTCTGGGACGTGCAGCGGATGGGCCCGTCGACCGGCCTGCCGACGCGTGTGTCGCAGGGCGACATCCTCAAGACCTACTTCCTCGGGCACGGCGACAGCCGGCACATCTGCCTGATCCCGTGCGACCCGTACGAATGCTTCGAGTTCGGTTGGAAGTCGTTCGACTACGCCGAGCGCTTCCAGACGCCGGTCTTCGTCCTCAGCGACCTGGACATCGGCATGAACCAGTGGATGTCGAAGCCCTTCGACTATCCGGACCGTCCGCAGGATCGCGGCAAGGTGCTTGGCGCCCAGGAGCTCGACCAGCTGGGCGGCTTCGCGCGTTACAAGGACGTTGACGGCGACGGCATCCCATATCGCACCCTTCCGGGCACGCCGCATCCGCTGGCCGCGTACTTCACGCGCGGCACCGGCCACAACGAGAAGGCCGGGCTCTCAGAGCGACCCGATGACTGGACGGGCAACCTGCATCGCATCCGGGCCAAGTTCGAGACAGCCCGAGTCGAGCTGCCGCAGCCTCTGGTCACTCAGGTCGACGGCGCCGACGTCGGCATCATCGCCTACGGCTCGGCCAACCCGCCGGTGCTGGAAGCGCTGTCGCGACTCGAGCAGGCCGGGGTTAAGGCCTCGTACCTGCGCGTGCGCGCGCTGCCGCTTTCCGACAGCATCAAAGACTTCGTGGCCGCTCACAAGCGCGTCTACGTGGTCGAGCTCAACGACGACGCCCAGATGCTGCAGTTGCTGCGCTTGCATTTGACCGGCGTCGAGGGCGACAAGCTGCGCGCCGTCAACCTGTGCGACGGCTTGCCGCTGACCGCCCGCTGGATCACCGAAACCATTCTCGCGAAGGAGGAGAGCAAATGACCGCGCCCGCTCCCGCCGCCAAGAGCAACGTCAACATCCTCGGCCTGGCCAAGGCCGATTACAAGGGCGCGCCGAGCACGCTGTGCGCCGGCTGCGGCCACAACTCGATCGCCGACAAGATCATCGACGCGACCTTCGACCTCGGGCTCAAGCAGCACGAGGTGATCAAGCTGTCGGGCATCGGCTGCTCGTCGAAGAGCCCGGCCTACTTCCTCGGCCGCTCGCACGGCATCAACACCCTGCACGGCCGCATGCCGTCGGTCGCCACCGGCGCGCTGATGGGCAACCACAACCTGTTGGGCATCGGCGTCTCCGGCGACGGCGACACCGGCTCGATCGGCTTCGGCCAGTTCAAGCACATGGTGCGCCGAAACGTCCGCATGGTCTACGTCGTCGAGAACAACGGCGTGTACGGCCTGACCAAGGGCCAGTTCTCGGCCACCGCTGACGTCGGTCAGGAACTCAAGCACGCGGGCCGCAACGAGCTGCCGCCGCTCGACCTGTGTCTCGAGGCCATCATCGCCGATTGCGGCTTCGTGGCGCGCTCGTTTGCCGGCGACCCGAAACACGTCACGGCCTTGATCAAGGCCGCCTTCAACTTCCCCGGCACGGCCCTGCTCGACATCATCAGCCCGTGCGTCACCTTCAACGACAAGGACGACTCGACCAAGAGCTACCACTGGGGCAAGACCAAGGACGAGCGCGTCAACGACTTCACGTTCGTGATGCAGCAGGACGAGATCACGGTCGACTACGAAGAGGGCGAGACCAAAGCGGTCGAGCTCCACGACGGCTCGCAGATCGTGCTCAAGAAGCTCGACGGCCGGCACGACCCGACCAACCGCTCGGCCGCCATCACCCTGCTGGATGAAGCCCGTCAGAACCAGCATTTCATCACGGGGTTGATCTACCTCAATCCCGCGCGAGCCAGCCTGGCGCAGGCCGCGAACCTGATCGACACGCCGCTGGCCTGGCTGCCCGAGAGCAGCACGCGCCCGTCGCCTGAGTCGCTCGCGAAGATCATGGCCGGATTGTCGTAAAATCGGAAAACCGACAAAGGGCGAACGACGAAGGACGAACGTGGAGCAGCCGCTCCACGTTCGTCCTTCGTCGTTCGCCCCCGCCGGCCAAAGAGGGGGAGGTATGACGGTCTTGAAAGATCTTTCGGGCCTGTTCAGGTTGTCTGCCGTCTGGGTGGCGCTCGGCCTGGTCGGGGGCTTTTTCGTCGGCGTGATCATCGGTCAGACCGTAGGGGGGGCCGACGTGGTTGGCTGGCAGCGAGTCGCCCCGGCTGACGTCGGGGCCGTCGAGGTCGTCAGCGTGACGGACGACTCGGTCGTGTACGTGCGGGCTGCCAATGGCCAGAACACGCGCTGCACGCCGACCGGCAGCGGCGGCATGTTCGACTGCGTGCCGGTCGCCGCGGCCGACGTCGAGCCGACGCCGCCTGAGGCGCCCGCCTGCGCCGACTACGAGCCCGGCAAGCCCGGCGAGACGCCCGACTACGTCGTCAGCGCCGTCCATCACCGCGTCTGCACCGATGAGATGGCGACTCTGCTCGACGTGATCGCGGTCTCGGATGGCAGCGTCTGGATCTGGCACAGCGGCACCGGCGCCTTCTTTAACTTCAACACCTCGACGATCGCCCCGGGCATCGGGACCATCGTCGGCGGCCTTCTTGCGCTCGGGCTGCTCCGGCTGCGGAAAGATAACGGGCCGCTGGACGACAGCCGACAGCAGACGGCGGACCGCTGATCCACGCCAGATGATTGACGAACGCCGAATGACGAAGCATGAGAGGCCATCCACCCTTCGTCATTCGGCGCCGCCCGCGGAGTAATTCTGACTAAATTGGTCGTTAATCCTGTTGCCAGAACAGGAGACGATCATGACCCTTCGGAAGATCTTGCGAGCCGCACTCGTGCTGGGCCTCGGCTCGAGCGGGCTCGTTGTAACGCCCCAGACGGTTCCTGCTTTCGCCGGGACCACCATCAACGTCACCACCACAACCGATGAACTCAATGTCGACGGCGACTGTTCGTTGCGCGAGGCTGTCGCGGCCGCGAATTACGACGTGGCGGTCGATGCATGCCCGGCCGGCAACGGCGGCGACATCATCGACGTGCCGGCCGGCACCTACACAGTGGCAGCGATCACGCCGGGGCCAAGCAACACGGGCACGAATCCCCTGCAGCTCATCGGGTCCGTCACCCTGCGTGGGGCCGGCGCTGGTGCGACGCGAATCGTCGGCGACACCTGGACGGCGCTCGTGAGCGTGCCGCGTCCCATGTATGGCCTGGTCTGCGACAGCGCTAACGACACAGTGCGCCGCTATCGCCTCGATGGAAGCTTCTACGGAACCACAGTGACGGCCGGCAGCGGTGGGCTTGACATGCCGATGGATGCGCTCGTCGTCGGCGAGGACCTCTATGTGGCCGGCTTCCTGAGCGGCATCGATCGCTACGACCTGAGCACCGGTGCCCACGAAGCCGATCTGGTCGGCGCCACAGCCAACGGCCACATCTTCGCGCCCACGGATATCGAGCTGCTTGGGTCGGTGCTCTGGGCCGCCAACTACCAGCCCGGCACCGATGGCGGACTCTTCCGCTTCAATCAGAACACTGGAGCGTACCTGAGCCAGCCGGTCGTGAACGGCAGCGGCGGGTTGAGCATCCCCAACAGCCTCCTGTTCCAGCCCGACAACGACGTGCTGGTGGTCGACCCGACCAACGACAACGTTTTGCGCTACAGCAGCACCGGCGTCTACGAGGCGGTGGCGATCAGCGCGGGCACTGGCGGCTTTGACCAGCCGCGCGGAATCGCCGCGAACTACAGCGCGTTGCCGAATCGCCTTTACGTGGCCAGCGAAAACAACGACAAGGTCGCGTCTTTCACGTGGAACACGGGCACGTCAGCCTGGGTCTCTGCCGGCGATGTGGTGCCGGCGGGCAGCGGCGGACTCGATCGGCCGACGGATGTGGCTCTCGGGCCAGATGGCATGTTGTATGTGATCAGCCAGGGAACTGGCCGGATCCTGCGCTATGACGCTCGAACCGGCCGTCCCCTGGGCGCCTGGGTCATCGCGGACGGTGGGCTCGCCACGCCCAGTTGCATCGCCTTCGCGGCCTCGTCGGAGGAGCCGGAAGTGAACATCAGCGACCTCACGTTGGCCGATTCGCGCTCCTCGGCCCTGTCGATCGACAGCGGCCCGACGGTCACCGTCGAGCGCGTGGTGATCGAAAACGCCTTCGAGACGACCGGCGCGATCTTCAACCTGAGCCGGTTGATCGTGCACCAGACGCTGTTCCGCAACAACCTGGCCAGCGGCGTCTACAACGCCGGCAACGCCACTGTGACCGACAGCACGATCACGGGCGGTCATTCACAGCAGATCAACCTCGGCTCGGGGCTGACCAATGACGGCGGCACCCTGCTGGTCATCGACAGCACCCTCAGCGGCAACTATTCGAATGGCACAGGGATCGTGCGCAACATCAACAGCGGATCGACGATCCTCAGTTTCGTCACGGTCACGGCCAACACGCTTGAAGGCGGAGCGGGGAACAATGGCGTCGTCAACCAGGCGGGGTCGCTCTACGTCGGAAGCTCGATCCTGGCCGGTAACGCCGACACGATGTTGGGCATCGACTGCGCCGGAACGATCACCAGCCTCGGCTACAACCTGGTCGGCAATAACCAGGGGTGCACCTTCGCGCCATTGCCCACCGATCAGATCGGCACGCCGGCCACGCCGATCGATCCGCTTCTCGGCCCCCTCGGGGATTACGGCGGCCAGACGCCCACGCACCAGCTGTTGGTTGGCAGCCCGGCCATCGATCGCGGCAAGACCACGCCGACAGGCCTGCTCTCGTTCCACTGCGACGCGGCCGATCAACGCGGCGTCGCCCGGCCCTTCGATGGCGATGCGTCGCCCGGTGCTCAATGCGATATCGGCGCGACCGAGTTCGTGGTCTTCGTCAGGCTGCCGATGATGGCGAGGGAGTGAGCACGGACGGCGGACGGCAGCGGTCCTTCACCGAGTAGAATGGCCGGATGCGTATCGGCATCGATATCGGTGGCACCTTCACGGACCTTGTGTTAATCGACAGCGCGACGGGCGCCGTGCTGGTCGGGAAGATGCTGACGACGCCGCACGATCCGGCGCGTGGCTTCTTGCAGGTACTGGGCGAGGCGCTGGCTCGCGCAGGCCGGCCGCTCGCGCAGGCGAAGTCCATCGTTCACGGCACGACGCTGGTGACGAACGCCCTGATCGAACGCTCCGGAGCGCGGACCGCGCTTCTGGCCACACGCGGCCATCGCGACATGATCGAGATCGGCCGCGAACAGCGCTTCGATCTGTACGACCTCAACCTGCAGCGGCCCGAGCCGTTAGCGCCGCGCTGGCTGCGTTTCGACGTGCCCGAGCGCATCCTGGCCGACGGCGCGGTGCGCGAGCCGCTTGATGCGGCCTTTGTTGGACGCCTGGCGGCGGAGCTCGCGAGCAACGGCGTCAGCGCCGTGGCCGTGTGTTTCCTCAACAGCTATCTCAACCCGATCCATGAACGGCAGGCGGCCGAGGCCATCCGGCGCGCGGCACCCGATCTGCGCGTGACTCTCTCATCGGAAGTGGCGCCCGAGATCCGCGAGTACGAACGCGCGACGACGGCGCTGGCCAACGCCTACGTCCAGGCCCGGCTCGAGGACTATCTGCGGGCCCTCGACGGCGCGTTGCGGGCGGACGGATACTCCGGCAGTTTTTTGATGATGCAATCCTCGGGCGGGCTGGCTGCGCTCGAGACGGCGGCGCGCTTCCCGGTGCGCCTGCTCGAATCGGGTCCCGCCGGCGGCGTCCTGGCCGCGGCCCGCATCGCCGAGCAGGCCGGCTTCAGCGATGTGTTGGCCTTCGACATGGGCGGCACGACCGCCAAGCTCTCAACGATCGAGGGCGGGGCGCCGCTCGTCGCGCGGGACTTCGAAGCCGATCGCGTCTATCGGTTCAAGCGCGGCTCGGGCCTGCCGATCCGCGTGCCTACCATCGACCTGATCGAGATCGGCGCGGGCGGCGGGTCTATCGCGCGACTGGATGGCCTCGGGCTGCTCAAGGTCGGGCCCGAGTCGAGCGGCGCTGATCCCGGTCCCGCCTGCTATGGCCGTGGCGGAACGTCGCCCACGGTGACCGACGCCGACCTCGTCCTGGGCTATCTCGATCCGGCTTTCTTCCTCGGTGGCGCGCTGCCCCTCGACGTGGCGGGCGCGCGAGCCTCCCTCGCGACACTGGCCGCAGCACTCGACCAGACGGTGGAGCAGGTGGCCTGGGGGATCCACCAGGTCGTCAATCAGAGCATGTCAAACGCCGCCCGTCGTCATGTGCTCGAGCGCGGGCAGGATCCGCGCCGCCTGCCGCTGCTGGCCTTTGGTGGCGCCGGCCCCGTGCATGCCACACGAGTGGCGCAGGCCCTTGGCGCGCCGGGCGTGATCGTTCCGCCTGCCGCCGGCGCGCTCAGCGCGCTCGGTTTTCTGGCCGCGCCGCCCGCGTTCGAAAGCGTGCGGTCGTTTCCGGGCGAGTTGAATCGCCTCGAGTGGGATGCTGTCGAACGTCTCCTCGATGAAATGGAAGCCGCCGGCGCCGAGCAACTGCGCGCCGCCGGTGTCGAGCCCGAGCGTGTCACTCACGCGCGCTTCGCCGAGCTGCGCTACGTCGGGCAGGGTTATGAGATCAGCGTGCCGTTGCCCGTGCCGGGCACGCCGGACCCCGTCGATCAGCTGGTCAGGATCTTCGCTGTGGCCTACGAGCGCCTCTACAAACGATCTGGGCCGCCGGTGCCGGTTGAGGCTGTCTCCTGGCGGGTGGTCTCGTCAGGCGCGCCGCCGCAGCTTGTCCTGCCGCGTCTTGGCGGCGGCGAACCGGCCTCTGCCCTGAAGGGCCATCGCGCGGCTTACTTCCCCGAGCGCGGCGGCTACACGCCAACACCCGTGTACGACCGGCAGCGCCTCGGCGCCGGCGCTCGCCTCGACGGTCCGGCGTTGATCGAAGAACGAGAGTCCACGCTCGTCGTCCGGCCCGGCCAGACGGCGCGGGTCGACTCGCTGGGCTGTGTCATTCTGGAAGACGAAGGACGAACGACGAGAGTTGAAGGTTGAGGACCACTCAATCTTCGTCTCTCGGACATGAGCTCGCTTATGCCTACCAACCTTGATCCTGCTACCCTCGAAGTGCTGTGGGCGCGGCTGCTGGCCGTGGTCGATGAACAGCAGGGCGCGCTGATCCGGACGGCGTTCAGCACAGTGGTCCGCGAGTCGCAGGACCTGGCTTGCGGCGTGTTCGACACGCGCGGGCGCATGCTGGCCCAGTCGCTCACGGGCACGCCGGGCCACATCAATGCCATGGCCACGGGCGTCCGGCATTTCCTGGCGGCGTATCCGGCGGCCACACTAGCGCCGGGCGATGTGCTCGTCACCAACGATCCATGGCAGACGGCCGGGCAGATCAACGACTTCACCGTGCTCACGCCGGTCTTCCGCGGCGGCGACCTGATCGCCTACTTCGCCAACACCTGCCATGCTCCCGATATCGGTGGGCGGTTGCTTTCGGCCGAAGCGCGCGAGGTGTACGAAGAGGGGCTGCGTGTGCCGATCACGCGCCTGTTCGAGCGCGGGACCGTCAACGGCGAGTTGATCAAGATCGTTCGTGCCAACGTGCGCACGCCCGATGAGACCGTCGGCGACTTGTATGCGCAGGCGGCATGCAACGCGGTCGGCGGCGAGCGTCTGCTCGGCCTGTTCGAGGAGTTCGGCCTGACGAGCCTCGACGATCTGGGCAGCGAGATCATGGATCGCTCCGAGCGCGCGTTGCGGTCCGCCATTGCGGCATTGCCCGACGGCGACTATGCGGCCGAGGCCTGGAGCGACGGATTTGCCGAACCTATCGTGATCCGCTGCAAGGTCAGCGTGCGGGGCTCTGAGCTGAGCATCGACTTCGCGGGATCTTCGCCGCAAAGCACTCAGGGCATCAACGTGGTGCTGAACTACACTCACGCGTATGCGTCGTTCGCGGTCAAGGCCGCGCTCAGCCCGGATGTGCCGCACAACGAAGGCGCCTTCCGGCCGGTTCGCGTCAGCGCACCGCTGGGTTCGATCTTGAACTGCCGACCGCCGGCGGCTGTGGCGTCACGCCATGTGCTCGGCCACTTCATCCCAGGCGTGATCCTGCAGGCACTGGCCCAGGCGACGGCGGGCGCCGGTCAGTTGGCCGGCGGTGCCGACGCGGTCTGGATCTCGGTCTGGCGCGGCGAGGTCGAGCGAGCGCGGCCATTCACATTCACGCTGTTTCAGTGCGGCGGGATGGGCGCCCGCGCGACGTCCGACGGCCTGCACACGACGGGCTTCCCGAGCGGCGTGGCGGGGGTGCCGGCCGAGGTGATCGAGGCGCTGACGCCGCTGGTCGTCGAGCAGCGCGAGCTGGCGATCGACTCGGGCGGGGCGGGGCGCTGGCGCGGCGGGCTTGGGCAGGTGGTGCGGATCGCGCGGCGTGGGAGTGGACCGTGGGCGGTCTCAGCCATGATCGATCGCACCGGTTACGCGGCGCCGGGCGCCTCGGGCGGGCTCGCCGGCGCGAAAGGCCAGTTTGCTGTCTCGTCGGATCCGGCGGCGCGGCCGAAGCAACTGGCGTCGATCGCGCCTGATGGCCAGGTGCTGCTGGCGTTGCCGGGCGGCGGCGGCTACGGCGCACCGTTGTCACGCGAGGCCGAGCGCGTGCTGGGTGACGTGGTCAACGGCTACGTGTCGCCGGAGCAGGCGCGCGAGCAATACGGCCTTGTCGTAGAGTACGTTGGAGATCCCACGAGCCTCGTCAAAGCGCCTGAGCACTGGCGGGCGCGGCGCGCCAGTTCGTGACTGGCCGGTTCGGCAATCGTGATATACCCTCATGAACCAGGACCCTCGATCGGTCTTGGTGCACGAGGGAACGATTGACCGACTTCACACGTGTCGACCAGCCCGTGGATGGGGACGAACGCAGCCTCCTGCTGGCTTGGCTTGCCTTCTATCGAAACGCCCTTGAGGCCAGGTGTCAGGGCCTCACCCCCGAGCAACTGGCTGAGCGGGCCGTGCCGCCGTCAACGTTGTGTCTGCTCGGACTGGTGCGCCATCTGACCGAGATGGAGCGCGTCTATGCGGTCTGGGCGCTTGGCCTGGACATCCCGCTCGATCGGGTGTGGGGTCGGTATGCGGAAGGCGGCCCGGCCTGGGACTTCGAAGCGACGCCCGAGATGACCTTCGAGTCCTTCGCCGCCTGGGGCCAGGAACGTCGCACGGCTGACGCGTTGATCGGCGCCTACGACTCGCTCGATCAGAAAGGTAGCGGGAACGGGCGAAGCGTGCGCTGGAACCTGATGAAGCTGATCGACGAGTATGCCCGGCACTGCGGCCAGGCCGATCTCCTTCGTGAGCGGATCGACGGACAGACTGGCGAATAACAACGAAGCGATGATGGATGAGACCCGCGGCGAACGCCGCGAACGCAAACGACGCAAGCGCCGCTACGGCATGGCCGTGATCGGCCGCAGCGTGCTCGTGCTGGCTCGCCAGGCGCGCGACGAGAGCGCCAGGATTCGACGCAAGCGCAAGAAGCGCTCGGGTTGAGCGCTGGGTGGGTGGCGCCCTGCTGCCCTTGGCCCGCCGTTCGGGCTCGAGTTGACACGCCGCGCCATCCGTACTATACTCCCCTACAGTATCTGGAGCCTACATGGACGACGAAGCCCGAGAAGATGTCAAACGCCGCCTGCGCCGGGTCGAAGGGCAGGTCCGCGGTGTGATCAAAATGCTTGACGACGGGAGGTCGTGCGGCGAGGTGCTACAGCAGCTCGGCGCGATCAAGGCCGCCGTTCAGCAGGCCAGTATGTCCATGGCGCGCACGTACGCCTGCGAGTGTCTGGCTGAGGATTCTGGAAAAGACCAGGTCAAGCTGGTCGACGAGTTGATCGACGTGCTGTCCAAAGCGCGTTGAGCGAGAGGGAACGATGGCGACCAAAGAAGGACGAGTCATCTGGCAGGGCGAGGGCCTGAAGTTCACTGGCGTTGTGCCGTCCGGCGCGAGCTTGACCTTCAACAATCAGGGCAACGACTTTCGGCCCATGGAAGTCTTCATGCTCGGCCTGGCGGGCTGCACGGGCATGGACGTATCCGATATCCTGCGCAAGATGCGCCAGGACGTCACGGGCTTCGAAGTCGTCGCGCGCGGCGACACTCAAGAGGAACACCCGCACAGGTACACGGCGATCGAGGTCACTTACGTGATCACGGGCAGGAACATCGACCCGGCGTCGGTTGAGCGCGCGATTCAACTTTCCGAGACGAGATACTGTGGCGCCATGGCGACGCTGCGCGAAGCAGCCACCATCGCCCTGAAGTATGAGATCCGACAAACCGAAGAGGCCATAGGCGACTGAGCGATTGGCAGAGGCGCGCACGCCTCCCAACTGATCACCCAGTCACCACTTTCTGGAGCACATCATGTCAGACGTTATTACCGAGCCCATCCATGTCACCGACGACGCGTTCGAGAAGGCCGTGCTGCAGAGCCCGACGCCCGTGATCGTCGATTTCTGGGCGCCGTGGTGCGGCCCGTGCCGCGCAGTCGCCCCGCACCTCGAGAAGATCGCCAAGGACTACGCCGGCAAGGTCGTGGTCGCCAAGGTCAACACCGACGAGCATCCCGAGTGGGCCGGCCGCTACGGCGTGCAGGGCATCCCCACGATGCTCTTCATCGCCGGCGGCAAGGTCGTGTACACCCAGGTGGGCGCTCTCCCGGCTGGCCCGCTGAAGATGATGGTCGACAAGTTCCTGGAGACCGTCAGCCCCGCGGCGGCTTGAGCGAAGACCGCGGACGGCAGACCGCTGACCGCAGATGTCGGCGCCCAGGGCGCTGATGAACAACAAAGGACGAACGACGAAGGTTGACGGTCCGTCAACTTCAGTCGTTCGTCCTTTTGTTCGTTCCAGTGCCGCAGGCGGCGCGGAAGAATTCCGCTGCCAGAAACAACCCGAAGGTTGAACGGCCGTTCAACCTTCGGGCTTCGTCTAGCTCCCAGTGTCTGAAGAGCCTCAGCGCTCTGGCGTCTTTGTGGGCTCAGCGGTCTTGGGGCGGCGCGGCGGCTCCTGGCCGCCCTCATGCGACTGCGACCCGAACAGCACGCCTTCGACCTGGCGCCAGCCGCGGCGCGCGGTCGAGCGCAGGCCGGCCAGACTGTAAGACAACTGGCGCCGGATGCGCGCGATGCCGGTCGGCTCGGCCGCGGGAGTGGCATCCCAATGAATCAGGCCCGCGCCCCAGGTGAGCCCGGCCCCGAAGCCCACAAGGACGACGTTGTCATCGGGGCGCAGCCGGCCGTCACGCACGGCTTCGCAGACCGCGATCGGGATCGAGGCGGCCGAGGTGTTGCCGTACCGGTCGAGGTTCATCACGAAGCGATCTTCCGGCAGATTGAGAGCGCGCGCCGATGAGTCGATGATCCGCTGATTGGCCTGATGCGGCACGATCAGCTGGACGTGATCGAGCGGAACGCCGCTCTTGGCCGTGACCTCTTTGATCGCCTCAGTCATCACGCGCGTGGCGAAACGATAGACGGCCTTGCCGTCCATATGGAGCGTATGCTGGTTGTCGCGCACGGTGTCGAACGTAGCGGGCGTGCGGCTTCCGCCGGCTGGGAGGATGAGCGAGTTGCCGCCCGAGCCGTCCGACCTCAACACGCTCGAGAGCAGGCCGCCAGGCGTCTCGCGAGCCTGCAGGACGAACGCGCCAGCGCCGTCGCCGAAGAGCACACAGGTGCCGCGGTCGCGCCAGTTGATCACGCGCGAGAGCGTCTCGGCGCCGATCACCAGCACTGTGCGCATCACGCCGGTCCGGATCATCTGGGTCGCGATCGTCAGGCCGTAGATGAACCCCGAGCACGCCGCCGACACGTCGAACGCGCCGGCCTTGCCGCAGCCGAGCGCGTCCTGCACCAGGCAGGCCGTCGCCGGGAAGAGATGATCCGGCGTGCAGGTGGCCACGATGACCAGATCGACATCGTTTGGATCGATGTTGGCCAGCTCGAGCGCGGCCCGGCCAGCCTGAGTGGCCAGCGTCGAGGTGCTCTCCTTGGGGCTGGCGATCCGGCGTTCGCGGATACCGGTGCGCGAGGTGATCCATTCGTCAGTCGTGTCGACGATGCGCGCCAGATCGTCGTTGGTCATCACCCGCTGGGGCACGTACATGCCCCAGCCGACGATGTGGGCGTAGCGGTTGAGCACCGGCGTGCTCGAAGGCGCGTCGGACGACGGGAGGGCGGGCGTGTGATGAGTACCGTTCTTGCCGTTCAACATCGTACCTGTTTCCTGATCGCCGCTTGAGTGGTCACGCGTGCCCGTTTGCGTCGGGCGTGTAGCGGCCGAAGATCAGGCAGGCGTTGTGGCCGCCGAAGCCGAACGAGTTCGACATGACGTGGTTCAACACCTTGTCGCGGGCCGTGTTCGGGACGTAGTCGAGATCACAGTCCGGATCTTGCGTCGTGTAGTTGATCGTCGGCGGGATGCGGTTGTTCTGGATCGCATGGACGCAGATGACGGCCTCGATCGCGCCGGCCGCGCCGAGCAGGTGGCCGGTCATCGACTTGGTCGAGCTGATCGGCACTTCGTAGGCCTGCTCGCCGAACAGTCGCTTGATCGCGGCGGTTTCGGATTTGTCGTTGAGCGGCGTGCTCGTGCCGTGGGCATTGAGGTAATCGATCTGACCGACCCCGAGCCCGGCCTGGCGGAGCGCGCCGCGCATGCAGGCAACCGCACCGGCGCCGTCCTCGCGTGGGGCCGAGATGTGATAGGCGTCGTTGCTCAGGCCGTAGCCGCGGATTTCGGCCAGGATGTTGGCGCCGCGCGCGCGGGCATGCTCCTCAGATTCGAGGATGACGACGGCAGCGCCTTCGCCCATGACAAAGCCGTCGCGGTTCTTGTCGAACGGGCGCGAAGCCTCGGTCGGCGAGTCGTTGCGTTTGGAGAGGGCCGTCATCGAGTTGAAGCCGGCCAACGCCACGGGCACGATCGCGGCCTCGGCGCCGCCGGCCAGCATAGCGTCGACGCGGCCGGCACGGATCGCCTCGAAGGCCTCGCCGATGGCGTTGTTGCCGGTGGCGCAGGCCGAGATGATGGCCAGGTTCGGGCCACGGATGCCGAACGAAATGGCGATCTGGCCCGCCGCGCTGTCGGGCAACATCAGCGGCACCGCCATGGGCCCGACGCGTTGCGGGCCCTTGGTGACCAGAGTCGTCACCTCGTCGCTGCACGTGTTGAGGCCGCCGATGCCGGTGCCGACGTAGATCCCGATGCGCTCGCGGTTCTCGTCGGTGATGACCAGGCCCGAGTTCTTGATCGCATCCTCAGCGGCGCCGTGCGCCAGCTGCGAAAACCGATCCATTCGGCGCGCTTCTTTGCGCCCGAAGCGGGCGACCGGGTCGAAGCCTTTCACCTCGGCCGCGATCTTGGTGTCGAAGCCTGTTGTGTCGAAGTGGGTGATCGGGCCAACCCCGGACCTACCGGAGGCGGCCGCTTCCCAGGTGTCCCCCGGCGTGTTCCCAAGCGGGCTGATGCAGCCCAAACCCGTAATGACGACGCGTGTGGTCATGATTTTCCTGTGTGGGGCAGCCTGCGTCGATCGTCGCGCAGCGCCGCTTCCATGGTCGATGTTATGTTGCCTTGAGTAAGGACGTCGACGAGTATAACACCCGACCTTCCGACAGGATGCGGCACGCCGGTTCACGCGTCAACGGCATTTTTGCCCTGATCGGGGCGCGAGACTCATGTAAGTTTCTGCCGCAATTGTCGCAAATGGGCGGGGAGTTTCCCGTGCTCCGGAGCTTACGCTCGGGATTTCCGGCGCAAATTGACGGTCCTTGTGCGCTGCGCTAAACTCGTCCCGTTTCGGAGAACCGCTGAGTGTTCATTTTGCTAACCGGAGGAACGGGCCAGATCGGGCGCGCGCTGTTGCCGCGCCTGCTGGCGGCCGGGCACGACGTTCGGTGCCTGGTGAAGCCGTCCAAACGCACGCCGAATCTCCCGCCTAACGTGCCCGTGCAACTGGCACTCGGCCGCGTGGAGGATGAGCGGGCGTTGCGCGGGGCCCTGGCCGGCGTCGAGGTCGTGATCCACCTGGCCAGTGCCGAGTGGCTGGGCCAGCGGGGCAACCTGGTCTCGACCGACGTCGAGGGCACACGCCTCCTGGCGGCTGCCGCTGCCGAGGCGGGCGTCAAGCGCCTGGTTTACGTGTCGCATCTGGGCGCGGACCGGGCCTCAGGCTATCCCGTGCTCAAGGCCAAGGGCATCGCCGAGGAGTTCATTCGGCAAAGCGGGGTGCCGCACCTGATCCTGCGCAGCGCTCCGGTGTTCGGCCCCGAAGACCGGTTCATCAACGTCATCGCGCTGCTGGTCAAACTCGCGCCCGGGGCTTTGCTGCTTCCAAGCGAGGGCCGCACGACGCTCCAGCCGATCGCGTTGCAGGACCTTGTGACGTGCCTGGAGTGGGGCCTGCTCAACCCCGAGCTGACGGGCCGCACCGTCGCGGTCGGCGGGCCCGACATGTACACGGTGCGCGAGTTGTTCGAGCAGGTGATGGATGCGACCAACCGGCACCCGGCCATCTGGTCCGTCAGCCCGGTGTTCCTGCGGACGACGGCCTGGTTCCTCGAACAGGTGCTGCCGCGCGCGCCGATCACGAACCATTGGCTCGATCTGCTGGCGCTCAGCAACGTCACTGAGTTGACCAGCGTCACTCAGAATTTCGGGTTCAAGCCGACGCCGCTCAACCGGTCACTCGGTTACCTCAAGGGGCAACGTCTCTGGCGCGAGTGGCGCCGGTTGAGCACGGCGTGAAAGACGCGACGAATGACGAAGGACGAATGACGACGGTTGTCGCATCGCCCTTCAAGTATCGATCAACAGCATTCGTCCTTCGTCGTTCGTCACTCAAAACAACGTTCACCGAGGCTCATGATGCCTATCGAGATTCGACCCATCCGGACGCTCGACGACTTTGTACAGGTTGAAGACGTCCAGCGTGAGACCTGGCGCGATTCGGAGACTCAGATCGTGCCGCGCCATCTGATCAACGTCACCGCGCATAGCGGCGGCGCCGTGATCGGCGCGTTCGACGGGGATCGCCTCGTCGCTTTCGTGTTCAGCTTCATCGGCACCGACGACAGCGACCCGCGCCGGCCGGCGATGACGCATCTCAAGCACTGCTCGCACATGCTGGCGGTGCTGCCCGAGTATCGCGGCCATGGGCTCGGCTATCAACTCAAGCTGGCCCAACGCGACTACGTCCATCAGCAGGGCATCCGCCTGATCACGTGGACGTTCGACCCGCTCGAGTCGAAGAACGCACGCCTCAACATCACACGCCTCGGCGCTATCGCGACCACGTATGTGATCGACGCGTACGGTCCGATGGTCGACGGGCTGAACGCCGGGCTTCCGAGCGATCGGTTGGTGGCCGAATGGTGGATCACGTCACCGCGGGTGCGCGAACGCCTCGAAGGCACCCGGGCGCCGCTCAATCTGGCGTCGTTCACAAGTGTCGGCGCGCCGATCGTGAACGCCTCGGTCATCGCGCCAGACGACGGCCTGCCGCGACCGCCGGCGAGCCTCACGCAGCCGACCGGCATGTTCGGCCTTATCGAAGTGCCTTACGATTTTCAATCGCTGAAGAGCTACGACGCCGTCCTGGCGAAGGACTGGCGATTTGCGGTCCGTGATGCCTTCAGCGCGCTCTTCGAGGGCGGCTATATGGTGACGGACTTCTTCTCCGAGCCGTACGAGGGCCGGCTGCGGTCCTTCTACGCCCTCGCGCCACGCGACTCCTGAAGCTTCGCGGCCAGGGTTGTGGGGCTGGCGTCTAGGCTTTGCCGGTCGCGGCGGACTGGACGCCGACGTCGGGATCGCGGGCAAGTTGCGCGAGCGCCTGGGCGCCGTGGGAGCTGCCCAGGCCGCGCAGACCGCGGGCAGCCGCGGCGCGCAGGGCGGGGTCCCGGCTGCGGGCGGCCAACAACAGGGCGCGCAGAGCACGGTCCACATCACGCCGCAGTTCGTGGAGGACGCTGGCGCGCATCTCCTCGTGCGTCAACAACGACACCAATACTTCGAAGGCCGATTGATCGCGACAGTGGCTGAGCGCCAGCACTGCGCGCTCGCGAACGGCGATCTCCTCGTCGCGGGCCAGAGCGCCGAGCAGCGGCGCAGCCTCAGGCACGGCGATCTCGCCGAGCGTGTCGGCTAACGCCAGGCGCACGCTTGGATCAGGATCATGGCGCAGTGGCGTGAGCAGATCAAGGACGTTTGGATCGCCGTTGGAGATCACGGCCAGGGCGCGCAGCGCATGCAGGCGTACCTGGATCTCGTCGTCGAAAATGCCGGCGCGCAGCACGGGCAGCAACGTCGGGTCGGCGTTGATCTCGAGGCCCTGATACGCGGCGTCGCGCACCGCGCCGGCGCGGTCGCTCGTGCCGAGCAGCAGGATCTCACGCGCGCGGATGTCGTCGAGGCGCGCGCAGGCCGCCATCACGGCGCGCCGCACCCACGGATCGGGATCCTGCGCCAGCTCGCGGAGCGGGCCGAAGGCGCGATGATCGCGCAGACGGCTGAAAGCGCCGACCAGAGCCAGTCGCACCCGCCACTCGGGATCGTGCGCCAGGGGTTCGAGCGCCGCCAGGGTGCGCGAGTCGTTGATGTGGCTGAGGGCCTCGATCGACTTCTGACGCACGAGCCAGTCACGGTCGCCGGTGGCCTCGATCAACACGTTCACGGCGCGCCGCCCGCGGACGAGCGAAAGCGCGTTGGCAGCGGCGTGCCGCAGGCGCGGGTCAGGGCTCCGGATGGCGTTGAGCAGGATGCTGGCCGCGAGCTCGTCGCCGAGCATGCTCAGCGCGCGGGCGGCCGCCCACTTGATCGCTTCGTCGGCCTGGCTCTGATACAACACGCCCTGTAGATAGCGCTTGAACTCGTCGATCAGCGTCTCTTCGCCGAGGCCGCCGATCAATCCGATGGCGTGCTCAGCCAAAGCCGGGTCGTTGAGCGCCAGCACCAGGGCCGCGTACGCAGGTTCGCCGCCAAGGCCGGCCAACGCGCGCAGGACCGCGATGCGCACGGCCTGCGGCTCGTCGTTCAGGTGTCGGAAAAGCGGCTGCGTCGCTGACGAGTCGCCGATCAGGCCGAGCAGATCCGCCGCGGCCTCACGCACCTGCGGCTCGGGTCGCTCGAGGGCCTCGATGAGACGCGGCACCGCCACGATGTTGAAGCGCAACAGCGCTTCGAGCGCGGCGTCGCGCAGCGCCGAGTCCGTCGTGTTCAGGCAGGCGATCAGGTCCGGCAGAGCATCGGGCCGGCCCAGCCAGCCGAGCACGTGCGCGGCGTAGGCGTTGTTGGGCGCGACGCCGGCTCGCAGCTCGCGCTGCAAGGCCACCGTCGAGATCAGGGGCCGGAGCCGGGCGGTGCGGAGCAGGCTTGCGCGCCGAACGGTCGGCTCGACGACGATGCGGTAGAGGCTCTCGAGCACCTGGCCGCGCCAGGCGTCGAGCGTGGCGTGGCCGGGGCCGCGCGGCTGAGTCGACAGCCACTCGAGCGTGTCCATCAGCGCGGGCACGGCATCGGTGCTGGCGAGCACGCCGAGCGTGCGAACGGCCGCCAGACCGATCTCGACCTGGCCGCCCTCGAGCTCGGCCACCAGGCGGCTGAGCGGCTCGACCGCCGTTCCGTCGTTGCGCTGGCCGAGCGCCTGGATGGCCGCCACGCGCACGCGCTCCGGGCCGGTCGCCATCGAGAGTCGCAGCAAGGCCGGCAGGCTTTCGGGGTGTTCGATCTGGCCAAGCGCCGTGGCTGCCGCGGCGCGAACGTCGTGCGACTCTTCACTGTCCTCGACGAGCGCGATGAGCGGGCGGCAGGCCTCGCTTCGCCCGAGGTCGCCCAACGACGCTGCAGCCCAGGCGCGCACGTCGGGGTCCGGGTCCTTCAACGCGGTGAGCACGGCGTCAGGACGCGCCTGAGCGATCTCCAACAACGCGCGGCGCGCGCTCTGGCCGGGGACGCGGTCAGGCTGTTCGCGGCCGAGCGCGACAAGTTGATGGATCAGGTCAGGCGAGGTCTGCGCGAGCAGGGCCTTGATGATGGCGTTCTGCGCCGGGAAGTGCGGCTCGCTGAGCGCTTCGATCAGGGCCTGGGCACCCTCGGGGCTTGGATGCGCGCCGAGGTAATCGGCCGCAGCCTGCCGGATGGCGGGAGCGGGGTCGCGCAGATCGGCGAGGACGCGCGTCAGGCTGTCAGACATGACGCTGATCCTTGACGACCATGCTGCCGCCGCGCGACTTCGCGTACAGCTTGAGCTCGGCGCCGATCTCGGCGACCTGGTAGTGGCTCGTCACGTCGCGGAACTCGTTGTGGACGATCGCGACGGCGATCGAGAGGAGCGAGTACTTGCGCAGGATGCCCTGCCGGTCTTTGGCCGTGATGTAACCGCGGCGCCGGTCGGCGGGTGTGTAGAGCTCGACCACCTGTTGATCGAAGTCCGCCACGATGCGATTGGCGATCGACTCGGAGCGGTCGGGCCGGGTCAGCACGACGAAGTCGTCGCCGCCGACATGCCCGACGAGATCGGTGGCTGCGCCGAACTCATGCGCGGCTCCGACGATCACGCGCGCGGTGAGGCGGATCGCTTCATCGCCGGCGGCGAAGCCATAGACGTCGTTATAGGCTTTGAAATTATTGAGATCGATGTAGAGAGCGGCGAAGGCGCCGGCTCCGGGCTCGGTGCGTCGTCGCAGTTCTTGCTCGATGACCAGGTTGCCCGGCAGGCCGGTCAGCGGGCTGACGGCCGGCTTCAGTCGAGCCCGACGGATCAGGGCTTCGATGCGGGCGGCGAGCAGGCCATAGTCGATCGGGCGCGCGAGATATTCGTCGGCGCCGGCTTCGAGCGCGTCACGCAGGGGCTGCGAACCCGGCACCGTGCCGAGCACCACGATCGGGATGTGGCGCGTGCGCGTGTCGTCGAGCAATCGCTGGCAGACCTGCGTCCAGCGCATGTCGCTCACATGCTGATCGCAGATGACGAGGTCGGGCAGATCGATCTGCGCGGCCTGCAGGCCCTGGGCCGCCGAGGTGATCGGGCGAATGTCGTAGGACTCGCCAGGCAGATGCAGACGCAGGAGATGCAGCAACGGCATCTCCGGGGAGAGCAGCAGGATACTGGCGCGGCCGGCGTCTGCGAACACAATGTCACCGACTGATGTAGCGCGAAATGATCTCACCCAGCCAGGGCGCCCACGTCAGCGCGCCTGCGCCGGCCAAAGCGATCAAGATCATCTTGGGCGCCTTGCCGAGCAGAGTGAAAAGGAAATATTCGTGAACCGGCATCTTCAAGATGCCGGCGATGATCCCAGCCAGATCAAAGAACGGCAACGGCAGGAACCCGAGCACCGTCAGCACCCAGGGCCCGTACCGCGTGATGTATCCATGTAGCCTGTCGTACATTGCGCGGTTCTCGACAGCGGCGCTGCCGCTGTAGCCCGCGATGTAGCCCGAGAACTCGCCGATCGTCGCGCCCACTCCGGCCACGATCCCGACGATCCACGGATTCAACCCAAGCGCCGGCGCACCGAACACGAGCACGAGCCCGGGCGCCGGCAACACGACCGTGGCGTTGGCCAGGATCGAGAGGACGAACACACCTGGGTACCCAAACGCGGCCAGCATCGCCGTCTGATCCCGGACACTGTAGATGAACACCGAGAGCGCGACGACGAATGCCAGCATCAGGCCGCGGACGACCCAGGTGCGCGTGGCCGTGCCCACGGCCGACCGCGGCTCTGATGTGGGTGCTGGCTGACCGGGCTCGGTCACTGCTCGATGATCTCGATCGACTGAATCGCCGTGCCGGGAGTCCGGGCGCGCATCGGGTCGCGTTCCGGGATCGCCAGCACGACGTCAAGGCCCTGGCTCACCTTGCCGAACACCGAGTGACGGTTGTCGAGGTGGGGCGTCGGGCCGTGCGTGATGAAGAACTGGCTGCCGTTCGTGTTCGGGCCGGCGTTGGCCATCGACAGGATGCCGGGCACGTTGTGTCGCAGACCCGGGTGGAACTCGTCTTTGAACTTGTAGCCGGGGCCGCCCGTGCCGGTGCCGGTTGGATCGCCGCCCTGGGCCATGAAGCCCTTGATCACCCGATGGAAGGTCACGTTGTCGTAAAAGCCTTCGCGGGCGAGGAACACGAAGTTGTTCACCGTGTTCGGCACTTTGTCCGCGAACAGATCGACCGTGAATTCACCGACGTCCGTCTTGAACTTCGCCTGATAGGTCTTCTTGGGATCGATCACCATCTCGGGGGGCGTTGAATACTGTTTGGCCACGTGTCAACCTTTCTTGTGTGTGACGAGAGTCGCGCGCAGGAAACCGCGGCTGGCGCCGCGCCCTCCGGACCCGCTCGACCTCGCATTATAGTACCGCCGCCGGCCCAGGACGGATCACGCGACCTTCGGCCGCGCGCGTCAACCTGTCGCGCAGGGCCAGGCCCAGACCGGTTGGGCCCGGCAACCGCACCAGCAGCAGATCCAGCCCGGCCGCGTCAAGCCCGCGGAGCGCGTCGTACAGACGGGCCGCGGCCACGCCAAGATCCTGTTCCGACCCCAGCGACAGGACCGTTTCGATGGCCCTGTCGCGCAGCTCCGACGCATCCTCGTCGAAACCCAGGACGCCGACGCGCTGACCGGCTTCGGCGGCCCGGCGGGCGAGCTGCAGCAAGGCCAGTAAAGCCTCCTGCGGCGCGCCGTCGACAACCGTGAGCGGCGTGCGAGGGGCATAGTGCCGCAGAAACTGGCCGGGCGCTTCAGCCGCCTGTGACTCAGACGTGAAGCGCTCGACGACCACAAGGTCCGGCAGCAAAGTCCGCAGCGCCTCGACTGACACGCCGCCCGGCCGCAACAGCCTCGGCGGCCGGCGGGTCAGATCCACGATGCTCGACTCGACCCCGACCGGCGTCGGACCGCCATCGAGGATCAGATCGACGCGGCCATCCAGGTCAGCCAGGACGTGCTCGGCGCGCGTCGGGCTCGGGCGCGAAAAGCGGTTGGCGCTCGGCGCCGCAACGGGCACAGATGCTGCATGGAGCAAAGCGCGTGCCACAGGATGAGCCGGAATGCGAACGGCCACCGTGTCACCGCCGGCGGACACGACCTCCGGGACGGCCGGGCCGCGAGGGACGATTAGCGTGAGCGGGCCCGGCCAGAACGTGGCGGCCAGGGCGTCGAGCCCATCGGGCGCCGCCCGGCAGACCCGGCTCAACTCGCCCACACTGGCGAGGTGGACGATCAAGGGGTCGGTCGCCGGGCGCTCCTTGGCCGCGAAAATGCGGCCGACCGCCTCGGCGTTGAGGGCCTCAGCGCCCAAACCGTAGACGGTCTCGGTTGGGAAGGCGACGAGGCCACCGTCGGCCAGCACCTGAGCGGCCATGGCCATCGCCGCCGGGTCAGGTCGAACCGGATCGACCGCGAGCACGCGAGTTTTCGGCATCGCGGCCGATTATAGGTGAGGGCGAAAAAGCGCGTCACTTGGATTGGGGGTAAGATAACGCTATGTCGTTACGTCACATTGGGCTAGCGCGCAATTTGGGCGGGCGCCGGGCCTGGGCGGCGAGCCTGCTGGGCGGATTGGGCCTGGCTGTCAGTTCCTGTGTTCCGTTCATCCAATTGCAGGCGACTCCGACCCTGGCGTCCGCGCTTGCCACGTTGACGCCCACGATCACGATCGCTCCGCCGACGTTGACACCGACGCGCAATCCGAACTTCGGCTACCTGATCGGGTCGGTGTGGAGCGACACCTGCGACCCGACGGCGTCGTCGACCAACCCGACCCCGGCCTGTCGGTCCGACGCGTTCGGCGCACTGTACGGCAACGGCGTCATCGACGCCGGTGAAGAGGGAATCGCGGGGGTCACGGTGCGTTTGGGCGTCGGCGCCTGCCCGTCGAGCGGGCAGGCGGAGACCGTGACCGAAGCCGATGGCTCCTTCATTTTCAAGGACGTGGCGCCGGGCACCTACTGCATCTCAGTTGAGCCTTCGAAGAACCCGGCGTTGAACCGCGGCGGCTGGACGTACCCGCTGGTGGCGGACCGGGCCGGCACGGCCGCGCTCTCGGCGGCGGCAGCCTCGGGAGTCGATACGACCGGCATCGTGTTCGGCTGGGACTTCTCCGTTCAGCCGACGCCGACCTCGAGCCCGACGCCGCGCGAATCAGCCACGACGACGGTGACTCCCACCTCGACGCGGCGCACCGCGCAGCCGATCAAGATCCCGGCCACCTTCACGCCGGTCCCATCGATTACGCTGACGCGCACGATCACGCCAACCCCGACGATCACGCCGACCGGGACAACCACGCGCACCCCGACCTCGGGCACTCCGACGGCCACGAGGACGTCGACGCCCGTGACGGGCACGCCGACCGCAACGCCGACCGGCACGATGACTGTGACGCCGATCATCATCACTGTGGTGGTGACTGCGTCGCCCACTCACACGCCGACCGTTACGATCACGCCGTCGCCGACGGTCACGCTGGCGGCCACGCCGAGCGCCACCGCCACGCCGACGTCGACCACCGTGCCGTCGACCCCCACCGCCACGGCGACGGCAACCGAGACGGCGACTCCGACCGAGACTCCGACCGAGACAGCGACGCCTTGACGTCGAAGTGCGTGAGCGCTTTTGCCGATAGCAGAACGACCGGCGGCCCCGGTCGTTCTCTTTTCTGGCGGCGAGTCATGACCGATCCGATCACGGCACCGCTGCGCATCCACCCAAACAATCCGCACGATTTCGCCGACGCCGGCCGGCACGCCATCTACCCGACCGGTTCGCACACCTGGGCCGACCTGCAGGACATCGGCCGGCCGGATGATGAGCCCTTTTTCGCGTGACGAATACCTCGACTTTGGAGTGCCTGTTCTACGCCCCGCGGCCTGGCTCGATCACGCTCGACCTGTACGCGGCGCCGGCCGGAAGCCACTGCGGACGCCGAGTGGTTTCTTCCAGCCCTGGCGCGCGCGCAACCGGCGCGATCCCGCTTGCGGGCGGCGATGACGTGGCGACCGAAGCTCCGTTCACGCGCAATGCTGTGTTGTATCTGAAAGTGCGGCGATCAGGGCGCGAGGACCGGCGCATGCGTGAGGATCAGGCGCTCGAGCAGGGCCACGGCGTAGGCCGTACCCGGCAACGCCGCGTATTCATTGCGCAAAGCGGCTGCAGCGTTGTGATAAGCCGATTCGGAGAGGATCCCGGCCGCTGCGTCGCGCACCTCGGCCGGGGTCGCGGCGACCGGATCGAGCCAGCGGCCGATGCCCAGGGCCGTGACGCGCGCGGCGTTGTCGAGCTGGTCGGCCCCCATGGGGGTGATGAGCATCGGCAGGCCGTGGGCGAGCGCGCCCGCCACGCTTCCTGACCCGCCATGCGAGACGACCAGGGAGGCGTGGGGCAGGATCTCGCGCTGCGGCCTGAAGCGCTCGATGCGCACGTGGCCAGGCTGTTCACCGAACTCGGCCGGATCGATCTCGCTGCCGACGGTCACCAGGACGTTGGCGGGGAGCCGGCTCAGCCCGTCGAGCATGCGTTCGAACAGATCGCCAGATTCGACGTTGAAGACGGTCCCCAGCGAGAAGTAGATCAGCGGCGCGTCGACGCGCATCCCTGGCCAGGTTGGAGGTTCGCTTCGCGCGTCGGGCGGCTCGGGCTGGTAGGCATGCAGGGTGGGCGGCGTCGCGACCGCCGGATCGCGGAAACCGGGTGGAAACGGTGAGAGCGACAGATAGCGGTGCAGCATCCTCAGGTCGGGATCGAGCGCCAGACCTAGCTCTGCGCGGATGGCGTTGAGGACGCCGGCGATGAGGGCGGGGCGCACGAAGGCCCCGGCAGCCATGACCAGAATGCTCGCGTACGGCAGGCCAAGACGCTCGGCCACGAGCAGGCAACCGAAGTCGGCCTCGTCGCAAACGACAACGTCCGGCTTCCAGGCGTGGCAGGCTTCCTCGAAGAGCGGCACCTTCCAGCGAGTGGCGCCGTCGGCGAAGCGGTCGCGAAACTCCTCGGCTTCCCGCTCAGTGTCGAGCGGGCGCAAGGCGGTGCGAGCCGTTGCCTCGCTGCCTTTCGAGCCCAGTTCGATGGCCTCGAAGCCCGCGGCTTCGGCGGCCGCGACGCGGCTGCTACCGCAGGCGAAGGCCACGCTGTGTCCGGCGGCCTGGGCGGCGCGTGCCACGGGCACCAGCGGAACGAAGTGCCCATGCCCGCCCATGAACGAAAAGAGGAGTCTGCTCAACCCTCAACCCCTGTGATGTGCACCATGCTGCGTTACGGCGGAGAATTCCAGAGCGGAACGGAGTGCCCTCGCCCGCGCTCGAGCGCCAGGTCGTAAAGCGCCACGGCCGTGGCCACATCCCAGGCAGCCAGCCCGTGCGACTCGAAGAGCGTGATCTCGTCGCGATCGGCGCGCCCGGGCACGTTGCCGCAAACGACGTCGGTGAGATCGATCACGGATGGCCAATCGACAAGGCCATCGGTGACGGCGGCCGCCAGGTCGCCGCTCTCGATCTGGGCCTGCTCGACCGAGTCGGCCACGATACGAGCCGCGCGTCGGATGGTCGTCCCGTCTATCTCGCGTCGTTTGAGATGGTTGCTGCCGGCGGCATTGACGTGCGTGCCTGGCTTCAGCCACGCGCCGTCGAACACTGGCAGCGCCGAGGACGTCATGGTGGCCACGACGTCGGCGGGCTCGATCGCGGCCCGCGGCGCTTCGACGGCGACGACCTCAGCGGTGACCTCTCGGCTGAGGGACTCGACGAACTGCGCGCGACGGTCCGGATCGCGGCCGAAGACCAGCACGCGCTCGATCGGCCGCACGGCGCAAATGGCCATGGCCTGCGTGAGCGCCTGGCCGCCGGTGCCGATCAGGCCCAGCACCCGCGCATCTTCACGCGCCATGTGGCGTGTGGCGACGCCGCTGGCCGCTCCGGTGCGCATCCGGCCGAGTTGATCGGCCTCGATCAGGGCCAGGAGTTCGCTGGTCGAGCCGCGATAGAGCAGGACAAGAAAGCGCGCTGCGCCATGGCCGGTGGCATACAGCTTGACGCCGAACACGTCGTGCCCGGGCAGGCTGGCGGCCATGTCGTGCAGCATCCCGCCTGGCGTGGGCAGACGCCGACGCGGCAGATTGACGCCGCCGGCCCCCAACGCAAGATGCGCCTTCTCCACGCATTCGAGCGCCAGGTCCATGGTGAGCAAACCAGCGACGTCGTGTTCGGTGAGGTGAAGGGCCATGTCGTTGTCTTGGAACGAGGAACGATCGCGCTCCTGCATCAGGTCGCGTGGCGAAATCGCGTCTCGCTCGATCAGCCCGACCAGGCTCGCGCGATGCGCGCGGCGAGACGGGCGTTGTTGAGCACAAGGGCCACGTTGACGCGCAGGCTCTCGCCGTGCGTGGCGGCGTGGAAGTGCCCGAGCAGGAAGGGCGAAACTGGCTTGCCGCGCAGGCCGCGCTTTGCCGCTTCGGCCAGACCTTCGTTGAGGACGCTGTCGTGCAGCACAGGGTCGAGCTGCTGGTCGACGGGCAGCGGGTTGGCGATGACGAGGCCGCCGCGTGTGTCGTGAAGGGCCCAGTGGTGGCGCATCGCGGCCGCGATCTGCTCGGGTGTGTCGACCTGCCAATCGAGCGGGTAGCCCGAGTCGTTCAGGTAGAAGCCCGGGAACTTGCGCGTGCGGTAGCCAAGCACGGGAACGTTGAGCGTCTCGAGCCGCTCGAGCGTGGCACCGATGTCGAGGATCGACTTGCAGCCCGCGCACACCACGGCGACAGGCTCGCGGCTCAGCGTGACGAGGTCGGCGCTTTCGTCGAAGCTGGTCGAGGCCTCGCGGTGCACGCCGCCCAGTCCGCCGGTGGCGAAGACGCGGATGCCGGCGCGCGCCGCCAGGAGCATGGTGCTCGCGACGGTCGTCGCGCCATGCGATTTGAGCGCCATCGCGATCGGCACGTCGCGGACGCTGAGCTTGGGCACGTCCTTCGTCGCGCACATCTCTTCGAGCTGCGCGCGGCTCAGGCCGATGACGGGTGTGCCGTTCATCAGTCCGATCGTCGCAGGCACGGCGCCCTCAGCGCGGATGGCGTCTTCGATCTCGCCGGCCACGCGCAAATTGTCGGGCGCTGTTAGCCCGTGCACGATCAGCGTCGTCTCGAGCGCGACGACCGGCTGGTTCGCTTCAAGGGCGGCTTTGACTTCAGGTGAGTAGGTGAGCATGTGTGTCGAGAAGCGAAAGGCGAGGGGCGCGGGGCGAAACACGTCGCTCCTCGCCCCTCGCTCCTCGCCTTACGATCCTCTCTGGTAGTTCGGCGCTTCGCGCGTGATCATCACGCTGTGCGGATGGCTTTCGATGAGGCCGGAGTTGGTGATGCGGACGAGGCGTGTGCGGGTGCGCAGGTCGTTGAGGTTGCGCGCGCCGGCATAGCCCATGCCCGAGCGCAAGCCGCCGACGAGCTGATAGACCGCGTCGCGCAGCTGGCCCTTGTACGCCACGAGCGCCTCGACGCCTTCGGGCACGAGCTTGCCGCTGCCCTTGCCCTGGCCCGTGCCGTAGCGATCCTTGGCCAGGCCCTGCATGGCGCCGAGCGAGCCCATGCCGCGGTACTCCTTGTAGCGGCGGCCTTCGTAGAGCACGACGTCGCCGGGCGCCTCGTCGAGGCCGGCCAGCAGGCTGCCGAGCATGACGACCTCGGCGCCGGCCGTGATCGCCTTGACCATGTCGCCGCTGTACTTGATGCCGCCGTCAGCGATGACCGGGATGCCCTTGCTCTTTGCAGCACGCGCACATTCGTAGACCGCTGACATCTGTGGCATGCCGGCGCCTGAGATGATGCGCGTGGTGCAGATCGAGCCCGCGCCGACGCCGACCTTGACCGCCGATGCGCCGGCCTCGATCAAGGCCAGCGTGCCCTCGGCCGTGACGACGTTGCCGGCGAAGACTGGCAGATTCGGCCAGCCGGCTTTGATGCGCTGGATCGCCTTGATCACGCCGGCGCTGTGGCCGTGAGCCGTGTCGACCGACACGACGTCGACGCCGCGCGCCACAAGGCGCTCGACCCGTTCCTCGAGATCCGCTCCCACGCCGACGGCCGCGCCGGCCAGGAGCCGGCCGCGTTTGTCGGTGGCCGCGTTCGGGTAATCCTTCTTCTTCTGGATGTCTTTGACCGTGATCAGGCCCTTGAGGACGCCGGCGTCGTCGACCAGCGGCAGCTTTTCGATGCGGTGCTTCTGCAGCAGCACGAGCGCCTCGTCAAGCGTCGTGCCGACCGGGGCCGTGACAAGATGCTCGCCGGTCATGATCTCGGTCACGGGTCGGGCGTTGTCGGCGGTTGACATGAAGCGGGTATCGCGGTTGGTCAGGATGCCCAGCAGTTTGCCCGTCTCAGGGTCGGTCACCGGCACGCCGCTGATCCGGAACTTCTCCATGATGGCCTCGGCATCGCCGAGCGTGGCCGTCGGGGGCAGGGTGACCGGATCCACGATCATGCCGCTTTCAGAGCGCTTGACCTTCTCGACCTCGTTGGCCTGCTGCTCAGGCGTCATGTTGCGGTGGATGATGCCGAGGCCGCCCTCGCGCGCGAGGCCGATCGCCAGCCGGGCCTCGGTGACCGTGTCCATCGCCGCGGAGATCATGGGGACGTTCAGGCAGATGTCATCGGTCAGGCGGGCGCGCACGTCGACCTGGTCGGGCAGGATTTCGCTGTATCCGGGGACGATCAACACGTCGTCGAAGGTCAGGGCTTCGGTGGTTTCGAAGAGCTTCTCGTTCATGGTCCTCGTAAGTTGCAAAAACGCCCGGCTCAGCCGGGCGGTCTGGATCAGGTGATTATACCGAGTTGTGGAGCGTGATTCATGAGCCGCAGATTGCGTTGATTGCCCGGATGGGTTCAGGGCAATCAACGCAATCCGCGGCCAGGGCTCAATGCCGGAAGTGGCGCACGCCGGTGGTGACCATGGCCATGCCGGCGGCGTCGGCGGCAGCGAGCGATTCGGCGTCGCGCACGGAGCCGCCGGGGTGGACGACGGCCGTGATGCCGAGTTTGGCTGCGATCTCGACACTGTCAGGGAAGGGGAAGAACGCGTCGGAAGCCATCACGGCGCCGCGCGCCTTCTCGCCGGCCCGCTCGCCCGCGATGCGCACGCAGTCGACGCGGTTGGGCTGACCGCCGCCGATGCCGACGGTCGCCGCGCTTGAGTCACTGGCAATCGCGAAAACGATCGCATTCGAGCGCACGTTCTGGCAGGCCTTCCAGGCAAAGCGTAGGGCGCGCCATTCGGCCTCGGTGGGCTGGCGCTTCGAGACGACCGTCCAGTTCGCCGTGGACGGGTCGCCGAAGTCGGCGTCTTGCTTGAGGAAGCCGCCGCCGAGCGTTCGGATCTCGAAGCGCGGCGTGATCGCCGCGGGATCGGCGTTCGGCATCTCGACCAGGCGGCAGTTCTTCTTCTTGGCCAGCAGAGCCCGCGCCTCGTCGGTGAACCCCGGCGCCGCGATGCACTCGATGAATACGTCGGCCAGGGCCGAGGCTGTCTCGCCGTCGAAGGGCCGGTTCGAGGCGATCACGCCGCCGAACGCCGACACCCTATCGCAAGCGAAGGCGGCGGTGTACGCATCGACGAGCTTCGCCGCCGTCGCGACGCCGCAGGGCGAAAGGTGCTTGACGATGCAGATCGCTGGCGCGTCGTAGCTGATCGCGACGCGCCAGGCGCCGTCGAGGTCGAGCAGGTTGTTGTACGAGAGCTCCTTGCCCTGGAGCACCTTGCCGCCGAGCGGACCGGCGCCGGGCGTCAGGCTGTAGAGCGTCGCGGACTGGTGCGGGTTCTCGCCGTACCGCAGGCTCTGCACGGGATGGCCCACGAGGTGGAACGGCGCTCCGCCGCCGAGGGTCGCGCCAAGGTACGTGCTGATCGCGGCGTCGTACGCGGCCGTGTGGGCGAAGCCCTTCACCGCCAGCCGAGCGCGCGTGGCGGCGCTGATCTCGCCCGCCAGGAGCTCGCTCAACACGACGTCGTAGTCAGCGGGATCGCAGGCCAGCGTGACGCGAGAGTGATTTTTGGCGGCGGCCCGGATCAGGGCCACGCCACCGATGTCGATCTGCTCGATGGCTTCCTCGAGCGTCACGCCTGGCTTCGCGATCGTGGCCTCGAAGGGATACAGATTCACAGCCACGACGTCGATGTAATCCAGCTTGAGGCGTTCGAGGTCGGCCTGATCGCTGTCGATCACGCGCGCCAGCAGGCCGCCGTGGATGGCCGGGTGAAGCGTCTTGACCCGCCCGCCCAGGATCTCGGGCGACCCCGTGTACTCCGATACCTCGGTGACGCCCAAACCGGCCTCGCGCAGCGCTTTGGCCGTGCCGCCGGATGCGATCAGCTGAAAACCCAGCCGGCTCAGGCCGCTGGCAAACGGGATCAGGCCGGTCTTGTCGTGGACTGAGAGAAGAGCTTTCATGGGCTATGGGTGATGGGCAATGAGCGGTTGGGTTCTGACACGTCGATTGTAATGACGGAACCCAAACGGGGAGTCACGAAGATCGTGCCACGGCCGTTGGGCAATTCGCCTGTAGCGTCGCCATCAGCTACTAAACGCGTCGTTTGAGGATGGCCTTGTTGATCGACTTCACGAGGCCTGGGCCGGCGTAGATCATGCCGGTGTAGACCTGGATAAGCGTGGCGCCGGCATCGAGGCGAGCCAGGGCATCGTCGGCGTTCATGATGCCGCCGACGCCGACGATCGGCAGGCTCGTCTGCCTTGCCATGTACTCGAGCATGGCGTTGGCGCGCTTGGTCAACGGCCGGCCGCTGACGCCGCCCTGCAAGCCGACGGTGTAGGTCGGCAGGCCCTTGCGGCTGATGGTCGTATTGGTGGCGATCAGGCCATCGATGCCGTTGGCGGTCGACGCCGCCATGGCGTCGTCGATCTCGGCCTGCTCGAGATCGGGCGCGAGCTTCAAAAGCAACGGCACACGTCGCGGCAGGGCGTCGCGCGCGGCGCTGACCGCCTTGAGCAGCCCTTCGAGGTGATCGCGGGCCTGCAACTGCCGCAGGTTCAAGGTGTTCGGGCTGCTGATGTTGAGCGCCACGTAATCGGCGCGTCGGTACACGCGTCGCAGCAGGAAGATATAGTCGTCGGCCGCGCGCTCGAGGACGGTCTCCTTGCTCTTGCCGATGTTCATGCCGGCGCGTGTGCCCGCCGCCTGCCAGGGCCGTCGTTCGATCACGTCGATGCCCTCATTCGGGAAGCCCATGCTGTTGATGACCGCGCGTTGCTCGACCAGCCGGTGCAGGCGCGGCTGTTGATTGCCGACCTGCGGGAAGCGCGTCACGGTCCCAAGTTCAAGGTGCCCGAAGCCGAGCGCCGAGAGCCCTGCGACCGCGACGGCGTTCTTGTCGTAGCCGGCCGCCATCCCCACCGGGTTGCGGAACGTCAGGCCGAACGCGCTGACCTTAAGGCGCTTGTCGTGGAAATCGAAAAGCGTGCGGATCACAAGGCGCGCCAGGGGCACGCGCGTCGCCAAGCGCAGCGCCGACAGCGTGACGCCGTGCGCCTGCTCGGGGTCCATCCGAAACAACCAGGGACGAATAAGGGGGTACATGGGGCTTGGGCGTTTGGTGATGGACGAGGCCGACAGCGCATGTGCGAAATCGCCCATCACCAATCGCAACGACTTCCTTGGCTCAGCTAAGAAAAGCCAGAACTTCCTGTTCTTGTTCTGCCGTCAACGCGCCGCTGGCACGCCAGTGGGGCAGGAGCTGACGGATGGTCGCGACGGCGTGCATGCGAAAGCCGGCCTGCATCAGGGTTTCGCGCGCGCCGGATTCACGATCGACGAGCACCACGACGTCGCGCACGTTCAGGCCGGCCGCCGTGAGTTTCTCGATGGCCTCCAGTTTCGTGCCGCCAGTCGTCGCGAGGTCGTCGACGATCGCCACGATCTCACCGGGTTCATAGGCGCCTTCGATCGCCGCTTTGGTGCCGTATTCCTTGACCTCGCGTCGCGGATAGATCAGCGGTCGATCCATTTCGAGCGCCACCGCGGTGCCGATCGGCAGCGCGGCGTATGGCAGGCCTGCCAATCGATCGAAGCTCAGGCCCTCGAGCAGACGCGCGTATTGTTTCGCGGCGCGCCGCAGGGCCGCCGGGTGCGAGACCAGCAATCTCAAATCGAGATAAATCGGCGACGTCAGCCCGGACTTGAGCTTGAATGACCCGAACTTGACGCAGCCTGATTCCACGAGATCCTGCGCCAGTTGCGCCACGTCGGCGTCGCTCTTCGCTCCTCGCCCCTCGCGCTTCGCCGCCGCACGCTCGCGTTGCACCCGATGACGAATGCTCTCGATCGTGTCGCGCAGTTCGACGGCGGCCGATCCCGGATCCTTGGCGCGCGAGATCGCGCGTGAGACGGGCAGGAGCATGCCAAAGCCGTCGTCGCGCAGGCCGGCCGTCAGCGCCGCCTCGAGGTCGCCGCCTTGCGCGCCGATGCCCGGCGCCAGGAACCAGGCCTTCGGAGTGCGGGCCCTGACGCGCACCAGGGCTTCGGGTTGCGTGGCGCCGACGACCAGGCCGATGTTGTTGCTCGTGTTCCAGGCGTGCGCCAGATCGGCGACGGCTTCAAAGAGCGAGCGGCCATCGTCGAGCACAAGTTCTTGCACGTCTCGCGAACCCGGGTTCGAGGTTCGGCAGAGCAGGAAGACGCCCTTCTCGCGATCGGTCAGAAACGGCGCGAGCGAGTCCTGGCCGAGATACGGCGACAGGGTCACGGCGTGCGCGCCAAGCTCCTCGAACGTCGACTTCGCGTAGGCGTCGGCCGTTGAGGCGATGTCGCCGCGCTTGGCGTCGAGGATCACGGGGATGACGGTGCCGAGCCGATTCGAGGCCTGGCGCACGGCGTCGATCACTGTCTTCAACCCCGCCCAGCCCTCCGGCCCATACAGCTCGAAGAAGGCAGCGTTGGGCTTGTAGGCCGCCGCATAGCGGCTCGTCGCCTTGATCAGATCCAGACAGAACTGCACGGCCGCGGCGGCTGTCGGCTCCGGCAGATCATCGGGATGCGGGTCGAGCCCGATGCACAACAGCGAGTTCGTGACCTGGACGTGTCGATCGAGAAGGGTGAAGAAGGATTCCATTTTGCCTGACCGCAGACCGCAGACGGCGGACCGCAGAACTGTGCGTCATCGATCGACGAAGGACAACGGTCGAACGGAGCCTCGGGCCGAGGTCATCCTTCGTCATTGGTCAGACCGCAGTCCGCCGTCTGCGGTCCGCGGTCTCCCTTACGCTTTGCCCAACACCATCGCCAGCAAGGCCATGCGCACGTAGAGGCCGCATTCCATCTGGCGGAAGTAGGCGGCGCGCGGATCGTTGTCGACCTCGCCGCTGATCTCGCCGACACGCGGGAGCGGGTGCATCAAGGCCATGCGCGGCTTGGCGCTGCGCATGGTCTCGGGCGTGATCACGTAAGCGCCCTTGACGCTTTCATACTCGTTGAGGTCGGTGAAGCGTTCCTTCTGGATGCGCGTGACGTACAGCACGTCGCTTTCGCCAAGGACGCCTTCCATCGAGGCGTGCTCGGTTTGCTTGAGGCCGTGCTCGTTCAATTGTGCCACAAGGTCAGCCGGCATCTTGAGCAGGTCCGGCGAAACATAGTGCACGGTGACGTCGTACAGCGAGAGCAGCTTCGAGAGCGAGTGCACGGTGCGGCCGTACTTGAGGTCGCCCAGCATGGTGACCGTCAGACCGTCGATCCGGCCGAGCTCCTGACGGATCGTGTAAAGATCGAGCAAAGCCTGAGTCGGGTGTTCGCCGATGCCGTCGCCGGCGTTGATGACGGGCTTGCGCGCCGCCTGGGCCGCGATCGCGGCCGCGCCGGTCTCGGGGTGGCGCAGGACGATCACGTCGGCATAGCACTCGAGCGTGCGCACCGTGTCGGGCAGGCTCTCGCCCTTCGAGACCGACGAGTAGCGCACCTCGCTGATCGGGATCACGCTGCCGCCCAGGCGCTCCATGGCCGCCAGGAACGACGACGACGTACGCGTGGAGGGTTCGTAGAACAGGTTCGCCAGGATCTTGCCCTTGAGCAGATCGAAGGTGCCGATATGAGCGACCATGTTGCGCATCGCATCGGCCACGCCGAAGATGTACTCGAGGTCGTCGCGTGTGAACTGAGACACCGAGAGGATATCTTGACCGTAGAACCGGCCGGTGCGCTGATCGCCGAGCGGCAGGTGGCGGGATTTGAGGTGGGCAGGTAGTGACATCGTTGCTCCTTGTATGTTGGCGTCGGCTGCTTAGCCGACGACGCTGCGCCCGAAGCCGGGCTGTGCCAGGATTTTTCCGTTCTCGTAGACGCGTTGACCGCGCAGGGTCACGCCGGTCACGCGGCCGCGCAGCTGCCAGCCCTCAAAAGGCGTCCAGCCGGCGCGCGTTTGCTGGGTCGCGCCCATCGGCCGCCAGATCGCCTCGGCGTCGACGTCGACCCAGGTCTCGGGTTGTTCAGGCAGGTTGAAGAGCCGGCGCGGGCCGGTGTGCATGCGCGCGACGATGTCGTCGAGCGTGAGCAGGCCAATGTGCGCGGCGGTCAGCCAGAGCGGCAGGGCCGTCTCGACGCCCGGGAAGCCGGGCGGGGGCGTCTGCGATTCCTTTTCGGCGGGCGTGTGCGGTGCATGATCCGTCGCGAAGCAATCGATCGCGTCGAGGCCGGCCCAGAGCGCGTCGACGTCGGCCTGAGTCTGAAGCCGCGGCCGCACCTCGGCGTAGGCGCCGCTCCACGGCCTGGCATCGGCCGCGATCATGGCGAACTGCCGGGCCGGTCGCGCCCCCTCGATCAGGAAGAGATGGTGCGGGCAGACCTCGCAGGTGACGGCCAGGCCTCTGTCCTTCGCGCGTCGGATCAACTCGATCTCGGTGCGGCGCGCGACGTGGCAGATGTGAACGCCGCGTCCGGCGAGCTGCGCGGCCAGGATCACGGCCGCGGTTTGCTGTTCCTCGGCGTGCGCCACGATCGGCCGGTCCTTGGGCCAGGCATCGAAGTGGGCGACAAGGGCGTCGAGGCCAGGCAGCTTGAGGTCGCCGAAGGTCGCGTCGAGGTAGAGCTTGAGGCCGACGCCGCGGCGTGCTTCGGCGGCGATGGCGGCGGCGTTGAGCGGGCCTGCGCCCAGGAAGATCCCGTAATCGCAGACCGCCCTGGCGCGAGCGGCCTCTTCGTACAACGACACAGCTTCGGCGTTGACGAGCGGTGGCTGCGTGTTCGGCATCGCCAGCACTGTGGTGACGCCGCCGGCCAACGCAGCGGCCGTCGCGGTGCCCCAATCCTCTTTATGGCTCTGGTTGAGATCGCGCACGTGGACGTGCGGATCGGTCAGCCCCGGCAAACGCATCGGGTCTCCTTGCCGCCGTCGGCCGGCAGCAGGCAAAAAAAAGAGCCGATAGCTCGGCTCTTAATGGAGATCAATTGGAGTGCGCGCCCGACGCGCGGGATGGAACAGTTGTGGTGTGTCGGGTCGCTGCATCGAGGTGAGACTATAGAGTGAATCGCCGTCGCTGTCAACTGGGCGTGCCCCGATATTTCTAAGTAATCAGGGAGCGCCAGAACTCCAGCAAATTGCCGGCAGTCAATGCGTCCATGGACCAAGGACGATGACATCATTGGGCTGGGCAGGGCTAACGGGCAGCCGCTGTATTTCCGGCCAATGGTACATCCCGGCCATCAAAGTTACAGTGCCGGCCGGAAGGTTAAGCGTATGGGTGTCCGCCACGACTTCGTCAGGCAACCAACAGTAGGTCGGTAGAAGGCCGTCGGCAGGCAGACCGTCGTGATTTGTGATCAGAGCGCCAGAAGCGTCGACAGCGTGAACAAAAACGGTATAGCTCGCGGCAACGGGTTGTCGGGTTCGCCAGAAGAGGGTGATCTGCCCTCCTTCGGAGTCCACTCGATAGCCCAGAAGATCGATGCTGTCGCCCAACACGTATCGGGTCGTCGTCACACGTTCCGGCGCCGTGAATACCGGATCAGACGCATAAGGCCCCTGCCATTGCGTCTGTATGGGCCACAGCCAGAGCCCGACAACCAGGGTCTGCGCACACATGCCGAATAGCAGCCAGGATGATCCCGTTCGCCCAAGGCGTGCGAGGCCGCCCGCACCGATGATCAACAGAGTTGGTGAGAGAAACAGGAGGATCCGCGCGGTTTCGCCCAGAACGATCCCTGCTAAGTTCAACGCAACGAAAAAGATCACGACGCTGATCCCGAATGCCCGACGTAGCCGCGCGCGCGGCGTTGCCCAGCGTGAAGGCCAGCGCCACGCTTCCAGTGCCCAGGCCGGCCAGAGCACCAGGCCAGCCCAAATGGCCACGTCAACGGGGTTGTAGAGCACCCACGTCAAGTAGTCTCGCACCAGGTCGGTGTGTGTACCGATTGCCTGCCTATAGAGTTCAAAGAACGAGACTCTGAAGATCAGCCAATACCCTAACCAAACGCTCGTCACAGAAAGGGTCATCAAAGTGCCCCCGAGCGCCACCATTGCGATACGCTGTCGACGGTTGCCCTCCGACAACCACCAGGCCCCCAGCAAGATGAGGTTTAGTGGGAGAAAGGCTAGGTTCCCGAAATTCAGAAAGCTGGCCATCGAGATCCAAACACCAGCTGCCACGTACAGCCCCAAACGTCGCCGCGCATACGCCTGCCAGGCCAGCCAGATGCCTGTCACACTTAGCGTCAGGTACACCAGGTTGAAGTTCGGGGCGAAACTCATCAGGCCCGGCAGCAAAGGGAAGAGCGCCATCACCCATTGCCTGGCGCGACGTCCGAACCAGGCCTGGGCCAGAGCGGCAGTTGGCAGGACACCAAGCCCGGCCACAAATGGAAATCCGAGTTGGATTAACACGCTGCTCACCTGGACCGTGGTCAAGTTCTCGAAAGCCGGGTTGCAACCGATGCGTTTGAGGATTGTCCCAATCGGTTCGGAGATCCAGGGCATCAGTGCCAAAAAACGATGGGTACCCCAGAAGAGCAGCGGGTTGCCGGGCGGACTGGTGCGGAGATGCATCTCGCTAAAGTTGCGCAACAGGGTGGGGTATTGCACGAGGAAATCGCTCGGGTCCGCAATGCGTGCGCCGACTCCGAAGAAACCGCTGGAGAGATCCGAGGCAGATGCGTGAATCAGGATTTGCGCAGGGTTGCCCCGGGGCAGAAGGATCAAATAGGGCAACAGACCGGTCATCACGACGGCGCTCACGAGAAAGGCTGGGTCGGAACCCGATCGGTTGATCCTCAATCGATAGAACGCCCAGAGTCCCCAAAGTGCGATCCCCACGATGGGAACGACCCAGGTCGCGGAAAACTCTGCCGGATCTCTATACCAACGCCATTCACTGGGCCCCCGAATCCAATCCGGTGTATCCAAGATGAGGGCCAAACTGTAAAGAAGTGCAAAGACAAAACCCAGGATCGCTGGAAACTGTCGATAGCGGTGCGCAAAATGTGCCATATGCCAAGTTTGGCTTGTAAGGTTTGGCCAATACCACTTGTAGTTCGCGACGCAGAGACCTATCCTCGTAGCCCAACTCCAACAGGCCCCAGCATTCTCAATTGCTGGTCCGAGGCTGATTCAGCGACAGAACACTAGATCGCAACGGGCTCGAAGAACTCGGCCCGAATGGGCGACGATAAAGTCGTGGCTTTGGATAAGTGGTTGGCCCAAGACACAAACCCATACCATGGTCCAGCGCGCCGCGATCTGAGTATACTCGGTGTCCGACAGCCCAAGATCCACATCAACAACAAAGGTCCTGATCGCTGCAAATGTCTAGCCATGCGACATTCGGGCATGTGTCGTCAAGGCGATATGGATAACGGCGGGCGGATGTCGGCGACCGTTGCCAGCCACAGCTGATCGAACGCGGGACCGTCGATACGCCGGACGATCCGGGCCTGATCGCCGTCTGCGTCGGGCGTCTGCACAAGCCAGCCGTCGACGACCTGATTGCGCAAGCGCATGGCATCGATCGTGACGCCTTCCTTCCAGTCGAGCGCGATGGCCGCCGCCAGGGGATCGTGGAGGAAATTGATGAAGTCGGCGGGCATGGCCGGGCAGGTCGGCGTGTAGCGTGCGCCCAGGTCTTCATCTTCGGCGAATGCCTCGGCCTGGCGAGCGACGATGCGCGCCACGGGGCTGCCACGCTTCAAGAGATCGAGAGCGTCACGACGCAGCGCCGTCTCAGCCGTCACGGCGACGGGCACCAGAGTGGGCGTCGACGCGGCCAGCACTCGTACGGCGGAGTCGACGTCGACCTGGAAATTCCAGTCCATGGTGTGGTCCCACGCCGGGTAGCCGACGCGCGGCGGTTCAATGAAGCCGCCCATCAGGACCAACCGGGCGCTGCTCAGGATCCCGGGTGTGCGCGCTTCGAGAAGGGCGAGGTTTGTCAGGGCTCCGATCGCCACGATCGTGGCCCCGGCCGCGATGCTCGCCGCAAGCAGGTCGAGGGCCGCGTCTACGGGCCCGGGCAACGGCGAGATGGGCTCCGGCCAGTAGCGTGCCTCATCCGGCACCAACGGTCCCTCAGGCGGCAGGCGGTAACACCCAAGCCGCCGATCGGCTCCTGCGGCCACGGGCACGCCCACGCGTCCAGCGACGTCGAGCGTGTATCGCGCATAACCGGCCCGCACACCGGAGTCTTCGGTGTTGGTGGTGACCGCGCTCACCTGCACATCCGGGCGAGCCAGCAGATACGCGAGCGCGCACAGATCATCGATGTCGCCGGCGAAATCGGTGTCGAGGTGGATGAGGGGCATGGAAGGCTCGGGTGCGTAAGTAGACGAAAGAAGACGAAGGGAGAATCACTCCTCCGACCACTCGAACGGCGGTCCGGGTTCTGCCGGCTGCGCTCCGCGATCCACCACCAGTTGTCCGTCGACCAGCCTCCAGCGCCGCGTGGCGACGTGCTCGGCGAAGGTCTCGTCGTGAGTGATGGCGAACACGGTGCCCTGAAAGTCGTTGAGCGCGGCCTCGAATTGTTCGACGCTCGGCAGATCGAGGTGGTTCGTCGGCTCGTCGAGGATGAGAAGCGTGGGCTCGGTCGCGACCAGGCGCGCGATCTGCAGCTTGCGCCGCTGCCCGAGGCTGAGAGTGCCGACGCGCTGATGGGCCTCGTCGTCAGCGAAAAGCCCGTACCGGTGCAGACTGGCGCGCAGCTCAGGTTCAGTGCCGATCAGGCCCTGGCTGAAGGCTTCGAAGACCGTCTGGTTGAGGTCGAGCGTCGCGAGCATCTGGTCAAGGAATCCGATGCGCACGTTCGACGCAAGACGCACGCGGCCGCGATCGGCGGTCTCGAGCCCCAGCAGGATTCGGATGAGCGTCGTCTTGCCGGACCCGTTCGGCCCCTGCAGCACGACACGCTCGCCACCGGGCACGATGCCCTCGACGCCCGACAGCACAGCGCGTCCGTCGAACGATTTGTGGATGTCCTCGAACACCACCATATCGTGGCTGACGACATCGGGTTGAACGAAGCTCGGGTTGATTTGCCAGCGACGGGTGGGGCGCTCGAGCGCATTGCGTTCGATCTCTTCCAGGCGATGCTTCGCCTTGCGGATCTCCTTGCCCTGCCGGACCTCGTTGCGGCCGCGGAAGAAGTGCTTGGCGAATTTGTCGTTGTCGCTCGCCGGGCGGCCCGAGCCCGCGCTGTGCTGCTTGTGCCGCATCAATTGATAGAGCTCGCGCTTCTCGGCCTGCTGTGCCTCGAACGCGGCCTGCGCTTCGGCGTCGGCTCGGGCGCGGGCCGCCTTGTAGTCGTCGTAGTTTCCCGCGTATCGCGCCAGGTGGCGTGTGAGCGCGTTGATCTCGGCAATGTCAGTGACGGTGCGGTTTAGGAAGCGCCGGTTGTGCGAGATCAAGATCACGCCGCCCGCGTACCGGCTCAGGTAGTCGGACAGCCAATCCAGCGCAGCCGTGTCAAGGTGATTGGTCGGCTCGTCGAGGATGAGCAGATCGGGCGCGCGCAGGAGCAAGCCTGCCATCACGAGCCGCGTCTGCTCGCCGCCGCTCAAAGTGTGTGGCTCGCGCTCAGGGTCGATGTGGCCGAGGCCGAGGCCGCGACGCACGTCGTCAAGGCGGTGGTCGCTTTCATAGCCGCCGCGGGCGACGAACAGGCTTTGCGCGATGCCATATCGTTCGAGCGTCGCGGCGCGTTGGTCGGTATCCAGACTGGGATCCGCCAGCGCGTGCTCGAGTTCGTGAAGCTCGCTGCGCAGGCGATCCAGTTCGCCGGCAGCGTCCGCCAGGTAGGCGCGCACGCTCGTCGGCGTCGACGCGTCAGACGCGAACTCGGGTGCCTGAGCGAGATAGCCGAAGGCAAGCCCGGGCTCCGTCAACCGGGCGCCCGAATCTGGCTCGATTTCGCCAAGCATGATGCGGGCGAGCGTGGTCTTTCCGGCGCCGTTCTCGCCGATCAGGCCGATGCGGGCGCCGCGGTTCACCGTCAGATGGATGTCGTCGAGCACGACCATCGGCCCGTATGCGAGTCCGATTCCGCGCAGTTCGATCAGGCTGTTCGTCATCGCCTACTCAACCTTCCCACCCAAAAACGAGACAACAAAAAAACGCCGCCTGGACGGATCAGGCGGCGTTTCAAGTCGAGTGGGCGGGAATCAGAAAAGATCAGCCGGGCTGCGTCCAGAGGAGCGTTAGCGTGTGGCGATCCGATCTGTCATCGTGACGGGAGTGTACCGTATCCGGTTGGAGTTGTCTAGCGAATCTGGCGAGGAGCGAGCGGCGCACGCCCCTCGCTCCTCGCCCCTCGGTCGTCGTTCCTACGGCGCTGCCAGAGCGGCCTGGATCAGCTGTCGCACTTCGTCAAGGTTCAGGGGATCGTTGACCTTCTGGCCGTTGACGAACATGGTCGGCGTGCCGGTGAGGCTGAGCTTGCGAGCCTCGTTCTCGTCGTCGCGAACGCGTGAGGCGGCGTCAGCGCTGCTCACGCAGGAGTCGTACTGGGCCATGTCGAGGCCGGCCTTCTCGGCGAATTGGCGAAGCCGCGCCGCGCGGAAACCGCCCCGGTTCTCGCCATCCTGGTTCGCGTAGGTGAAGTCGTGGAACTGCCAGAACTTGCCCTGGTTGGCCGCGCACTCCGATGCCTGGGCCGCGCTGCGCGACTCGCCGTTGCTGGAGATCGGGTCCACCACGATGAAGTGCCGGAACTCGAAACGCACGCTCTGTCCCGAGTTGATGAACTCTTCCTTGATCACAGGGCTGACGGATTGGGCGACGGCGCCGCAATACGGGCACTGAAAGTCCGCATACTCGAGCACCACGACCTTGGCGTCCGCGGGGCCGTAGTTCTTGCCGTCGATCAACTCGGGTTTGTAGGTGGCGCCAGCGGGCTCTGTCACTGGGGCCGGCGGCGTCACGGCATCGCGGAAGTACGGCCACGCGAAGATGGCGACGATCGCCAGGACGGCCACGGCGCCGATGCCAATGATGGTGTAGCTCTGTTGGCGCTGCTGTTGAGCGCGTTTGTTACGGATCTGTTCGCGGCGAGTCATGTCTCCTCCAGAAAAAGGCGTCGGTGCGGGATCCGCTTGGACCCGAGGCCGCATTATATCTGTGCTCCGCCTGATCTGGAATAAGTCGCTTCTGTGGGATGGGTTGGGCAACGAAAAACGCCCTGATGTCAGGGCGTTTTTCGTTGAGTTTGTCCGTCTGATCAGGCGCGTTCGAGCGCGGCCCGATACGAAGCCAGCGCATCCTGAAGGGCGCCGGCCTTCATCTGAGCGTCGCCCAGGGCACGATAAGACACGGCCGTCGCCTTGCCACGGCCGATGTGCGCGTGAAGATCGGCGAGCACGGCCTCGAGGTGCTGGCTGTTCTTGATCAACTGCGTGTACATCGCCATCGCCTCGACCTCCTGGCCTCCGGCAAGCTGCGCGCGGCTGCGAGCCAGCAAGGCGTCTGGCGCGACGTCTGCGTAGGCCGATGCGGAACGCGGCCGCCAGCGCGGGCGTGGGGCATCGGCCCGCGGCATCATTGGCGCAGGCTCGGGCATCTGCGCCACCGACGTCGCGATCGGCGCATCGAGCGGCGACAAGGGGGTCGTCGGGAGTTCGCTCGGCGAACGCATCGGCTCGGGCGCCAGCCCGGCTCGACGATTGGCGAGCTTCTGCTCGATCTCGCGCTGCGCGGCTTCGCGGGCGGCGCGCTGACGATCGAAGCGATCCTGGATCTCGGCTTCGCGGGCGCGTTTGCGCTCGGCCAGCTTGCCGGCCAGCAGGGCGGTGCGCTTGTCGCTCGTGGTGATCGGCGGACCGGCGGGCTCTTCGACCTCGGGCGCGGCAGGCGCGGCCTCGACCGACGCATCCGGCTCAGGCGCTGGCGCCTGGATCTCGGCCACTGGCTCGGCGTCAGGCTGACTCGCTGCCGGCTCTACTTTGGCGGGTTCCTCGAGCGGCATGAGCATCGACGTCGCCAGCGGCGCGCCGATTTCGTTGCGCAGCCAGTCGGGAAGCGTGATCTCAGGCTCTTCGTTGGCGGCCGGCTCCGACTCGATCGGCGTGCGCAGCCAGGCGGGCCCTTGCGTTTCGGCTTCAGGCTCGACCAACGGTCGCGTGGCCGTGCGGTCGGTGTTGACGGGCTCGACCGGAGGTTCGGCCGGCGCCTCGACCGTCGACAACCAGTCGGGCAAAGCCACGTCAGATGGGGTTGTCTCGTCGACGGTGGTCAGCGTGCTCGGGTCGGCGCCCTGGCGGGCCGCGAGCGACTCGAGCCAGGCGAACGCATCGTCATCGGCCGGCACGGCCGGCGCGGGTTCGCTCGGCGCGGTGCCGGCGGCTTCGGGTTGCGACACGGGAGCCGCATCCATCGCGCTCGCAAGCCAGTCGGGCAGGTCGATGTCGGCGTCGGCCACTTCAACCGGGGCAGCATCGTTCGGCGCGATCACGCCCGACGTCAGCGTGCTCGGGTCAGCGCCCTGGACCGCAGCCAGCCCTTCCAGCCACGCGAACGCGTCATCGTCGGACAGCGGCGCCGTGGCTTCCGGCGTTCCTGTGCCTGGTTCACCGCTCAACGTCGCGGGATCGGCGCCCTGACCGGCTGCGAGGCTTTCGAGCCACGCGAACGAGTCGTCGTCGCTCATGGTCTCGGGTGTCGCTGCCGACTGCGTCGCTGCCGACTGCGTCGCTGCCGACTGCGTCGCTGCCGACTCCTCGGCAGAGGGCCGCAGCCACTCGGGCAGGTCATCGGGATTGACGTCGGGCAGGGTCTCGAGCGGTTTGGCTGCCGGGGCATCGTCGCCCGGCGCGAGCGCCTTGATCCACTCGGGCATCGCGCCCGAGTCGGGCACATCGTCCGCCGACGCTGTCGTGTCGGGCGCGGCGTCGTCTTCGGCGCTCCAATCGATGGGTTGATTGGCGCGCTCGATGGCTTCAGGCGAAGCCGGCCGCAGGAAGTCCGGCAGCTCGACCTCGGAGGTCGGCGTGGTCAACTCGGCCGGGTCAGCGCCCTGGCGAGCCGCGAGGGATTCGAGCCAGGCGAAGGCATCGTCGTCGCTGACGCCCTCGGCCAACGTCTCGGCGGCCGGTGCCGCTGGCGCCTGATCGTCGAGCGAGGTCTTGAGCCAGTCGGGCAACGAGTCGTTCACGTCGTCAGTGGTGGGCGTTTGTTCAACGCTTTCGACCGACGGCGTGCTTTGAGCGGACGGGGTGGTCAATTCAGCGGGATCGGCCCCCTGGCGCGCGGCCAGGTTTTCGAGCCAGGCAAAAGCATCGTCGTCGAACGACCCGTCGCCGGTCGGCGCTTCGGCCGCCGTGGAGAGCCAGTCGGGCAGGTCGATGCCCCTGGTCGGCTCAGACGACGAGGGCTCGACCGCCTTGACGTCGACGGTAGCTTCCTGAATCGGCGGTTCTTCGACGGTGGCCGCCGGCAGCGTAACGTTTTGAACGCTGGGCTCGGTGGCCTTCAGCCAATCGGGCAGTTCGCCGAGGTCGCCGGTGTCCGCCGAGGCGGCATCCAGCCAATCGGGCACGGCCAACTCAGGCGACTGCGTGGGCTCATCGACCGGCTGAGCGCCCTTCAGCCAGGCGGGCAGATCCTCGGCGGCCACGACATCGTCGTCCAGATCGCTGCTCGCTTCTTCGCCGACAGGTTGAGGCGGTTCGGCGGACGACGGCTGCGAGGGGACGCTGGGCGCCTCGCCGAGCATGCCGGTCTGGCCGGTGGCGCCGCGCAACCACTCGGGCGTGTCGGTCGAGAGGACGCTGTCGTTGCTCAGCTCAGCCGACTCGCCGGGCAACCAATCGGGAAGATCGGCCGCGGGCTCGAGCGGCTTTTCGGGCGAGGCGGCTTGAGCGGTGCTCAGCCACTCGGGAACCGAGTGGTCGTCGGTCTTCGCCGCGGATTTCAACCAGTCGGGCAATTCGTCCAGCGGGCCCGATGCAGGCGATGGTTGGGCCCCGGGAGCGTCTGACAGTGCTCCAGCGCCGGCGGCTCCTAGAGCGGCGGCTGACAGCGGAGCATCAAAGGGCTCGGAAGCCGTGGGCGGAAGCCACGCCGGCGCATCGCCGGAGTCGGCGTTTTCGACGCCGTGCAGCCAGTCGGGAAGGGTATCGAGCGGGGTGGGCGCCGACGTCGTCGGCTCGGCGCGCTTCGGTTCCGAGAGCGCGGTCAGCCAATCCTGATCCGACTCGGCCGCGGCCTCGCTCTCCGGATGCGTGGTCACGTCGGCCAGCCAGTCAGGAAGGAAGTCATCGGTGGTCGCGGCGGGCTCGAAGGGCGCGAGCGGCTCGGGCTCCGGCTCGACGGCCTGCGGGGCGGCCGGCTCAGGCTCTGCAGCGGCCGTCGCGCCGAGCATGCCGGTCGTGGCGCGCATCCAGTCGGGCAGATCGGGAGTGGATCCGACGTTCGACGAAACGCTCTGGCTGTCGTCGACCAGCAGCGCCGTGCCGGAGCGGACCCAATCGGGCAGCACGTCTTCGGTCTGGTTTTGTAGATCGGCGCCGAGCGCGTTCGACCAGTCGGGGCGCGGCGAGTCGGACAGTTCCGGCGACCAGGCGATCTCGGCGAGGCGGATCGCCTCGGCCTGCACCGACGCCGCGGACTGGCCCTCTGAGGCAAAGGCCTCGTACGGATCCAGCTCCTCGAGGCGTTGGCGGCACTCGCGCGCCTCGCCGGTCTGGTTGTGACTGGCGGCGACCTGAGCCATCACGCGGTTCACTTCGAGGTTGTAAGGAAGCCGCTGCAGCAGGCTCTCGCCGAGCGAAGCGGCCTCGGCGCGGTGGCCGCTCTCCCACAAGACCTGGACGAGCAGCGTCATGAGGTCGGGACGTTCGGGCTGTTCGGCCAGGCCGGCGCGCAGCTCGGTTTCGGCCTGAGCGTAAAGGCCCTGCTTGTAGTACAGGCGGGCGAGGGCGCCGCGGGTCAGTTGGGCGCGATGCGGCACGATGCCGTCGCGGCGCCCGTACAGGCGGCGCAGTTCATCCTGAACCGCCGGGTTCGACGGGCTGGCTTCGAAGGCGCGCTCCATGTGCCACAGTGCCGCTTCGAGGTTGCCTTCATCTTCTCGCACGATCGCCATGCCGACGTGAGAGATGAAATCGTCGGGCATCGCGGAGAGGACGCGTTGGAAGACGTCGGCCGCATCGCCGTGGCGGCCGCGCTCGAGCAGGGCCTTGCCCATCAGCCGGTAGGCTTCGAGATCTTTGGGGAAGTGATGCAGGATGTTCTTGCAGTACGCCAGCGCTTCTTCCAGGTGTTTCTGGTCGATGAGCTGGTCGATCTGCCGGTAATAGGTGCGCAGCGCGATGTCCGCCATCTACAAGACTCCTGCCGTCCAGAATACACGATTGTCGCCGGATTATGTCGGCAACTGAAGTGAATTCTGGCTAAAGACGTGGCGCCCGAGGCTATCAATCCTCCAGGCGCTGGATCCTTCGGATCCGGGCCAGCTGTCCTGAAACGTCGGGCTCGCGGCGGGGCGCGGGGCCGAGCGGATCGGGAGCGGGTTGGGCGATGCCCATCAGGCCATACAGGCTGGCGACGACCCCGGAACCCAGGGCTTCGAGGTCATAGCCGCCTTCGAGCACAAAGCCCACTCGTCCGCTGCAAGAATCGTGCGCGACCGCGGCCAGGCGCGCCGCCAGCCTCTGATAGCCGGCCGTGGTCATCTGCAGCCCGGCCAGCGGATCGCGCCAATGGGCGTCGTAGCCGGCCGAGACGAGGAGCAGATCGGGCGAAAAACGTCGGGCGAGCGGCGCGATGATGTCGTCGGCGACGCGCAGGATGGCCTCGACGCCGGCGCCATCGGGCAGCGGGATGTTGCAGATGTTGCCGGCGCCGGTCTCGTCGAGGGCGCCGCTGAGCGGGTAGATGCCCTCCTGGTGTAGCGACACGAACTGCACGCTCGGGTCGGCGGCGAACACATCCTGTGTGCCGTTGCCGTGGTGGACGTCGAAGTCCACGATCATGACCCGGGCGAGCCCGCGGGCCTGTGCCTGGCGGGCAGCGATCGCGACGTTGTTGAAGAGGCAGAAGCCCATCGGGTGGTCGGGCGGGGCGTGGTGGCCCGGCGGTCGCACCAGCGCGAAGCCTGCGTCGATGTCGCCGTCAGCCAGCGCATTGGCCAGATCGCAGACGCCGCCGGCCGCCAGGCGCGCCGCCGCGAGTGATCCGGCCGTGACGTACGTCGGCGCGTGGTCGATATAGGCCGGCGCCTGGGCGACGGCGCTTTCGAGGAACTCAAGGTGCTCGACGGTGTGCACCCGCAGCACCTGTTCGTCGGATGCTGGCGCCGGGTGGCGTTGTTCGAGGCCTGCCGTCGCGGGATCGGCGGCGATCGCGGCCAGGATGGCGGGGACGCGCGCGGCGCGCTCGGGATGGCCCGGCAGGTCGTGCTCGGGCGCCGCCGCCGTGATCAGAAGTTGACGTTTGGGGTTCATTCCACGGGAGATTTTAGTCCAAGAAATCGGGAGTGCCCCGAAGTCCCCCGATGTGCAACGCTTGAGCGTTGCACATCGGGGGACTTCGGGGCACTCCCGATTTCTTTTCTTTCCGCTCAATGCGTCAGACTCGCGTCGTCGATCAGCCAGCTCGACGGATCCGTCGCGTTTGTCATGGCTTCGAAGCGGAGTGATACGACCTGCCCTGCGTGAGCCGAAAGATCCACCACGACCTGGACCCAACGTCCCGTTGCAGCGGCGGCGCTGAGGTCCGTCTCCCACGCGATCCGGCCGTCGACCAGGAGGCGCGCGTGGTCGGCGCCGACTGTCGCGTCCCGGCTCGCAATCCAGTGCCAGAAGGCCAGGCGCGTGGACTGGGGATCGATGAACACCGTCCGTTCGATCGCGGCGTCTTCATTGTCGAGTCCGCCGAGCCATGCCAGCCGTTGACCGGAGTGCGCGGCAAAGCCGGCGGGCGCCTGCATGAGCAGTTCCTGGCCGGCGCTCGAACGCGACGCCCATGGCCACGTCCGCGGCGACTCGAAGGTGTCGGCGAAGGTCGTCGGCGCGACGCTCGGCGCGTTAGAGACCATCGGCAGGTATTGGCGCTCGGTCATCGACGCGGCAGCGGCTTCGGCCGCTGTGACGGCCGCCGCGGCATTCACGATGCCGTGTCCGCAGAGTTCGGGCGTGCACGGGATCGGCGCTGTGCTTCCACAGCGGTTGCACATGCTCCCGGCCGGCAGGGGTGTCAGCGTGCTCTTCAACATGGCCTCGATCTGGTCGGCGCCGAGGGCCGGGTCGATCGAGAGCATCAGGGCCACCACGCCCGAGACGTGCGGCGTGGCCATGCTCGTGCCCTGCAGCGGGGCGTAGCCCATGGTGCCGGCCGCATCGCTTCCCTCGTTATAGGTGGAGAGGATCCCGTTCAGGTCGGCTCGCGAACTCATCGCGCCACCCGGCGCGCTGACATCCACGCCGCTGCCGAAGTCGCTGTACCGAGCCAGGTTGCCGTTGCGGTCCGTGGCGCCGACGGCGATCACGCCGTTGCAGTTGGCGGGCGTCACGTTCGCGACGTCGATCGCCGAATTGCCCGCCGCCACGACGACGACAGCTCCGACCGCGCGCACCGCGTCGATCGCATTCTGGAAGACCGGCGAGCACAGGTCCTGCCCGCCCAGGCTGAGGTTGAGGACTCGGGCGGGATGTGGGTTGTTCGGCACGCCGGCCACCGGAAGACCGGCCGCCCAGTAGATGCCGTCGGCGATGTCGCTGTCATAGCCCCCACAGCGGCCGAGGACGCGCACCGGCAGGATGCGCGAGCCCCAGGTGACGCCGGCCGTGCCTGAACCGTTGTCGCCCGCTGCCCCGATGATCCCGGCGACGTGAGTGCCATGCCACGAGCTCGATTGGGCCGTCCAGCCCGGACCGCAATCGTCTGTCGATGTCCAGTCGCCGGGATCTGTGGCATCGCTGTCCCTTGCATCGCCGTCGTTCCCCGCCCAGGCGTCGCTGATGAAGTCATAGCCCGGCCAGGTGCGGTCGACGAACTCGGGGTGCGTGACCAGCAGGCCGGTGTCGATCACGGCCACCGTGAGGTTCGGGTCTCCGGTGGTCAAATCCCAGGCGCCGACCGCGTCGATGCCGTAGTGTGTGTCGCCTGGCGCCGTCAGCGCCCACTGATCGGCGAAGAACGAGTCGCCGGGGGTGTAGAACGCCTGCCTCAGATAGTCGGGTTCGGCGTAGTCCACATTCGGGTACGACTCCAGCTGGCTGGCCATCCGTTCGGCAGTGGCGGAGTCGACCGGGCTGGCGAGCCGCAGTACATGGCCGCCGTCAGCGGTGGACTGCAGATACTCGACGTCCATGCCGAGGATCGTGGCTGCTGCATCCAGGCCGGCCGGGAGTTCGGGCAGGTTCTGGGCGCTGACGATCCGATCCGACACATAGTGGACGACCAGTCGATCGACCATCTGTGTCGGCAACGGCGGCTTCAGCGGCACGGCGTCGGATGTGTCGGCTGCCTGCGCGCTGAACGGGGAGCCCATCCAACTGGGCGCCGCCAGCGACGTGATCAAGGCCAGTCTACCGATCCAGGTCAAACGACTCACGCTGCGTCTCTCCTCGGTGATTGATCCCAGCCTACCATCTCAGGTTGACAAAACGCGTCGGGAAAAACACGGAAAACCCTTTGCAATAACGGTAAGCGCCGGGTGCGCCGAACGGAGATAGGTCCAGGCGGGTTTGGTTAGAACAAAACGACGCCGGGTCGCATCTTACGACCCGGCGTCGCCACTTGCGTTGAGCAGAAGAAAGACTCAGGTGAGCTCGGACGTCGCCTCGCGCTTGCTGGCCACCACCGCCCAGACCAGCCCGGCGAGGAGCACCACACCGATGAGCACCGTCACCCAGTTGATCTCCTTGTAGATGACGACGACGGGCGCCACGATCACGGAGACCAGGTTGACGACTTTGATCATCGGGTTGAGCGCCGGGCCGGCCGTGTCCTTCAGCGGGTCGCCGACCGTATCGCCGACGACGGCGGCCTTATGACGCTCAGAATGCTTGCCCAGGTTCTTCTTCGTGTCCCTGGGCTCGTCTTCGACAAGCTTCTTGGCGTTGTCCCAGGCGCCGCCGGCGTTACTCATATACACAGCCAGGAGCTGGCCCGAGAGGATGATGCCGGCCAGGAAGCCGCCGAGCGCTTCAACCCCCAGGAACATGCCGACCAGGATCGGGGGCACGACGCTGAGCACAGCCAGCGAGCCGAGCTCCTTCTGCGCCGCGGCAGTTGAGATCGACACGGCCTGGCGATAGTCGGGCGCCCTGTGGTTCGGCGAGTCGACCGGCTCGAGCACGCCGTTGCGGAACTGCCGGCGCACTTCGTCGACGATCAGGCCGGCGGCGCGGTTCACGGCGTTGATGGCCAGCGACGAGAACATCCAGGGCAGGGCGCCGCCAAGCAGCATGCCGATGAACACCTCAGGCACCGAGACGCGGATACCGGCCGCCAGTGCAGTGGGATCGACCTTCGAGACGTCAGTGATGAACGAGCCGAACAACGCCACGGCGGCGATCACGGCCGAGCCGATCGCCACGCCCTTGGTGATGGCCTTGGTCGTGTTGCCGACGGCGTCGAGGTCGGTCATGATGCGGCGCGCCTTCTCCTCGAGGGCGGCCATCTCACCGATGCCGTTGGCATTGTCCGAGATCGGGCCGAACGAGTCCATCGCCACGTTGTTGCCCGTCAGCGTCAGCATGCCGATGCCGGTCATGGCCACGCCGTAGAGCACGAACGCCACCTTGATGACCTCAGGCGCCAGCCCGGTCTGCGCCGCCAGCGGGGCGTAGTCGAAGCCGATGGTGAAGATCAGGATCGAGACGAAGATCGTGGCCGCGATCGTGACGACCGACCAGACCGCGCTCTCCTTGCCGACGACCATGCCCGACAGGATCGTCGTGGCCGGGCCGCCGCGCATCGACTTGACGATGTCCTTCACCGGCGCACCATCGGTGCCCGTGAAGTATTCGGTGACCCGTTCGATCAGCAGCGCCAGCACGACGCCCGCGACCACGGCCAGCACCGGCCGCAGCCAGCCGCCCGGGATCTCGTTAGCGCCGCCGACGACGCCCATGTAGTACCAGCCAGCGATCGCGAACATCACCACCGACATCGCAGCGGCGTAGAGGAAGCCCTGCGAAATGGCCTTCATGGCGTCGCCGCCGGCTTCCTTCTCGGGGGTCTTCACAAGATACGTGCTGATCATCGACGAGAGCACGCCGATGCCGCGCACGATGAGCGGGAAGACGAACCACTCGTTGTGGCCTGTGAGCGCGGTCAGCGCCAGGCCCAGGATCAGGCCCGACACGATCGTGACTTCGTACGACTCGAAGATGTCGGCCGCCATGCCGGCGCAGTCGCCGACGTTGTCGCCGACCAGGTCAGCGATGACGGCGGCGTTGCGCGGATCGTCTTCCTCGAGGCCGGCCTCGACTTTGCCGACCAGGTCCGCGCCGACGTCGGCGGCCTTGGTGAAGATGCCGCCGCCGACGCGCATGAACAACGCCAGCAGCGTGCCGCCGAAGCCGAACCCAAGCAAAGCGTCGGGGGCCGCCTTGCCGAGGACGATGAAGATGATCGTGCCGCCGAACAGGCCGAGGCCGTCGGTCAGCATGCCCGTGATCGTGCCCGAGCGATACGCGATGCGCAACGCGCCGGCGAACGACTTGCGCGCTTCGGCCGCCACACGCACGTTGCCTTCGACAGCCATGCGCATGCCGATCTGGCCGACGGTCAACGAGAAGCCCGCGCCCATCACGAACGCGATGGCGCGCGCGAAAGCGATCCAGAGCGTCACGGCGCCCGGATCGGTGATGCCGAGTTTGGCGAAGTGATCGACAGCCTCAGCAGTGGGCGGGACAATGTAGACCGAGAGGAACAACGCGATGGTCAGCACCACGATCAGGGGGAGGATGGCGCGCAGCTGTCGGCCCAGGTAAGCATTGGCGCCGTCACGGATCCAGCCCCAGATCTCCTGCATCTTGGCCGTGCCTTTGTCTTCGCCCAGGATCTGCTGCCGCAGGAACACGGCATAGCCCAGACCCAGCAGCGAGATCGCCAGCACGGCGTAAATCCCTACCTGCTCAAATGACGTCAGATCCTGCATTGTGTCTCCTCTGATTCAAACGATGAAGGTGGATTTAGAGATGCGGAATCTCTCGGTCGGGCCGCCGCGCAACCCAACACGGATTTCAATGGAAGCGCCGCTGGGGCGAAGGGGAGCACTCAGGCGGCGCGGGGAGAGCGGCGCCGCTTCTGGGCAAGGATGACGTCCACGGGAAATCGATCGTTGCTCGCATGAACACACGTAGACTCCAGTGATCAAACCCTATCGTGGCACGACTCAACCGGCCGCTCGATCCCGGCGGGTCGTCATGTTTCACGACTTGTTTCAGGTCTGGCCCCCCACGCGGACAATCACGGGCTAGAGACGCGATTTTACATGGGCCATTTGGGGGTGTCAAACTGGGGGACGGCGACGGGCAGCGAAGGGCGAGGGGCGAGGGGCGAAGGGCGAGGGGCGACGGACGACGGGCGCGGGACGAAGGGTGAGGGGCACACGCGCAGCCACGCAGTGGCGTTCGCCCCTCGCTCCTCGCCCCTCGCCCCTCGCTCCTCGCCCTTCGCCCTACGCCCCTCGACTAAGACACTCCTGAGCGCCACGGCGCGGGCATTGCGGCTAATGCAAAAGTGCTTAAAATGAGGCCGCCCGTATGTGAAGCCAGCACACAGCTCCGGCTGCGTGCTTTTTCTTGTCCGCGATTGGAGATGTGCTCGCATGATCGAAGTCAAAGGGCTCACCAAACGCTACGGTGAGCGCACGGCCATCGACAACCTGACGTTCAACGCTCGGAAGGGCGAGGTGGTGGGATTTCTGGGGCCGAATGGCGCCGGCAAGACCACGACCATGCGCATCCTCACCGGCTACATGCCGGCCTCCGAGGGGGAGGGCCGGGTCGCCGGTTTCGATTTGATGACGCAGAGTTTCGAGGTACGCAAACGCGTCGGGTACCTTCCTGAGTCTGTGCCGCTGTACCCCGAGATGACCGTGATGCAGTACCTGGACTTCATGTCCGAGCTGCGTCAGATCCCGAACCGCCAGGATCGGGTCGACGAAGTGATGGAGATGGTTCGCATCGCGGACCGCGCCGACAGCTACGTCGGCAATCTCTCGAAAGGCCTGCGCCAACGCGTCGGCCTGGCGCAGGCGCTGCTCCACAAGCCTGATGTGCTGATCATGGACGAGCCGATGGACGGCCTCGACCCGCAGCAGCAGATCGAGGTCAAGCGCCTGATCCGCGAGATCGGCAAAGATCACACCGTGATGCTGTCGACGCACATCCTGGCGCATGCCCAGGAGCTCGCCGATCGCGTCATCATCATCAAGAGCGGCCATATCGTGGCCGAGGATACGCCTGAGCGTCTCGCTGCTCAGCGCGCCGGCGGCGGGCGCATCCACCTGCAGGTGGCCGGCGACGGCGCCGGCCTGGCCGAGAGCCTGGGCAGGCTGCCGGGCCTGAGCCAGGTGCGCGCCGTCTCAGACGGACACTTCGAGATCGACACGCTGCCGGGCAACGACATCCGCGGCGCAATCGCGTCGGCGGTCGTCACCGGCGGCTGGCAGCTCCTCGAACTCCACCGCGATGCGGCCAGCCTCGAGCAGATCTTCATCGAACTGACGGGTGCTGAGGCGCAGGCCGCGCCCGGAGCCCTGACCGGCCCCGGCGACGCGGTGCCCGCGGCTGCCGTCGACGCATCGGTCGAAAACTCCCAGGGGGAGGAGCAGGACAATGCGTAATATCTGGACGATCTTCAAGCGAGAGTTCGGCTACTACTTCGTCTCGCCCGTGTCCTACGTGGTGCTGTTCATGTTCCTCGTGGTGCTGGGCCTCATCTTCTATTACGACCTCGTGAACGCCGCGATGAACGGCTCGGCGCCGCAGATCGAGCAGTGGGTGCTCGGGCCGTTCGTGACCCTGGCGCTCTTCCTCACGGCCTTCATCACCATGCGCCTGGTAGCCGAAGAAAATCGCACAGGCACCATGGAGTTGATCATGACAGCGCCGGTGCGCGAGTGGGAACTGGTGCTCGGCAAGTGGCTGGCGGCCCTCGGCTTCTATCTCGTGATCATCGCAGCGACGTTGATCTACGCCCTGATCGCGAACGCCTACACGTCGCCGGGCATCGACACGATGCCGCTGCTCACCGGCTACATCGGCCTGATCCTGTTGCTCGGCTCAGTGCTCGCGATCGGCCTGTTCGCCTCGACGTTGTTCAGCAATCAGATCGCCGCAGCCTTCGCAGCGCTTGCGATCCTGCTCGGGCTGTGGCTGATCGGCCTGCCGTTCCAGAACCAGGCCGGCCCGACGGCGGACGTCATCCGTTATCTTGATATCTCGAGCCACTACTACGACAACTTCAGCGTCGGCGTCATCGCGTTGACGGATGTGTTGTACTACGTGTCGATCATTGTCTTTTTCCTGTTCGCGGCTTCGCGTGTGATCGAAAGCCGCAGGTGGCGCTAAACCATGCAGAAATCTCCATATGCTCGTTTCGCGCCGTGGTCGGCCGCGCTCGGCCTCATCGCGCTCCTCGTCGCCGCGGCGACGTACTTCGTCCAGGGCCAGTTCAGCACCGCGGTCCAGGTGATCCTGGTCGTCGGCGTGATCGGCCTTGTAGCCGGCGCTCTGCTGAACCCGTCGGGCTTGATGGCCATGCTCGGCGCGCGCCAGACCCGCTACGGCGCCAACAGCGCGATCATGTTGATCGCGCTCATTGGCAGCCTCGGCCTCGTGAATTACCTGGCCGTGCGCAATCCGCAACGGTGGGACCTGACCGAGACTCAGGCGAACACCCTGGACCCGGCCAGCAGCGCCGCTCTCACGTCGTTGCCAAGCCCCGTGCATGTCCTCGGCTTTTACACAAGCCAGGCCCTGAGCCAGCGTGACAGCACGCAGAAGCTGCTCGACCGCTACCGTCTGGTCGATCCGAACAAGCTGACCTACGAGTTCATCGATCCCGAGGCCGATCCGGTGCGCACCAACCAGTACGGCGTGACGCGCGACGGCACGCTCGTCCTGGTCATGGGCGATCAGACCAGCAAGCTCGAAGGCTTCGTCAATGAAAGCCAGGTGACCGGCGCGCTCGTCAAGCTGGCATCGCCTGAGACGCGCACCGTCTACTTCCTGACCGGGCAGGGCGAGGCCTCGCTCGAGAGCGGCGCTCAGGCGTCGGTCTCGCAGTACGCGGACCTGCTCAGCAAGCAGAACTACACCGTCCTGTCGCTCAACCTGGCGACGACGACCACGGTGCCCTCGGACGCCAGGGCCATTGTCATCGCCGGCCCGCAGGCGTCGATGGCGCCCGAGGACGTGGCAAAGCTCAAGGCCTTCTACGACACGGCCAGCAACGTCGCGCTCGTGGTCCTGCTCGACCCAAGCATCCAGTACTCGGCCGAGGTCACCGGCACCACACGGCCCGCGAACCCGTTGTACGACTACCTGCGCGACAGCTGGGGCGTGCAGATGCGCGACGACGTCATCATCGACATCCCGAACCGGCTGCGCACCAACTCGGGTGAGAATCCGACGCTGTTCGGTTCGCAGACCTATGGCACGGGCGCGGCTACGCGCGACATGACCGGGTTTATCTCTGTGTTCTTCTTCGCGCAGTCGATCTCGACGACGAGCAGCCTGCCGACGGCCACCTACACGCCGCTCGTGCAGACCAGCAGCGACTCGTGGGGCAAGTTCGACGTCACCGGCCTGTCGACCGGCGCGATCGAACCGACCGACACCGAGGCCAAGGGCCCGCTCGACGTCGGGCTCTCGGTCGAGATCCCGGAGCGCAAGGTGCGCCTGATCGCGTTCGGCGATTCGGACTTCGCGTCTGACGGCGTGCTCAGCAATGCCCAGTTCGGCAACGATCGGCTGTTGCTCAACACCATGAACTGGGCGACCGGCGACGAGGCCCTGATCAACCTCACGCCCAAGACGCCGACGTCGCGCTTCCTGACCCTGACCGACGCGGTGACCATCAACTTGATTCTGCTGTTCGTGGTCATCATCATGCCGCTCTCGGTGCTGGTGATCGGAGTCGTGGTCTGGTTCCTGCGCCGGCGACACAAATAAGCGTTTGACATCCATGACAACGGGGGGTCCTCGCGAGAGGGCGCCCCGTTGTCGCGTCTATCGGGTGAACGATGAACAAAACGACAACGTACGTGCTGCTCGGATTGTTTGCGGTGTTGTTGATCTATGTGCTGGCTGTGCAGCAGCCCGCCGACAACGTGGCCGCCACCCAGACAGCGACCGCGCAGGTGGCCGTCGCGCCGCCCAAGACTGTCTGGTCGCTGACCGTCGATCAGGTCGTCGGCGTGACGATCGCGGATCACAAGCAGGGCAAGACGACGAGCTTCTCCCGCCCGAGCCCGTCGGAAAGTTGGACGGTGACGGCCCCCGAAGCGCGCCCGGCCGACCAGCTGGCGGTCGCCAATCAGGTGGCCACGCTCGGCAGCCTGTCTTACGCGTCGGAGATCACGTCGACAACGGACCTGTCGTCTTTCGATGTGCTCAGCCCGACCGTCCAGATCTCGGTGACCCTGGCCAATGGCACCACGTATCGACTTGATGTTGGGGCGCTGTCGCCGATCAACAGCGCCTACTACGCCGTGGTCAATGGGCAGGCGCCGCTGTATACCGTGTACTCGTCGACCCTGGCGAGCTATCTCTCGCTGCTCGACACGCCGCCGTACTTCGTGCCGACCGCCACGCCGGACCCCAATGCCACGGTGACGGTTTCGCCTTGATGACGTAAAGAGTCCCGGTCCTGTCGACCGTTAGCGACACTGAGAAATAGGTGTGTGTCGAAGGAGACCGTCGGGCGATGCCCGGCGGTCCTTTTCTCAGGAAATCCTGGGAATATCGATTACTTTCGTCACCCGAATGGGTTAAGTCAGATCTTCCCATGAAGAAATTGGGTGTTGCGTTTGCTTTTGAGTTGTCGTAGTGTAGATATTCGATATGGCAAAGCTTAAGAAAAACGCGTCTTCGTCTGCTCCCCTTCAACCGGTGAAATCGGCCCTGAAGAAGGCGACGGCCCAGGCTGAAAGCCCGGCGGCCAGTCGCTCGCTCGTGCGAACCCTGCCGGCAGTGTCCGGCCGGCCCAAGCCTGTCAAGGCGGCGACCCAACCGCCGGCCCGCTCAGGCGGTCCGCGCCGCCGTCATCGTGATGATGACGGCGATTTTTTCGAGCCCAACTCGCTTCTGGCCGAGATCAACGGTGAAGACGATCTGAAGGTCGGCAGCCACGGCGGCGACGACATGGCCGTCGAGGAGGCCATTTCGGCGATCGAGCAGCTCGTCGAAACCGGCCGGCAAAAGGGCTTCGTCACCTACGACGACATCCTGCGATTCTTCCCTGAGGCCGAGCGCGACGTCGACCAGCTTGACGAGGCGCATGCCGCGTTGCTGGCGGCCGGCATCGAGGTCGTCGACAGCGTCGACTCCGACGAGCCGACCGACGACGACATGGACGACGCCGAGGCCGAGATCGAAGACGACAAGCCCGTCGAAGATGCCTATCTCTCGGCGATCGACGCCGACGACACGATCGGCCTGTACCTCAAGGAAATCGGTCGCGTCCCGCTGCTGACCGCTTCTGAAGAAGTGTCGCTGGCCAAGCGCATCGAGAAGGCCAAGTTCGCGCGCGAGCGCATCGTGCGAGGCGGCGTGGCGCCGAACAAGCGCCGCGACCTCGAGTACGTCATGTCCGACGGCATGGCGGCGCGCGAGCACCTGATCACGGCCAACTCCCGTCTGGTCATTAGCGTGGCCAAAAAGTACATCGGGCGCGGCGTTCCGTTCCTGGATCTGATCCAGGAAGGCAACATCGGCCTGATCCGCGCGGCCAAGAAGTTCGATTACCACCGCGGGCACAAGTTCAGCACTTACGCGACCTGGTGGATTCGCCAGGCCGTCACCCGCGCCATCGCCGACCAGGGTCGCACGATCCGCGTGCCCGTGCACATGGGCGATCAGATCAACAAGATGCTGCGCGTCTCGCACCAGCTGACGCAGGAGCTCGGCCGTGAGCCCTCGATCGAAGAGCTGGGTGAGGCGCTGAAGGTGACGCCGAAGAAGGTCGAGTCGATCATTCAGATCGCGCGCCGGCCGCTCTCGCTCGAGACCCCGACCGACGAGGAAGAAGACTCGGTGCTCGGCGACTTCATTGAAGACGAAGACTCGCCCGAGCCCGTCGAGATCGCGACCCGCAACCTGCTCAAGGAGCAGATCCGCGAGGTGCTCAACGGCCTGCCGCCGCGTGAAGTGCGCATCCTCCAGTTGCGCTACGGCCTGCTCGACGGCGAGAGCTACACGCTCGAGGAAGTGGGCAAGAAGATGGGCGTGACGCGCGAGCGCGTCCGCCAGATCGAGGCCCAGGCACTCAGCCGGCTGCGCCATCCCACTCATCGCCGCAAGCTGCGCGATTACCTGCGCGAATAGAAACACCACCGGGCCGCACCAGCGGCCCGGTTTGTTTTTGGACGCTGTGACCTGGCGGCATGGTCCCTGGCCGTGGAGGCCTGCTTTAAGCTAGCCCGGCGTCCCACACCTTCCTCAAGATCTGCGTCATCCGCGGCTTTCGTCCCGACGCTTCCATGGGTGAAAACAGGCCCGTCTTGGTAGGATTATGAAACAACACGCGCCCGCCGCCTCGCGGGCAACCGCTATCCCATTCCCAATCGAGGAGCCTCAACATGAGATCCATCATCGTCGCGGAGTTCATCACGCTTGACGGCGTCATCCAGGCACCGGGTGGGCAGGACGAAGACACGGACGGCGGGTTCAAGCACGGCGGCTGGACCCTGCCGTACTGGCACGACGACATTGGCGCTCATTTCTTCGAGGCGATGGGCGAGGCGGATGCGCTGCTCCTGGGCCGGCGCACGTGGGAGGGTCATGGCGCGGCGTTCGATCCGATGCCTGAGGGCGACCCATTCGGCGATGTCATGAAGAGCGTCAGGAAGTACGTGGTCTCGACGACGCTGCGCTCGACCGAGCTCTGGCGAAATACCACGTTGATCAACGCCAACGTCATCGACGCCGTGCGCGGGCTCAAGCAAGAGCCGGGCAAGAACATCCTGCTCGATGGCAGCAGTGTGCTGGTGCACACGCTCATCGAGCACGACCTCGTCGACGAGTACCGGCTTCACGTCTACCCGCTTTCCGTGGGCGGCGGCAAACGGTTGTTTCCGGCGGGCAAGCGCATCAACCTCGAGCTGGTCAGTTCCAAGCCGCTTCCGACCGGGGTCGTGTACCAGCGGTATCGCAGAGCGAGTTGACGAATAAAGAGATCGGGAGTGCCCCGATGTCCCCCGATGTGCACCGCGTCGCGGGCACATCGGGGGACATCGGGGCACTCCCGATCTCTGACCGGCACGCGGCTTGCATCTCCAGCCGTGTGACGACCGGTTCTGCGCCAACCAAGCCCAACCAGCTCGCTCCGGGCGCTGCTGCTTCGAACGGTATGCTCGCCGCAGGGCAGCCGACCATTCAGCGGCTCCCTGGAGCCATGCCTGATCAGCGCAAGGCCCCGCGCGACACAGCCCTGACCCTTCCGCGCCTGTTGCTGGCGGCCGGCCTGATCGCGATCGGCGCCATGGCCGCGCGCTATGCAGCAGACAGCGACACCTGGTGGCACCTCGCCACCGGGCGTTGGATCCTGGCGCACGGCCAGATTCCGACCACCGACATCTTCTCGTACACCCAGGCCGGCGCCGCCTGGCACATCCCGGGCTGGCCGGCCCAAGTACTGCTCTACGGCGTCTATTCGATCGCCGGCGACCTTGGACTCTCGGCCCTGGCAGCGCTCGTCGTCGTGGGCGCCTTCGCGGCCGTGGCGGCTGCAGCGCCGGGTGGGCAGCCATTCGTGCGCGTCATCGTCCTGATCTTCGCGGCCGTGGTCTCATCCATCTATTGGGCGGCGCGGCCGGCCCTGTTCTCGCTGCTGTTTGCCGCGCTCTACGTCCAGCTCTTGAAGGAGCCGACGTCGAAGCGCAGCCTGATCCTTCTTCCAGCCCTCATGGCCCTGTGGGCCAACACGCATGGCGGTTTCGCGATCGGGTTCATCCTGATCGCGCTGGCCGCTGCCGGATACGGCCTGCGCTGGGTGATCGGCCGCGATCAGGGCGATCGTCGCGCTGTCGTCAGGCTGGCCCTGATCGGCCTGGCATCCGCAGCGGCGGCCTGCCTCAACCCTTACGGCGTCGAGATGCTCGCGTACCCGTTCAAGACGGCCGGCCTCCAGGCGCTCGGACTGTACATCCAGGAGTGGCAGCCGCTCGACCCGAGCACGCCGCTCGGCATGGCCTTCATCGCCTGGCTGGCGGTGACGACTCTCGCGGCGCTGGCCACCTGGAGGCGTGTCGACCTGCCGGCATTGGCGCTGTTCGCCGGCACCGCAGTCATGGCGCTGACGGCTTCGCGACATGTTCCGCTGGCCGCGCTGACCGGCGTGCCGGTGTTGACGGCAACGCTCTCCGATCTTGTCTCGCGTGTGCGCGTGCTGGATGGACTGGGCCGACGCGCAGGATCGCCGGCGCTCAACGCGTTTGTGCTGGGCGCCGTGGCCTTACTGGCCGTGGTCCGCTGGCTGGCGTCGAGCACGCCCGCTGCGCTGCCGATCGACTCGCCGATGCGTCCGCCGACGGCGGCGGTCGCGGCGATGGCGGAGCAGAGACTGCCCGGCCCGATCTTCAACAGCTATGACTTCGGCGGCTACTTGATCTGGGCGCTGCCCGATCGCCCGACCTTCGTCGACGGCCGCACCGATCTGTACCCTGTCGAGCTGTTCGGCGATTACGTGACCATCGAGCGCGGGGGCTCGGATGCCCTCGCCGTGTTGAAGCGCTACGGCGTGCGGACCGCAATCGTGCGTTCGCACACGCCGGCGAGCGATCTGCTGGCTGCCGCACCCGATTGGCGCGTGGTCCACATGGACGAAGTGGCCGCCGTCTACACCCAACGGTGATGAGGACGAGATGTTTGCTCGACTGCGCCGCCTGATCTGGTTTCTGGCCGTGAGCGACGTGCTGCTGACCCAGCTGGTGCTGCTGGCGGCCGACTGGCTGCGTCGCGAAGGACCGCTGGGCCTTGAGCTGGGTCGCAACGAGCCCGTCCTGACGCCGTTGCTCTGGCTCGCGGCCAGCCTCATCTATCCGGCGGCCCTTTTCACGTTGAACGTGTACGACGCCCAGCGCAGCCGAACGCTGACGGGCGGCGGCGTCGACGTGCTCAGGGCCGTGATCGTCGGCACCCTGGTGTTCGCCGGCGCCCTGTACTTCACGGCCCGCGATGTGTCGCGTCTGTACGTGGCGTACGTGTTCGTGTTCGAGATCGTGGCGTTGATCACGTGGCGCATGGCGGTGCTTGTGACCCTGCGCGTCTTCCACCTGCAGGGCCGTTCGCTGCTGCGCGTGCTGGTGGTCGGGCACGGCGAGCTGGCCGACGCGATCCTGACGGCGTTCAGCGATCAGCTGCACCCGGCCATTCACATCGTGGGAGTGGCCGACGACGAAGACGCGCCGCAGGGCCGCTATCAGCGGCTTGGCGGCCTCGACGACGTGCCCGCCCTCGTGCGCGAACATGCCGTCGACGAGGTCGTGCTGGCGCTGCCGCTCGAGCAGCAGAGCCGCATCCCCGGGATCGAGGCAGCCTTGCTGACCGAGCCGGTGCGCGTCCGCCTTGTGCCCGACTATACGCGGCTGGTGTTCGTGCAATCGTCGGTCGAGAACGTCGGCGGCGTGCCGCTGATCGGTCTGCGCGAGCCGCGCATCCAGGGCGCGGCCTGGTTGACCAAGCGCGTCCTCGACGTCTGGGTGACTCTGGGCGTGTTGGCGCTCCTGTGGCCGGTGCTCGCCCTGATCGCCGTCGCGATCAAGCTCGACTCGCCGGGGCCCATCATCTTCAAGCAGCGCCGCCTCGGCGAAAACGGGCGCCCGTTCTGGATGTACAAGTTCAGGTCGATGGTGGTCGACGCCGAGCAGCGCGCGCCCGATGGCGGGCACGACAAGCGCGCCGACGATCCGCGCATCACGCGCGTCGGCCGCTGGCTGCGCCGAACCAGCGTCGACGAACTGCCGCAGCTGTTCAACATCCTCAAGGGCGAGATGAGCCTGGTCGGGCCGCGCCCGGAGGTGCTCAAGCTCACTCACGATTACGAGCCCTGGCAGCGCCAGCGACTGGCGGTGCCGCCGGGTCTGACGGGCTGGTGGCAGGTCAACGGCCGCAGCGATCTGCCGCTTCACATGAACACGCACATGGATCTGTACTACATCCAGAACTACTCACTCTGGTTGGATCTCGTGATCCTGTGGAAGACGATCGGCGTCGTGCTGCGGCGTCAGGGAGCGTATTGATTTGCGATTAGTGATCGGTGATTGGCGGTTGAAGGAAAACGCCAATCACGAATCGCCAATCGCAAATGGAGAGAACATGGACACCTTCGATTGGTCAACGAAACGAGTGGTGGTGACGGGTGGGGCGGGGTTCCTGGGGCGCCATATCGTGGCGCGGCTCGAGCAGGTGGGCTGCCGCGAGGTGTTCGCGCCGCGCAAGGCCGACTACGACCTGCGCCAGATGGCGAACATCAAGCGCCTGATCGCCGACACTCGGCCGCACGTGATCATCCACGCGGCCGGGCACGTTGGCGGCATCGGCGCCAACCGCGCGTATCCGGCCGAGTTCTTCTACGACAACTTGATGATGGGCGTGCAGCTCATCCATCACGCCTGGGAGGCCGGCGTCGACAAGTTCGTGGCGCTCGGCACAGTGTGCGCGTACCCCAAGCACACGCCCGTGCCGTTCCGCGAAGAGGATCTGTGGAACGGCTACCCCGAGGAGACCAACGCGCCATACGGCCTCGCCAAGAAGATGCTGCTGGTGCAATCGCAGTCGTATCGACAGCAGTACGGATACAACAGCGTCTACCTGCTGCCCGTGAACCTGTACGGGCCCGGCGACAACTTCGACCCGGCGAGTTCGCACGTCGTGCCCGCGCTGATCCGCAAATGCCTCGAGGCGCGCGACAACGGCGACAGCGAGATCGTGGTCTGGGGCGACGGCACGCCGACGCGCGAGTTCCTCTATGTTGAGGACGCGGCCGAGGCGATCGTGCTGGCGGCGGAGCGCTACAACGACTCGGAGCCTGTGAACATCGGCAGCGCCTTCGAGGTCCGCATCGGCGACCTGGTGCACATGATCGCGGACGTCATCGGCTACACGGGCAAGATCGTGTTCGACCCGACCAAGCCCAACGGCCAGCCGCGCCGCAAGCTCGACACCGACCGGGCCGAGCAGAGCTTCGGGTTCACGGCCCACACGCCCTTCGTCGACGGCCTGCGTCGCACCGTCGACTGGTATCTGGCGGAGCGGGAGCGCCAGACCAACGACGTCGTCGTCGCGGTGCCGGCCCAGGTCGCGCATCCGTCGGCGTCATGACCGAACCGATGGTGACGGCCCGAACGGCGCTGCCCACGCTGTGGGCCTCCGTTCAACGCGTGCTCGGCGGCGGCCTGGCGCGGAACTCGGCCTGGCTGATGGCCGACAAGGTGCTGCGTCTGCTGGGCGGCCTGGTCGTCGGAGCGCTTGTCGCCCGGCATCTCGGGCCAGACGCTTACGGGCTGCTCAACGCCACGCTGGCGACCGTCGGCCTTCTGCTCGCGCTGGCCGGCATGGGGCTCGACCTCGTCACCGTCCGCGCGCTGGCTTCCGCCGAACATGCGCCCGGCGCCATCCTTGGGACGGTGCTCGCGCTCAAACTGTCGGCCGGCATCACGGCCGCGGTGCTTCTGGTGGCGCTGTCTGTCGGTGCGACAGGGGCCGGCGTGCCAGCGCTCCTGGCGATCATCAGTGCGCCGACGCTCTTGTGGTCGGCCTTCGACGTCTTCGACTACTGGTCGCAGTCGCAAGGCCGCTTTGGGTTGTTGGCCACATGCCGCGCGATCGCGTATGCCTCGGCCCTCGCTCTGCGGCTTGGCCTGCTTGTCGCCGCTGCGCCGGTCGAGGCCTTCGCGGCAGCGGCCATGCTCGAAGTGCTGCTCGGCGGCGTGATCCTGGCCGTGGCGGTGGCGCGGCAGCCGCAGCACCCGGTCGGTTGGCGGGTCGACGTCGGCGTGGCTCGCGGCCTGCTGCGACAGTCTGCGCCGATGTGGCTATCGGCCATCGCGGTCTGGGCGTATCTGCGCGTCGACCAGCTGATGATCGCCAATCTGCTGGCCCCGGCGGACCTCGGCCGCTATGCGGCCGCGGTACGCCTGGCCGAGAGCTGGTACTTCGTGCCGACCGCGATCGTCACGGCCTCGTTTCCCGGTCTGGTGCAACTACGGACGCGGTCGCTCGAGCAGTATCGCGCCGGGACAGAGCGCCTGTTTCGTTTGCTTGCCGGCATCGGGTGCGCGGCCGGCCTGGCCGCCACGCTTCTGGCGCCCCTCATCGTCGGCGTGTTGTTCGGACCCGACTACGTCGAGGCGACGCCGGCGTTCCAGGTGCTGGCCTGGTCCGGGTTGTTCGCGGCCTGGGGCGTCGCGCGCGAGAACTGGTTGGTGGCCGAAGGCCTGACGCGTTATTCGCCGATCACAACCGCCATCGGAGCGGTGTTGAACGTGGGCCTCAACCTGTTGTTGTTGCCCCATTACGGCATTCTGGCCGCCGCATGGACGACGTTGCTCGCGCAGTTCGTCGTCGTCTCGCTTTCGCTGGTCCTGTGGCCTGAGACGCGGCCGGTGTTGCGCATGCAGATCGCGGCGCTGGCGTTTTGGAGGAAGACGGGATGAAAGAGCGGCTTTACGAGATCTGGACGCGATTCGCGGCCCGGCCGAGCCTGGCGCGCATGAACCGCGTGTTGGTGCGCATGGGCCTGCATGGCCTGGGCGTGCTCAATACGCGCGACGAACTGTCGGGTGAGGCTGCGTTTCTGAAGCGATATCTGCGCGGCCTGACGCGGCCTGTCGTCATCGACGTCGGCGCTCATAGCGGCGAATACGCGGGGCTTGTGTTGGCAGCCGCGCCGGACGCCCGCCTCATCTCGGTCGAGCCGCATCCCGCCACCTTCGCACGTCTGGCTGAGGTGGCTAAAGCGCGAGGCTTCACGGCGGTGCACGCGGCTTGCGGCGCTGCGTCCGGCTCGGCACAGCTGAGCGATTATGCAGACCACCCAGACGGGTCGCAGCATGCATCGCTCTATGCGGGCGTCATCGACACCGTCTGGGGCAAACCTTCGATGACCGTTGACGTGACGGTCACGACCCTTGACGCGCTCGCCGAAGCGCACGGCCTCGAGGCCATCGACCTGCTCAAGATTGACACCGAAGGCGCCGAGCTCGACGTGTTGCGCGGCGCGCGCGGCCTGTTGAAGGCCGGCCGCGTCCACGCAGTTCAGTTCGAGTTCAACGACACGCTGACGATCAGTCGCGTCTTCATGCGTGAGTTTCAAGACGAGCTTGCGGGTTTCCACCTCTATCGACTTCTGCCGCACGGGCAACTGAGCCTCGAGCCGTATCGCCCTGTGTACAGTGAGATCTTCGCGTACCAGAACATCGTCGCGTTGCCGCGAGAGGCGGACCATGTCGCTTGAGACGCCTGTCGTCTTTCTGGTCTTCAACCGCCCGGAGTTGACGGCGCGCGTGTTCGACGCGATTCGTCTGGCCCGACCGGCGCGGCTGCTGATCGTGGCCGATGGACCGCGGCATGGCCGCGACGGCGAGGCCGAGCGGGTCGCGCGGGTGCGCGAGATCGTGTCGCAGGTCGATTGGCCTTGCCTGGTGGAGAACAACGCCTCGGACGTGAACCTCGGGTGCCGGCGGCGCGTGTCGTCGGGCCTCGACTGGGCGTTCGAGCGCGTCGACCGCGCCATCATCCTCGAAGACGACTGTTTGCCCGAGCCGGGGTTCTTCACCTTCTGCGACGAGTTGCTCGAGCGCTACGTCGACGACCCGCGCGTCATGCACATCGCCGGCAGCTGCTTCCTGCCCGATCTGGCGCAGCGGCCCGAGAGCTACGTGGTCTCGCGCTTTCCATTCATCTGGGGGTGGGCGACCTGGCGAAGGGCCTGGCGACAGTTCGACCTCGACATGCGCGCCTGGCCGCGCTTCGAAGCCGACGGCAAATTGGCCGAGCTCTTTCCGGACCCGGCTGACGCGCGGATCTGGGTGCGCAATTTGTCGGCCACGCATCGCGGCGACGTCGATACGTGGGACGCGCAATGGGTGCTGGCCTTCTGGCTCGCCGGCGGGATGTCGCTCGTGTCGACCCGCAACCTGATCAGCAACCTGGGCTTCGGCAAGGACGCGACGCACACCATCGGCTGGTCGCCGCAAGCTGCGCTGCCTACGCGCGCGCTCGACCTGCCGCTACGGCATCCCGAGGCATTGGCCTTCGATCCCGCGCTGGATGCGCGCTTCCAACAAACGGTCTTTCGGCAGCGGCGGTCGGTGATCGATCGCGTCCGCCAACAGCTCTGGCGCCTCTCGATGGCGGCCGGTCTCGCGAATTGAGGATATCCATCATGACGACGTGCCCCATCTGCAAAGACGTCGAAGCCACAGTGGTCGCGAACACAACCCGCGCCGAGCTCATCACGCGCTGGCAGCGCATGTTCAACGTCAACATCAGCGATGAGTTGATCGGTCTCGACACGGTCTCGGAGCGACGCTGCCCTCGCTGTGGCCTGCAGTTCTATCCGGCCGAAGGCGCGGGCTCAGCGCACCTCTACGAGCAGCTGTGCCGGTTCCCGTGGTACTACATGCCGGCCAAGTGGGAGCACGACATGGCGATCGCCGATCTGCGCAGAGGCGATCGCGTGCTCGAGGTCGGCTGCGGGGCCGGGGCGTTCGTGGCGCGCTTGTGCAAGGCGGGCTGGGAGGCGAGCGGGCTCGAGCTCAACGACGCTGCGGTAGCCGAGGCGCAGAGTGCGGGCATCCCCGTGACAAGTGAATCGATCGGCACTGTCGCCGCCGAACGGCCGGGCAGCTACGACATGGTCTGCAGCTTCGAGGTGCTCGAGCACGTTGCCGATCCCTTCGACTTCATCGAGCAGCAGGTGCGGGCGCTGCGCGTCGGCGGGCGGCTCGCGATCGGTGTGCCGAACCAGGACAGCTATATCCGGCGTGAGGACAACCTGCTCAACATGCCGCCGCACCACGTCTCACGCTGGTCGGCTCAGTCCCTGCGCCACCTTGCGGAAGTCTTTCCGCTGCGCCTGACACGCCTGGCGACCGAACCGCTGCAGCGCTATCACGTTCGCGGATACACGCGAGTGTGGGCGGCGCCGTTGCGGCGTCTTGCCCTGCCCGGGCGCGCGGCGGCCTGGGCGCTCGGCGGAGCCGCGGCCCAGGTCCTCACGCACAGCGGTCTGCATCGGCGGCTCACCGGTCAGACCATTTACGCCTGTTTCGAGCGCATCGACGCGAGCCCGGCATGAACGCGTTACTGGCTGACCGGCTTCCGGTTCCCATGCTCAGCGAAACCCGGTCTTTGCGGATCGCGCAGCTTTCAACTGCAGCTGCCGGCGGCGGTGCGGAAAAGGTCGCACGGTCGTTGCATGACGCGTTTCTGGCGGCGGGCCAGCAGGCTGAGCTGTGGGTCGGCCGCCCCCCGCGTCAGCCACTGCCCGGCGTGCGCCTGATCGAGCAGGCCTCTGGCGCGCAGGACGGTCGCACGCTCTGGCGCCTCGCCGATGGTCTGCGCGGCAAGGCCGGGCGGGTGACCGGAGCGTGGCGGATGGCCCGGGCTTTGCGTCGCATCGCGTTGCCCGCCGCGCGCGCGGCGTTGAGTTCGGGTCGAGAGGATTTCGACTATCCGGGTATCTGGGGCCTCGCTCGGCTCTGGAGCGCGCACCCGCCCGACGTCATCCACGCCCACAATCTGCACGGCGAGTATTTCGATCTGCGCGCTTTGCCGCTGCTGTCTCGGCTGGCCCCCATGGCGCTGACTCTGCACGACCAATGGTTGCTGACCGGGCATTGCGCTCACGACTTCAACTGCGGTCGGTGGCGGTCGGGCTGTGGCAGTTGTCCCGATCTTTCGATCTACCCCGCCATCACGCGTGATGCGACCGCCGAGAACTGGGCAGCCAAACGAGATCTGTATCGCCAGTCGCGACTCCATGTCGCCGCACCAAGCCAGTGGCTGCTCGATCGCGTCGCCCAATCCCCGTTGATGGAAGGCGTCGTTGAACGGCGACTGATCCGGATCGGGATCAATCGCGCCGTCTTTCGCCCGGGTGATCGTGCCGAGGCCCGGCATCGCCTCGGCCTGCCGCAGGACGCTGCGGTGGTCATGTTCGCGGCCAACGGCACGCGCTCGAACATCTGGAAGGACTTCGCCACGCTCGAAAAGGCCGTGCAACTCCTGCCGGCGTTGCTGGGCCAGCGCCGCGTCATCCTGCTTGCCGTCGGTCAGGCCGGCGCCACCCGCACCGTAGGCGGCGCCGAGCTCCGCATGCTCGGCTTCATCTCGAATCCGGCCGAGCTGGCCGACCACTATCGAGCGGCCGACCTGTATCTGCACGCCACGCGCGCCGACAACTCGCCGATCGTCGTACTCGAGGCACTGGCCTGTGGAACGCCAGTGGTCGCCAGCGACGTCGGCGGCGTGCCAGAGCTCGTCGAGCCCGGGCGCACCGGCTGGCTCGCCCCGGTCGGGGATGCGCAGGCGCTGGCGGCTCAGGCGGCGCGACTCTTGCTCGATGCCGATCAGCGTTCGCGGTTTTCGGAGGCGGCCACGGCCCGGATCGCCAGGGACTTCGACTTCGAGCGCCAGACGCGGGCTTATCTGGATTGGTTTTGCGAACTGGCGGATGCCAGGAGGGCGTAGGCCATGAACAAGCACATCACCCTGGCCGATCTACCGCCGGCGCCGCCAGGCCGAACCGGCTGGCCCTGGACCGAAGGGTGCGCCGAGCTCCCGCCGACTCGTCAGGATGGCTCGGAGTGGCCGACGATCACGCTGGTGACGCCATCGTTCAACCAGGCCGCCTATCTTGAGGAGACGATCCGGTCCGTCCTGCTGCAAGGGTATCCCCGCCTGCAGTATGTCGTCGTCGACGGCGGCTCGACCGACGGCAGCGTCGACATCCTCAAGCGCTATGAGGCGTACCTCGATCACTGGGTCAGCGAGCCGGACCGCGGCCAGACTGACGCAATCCGCAAAGGCCTGGCGATCGCCCGCGGCGAAGTCTTCAACTGGTTGTGTTCAGACGACGTCTTCCGTCCGGGCGCTCTGGCCCACGTGGGCGGCGCCTGGGCGCCAGGCCACATCGTCTATGGCCTCGCGAGCTTCATCGACGAGCACGGGCTCGATCTTGGGACCTGTCCGGGACAGAGCGAGACCATGACCTGGGACAAGCTCCTGCGCTTCGGCTCGTACTACCTCATCCAGCCCGCGACGTTCCTGCCGACCCAGGAAGTCATCGATGCCGGCGGCCCCGACCTCACGCTTCACTACGTGATGGATTGGGATCTGTATACCCGACTGAAGACGCGCACCTACACCTGCGTGCGCGAGGACCTTGTGGCGTATCGCCTGCATCAAACCTCCAAGACGTTCTCGCAGGCCGACCGCTTCGTGCACGACGTCGAGCGGATCTCGGCGCGCCTCGCGAGTGAAGGCGTGTTGTCAGCGGGTGCCGCCGCCGCACTGTCGAACCTGTTTGCGGGTCGGACATATCTGATGCCGAACGTGCGTCAACGCCAGCGCGGCATACAGGCCCTGGCGCAGGCCGTTCAGCGCGATCCAGCCAGCTTGCCCGAAGCGCTCGGGGTCGCGGCCAAGGGCCTGTTGCGCCCGGCCGTCGGAGAGCGCGCCTGGGCGTGGGCGCGTGGCGCACAGGCGCGGCTACGAGGCTGAGTCCACGATGGCATCGTCAACGACTCCGATTGTGTCCGCCACGCCGCTCTCGCCGATGACGGCAGCGTCATCGGCCGATCCGCGTTCGACAGCGCGACGCGCGCTCTGGACCTGGACGAGCGAACTCGTCACCGGTGTGGTCCTCGCGTATCTGCTGACCATCGGCCTATCCCCGAACGTCTTGTGGCCGACGCCGTTTTCGATCGTCACGTTGGGTCTGTTCGGAGCGCTGACATCCGCCTGGCTCTGGGTACGGGTTCGCTCGACCGGGGCGCGACTGGGCTCGGTGCCGCTGGCGATCGCGGCGCTCCTGATGGTCGGCGCGCTTTCGGCGTGGACGTCGTTGGATCCCGCGCGTTCGTGGAGCGCCTGGTGGCAGACGCTGGCGCTCGCTGCCGTCCTGCTGCTTGCCGCGGACCTTTTCGCGGGACGACAGCGAAGCTGGATCCACAACGTCGTGCTGTGGGCGGGCGGTCTGTCGATGCTCTGGACCTGGGCTCAAGTGGCCGGTTGGTACGGGGCGTGGTTGTCGCTCAATCCGCAGAACGTATTGCCCGAGCTCCCGTTTCGTTTGCAGAACCCGAACCAGATCGCGCTGCAACTCGCGCTGCTGCTGGTGTTGGCCGTCGCTCGATTTGCCGGCGGACCTGCCCGAGCGCGACTGTGGCTCGCGCCTTACATCCTCAGCGTTGCTGCGCTGTTGTTTCTGTCGTCGTCGCGCGGCGGCTGGATCGGCGCGGCGGTGGGGCTGGCCGTGCTCGGGGTGGCGCTCATCGGTCGTGACGGCGCGAAGGAGTGGGGCGGTCGACTTCGCACGACGGTCAAGGCTCGACCGTGGCTCGGCGTGGTCGCGATCGTTGTGGGCCTGACGGTCGTCGCCGGCCTCGGCCTGATCGTGCTCAAACAGTTGAATCAGCCGACGCGCGGCGGGCGCCTGGAGTATTGGGTCCCGGCACTCGAGACGTTCGCGGCACATCCTTGGCTGGGCCAGGGTCAGGCGACGTTCGCGGTCAGCTTCATGCGTTCGAAGACGGCGCCGCCGGCCGTCGTGTACAACCATGCTCACAGCATCTACCTCAACACGCTCGCGGAAGGCGGCGTGTTGGGCGCGTTGTCGGGTCTTGGCCTGATCGCGGCCGTCGCTGCCGTTTTGTGGAAGCGGCGCTCCGACACAGACGCCGCGGCCTCTGCGAGCTTCGCCCTGGGCGCGGCCGCGCTGGCCCTGTTCCTGGCTCACGGCCTCGTCGAGAACGTGGCGTTCGACAAGGGCAATGTGCTCTTGCTGGCGTTGCTCCTGGCGAGTTGTTTCGGAGCGGCGGATGCTTTGAAGGCGCAACCGCGACCCGGGACGGCCGTGTGGCCCGGTCTGCTGGCCGTCGCCGCTCTCGCGCTCGGGGGCCTCGGTGTGTGGCGCGACGACCCCGCCCATCGTGGCGCGGACCTGGCCAACGCCGGCGATTGGCCTGGCGCCGCCGATGCGTTTGCTGAAGCGACGCGTCGCGATCCGGGTTCGTCGGCAGCCTGGCAACAACTGGCCCTGTCGGAAGCCCACCTCGCGGCATCTGACTCGCCCGGCTCCCTCGAGCCCGCGATGGCTTCGCTGGAGCGCGCTGTCGCATTGGATCCCAACTGGCCGGCCAACGCGCTCAACCTCGGCGCGTTGTATCGCGCCGCCGGTGATCGCGAGAAGGCGCGTGAGTGGCTTACGCGTGCCGTCGAGGCGGCGCCGCTCGTGCCGCTCTACCACATGAACCTCGGCCGCCTGCTCGAAGAGATGCAGGTCGACGAAGCCGCGATCCAGTCGTACCGGCAGGCTCTGACACTGTCGCCTGAACTGGCGGCTGCTCCGTTCTGGCGCGAGACCACGGTGCGGCAGAGCGTGCTGGCTGAATGGACGGCGCAGCCGCCGGCGCCGGCCGTCGACGCGGCCCCGGTTCAAGTAGCTGCCGGCATCTCCGACACTTTCTTGATAGAAGCCGAGCGCGCGCTGGCTGGCGGCGACCTCGACAAGGCCGAGTACTGGTTGGGGATGGCGGATCTCGGCTACTGGTCGAGCGCCGACGCGAGACTGCGCTGGGCCTGGCGAGTGGCCGAGGTCAAGGCGGCGCGCGGCCATGCGACAGAAGCGGCGAGCGTGGTCGATCGACTGATGGACCTTGTGGCGGAACCATCGTCGTTTGGTCCGGGGACGAGCGGTGGTTCGGTCTATGGAACCTACGTGGCGCTGCGACCGACTATGCAGGCGGAGCTGGTTCCGCAGGTCCTCGATTTAACCCCGTCGATCGAGTGGCCCACTCGCTTTCAGACGGCTCGCACCTGGTGCGCCGACGTCGAACCCCAAGCGCGCCCGGCGTGGTGCGGGTCAGGAGAGGCACCATGAACCTGCTGTACACCCTCACGGCCTATCCGCCGTTCTGGGGCGGGGCGCAATTGCTGATGCACGGCCTGGCTCGTGAGCTGATGGGGCAGCACTCGGTGCAGGTCGTGTCGCAATGGGACACGGCGCGCAGCGATTGGCTGCGCGGCACCACGCTGACTGCGCCGCTCGAGGATCGGTCGTACATCGTCGATGGCGTACGGGTCCGCCGCATCGGCGTGCCGGCGGCGGCGCGCGCCGGGTTGCGCCCCTGGGTGTCAGCCTACTGGCTGGCTCAAGGCCTGGCCATCTCGCGCATCGCCGATGTGCTGGCCGCGCGCTTCGCCGATCTCGCCGCCGAGGCCGACCTGATCCACAACTGCCGGATCGGCCGCGAACCGCTGACGGCCGCGTCGCTGGAGCTGGCGCGCCGTCACCAGATCCCGTTCGTCCTCTCGCCGGTGCACCATCCGCGCTGGGGATCGTGGCTGCACCGTCACTATCACAGGCTGTATCGCTCCGCGGATGCAATCCTGGCATTGACGCGCGGCGAACGCGACCTGCTCGTCAGGCTCGGCGTCGACGAACGCAAGATCGCGATCACGGGCATGGGCCCCGATCTCGCCCCGACCGGTGATGGCGAGGCCTTCCGGGCCGCACACGGCCTGGGTCAGGATCCGGTTGTCCTGTTCGTCGGACAGAAATACGCCTACAAGGGAGTCGCGACCCTGCTCGAAGCGGCCTGGCACGTGTGGGAACGTTTCCCTGACACACGCTTCGTTTTCATCGGAAGACCCACTGATGAGACGCGCCATCTGTTCCGTGAGTTGGATCGCCGCGTGATCAACCTCGACGTGGTCGATCTGCAGACGAAGACCGATGCGTACGCGGCCTGCGACGTGTTCTGCCTGCCCTCGACACAAGAGAGCTTCGGCGGCGTGTACACCGAGGCCTGGTCCTTCGGCAAGCCCGTCATCGGCGCCGACATCGAAGCGGTCAGCGACGTGATCGACGATGGCCAGAACGGCTTTGTCTGCCCCCCGGCGCCGGGTCCGCTGGCCGACCATCTGATCACTTTATTGAACGACCCGGCTCTGCGCGAGCGTTTCGGCGCGGCGGGCCGGCGCAAGGTCGCCGAGCACTTTACGTGGGACCGGATCGCGGCTCTGACGGAGTCGGTCTATCAGGGCCTGCGTTTGGGTCGCGAGCCGGCCGACTCGCAAACGTTCACGGCGGCGGCAGCCAGCCGGATCGCGGAGGCAGCCGTATGACGGCAGCCACTCCCGCGCCGCGCAAGCTCTCGAAGCCCGTCGAGTACGGCATCGTCGCGGTGCTGCTCGCGATAGCTGCCGCGATCCTGGTTGTGGCGGCTGAACGGCTGACGCTGCTCGACTCCGGCGTCTTCGGCTACGACTGGCATCTGTTCTGGACGACGGTGCGCAGTGGCGTGCCGGACTACAGCCAGCTCGACGTCTTCAATCCTCCGTGGACGCAGTTGATGCTCGTCCCCTTCGGCCAACTGTCGTTCAAGGCCAGCTGGGCGTTGTGGACGCTTGTGTCGCTCAGCGTCTTTGTGTTCGCCGTGCCGCAGCGCCAGAAGGGGCAGGCCTGGCCGCTTGGCCTGCTGCTCGGCGTCGGGTCCTTCTGGACTCTGCGCGCTCTGGCGGATGGCGCGCTCGAGGCCTTCGTGATCGCCGGCGCGCTCGTGCTGCTCTGGGCCTGGCGCGAGCAACGGCCGATCTGGCTTGGCATCGGGCTGGTGCTGGCGACGTCGAAGTATCAGGAGACCTGGCTGCTCGCCGTGGGCGTCGCGTTGTTGGCAGTTCGTTACTGGCGCCCGGCCAAGTGGGCGCGTGCGGCAGCGATCTGCGCTGCCGTGATGGTGCCCAGCCTGATCTGGCTCGGCCCAGGCTGGTGGGCACGCCTGACCCACGGCGCTCAGGGCGTGGGTTTCTCGCCCAACATCGCGCGGCTCGGCAGCAACGTCAGCCTGCAGGCCCTGGGTGGTCTCCCGGGTTGGCCCGTCGCAGCGACCTGGGCTATCTGGGCGATCGTGCTCATCGCGACGGCGTTGACGCTCTGGCAACGCGTTCGCGGTCTCGAGACGCGCAGCCTCGGGTTGCTCGTCGTCACCTCGATGCTGTTGGCGCCCTACGTCGGGCTGCTGTCCCTGGCGAGCCTGATCGTGCTCGTGCTGGTGCCCATGATCCAGCGCCAGCGTTGGCTCGGGCTGGCGTTGGTCGCCTGGGCCAATATCCCGTATCTCACGGCGCTTCAGCCGGGCAGTCTGGGGCAGTTCGATTGGCCCGAGACCGTGCATCTCGGCTTGTTGGCGACGACATGGCTGGTCTTGATGGTGGAGTTGTGGCGCGGCAAGGAGGCGGCATGAGCGCGCGTGTGGACCTGCTTGGTGTGAAGCTGAACGTGCTCACGCTGGCGTCGGCCGTGGACGAGATGGACACTGCCATTGCGCGGCGCGAACGCGGCTACGTCTCGACCTGCCCGGTGTACACGGTCATGCTCGGTCATGAGCGCGACGATGTGCGAGCCGCTCTCAACGGCGCCACCTGGGCGACAGCCGACGGCGTGCCGGTGATGTGGGCTCAGCGCTGGCTGGGCGGGCGGGGCGCTGAGCGCGTCTACGGGCCTGACCTCATGCAAGCGCTGTGTGAACGTTCGGCTGAACGCGGCTATCGCCAGTTCTTTCTTGGCGGCGGGCCGGGCGTGGCCGAGCAGCTCGCCGCGACCCTGCAACGCCGCCACCCTGGTCTTCAGGTCGCGGGTGTGGCCTGCCCGCCGTTTCGGGCGTTGAGCGAGGTTGAAGAAACGGCCCTGATCGACTCGATCAATGCCTCCGGTGCCGACATCATCTGGGTCGGGCTGGGCTCGCCCAAGCAGGATCTGTGGATGGCGCGGCTGCGCTCGCGGCTCGAGGCGCCTTTGCTCGTCGGTGTCGGCGCGGCGTTCGACTTTCACACAGGCCGGATCGCCCAGGCGCCGCGCTGGATGCAGCGCTCCGGCCTGGAGTGGGCGTTCCGTCTGGTCTCCGAGCCGCGCCGATTGTGGCGCCGCTACCTGATCTACAACCCCAAGTTTGTCCTGAGCCTGGGCGGGATGCTGCTGCGGCGGGCGTTGAGCCCGGCCAACGGCTAAGACCAGGCCACGGCACGGCCCTTGCACTTCTCCTGGCGATAGTCGCGCGCGACGACGGCCGCTTCAGTCTGCCGTCGCAGCGCCGAAACCGTTTGCGACACCGTGACGCCCTTCGTGCGTGACGGCGGGAGTGTGCAGGCGCATGATCGGCGTTCAACGGCGGGTGGTTCAATCTCAGATCGACTGGCGCTACCTCGGGCGCGAGGCGGGCCTGATCTTGCTCTTTGCCTGGGCGCTGCCCATCGCGGGCGGCATGGACGGCCTGATCTCGTTCCGTGGGCAGGCGGGCTCGGCGCTCGTGTTCACTGTCGTGGCCGGCGTATGGCTCGCCCAGCGTCTGTGGAAGCGCCGAACGATACCGCTGACCGGGCTCGAGTGGCCGCTGGTCGGGTTCGTCATCGTGCAGACCGCGTCGACGGCCTTTGCCGCCGCGCCACGTCTGAGCCTGCCGGCCGTCGCCCAGACCCTGGCCTACATCGTCCTGTTCTACCTGGCGCTCGACCTCGCCCGGTCGGGCTGGCCGGCCGAGCTCGTTGAGAAGTGCCTGCTGATCGGCGGCGCGATCATCCTGGCGCTCGCCAGCCTCGAACTCGTCACCGCCTTCCAGGGCTGGCTAACTATCGCGGACCTGCCCCTCGCGCCGCCGTTCGAGCACAGGCTCTATGCCGTGGTCGGCGACGCCAACATCCTTGCGGGGTTCACCAACATCCTCTGGCCGATCGCGCTCTCGCGCCTGCTGGCCTCACGCCACACCCTCAACCGGCTCCTGCTCGGAGGCCTCGTCGTTCTGGCGCTGGTCATCCAGGCCTTCTGTTACTCGCGTGGCGCGACCCTGGCCCTGGCCGTCGCGGCCCTGACCTTCGCCATCGCCTGGGCGGGCTGGGTCAGCACGACTCTGCGCCAATGGGTCGGACGCGTGTGGAGCTGGCTCGTCGCCAACCCCATCTGGCTCGTCGCCCTGTGTCTGACAGGCGCCGCCATCGGCGCCGGCCTTGGCTGGCGCCTCCTCGTCTCGCGCAACAGCGCGACCCAGGCGCCCGCCGCCGAGGCGCGCACGACGTTCTGGACCGTGGCGTTCGACGCCTTTCAATCGCATCCCTGGCTGGGCGTCGGCCCCGGCGCGTTCCCGCAGGCGATGAGCACTTCGGTGTCGACGCCGCCCGAGCACCTCTTCATGAACGCGCACAGCCTGATCTTCAACACGCTGGCCGAGACCGGCGGCCTTGGCCTGGCGGCCGGGACTGCGCTCATCGCCGCGTTTGCCTGGGGATTGTGGCGGTCACGGCGTACGTCGTCCTTTGAAGACCGGGCGCGCTGGGCCGCGACCACGGCCGCCTGGGCCGCCTTCGTGTCGCACGGCTTCGTCGACTATCACGTCCGCTACCTCGCGCTCGCCGTTCCGCTGCTGGTGATGGCGGCGCTGAGTTTCGCGGCCCGTGAGCCTGTTGCGGCGCGCCGGCCCGAGCGCGGTTGGCCGATCTGGGCGCTCGCGCCGGTGGCCCTGCTCGCCGCTGCCTTCAGCGCCTACCAGCTCACCGCGTCGTTCCGCTTCGAGCAGGCGACGCTGGCCGGGCGCGAGGGTGACTGGGAACGCGCTGCGCAGCGCGCCGATCTGGCTCTCGCCGCTGACCCCGCCTTCAGCCTTTACGCCGCGCAGGCAGGCTATGCCTACGCCCAGTTGACGCTGGCCGCGCCGAAGGGCTCGGATCTGGCCGCCGGCTATCTCGGCCTGGCCATCCAGCGCTACGTGTCAGCGCTGCAGGCGACGCCGGACAATGCCGTCTGGGAAGTGAACCTGGCCGTGCTGCTCGAGCAAGACGGGGACCGCTCGGCCGCGCTCAATCATCTCGAACTGGCCCAGGCCGCAGCGCCGGGGTGGGGCGCTCCCGCCATGCTGCGCGGCCTGTGGACCGAAGCCGCTGACGAGGTCGAGGCGCGTTCGTCGTTCGCTGACGCGCTCGAACGCGAGCCTTCGCTCGCGACGGCCGCGCTCTGGCAGTCGACGACGCTGCGACGCGGCGTCCTGGCGCAATGGCAGGCGAATGTCGCGGCCGCAGCATCTCCGCTGGGTGAGCAGATCCAACACCTGATTGCAGCCGGCCGTCTGCCGGAGGCCCAGCAGCTCGCCGAAACCGCGCACGAGATGAATCCCTCGAGCCCGTGGGTATATCGCTCGTTGGCCTCGCTGGCGTCGGCTCAAGGCGCGCCGACCCTGGCTGCCCGCTACCTTGAGGCGTCCAACTGGCTTCAGACCGTCGATATGCGTGACCGCGCCGCGGGAGCGATCCAGTCGGCCGAGCTCGCGTTGAGCGTTGACGACAGACAGAGCGCCGCCGACGCCTACACCCTGGCCTGGGATGCGTCGTCGCAGGTCAGCCCGTTCGGCTGGGGCTATCTCGGCTACACCCCGACAGCGCACTTCATCTACCAGCGCGATCCCTGGGCGCCTGAGCTCGTGCCGCAGATGCCGCAGCTCGACTACGACGCCGGCCTGGCCGCCGAGTTCGGCGCGTTGATCAAGGCCGACCCTGACCTCGCGCCGATGACGGCCGATCAACTCGAGCGTCGCGCGACAGGATCGCTTTCGCCATGAGCAGCGAGCCCGAGCAGCGCCGCACCTGCCTCACGTCACTGAAACTGGCGAGGCCCGTCGAGCCTGTCCTGCTCGGGCGTCGGGTCGCTGGCCTTTCCGCCCCATTCAACCACCGCCGGACCCTGCCTGCCTGGGACGAGTCATTCGGTGGTACGTATTCGCTGTGCGTAACGCCGGCCGTGGAGGCCCGATCATGACGACTGTTCCGCTCACGGCGCAGGCCGGGCGAAGCTTGAGGCTCTCGGAGGCCTGGGTGCCGTGGCTCTTGTTCGCAGCGGCGGGGCTGGCTCTGGCGTTCTTCATCGCGATGTCGTGGAGCACGGGCTATATCGGCTTTCCGCTCGATGACGGTTGGATCCATCAGACCTACGCGCGCAACATCGCTCAGCGTGGCGAGTTCTCATTCGTTCCAGGCGTCCCCAGCGCGGGTTCGACGGCGCCGCTGTGGTCGCTGGCGCTCGCACTCGGACAGTTCGTGCGCGCCGAACCCAGGGTCTGGTCTTATGCGCTCGGGCTCGGGTCGCTCATCGCCTGCGCGGGCCTGGTCTTCGCTCAGGCGCGTCGCTGGCTGCAGGACCGGTGGGTCTGGGCTCTGATTGCCGGGCTCGTCGTCGCGCTCGAGTGGCACCTCGTCTGGGCCGCGGCCTCGGGGATGGAGACGTTGTTCTTCGCCGCGCTCGCCCTGGCCGCGCTGACCGTCTCGCCGCGGCGGTCCGGTTGGCTCGGCCTGTTGACCGGCCTGAGCATCGCCACCCGGCCCGATGGCTGGCTGCTCGTGCCGTTCGTCCTGGCACGCGTCGCGGCGCCGGCGGTGTTCGATGACAACGGACGCCTGCGGCTCGATCGCTGGCGCAACGCGCTCCCGGCGGTAGTTCGCTTCGGCCTGATCCTGGCCGTGAGCGTCGCGCCGTATCTGGCGCTCAATTGGAGCCTCAACGGATCGATCTTTCCGAACACCATGGCGGCCAAGGCCGTCGAGCAAGCCTTCCTGTTCGAGCTACCCCTGTTCGAACGGTTCTTCTGGCACTGCAGTTATTTGCCCGGTTGCGAGCCGGGTCCGCTGCTGCAGCCCTGGGTGGGCGGACAGGCCCTGCTGGTCCCCGGGCTGATCGCGTTCATCGTCAAGCGCGTGCGACGGCGCGCCTGGGTCGAACTTGCCGCGCCGCTCTGGGCGCTGACTCTGCTGTGCGCGTACGCGTACCGTCTGCCCATCATCTATCAGCACGGACGGTATCAGATTCCGGCCATCCCCGAGTTGTTGCTGGCCTCGGTCGTCGGCCTGGCTGAGATGGTTCGCATGGACAGCCCGCGCCTGATTCCGCGAGTGCTCAGCCGCATCTGGGTCGTCGCCAGCCTGACCAGCATCGCCAGTTTCTTGCTGATCGGGGCAAGCACTTACGCGCGCGACGTGGCGTTCATCGAGACCGAGATGGTCGCCGGCGCTTACTGGGTGCGCGACCACACGCCGCCCGACGCCGTCGTCGCCTCGCACGACATCGGCGCGCTCGGCTATTTCAGCGGGCGACGCGTGCGCGACCTCGCCGGATTGATCGATCCCGAGATCATCCCGTATCTCACCGATGAAGATCGTCTCGCGCAGTGGCTTGACGAGGTCGGCGTCACCTACGTGATGACCATGCAGCGCTTCACGCCCAAGATCGTGGCCGAGCATCCCGACGACGTCGTCTACACGAGCCCCTATTCCGTATCGACGTCGATCGGCTACGACAAGACCGTGATCCTGCAATGGGGAAGGGACTCGGCCCCATGATCTCGACGCAGGTCGCGGGCCGTGTGATCGAGCGACCCGCTGCACGCTTTGGTTGGGGCTCCGGCCTGATCCTGGTCGTCCTGGCCTTCTGCCTCAACCTCGGCGTCGCGCTGCAGACCACGACGCCACCGGTGATGGACTCGTACGAGTACTTCAACGGCGCGTGGTCGCTGGCCACAGGCTCGGGTCTACAGGCGCCGTACCTGTGGAATTACCTGTCTGACGTTCAGAGTTTGCCGGCGCCGAGCTTCACCTATTGGATGCCATTGCCGGCTCTGCTGGCCGCGCCCTTCATCTGGCTTGGCGGTCCGAGCGGCGCGGTTCCGGCCGCGCAGCCCGCGTTGTGGGCCTGGGGGGCCGTGCCGATGTCGCTGCTGGGGGCGCTCGTGCCGGTCATCGCCGCGCTCGTCGCGTGGAGGGCTTCGCGGCGAGCCGGCCTCGCCTGGCTGGCCGGCGGCCTGACGCTCGGCACCGGCCTGTATCTGATCCGCTGGTCGAACGTCGACTCCTACGCGCCTTTCGCGGCGGCGACGGCCGGCGCTTTCTGCTTCACGGCGCTCGGTGCCGAGTCACACAAGCGGCGCTGGGCGGTGGCGGCCGGCATGGCCGCCGGGCTCGCGCACCTCGCGCGCGCCGATGGCCTGCTCGTGCCGCTCACGATCGCGCTGTGGGCGCTTGTTGGCGTGGTCTCAGGCGCGTCTGGAGACCGCAGACCGCAGACGTCGGACCGCAATCTTGAGGGCGAAGATCCGGGTCGGCGACCTGAAGGTCCGCGGTCCACGGTTCGCCGTCCGCGGTCTGCCTCAGTTCGCTGGCTTGGCCTTTTCATCGCCGCGTACGCGGTCACGCTCAGCCCGTGGTTGATCCGCAACCTGTGGGTCATGGGCAGCCCGCTCGGCCTCGGCGGCACACGCACGCTCTGGATGCTGTCGTACGACGAGTTGTTCAGCCTCGATCCGGGTCGACTGACGGCGGCCCGCTACTTCGCCTCGGACCTCGGCGTCCAGATGTCTGCCAAGCTTGAAGCCCTCCTCGGCAATCTGGCGACGTTGTGGGTGGCGCAGGGCCAGGTGCTCGCGCTGCCGGCGGCGCTCGGCGCGGCCTGCTTGTGGCGCCGCAAGCCGTTGACCCAACTTGTCGTCCTGTACGGCGTCTTCGCACTGGTAGCGCTGTCGCTGGCGTTCACGTATCCGGGGCCGCGCGGCGCCTTCCTGCACTCGGGTGGAGCGCTCGTGCCCTTTATCGGCGCGGGGGCGGCGCTCGGCGCGGAGCGGCTCGTGGCCTGGGCGGCGGTGCGGCGACGCTGGTCGGCGTCGGCCGGGCCTGTGTTGCTGGGCGGCTTCCTGGTGCTGCACCTGTCGGCCGGAGCGGCGCTGGCGGCGGGTCGGCCGCTGGGTGACACCCTGACGCCGATCGCGGCGTATCTCCGGGCCGATGCGCTGCTGCCCGCCGGGGCCGGGGCGGCCGTCGTCAACCCGCCGGCGTTCTTCTTCCACACCGGCCGGTCGGCCATCGTCATCCCCGATGGCCCGGCCGACGATCTGGGGACGGCGCTGGACCGGTACGGCCTTTCGTACGCCATCGTCGACGCCAACCATCCGGCCGCCCTCGACGCGCTGTACGCAGCACCCGAGGCCGCCGCTGGCTTCCGGGTTATGGCGGATCTGAGCCAGTCGGGCGAACCGGCCATCTGGCTCCTGGAGCGCCGGCCATGAGGCCCCAGAGCCATGGTCGGCGCAGGCGCGGCGACGGCGGCCCAGACCCACGGAGCCCCCGGTTTTCGTCGTTCTGGCCAATGGCGAACGGAGTCGCCGCGAAAACGCGGGAATTAAGCGGATTTTTGTTTGGAGGCGCGTGGGGCGTCAGGTATACTCCACGCGGGGCACTTTAAGTCAAGGAAGCACGTATGAAGACGATCTCGGTCATGGTCATTGACGATCATCCCCTCTTCCGACAGGGGCTGCGAAATGTGTTGCAGGGGGAGCCGGATCTGTCCGTGTTGGGCGAGGCCGGCGACGGTCAGGAGGCACTGACCGCCATCCGGCGCGATCGGCCGGACGTGGCGCTGCTGGACATCAACCTGCCGGAGCTCAACGGCCTGCAGGTGGTGCGCCAGATTCAGGCGGAACGCTTGCCCACGCGGGTCATCATGCTCACCGCCTATCACGACCTGGAACAAGAATTGCACTCTTTCCGGGCAGGAAGCGCCGCTTACTGCCCGAAAGACGTCACGCCGGCCCGGCTGGTCGGTGTGATCCGGCAGGTGGCGGCCGGGCATTATGTCGTTGGGGAGCGCACTCTTGACGAGGCCGGCCTGAAGCAGTGGCTCGACGCCGGCGTCGAAAAAGCGGCCCGCAGTTTCGTGGCCGACGCGCGTGAGGCGTTCACACCGCTCTCGCCGCGCGAGATGGAGATCCTGGAGTACGTGACCCGCGGCCTCAGCAACAAGGAGATCGCCTACAAGCTGGGGATCAGCCACCAGACCGTCAAGAACCACATGACGGCCATCCTGCAGAAGCTCGACGTCGAGGACCGAACCCAGGCCGCCATCTACGCGGTCAAACATGGATGGGTTCGACTGCAGGAAAACGACGGCAAGCCCGATATCAAGTAAAGGCGCACAGCGCTGAATAAGAGATCAGGCGACAGGGATTTACGCGACGTTTACGGCACTATGTCAATTTTGACATATCAGCCCGCTCAGATACCGAGCCGATGAGGTGAGACCGATATGATGAATGCGACCTCGCTCACGATTGAAGACATCCAGCAGGACGTCGACAGCGAGCTGGAGAACATCCAGCGCGAGCTGAAGGACATCAGCCAGCTGGTCAGCCAGAGCCGGGTCGAGGTCGACAAGCTCGCCCAGCGCAATGCCCAGATCGCGGGCCAGATGCGCGCGCTCAACGCCAACCTCGAGAACACGCCGCGGACCGACATCAAGGCGCTGTATGACAACGCCCAGGACGCGCAGCAGCGCCTTTTCTCGATGCGCGGCCAGCTCGAGAAGCTGCAGTCAGATCAGGCCAGCCTCGAGCGCCTCGGCCGGCAGCTCACGTCGCTGCGCGGCGCGCTCGACACCTGGATCACCCAGCGCGCTGGCAAGAACAGCATGGGCATGAACGGCCAGCTCGTCCTCTCGCGCGTGATCGAAGCCCAGGAGGGCGAGCGGTTGCGCCTGTCGCGGCAGCTGCACGACGAGCCGGCTCAGGCTCTTTCGAACTTCGTGCTGCAAAGCGAGATCGCGATGCGGCTCTTCGAGAAGGATCCAAACCTGGCCCGCACCGAGCTGGCGAGCATGAAGACGGCGGCGAACTCGACGCTGCAGAAGATCCGCAACTTCATCTTCGATCTGCGGCCGATGATGCTCGACGACCTGGGCCTCGTGCCGACGGTCAAGCGCTACGTCGACGCCTTCAAAGAGAAGACCGGCATCCCGACCACGCTCCAGCTCTCGGGAACCGAGCGCAGGCTCGAGTCGATCCGCGAGGTCATGCTCTTCCGCGGGCTTCAGGAACTGCTCAGCAACGCCCGCAATCACGCGCAGGCGACGGCGATCACCGTCGATTTCGACATCGATGACTATCGGGCGCGCGTGCAGGTGGAAGACAACGGCATGGGCTTCGACCCGGAGACCGCGCTCAGCAACGAGAGCCGCGCGATCGGCCTGGCGGCCTTGAAGGAGCGCCTCGAGGTGCTCGGAGGCAGTCTGACCGTCGACAGCCAGATCGGGCAGGGGGCCCGTGTGGCGATGGAGTTGCCCATCGGCGAAACCCGTTGAGTGCCCGGTTTGAAACATAACCTAACGCACTCCAACACAGGCTAACGTAAATCGAACGTTACTCTCCCCTAAACTTTTCAATGCGGGCCTCGGATAGAGGCCGGACGCAGCAGTGCAGGAGGCATTATGGCGCGAGGTCGAACTCTCTTACTGGTGGGGCTGGTGCTTTTGGCGCTCAGCGTCCTGGCCGTGGTGGCGATCATGAACTTCGCCAACGGCGGGAACACGCCGCCGGCCACCGGCGACGTCCCGACGGCCGACACGGCGGGCACGGGCGGCGGTGTGCAGCCGACGCCGGTGTCGAGCGGCAGCCTCGACATCGTCGTGGCGGTTCAGGATCTGCAGCGCGGTGTGGTCATCCCGACCGAAGCACTGGGCAGCGTGGCCTGGCCGACCGAGATGGTGCCGGTCAACGCGATCACCGACGCGGCTCAGATCGTCGGCTCTCGCGCGCGCTACACCATTCAGCGCAATGAACCGATCTTCACCACGATGGTGGTGAAGTCGTTGCAGGAGCTCTCGCCCTTCGGCTCCGACACGGCCGGCCGCATCCCCAAGGGGTTCACGGCCATCTCGATGCCGTACGACATGAACAACGGCGTCGCCAACGGCATCCGCGCCGGCGACTACGTCAACGTCCTGGTTTCGATGGCCTTCGTCGACATCGACCGTGACTTCCAGACCATCCTGCCGAACCTGTCGGCCGGTGTGCTTGGACCGGCGTCGGCGTCGCAGGATGCTTCGGGCTCGCTGCCGCCGCAGATGATCGTGGCCGGCGTGGCCGGCGCCAATGCGAACGCTTACCTGGGCCGTGCCGAGACCGACCCGGTGCTGGGTGAGACGCTCTACGTCGTGCCCAACGGCCTTCAGCGCTCGCGCCTGGTGTCGCAGAGCATCATCCAGAACGTGCTGGTGATGGGCATGGGCGAGTTCGCGGCCGATGGCCCGACGGTGCCTCTGGCCCCCGCCGCGACGCAGGCCGCCGCCGCGGGCGTGGTCGACCCCAACGCGACGCCCACCGCCGCGCCGACGGTCACCCCGACGCCGCTGCCGCCGCACCTGATCACGGTCGCCGTGTCGCCGCAAGAGGCGCTGGTGCTCGACTACATCAACCGCCTGCATGAGCGCTATCCGGATGCCGTGCAGTACACGTACACGCTCCGCTCGGCGGGGGACACCTCGCTGGCCGAGACCCAGTCGGTGACGCTCCAGTACATGGTCGACACCTACAAGATCTCGCTGCCCAGCAAGCTGAACTACGGGCTCGACACGACCGTCGTCACCCGCCCGACGCCGGCGCCGGTGGTTCCGTAATCGACGGCAGACGGCAGACGGCAGACCGCGGACCCTCGCCAATAGAGGGCTGCGGTCTGCAGTCTGCGGTCCGCGGTCAAGGAAGACTGTGGGATGAGCGCAACGACTGACAAGATCCGGGTCGTCGTCGTGGACGATACGGCCGAGACGCGCGAGACGATCCGCAAGCTGTTGCAGTTCGAATCCGACATCGACGTCGTCGGTATGGCGCGCAACGGTCGCGAAGGGCTCCAGTTGGCCCGAGAGATGCGGCCGAACGTCGTGTTGATGGACATCAACATGCCGGACATGGACGGCATCGCCGCGACGCGCGCGATCGTCAAGGACGTGCCCACGATCCAGATCGTCATCGTGTCGGTGCAGCAGGACACTGACTATCTGCGCCAGGCGATGCTGGCCGGCGCGCGCGACTTCCTCTCGAAGCCGCCGTCGGCTGACGAGCTGATCAACACGATCCGCCGCCTTGGCCAGGCCAGCAAGGAACAGGAACTGGCGACGGTGCGCGTCCCTGTGACGCCTGGTGCGTCGCACGGCCCGACGCCCGGCGCCCTCGGCAAGCTCCTGGTCTGCTACAGCCCCAAGGGCGGGTCGGGCAAGACCACGCTGGCCGTCAACCTGGCGGTGGCGCTGCAGGGCGAGGACCGCAAGGTCTGCGTCGTCGATGCCAACACGCAGTTCGGCGACGTCGGCGTGTTCTTCAACCTCAAGTCGAAGACAAGCCTCGTCAGCGCCGTCCAGCAGGTCGACGAGATCGACGAGACGGCGGTTTCGTCGTGGATGGCCGCTCACGCGTCGGGCGTCAAGGTGCTGCTCGGCTCGCAGTCGCCCGAGGACTCGGAGCTGATCACTGCAGCGCCGCTCAAGCGCCTGCTGCTCGAGCTGCGCCACCACTTCACCTACGTCGTCGTCGACGTCGCCTCGATCCTGCGCGACCTCGAGCTGGCGATGATGGACGCGGCCGACCGCGTGATCGTGGTGGCGGCGCCCGACATCCCGACGCTGGCCAACGTCAAGAAGTACTTCGACCTGTGCGAGAAGCTCGAGTACTCGAAGGACAAGCCGGTGCTGGTCGTCAACAAGATGGACAAGCGCTGGGGGATCACGGTGCAGAGCATCGAAGACTCGCTCAAGCACCCGGTCTACGCCCAGATCCCGTACGAGGATCGTGTCGCCACGCAGGCGATCAACGCCGGCGTTCCGTTTGTCATGGGCGACCGCAAGGCGCCGCCGACGGCCGCTGTAGTCGATCTGGCGACGCGGCTGCGCGCCGATTTCGCGCCCAAGGAACCGGCTGGGAAGTCGCCGGAGAAGCGCAAGTCGATCTTCTCGCGCTGAGGCTGAAGGCCCCGCGGGACACACGAGGTACGCATGTCGCTGCTCAAACGCATCGAGAATCGGCAGAACACCGGCCAGGCCGCGCCCGCGCGCCCGAGCGCGCCAGGGGGACCGGCGACGCCGCCTCCGCCCGCGTCCGATGACAGCAACAAGCTCGCCGAGCTGCGCATGCGCCGCGTGGCAGTCCCCGGCCAGGCGGCCGGCGGGCAGGGCCAGGCCCCGGGCGCGCCGGACCTCAAGTCGCGCGTTCAGAACCGCTTGCTGGCCGAGCTCGATCCGTCGATGGACATCTCGCGCACGGCCGAAGTGCGCAAGACCATCGAGGACCTTTACGAGAACGTCCTGGCCGACGAGGGCATCGTCCTCTCCCGCACCGAGCGCAAGCGCCTGTTCGATCAGATCGTGTCCGAGATCCTCGGGCTCGGCCCGATCGAGCCGCTGCTGGCCGATGAGACCGTGACGGAAGTGATGGTCAACGGCCCGAAGAACATCTACATCGAGCGCCGCGGCAAAATCGAGCGCGCGCCTGTGGCGTTCGAGAACAACGAACACGTGATGCGCATCATCGATCGCATCATGTCGCCGCTCGGCCGCCGCGTCGACGAGAGCCATCCCTACGAAGACGCGCGTCTGGCGGACGGCTCCCGCGTCAACGCCGTCGTCCCGCCGATCGCGCTCGACGGCCCGACCATCACCATCCGCAAGTTCTTCAAGAAGCCGCTGACTGTCGAGCAGTTGATCGAATACGGCGCGGTCACGCCGGAGGCCATCGCCTTCATGCAGGCGGCGGTCGCCTCGGCGGTCAACATCGTCATCTCCGGCGGCACAGGCTCGGGCAAGACGACCTTCCTGAACCTGATGTCGTCGTACATCCCGAACGACGAGCGCATCCTGACGATCGAGAACGCGGCTGAACTTCAGCTGCGTCAGGAGCACGTGGTGCGGCTCGAGTCGCGCCCGGCCAACATCGAAGGCAAAGGCGAGGTCTCGATCCAGAACCTTGTGGTGAATGCGTTGCGCATGCGCCCCGACCGTATCGTGGTCGGCGAGATCCGTGACGGCGCGGCGCTCGACATGCTCCAGGCCATGAACACCGGCCACGAAGGCTCGATGACGACCTGCCACTCGAACAGCGCGCGTGACACGCTCGCCCGTATCGAGACGATGTGTCTGATGGCCGGCATGGATCTGCCCATCCGGGCCATCCGCGAGCAGGTCTCGTCGGCCATCAACGTCATCTGCCATCTGGCCCGTCTCTCGGACGGTTCGCGCAAGGTCGTGCAGATTTCCGAGATCCAGGGCATGGAAGGCGACGTGATCACCATGGCCGACATCTTCCTCTTCGAGCAGACGGGCGTCGAGAAGGGCAAGATCATCGGCCGGCTGCGCCCGACGGGCCTGCGGCCGAAGTGCATGGAGCGCATCGAAGAAGAGGGCCATCACCTGCCGGCCTCTGTGTTCGGGGCAGGCGATCGCCTGCGCTATTGAGTGAACCGCGGGCGGCGGACGCCCGCTGGGAGTGACCGATGACCAGTCCCTTGATGATCAGCCTCGCGGCCGTGGTCGTGATCTGGATATTCGGCCTGGGCGGCGTCGCCGTCTGGTACCGACGCCAGGCCGCCGTGGCCGGCCGCCTCGAGCAGCTCACGCGCGACCCGCTCCTGCAGGCGCCCGATGACAAGAAGGCCGAGCGCAAGCCGAGCGCGCTGACCAAGTCGATGGACCAGGCCTTTCAGCGCAAGGGCTGGTATGAGAGCGTCCGGCGCGAGCTGGCGCGAGCCGACCTCAAGCTGAGCGTCGCCGAGTTCCTGGCTCTGCACGTCATCCTGGCCATCGCCGGGTTCCTGGTGCTGGGCTTCCTGCGGCAGGACGTGGTCGCGGGCCTGATCGCGGCAGTGATCGGCTTCTTCACGCCACGCTTCTACGCCGGCTATCTCAAGGGCCAGCGCCTGACGAAGTTCGATGGCCAGCTCGGCGACATGCTCAACCTGATGGTCAACGGTCTGCGCGCGGGTTACAGCGTGACCCAGGCCATGGAGGCCATCGGCCGCGAACTGCCGGCCCCGATCTCGCAGGAGTTCAAGCGGCTCGTCCAGGAAATGCAGCTCGGCATCCCGTTCGAGGTCTCGCTCGACAACCTGACGCGGCGCATGCCCAGCAAGGACCTTGACTTCGTCGTCACGGCGATGAAGATCCAACGCGAGGTCGGCGGCAACCTGGCCGAGATCCTCGACACGATCAGCTTCACGATCCGCGAGCGCGTGCGCATCAAGGGTGAGATCAAGACCCTGACGGCGCAAGGCATGATCACGGGCTACGTCATTTCGTTCCTGCCGATCGGCCTCGGCGTGATGCTGTATCTGATCAACCCGACGTACATGGGCCAGATGTTCATGCAGGACAGTTACTTCCTGTGCGGCATCGGCATGCTCGTCACCGCCGGCCTGTTGATCGGCATCGGCTTCGCGATCGTGATGAAGATCGTAGACATCGAGGTGTAGTTCATGGAGATCACGCTTCTCTTCTGCGTCCTCGGCGTCGTCTTCGTCGGCGCTCTGGTGCTCGTGATGGTGGGGCTGCGCTCGCCGAAGGCGGCCAGCCCGTTGCAGACGCGCATGGCCGTGTACTCGACCCGCGAGCGTCCCATGACGCTCGAGGACATCGAGATGTCGCAGCCGTTCACCCAGCGCATCCTGTTGCCTGTCGCGCGCAGGGTGGGCGAGTTCGCTCAGAAGTTCACGCCCCAGGCCACGCTCAAGGACATCCAGCACCAGCTCGACGTCGCCGGCAACCCGCCCGGCATGACCCCGATCCTGTTCTACATGAGCCGGATCGTGATGGCCGGTGTCGGCATCGGCCTGTTCATCCTGCTCGGCTTCGTCTCGGCGGATCCGACCAGCCTGTTCTCGTTCCAATCCGGCGTCGCAAAGGTGCTGGGCTTCTCGGCCCTGGGCGGCGTGCTCGGCTACTTCATCCCGACCCTGATGCTGCGTAGCCGCATCAACCGCCGCAAGGATTCGATCGTCAAGGCCATGCCTGACGCGCTCGACCTGCTGACGGTGTGCGTCGAGGCCGGCCTGGGCTTCGATCAGGCCATGCAGCGCGTCTCGGAGAAGTGGACGACCGAGGTGGCTTACGGCTTCCAGCGCGCGATCGCCGAGATCCGCCTGGGCAAGGTGCGCCGCGAGGCGTTGCGCGACATGGCCGACCGCATGGACGTGCCCGAGATGACCAGCTTCGTGGCCGCCCTCATCCAGGCCGACCAGCTCGGCGTGAGCATGGCCAAGGTGCTGCGCATCCAGTCCGATCAGATGCGGGTGCGCCGCCGCCAGCGGGCCGAGAAGAAGGCTCACGAAGCGCCGGTGAAGATGCTCATCCCGATGGCGTTCCTGATCTTCCCGTCGATCTACATCGTGCTGCTCGGGCCGGCCTCGATGCAGTTGATCCGCCAGTTCGGCCTGGGCGCCATCGCCGGCCAATGACCGATTGAGGATTCGGCGACAGGGACTTGCGGCTACCCTCGTGTGGGAGCAAGCCGCATGGGGAAGTTGAGTGGATTATTCCGCCAGGGCCTGTGGGCTCTGGCGGATGTTTTTTTTCCGCCGCGTTGCGCGGGCTGTGGCGCCCTGGGCGCGGCGCTGTGCCCTGCCTGTCGCTTGGAGCTGGCCTGGGTGCCGCCCGGCCAGGCGCTGGTCGACTTGAGCGCGCCCGACGGCCTTGACGACTTTCGGGCAGCGCTGTGGTTCAAGGGGCCCGCCCAGAAGGCGTTGCATCGGCTGAAGTACCGGCATGACGTTGGCCTTGCCGAGACGTTGGCGGAGCTTGTGGCCCGGCGCTTTGACGATCTTCCGCAGAGGCTGGGCAAGGTCGCACTCGTGCCGGTGCCGCTCTCGGCCGAGCGCCTGGCCCGGCGCGGCTACAACCAGGCGGCGCTGCTCGGCATCGCGCTCGCCGATCGTTGGGGCCTGGCCTTCCGACCTGGGGCGCTGATCCGGCTGCGCTCGACGCGCAGCCAGGTCGGGCTCTCGCGACACGATCGGCAGCACAACGTCAGCGGAGCCTTCGTCGGGGTTGAGCGCCACGTCAAGAATCGGGCCGTGCTCCTCCTCGATGACACCTGCACGACCGGCGCGACCCTGCACGACTGCGCTCGGGCGCTCAAGGCCGCCGGGGCCACCCGGGTGCATGGCCTGGCCGTGGCTCAGGCTCCGTTACGAGCCGATCAGCCCCCGATGGCGTGAGAGCATTCCGGCAAGAACCTGGTCGCGATGGGGCGGGTGAACGATGTCGAGATTCATCCTCAGGTTCCAGAGTCCTTTCCACGAAAACCGCGCTTTGCGCGGCGGAATCGCCTGACATTCGACAGGCCCGACCCGGTAGGATTGCACGTTGCATTGGCGGGCAAAATAGGGTTAGACTGGCGTATGTCGGCCAATTGAACGAGACGCCAAACGGGGCGTCCCCTGAGACCGGGAGATCGGCGCAGGGGACACCCCGTTTCGCGTTTCTCTTAACCTTCAGGAGGCGATGATGACTGTTCCGGTGAATGTCTATGGAAGAGGGATCGAAGTCGGTTCACGCCTGCAGGAGCATATCGAGAAGAAAGTCGGCAAGCTGGATCGATACCTGGCCACGATCCGAGAAGCTCGCGTCGATGTGACGGAGCTGGGCACCGCGCGTGGGAGCGGCGATCGCTACGTCGCCCAATTGACGATTCCGATGCGCGGCACGGTGTTGCGCGCCGAGGAGCGCAACTCCGATTTGTTCGCGGCGATCGATCAGGTGCTCGACAAGATGTACCGGCAGATCGAGCGCTATAAAGGCAAGCACCGCCGCGGTCGCGGTGACGGCGCCAGCGCCGCGGATCTTACGATGGAGCCCGAGGAGACCGCGCCCGGCGGCGAGTCCGATGAGCCCTCCGGCCAGGCGATTGTGCGCCGCAAGCAGTTCGCCATTCAGCCCATGTCAGAGGCGGAGGCCGTCGAGCAGATGCAGTTGCTCGGTCACGACACGTTCTTCGTCTTCTTCAGTGCCGAGAACAAACGCCTCAACGTCCTGTACAAGCGCCGCGACGGTGACTACGGCTTGATCGACCCCGTCTTCGACTGACGTCGCTCCATAACCGCGAAGACACACAAGGCGCCAGGATTCTGAAGAAGAATCCTGGCGCCTTTCGCGTCTTCGCGGTTTCGGGTCGACGATCACCAACCCGAAACGTACTTGCTCCAGTCGGCGAAATCGTCGAGGTAGCGGTCGAACAGGTACTCGGCGGTCGCGGCGGGCTCAGAGGGACGCCGCTTGAGCGGCATGCCGGCCTCAGTGTGAGTCCGGCCGCCCTTGCGACGATTGCAGGTCGGGCAGGCCGCGACGAGATTGTCCCAGCGGTGGCCGCCGCCGCGATGGCGCGGGATAACGTGGTCGATGGTGAGGTGCGAGGTGCGTTTGCCGCAGTACTGGCAGGTGTAGTTGTCGCGGCGGAAGACCTCGCGCTTGGAGAGCTTCACGCGCGCCCGCGGGCGGCGCACCATGTTTTCGAGTTTGATGACCGAGGGTCGGGGAAAGGTGGCCCGGGCGGTGTGGATGCCGCCGATGCCGTCTTCAAGCAGGCGCGCCTTGCCCGTCATCAGCAGGCTGACGGCCCGCCGCACATCGCAGACGTTCAGAGGCTCGAAGTTGGCGTTCAACACCAGCACGGGGTTCTGCGTGCGGGCGTGCGCGGTCGACGTGGGTGTTGCCCCGTTGAGCGCGCCAACTCTTCCCGAGCCGTCGTCTCCAGAAGGCATGGACGAATTCTAGCATATGGATCTTCAAGGGCAAATCAAAGGAACAGCAGATGGCGGACCGCGGACGGCAGTATGCGTCCGCGGGCAGACGATGGGCAGCTGATGGACGCCGAAAGTCGACCGGCTATCAGCCTTCGCGATATGCCGTTGCCATGCGCGAAGAGCCGCGTACGGTTGAGAGCCTGCGTAGCGATGTTCGCCCGTAGCGTTTGGCTCTACTGCTGAGTGCTGCAGACCTTCGTTGCCTGTAGCACCCGCTCTCGCGGGCTGCGTGCAATGCAGCACGCCTTGCCCGTGCGTCGCGTGTCATCGAGGCCGCACCCGCGCGCGCGTCGCGTGTCATCCAGAGCGCCTCATCCACTCTGCAATCAGACCAGCCTATTGAGCGCGAAGGATCTCCTCCGCTGGCTCGTATGGCCGTGGCAACAGCCGGGGAGTCCGACAGGCGATCCTTCGCGCTCATTCGGCGCGATGGATGGCCACTAGGGTCGGGCGCTCTGGATGACACGCGACGCGAGGTCAGACGCTCTGGATGACACGCGAGGCGCGAGGTCGGGCGCTCTGGATGACACGCGACGCGAGGTCGGGCGCTCTGGATGACACGCGACGCGAGGTCGGGCGTTCTGGATGACACGCGAGGCGCGAGGTCAGGCGCTCTGGATGACACGCGAGGCGCGAGGTCAGGCGCTCTGGATGACACGCGAGGCGCGAGGTCAGGCGCTCTGGATGACACGCGAGGCGCGAGGTCGGGCGCTCTGGATGACACGCGACGCGAGGTCGGGCGCTGGATGGCCCGCGACGCGAGGTCGTGCGCTGGATGACACGCGAGGCGCGGGGATGGGCGCTTCGTCTGACAGGCCGCGGTTGGAACAAGACCGGCTTCGAAGGCCCAGACCGATGCGATGGGCCCCTCAACTCGTTTCATAGGGCCTGGGTCAGGCGTGGCTCGCTGAGCGTCCCGTCAAGGGCGTGCCGTCTGCCGGCTTCGGAGCAACCGATATTTCTCGAACTCGAACCGCGCCATGAGGACGCTGAGGCGCAGGCCGTGGAAGCCGTCGCGCCAGCCTTCGAGCGTGATGAAGCGCCACCAGAAGTGACGCAACGGCTGGCTGAGGAGGTGATGGGGCCTGGCCCTGACGCCTTCCAGGGCGAGCCGGTCAGCGTCGTAGGCCGCGTAGTAGGTCTGCTTCTTGACGAACTCGCCGACGGTCTCGTAGTTGAGGTGCACCATCGGCTGTGTGAGGTGACCGGCGTCGCCGTCGAGGAGCACGAGCTCGTGCACGGGCCGGGTCGGGTCGTAGCGGGCCTTATCGCGACGCAGCAGGCGCAGCTGGTAGTCGGGATACCAGCCTGTGTGTTTCGTCAGCGTGCCGAACAGGTAGTTGTGCCGCGGGATCCACCAGCCGGCTTCGGGGCGCGCGAGCACCGAGCGGATCTCCTCCCGCAGCGCTTCGGGGATGCGCTCGTCGGCGTCGACGAACAGCACCCACTCGCTCGAGACAGAGCGGAGGGCGGCATCGCGCTGCCCGGCGTAGTTGTCGAACGCGCGCGTGATCACTCGTGCGCCTGCCGCGGCCGCGAGGCGGACCGTGCCGTCCGTGCTGCCCGAATCGAACACGACGACTTCGTCGGCCCAACTCAGGCTGGCCAGACAATCCGGCAGGTGGCGCTCTTCATTGAGCGTGAGGACGATGGCGGAGAGCATGGGCGTGGATGACTCGCGGCGTCAATCGCCGGACCCGGAACTCGGCCATTCGGCTGGTGGGAGTGGCCTTCTGCCCTGCCAGGCGCGCATGGCCTCAGCCAGGGCGGCGTTGCGAGCGGCGCGCTCGTCGGGTGACAGGCGGCCCTGGGTGCTCAATTTGTGGTTGGTGCGGATGCGCCCGCGCAGCGCCAGTTCGACCAGCATGCGGGTCGCGGCCACCATCAGCGGGCCGTGATAGCGCTGATACAGCCGACGACGGCTGCTCCACAACTGCACGAACGAGCGATTCGGCGCCTGCTGTGTGCTGCGTCCGCCGAGGTGCACGATGGCGGCAGCCGGGGCGACCCAGATCTCCCAGCCCTGACGACGCAGCCGCCAGTGCGCGTCGATCTCCTCGCAGTACATGGGGAAGATCTCGTCGAACAGATCTTGCTCACGCAGCACCGTGCCGCGCACGGCGAAGGCGGCCCCGAGCGTGTGGTCCACCTCAAACGGGCCGCTCGCATAGGCGCCGGCCGGGTAGCGGCCGTTCAACGGCGACTCGATCAGGCGAGCAAACCGGCCGGGCGGCGGAAAGAGATCGAACGCTGCCTGTGTCAGGCCTGGAAAGCGGAAGCCAGTGTGCTGCAACGACCCGTCGGCGTTGAGGAGTTGCGGCGCGACCACGGCCGCCGCCGGACGCTGGCGCAAGAAGTCGACAAGGAGGCGCAACGCGCCGGCCCTGACGAGCGTGTCGGGGTTGAGCACCAGCGCCGCGAACGGCGCCTGCGACGAATCGGCGCCGAGCCCGAGCCCAAGCGCGTGCAGGCCGAGGTTGTTGCCGGCGCCCATCCCGCGGTTCGGCGCGCGCAGCACCTGCGTGCGCGGGAACTGCTTCGCCAACATCTCTACCGAGCCGTCGCGCGAATCGTTATCGACCACGACGACTCGTCCGCGCAGACCGCTGCCGGCCAGATCCGCGTACACCGAATCGAGGCACGCCGCGAGCAACTCACGGACATTCCAGTTGACGATCACGATCCCGAGGTCGAGCATGTCTGCGATTCTAGGCTAATCGAGTGTGGAAGCCAAGCGAGGGGCGAAGCGCGAAGCGCGAAGGGCGAGGAGCGAACGCTACCGCGTTAGGCCCTTCGCCTCTCGCCCTTCGCCTCTCGCCCCTCGCCCCTCGCCCCTCGCCCTTCGCCCTTCGCGCCTCGCCCCTCGCTTCACTTCGGGCTGATCTCGATCTGGTGAGGATCGGCTCGGTTGTTGTAGATGGCGACGTCTTCCTGAATCAGGCCGACCCAGAAGTACTGCGGATTGCGGCTCGTCACGATCTGGTCGAGCACAATGCCGCCGGTCACGACGCTGACACCGCCGGGCTCGAGGTAGTACTGCGGCCGGCCCTGCGAGTCCGGGATCATGGTCAGGCCGTCCTGCTTGCCGATGGCCCAACGCCACGGGAAGTCGTTCAGACAGGTGTCGCACATGACGCCGACGCGGAACGCGCCCGATTCCTGGAAATAGCCGGTGTTGTTGTAGTTCTCGGTCATGCTGGTGTACACGTAGCCCGGCTCGGGCCCGGTCGTGCGCAGCGGCGCCGTGCCGTAGTTTTGCACCGTGAGTGTGAAGTACAGGGTGTCGTCGAGGCGCACGAACTCCGACGAGAACGTCACCTGGCCGAGCACGATCTCGCCGCGCGGGAGGCCGCCCTGCGCGATGGCCAGGGGCGCCGTGAAACTCACGCGCTGGCCGACGCGATCCTCAGCCGAAGCCACGACCAGGTAGTCGCCGTTGGGGGGCGGCGTCTCGCCTAGGTCGATGCCGCCGTCGTAGTTGAATTCGTGCACGCCGGCTTCGCCAGGCTTGCGGCCGGAGGTCGTGCTTTCGGCGATCGGCAGTTGCAGCCCGCCGTCGGCGTCGGTCAGGTAGACGCGCAGGCCATCTTCCGCGAGGGTCTTCTTCAGGCCGACCGTGATCTGGACGCGATCGTCGAGGCCATCCTGATTCGGCGTAAAGGTGCGCGGTGACAGCGAGAGCGTGAGGTCGGGCAGTTCGGACTCGGCATCGGCGATGGTCAGCGTGCCGGTGAGGGTGTTCGAGGCGCCTTGATCGTCGCGGGCTTCGACGAACCAGGTGTACGCGCCGTCGGCGAGCACGCGCGTCGCGACGTTGCCGGTGACGGCCTCGCCCCGCCTGACGTAGCCGTCGACGACGCCGCTGAAGTCGACGCTGGCCTCGCCGGTGCCGCGGGGCTGATCGCTCCGGAAGTCGTAGCGCCGGCCGTTTGCGTCCTTGAAGTAGACGGACACTGTCGCCGGCCGCCGCAGCCGGTAGGTCAGGCGGGTCACGTCGGTGATGCCGTCGGCATTGGGCGTGATCTCGGTCAGCGAGAACGCCGCGGACTCGAGCGGCGGGCCTGACGGGCTGAGCGTCAGCCAGGCGATGGCCAACGCGATGGCAGTGATGGCGACGGCAGTCGCCACGGTGATCCAAAAGGTTCGTCGCATGTGGACTTTCGCCGGTTCAATGTTACCTGACGCCATCACCGACGCCGGCGGTGGCACTGTCATCCGAGCCGATCTGTGATATTCGTGTAAAGGGCAGGGCGGACCGTGACGATCCGTCACCCAAAAAGATGACACCTGCGGCTACACCGCGGGCCGGGTCATGTTAGCATCCCTTGAACCGCCGCTCAACCCTTGGACGAGGTCCGTGACATGCCGTTGACATATCAGGAAGCACTCGACTGGATCTACAGCTTCATCGATTTCAGCGCCAAGCGCCTCGACAAGTACGCCGCAGCCGAGTTCAACCTGGAGCGGATGGCACGCCTGATGCACCTCATGGGCGATCCACAGCGGCGTTATCCGACGTTGCACCTGGCCGGGACGAAGGGCAAGGGCTCCGTCTCTTCTTTGTGTGCCAGCGCTCTGACAGCTGGCGGCTACCGCACCGGGTTCTACACGTCGCCGCACCTCGAAGACTTCCGTGACCGCTTCCGCGTCAACGGTCGCTGGATCCCCCAGGAAGCCGTGATCGAGATCGTGGCCCGCCTGCAGCAGTTCGCGCCCGACGTGCCGGGTATCACGACGTTCGAACTCACCACAGCGATCGGCTTCGAGTGGTTCGCGCGCGAGCACGTCGACGTGGCAGTGATCGAGGTCGGCCTGGGAGGTCGGCTTGACGCCACGAACATCCTCACGCCGCGCGTCAGCGTCATCACTGCCCTGAGCTACGACCACATGGCGCTGCTTGGCGACACTCTGACCCTGATCGCCGGCGAGAAGGCCGGCATCATCAAGCCCGGGGTCCCGGTGGTCTCGGCGCCGCAGCATGCTGAAGCGCTGACGGTGCTCGAGCTCGTGGCATTCGAGCGCGGCTGCGCGCTCACGCTGACGGGCCGCGACGTCAAGTTCAAGCCGGTCGAGCATTCGCTCGATGGACAGACCTTCGACGTCTGGACGGGCGAGCAGGCCCGCGACCTTGCCGCGTTGCGCGCGGCCGGTCTGGCGGTCGCCGGCTGGCGACCCGACCGGCTCGAGATCCCGTTGCTCGGCGCCCATCAAGTCGAGAACGCTGCCACAGCATACGCGGCCCTGCAGGCGCTCGGCGCGGCCGGGCTGCCCCTCAGCGCCGACGCCATTCGCGAGGGATTCAAGCGGGTGAAGTGGCCGGGGCGATTTGAGGTCATGCATCGATCCCCCTTTGTCGTCATCGATGGTGCCCAGAACCGCGAATCCGCCCAGCGGCTCCGCGAGGCCGTCGACGCCTACTTCGAAGATCGACGCCTCGTCCTCGTCTTCGGCGCCTCTGCCGACAAAGACATCGTGGGCATGTTCAACGAACTGCTGCCGCGCGCCTCGGCCGTCATCACCACCCAGGCGGTACACCCGCGAGCCGCGGATCCCGACGAGTTGGCCGAGCAGGTGCGCGGCCAGGGCTTCACGGGACCCGTTGAATCGGTGGGCCCAGTCCATCGCGCGTTGACGCGCGCTCGCGAACTCGCGGGCGGCGACGACGTCGTGCTCGCGACCGGAAGCCTCTTCGTGGTCTCCGAAGCACGCGCGGCTCTGACCGGCGATCCGGCAGCCTACGCCAAGGTGAAGTAAACTAAGACCTCCACCGCGCGGCCCATGGCGGCGCGGCGCAGCGACTTCAGGACGATGATTCATCCGGAACGGGGCAATGGCTCTGGGATTCGGATGCGAGGTCGTTCGCGCCTGTAGGCGCCGCGCGGGAGCGCGATGGGTCGATCTTGTTGGATCAGGGGAAGTAGATGCAAGACATGATGGAACACGCGCAGCGCCAACGCCTGCTCAGATCAGCCATGGGCGGGTCGAACAACCGCCAGACTGAAGAGTTGTTCGAGGTGCAAGACGCGCGGCTCGACGACGACGGGTTGATCGAGTGCGCTGTGCTGCCGCTGCGCGATCTGGTCGTCTACCCGAACATGGTGACCCCGCTGTTCGTCGCGCGGGAGCGCTCGATGAGCGTCATCCGGCGCGCGAACACGGCCAACACGACGGTGATCGCCGTCGCTCAAACGAACCCGGACGTCGAAGAGCCGATGCCCGAGGATCTGTACAGCATCGGCACTGAAGTGGCGGTCGGGCGCATGTTGCGCATGCCCGACGGCTCGACCAGCGTGATGTCGCAGGGTCGGCGGCGCGTGCAGATCGTCGAGTTCATCCAGGTCGAGCCGTATTTCATCGTGCGCGCGCGACCGATCTTCGAGCCCACCGATCGGCCGCGCCAGACCGAAGCGCTGATGCGCGCCGTCCTCGATCTGTTCGAGCGCTGTGCGCAGTTGAACCGCGCGATCCCTGAAGAAGCTTACGTTTTCGCCATGAACATCGAGGAGCCGGGCTGGCTCGCCGACTTCGTCGCGTCGACGATCGACCTGACGATGGAGGACCGCCAGCAACTGCTCGAGCTGTTCAACCCGACCGAGCGATTGCAGCGCGTGAGCGTGCTTCTCGGCAAAGAGCTCGACGTGCTCGAGCTCGAAGATCAGATCCACAGCCAGGTGCAGAACGAGGTGGATCGCAACCAGCGCGAGCTGTATCTGCGCGAGCAGATGCGCGCGATCCAGGGTGAACTAGGCGAGAATGATCCCTGGCAGGCAGAGCTGACCGAGCTGCGCGACAAGGTCGCTGCGGCTCAGATGCCGACGGACGTCAACGACAAGGCGCTCAAGGAAGTCGAGCGGCTGAGCCAGATGCCGCAGATGGCGCCCGAGGTCGGCATCATCCGCACCTACCTCGACTGGCTGATCGATCTGCCGTGGGCCACGACCACGGTCGACAACCTCGACCTCAAGCATGCCGAGGGCGTGCTCGAAAAGCAGCACTACGGGCTGCCAAAGGCCAAGGAGCGCATCCTCGAGTACATCGCGGTGCGCAAGCTGACGAGCGGCGCCGTCCAGCGCAGAGCTCCGATCCTGTGCTTCGCCGGGCCGCCCGGCACAGGCAAGACCTCGCTCGGTCGATCGATCGCCGACGCGCTCGGGCGCAAATTCGTGAGGATCAGCCTGGGTGGCATCCGCGACGAGGCCGAGATCCGCGGCCATCGGCGCACTTACATCGGCGCGCTGCCGGGCCGCGTCATCCAGGCCATGCGCCGCGCGGCCAGCGTCAACCCCGTGATGATGCTCGACGAGATCGACAAGCTCGGCCAGGACTTCCGCGGCGACCCGGCGGCGGCCCTGCTCGAGGTGCTCGATCCCGAGCAGAACCGCGAGTTCGCCGATCACTACCTCGACGTCGATTACGACCTGTCGCGGGTGTTGTTCGTCACGACAGCGAACCAGCTCGGCGCGATCCCGCCGGCGCTGCACGACAGGCTCGAGGTGATCGAGTTCCCGGGCTACATCGAGGAAGAGAAACTCGAGATCGCTCGGCGCTACATCCTGCCGCGCCAGATCGAGGAGAACGGCCTCGAGGGCACGGGCGTGGTCATCCCCGACAGCGTGGTGCGCAAGATCATCCGCTCGTACACCTATGAGGCCGGCGTGCGCAACCTCGAACGCGAGGTGGCGCGCGTGTGCCGCAAGGTGGCGCGGCGCAAGGCCGAGGGCAAGGAAGGTCCGCTGCGCGTGACGCCCGAGAACCTCCACAAGTACCTGGGCCCGCCGGAGTACACGCCGCCCGACGCCGAGAAGTTCGACGAGGTCGGCCTGGCGATGGGCCTGGCCTGGACCGAAGCGGGCGGCGATACGATGCCGATCGAGATCGCGCTGATGGAAGGCAAGGGCGGTCTGCAGATCACGGGCCAGGTCGGCGACGTGATGCAGGAGTCGGCCCAGGCGGCGATGTCGTACATCAAGTCAAAGGCCAAGTCTCTGGGCATCGAGGCACGGCGTTTCGATAAGATCGACACTCATATCCATGTTCCCGAGGGCGCGATCCCCAAGGATGGGCCGAGCGCGGGCGTGAGCATGGCGTTGGCGTTGGTGTCGGCCTACACGTCGCGCAAGGTGCGGCGCAGCATCGGCCTGACCGGCGAGATCACGCTGCGCGGGCGTGTGTTACCGGTCGGCGGAGTCAAAGAGAAGGTGCTGGCCGCGCATCGGCTGGGGCTGAAGACCGTGATCCTGCCGAAGAAGAACGACAAGGATCTGGTCGATGTGCCGCAGAAGGCCAAGCGCGACATGAAGTTCGTGTTCGTCGAGCACATCGATCAGGTGCTGGCCGAGGCGCTCCTGCCCGCGCCCGAACGGCCGAAGCGGCCCAAGCGCGCGCGCAAACCGGCGCGCAAGGCGACCCGCAAGGCTGCGGCGCGCAAGCCGGCGGCCAAGCCCGTGACACGACGACGCCCGGCCTCGCCCTCGCGGCCGGCGGCGTAGCCTTTGGTATCAGGCGCCCCGGATCACCCAGTGGTCCGGGGCGCTTTCCATTTCTGCGGGAGAGTTCTCCACGAATTCGCACGAACAAGCCGAAGAGCTCAGCCGCAGTCGGAGGCTGTCCTGCAACCATTCGGGCCCATTCGTCGCTATTCGTGTCAGCGATACGTGATGCCATCATGATTGATCTGAAGCAACGAGTCGTCTGGATCACGGGAGCGAGTTCCGGCATTGGGGCGGCGGCGGCCGGGGTGCTGGTGCGCTCGGGCGCGCGCGTGGTGCTGACGGCCAGACGCGTCGACAAACTTATGGCTGTTGCCGAGCCGTTTGGAGCGGCGGCGGTCGTGGTCGCGGCCGACCTGGCGCGACGCGACGAACGGCTGCGCGCGCAGGCTGAGGCGCTGGCGGCCTTCGGCCGGATCGACGTGCTGGTGAACAATGCCGGCATCGGGCGATTGGGCTGGCTCGAGGAGCTATCGGACGAGCGGGTCGAGTCGCAGCTGGCGCTCAACCTCGAGGGCGTGATCCATCTGACCCGTCTGACGTTGCCGGCGATGCTGCAACGGCGCGCCGGCCACATCATCACTGTGGCGTCGATCGCGGGTCTTGTCGCGCCACCGACCTACAGCATCTACAGCGCCACGAAGTTCGCGGTCCGCGGCTTTTCGGAAGCTTTGCGGCGCGAGGTCGGGCCGCGCGGCGTGGCAGTGAGCGTGATCTCGCCGGGCGCTGTGTGGGACACGGAGTGGGCGGAAGGCGCGGGCATCGCGCGCACGTCAGGCATCACCACGCCGGGCTGGCTGACGCTCTCGTCGGCGCAGGTGGCTGGCGCGATCCAGTCGGTCATCGCGCGTCCGCGGGCCGAGATCGTGATGCCCTGGCCGCTGGCGTTGGCGGCCGGGCTGAACCAGATCGCGCCCGGTTTGGTCGACTGGGCGATGGCGACAGCCTTCACGCGCCGCGAGCGTCGGTAAATCGGAAGAAATCGGGAGTGCCCCGATGTCCCCCGATGTGCAACGCGCAAGCGTTGCACATCGGGGGGGACATCGGGGCACTCCCGATTTCTTCCCGGCTAATTCATTCGCGACAACCGGTCCAACAGATACGGTTTCCACTCGCCGCGCGGCATGTAGGGCAGGATCGCGCGGTTCTTCACCAGCCGTTCGGCCCCGAGCACGCCGTGCGCGAGATACGTCAGGTTCGTCTCCTCCTGCGGGAAGAGCGTGACGACGATATGGCCGTTCTCGCTCGCGATCGCCACCACACCGGCCCTCGTGGCGCGCAGCTTCACGCGCAGCTGATACAGCAGGTTCTCGACAGGCTCCGGCGCCGGCCCGAAACGCTCTGCGAGCTCGCGCGAAAAACCGTCAAGCTCGGCCTCATCGCTGATGTTCGCCAGGCGCTGATAGAGCTGGACACGCAGCCGTCGGTCCTCGACGTACTCGGCCGGGATCGCCAACGCCAGCGGCAGATCCACGTTCGCCGCCTGCAACGCGCCGATCGCGGCGGCCGCGCCTTCGTCCTTCGTCGTTCGTCCTTCGTCTGCGGTCAACGGTCCGCCGTCAACGGTCTGCCGGCCGCGGTCCTTCTTCAACGCCTTAACCGCCTGGTTCAGCATCTTGGTGTAAAGATGGAAGCCGACCGCCGTGATCTGGCCCGACTGCTTTGGCCCGATGATGTCGCCGGCGCCGCGCATCTCGAGGTCGCGCATGGCGATGGCATAGCCCGCCCCGAGGTCGGTCTGCTCGGCCAGCGTCTCCAGCCGCTCGCGCGCCTCGGGTGTCGGGCGGAAGTCTGGGCTGGTGAAGAAATAGGCGTACGCCTGCTGCGTGCTCCGTCCGACGCGCCCGCGCAACTGATACAACTGCGCCAGACCGAAGGTGTCGGCGCGGTCGACGATCAAGGTGTTGGCGTTCGGGATGTCGAGCCCGGATTCGATGATCGACGTGCACAGCAGCACATCGATCTCACCCTCTTCGAAGCGCTCCATGACATGCGAGAGCTGGCCCTCTTCCATCTGGCCGTGGGCGATCTCGACCCGCGCCTCCGGCACCAGCCGGGCCAGCCTGTCGCGCGCTACGCCGATGCTTTGCACGCGGTTGTGAAGAAAGAACACCTGACCGTCGCGCTCGAGCTCGCGCAGGATCGACTGGCGCGCGAGCTTCTCGTTCCACGGCCCCACGTGCGTGAGAATCGGCAGTCGTTCTTCAGGCGGCGTGTTGATCGTGCTGATGTCGCGCAGGCCAGTCAGCGACATGTAAAGCGTCCGCGGGATCGGCGTGGCCGTCAGCGTCAGCACATCCACCTCGGAGCGCATCTGCTTCAGGCGCTCCTTGTGCTTGACTCCGAAGCGCTGCTCCTCGTCGATGATCAGCAGACCCAGGTCCTTGAACGTCACATCTTGCCCGAGCAGGCGGTGCGTGCCGATGACGATGTCGACATCGCCAGCGGCCAAACGCGCCAGCGCCGCCCGGATCTCGCGCGGCTGCCTGAAGCGCGAGAGCATCTCTATCTTCACCGGATACGCCCCGAAGCGCGCCTTGAAGGTGTGCCAATGCTGCTGGGCCAGCACCGTCGTCGGCACGAGCATGGCCACCTGAGTCCCGTCCATCACGGCTTTGAAGGCGGCGCGCAGGGCCACCTCGGTCTTGCCGAAGCCGACGTCGCCGCAGATCAGGCGGTCCATCGGGCGCGGGCGTTCCATGTCGGCCTTGACGTCGCGGATCGCGCGCTGCTGGTCCTCGGTCTCGACGAACGGGAAGCCGCCCTCCATCTCGGCCTGCCAGGCGGTATCGGACTTGAACGCGCGCCCTGGCACCAGTTCGCGCTTCGCGTACAGCTGCAGCAGTTCGCGCGCCATCTGCTCGACCGCGGCCTTCGCTTTTTGCTTGGCGTTGAGCCACTCGGCCGAGCCGAGCCGCGACAGGGCCGGCGGCTGATCGCTCGCGCCGACGTAACGCGTCAACCGGTCGGCGTGCGAGACCGGCACGTAGAGCTCATCGCCCTCAGCGAATTCGAGCACCAGGTAGTCGCGCTCGAGGCCGTCGATGATGCGCTGACCCAGCTCGCGGAACCGGCCGACACCGTAGTCTTCGTGGACGATCAGGTCGCCGGCCTTGAACTCGGCATAGTTGGTCTCGGGCGCGCCACGGCGCTTGCGCTTGCGGGCGCGCTGCGGCCTGGCCACGCCGAAGATCTCGGCGTCCGTCAACACAACGATCGCGCTCGGCCGGCTCGCCTGAGCCAGCGCGTCACCGGCAGCGACTTCGTCCTTCAGCACTAGCCGCCAGCCCTCGCTCAGCCCGCCCGACACGAACGTGACGCTGGCCGGAGCCGGCGAGTCGGTCAGCGCATCGACGGCCGCCGTGGGGTAGCCTTCCTGCGACCAGAGCTCGGCGAGCCGGCCGGCCTGCCGCGCCACGACGACCGCTGCGGCATTGTCGACGACGAAGTCCGTCAGGCCGGTCAACAACGGGCGCACCTGGCCGCCATACCTCGGAGCAGGGCGCAGGGCAGTGAGGGCCGATGAGCCTGAGCCCTCTTCGTCGTCGGCGTCAGCGCCCAGGCTGATCACCTGTCTTGAAGAGAGCGCTGCGTCGAGTTCATCCCAGGTCACGTAGGGCGGGGGCGTGGTCGGCAGGATCGTGCCGGCTTCGAGTTGGAAGCTGCGCTGCTCCTCGGCGTGTTCGATCAACTCGTCGGCCGTTTCTCCGAGTTCAACCTCGCCGTCGAGCAGCACCAGCGCGTCCGGCGTCAGGTAGTCCAACAGCGTGGCCGGCGCGAACCGCTCGGCGATCTGGAACTCGGCCGGCACGCCAGCGCCGGGCGTGCTCGCCAGGCCTTCGCGCGCCGGCGTCACGGTCAGGATGTCCAGCGACTCGCCCGATCGCTGCGTGGCGGGCTCGAAGCGACGCAGCGTGTCGATCTCGTCGCCAAAGAGCTCGAGCCGCGCCGGCGCTTCAGCCGCCACCGGGAAGATGTCGACGATGCCGCCGCGCCGCGAGAACTGGCCGGGCTCGAGCACCACGCTGACGGGCTCGTAGCCGCTCTCAGCCCACAAAGTCAGCAGAGCATCCAGCCGCACCGTCGCGCCGCGGCGCAGTTTGCGCGTGCGGGTCAGGAACTCGCGCAGGGGTAGGGTGCGCGTCATGAGCGCGCGCACCGAGGTCGTCGTGATCAACGGCGCGCTGCTCGCCGTGGCGCCGCTGCCGGCCGACCCGATCGTGGCGTGAAGGTCCCCCCAGGCCGAGAGCGCCGCGATGCGCTCGCTCACGGTTCGCGTTCCCCACACGGCCGGCTCATAGAACATCGGCGCCGGCTCCGAGAACGGTCGTACGGTCGCGCCGGGCCACCAGATCGGCAGCTCATCGGCGAACGCCGTGGCGCGGTCGGGCCGCGCGGCGACGATCAGCGTCGGCCGACCGAGATCCTGCGCCAGGGCGGCCGCGACCGCCGGTCGAGCCGCCCGGATGACGCCCAGCGGGAGTCGCTTCTCGCCGGCCAGGGCGCGTTCGCGCAACGCCGAGTAACCCGGCAGGGCACGGATGTGATCGAGGAGGGGGGAGAGATGCATGTTCTTTTCGGCGGCGGACCGCTGACCGCGGACCGCAGAAAGGCGAACGACCCATGACGAATGACGAACGACAACGGCCGAGCGGGTCACCCCGTCGGCTGTCGCCCTTCGTTCTGGCTGGTGTCCAATTGTTTGCCGCGCACGGTCAGCGCCGGCCTATCCCGTGACGTCGAAGGCGCACCTGATCGGCATCAACTTTCGTCATTCGTCGCTCGTCCGACCCTACGACTCTACCGCGCTTCAAGGCAAGGTGGCCAGACGGGCTGCGGTCAGCGGTCTGCGGTCTGCGGTCCTTCCAACGGCCCGTTGAACCGGCTCATTGCCAGGTCGATGCCGCTGGCCATCCAACCCAGGAAGGCTTCGACGGCTTTGTCGAGGACCACGTCGAGTTGATCGAGCTCCTCGTCGTTGAAGTCCTTGAGCACATAAGCGGCGTGGCGCATCTGACCCGGCGGTCGGCCGATGCCGATGCGCAGCCGCGGGAAGCGGTCGTTGCCGAGCGAGTCGATGATCGACTGCAGGCCGCGCTGTCCGCCGGCCGAGCCACGCGGTCGGATCCGGATGCTGCCGAAGGGCAGGTTGAGGTCATCGATGCAGACCATGATGGCCTCAGGCGGGATCTGGTAGAAGCGCGCCAGCCCGGCCACCGAGCCGCCCGAGAGGTTCATGAAGGTCTGCGGCTTGGCCACGATCACGCGGCGACCATCGACGTCGCCGCTTGTGACGAGTGCGTTCGACTGCTTTCGCGTGAAGGCCGGCCAACCCTGGCGATGCACCAGCCGGTCGACGGCCAAAAAACCGGCGTTATGCCGGTTGAGGCGGTATTCGCGGCCCGGGTTGCCGAGGCCAACGATCAGGGCAGGGGTCTCGTTCATCCACTCACTTCCACCGTCGATGTCGCCAGAGCCAGCGCATGGCCGCGTAGGCCGCCATGATCGCGAAGGCCAGAGCGGCAAGGCGCACGCCGTCGACAAAAGCTGTTTCGAGCCGCCCCGGATCCAGCGCCGGCAACGCCGAGGCCACGGGGTTTGGCCCGCCGAGGTCGCCGAGCGCGGCGATCGCTGTGGCAGGCGGCGGCAATGCGATCGCGGTCGGAGTCGGCCCTGTCGATGGGCCCACCCCCGGCAACGACGTCGCGGCCGGCGTCGCCTCGACGACGATCGTGGGCTCGGCGGTCGGCAGGTCGTGCCTCACCACCACGCGCCCGACGAAGTACTCGCCGAAGTCTCGCTCCGTCGCGTACACCCGCAGCCGCAATTCGTACACACCATCGGCCACGTTCGTCGTGTCCCAGCGGCCCAGGACGCCATCGACGACCGGCGCGGTGCCAGGCTCGCCAATGGCGAACCAGGTGCCGCGCGGGTTGGGATCATAGGCGAAGGCCAGCTCGTAACGCAGAAAGGGCTGCCGCACTGCAGTCCCGCGGATCTCGACGACGCCTGTGACGCCGGTGCCGCTCTCGGGCGACGTGATGAGAACGCCATCCTGCGCCAGGGCGGGCCGTATCGGCCACATCGCCAGCGTGAGGGCGGCCACCAGCACCACCGAAGACCAGGATATGCGATGCATTCGGGCGAGGAGTATAGCATCGGACCCGATCTGCCCATAGCCCCAAGCGGCTCGCGCGGAACCCGGCCGGCGTTGTCGCGCACCCGGCGACCACCAGCGGCATGACTCAAGGAACCCGCCGATTCGTTAACATTCGCAGCATTCGCCGCGAAACTCTGGCGCGGCAAAATTGACCGACCTGGGTCGGTTTGTTATACTGCCCGAACTCCCGGCCGACAGCACGTGAGAGGCCGGGCCACTGCAACGAAACCCAGCCGGCGGTGTTATTCACCGCGAACGGCGCCGCGGGAGACCCAACGGTCGTGGCAGAACCGTACCTGGACGAGAGCGCGCTGGTGGATCGGGCTCGTACCGATCCGGAGGCCTTCGGCATGCTCTACGAGCGCTACGTCAAGCGCATCTACAACTACGTGTACTTTCGCACCGGCTCGCACGAGGACGCCGAGGATCTTACCTCGCACGTCTTCCAGCGGGCGGTTCAGCGACTGGGCACGTATACCGATCGCGGGCTGCCGTTCGTCGCGTGGCTGTACCGGATCGCTCACAACGTCGTCGCCAACTGGTACCGCGATCAGGGGCGCCGTCGCACTGTGCCGCTCGACGCGGCGCCGTCACGGGTGCGCGTCGAAGGCCCTGAGCACGTGGTCGAGACGAACGCCGAGCGGGATCAGGTGCTGGCGGCGTTGCGCAAGCTGACTCCCGAGCGACAGCAACTCCTGATCCTCAAGTTCATCGATCAGATGTCGAACGCCGAGATCGGCCAGGTGCTCAATCGAAGCGAAAGCGCGATCAAGAGCCTGTATCACCGAACGCTCGAAGAACTGCGCGCCGATCTTGTCGGCGTGTTGACCGATTTCAACCTTCAGCCCGAGGTCGCCGCTTTGAACGGCCAGGCGATCCGTTGAGCGCCCAACACCCACTTGCCATGACGCAATCCACTATCGCTCTCATCACCGACTCGACCGCTGCACTGCCCGACGAGATCCGTCAGCGCTTTGGTGTCCGCATCGTGCCGACGATGTTGCATTGGGGCGCCCAGAGCTATCGTGACGGCGTCGACATCACCCCGGCGGCGTTCTTCGAACGCCTCAAGACCGATCCCGTTCACCCGACGACGTCGGCGTTCTCCATCGGCACGGCCCAGGAGATCTACCGGGAAGCTGCTGCAGGGCGCACCGGAGTGTTGGGGCTTCACATCAGCTCCAAACTCTCAGGCGTCTACGAGATCGCCCATCAGGCGCGCGAGCTGATGCCCGACCTCAACATCAAGCTCGTCGACACGCGCGTGACGGCGATGGCGATGGGCTTCATCGTCCAGCAGGTCGGCGAGGCGTGCGAGGCCGGCGCCAGCCTTGACGAGGCGGCGACCCTGGCGCAGACCATGATCGCCAACTCCGGCGTGCTGCTCTCGCCCGAGGTGTTGACCTACCTTCAGCGTGGCGGCCGGATCGGCGCGGCGGCGGCCATGGTCGGCGGGCTGCTCGACCTCAAGCCGATCCTCGATCTTCAAGACGGCATGCTCAAGCCGTTGGAGCGCGTGCGCAGCCGCAAGAAGGCTCTGGCTCGCATGGTCGACGTCGGGGTCGAGCGCCTGACGGGCAAGCCAAAGGTCCGGCTAGGCGCCGTGCATGCGAACGCCGAGGAAGAGGCTCGGGGTGTGCTGCAAGCGGCAGCCGATCGGTTGGGCTCGTCGGTCGTGCAGACCGTCGTCTGCCCGGTCAGCCCGACGGTGGGCGCGCACACGGGGCCCGGCACGGTGGGCCTGACCTATACCTGGGGATACTGAACATGATGGACGTCGAACGGCTCCTGCGCCGTCACCTCGTTGGTGTGGAACCTGCCGAGGGTTTTCGCCGCCGGATGCGCGCTGAAATCCTTGAAACCCATCCAGCCAAACAGGCAGCGACGACGTCGTCCTGGCTCTGGTTGTTCGCCGGGCTGGGCGGCGTGCTCTCGCTGGGCAGCCTGGCGGTCGTCGCCGTGAGGCGCGGCCCGGCCTGGGTCGCGCGTTTCGGATCGCGCCGAGGCGCCACAGCTGCCTGACATCTCGGGCTTGAAAAAGACGCTGTAATGAGGTGTTGGGGCGGCGCCCGTCGCTCCGGCACCTCGTTTTCCTTAACTGCAATGGCGTGGTTTGTCAAGCTGGGTCGGTTGGGGGTGTCAATAGGCGGCCTTGACGCTCTTTAAGACTCTCGCTAGAATGCGCGCCGCATAGAGAGTGTTTGTCTTTTGATCGTTAAGATGCGGCTGGCTGACCCACCGGCACCGCTGCGTGAGCAACATGGCGAAGTCCAAGGTTCTTCTGATTGAGAGCGAACGCGCCAAAGCGCCGTCCTGGTCGCCATGGCTCGAGAAGCGCGGTTATGGAGTGGACGTCGAACACTCTGCCCAGACCGCGCTCAAGCACATCGCCAGCGACGAGCCCGACATCGTCGTGCTCGATGCGGCTTCATTGAAGACCAGCGGCGCGCGCATCTGTCGCCAGCTCCGCGCGAACCTTAACGGCACGCCGATCGTGCTTGTCGCGGATGCCAAGAACCCACCGGATGCCAACTGCGGCGCCTCGGTCACACTCGTGACGCCTTTCACGCCGCGCAAGCTGCTCAACACCGTGGCCCGGCTCCTCCCGGCGGAGGAAGGCACCATCCTTCAGCGCGGCCCGATCCGGCTCAACCTTTCGCAGAAGCGCGTCCAATGCGGCGGGCGCGAAGAGAAGGTGACCCCCAAGCAGGCCAAGCTGCTCGAGTTGTTCCTGTCGGCGCCCGCCGGCCAGATGCTCAGCCGCAAGCAGATCATCAAGGCCGTCTGGGAGACTGACTACACCGGCGACACCCGCACGCTCGATGTGCACATCAGCTGGCTGCGGGGCGTCATCGAGCCCAACCCACGCAAACCCCGCTACCTCAAGACCATTCGCGGCCAGGGCTACCGGCTTGATCTGCCCGGAGGGTGAGCGGCGTTTGCGGCGTTTGCGGCGCTTCGGCGTTGACGAAGGACGAATGACGAAGGTTGAACAGCCGTTCAGCCTTCGTTTTGTTTCAGCCTCGTATCTGAAGGGATACCTCGGGTCGACCTGATAGGGCTATGGCGCATCTCATTCGCCATATCATCCACGGCATCTGGCCGCGAGCACTTCATCATCACATCCGGGCCTCGCGGCCACCGCCCTGCGGGTCACATCCGGGGCTCGCGGCCCCGCGCTGCGTGTCGCGCCCAGGCTCCTCAGCCTCCGCGTTGCGTGTCATCCAGAGCGCCCAACCTTTTTTGCCCGATGTCAACCGCAATGAGCGCGAAGGATCGCCTATCAAATGCGTTGGTCCTTGGAGGGTCCGCCAAAAGGCCATGCGTGTCTCTCCGGGCGCTCCGGATGACACGGACGTGGCGCTATTGACGCAAGAAAACGAAGGACGCATGACGAAGATGGCATGGCCATGCCACCTTCGTCATGCGTCCTTCGTCATTCGGTTGCTGTCAGACGCGTCCCTCGCCGCCGGGCCCTCAGGCCATCAGATCGGCCAACACGGCCTTCTGTGCGTGAAGTCGGTTTTCGGCCTGATCGAAGATGGCCGATTGCGGGCCGTCCATCACTTCGTCAGTGATCTCCTCGCCGCGGTGTGCCGGCAGGCAGTGCAGCACGATCGCGTCGGGCTTGGCCAGCGACATGAGTTGCTTGTTGACCTGGAAGCCGTCGAAAGCCTTGCGGCGCTCTTCCGCTTCAGCTTCCTGGCCCATGCTCGTCCAGGTGTCGGTGTAGATCACGTCGGCCCCCTCGACAGCGGCGCGCGGGTCGGTCGTCAGCGTGATTGTCGCGCCGGTCTGAGCGGCGGCCGCCTGGCTGGGCGTGATCGAGGTCTGCTTCAATTCATAGCCCTTCGGTGACGCGATGACGAAGTTCGCGCCGAGCAGGGCGCAGCCGGCCCACAACGACGTCGCGACGTTGAAGCCGTCGCCGACGTACGCGATTCGCAATCCCTTGACGCTGCCTTTGTGCTCGACCACCGTCAACAGGTCCGCCAGGCCCTGACACGGATGGTTGTAGTCGGACAGGCCGTTGACGACCGGCACCGACGCGTATTGCGCGAGCTCGAGGATATGAGCGTGCGCGAACACGCGCGCCATGATGCCGTTGACGTAGCGCGAGAGGACGCGCGCGACGTCGCACACGGCCTCGCGTCCGCCCAGGCCGATCTCGGCCGGTGACAGATAGAGGGCGTCGCCGCCCAGCTGACGCATCGCGACGTCGAACGACACGCGCGTCCGCAGCGAAGGCTTCTGGAACACCATGCCCAGGATCTTGCCTTTGAGCACTGGCGCGTTGCCGCCGTTACGCCACTCCGCTTTAAGCTTGAGGGCCAGGTCGAGCAGGGCTTGAAACGACTCGGGTGTGTGATCGGAAATGTGGAGGTAATGGCGTGGCATCTCGGCAGTATACCAACAGCCGCCGTCGCGCTGGCTCGAAATAACTAGACTGAACCGATCCTGAATATATCGACCTGGCACGGTGCGTGCAGTAGATGGGGCGACACAGGCGGCCCCGTTGTCGGAGTGATCATAACGAGGCCCTAACCAACTTAGCGGTACGTCGGTCGATACCGGGGTCATGCGGATGAAGAATCGGCGATTGGTCATCTACTATGTCATCCTGATCGTCACGTCTCTGGCGGGCATCGCCTATGGCTTCTTCTTTTCAGAGGTGTTTTTCCCGGGCCATCGCGCGGCCTGGATCGAAACGCTCCTGACGGTGCTCAAGACCGTGTGGCTGGTGGCGCTGCCGTACGCGATCCTCAACTATTACTCGCTCCTGCGCTACCCGGCGTTCTCGACACCGGCGCCCGCCAGCATCGAAGCGCCCGTGGGAGTTCGTCTGTATTTCCGCTACGTCACGCGCGGCCAGAATCCCTCGCTGGTGCGAGACAACCTCAAGCAGGCGCGTGTCCTGCTCGACGGCGCCTTCCAACGCTCTGCCTGGCGTCTTGAGGTCGTGACCGATCAAGCCCTGGGCCTCGTGAGCGACGAACAACTGCGCGAGCTGGTCGTGCCGGCGCAGTACGAGCTGCCGCGCGGGACGCGCTACAAGGCGCGCGCGCTGCACTACGCGCTTGGCGCGTCCGACGCTCGCGCCGACGATTGGATCATCCATCTTGATGAAGAGACGCGGTTCGACCTCGACACTGTGCGATCGATCGCGGCTTTCGTCTCGCGCGAACAGACGCAGGCCGTCGGCTGTGTGAAGCCGCGGATCGGCCAGGGGATCATCCTGTACGGCCAGGGGCCGCTGGTCAACTGGCTGACGACTCTCGCGGACTCTCTCCGCGTCGGTGATGACTACGGGCGCTTCCGCCTGCAATTCGAAAACGGCGTCGCGCCGTTCGGCATGCATGGCTCCTTCATCGTCTGCCGCAACGACATCGAACAGGCGATTGGTTTCGACCACGGCCTCGAGGGCAGCATCACTGAGGACGCTTACTTCGCCCTGATGGCTCAGGCGGCCGGTGTGCGCTTCGGCTTCATCCACGCCTTCATGTACGAACGGTCGCCCTTCACGCTCGGCGACTTCGTCAGGCAGCGGCGTCGTTGGTTCGGCGGGCTGTGGCTTTGCGCGCTGACTCCGCGTGTGCCCTGGCGCCAGCGAGCGACCCTCGCCAGCTTCATGGCGCTCTGGTCGATCAGCTGGTTCTGCATCTTCATGGTGTTCTTCAACATCGTGTACCCGACGGGGACGCCGCTCTGGCTCGGCCTGACGGGCGGCCTGAGCTTCTCCTACTACGTGCTGCTCTATCTCGTCGGCTACATGCGGTCGTTCGACTGGCGTGGGGCAGGCTGGGCGTTCGCCGGTCGCCTGGTGCTGCAGGTGTTGCTGATCCCGTTCTTCGCGGCGCTGGAGGGCGTGGGCGTGATCTACGCCTTGCTCGACCCGCCCAAGGACTTCTACATCGTGCAGAAGGAAACGCGGCCGACCGCCCCGGCGCTGCGCCCGGCGTTCTGGCAGCCTGCCGGTCTGCGCGCAATCAGGTTCCAGCTCCTGGGGTATTGGCGACGCCTCGTCTGGTTCCCGACTCTGCTGCGGGTGCGCCTGACCGCCATGTCGCGCCGGCTGGAGCATCGCGACACCGCTACGGGCCTGTTCACCTACGCCTACTGGTTGCTGGCGCTCTACTTCGAGCGTGGGAAGACCCGGGACGTGGCCTGCGTGTCGGTCACGGTCCGCGGCCTTGAACGGCTGAAGCGCACGCAAGGTGAGGCTGCCGCCGAGGCCGCCTGGCAGCGCATCGGCGCCTCGCTGATGCAAAACATCCGGCCCTACGACATCGCCTGTCGTCCGGCTGACAATCAGGTGTTGCTGGCCCTGGTCGACTGCAAGCCGGGCTTCGCGGGCGATGCGGCCAGCCGCGTGGCGGGCGCTGTGACGCGGCAGACGGTCAACGCGTTGAACGCCCAATACGACGCCCACCTCAGCCTCGGCTGGCAGGTGGCGCCGGTGCCCGCCGGCCATCTGACCTTCGAGTCGCTGGCGCGGCTCGTTCAATTGATGCGGGAGCGCCAGCTGGTGCGCGTCACGCACGCGATCGAGACGACGCGCCGGTTGCTCGAATCAGAATAAGAAATCGGGAGTGCCCCGATGTCCCCGATGTGCGCGCCTTGGCGCCGCACATCGGGGGACATCGGGGCACTCCCGATTTCTTACGACGCCGAACTTACATCACATCCGGCGCTTTGACGACCAGCAACTTCAACGCATTCGCCAGCGTCTGCCGCACCGCGGCCGTCAGGCGCAGGCGCGCGTCGCGCTGCGCAGGCTCGGCCTGGGTGACCGGCACCTCGTGGTAGAAGCTGTGGAAGGCTTTGGCGAGGTCGAACGCATAGGTCGCCATGAGCAGCGGCTTGTGGTCGATAGCGGCCTGTTCCACGGTCTTCGGGAAGTTGGCCAGCAGTTCGATCAGCGCGACTTCGAGCGGGTGAAGCTCCTGGCTAAACACAGCCGTCGCGGGCACACTGCCGGCCTTCTTCAAAATGCTGTTGGCGCGGACGTGGGCGTTCTGGATGTAGGGCGCTGACTTGCCGTCCATGCTCAGCGCCGCATCCCACTCGAACGTGATGCCCTTGACGTTGTCGACGCTCAGCAGGGCGTAGCACAACGCGCCAAGGCCGATCTCGCGCGCAACCCTGTCGCGATCTTCCTGCGGCAAATCCGGGTTCTTCTCGTCGATGGTCGCGTGCACGCGGCGGACGGCCTCATCGGCCACATCCTTGTACAGGACGACGGTGCCGCGCCGCGCCGACATCGCGCCTTCGGGCAGCGTGACGAAGCCGTATGAGAGGTGGTAGCACTTCTCGGCCTGCTTGTAGCCCATCATCTCAAGGATCTTGAAGGCCTGCTGGAAGTGCAATGTCTGGCGGAAGTCGACGACGTAGATCGACTGGTCGACGCCGTACTGTGTGAACTTCTTCTGCGCCAGCGACAGGTCCTTGGTGAGATACAGTGTCGTCCCGTCGCTGCGCAGCACGACGGCCACGCCGTACTTGTTCTTGGTCAGGCCGAGCTTCTCATCGATCTTGACGATGACGGCGCCCTCGGGCCGCAGATCATCGGCGATGCCTTTGTCGATCAGTTCCTTGACGACGGCCTTGCTCGGCTCGTCCTCTTCGCTTTCGTAGAACCAGGCGTCGATGTGGATGTCGAGGTCGCTGAGGATGGCGTGGAGCTCCTCAAGGCTCCAGGCGCGCGTCCGTTCCCAGAGCGCACGGACCTCAGGGTCGCCGGCGTCCCACTTCTTGTACATCTCGCGCCGTTCGGCGTCGTAGGCTTCGCGCCGAGCCTTGTCTTCGGCGGTTTCGCCTTCATGCTCGGTGAGCAGGGCGGTCGCCTCGGCGTAGATCTTGAGCAGCCACTGGCCACGCTCATGCAGGCCGAGCGGCTCCTGGCCCTTGTAGAACTTGTCGTAGGCCCACAGCACCGTGATCACACCCAGGCCGATGTCGCCCGGGTAAGCCGCGCGCAGGGTGGTGTAGCCCGCGAACTCGAACAGCCGCGCCAGAGACTCGCCGAGGATGGCGTTGCGAGCATGGCCGATGTGGAACGAGTGATGGGTGTTGGGCTGCGCGTATTCGACCATGACGCGCTCGGCCTTGGGTGCGCCGCGGCCGAAGTCGACGCCGCCGTCGATCGCTGCCGAGACGACACGGCCGGCGTAGGTGCCCGTGTCGTAGTAGGCGTTGACGTAGGCCTTGTCGGCCACGACCCTTGAGAAGCCCGTCGGAAGCACGATGCGCTCGGCCACAAGCCGGGCGAGTTCCTGAGCGCGCTGCGGCACGTTGACCTTCTTGCCGCCGCGGGCCTCGGCGGCCGCGGCCTGGAAGCAGGCGTTGGTGCCCAAGCCCCACTGTCCGGCGAACGGCGTCATCGTCCACTTCATTTCGATCTGATCGCCGCGCGGCACGCCCAGCGCGGCCAGGCTGGCCTGCACTTGAGCGCTGATCTGTTCCAGGTCCTGTTCGAACATCGTGTCACCCCTGAAGAAGACACCGCTGAACGGTGCGAATACTTGAGCGAAGGCGCCGATTGTACGTTGGAAACTTCAACGACGCAGGCGGCCCAGACGCGCCACGGGTTTGTGGCGATGGCAATCTAAGGTGTGGTCGTTGACCAGACCGACGGCTTGCATGTACGCGTACATGATCGTGGTGCCCACAAATCGGAAGCCGCGCGCCTTCAGGTCCTTGCTCAGGGCGTCTGACACCGGCGTGCTGGCCGGCACCTGGCCGAGCGCCTCCCACTGGTTCTGGATCGGCCTGCCGTCGACGAAGCGCCACAGGTAAGCGTCGAACGAACCGAAGGCCTCCTGCACGTCGAGGAAGGCGCTGGCGTTCGAGACCGTCGACTCGATCTTGAGGCGATTGCGGACGATCCCGGGGTTGGCCAGCAGCCTGGCCTTGCGCGCGGCCGTGTAACGGACGATCTTCTCGGGATCGAAGCCGTCAAGCGCGGCCCTGTAGTTCTCGCGCTTGGCCAGCACCGTGGTCCAGCTCAGACCTGCCTGCGCGCCCTCGAGGATCAGGAACTCGAAGAGGACGCGGTCGTCGTGCACGGGGACGCCCCATTCGTCGTCATGGTAGGCGATCTCGAGCGGGCTGCGCAGCGCCCAGCCGCATCGGGTCGGTTCGGTCTTCGCCATCGCCATCCCCTCCGGATAGAAACAAAAAGCCCTGCCAGCTGGCAGGGCTTGTCGTCCTGGGAAACGACCTTATTTGGTCGTTGCCGCCAGCTGCTTCATGAGCCGGCCTTTGCGACGCGCGGCGTTCCGCTTGTGGATCACGCCTTTCGCGGCGGCCTTGTCGAGTTCGCTGATGGCGAGCAGGACCGCAGCCTTGGCGTCGGTCTTGCCTTCCAGAGCCTCGCGGGCGTCACGAATGACGGTGCGGGTCTTCGAGCGAGTGCGCTGATTGACGACGCGCTTGCGCTCGTTCGAGCGGATGCGCTTCTGGGCGGATGACGTATTGGCCACGAACTAACTCTCCTAGCTGAACTTCAAGACTGTTGAGTATACCATGAGTTCTGTCCAGACTGGAAGGGTAGCCCTCGAAAAACGGGCCCTGGCCACCTCATTCGCGGATGGCGCGGATGACGTGGAAAATCGGCCTCAACCTCCGCAACCGAAGCCACCCGGCAGGCGTTTTAGGCGCCCGCGGTCCCGCCGTCCGGCATGTCCAGGGCGCCGGTCTGGAGGGCCCCGACCCGGCGGTAGAAGCTGGCGACCACACCCGAGCCGGTGACGACGGATTTCGCCAGCCGGAGAGTGGTCGGGAAGGCGCCGGGGTTGAAGAGGCGCTTTCCCGATCCGACGATCACGGGGAAGGTCAGGATCCGGTACTCGTCCACCAGATCGTGCTCGATCAGGGTCTTCAGCAGACCCCAGCTTCCATGAACCTGCAACTCGCCAGAAGTCCGCTGCTTGAGCCGGGGCAGCTCCTCGACCACGTTCCTGAGGTGGGTCGCGCCTGTCCAGACGAACCCGGTCCGCGTCCGCGATGCCACAAACTTGGGCAGTGAATTGAGTTTGAAGGCGACCGGGTCGTTGGGGTCAGTGACGTGCGGCCAGTACGAGAACATCAGATCGTAGGTGGTGCGGCCAAAGACGAAAGCCGCGGCTTTGGAAAAGATCTCGCTGATAACGGCACCCGTTTCCGGGTCGAAGTGCGGCACCAGCCACCCGCCACGCGCGAAGCCGCCGCTCGGATCCTCGGTCGGCCCACCGGGGCCCTGCATCACGCCGTCGAGGGTCGCGAAAGTGGTCACGGTCAATTCAGCCATGTGTCTCTCCTATGGTGGAACGTTCACGACGCCGATATCCTATCGAGTTGGGCGCTCTCGCTCTTGAACAAAAACGACAGCGGCCGCGCGACCTGCCGGTCAGGCTAAGCCGAGCCGCAGCGCGTCAACGATCCCTCGATGCCGTGCGGAGCAAGCCCTCCTTCAGCGCCAGGCGGCGGGCGTGACAAGCCAATGTGGTGATTCGACTCACGTAGTCAGCGGTCTATAATCCAAACGCTATCCCATTGCCGAGGAGCTTCCATGCAGATCCCCAAAGCTGTCATCACGGCCGCCGGCCGCAACCAACGCACGTTGCCTTTACAGACCGTGATCGATCGCGACGGCAGGGCCAAGGCGGTGCTCGATATCCTGATCGACGAGGCTGTCAGAGCCGGCGTCGAAGAAGTGGCCGTGATCGTCGCGCCCGGCGATGAGGATCGTTTTGCCGAGGGCGTCGGCACGCATGCGGCCCGCCTGACCTACATCGCTCAGCCGGAGCCGCTGGGCTATGCCCACGCGGTCTCGTGCGCCAAGGCGTTCGTCGGTGATGACGCGTTCCTGCATCTGGTCGGCGACCATCTCTATGTCAGCCCGGGCGATCACGGCTGCGCGCAAGCCCTCGTCGAATTGGCGGCGGCCGAGAGTTGCTCGGTGTCGGCCGTGCAGGCGACCCGCGAAAGTCAGTTGGACGCCTTCGGAGCCGTGGCCGGTCGACCCGTGCCAGGTCGCGCGGATCTCTACACGATCGAAACCGTGATTGAAAAACCGACCCCGACCGAGGCCGAGATGCGCCTGCTCGTCCCTGGGCTGCGCGCCGGCCATTACCTCTGCTTCTACGGCATGCACGTCCTGACCCCGACGGTGATGTCGATCCTGACGGAGCTTCCCTTTGGGACCGCCGTTCGCAAGCCGACCCTCTCTGATGCGCTGGCCGTCCTCGCGACGCGCGAGAAGTACCTGGCGCTCGAAGAACGCGCTCGCCGGTACGACCTGGGCGACACCTATGGCATGCTCTCCGCACAGCTCGCTCTGGCGCTCAGCGGCCAGGACCGTGAGTTGGTGCTGGCGAAGCTCCTCGAAGTGCTCGCCCAGCGCGAGATGGCCGCAGCCCGGAGGGCGGGATGAGCGGCGCGCTGGTCCGAATCATCACGGCTCAAGACGAGTCGACACGCAATCAGTCGCTCGATGCCTGGTGTCGAAACGCCTCGGCCGACGGGCTTCTCGCCGAGTGCGCCGACCTCGAGGCTTTTCGCAAGCGCAGCGTCAACCTGTATGAGCAGGTGAGGGCGCTGTTCTTTCTGTTCGCCATCCATCGATTTCATCTGCCCGAAAAGGTCGGCGCCCGCGCCGGGACGTTGATCCCTTACGCCGGCCACGCCCACCTGTTGCGCCGGCGCTTCGAGGAAGCCATTCAAGTCTTCCTCGCCGCTCAGACGAGCGAAGGCCCCAGCGCGGGTCTGTCGAGCGCGCTGGCCGAGGCCTACCACGAACTCGGCTTCCAGACTCTGGCCGACCAGGTGCGTCGCAGCGTCCGTTCGGTGCGCGGCAATCAGTGGATGTTCCGCATCGGTCACCCCATGGACCAGCCGCTGCGGGTGCGACCCGAACTGCGCGAACGTTCAGCTGAAGGCTTGTTCCCGATCTTGCGCGAGGCGACGCCCGTGCGCATGGATCTCTCGCACAGCGCCTGGAGCGACATCTTCTTCCTGGGCATGGACTTCCCGGAAGGCGCGCGCGTTCTTAACGTGTCGATCGACCTCGCCGTGCATGGCCGCGATCCGCACCCGCGCCCGCCTGTCGAAGCCTATCTGCGCGTCATCGACGAGCCCGTGCTGCGGCTCGTGAGCGTGGACCTCAACACCGTGGCCGAGATCACGACCGTGGCCGAGGTCTTCGACTATGCCCGCGACTACCTCGGCTTGCTCAAGGCGGCCGTGATCGCGGCCGGCATCGTCCCTCCGGGCATGGAGGGCTCTGGCGAGCGGCTCGACGGCCCGAACGGATTGCTGGCGCGCCTGGTCGGGCCAGGATATGGCCTCGAGCTGGTCAGCAACGTCAACGGCATCCCGAAGGGGTCGCGCCTGGCCGTGTCGACTAATCTGCTCGCCAGCCTGATCACGTGCTGCATGCGCGCCACAGGACAGACGGCGGCGCTCACCGGCTCGCTGAGCGAGCCTGAACGCCGGTTGGTGGCCGCTCGCGCGATCCTGGGCGAGTGGCTGGCCGGCTCCGGCGGCGGCTGGCAGGACTCGGGTGGCGTCTGGCCCGACATGAAGTTGATCACGGGCATGGCGGCCGGTCCGGATGATCCCGAGCACGGCATCAGCCGCGGCCGCCTGTTGCCCACGCATCACATCTTTACTCGCGATGAGATCACCGAGGAAACGCGTCGCAAGCTGCAGGACAGCCTGATCCTGTTCCACGGCGGCATGGCGCAGAACGTCGGCCCGATTTTGCAGCAGGTGACCGAGAAGTATCTGTTGCGCTCCGAGGTCGAGTGGCAGGCCCGGCAGCAGGCGATCGCGCTCCTGCGCGAGATCGAGGTGCTGTTGGCGGCCGGAGACGTTCGAGGCATCGCGGCCGCCACGACGCGCAACTTCATGGGCCCCATCCAGGCCATCATCCCGCGCGCCACGACGCTCTTCACCGAGCGCCTGATCGAGCGCGCACAGGCCGCCTTCGGCGACGACTTCTGGGGCTTCTGGATGCTCGGCGGCGCGTCGGGCGGCGGCATGGGCCTGATCGTGGATCCGAAGCGGCGCGAGGCCGCCAAGGAAGCGCTGCCCGAGATCCTGGGCACTGCCAAACGCGAGCTCGAGCAGGCGCTGCCGTTCGCCATGGAGCCCGTGGTCTACGACTTCGCGATCAACACGCGCGGCACCTGGGCCGATCGGCTCGACGGCGCTGCCGCGCTCATGCCCGCCGGCTACTACACGCTGACGGTGCCGGCGCTGCTGCGGCGCGACCCGGGTCAACTCTCACAGGGTCGCCGATTCGAGTTGGATCGCTTCGCCGCGGCCTGTCGGACCGATCCATCCCTGTCGGGCATGGTTCAGACCCTCTTCGATCGCATCATGCCGCGCGCGGGCAAGGGCGATGCCGAAGGACAGGACCTCCTGACCCTGCTGCATGATCTGGGCTTCGACCGCGCGCAACACGAACAGATCCGATCTGATCTGCGTCAGGGCCGTATCGGCCTGGCTCACAATCGACTGCCGGCCAACTCCGTCATCGCGGACGTTGAGCCCGGTGACGTGGCCGACGGCGAGTCGCTGCCCGACGCCGACCGGCTGCGTGCCGAGGGCCTGTCGGCGCTGCGTGACGGGAGCGTGGCTGTGGTGACGTTGGCGGCCGGCGTCGGCAGCCGTTGGACCGAAGGCGCCGGCGTCGTCAAGGCGATCAACCCATTCTGCAAGCTCGGGGGGCGGCATCGCACCTTCATCGAGATCCATCTGGCGAAGAGCCGGCGGATCGGCGAGCAAAGCGGCGCCTGGTTGCCGCATCTGATCACCACCAGCTATCTGACCGACGGCGCCATCCGCGCGTTCCTCGATCAGCATGGCCGTTACGGCTATCCCGGCCCGCTCGAGCTCTCGCAGGGCCGTGCCGTGGGATTGCGTTTCGTGCCGATGGCGCGCGACCTGCGCTTCGCCTGGGAGGAGCAGCCGCAGCAATTGCTCGATGAGCGTCAGCAGAAGGTGCGCGAGAGCGCGCACGCGGCGCTGATCAACTGGGCGCGCGCGACGGGCGAGGGCAGCGACTACATCGACAACGTGCCGCTTCAATGCCTGCACCCTGTCGGGCACTGGTTCGAGATCCCGAACCTGCTGCGCAACGGCGTACTCCGCGACCTGTTGCGCGAGCGGCCGGGCCTGAAGACCTTGCTGCTGCACAACGTCGACGCGGTCGGCGTGGACGTCGACCCGACGCTGCTCGGCTGGCACAACAACTCGGGCGCGACGATGAGCGTCGAGGTGATCACGCGCCAGATCGACGACCGCGGCGGCGGCCTGGCTCGAATCGACGATCGCCTTCGCCTTGTCGAAGGCCTGGCGTTGCCGGGCGAGGAAGACGAGTTCAAGCTGTCGCATTACAACTCGAACACGTTCTGGATCGATCTCGATAGGCTGCTGGCCGTCTTCGGCCTGACTCGCGCGGACCTCGATCGTGAGGCCCGGGTCGCCGACGCGATCCGAGCTCTGGCGGCGCGTATGCCGACCTACATCACGCTCAAGGACGTCAAGAAGCGCTGGGGCTACGGGCAGGAAGACGTCTTCCCGGTGGCGCAATTCGAAAAACTCTGGGGCGACATGACGGCGCTGCCCGAGGTCGACACTCGTTACGTGGCGGTGCCGCGCCGCCGCGGGCAGAACCTCAAGGACGTGGCGCAGCTCGACGGCTGGCTGCGGGATGGGTCAGCCGAGTTTGTCGAGTCGTTGTGCAAGTGGGGGAGTTGAGTCGAGGGGCGAGGGGCGAGGCGCGAAGGGCGAGGCGCGAGGGGCGAGGAGCGCATCAAGGCGTCAGAGCCGGGAGGACCGCTGCGCACCAGGCCGCGGGCTGCTCAAGGTGGACGGTATGGCCCGCGTCTGGCAGGACGGTGCGGCGCGCATGGGGAAGAAGAGCTTGCATCTGTTCCGCGATCGCCACGAACTTGACGTCGAGCGCGCCGACGAGGAGGTGGGTGGGGCGCTTGAAAGCGTCAAGGGCCTTCCAGTTCGATGGCTGGGCGCCAGTGCCCATGCCGCGCAGGCTGTTCGCCAGACCACGTGGATTGTTACGCAATCGCGCGGCATGCAGTCGCGCGCGCACGTCGTTGGGCAACTGCGCCTGGGATGCGAACAGCGGCAGAGACTCCCAATAGGCGACAAACGCCTCGATGCCTTCGCGTTCGATACGGTCGGCCAAGGCCCAATCCGCGGCGACGCGGGCCTCGCGCTCGGCCTGCGTGGCTAGGCCAGGCGAGCCACTCTCGAGCGTCAGGGTGCTCACGCGTGACGGATGTTTGAGCGCGGCGTGCAGGGCCAGGCGCGCCCCCATCGAATAACCGATCCAGTGCACGGCGGCCAGCCCCTGCCCATCGAGCAAAGCGACCAGATCCTCAACCGCCCGATCGATCCCGTAGCGAGCCGCATCCTCTGGCGCTTCGGTTGCGCCATGCCCGATGAGATCCGGCGTGATCACGCGGAATCGCTCGGCCAACGCGCCGACGATCGGCGCCCAACTGCCAGAGCTACCGGTGAAGCCGTGCAACAGCAGCACAGCCTCGGAGCCCGTGCCGTGTTCGTCGACGTGGTAGTGGAGGTGGTTGAGGATGAGTGTGGTCATAGCTCGCGCGAAACCCCTCCCGCGCCGCACGGGTCGATCGATACTACGAAGTGCCGGGCGGCGCTGCCCTCCCCCGGAGGGGGAGGGCGCGACGCCGAGACTCAGGGGTGGGCCCTCACCCAGCGGCGTCGCGGGTGGGGGCCATATCTTGAAAGAGCGCCACCACCTCGCGCCGCAGGACCTTGCCGCTCGACGTCAGCGGCAGGGCTTCGACAAACTTCAACTGGCGCGGCACCTTGTAGCCCGCGAGCCGGGCGCGTGCAAAAGCCAACAGGTCGGAGTCGACGAGCGGTGTGTCGGGCCGTTGTACGATCACGGCCGCCACGCGCTGCCCCCATTCGGCGTCGGGCAGGCCGACCACGCAGACCTGCGATACCGCCGGGTGCTGCGCCAGCACGGCCTCGACCTCGGCCGGGTAGACGTTCTCGCCACCGCTGACGATCAGGTCTGTGCGACGCTGCAAGACCCACAGGTCGCCGTCGTCGTCGAGGTAGCCGACGTCGCCGGTGTGGAGCGCGCCAGCGCGCAACGCCGAGGCCGTCGAGTCGGGATCGCGCCAGTAGCCGGCGAACACGGTCGGGCCGTCGATCACGATCTCGCCGGGTTGGCCCGTGGGCGCGTCGGAGCCCTCGTCGTTCAGGATGCGGATGCGCGACCAGGGCAGGGCCTTGCCGACGCTGCCCGGCTTGCGCAACGCATCCTCGGGTCTCTGAGTGGCGATCTGCGAGGCCGTTTCGGTCAGGCCATAGGTGGGCGCCACTCGCACGCCGGCAGCCTGAGCCCGCGCCATCAACTCGGGCGTGGCGGCCGCTCCGCCCAGCAAGACAAGCCGCACGCCACGCAATGATGGTGCGTCGTGGTCAAGCAGGCGGTGCAGCTGCGTCGGCACGAGCGACACAAGCGTGGCCGCCGTGTCCCTCAGATCGCGCGCCAGATCCTCGACTCGGGACGATGTCGCCAGGACCATGGCGGTGCCGTACAGCACGCTGCGCCAGACGATCGATAGCCCGCCGACATGGAAGAGCGGCAATGGACACAGCCAGCGGTCGTCAGGCATCGTCCCGATCCGCAGGGCCGACGCCAGCGCGCTCCAGAAAAAGTTCTCGGACGTCAGCATGGCGCCTTTCGGCCGACCGGAGGTACCGGAAGTGAAGACGATGGCTCGTGGGGATGAGGGAGGCGGGAGGAGAGAGGCGGGGCTCTCCTCTCTCGTCTCTCCTCCCGCGTCTCTCAGCACAGTTCCTTCGTCGATCACAAAACGCGCGCCCACCTGCGCAAGCTGCCAGGTCGTCTCCTCCTGCGTGAGGCGCAGGTTGAGCGGCACGAGGATGGCGCGGGCACGAGCCACGGCGTGCACGACGACGACCGAGTCGAGCTTCAGCGGCAGGCGCGCTGCGATGGGCTCGCCCGGCGCCACGCCTGCGGAGGTCAATGTGTCGGCCAGCGCCGAGGCACGCGCCTCGAGTTCGACGTACGACAGCGCCGCCTCGCGCGTCATCACGGCGGGCGCGGCCGGGCGTTGACGGGCCTGGTCCGAGAGCCAGTCAGGCCTCAGAGAAGGGATGGGCACAATCAGAAACCCGCCATCTCACGGCCGCCACGGATACTTCTTGAAGTCCGGCTTGCGCTTCTCGACAAATGCGTTCTTGCCCTCGCTGCCCTCTTCGGACATGTAATAGAGCATGGTGGCGTCGCCGGCGAGCACCTGAATGCCCGTCTGGCCGTCGAGGTCGGCGTTGAGACCGGCCTTGAGGAAGCGGATGGCGATCGGGCTCTTCTCAAGGATCTCCTGGGCCCACTGCACACCCTCGGCCTCGAGCTGATCGACGGGCACCACCGTGTTGACCAGGCCCATGTCGAGCGCCTGCTGCGCGTTGTACTGGCGGCAGAGATACCAGATCTCGCGCGCCTTCTTCTGGCCCACGATCGAGGCCAGGTAGCTGCTGCCGAAGCCGCCGTCGAAGCTGCCGACCTTTGGCCCGGTCTGGCCGAAGATCGCGTTGTCGGCCGCGATGGTCAGATCGCAGATCACGTGCAGCACGTGGCCGCCGCCGATGGCGTAGCCGGCGACCAGCGCGATGACGGGCTTGGGCATGGTGCGGATGATGCGCTGCAGCTCGAGCACGTTGAGCCGGGCGCGGCCGTCGTCGCCGACGTAGCCGGCATGGCCGCGCACCTTCTGGTCGCCGCCGGAGCAGAACGCGTATTTGCCGTCCTTGGCCGGGCCGTTGCCGGTCAGCAGCACCACGCCGATGCGCTCGTCGGCCCAGGCGTTGCGGAAGGCGTCGATCATCTCGTCGATGGTCTTGGGCCGGAAGGCGTTGCGCACCTCGGGCCGGTTGAACGCGATCCGCGCCATCCCGTCGGCTTTGTGATACGTGATGTCTTCGTAAGCTTTGGCTTCAATCCATTCGGGCATATCGACTCCGTGAAGGTTGATGGATGCTGGCTGATGAGCCCTCAATCACCACTGGCGTTCTTGCGGATGAGCTTGGCGACCTCGAGGTCGTGGGCCGAATCAGTCCGGACCTCGATAAGATGCGGGCGACCTGACGCGACGGCTGTGGCGAGCGTCTCGCGGAAGGCGGCGCGTGTCGTCGGCGCGTGGTAGGTCAGGCCATACAGCTGCGCGGCGGCTTCGAACGAAAGGCCGTGCGGCGTGAGGAACAGGTCGGTGAACACGGGCTCGAAGTCCTTGATCGGCAGACGGCGGAAGATCGCGCCGCCGTCGTTGTTGACCACCACGATCGTGATCGGCACGCCGCTGCGCTGGACGGCCAGCAGGCCATTGAGGTCGTGGTAGAGCGCCAGATCGCCGAGGACGAGCGCGAGCGGGCGATCGGGCGTGGCGGCGGCGACGCCGAGGGCCGTCGAGACAAGCCCGTCGATGCCGGCGACGCCACGGTTGCCGTAGACGTCGAGGCGTTGTCCGGCGCTCTGGCCGAACTGGTCGAAGTGCCGCACCGTCAGGCTGTTGCCGATGAAGAGCGCGCCACCGGCCGGCATGGTGGCGGCCACGTCGGCGATCACGGCGCCGTCGAAGAGTTCGGCGTCCGCCAACTGTGCCTGCAACCGCCCGGCGACCTTCGTCTCCTGCTCCTGCGCTGCGCGTAGCCATTCACCCGTGGCGCGGTCGGCCAGCGATACACCCAACGCCTGCGCGACGTTCAGGCACAGGCTCGCTTCGTGGACCTGGAGGTGGTCCGTCAGGCGATGGCTGTCGTCGGCCCAACGGCCGCTCTCGCGTACCTGCAGCATCACGCGCGGCCGCCAGGTGTCGAGCGCCAGCAGAAGCGCCGCTGACGTCGGTACGTCCCCGAAGCGCAGCACGACATCGGGCTTCAGGTCGTACTTGATCGTGTCGTAGTGCGTCAGTCGAGTCACGGCCTCGGCCGCTCGATAGCGCAACCCCGAGAGCGCTTCAGCGATGACCGGATATCCGCTGGCCCGCGCCAGCTCAAGCAATGCGTCGGGCAGGGCGGGGTCCGCCAGCCGCGGGCCGCACACGATCAGGCCGCGTGGCTGCTCGCGGATGACGTCCGTCAGCCAGCTGATCTGCTCGGTGGTCGGCGTGCGCGGCGCTGCCGCCAGACGTGTGAAGGGCGCGCCGTCGCCTCGAGCGGCCTCGTCTTCACGCAGGGTCGTGCGATCGGTCGGCACCGGCGTCGGCTCGAGCGGCTTGCGGAACGGGAAGTTCAGATGCACTGGCCCGGCCGGCGAGCCCGCGGCCTTCGCGACGGCGCGATTGGCCAGTGTCCGCAGGCTGCGCACCAGCACCGGCGCCGGATCCTGCTCGGGCGGCGCGACGTCGACCGACCAGAGCACGTGTCCGCCATACAGCTTCACCTGGTCGATCGTCTGATTGGCGCCGCTGTCGCGCAACTCGTGGCTGCGGTCCGCGGTCAGCACCAGCAGCGGCACTTCGCTCTCGTGAGCTTCGATCACGGCCGGGAAGAAATTGGCCGTCGCGGTCCCTGACGTGCACACGACCGCGGCCGGCCGCCCCGTCGCGAGCCCAAGCCCCAGCGCGAAAAACGCGGCGCTGCGCTCATCCAGATGCGACGTGATGCGCACTTCGGGCCGGGCCGCGAACGCCAGCGTCAGCGGCGTCGAACGCGACCCGGGCGCGATGCACACGTCGCGCACGCCTGCGCGGATCAATTCGTCGACGAAGATGTCGGACCAGAAGGTGTTGCGGTTCATGGAATAGGTGTCAGGCGTCAGGCGTCAGCAGGGGCGGCCCTTGTGGCCGCCCTCCCGGTTTCATCGAGCATCAGCCGTTGAGCTCCCCGGTCGGCCCTCTCAGAGACATCTCCAAATAGCCACCCAACCTTCGTCATTCGTCCTTCGTCTTCCCAACCTCGCTCCTCGCGCCTCGCGCCTCGCGCCTCGCTCCTCGCTCCACGCTTCACGCTCCACGCTCGACGACCGACTCCGCGCCGAGCGCGCGCAACATCGGCAGGAACTTGAGCGCCGTCTCGCGCCATTCCTTGTCGGGCTGCGAGTCGCCGACGATGCCGGCGCCAGCGTAGAGCCAGACGCGCCGTTCCTCAGCGACGGCCGAGCGGATGCCGACCGCAAACTCGCCGTCGAGCGAGGCATCGAGCCAGCCGATCGGCGCCGCGTACCAGCCGCGCGGGATCGGCTCGTGAGTGCGGATGAAGTCGAGCGCCGTCGCCGTCGGCGAGCCGCCCATGGCCGGGGTGGGGTGCAGTCGCGCAATGACCGGGAGCACGCCCGAAGGCGCGCGCAGACGGCCCGCTGCCGGCGTGTGAAGATGCTGGATGTTGCTCAGCCTGAGCACCGTCGGCGCGGCCGGGATGTCAACGCGCGAGCACAGCGCCGCCAGCCGTTCGCGCAACGCTGCCACGACGAACTCGTGCTCCTGCCTTTCCTTTGGATCGGACAGGATCTGAGCCGCCAGTTCGTCGTCGGCCTCTGGTGTTGCGCCGCGGCGGATGGAGCCGGCCAGGGCCATCGTCGTCAGTTGGTCGCCTTCGACCCGCGCGAGCAGTTCCGGCGTCGCGCCGAACCAGGCGTGGTGCGGCTGCGGCTCGAACAGGAAACGGAAGCATCCCGCGTAGTGTGCGTCGAGGTAATCGAGCGCCCGACGTGTGTCGATCTGCTCGCGGAAGCCGATCTCACAGGCACGTGCCAGGACGACCTTGGACAGGCCGTTGGTGTGGATCTCGCGAGTCGCGGCTTCGACCATCTCGGCCCAGGCCGTCGTAGACATCGGGTAGCTGACGCTGGCAGGCGTCAGCGGGCGTGCCATTGAGTCGCTCGCCTTTCCAAGCGTCGCGAGACGCTCAGCCAGCACCTCACGCAATGTGTCGACCGACACAGGCTCGTCTTCGGGCTGTTGAACGTTGACGGTCAGCCAGGCAGCGTCGCCGATCTGGGTCAGTTGGAAGTGCGGCAACACGAAGTACGCTGGCGCGTAGATCGACCAGGTGTTGTCCGGCACGAAGTCGTCCTGGAAGGCGAAGCCGCCGAACAGGCGCGGGCCGACGCCGCTGTGAGGCGTCTCGATCAGCGCGCCGTCGAACAGGGCCGCGGCGCGCGACTGCACGACCGCGAAGCGATCCCGGTCCCACACGACGAGCTCAGCCGCGACGCCGCCTGCGGCCAGAACCAGGTCATCGCGGTTCCAGTAGAAGCGCGCGCCGGTCTGGGTCGACAGGAAGCCGCGGGCGGTCAGGCCGGGCGCCGGCACGGTCACGCTGATCAGGCGGCCGGTCGACTCAAGAGTCGACGGCAGCCGTTCGGGTTCAACGTTCATAGCCGACACTCCGCAGGAGGAGGGGCAGCAGGGTGGCCATGATCCGGCTGGGCTCGGGCTCGCCGGTGTACACCCAGCGGATGACGATGCCGTAGATCGCGCCCATCCAGGCGTGGGCGATCACGTCTGTGTCCCCAGCCGCGATCTCGCCGACCGCGACGGCCTCGTCGAGATACTGGCGGATCAGGTCGGCGAAGCGCTCGTTGACCTCGATGCGCTTGCGTTCGAAGACGCTGCCGAGGCCGGTCGCCTGAACGAGCAGCAGCTTGGCCGGACGACGGTAGCGGCCGAAGGTGTCGAGGCAGGTCTCGAGCGCGATCCGGACCCGGGCCATGCCTTGCTGCTCGTTAGCGATGGCTGCTTTGACGCGCCGCTCGAGCAGGTCGGCGAACTGGTCGACAAGCGCGAGGAAGAGGCGCTCTTTGTTCGGAAAATGGAAGTAGATCGCGCCCTTCGAGGTGCCCGATTGCTCGACGATCTCGTCCATCTTGGTGCTGTGGTAGCCCTTGCTGGCGAACACGTCGAGGGCAGCGTCGAGGATCCGATCCCGCGTGCCGTCGGGATCCCTGGGTGTGGTGGACATGGTTCGACTCTATCGCAAACCGACCGGTCAGTCTACTTGCGGGCCGCAAAAAAGGGCGGTTATCAGCCGCCCTTCATGTGCGGTCACTCGGCGAGTGCGATGCACTCGATTTCGACGCGCGCGCCGCGCGGGAGGGCGCCCACCTGGAACGTGCTGCGCGCCGGCGGGTTGCCGGGGAAGTACGTGGCGTAGATCGCGTTCATGGCCGCGAACTCGCCCAGGTCGACCATAAACACCGTCGTCTTGACGACCTTGTCGAGACCGCTGCCGGCCGCTTCGAGGACGGCTTTGAGGTTGGTCAGGACGCGATGGGTCTCGGCTTCGATGCCGCCCTCGACGATCTTCATCGTGGCGGGGTCCAGCGAAACCTGGCCCGAGCAGAAGACGAAGCCGTTGGCCTTGATGGCCTGCGAATAAGGCCCGACGGCGCCGGGGGCGTTGGGTGTGGCGATAGGTGTTTGCATCATCGGTTCTTTCAACTTCAATGGTGGGGCTATTGTACGCCATCAGTGTTTTGGTCGCGGATTGCGCTGAAGGAATGCAGGTCATTCCTGGCTACATCCTGTCCGCCCATACTTTTTACCGACGATGTCCCTGGGGGCACGGGGGAAGCCGGAAGGAAGCCATGGTTGTACGATGAGGGCGTCGGCGGGGGAGCCGGATCGGAGGGCCGGATGGGGATGATGGCTGGGGGCGGTCGAAAAGTGTGGGTCAGGCCCACCGACCGATTTGCGTTTGCGATTCGCTTCGTCTGTTGCCTTCTCGTCGTTGGGGTGATGCCCTTCGCGGCGCCACCTCTACACCCGGCGGCCGCGACGACGGCCGACACCGAGCCCACGACGTACAAGCTGACTCAGTCGACGGCCAGCCTGCAGGTGTGGACCACGCCGCCGAGCGAACGCGTCTTCAAGGATGCGACGATCCCGACCGCGACGGACTCGGAGGTGCGCGTCTACGTGGCACGCAACGAGTTCGAGCCTTTTCAGGTAATCGTCAAACCCACGGCCTCGCAGAACGTGGCGGTGAGCGTCGACAGCTTCGGCTCGGGCATCACGGCCGAGCTGTACCAGGTGCAGTACGTCAACATCACGCAGGTCTCGGACAGCCTGGGACGACTCGGGCCCTATCCCGACCCGCTCTGGCCGCTTGCCAACGGCGCGACAGTGGCCATGACGGCCGGCGAGAACACGGCCTTCTGGTTCAGCGTGTCGGTGGCCGCGGGAGCTTCGGCCGGCGACCATGTCGCCAACGTGCATATCGGCAGCCTGACGGTGCCGGTGCGCCTGCACGTCTTCAACTTCGAGATCCCGGCGCAGCTGCACGTCGCCTCGCAGATGAACTTTTCGTACCAGGCGATCCTGAGCCAGTACGGTGTGAGCGGCACCGGCGCCGCGTACTGGAGCTACGTCGACGCGATCAAGCAGTACTTCATCGACCACCGCCTGACGCCTGTCAGCGTGTTGTGGCCGGGCGGACTGACGGGCGGTGGCACGTTCGCATCGCCGTTCATCGACTACAACTGCGGCTCGCATACATTGAGCGATCCCTACGGCATCTGGGGCTTCGACGCGCTGGCGGCGCGCTACCTGGCTGGCAACGGGCTGCTCTCCGGCACTTTCGCGACGCCGTTCAATGGCGGGGTCGGTTTCTCGACGTTCACGGCCTCGTCGTTCGCCAATAACGACTCGTCGCTCGATCAACGCCCTGGCTCGTTCTGCGGCCAGACGCGCTCGGGCAGCGACTGGCTCGCGAACCCGACCTCGGCCTACAACCAGGCCTGGTTCGCGTATCTGACCGCGCAGCAGAACTACCTGAGCAGTCGAGGCTATCTCGACGAAGCGATCAACTACTTCGCCAACGAGCCGCAGGATCAGGCCGACTACAACGCCGTGGCCTGGTATTCGCGCTACGCGCATGAGGCCGCGCCGGGTGTCAAGCTGATGGTCTCGGAGGGCGCGCGGCCCGAGATCTACGCCAACCCCAGTTATCCGAACGCTCACATCGACATCTGGCTGCCGGTGCTCAACGAGTACGACCCCGTCGCCGCGCACGACCGGCTGCTCAACCACAGCGAGGAGACCTGGATCTACTTCCTCTACGGCACGCGTCCGCCGTACTTCAACCCGATCACGCTCGACCATCCCGGCATCGAGAGCAAACTCACCGGCTGGTTCCTGTGGAAGTATCGGGCGCGCGGCATCGCCTACTACTCGCTCAACGACTGGAGCCAGAACCCCTGGACCAGCCCCATGACGTCGGGCCACAACGGCGACACCTTCATGCTGTACCCGCCGTCGCCGAGCAACACGCCGATCGGCTACGGCGCCAACGGCCACCGCTTCGTCCCCTCGATCCGTTTCGAGTTGATGCGCGACAGCCTGGAAGACTACGAGTACCTGTATCTGCTGGCTGGCGGACAGCCGATGCCCGGCCAGGTCAACGCCGCCGACGCCCTGGCCGACAAGATCGTCACTGGCCTCGCAAGCTACAACCGCCAGAGCGGCTTCATGGCCGACCTGCGGCGCCTGATCGGGCTCAAGCTCGGCGGCGAGATCGCGACCATCCCCGACATCCAGCCGGCGCCGACTCATCCGCGCGCCGTCGGCCAGCCGGGCAACTACTACCTCAACTTTCAGGATCCGGCCGGCGAGCCGATCGCCAATCCGCTCGTCGTCAACGGCAAGACCTATCTCAAGATCGGGTCGAGCGACTACAGCGCCTCGGCCGGGTACGGCTGGTACAGTTCGCCGGATGCGCACTGGATGACGACCTTCCTTTCCTCCGGCCCGAACGTGCTGCAGCGCAGTGTTCTGTACTCGGATTGGGGTAGGCCGGCGACCTTCGAGTTCGACCTGCCGAACGGCCAGTACAACGTCACGGTGTCGGTGGGCTGGCAGGGGCGCGGGTACGCGCACCAAAAGATCCAGATCGAGGGCGTCAGCTTCGTCAACGACGAGGCGACGACGCCGGCCGCGCCTTACCTCGTCCGCACTCGCGCGTTGACCGTGACCGACAACAAGCTGACGATGGCGATGGGCCTGTTCGACGAGTACACGATGCTCAACTACGTCGACGTCGAAGCCGCCAATCCTCCGGCGCGCAACCTGCGCGTCACGTCGGCGACACCCTCCGGCGGTGCCGTGGCGATCGCGTTGACCTGGACGCCGTCGCCGGCCGCGGCCTCGCAGACCGTGCGCTACGCCACGGCGCCGATTACGGCAGCGAACTGGGACAGCGCGACGGATCTTGCCTCGGGCCTGGCAGGTGGGCAGAACACGATCTCGGCCACGCTGCCCTATGGCGGTGGAACGCTGTACTTCGCGGTTCGAAGCCAGACGGCCCAGAGCGCCTGGTCTGATCCATCCGTCAATGCCTTATGGCCGTCGCAGGATGTGCGCCTGCCGTTGATCAAAAAATAGGCGCAATACGAGGGGGAAATACATGCCAAAGCTCACACGTCGACAATCGTTGGTCGGGATGCTGACGGCCCTGGGTGGGGCGGGGTTGGCTTTCGCTCGCCGGAACGGCGGCGCGCCGGCGACGGCGCAGACCAACACGCACGTGTACATGCCGCTGCTGGCCCGTGGCGCCGCGCAAGCGCGCCCGCTCTATGTGGTGCGCAACGGAACGCCCGTCACGAACGTCCAGCGGGTGATTGCCGAGGCCGGCGGCATCGAACGCTTTGTCGATCATGACGATGTGGTCGTGATCAAGCCGAACGGCCAGTGGCCGAACCAGGGCTACACCCACACCCAGTGCATCAAGGCCCTGATCGACGTCATCCTCGCGCGGCCTGGCGGCTTCGGCGGCGAGGTGATCCTCACCGAGCACGTCCATCGAAGCCCGAGCGAGACCCTGGGCGATTCGTATTGTTGGAACATGGCAACCGGCAACCGGCAGCGCAACTGGCCCGACATGAATTACCTCGAGCTGGTCGCCGACTACCATGGCCGTGGCATCGCCAACGTCACGGCGGCGCCGATGACCGACGCGGATCCGTCGGGCAACTGGACGAGTGCCACAGGGCCGGCGGACGTGCCGGCCGGCAAGCACGCCTGGGTGCGCCTGCCCGACTACGAGACGGCCAGCGGCAACAGCTACTCCCCGTCGTACGCGATCCTGCGCTCGAGCTACAGCGACCACCTCGTCGATCTCAAGAACGGCGTGTGGGCCAACGGCGCCTACACCGGCGCGCAGGTGCGCCTGATGTTCATGCCCACGCTCAACAACCATGGGAGCCTGAACAGCCAGGATTACGCCGGTCCGACCAGCGCCGTGAAGACCCACATCGGCTTTCTGGAAGGCACGTCACTCCATAGCGTGGGCTATGGCAACGGGCACCCCGAGTCCGTCGGCGAGGCCGTCGGGCATCTGATCACCGAGGTCGTCAGACCGACGTTCTATCTCACGTGCGCCGAATGGACAGGCTATGGCGACCGCACCAGCTCGAATGCGAGGCAGACGAAGACCGTCGGGCTGTGCGCGGACCCGGTGACCCTCGACTACTGGATGTGCAAGCACGTCATGCTGCCGTGCCGCACCAGCCAGACCTTCATGAACGCCGACCTTAACAACAACTTCCGCAAGACCCTGCTTGGCTGCCAGTCGAAAGGCGTGGGCACGCTCGACGAGGCCGAGATCGATCTGCATGAGGTCAGTCTGGCTTGAGAAAACGAAGGGCGAGGAGCGAGGGGCGAGGTGCGAGGAATTGCTTCACGTTCCTCGCTCCTCGCTCCTCGCCCTTCGCTCCTCACTCTTCCGTTGCCTTGAGCACGCGTAGGGCCCGCAGCGTGACCCACTTGTTGGGCGCTTTCTTCTGGCCGTAGTCGCCCCAGGTCTTGCCGCCGTAGTCGTAGTCGAGCGCCCAGCGCCCGTTCTCGTCCTGCTTCTTGCGGATCAAGGCCAGGGCGTTGGCGAGGCGCGGGTCTTGCCCGAAGCCGAGCCCCACGAGCGCCTCAACCACCTGCAGGATGTCGGTGACGTAGAACACAGGGAAGCCGAACTTCCACCAGTTCGAGCTGGGGTGGTCGGCGTAGCCGTTCGGGTAGGCGGCTGTGGCTGGATCGACGCTCAACAGGAACTCGGCCCCGCGCTGGATGGCTCGTTCGATCAGCGGTGTTCGAGACGCCTGTGGCAGGCGTGCGAACGCCAGCATCACCTTGGCGCCGCCCCAGGCACAGGCCATCCGATTGTTCGAACCGCAGGCGAAGCCTGGACCACACTTGCCAGCGTAGTAGTGCCGTGGCTCGCGCGCGCCGGCCGCCCCCACTCCCTCGCCCGTGACGGTGCGCGCCATCCACTCGAAGGCATGTTCGAGGCCCGCCGGCTGAAAGCCGAGTTCCACGAGCGCCCAGCAGAGGTTGCCCTGTAAGCAGTCGGCGGTGCCGGAGGGCGCTCCATTCGCCGTGAACTGCCCGCCCTCCGTCAGCGCATGGTTGACCAGATACGAACAGGCTCGTTCGATGCGGCGATCGACGTCGATCCGGGCACCGAGCTGCGCAAGCAAGATGACCGACCAGACCGTCGCGCGGTACTTGGGGTTGTAGCCCGGACCACTGGCCTCCCAGTAGCCTTCGTCGTCCATGGCGTCAAGGACTGTCGCGATGGGGCCAAACCGATGAGCCTGGGTGCAGGCGTCTTGCAACTCCTGCTCATCGGAATCGAGCCCGATCAGGTCGCGCAGGGCCAGATAGCGAACGCCGGGATCGGAGGCTTCAGTCAACCAGGAGGGGGCGTTGGCGTGATTGTGAGTCGTCCGAGGCATGTGGCATCGCCTCTCGACCATCAACGTGGTTGCTGTGGAAGATGGCTGGCCTCAGTGTAAGCCGGTGCGGGTCCGTTCGGGGGCAGACCTTCGACAGAGCGCTCCTGGTCGGGACGACGCTCACAGGAAGTACGCCTCGGGGCGGTCACTCAGCACCTCCAACAGGCGCTGCCTGACGCGCGGGTGCATCGGCTCGGGCAGGGCGCGTGGGTCAGCCGGGAACCAGCAGGCTTGCAACGTCTCGATGCCATCGGGGCGCGGTTCACCAGAGACGTAGCGGCAGCGGAACACGGCCCCGGCGAACTGGGTCTGATCGCCGTTGGCGTACGTCACCTGATGGTCGGGGCCCGTATGGACGCCGACCAGATGCTCTGGTTCGCAAATGACACCCGACTCTTCATAGCCTTCGCGGATCGCCGTCTCCGCCGCCGACTCGCCCAGATCCATGTAGCCGCCGGGGTATGACCACTTGCCGTTGTCGGCGCGTTGGATCAGAAGCACCTGATGGTCGTCGTTGAGGATAATCGCTGCTGAGCCGGGTGTGATCAGAAAGCCGGCGCCGAACCGACGGCGAAGATCCATGATGTACGAACCGTCACTGAACACGTGTCCGGGGCGCGGTCGATCGAAGGTGGCCTGACCCGGCCGGCGGCTGTCGGCCAGTGCGGCGATATACCACGGTCGACCGAGCGTCGGCACAGTGTCAGGTTCGAACCAGGCCAGCCCGGCGGTTTCGTGGCTGTCTGCGACGCCGGGCGGGCCGATCACCTGGCATTCGAACACCGCGGCCCACTGCTGGGTTTCATCGCCATTCGGATAATGCACGTCCCACAGCGGGCTGGATTGCAGCCCGACCAGCCGGGTGACGCGCGAGTCGTAACCCGTCTCTTCGCGGACTTCACGGCGGACGCAATCGCTCAACGTCTCACCCAGTTCGAGCATGCCTCCCGGCAGGCTCCAGGCGTCGGCTTCGAAATCCGTTCGGCGTTGGAGCAACACCCGGCCGGCGCGATCACGCACGATGGCTGTCGTGTAGACGAGCACCACTTTGGCGGACCCGATAGCGCTGCGTAGTCGCTTGAGATAGTTCATGGCGGGCCATCATACCCGACCCGGTCTGCACTGAGTCGCTTCGTGAACCGCCAGCGGCGGTGGCCAACTTGCATGGGGAAACGACCTCGCGTAAAACTACGGCGTGCGCTCCTCAACCTACGACCTGACCAACCCCGACTACATCGCCTCGAATCGCTTTGGGCGCCTGACGCCCGAACAGATGTCGGCCCTGAAGAACATGTATCTGTGGCCGTCGGTCTTTGGTCTGGGCCTCGTCGGCTTTTTCGGATGCAGCATGCTGGCGGTGTTCGGCGCCGTCGCGCTGAGCCAGGCCGTCAGCAGCCGTGGGAACAACAATGTCATGTGGCTGATCGGGCTGGCGCTGCTCTTCGGCGTCGGCATCTTTGCCGTTGCCATCGCGCCGGGCAGTCTGGGGAGCCTGTGGACCTGGAGCCGCCTGTCTGGTCGTGCCACAGCCGTCGCCGAGGGCCGGTTGGGCTGGCGAGGCGGTGCCTATCGCGGCGTCGTGGAAGGCGCCACGCTCAATCTCCCGAAGTCCGTGGAGCTCGCGCCGGGCGCGTATCGGTTCTTCTACGTGCCCGAGGCCAGGCTGATCGTCAGCGCCGAGAAGCTCCAGCTCACCCTGTCTGCCGACGAAGGGCGTGCCGAAGTCCTGCGGGCCCTGCAGGATGTCTTCCACTTCAATGCCGACGACCTGGGGCTCAATCAGGCGTTAAAGTTGTCGTTTAATCAACGCCTGCGCGTGTTGTTGGCCGCCGCCAATGGAGTGCTGGTGTCGTTCGGCGTCCTCGCGCTGTTTGCAGTCGTGCTCGCGGCCTACGTCTGGTTGTCGGGCGGCCTGTCGGCTCTGACGGGGCTCCGTGCCATCATCCTTCCGGTAGTGAGCGTGGTCTACGTGGTGGCCCTGATCGTCGTCACGGTGGGTAACCTCCTCAGGGCGTTGGAAGCGTTTGTGGGCAAAGTCGCGACGACCTCGGGCAACCTGATCGAAGCCGTGGAGATCGTCCGTTCCGGCCGCAACTCGACGAAGCACGTGTACTCGTACGTCATCGGCGGCATGAAGTTCCGCGTGAGCCAGGCCGCGCATCAGGCCTCAATCGAGAACCAGTCGTACCGCGTGTTCTACCTTGCGCGCTCGGAGCGGATCCTCAGTATGGAGCCGCTGTCCGGGGATGCGGGCATGGGGGCCGTGTCGATGCCGGCGAGCGCGGCAGGCACTTTCTAGCTCCGGCGCCGTCTGGCGCCCATTGGAGTCTCTTCCAGATCGGCCATACTCTATCCCATGCGCAGCGGCGTCTACGACCTCACCCAGCCCGACTTCGTCTCCGCCAACCGCTACGGCCAGCTGGCGCCACAGCAGCTCGACGCCTTCAAGGCCGCTTACCTGTGGCCCGGCATCGGCTTCCTGGTGCTCGGGATCCTGTTCGGCGGCGTCTTCCTGGTGCTGACAGGCGGCATGCTCGTCAGTTTGCTCGCGGAGGGCGACGAGGAGTGGTGGATCGCGTTGATCTTCCTGGTCTTTCCTGTCGTTTTGGGCGGCAGCTTTCTTTTCGGCGGGGCGCGCAATCTGTGGACGTGGTATCGGATGTCGACGCCGAGCTCTCTGGCAACAGCCGAAGGCCGCCTGGTCTGGCGGCGCAACAACTACCGCGGTGAGATCGAGGGCGCGAACCTGTCTCTGCCCGGCTCGACGGAGCTTACACCGGGAGCCTATCGCTTCTTCTATGTGACGGGCGTCAACATCGTAGCCAGCGCCGAGAAACTCAGCTTGAGCCTGACGTCAAACGACGAGCAGGAGGAGCTATCGCGGGCGATGCGCGATGCGCTGGACTTCACGCCGGAGGATCTCGACGCCAACAAAACGCTGCAGCTATCGGGACGACAGCGCAATCGCATGATCTTCAGCGTCATCGGCCAGGCGATCTTTCTGGGGATCCTGGTGCTCACGCCGGTGATCGGGTTCGGCGTGTACTGGCTCAGTGAGGGCCAGATCCGGATTGACGGCTCCGACTATTTCCCGATTCTGTTTGTTGGTGCGGTGCTGTTGATCATCGATATCGCGATCCTGGCGTCCATCATCTCAGGCGTGCGCGAGGCCTTTGGGGGCACCGTCGAGTCGGTCACGGGCTACCTCGACGAGCGGACCGAGGTCCGGGGCAGCGGCAAGAGCCGCCGGACGTACTACTACTACATCGTCAACAATCAGAAGTTCACTGTGACGCCCGCCGCTCACAAGGCGTCGATCAAGAACCTGCGCTACACCCTCTACTACCTGCCGAAGTCCCGCAAGGTGGTCAGCGCCGAGCCGATCCCCTCCACGCCTTCCGACGAGGGCTACGCTCGTTCGAACTAGCGAGGGGCGAAAAGCGAGGGGCGAAGGGCGAGAGGCGAAGGGCGAAGTGCGAGGGGCGAGGGGCGACGATTGATCACTGATCCACCATCGCCGCCCTTCGCCTCTCGCCCTTCGCCCCTCGCCTCTCGCCCCTCGCCCCTCGACTACGCCGCCCTCCCGTTGTAAATCGGGCCGCCGTTCGTGGCGTAGGCCTCAAGCACTGCCAATGCCTCAGTTCGCAGCACGTCACAGCAGACTTTGATGCCGCGCTTCTCGAGCTCACCCGGCCAGTCGGTGGGTTTTGGCCCCTCGTCGAAACCAATGGCGCGCGCATCGGCGTCGCGGGCACCGCAGTAGAGGGCGCGCACGCCCGACCACAGCGTAGCGCCCAGGCACATGGTGCAGGGCTCGGTGCTGGCGTAGAGCTCGTAGCTGCCACGTGTCGCGAGGTCGTGAGTGCCCAACGCCTGGCCCGCCAGCGCCACGGCGACGACCTCGGCGTGCAGGACCGCGGACTGGTGGCTCACGACGAGGTTGACCCCGACCGCCACCAGCCTGGCCGTCGCCGAGTCGAAGATCGCCGAGCCGAACGGGCCGCCGGTGCCCTGGTTGACGTTTTCGCGAGCCAGCGCGATCGCGCAGCGCATCCGCGATTCGACATCGCCGAATGTCGCCGGCTGCCGAGACAGCCACTGCAGTGTCCAGTTGGGCAGGTGTAGGCCGAGATGTGTAGGGACCATTGAGGATGTGGGGTTGGTTGAAAGCGTGATCGCCGATATCGAGAGAAAGGCGCGTCGGCGCCGATCACCCAATGATACTTATTTCCAGCCGTACGCCACTTCGACAAGGCTGCGGCCGCCGATGTCGATATTCTTCCGTTGAAACGCCACACCGCCCATGGCCTCGTAGAAGTGGCGCGAGGGATTGTCGGCCAGCACCCAGCACATCCAGGCGTCATGGCCGGCCTCGGCCAGGTGGCGTGCGGCGGTCTCGAGCAACGCGCGTCCGAGGCCGCGCCCCTGAGCATCTTTCAACAGGTAAACGGCATACAACTCGCCGGGGTAAGACGCCAGCCCTTCGCGCTCGGGGCCGCAGGCCGCGAAACCCACGACCTCGCCAGGCCTCAACTCGCCCACGAGCACGATCGTGCTCGACTCAGGGTTTGCGAGCCCCGCGCGCCATTGCTCGGCGCGCCGCTCAGCCGACAGCGCCGCCAGGAACTCGTCGGGCACGATCCCGGCATACGTCGACCGCCAGCTCTCGACGTGGATGCGTCCGATGGCGTCGGCGTCGGCGACGGTGGCCTTGCGAACGATCATGGCTGGTTATTGGCTCTTGGTCCCTGGCTATTGAAAGCTCAATAGCCAAGGACCAATGACAAATGCTTATACGACGATGTTGACCAGCCGGCCCTTCACGTACATGACCTTCTTCGCCGGCTTGCCGTCCATGTACTTGACGGCGCCCTCGGTGGCCAGGGCTGCTGATTGAATGGTGGCGTCATCGGCATCGGGCGCGACGACGATCTTGTCGCGGACCTTGCCGTTGATCTGGACGGCCAGCTCCAGCATGGCCTCGGCCGCCTTGGCGGCGTCGTAAACCGGCCAGCTCTGCTGGTGGACGCTGTAGCCGTGGCCCTGCTGCTCCCACAGTTCCTCGGCGATGTGCGGGGTGAAGGGCGCCATCAGCAGCAGCATGGTCTTGATCGTTTCGCCCCACGCACCGGCTCCGATCTTGTTTTCCTTGATCGTGTCCTTCAGGTCGCTGCGCAGCTTCATCAGGCCGGCGATGGCGGCGTTGAAGCTGAAGTTCTCAAGGCCGTCCTGCACCTGTTTGATGGTCTGGTGCACGCGCCGCTCCAGGTTGCGCTCGGCGGTTGCGTCACCTTCAGCCGGCGGCTGATGCAGGGTGACGATGTCCCAGACGTCGTAGACCCAGCGCACGACGCCCTGAATGCCCTTGCTGTCCCACGGGCCGCCCTTCTGCCAGTCGAAGCCGAACATCAGGTAGGCGCGCACAGTGTCGGCGCCGTGGCGGCCGACCCACTCGTCGGGGTTGACCACATTGCCCTTGCTCTTCGACATGCGCTGCACTTCCAGATGGTGCTTCAGCTGGTCGACGCGCGCGACGCCCTCGATGCCCTCGATCGTGATCGCGGCATCCGGAAGCACTTCGACGGTCGTCAGTTCGTCGCCTCCGGCCGCCACCTGCAGCAAGTTCTCGGTGCGCTTCATGATCTCGCCGCGCAGTACCGGTGACGCGTCCGTCGCCCCCGCGTCCGCATCGACAAACGCGGCTGTGCCGGCCCTGACCTCCGCCGCGAACAGCTTGCGGCCCTCCCACCGGCCGCGTGCCACGACCACGTGGCCTGGGCGTTCCTCGCCCAGCACCTGGCCCTGGTTGCGCAGCTTCATGAACGGCTCGCCGTAGGTCAGCACCTCGGGATCGCGGCCGTGGGCGCGCATGACGTCCATGGTCTCGTCGAACATGCCCATGTCACGCATGGCCTTGACGAACCAGCGCGCGTAGAGCAGGTGCATGGTCGCGTGCTCGGCGCCGCCGGTGTAGGTGTCGACCGGCAGCCAGTACGCTGCCTCTTCGGGATCGAAGGGCTTGCTCGTCAGCTTTGGGCTCAGGTAGCGGAACCAGTACCACGAGGAGCACATGAATGTGTCCATCGTGTCGGTCTCGCGCGTCGCCGGGCGGCCTTGCGAGTCGACGGTGTTCAGGAAGCCCTTGTGCAGCTGCAGCGGGCTCTGGCCGGTCGGCAGGAAGTCGACGTCGTCGGGCAGACGCACCGGCAGCTGATCGTCAGGCACGGCTTCGTAGGTGCCGTCCTGCGTGTGCACGATCGGGATCGGCGCGCCCCAGTAGCGCTGGCGCGAGATCAGCCAGTCGCGCAGGCGATAGTTGACCGCCTCGCGCCCGACGCCCTTTTCCTCAAGGATCTTGATGGCCGCGTCGATCGACGGGTTCTTGCGGCCCTTCTGGCCGTTGCAGGTCAGGCCGTCCAGCGGACCCGAGTTGATCATCACGCCGGCGCCGTCCCAGGCCTCGCTCATGGTGTCGCCGGTCAGGGGTTTGTCGGCTGGCCAGTCTGCCGGCTTTACGACGGGCACAATCGGCAACCCGTACTTGCGCGCGAAGTCGAAGTCGCGCTGATCGCCCGAGGGCACTGCCATGATCGCGCCGGTGCCGTACGAGATCAGGACGTAGTCCGCGATCCACACCGGGATCGGCTTGCCGGTGACCGGGTTCGTGGCGTAACCGCCGGTGAACACGCCGGACTTCTCTTTCGACTCAGATGTGCGCTCGATCTCGGTCTCGCGCGCGGCTGCGGCGCGATAGGCCTCAACGGCCGCGCGCTGCTCGGGCGTGGTCAGGACGTCGACCAGATCGTGCTCGGGCGCCAGCACCATGAAGGTCGCGCCCCAGAGGGTGTCGGGCCGTGTGGTGTAGACCTCGATCGGCTCGCCGGTGGGCCGGGCGCTGAAGATCACGCGCGCACCCTCGCTGCGGCCGATCCAGTTGGTCTGCATGATCCGCACGGGCTCGGGCCAGTCGATCTTGCTGAAGTTCAGCAGCTCGTCGGCGTAGCGCGTGTAGCGGAAGAACCACTGCGTCATCAGCTTCTGGATGACGGGCTGGCCGGTGCGCTCGTCCTTGCCGTCGATGACCTGCTCATTGGCCAGCACGGTCTGCAGCGTCGGCGACCAGTTGACCAGCGCCTCACCGCGATACGCCAGGTTCTCCTCGTAGAATTGCTTGAAGAACCACTCGGTCCACCTGTAGTACTCGGGATCGCAGCTGACGGCCTCGCGCTCCCAGTCGAACATGGCGCCCATCGAGCGCAGCTGCTTGCGCATCCGCTCGATGTTGGCCAGCGTCCACTTGGCCGGATGGATGTTGCGCTGGACCGCGGCGTTCTCGGCCGGCAGGCCGAACGCGTCGAAGCCCATCGGGAAGAGCACGTTGAAGCCCTTCATGCGCATGTAGCGGGCGCGTGCGTCCGACGGCGTCATCGCGAACCAGTGTCCGATGTGAAGATCGCCGCTGGGGTAGGGCAGCATGGTGAGCGCGTAGTATTTCGGCCGGCTCCAGTCGACCTTCGACCGGTAAAGCCCGTCGGCATCCCACTTCGCCTGCCACTTCTTCTCGATCGCGCCGTGCTCGTACTTTGCCATTCGACCCCCGGACATTGGTCATGGGTTATCGGCGATGGGCTATCGGAGACCCAATAACCCCTCACCAATGATCGATAACCAATAAAAAAGGCCGCTCATCCTGTAAGGGACGAAGCGGCCTTCGCGGTACCACCCTAATTATGATGCCCGACAGGCGGCATCATCTCTCTTGGCTGTAACGGGCCTGCCCGTGACCGGCTGCGGTGAGGCGCTGACCGGCCAGGCTCCCGGGTGAGTTCGCTCATGGCGATGCAGTTCGCCTGCGGGCCTGGACCGCCGGTGTCGGGCTCTCACCATCCCCGACTCGCTGCAGGCTGAGCTACTACTCCCGTTCGTCGCCTGTAGATGTGGTCAGGGGCGCACAATCGTGCGCCCCTTCACGTGTGGACCCAGAGGGAGTTGAACCCTCGACCTTCTCAATGCCATTGAGACGCGCTCCCAACTGCGCTATGGGCCCGAACATGGACCTGAAGGGAGTTGAACCCTTGACCTCCTCAGTGCGATTGAGGCGCGCTCCCAACTGCGCTACAGGCCCGACGAAGGTTGAGTATACCCGATTTGCGTAAGTGATGTCAAACAGAGGACAAATAAGGCGAAGAGCCAGGGCGCACGCCCCTTTTCCGCTCTTACTAACCCTAGCCGAGGCCAACCGGGAAATGGTTAGAGAGGGGTTATAACGAAAGGAGCGTCAGTAATTTGGTGGAGGCGGTATGGCGGCGTTGTCAAGGAAGACGGGGTGGGTGGTTCGGATGGTTGGGGCGGGCGGCCTTGTGCTGCTACTGACCGCCTGCGTGCCAGGGCAGGCGCCCTTCCATTTTCCACGGGCCGGTAACTCGACCGCCACAGCCCCGGCGCCTCTTGTCGCTCCCACTCAAACGCCGAGTCAGGCCGCCACGGCATCCCCCGTGCCGCTGATCGATGCTGTCACGCCCACATCGTCAACGGATGGCGAGTTGCCTGGCCAACAGGTCTCGGCGATCGATCCGGCTCAGTCGCTGTGCGCCGACCCGGCCTGCGAACCGAGCGCGACACCCCCAGCGATCGCGACGGTTGCCGAAGCGAGCCCGACACCCAAGCCGACGAACCGACCTCGCACAGCGACGCCGCACGTCGTAGATCGTCCGACCGCCACTGCGACGGCATCGTCGACACCAACCTGTTCGGATGACTGTGCGCTGCCGACGGCAACGGCGCATACCGACGACGTCGTCCAGCCGACAACGCCGCCGATTGTAGCCGCGCCCACCGACGTTCCTCCGACGACCGCCCCGGTCCAGCCGACTGCGGCTCCCGGCGACGGGTACCCTGGGCCTGGACAACCAGATCCGACCTCGGTTCCGGCCCCGACAGAGGTTCCTCCCACGCAGCCGCCGGGCGGTTACCCTGGCCCTGGTGGTGGCGGCGGCGGGGGCTATCCGGCGCCTTGACGGGTCGGCTGTTCGCCAAACACCGTGACGGCAGGGCTATATCGTCCGATCGTCAGGCCGAGTAAAATAGCCGCGTTCGAGACGGGATCCGCGATAGTGTCTTGCGGATCCCGTGATCGTTATCTTTATCGTTTTGGAGTTGGGTCGGGGCTTACGGCTCCGCCGATACCATTGCCTATGACTCGTTCTCTCGTCCCACCTGTGGTGCGCGACAAGCTGTCGATGTTGAATCCGGGCGGCCTGGCTCTAGCCGCAGAAGAAAGCCAGGTGTGGATGGTCGTCCGCACGACGGCGCCGGAGCATCTTGGCGCGCAGCCCATCGACCTCCGCAGCGAGTTGACCTGCTACGACACGGGCGCTGTGCTGGAACTGCAACTCTGGCTCTCGGGCGTCCTGGTTCAGCCAACCGTGCTTGAAACGTGGCTCGACCCGGCCAACCTCGACGATCGGCATGCCCTGACGCTGCTGTCGACGACCGAGGACGTCGAGGTCCTCTTCTTTCCTCAGAGCCAGGAAACGCTCAGATTTTCGAAGATCTTTCCCATCACCCTGAATGCTCGCCAACGCCTTGCTTCGCTGCTGACCGCCGGGCGGGCTCACGCCGACCACCTCGCCAATCCGTTCTGGCTCGCCGCGAAGAGCGAGCACCTCAAGAAGCGCTTGCGCGACTCTTGAGCAGGCCTGGCTCGATTCGTGTAGGACAGTTCGTTGGTCCCTTCGCGCCGATCGCGCGAGCGCGCCGGCCGATCTGCTGGCCCGCCCGCCACGGCCTCTGTACAATACGAGGCGGAGCAACGACGTGTCACGGTATCAGATCCTGTCCCTCGACGGTGGTGGCATCCGCGGCGTGCTGACGGCGGTCCTGTTGTCGCGTTTGACGCGCGAGGAGCCGGGGCTGCTGGGCGCCATCGACCTGTATGCGGGAACGTCGACGGGGGCTGTGCTGGCCCTCGGGCTGGCGGCGTCGCTCTCGCCCGACAAGCTGGTCGACCTGTACGTCGCGCACGGCCGCGACGTGTTCGCCGACACCGCGATCGACAACGTCCGTGACGTTGGCAACCTGATCGGCGCCCAATACGGCAACACGAATTTCAAGCGTTTGCTCGTGCAGTACTTCGGCGATCGCCGCCTGCGCGATCTGCCGGCGCGCGTCCTCGTGGCCAGCTTCGATCTCGACAACGACGCCTACGATCCGGCGGCCTTCCGCACCTGGAAGCCCAAGTTCTTCGAGAACTTCCCGGGGCCCGAATCGGACGGCGCGGAGCGAATCGTCGACGTGGCGTTGCGCTCGACCGCGGCGCCGACCTTCTTCCCCGTCTATCAAGGCTATGTGGATGGCGGCGTGGTGGCCAACAACCCGGCCATGTGCGCGATCGCGCAGGCGTTGAGCACGGCGGTGCTGCGTGCTCGAGCCGAAGGCTCGTCTGGGGCGACGCGACGCGTGCGCCTCGAAGACATCGCACTGCTTTCGATCGGAACCGGAAAGTCGCCACAGTACCTGACCGAACAGAGCGCCGACTGGGGCCTCTCGCAGTGGGCCCGGCCGATCATCGACATCATGATCTCGGGCGGCGTCGACGTCGTCGATTATCAGGCCGCGCACCTGCTCGGCCCGCGCTACCTGCGCCTCAATCCGCGCCTCGACACCAATATCCCGCTGGATGACATCGACGCCGTTCCCCAACTCGTCGCCGAAGCCCAACGCCTCGACCTCGGTCCCGCGCTCGACTGGCTGCGCCGTCAGTTCCTCAAGTGACACGGGCCTTGCGACTGCGGACGACGAATGACGATTGACGAATGACGGAAATCGAACGGCCCTTCACAGGTGCCACTCGCAGCCGCTGAAGTCCATCACATCCCGGGAGAGCCACGCTTCGTTCGCGTCATCCACAGCACCCAACCTCGCACAAAGGATTGACTCGTTCAATGAAGGAGCCATTCGGCGCAGCACGGCGGGCGCTCCGCATGACATGGGCCCGGGTGGCCGTCGACGGCAGACGCTGATGGCCGTGTTCACTTCGTCCTTCGTCATTCGTCCTACGTCACCCGGCTGGACTCCTTGAGGATCCCGACAACCTCCTCCGGCCGTACGCTTGATGCGTGCAGGATCGCGCAACGCTCATCATCTGGCTGAGTCTGGCGGCACTGACGGGCTGCGTCATCGCGCCGTTTGCGCCGGTGGAAGCCTGGGCCTGGCTCGCGCTGTTCGCGGTGTGTGCCGTGATCGCGGCGGCGACGCGCGGGCGCCGGGCGGCGCTCTTGGGCGCGATGCTGGCGCTCGGCGGCGCGCGAACCGCGTGGGCAGCGCCCGGCGTGCCACGACCCGATCAGCCGGCCTACTTCATCGGCGCGCGTGGCGCAACGCTCGAGGGGACTGTGTGGGCCGAGCCTGACGCGCGCGGCGATCGCACCCGTCTGCGGGTGTGGGTGACGTCGCTGACCACAGCCGACGGGACGCCGCACGCGGTAGCCGGCTGGGTGATCGTCACGGCGCCACCGTTGTCGACCGAGAGGCTGGCTGCAGCCGGGTCGGGCGTCTGGGCGTATGGCGACGCCGTGTCGATCCTGGGCGACCTGCAGGCGCCGCCGAGCTTCGCCGACTTCGATTACAGAGCCTTCCTCGAACGCCAGGGCGTGCAGGTCATGGCCCAGCCGGCCGAGGTGACCTGGGTGAGCGCTGGCGGCGGATGGGACTTCGTGAGCGTCGGCCTCACCCTCAAGATGGCGGCGCGCCACAGGCTGGCTGAGCTCTTCCCCGAACCGCACGCCGCCTTGCTGCAGGGCATCCTGCTTGGCGATGACAACAACATCCCGGCCGAACTGACGCTGAGCTTTCGCGCGACAGGCACCACGCATATCCTGGCGATCTCGGGTTTTAATGTAGCAGTCCTATCCGGGCTGCTATTGGGCCTGGCTCGGCGCGTGTTGCGCGCGTGGCAAGCGGCCGCGCTTGTGGCCCTCTTGCTGGGATCGTACGCCTGGCTGGTGGGCGGCAGCGCCTCCGTCGTTCGTGCGACACTCATGGCCGTGATTGGGCTCTCCGCCGAGCGACTCGGCCGGCGCACCGACGGCGTGCGCGCGCTGGCGATCGCCAGTCTGCTCATGGCGGCCTGGGACCCCGGCGTGGTGTGGGATGTGGGCTACCAACTCAGCGCCGGCGCGACGCTCGGCCTGATCCTGTACACCGACGCGCTCCAGAAGCGCGGCGTCGCGTTGCTGGCGCGAGTCATGCCGGAGGCGTGGGCCGAACGAGTTGCCGATGTCGGTGGCGAGGGAGTGTTCGGATCGCTATCGGCTCAGATTACGACGCTGCCCCTGATCCTTTTCTACTTCCAGAACCTGTCGCTGGCCGCGCTCCCGGCCAACGCCCTGATCCTGCCACCGCAACCGCAGGTGATGGTGCTCGGCGGCATCGCGTTGCTGGCGAGCGCGATCTGGTTGCCGCTCGGCCAGGCCCTCGCATGGGTGGCCTGGCCGTTCACGGCCTACACGATCGGGCTGACCGACCTGTTCTCGCGGCTGCCGCTCGCCTCGCTGTCCATCGACGTGCCCGGTGTGCCGGCGCTGATCGGCTACTACATCGTGCTCGCGACGATCACGTGGATCGCCCGCCAGCCAGCCGAGGCCCGGCCCGCGTGGCTGCCGAAAGATCTGGGTGCACCGCTGACGTGGACGGCGTTGACGGGCGCGTCGGCCGTGGCCCTGTGGGGCTGGGCGGCGTTCTGGCGTTCGCCGGAGCCGGGCACGGTGCGGCTGACGGTCATGGCGTTAGGGACGGGATCGGCGAGCCTGCTCGAGATGCCCGACGGCGGGCGGGTATTGCTCGACGTCGGGCCGCCGGGCCTGGCGTCTTCACGCGCCCTCGACGCGCAGTTGCCGCCGTTCGACAGACGGCTGACCGGCCTGTTGCTGGATGGGATCGCCGAACAGCAACTCGGTGCTCTGCCGGATCTCGCGAGTCGATATCGCATCGACACCGTCTGGGCTTCAGCGCAGGTGCAGGCCGAAGACTCATGGCTGGCTGCGCGACCTCTGCTCGCGGCATCGGGGTCGGCTTTCGAGATCGGTCCCGCGCGCCTTGATCTCACCGACGGCGCGGCCCTCGAACAAACCGACACGGGCCTGTGGTTCAACTGGGGCGCGGCGCGCGTGCAGTGGATCACGACACCGCCCCAGGCGCACGGGCTTCACGTCGCGCAGGCGTTGATCGTGCCGATGGAGCTCGATCCTCTGGCGTTGGCCGACGCGATCGTGGCCGTCAATCCGCGCGTCATCGTGCTGCTCTCGTTGCCCGTCGCGCCGGTGCCCGAGCTCGAACTGGCGCTCATCGGTCGCACGACGCTCGCCCTCGACCGAAGCGGCAATATCACGCTCGTCCTCGACGGCCAGCGGCTGTGGGTGGAGACCGAGCGATGACGAAAGACGAAGGACGAACGACGAAAGTCGAAGGACAAAGGTTGAACGGCTGTTCAACCTTCGTCCTTCCTCATTCGTCATCGTCCAACCGCTTTCGCGATCCGCTCGAGCCCGTCCATCAGGCGCTCGCGCGGGCAGGCGAAATTGAGGCGCACATGGCCGGCGCCACCGGGTCCGAAGGGAGCGCCGTCCGAGAGGCCGACCTTGGCGTCCTGGAGGATGAACTTGAAAGGGTCGGGCTCCAGGTTGAGGGCCGAGAAGTCGAGCCAGGCCAGGTACGTGGCGGCCGGTACCGTGGCGACCACGCCGGGCAGGCGTTCGGCCACGAACTCGAGCAACACATCTCGGTTGCCGGTCAGATACGCGCGGAGCTCCGCCAGCCATTCGTCGGTGGCCGTGCTGAAGGCCGCTTCGGCCGCTGCCATGTTGATCGAGCTGACGTGCGGCACGATTCCCTCGGCGGCGGCGTTGTACTGCGCGCGCAGCCGGGCGTTGGGAATGATCGCGAAGCCGCAGCCCAGCCCCGCAAGGTTGAAGGTCTTGGTCGGCGCCACGAACGTCACCATGCGTTGGGCCGCCTCGGCTGCCGCGAGGGCAGTCGGCACGTAGGGCGTGCCGCCCAACATCAACTCGGAGTGGATCTCGTCCGACACGATGATCAACTCATGCCGCAGCGCGATCTCGGCCAGACGTTTGATCTCATCAGGCGTGAAGACCTGGCCGGTCGGGTTGTGAGGCTGACACAGCATCAGGATCTTGGTGCGCGGCGTGATGGCCCGCTCGAAGGCCTCGAAGTCGATGGTGTAGCTCAGCCGTTGGCCGTCGACGCACCGGGTGAGCGGAGCGAAGTCCGCCGTCAGCCCGAAGTCGCGCGCCGCCATCATGAAGGGCGGGTACACAGGCGGTTGCATGAGGATGCCGTCGCCGACGTGGGCGAAGGCCCGCGCCGCCGTGAACAACCCGGTGACGATTCCCGGAACCGGAACGACGTCGGCGGGCGTGATCGACCAGCCGTAGAGCCGCTGCATGCGCTCGGCCACCGTCTGCAGCAGCGATTGCGGCGGCATCTCGTAGCCGAACACGCCATGTTCGACCTTGCGACGCATGGCCTCGAGGACAGGCTCTGGCGAACGGAAGTCGGCGTCGGCGACCCACATGGGCAGGACGTCGTCGCCGAACAGATTCCATTTGATGCTGTTCGTTCCATGCCGGTCGATCATTTCGTCAAAACGCGATGTCATGGGATCCTCTCACACGGGACGCGCTCCGAGGCGCGTCAAGGTTTCATTCAATGTTCGTCGGGCGGCGTCGGCGAGTGGCGGCGTTTCGTAGGAGGCCAGCAACTCGGGCCACAAGGCTCGAGCCTTGGTGGCTGTGTCCCAACTCCCGGCCAACTCCCACGTTTCGTAAGCCAGCCGGTCCGCCAGGAAGGGTGTGAAGAACGAGTCGGCGTATCGTGCTCGAGTATGAGCGGTGTCGAGATGATGGCCGCCGGGCCCGGCGGCGTGGATGTCATCGAGCGCCAGGGTCGCGTCGTCGACCACAAAGCCGCCCAGGAAGTGGCCGAAGGCTGCCAGGGCCTCGGCGTCGATCAGCAGTTGTTCGAAGGAGAAGGCCGCGCCATCGGCCACCAGCCCCGCCGGTGCGAGAAGGGCACAGCCTCCGAGCACAGCTGGCCATTGTGCCAGGCCCGATTGGGTGGCCGCCGTGGCTCCTGACGCATCGGCCGACGGTGTGGCGTCGACGGCGGCCGGCAGCCCGACGCGGCGGGCCAGATGCAGACCGACCGTCACCCGCCGACTCGAGGGCGTGTCGCCGGTCAGTCCACCGAGCACCAACGGCGCGCCAGGATGGGCAATCTGCACAAGCGCGGCAAGCGCCAGGGCGTCGGCGTGCTGCCGCGCCCAACCGTCCGTCTCGTCCGGCTGGGAGCCGGCGGGGACGATCCACACGCCCTGTCCGCCGCTCGCAAACATCAGCGTTGCACGCACCACGTCGGCGCTCCAACCGCCGGGTTCAGTCGCGCGAGCCTGGCCGAGCAGCAGCGGCGTCGTGACTCGGGTTTGGTCGACGACCGATGCCAGCAGGGCGAGCTGGCCATCGGCGGTGGGCCGATCGATCAGAGACGCCACCAGGGGCTTGTCGGTCAGCGACAACGCCGCGCCGAGCGACTGCAGCTCTGTCTCGCCTCGAGTCGCTCCGTCTATTCGGCTGAAGAGCGAACCCACGGCATGGATCGAGCCCAGCATCTGGCCGAGCTTCAAGGCGGTCAAGAGGTCGGCCTCTTCTGGGGCGCGGCGACCGCGGGTCGCATCAAGCACATGGTCGGCCTGGCCGTGCATCGCGAAGGCAAGGTCGCCGGCTCCAAGCCTGAGCGAGCGTTCGGGATGGCGGCCCGTCCACAGGAAGGCGCCCGGGACCGAACTCAGGTGCTGGCGCAGTTCAGCGGGCGTCAGCCACACACGCCTTGCCTCGAGATCCACATGCGCGCCGGCCGTTCGGAACAGGCGCAGCGCATCGACGTCGTCGATCGAGATGCCCGTCTCGGCCAGGCGGGCGAGCGCGGCCTGATGCACGGCCTCGGCCTGGGTGGCAGCTTCGGGCCATTCGAGGGCCGGCCAGCGCAGAGCAGGCTGCGTCGCGGGCAGGCGCAGTGCCGGCGAACTGGCGCGCTCTCGGCGGCGTGCGGCGCGGCGAGCGCTGCGTTCGTCACGATCAGGAGGATCGGGTGTCGTCATCATGCGGCGGAGATCGACATTATAGCCGCCGCTCTCGGGCGTTTCGGCTGCGCGACGGCCGCCATCGACGCCGGCTTCTCAGAACGGGCCGCGGCGTGCAGTCTCGGACCGGGGCCGGCGAGTCTTGATTCACGCCGGCAGGCGCCGCCTACCGGCCTTCGGCGTGGCTACGTTTGCGGCCTCATCGAAACCGCATTACCATCGGACGCATGAAGAACGCACACCCTCGCGTCGTCGTGGTCGGCAGCCTCAATTCGGATCTTGTGTTTCGAGTACCGCGCCTGCTGGCACCCGGAGAGACGTTGACCGGCACAGGCTTCGACGAGTTCGCCGGAGGCAAAGGCCTGAATCAGGCCGTGGCCGCCGCCCGGCTGGGCGCGCGGGTGTCGATGGTCGGGCGGGTCGGCGCAGACGGCTACGGTGATCGACTTGTGGCGACGCTGGCCGAGGCCGGTATCGAATCCGAGCACGTCAATCGAGACGCGGCCGGAACCGGGCTCGCCTTCATCATGGTGTCGGAGTCGACCGGCGAGAACATCATCGGCATCCTGCCGCGAGGAAATGGCCAGCTGTCGACCGCCGACGTCCAAGCCGCGTCGACCCTGATCGCTGGCGCCGACGTGCTGCTCCTGCAGCTCGAAGTGCCTCTCGCCACGTCGCAATGCGCGGCCGAGATCGCGCGCGCCAACGGGACGCGCGTTGTGCTCAACCCGGCGCCGGCGCAGCCCCTGAGCCGCGAGCTGTTGTCGTTATGCGATTTCGTCACGCCCAATGAAGGCGAGGCCAAACGCCTGACGGGCGCTGAAGTCGCCGATGATGCCGGCATTCGGGCAGCCGCCGAGGCCCTGCGCGGGCAGGGGGCCAACGCCGTGGTGATCACGCTTGGCGCAAGAGGCGTGTACGCGCTCGGGCCGGAGGGCGAGCTGCGCGTGCCCACCTTCCCGGTGTCGGTCGTCGACACGACGGCGGCCGGCGACGCGTTTTCGGGCGGCCTCGCCTATGGCCTGGCCAGCGACCTCTCGCTCGAGCAGTCGTTGCGCTGGGGCTGCGCGGCCGGGGCCCTCGCCTGCACGCGCCTCGGGGCCGTGCCCTCTCTGCCGACTCACTCAGAGGCTGCCGCGCTGGTCGAGGGTCGAACGGCGTGAGCGTCGCCCGGAACGCTCGCCCGCCGCGCGCGGATTCCCCCGACCGGGATCGCCCGTCTCGGCGCTCGCGCCGAAACGGGTGTGTCAGCTCGCTGGCCCTCGGCCTGGCGTTGGGGATCACGCTGCCGCTCGTCGGCCTTGTCTGGCTCCAGGCGGTCGACGACATCGGCCCGGCGCCGCTGCTGATCGCCTACGCCTCGCTGCCCTGGCTGATCCCTATCGCGACGGTGCTGGTCGTGGCGCTGGCCCTCTTCTCACGGACCATCTGGGTCTGGTTCCTGGGGCTCGTCCTCGCGGCGGTATTCCTTTTCCGTTATGGCGGCGTCTGGTGGCCAAAGCCCGCGGTCGAGGTGGTCGGCGGTCGGCCGCTTCGGGTGATGACCTTCAACATCGGTGATGGGCGCGTGTCGGCCCAGGACGTCATGGCCTGGGTGCGCACTGAGGATCCGGACTTGCTCGTCATCGAGGAGCTCAACTTCGACACGGCGCCGGCGCTCAATCAGGGCCTGGCCGCCGGCTGGCCGAACCAGGCGCTCGACTTCTCCTCGCCCACGACGGGCCTCTTCAGCCGATATCCTCTGAATGGAGCCGAGTTCGTGCCGACGCCCGACAACCGGGCGTATCTCAAAGCGGATCTGGACCTTGGCGGCCGACCCGTTCATGTCTTCGCCATGCACCCGTCGTCGCCCGACATCGTGTTTCGTCGAGGCGTGCCGATCGGCATCAACGATCAACGTCCGAGAAGCCAGTTGACCGCCGTGGCCGAGATCGTGCGCGCCACTGAGGGCCCGCGGGTGATGCTGGGCGATTTCAACATGAGCGATCAATCGCCTGGCTATCGGCTCGTCACTCGCGACCTCAACGACGCGTTTGCCGAGCGAGGCTTTGGCCCGGGGTTCACCTGGCCAGCCGAGCACTCCAACCGCCTGCGCGGATGGACCCCGCCCGTGCCGCTCGTCCGCATCGACTACGTCCTACACTCCGACGAGTTCGTCGCCGAAGCGGCGCATGTCAACTGCGATCTGAGCTCGGATCATTGTTATGTGGTGGCGGATTTGTTGTTGAAACCGTAGGGGCGACCGGAGCGAGACCTCAGTGACGCGGCGCGATCGATCGCGTCGCCGTGAACTGATGCCTGACACCTGTCACCTCCCCAGGAGACCTTCATGCCCACTCGTCCAATCATCGGTTGGGAAAAACCAGCGCCGGTTCCGAATCATCGCTTCAACGATTATCTGAGCGCCCGCAATGGGCGCTTGTTCTACGAAGACCTCGATCTGGCTCAGCTCGTGATGGGCGGCGGGCACGACCAGGGGGTCGGGCGAGCTCTAGGCAGCCCGCTTGAGTTCATCTATCTGCCCATGATCCGCAGAAAGATCACGGCGCTGCAGAACGTGTTCGCCGAGGCCATCGCCGAGCTGGCGTACCCGGGTCGTTTTCACTACGCCTACACGTCGAAGGCCAATGCCACGGAAGAAGTGGTGCGCACGGCGCTGGGATTGGGCACTCACTACGAGATCACGTCGTGGATCGATCTCGAGATCGTGCGCCTGATGCGGGCGCGTGGATTGGTGAAGCCTGAGCAGATGATCATCTGCAACGGATTCAAAGGCGCCGGTTCGCGCTACGTCGATGAGATCCTGAAATTCAGCCGCGATCATGCCAATACGGTCTGCATCGTTGAGGATCTGGCCGAACTGAAGCCGCTGATCGAGTCGGGCCAGCGCCTGCAGGTCGGGTTGCGCCAGAAGAGCTATGGCAAACACACCGACATGGCGGAGATGGAACATGCCAACTCGCGCTTCGGCATGAATCTGGGCGACATCTGGACGGCGGCCGACCAGATCGCGGCGGCGCCGAACCTCGAGCCGATCCTGTATCACGCCATGTTGGGCAGCCAGATCGTCGATGAAGAAGAGTTTGTGGCACGCCTGACCCCACCGATCGAGATCTACGCGCATCTGCGTCGGCGGATCCCGACGCTGCGCATCTTCGACTTCGGCGGCGGTGTGCCGGCCGGGCTGACGCTGGACTTCGCCTTCGACTATGGCCACTTCGCCCGGCGGTTGCTCCACACCCTGCAGGATCTCTGCACCCGATTCGAGGTGCCGCCGCCGGACGTCCTGGGTGAGTTCGGCCGCTACACAGTCTCCGAGCATAGCGCACACTTCTTCAAAGTGATCGCCGCCAAGGACAACGGCTCGCCGTATCCCTGGTACGTCATCGACGGCTCGATCATGAGCTCGATGCCCGACATCTGGGGCCTGGACGAACATTTCATCGTCCTGCCCCTCAATCATCTCGACAAACCCTTCCGGCGCGTGCAACTGGGCGGGATCACGTGCGACAGCGACGACGTCTATCCGCCGCTGGTGAGTTCTTCGCCGCTATATCTGCCGATCGAAACCCGAGACCTCTATATCGGGTTCTTCAGCATCGGCGCGTATCAGGAGATGCTGGGCGGGTCCGGTGGGGCCAAGCACTGCGTCATCCCCGAAGCGAGCGAGTTGATCGTCGACCGCGATGGGCGCGGTGGGTATACGTTCGACCTGTGGCCAGGGCAGGACCCCAGCCGGGTGCTCGATGCCCTCGGTTACCGGTCGTGAGATCTACTCGGGCGCCGGGAAGGCGCGCGCAAAGGTGAAGGCGTAGGGCGATGGGCCGTGGTTGCCCAGGTGCTCCAGGCGTTCACGCGCGGCGGTGACGGCCGGATGCGTCCCCGCGGGCACCCACCAGAGCACCACGAACTCGTTGTTGACCCGTTCGAACCACTCGGATCTTCGGCGCAGGACGGTCGCATGCAGACCGTCGTAGGTGTAGTGCTGGAGTGCAGACAGGGACTCCCAGACCGACAGATTGATCAGGATCCGTTCGTCGTCGAAGGCACGGATGTCAGTGGCGCTGCCGCCGTCGCACCTCAGTCGCCACACGAATCCAGGCGCCCGGTCCGCAGCAGCGTTGATAGGTTCGAGTTGGGCGACGAACTCTGTGAGGCTGGGGTCATCCAGGGGCGTTCGGAAACGGCCAACATTTGCTTGAGCGAGCTGAAAGCGAGCGGACACGAAAAAAGTATAGGAGCGGCCCGTCGAAACCACAATACTGTTGGTATACCTTTGTACAAGGATTTGGTCGATTTCTGACCCTAACCGGACATAGCATCGGATGTGTCCAGCGGTCGGACGCCAGATGAGCCCGCCCGAAACCGGGTAAGATTGGTCCATGACGAGCTTGATGACCACCACGCGTTCTCTGCCCGAGATTGGTCGCTATGCCCGCTCGGCCATGCGACACCTGGCGACGGCTCCGACGAAGACCAAAGATGCGGCGCTCCAGTTCCTGGCCGGGGCCCTCGAACGTGAGAGTGCGAGGCTGCTGGCGGCCAATGCCGAGGACGTGGCCACGGCGCGTGAAGCTGGCAGGGAGCCCTGGCTGGTTGACCGGCTGACGTTGACACCGGCCCGGCTGGCCAGCATCGCGGCAGACGTTCGCGCCTTGATCTCGTTGCCCGACCCCATTGGCGAGTCGTTCGACACCACGGTCCTCGGCAACGGTCTGCGTGTCCACCGGCAACGCGTCCCGCTGGGCGTCCTGGGCGTCATCTATGAGGCCAGGCCGAACGTCACGATCGACGTGGCTGCGCTGGCGATCAAGACCGGGAACGTCGCCATTCTGCGCGGCGGATCCGAAACCTTGCGTTCCAACATAGCCCTCATGACGGTCGTCCGTGAGGCGCTGGCAGCTGCCGGGCTGCCCGAAGACGCAATTCAGTTGATCGAAGACACCGATCGGCAGCGCATCTTCGAGCTGTTGCAGATGCACGATGTCGTCGACGTCATCATCCCGCGCGGGGGTGCCGCGCTGCACAAGCTCTGCCGCGAACATGCGCGCATGCCCGTGATCGTCGGCGGGGTGGGAGTCTGCCACCTGTTCGTGGATGTCAGCGCCGACCTGGACCGCTCCATCCCGGTCATCGCGAACGCCAAGACGCAACGACCGTCGGTGTGCAACTCGCTCGACACCGTGCTTGTCCATCGCGACGTGGCGGCCAGAGTGTTGCCACGCATCGTCGCGGCGCTTGCCCCGCTCGGCGTCTCCTTCCGCGCCGAGCCGCGCGCCCTGGCGCACCTCGGCGATGTCAAAGACGCCGCAGTGTTGCCCGCCGGCCCAGACGATTTCGACACGGAGTGGATGTCGCTCGTCCTCGGGCTCAAGGTCGTCGACACGCTCGACGAGGCCATGGACCACATCGCTGCCCACAGCCAAAACCACTCGGACGGAATCTTGACCGAGGATGTCGCGAATGCCGCCCGGTTCGTGACCGAAGTCGATTCCTCGGCCGTGTTCTGGAACGCCAGCACGCGCTTCAACGACGGCGGCCAGCTGGGGCTCGGGGCCGAAGTGGCCGTGTCGACCCAGCGCCTCCACGTGCGCGGCCCGATGGGCCTGCGCGAACTGACCACCTACAAGTGGGTCGCGACCGGCGACTACCACGTGCGGGCCTGATCGCGGTCGCTCATCGGGCCGCGAATCGCGCGAGTTTCGCGCCTGAATAGGCTTGCTGAGGCGCAAGGCGCGCACGGGTCAAGCCCCAGTGGCTGCCTCGTTAAGGTCGACTGTGTACAATGACCAAGTACTTGGCGGTGCTCTCCGGCAATCTTTCTAGTGTAATTGCCCACCGCTGAGTTATAGTCTCTTGACGCACACATGACAGCCATTTTGGCCCTGGGCATTATCCTCGTCGTACTTATTGAGGTCCTGATTAAGGACCTATTCCCGGTTGGGTTGGCGACGGAGCCTGTCAGGGTCAAGCGCAAATAAGCGCAAGCACAGGAAACACGCAGAGGCCGCCCAACCCAGGGCGGCCTCTTTGGTTAATCCACGCCGGCCAGGCCGGCACTCGGAGTGAGTATGTCGGAATTGAATCGGAACAGCAAAGTCGTCACCCAGGGCGTCAACCGATCCGCCGCCCGCGCCATGTTCAAGGCCGTCGGCTTCACCGACGAGGACCTGCGGCGCCCGATCATCGGCGTCGCGAACACGTGGATCGAGATCGGCCCGTGCAACTTCCATCTGCGCCGACTGGCGGCCAAGATCAAAGAAGGCATCCGCGCGGCCGGCGGCACTCCGATGGAGTTCAACACCGTTTCGATCTCCGACGGCATCACGATGGGCGTCGAGGGCATGAAGGCCTCGCTCATCAGCCGTGAAGTCATCGCCGACAGCATCGAACTTGTGGCGCGCGGCAACCACTTCGACGGCATGGTCTGCATCTCGGGCTGCGACAAGACCAACCCGGGCGTGATGATGGCCATGGCCCGGGTCGACATCCCGGCCCTGGCCCTCTACGGCGGCTCGATCAACCCCGGTCACTATCAGGGCAAGTCGCTGACGGTGCAGGACACTTTCGAGGCCGTCGGCGCTTTCACAGCCGGGCGGATCAGCGAAGAAGAGTACATGGGCATCGAGAACAACGCCTGCCCGGGCGCCGGCGCCTGCGGCGGGCAGTTCACGGCCAACACCATGTCGACCGTGATGGAGTTCCTGGGCCTCTCGCCGATCGGCTTCAACAGCGTCCCGGCGACTGATCCCGAGAAAGACCGCGTGGCCTTCGAGTGCGGCCGGCTGGTGATGGAGATGGTCAAGCGCGATCAACGCCCCAGCCAGATGCTCACCCGCAAGTCCTTCGAGAACGCCATCGCCTCGGTGGCCGCGACCGGCGGCTCGACCAACGCTGTGCTGCACCTGCTGGCGCTGGCGCGCGAAGCCGGCGTTGAGTTGCACATCGATGACTTCGACGCGATCAGCGCGCGCACGCCCGTGATCGCGGACCTGAAGCCGGCGGGCAAGTACATGGCCGCCGACATGCACGCGGCCGGCGGCATCCCGCTGGTGATGAAACGTCTGGTGGCTGGCGGGTATCTGCACAGCGACTGTCCCACCGTCACCGGACAAACGATCGCCGAAGCCTGCGCCTCCGCCCAAGAAACCCCCTCCCAAGACGTCATTTACACAGTTGAAAAACCGCTCAAGGAACATGGCGGCCTGGCCATCCTGCACGGCAATCTCGCCGAAGAGGGCGGGGTGATGAAGATCTCGGCCAGCAACGTCCACCAGTTCAAGGGCCCGGCACGCGTCTACGACTGCGAGGAGGATGCGATGGCGGCCGTCACGGCCAACGCCATCAAGGCCGGCGACGTCGTCGTCATCCGCTACGAGGGGCCGAAGGGCGGCCCTGGCATGCGTGAGATGCTCGGCGTCACGGCCGCGATCGCGGGCGCCGGCCTGGGCGACCAGGTGGCCCTGCTGACCGACGGCCGCTTCTCGGGCGCCACCCGCGGCATCTCGGTCGGTCACATCGCGCCCGAGGCGGCGCGCGGCGGCCTGATCGGTGTGATCAAGGACGGCGACGTGATCGAAATCAACGTGGCCGAGCGGCGGCTGAGCGTCGAGCTGAGCGAGGCCGAAGCGGCCAGCCGCAAGGCCGCCTGGAAAGCCCCCACGCCGCGGTACACCACCGGCGTGATGGCCAAGTATGCAAGAAGCGTGAGCTCCTCTTCGGAAGGGGCGATTACGAATTGAGCGACTGAGCGATCGGAGGAGTGGGTGATTGCAGAGTCACTCACTCCCCTGATCGCACACTCACCAACTGTTTGGAGGCGACCATGAAGTTGACCGGCGCGGAAATCGTTTGGGAAGTGCTGCGTCGTGAGGGCGTCAAGACCGTCTTCGGGTATCCCGGCGGCGCGATCCTGCCGACTTACGATGCGATGACCAAGTACCCGGACATCCACCACGTCCTGGTGCGCCACGAGCAGGGCGGCACGCACATGGCCGACGGCTTCGCCCGCGCCAGCGGCGAGGTCGGCGTCGCCATCGCCACCTCTGGCCCGGGCGCGACCAACATGGTGACGGGCATCGCCACGGCCATGATGGACTCGTCGCCGATGGTGTGCATCACGGGCCAGGTCGGCTCGAAGGCGATCGGCACCGACGCCTTTCAGGAGACCGACGTGACCGGCGTCACGCTGCCCGTGACCAAGCACAACTACCTGGTCACTCGCGCCGATGAGATCGCGCGCACCCTGCGCGAGGCGTTCTACATCGCGCGCAGCGGCCGCCCAGGCCCCGTGCTGGTCGATATCACCAAGGACGCCCAGCAGTCTACGGCCGAGTACGACTGGGACGCCGCGACGCCGCGCCTCCCCGGCTACCGGCCCGACCTGCATGCCTTGCCCGACGAGTTCGAGCAGGCGCTCGACCTGATCAACCAGGCCAAGCGCCCGTTGATCCTGGCCGGCCAGGGCATCATCAAGTCGAACAGCAGCAACCTCGTGCTGCAGATCGCCGAAAAGGCCCAGATCCCGGTGGCCATGACTTTGCTCGGCATCGGCGCGATCCCGGCGGCGCATCCGCTCAACCTGGGCATGATGGGCATGCACGGCGAGGCCTGGGTCAACCAGGCGATCCAGCGCGCGGACCTGCTGCTGGCGTTCGGCATGCGCTTCGACGACCGCGTCACCGGCAACCTCAAGACCTACGCCGTCAACGCCAAGAAGATCCACTGCGAGATCGATCCCTCCGAGGTCAACAAGAACGTGCGCGTCGACGTAGCTTTGATCGGCGACCTGAACGCCACGCTCGAGGAGATCGGCCCCGGGATCAAGGCGGTCGACCGCAGCGAGTGGGTCAACACGATCAAGGAACTGAAAGGCGACGCTGCAGTGCGCGACATCCAGGCGCTGCCCGACAACGGCGAACTGTATGCCGCGCATGTCATCAACGACATCTGGCGCATCACCAAGGACGTTGACCCGATCGTCGTGACCGACGTGGGCCAGCATCAGATGTGGGAGGCCCAGTACTTCCGCCATGAGCGCCCGCGCACCCTGATCACCTCCGGCGGTCTGGGCACGATGGGCTTTGCGCTCCCGGCCGCCGTGGGCGCAAAGTTCGCCAAGCCCGAGCGCGAGGTTTGGGTGGTCGCCGGCGACGGCGGCTTCCAGATGACGCTCGCGGAGCTGGCCACGATCGTGCAGGAAAAGATCAAGGTCAACGTCGCGATCATCAACAACGCCTACCTCGGCATGGTGCGCCAGTGGCAGGAGTTCTTCTACGACAAGCGCTACGCCGCCACGCCCATGGTCAGCCCGGACTTCGTCAAGCTGGCCGAGGCCTACGGCCTGCTCGGCCTGCGCGTCACCGAGCGCAGCCAGGTCGCCGACGCTGTCCATCGAGCCCGGGCGCATGACGGCACCGTGATCATCGACTTCCGGGTCCAGAAGGAAGACGCGGTCTTCCCGATGGTGCCGGCCGGCGCCGACCTCGACAACATGATCCGCCGCCCCAAGCCCGTGGCACCGATCCTGGCAGAGGGCGATGGCGAGGATAACTGGGAACTGCCGAAATGATTCGCTGTTGAGTGATCGGTGACTGGCAAATGAACGGCCCGTCTCCGATGACCAATGGCCAATGGATACTGACCATGGCGAAACACATCCTGGTAGCTTACGTGGAAGATAAACCCGGCGTGCTGAACCGGGTGGCCTCGTTGTTTCGACGTCGCGCCTTCAACATCGACTCGTTGACGGTCGGGCGCACCGAGCAAGAAGGCGTCTCGCGCATGACGATCGTGACCGACACCGACGACGTCGGCGCCCGGCGCGTGGAATCGAACCTGTATAAACTGGTGAACGTGCTGCGCGTCGACGACATCACCGACATCCCGTCGGTTGTGCGTGACCTGGCGCTGATCAAGGTAGCCGTGAACTCGGGCAATCGCACCGAGGTGCTGCAGCTGGCAGAGGTGTTCCGCGCGCGCGTCGTCGACGTCGACGACAGGGCCCTGATCATGGAGATCACGGGCTCCGAGGACAAGATCACCAAGGTCTGCGACGTCCTGCGGCCCTTCGGCATCCTGTCGATGGTGCGCACCGGTGTGGTCGCGATGCGCCGCGGCGCAGACGTCACGAGCGAGCAGCCGCCGACCGTCTCAGCGCGCATTGTCACGAGCGCCGTGGAGCAATCGGCTTCCGACGCCGTCATGTCCGTCTAATCAACTGCCATTGGATGCTGGCCATTGGCGCTTGAGTCATCAACAGCCAATGGCCCATATCCAATCGCCAATTCTTACTGAGGAACCATGGCAAACATCTACTACGACAAAGACGCCGATCTCGCCCTTATTCAGGCCAAGAAAGTGGCCGTGATCGGGTATGGGTCGCAGGGTCATGCGCATTCGCTCAACCTGAAGGACAGTGGCGTCGATGTGCGGGTCGGCCTCGCCGCCGGCAGCACGAGCCGCGCCAAGGCTGAAGCCGCCGGACTCACCGTCGGGTCGGTGGCCGAGGTCTCGGCCTGGGCCGACGTGATCATGATCCTGGCGCCGGACACCAAGCAGCCCAAGATCTACGCCGAGTCGATCGCGCCGAACCTGAGCAAGGGCAAGACCCTGATGTTCGGCCACGGCTTCAACATCCGCTATGGCACGATCGTGCCGCCGGCCGACGTCGATGTCAGCATGATCGCGCCCAAGGCGCCGGGCCACCGCGTCCGCGAGCTCTACGTCGACGGCCAGGGCACGCCGGCTTTGCTGGCCGTCCATCAGGACGCCTCCGGCTCGGCCAAGGCGCTGGCGCTGTCGTATGCGAAGGCGCTTGGCGTCGCCCGCGCGGGTGTCCTCGAGACCACCTTCTCGGAAGAGACCGAGACCGACCTGTTCGGTGAGCAGGCCGTGCTCTGCGGCGGCGTCAGCGCGCTGGTCAAGGCCGGCTTCGAGACGCTCGTCAAGAACGGCTACCAGCCCGAGATCGCCTATTTCGAGTGCCTGCACGAACTCAAGCTGATCGTGGACCTGATGTACCGCGGCGGCATCAACTACATGCACTACTCGGTCAGCGACACGGCCGAGCACGGCAGCTACACCGGCGGCCCGCGCATCATCACCGAGGAGACGACCGGCGAGATGCAGAAGATGCTCGACGAGATCAAGGACGGCACGTACGCCAACAAGTGGATCGCCGAAAACGAAGTTGGGCGTCCCTGGTTCAACGCCACCCGCAAGGCGGGCCAGGAGCACACCATCGAGAAGGTCGGCGAACAGCTCCGCGACATGATGCCCTTCCTCAACCCGGTCAAGGTGAAGCCGGAAGAGCAGGGATAGTCAGGTGGTCGAGTAGTCAGGTGGTCGGGTAGTCCTTCGATATCCGAAGGGGGCGGATGAAGATCGAGCGACTTGAGGACGTTCAGTCGTGGCAGGCGGGCCGCGAGTTGGCCCGCTTGGTCTACGCTGCCAGCGGCGCGGCGGCATTCGCCAGGGACTATGGCTTGAAGGACCAAATCCAACGAGCCGCGGGTTGGGGCATGCACAACATTGCTGAGGGTTTCGAAAGCGGCTCGGATGCCGAATTCGTCCGCTACCTCAAAATCGCCCGTCGGTCTGCCAGCGAGTTGCAATCTCAGTGCTATTTGGCGCTGGACCTGGCGTACATCGACAAGGAATGCTTCGATCAGATCTATGTGAAGGCCAACGATGTCAAACGGCTTATCAATGCCTTGATCGGCTATCTCAATCGATCACGCCAGTCGGCCTGACAGGGACTACCCGACTATTCGACTACTGGACAACAAGACTATGAATAACTACGTCCGCATTTTCGACACCACGCTGAGAGACGGCGAACAGTCGCCGGGGGCGAGCATGACCTCGTCCGAGAAGATCGAGGTCGCGCGGGCGCTGGCCCGGCTCGGCGTCGACATCATCGAGGCCGGCTTCGCGGCAGCGTCGCCCGACGACCTCGAGGCCATCCGCCGCATCGCGCGCGAAGTCGGTTCGATGACCGGGCCGCGCGGCGAAGCGCCTGTGATCTGCTCGCTCGCCCGCGCCAACAAGGGCGACATCGACAAGGCCTGGCAGGCCATTCAGGACGCGCCGAAGCCGCGGATCCACACCTTCCTGGCGACCTCCGAGATCCATATGAAGTACAAGCTCAAGATGGATCCCGAGGAAGTCGTCGACCGCGTCGTCAACATGGTCGCGTACGCGCGCAGCCTGTGCCAGGACATCGAGTTCAGCCCCGAGGACGCTGGCCGCAGCGACCCCAAGTTCCTGTACGTCGTCCTCGAACAGGCCATCAAGAACGGGGCGACCACCCTGAATATCCCCGACACGGTCGGCTACACAACGCCCGACGAGTACGGGGCGCTCATCCGTGGCATCGTCGAGAACGTGCCAGGCATCGAGAACGTCATCCTCTCGACGCACTGCCACGACGACCTCGGCCTGGCGACGGCCAACACCCTGGCCGGCATCCGCAGCGGCGCGCGTCAGATCGAAGTCACGATGAACGGCATCGGCGAGCGGGCGGGCAACACGTCGCTCGAGGAAGTCGTGATGGCGCTGCAAACCCGGCGCCCGATCTTCGGGCTGAACACGGGCATCGACACGACCCATCTGGTGCGCGTCAGCCGGCTGGTGAGTAACTACACAAGCATCGTCGTCCCGCCGAACAAGGCCATCGTGGGCGCGAATGCCTTTGCCCACGAGGCCGGCATCCATCAGGACGGCATGCTCAAGAACCAGGAGACCTACGAGATCATGCGGCCCGAGACCGTCGGCGCGCAGAACACGCGCCTGGTGCTCGGCAAGCACTCCGGCCGACACGCGCTCAAGGCGCGGTTGCTGGAGCTGGGCTACGAGCTGTCGGATGCGGATCTCGAGAAGGCCTTCGAGCGTTTCAAGGCCATGGCCGACAAGAAGAAACTCATCGCCGACGCCGACCTCGAGGCCCTGGTCTCCGACGAGTTGCTGCAATCGCATGAGTTCTACAAGCTCGACGACATGCAGGTGTCATCGGGCACGATAGGGATGCCCACCGCCACGGTGCGCCTGGTCGGGCCCGACGGGCAGAAGCGGGCGGTGGCCGCCATCGGCACCGGCCCGATCGACGCGGTCTACAAGGCCATCGATCAGATCGTCCAGGTGCCGGCGACGTTGCTCGAGTACGCCGTTCATGCCGTCACCGAAGGCATTGACGCCGTCGGCGAAGTGACCGTGCGCGTCTCGGCCAACGAGTTGCCCGGAAAGACCATGACCTACGCCGAGACCGAGCGCACACGCTCGTACGGCGGATACGGCGCCGACACCGACATCATCGTCGCGAGCGCCAAAGCCTACCTCTCCGCGCTCAACAAGGTGCTCGTCACCTCGCGCGGGGGAGACTAATCGTTGGTGATTGGCGCTTGGTGATTTCCTTCGGACCTGGAGAAGATCACCCATCACCAATCGCAAATCGCTTGAGGTATCGATGGCAAAAACGTTATTCGAGAAGATCTGGGACGCGCACGTCGTCGCCCAGGAGCCGGACTCGCCGGCGATCTTGTATATCGACCTGCACCTGGTGCACGAGGTGACGTCGCCGCAGGCGTTCACGGGGTTGCGCAGCCGCGGGTTGAAGGTGCGCAGGCCCGACCGGACCGTGGCCACCATGGACCATGGCATCCCGACCACGCCGCTCGACGTGCCGATCATGGACCAGATGGCGGCGCATCAGATCAAGACGCTCGAGGACAACACGAAAGAGTTCGGCGTGCAGCTATACGGCATGCACTCGGCCCATCGCGGCATCGTGCACGTCATCGGGCCCGAGCTCGGCCTGACCCAGCCCGGCATGACGATCGTGTGCGGCGACAGCCATACGAGCACTCACGGCGCGTTCGGCGCCCTGGCCTTCGGCATCGGCACCAGCGAGGTCGAGATGGTGCTTGCCACTCAATGTCTGCTGCAACGCAAGCCCAAGACCTGCGAAGTGCGGATCGATGGTCAACTGGCGGCCGGCGTGTCGTCGAAAGACATCATCCTGGCGCTCATCGCCAAGATCGGCATCGGCGGCGGAACCGGCTACGTCTTCGAGTACACGGGCAGCGCCATCCGCGGCCTGACGATGGAACAGCGGATGACGATCTGCAACATGTCGATCGAGGGCGGGGCGCGCGCCGGCATGGTCGCGCCTGACGACGCCACGATCGAGTACGTCGCCGGCCGCGAATTCGCGCCGAAGGGCGCCGACTGGGACGCGGCCGTGGCGCGCTGGCGGGCGCTGCCCACCGACGAGGGCGCGACCTACGACTCGTCGATCACGCTCGACGCCGCCGCGCTCGAGCCGATGATCACCTACGGCACCAACCCGGGCATGGGCATGCGCATCACCGACCGTGTGCCCGACCCCGCGAACCTGGGCGACGCCAACCAGAAGCTCGCGCTCGAGAAGGCCCTGAACTACATGGACCTGCGCCCCGGGCAGGCGCTGCTCGGCAAGAAGGTCGACGTGGTCTTCATCGGCTCGTGCACCAACTCGCGCATCTCGGACCTGCGCCTCGCGGCGGACGTGCTCAAGGGCCGCAAGGTGGCCGTTGGCCTGCGTGTGATGGTTGTGCCCGGCTCGCAGGATGTGAAGAAGCAGGCCGAGCAGGAAGGCCTCGACAAGGTCTTCAAGGAAGCCGGCGCCGAGTGGCGTGAGGCCGGCTGCTCGATGTGCATCGCCATGAATGGCGACCAGCTTCAGCCCGGCCAGTACGCGGTCAGCACCAGCAACCGCAACTTCGAAGGCCGGCAGGGCAAGGGCGGGCGCACCTTCCTGGCCTCGCCGCTCACCGCCGCCGCCACCGCGCTCACCGGCGCGATTGCGGATGTCCGAACGATCATCTAGTCATTGGGTATGGATGATGAGCGCTTGAGCCTCTCAAGCGCCCATCATCCATACCCAATCGCCAATGAGATATGGCTCAATTCACCACGCTCACTTCCCGACAGGTCGCGCTGCCGATCAACGACATCGACACCGATCAGATCATCCCGGCCCAGTTCCTGAAGGTGACCGACAAGAACGGCCTGGGCCAGGTCGTGTTCCACAGCTGGCGCTTCCTTGAAGACGGCTCACCGAACCCGGACTTCGTGCTCAACAAGCCTGAGTCGCAGGGCGCGCAGATCCTGCTGGCCGGCGACAACTTCGGCTGCGGCTCTTCGCGCGAGCACGCGCCCTGGGCGCTGACCGGCTTCGGCTTCAGGGCCGTCATCAGTACGTCGTTCGCCGACATCTTCCGCAACAACGCGCTCAAGAACGGTCTGCTGCCGATCATCGTCGACGCGCCGACGCACCAGATGCTCTTCGACCTGGCCGAAGAAGCGCCGCGGGCGACCCTTACGGTCGACCTGGCGACGCAGACGCTCGTCCTGCCCGACGGCCGCGCTCTGTCCTTCCCGATCGACGGTTTCAACAAGGCCTGTCTTCTCAACGGCACCGACGAGATCGGCTATGTGAAGGGGTTCGAGCAGCAGATCGAGGCATTCGAGGCCAGCCATTTCTGATCGATGATTGCTGATTGCCGATTGCGGCCCGCGATCGGTACTCAGCCCTCACCAATCAGCCTTCAGCAATCAGAAATCAGATATATCTATGCTTCAGGTCTACGACACCACACTCCGCGACGGCACTCAGCGTGAGGGGATCTCGCTCTCCGGCATCGACAAGCTGCGCATCGCGCGCAAGCTCGACGAGCTCGGCGTGGCCTTCATCGAAGGCGGCTGGCCGGGCTCGAACCCGAAGGACGCCGAGTTCTTCGAGCGCGCCCGCGACGAATCCTGGCAACACACGCTGATCGCGGCCTTCGGCAGCACCTGCCGTGTGCGCGGCGGCCCCGAGGACGACGCCAACATCAAGGCGCTCGTCGACTCCGGCACGCCGGTCTGCACTGTGGTGGGCAAGACCTGGACCCTGCATGTCACCGAAGTGCTGCGCACGACGCTCGACGACAACCTGCGCATCATCGAAATCAGCCTCGCCTACCTCAGGGCGCAGGGCCGGCGCGTGATCTACGATGCCGAGCACTTCTTCGACGGCTACAAGGCCGACCCGACCTACGCGCTCGAGACGCTCAAGGCCGCGGTTCGCGGCGGCGCCGAGACGGTCGTGCTTTGCGACACCAACGGCGGCACGATGCCGTGGGATCTCGAGGAGATCTGCAAGGTCGTGCGCGCCGAGGTGCCCGCGCCGTTCGGTATTCACACCCACAACGACAGCGAATGCGCCGTCGCCAATTCGCTCGCGGCCGTGCGCCAGGGCGCGATCCAGATCCAGGGCACGATCAACGGCTACGGCGAGCGCTGCGGCAACGCTAACCTGATCCCGATCGTGGCCGATCTCGAGCTCAAGCTCGGCATCAGCTGTCTGCCTGAAGGCAGCCTGCAGAAGCTATACGAGGTCTCGCACTTCGTGGCCGAGGTCGCCAACCTCGCGCCCGACGAGCACATGGCCTATGTCGGCAAAAGCGCTTTCGCGCACAAGGGCGGCATCCACGTCGCCGCCATGCGCCGCTCGGTGCTCTCGTATCAGCACGTCATGCCCGAGCTTGTCGGCAACCAGATGCGCGTTGTCGTCAGCGAGCTGTCCGGCCGCGGCAATCTGCTCAGCAAGGCCGAGGAGTACGGCCTCGAATTCGAGCAGGGCGACGAAGTCGCCGGCGTGCTCAACGAGATCAAGGCGCTCGAGGCCCAGGGCTTCGCTTTTGAGGCGGCCGAGGCTTCGGTGGCGCTGATGATGAAGCGCCAGGAGGCCACGTACACGGCGCCGTTCGAAATGGTCGACTTCACCTGCAACGTCGAACACCGCCGCGGCCGTGGCATCTTCGCCGAGGCCACGGTCAAGCTGCGTCTGCCGTCCGGTGAGGTGCTCCACACAGTGGCGGAGGGCAACGGCCCCGTCAACGCGCTCGACAAGGCGCTGCGCAAGGCGCTCGAGCCCTGCTATCCCTCGCTCAAGGATCTGCAGCTGGCTGACTACAAGGTGCGCATCCTCGACAACAACGCGACCGGCGCCGTGACCCGTGTGCTGATCGACACCCAGTCGAGATCCAAGCGCTGGACCACGGTCGGCGCGAGCGCCAACATCATCGAAGCTTCCTGGCGCGCGCTGTCGGATGCTGTGGAATATGGTTTGGTGATGGCTTGATCCGGATGGAAGAAGACGAATGACGACGGTCGGATCGCAATCCAACCGTCGTCATTCGTCTTTCCTCCTTCGTCATCGCCGTAAGCGCTACCTTCGCTGGCCCATCGAGGAACACGCCCATGCGCCCTTACGCCGCGCGACGACCGGCCGCTGATGAGTTCGGCGCCTATTACGCGCGTTACATCGACAGGGTCCCGGACGGGGATGTGATCGAAACCCTGATCCGCCAGACCGACGCGGTGCGCGCGGCGCTGGCCGGCATCAGCGACGAGAGCGCCGCCAGGCGACCCGGCCCCGCGGAGTGGTCGGGCAAGCAGGTGCTTGGGCACGTGACCGAGTGGGAGCGTGTCTTTTGCTACCGCGCGCTGTGCTTCGCGCGCTCGATGGACGTCAACCTCCCGGGCTTCGACCAGGAGGCGATGGTCGCCGTCGCTGGTTTCGACGAACGCAGCTGGACCTCACTGCTGACCGAGTACGCCGCGGTTCGCGCTTCCACGATCATGCTTTTCGATGGGTTTCAACCGGCCGATTGGGACCGTGGTGGTCAGGCCAGCGGCTTCCGGACGACGGTGCGCGCGCTGGCCTATCTGGTTGCCGGCCATGAACTGCACCACATCGCGTCGTTGCGTGACGTCTATGGTCTCTTGCCCACCGACTGAGTGTTCGGCACGCACAGCCTGCGTCAAAGGCGGTCGCGTGTGAACGGGCGTCTGACGAACCGGCTGCTCGGCTATCGGATGACGTCCGCCTCATCAGCATCAACGCCGACGATTTCGGGATGTGCCATGTAGTCAATGCGGCCGTGATCGAGGCGTTCGATCCTGACTTCCTGGTTGGCTAGAGCACCGAGCCGGCCCGCGGAGCGGATCGGTGCGCACGGCTGCTGCGTGAGTTGTCCGCGGATTTGAGCGAGAGCATCGCGATGGAGGGGGGATAATGAGTATCGTCAGCCGGACCTCGATGCTCTGACGCCCGAAGCACCACTGCTCATCCTTGCGGAAGAGGAGATCGTGCTGCTCGACTACCGCGCCCTGCAGGTGGCGTGGCAGGCAGATTGAACTACGATTGGGTCCGAACGTACGTCAGAACTCGTCTATTCATCTGCTGGAACGCCGCTTCCAGGCGGTCGTCGTCCGGCGTTTTTGGGGCCTTGCCCCGGAGGTTGTTCGTGAAAGCCAAGATCGTCTTGATCCCCGGTGATGGGATCGGCCCGGAAGTCGTCGCCGAAGCTGTTCGCGTCCTCGACACCGTCGCCGCGCGTGGCGGGCATTCGTTCTCGTACGAATCGATCCTCATGGGCGGCTGCTCGATCGACGCCCACGGCACGGCGCTCACCGACGAAGCATTGGCCACCGCCCGCGCCTCGGACGCCGTGCTCCTGGGCGCCGTGGGCGGACCGAAGTGGGACGACCCGAAAGCCAAGGTCAGGCCCGAGCAGGGCATCCTGGCATTGCGTAAGGGCCTGGGCGTCTTCGCCAACCTGCGCCCGGCCAAGGTGCATCCGTCGCTGATTGACGCGTCGCCGATCAAGCCCGAACGACTGAAGGGCGTCGATGTGCTGGTGCTGCGCGAGTTGACCGGTGGCCTGTATTTCGGCTACAAGGGTCGTGAGGTCGTCGATGGCCGCACCAAGGTCGTCGACGCGCTGGAGTACTGGGACGACGAGATCAGGCGCATCCTCGAACTGGCCTTCCGACTGGCGCGCGGCCGGCGCAAGAAGGTCACGTCGGTCGACAAGGCCAACATACTCGACAGCTCACGGATGTGGCGCCAGATCGCGACCGAGATTGGCCAGACCCAGCCTGACATCGCGCTCGAGCACATGCTGGTCGACACCGCCGCGATGCGGCTGGTGACGAGCCCCGGGCACTTCGACGTCCTTGTCACCGAGAACATGTTCGGCGACATCCTCACCGACGAAGCTTCGGTGCTGGCCGGCTCGATGGGCATGCTGCCCTCGGCCTCTCTTGGCTCCGGCGGGCCGGGCCTCTATGAGCCGATCCACGGATCGGCGCCCGACATCGCCGGGCAGGGCATTGCCAACCCGGTTGGCACCATCCTGTCGGCGGCTCTGTTGCTCCGCTATTCCCTTGGGCTCGAGGCCGAGGCTGCCGCGATCGAAGCGGCGGTCGACACAGCGATCACGGCCGGGGCGCGCACAAAGGATTTGGGCGGCACGCTCTCGACGGCGGCCATGACCGATCGCGTCCTCGCTCAACTCGAGCAGGCAGTCGGCTCATGACGGCAGCGGGTGGCCAAATCGGCCCGATCGGCACGATTGGCCTGATCGGCGGCATGAGTTGGGAGTCCTCGGCTGCCTACTACAAGCTCGTCAACGTGGCCGTCAAACAGAGGCTGGGCGGATATCACAATGCCCGCAGCCTGATGTTCACGGTCGACTTCGACGAGATCGAAGCCTTGCAGGCTCGTGGCGATTGGCAGGCGTCCGGTGAGATCCTGGCGGATGCCGCGCGCCGGCTTGAAAAGGCCGGCGCCGGCCTCATCCTCCTGTGCACCAACACCATGCACGTCGTGGCGGACCAGATCCAATCGGCGGTGACGGTGCCGTTTCTGCACATCGTCGATCCGACAGCCGCGGCTCTGAAGCGCGCCGGGATCGAGCGGGTCGGCTTGCTTGGCACGCGCTACACGATGGAGATGGATTTCTACAGGCGGCGCTTCGAGGTCGACCACGGGCTGACGGTTCTGGTGCCCGAGGCCATGGACCGGAATCGCGTTCATTCGATCATCTTCGATGAGTTGGTTCACGGCGAAATATGGGAAGCGTCGCGTGCAACCTATCTCGAAGTGATCGCGCGACTGGGCGAGCGCGGAGCGCAGGGCGTGATCTTCGGATGCACTGAGATCGGGTTGCTGCTGTCGGCCGATCAGGTGGCGATGCCTGTGTTTGATACCACCCGGCTACATGCCCTGGCGGCCGTCGATTGGGCGTTGAGTCAGGTCACCGCGGAAGGCTGATCCTTCTGGGGCGCGAGGGACATCATGGAACGAATCGCATTTCAAGGTGAACCCGGGGCTTTCTCTGAGGCAGCGGCGCTCGAGCACTTCGGGCAGAGCGTGATGACGGTGCCGTGCGAGGCGTTCGATGACGTCTTTGACGCCGTTGAGGCCGGCTCTGTCGACGCGGGCCTCGTGCCCATCGAGAACTCGCTCGGCGGAAGCATCCATCGCAACTATGACTTATTGATGCGCCACAACTTGTGGATCACGGCCGAGCATTATCTACGGGTGCGTCATTGTTTGATCGGGATGCCGGGAACGACGCTCGCGCAGATCCGGCGCGTCATCAGCCACCCTCAGGGCCTGGCGCAGACCGAGCACTGGGTCCGCGAGCACCTCCCCGCCGTTCACAGCGAACCCGTCCACGACACCGCTGGCAGCGTCCGCCTGGTGCGCGACTCGGGCGATCCGTCGACGGCCGCGGTGGCTGGGCGTCGGGCTGCCGAAGTTTATGGCATGCAGATCCTGGCTGAAGGGATCGAGGACGACGCCGCCAACTACACGCGTTTTCTGTGCATTCGTCGGCAACCGGATGCGCCGGTTGGTGAGGCGAAGACGTCGTTGGTCTTCACCGTCAAGCATCAACCCGGCTCGCTGTTCAAGGCATTGAGCGTGTTCGCGCTGCGCGACATCGACCTGACCAAGATCGAGTCGCGGCCCTGGGCGGGACGCGCCTTCGAGTACCTGTTCTACGTCGACATCATCGGATCGCAGACGTCAGACGTCGTCCGACGGGCGCTCGATCACCTCTCCGAATACGCGCCGATGCTGCGCGTCCTGGGATCGTATCCCCGTCATGCGCCCGCGTAGGCGTGTTATGGGTGGCGCAGCATAGGCAGATAGACGCCGCAGCTTGCCGAACTCGTCAGGTTCCAGTTGATGATCTCGGCTCGCTGGTTCGCCGGGATCCCGATGAATGGGCAGGTGGTCGTCGTATTGAACAGCGCCGCCGCCGAGACGGCCTCGACGTTGCTGGCATAGAGGCCCGTGAAGAACAGCAGGCGCTGAGTCGCGCCGGCCGGGATCGTGAGCGGTCCGAAGATGGCGTTCATGCCGCGCTGGTTGTTCGACGGTGTGCCGACCTGATAGACGCGCACGGCCTGGCTGGCCAGGGTCTTCGACGGATTGCCTGGGCCGTACAACACATACAGGACGACCGGCACGCTGGGTGGAAACGTCCCGTCGGTGTCGCTTGAGACGAGCCAGCGGTCATCGACGGTGAAGTTGGCGTCTCCGCTGCTGGTGGCGCGGGTCGCATTCTCATCACCGCCGACTTCGCTGAAGATCCATTCGATGCTGTTGAGGGTGACGGGCGCGCCGGATGTGTTGGACAACGAGATCAGGCTGCGCAGGAGCGGGCCATTGACCACCACGGTGTGCTGCACAGTGATGGACACGCCTTGAGTGATCACGGGCCCGGCCGTGATCACGCCGTTGCTGATCGAAAAATCGTTGCTTGCGAACTGCAGGCTGTTGATCCACAGTGTCGCGCTGGTGTTGAGCCCCTGCCCGAGGGCGCCAAGGTCGGCGTCGTCGAGCCCGAAACCCGGCACGCTTCGATCCGCTTCACCCTCGGCGGCGATGAAGCCCGGCCGCCGCACGCCGTTCGAGTTCCCGAAGTTCCAGATCGCGCCCGTGCCGCTCAAGGCGTCCTGGGCCGTAATCAACTGGGCTTTTGCTCCCAATTGTGGACCGATCAGCGCGGTCACGACCAAAAGCGCCGCAACGAGCCCGCGTCGGGTGGCGCGGACCAGGGAACCGGTTTGCCCGAGGAGTCGTCCGAACGGTATGAGTCGCCGCATACGCCTTTATCTCCCGATTATCTGGGCCGGCATCCTGGCCGCTTGCGCGCCCAGCCAGGCCGTCGATCCAGGTCTCCACAACGAACCTTCCCTACCGATGCCGGCCGCCACCGCCACGCCCGTAGGCCTGAGCGAGCCTGGTGCCACACCCCCCACCATGACGCCGGTCGTCAGCCCGACGGCGTCAGCGTTGAACACACCCCAGCCGTTGCCTACGGCCGGTACATTACCCGGCCGTGTCGACGCGTCGCCGATGCCGCAGGCTGGCGAGGCGCCGGAAGAGATCGTGCAGGCTGCCGTGCGCGCTGCCCTTGCGGCGGTCGGGTTGCCCGAAGGCTCTGCGGTCACCGTGGTACGCGCCGAGGCCGTGCTCTGGCCCGACGGCTCCCTGGGCTGTCCGAGGCCCGGCGTGATGTACACCCAGGCCGAGGTGCCTGGTTACTGGGTCGAGCTCGACGTCGCGGATCAGCACTTCGACTACCGCTTCGGCGACCTCGACATTCCGGTCCCGTGCACGCGATGACCCTCGAGCACGTCCTCTAGAAACGACGAAGCGGGCCCGGCCGAGACCGGGCCCGCCTCTTTCAAGCCACTAAACGGCGCTTACTTGTTGACCGTGATGACCAACGAGTCATTGCCGTCCGTGCCGCCCACACGACCAGCCGTGCGGTAGGCATCGAGGAGGAGCAGAACGCCCTTGCTCGTGTTGGCCGATGCGCCGAAGTCGATGACGGTCATCGTTTCGGTCGCGCCGGGAGCGATGTCGTTCACAGCGGCGACGTAGCGCTCACCGCCGGGCACCACAACGAGATCGTTGATCTCGTCAGTGACGGCGCCCGCGAACTGCAGCTCCTGAGCGTAGACCTGCATGTCCATGGCCTTGCCCAACGAAGGCGCCAGGCCGATGGCGCTATCAGTGATCTGGCTCTCGCACACCGTCAGCACGTAGTTCGAGGACTCGAGCGGGTGATCGGTGAAGAAGAACGCCGTCTGCCGGCCGGTGCGAAGGTTGTAGGCCCACGTCACATTGCTGCCGGACTTCGAGCCCGACGTCGCCAGATCGGAGTTGTAGATCTCGAAGTCGAACTTGCCGTCGCGGTTGATATCGAGATCGATGTTGAAGGCCGCCTGAGCATCCGCGTGGCTCTGGCGGTAGTACGACGAGATCGCGAACTGCATCAGCCAACCCTCGGTGCCGCAGGACGGATCTGCGAAGGTGGCGACGCCGACCGCCTTGAGGTCGATGACCGGCGGCAGGCCCATGCCGTTCTGCGACAGGTTGCTGCTCGTGCCGAGCAGTTCGTAGGCGTCAATCGCGGCCGTGCCAGCGCCGCGGTTGCGGAGTCGGAGCGTGCCCGCGGGCAGACCCTGCACCGTGGTGTTCAGGTCGACCGACGTGCGGTTCGCCGTGACGTTGTCGGCCAGACGCGGCAGGACGTGCCACGGCAGATGGATGTTGTTGGCGCTGTTGCCCGAGGCATCCACAAGGCTCACGTAGCCGTCGACTTCAGGCCCGTTGAGCAGGTTGCCGTTGCCGCCGTTGGCGCCCGAGTCGAGCTGCCACAGGCTGAGCTTGCTGGCGTCGATCGTGATCTGAACGCGGAAGGTCTTCTCGCGCCCGCCATTGACGGTGATCGACGCAGGCGCTTCCACGTGAACCACGCCGCTGGCCTGGTCATCGGCGAAGCGGAAGCTCGGCGTGATGTTGAACTTGACGGTGCTCGTGCTGTAGTTCTTGACCACCACCGTGCGGCGCAGGGTGATGACCGGGCGGTTGACGTCGACGAAGCCGAACGAGAGGGCCGCGCCGCGGTTGTTGAGTTCCCACGCCGCCACCTGCGACATCACAGCGTCGTCGATGCGAACTTCGCCGCCGCCGATGCGCGTGATCGGGGCGAGTGAGCCGCCGAGCGCGCCGGGCACTGTGTAGACGTTCGTCTCGGCCGTGTTCATGAGGAGCGACTTCAGCTCCGAGGGCGCCATGATCCCGCCGCGCGATTGGAGCAGCAGAGCTGCCGCGCCGGAGACCACCGGAGCCGCGCCGGACGTGCCGCCGAAGCCTTCAGTGCCCGTGCCGGTGCCGACGACGGCCGACACCGACGCGCCGGGCGCGCCGATTTCCGGCTTGATCAGCTGGCCGTACATGATGCTGTTGCCGTAGAACATCTGGCCGCCGCTAGGGCCGCGCGACGACGTGGAGGCCATCGAGCCCGCCAGCGGGGTCGCGTCGGCGGGATTCACCGCCACGCTGACCGGACCGGGGTTGATGGCGCTCTTGATGCGGTTGCCGATGCCCTGGGTGACGATCAGGGTCTGCACCATGGTGTCGCCGCCGCCGAACGAGAACGACGGGGCTTCGGTGCCGGCCACGTTGTTGGCCACGATGACGGCGGTAGCGCCGGCCTTCGCGGCATTGTCGACCTTCAAGCTGATGGAGCAGGCGCCGCGATCGATCAGGGCGACCTTGCCGCTCGGGTTGGCCAGGAACGGATCAGCCGGTGAGGTGGCGCTGACCGAACCCGCGGGGCAGCCACGGCCGATGTAGGCGATGTCACCCGAGAAGCCGGTGGTGATCGGCGCCCACGGCACGGTGGCTGTCGCGGTGTAAAGGCCCGCGATGCTGGCCGGGGCCGTGATGCGCAGCGCGTACTGGAACGCGCCAGGTACCTGGGTCTGAGCGACCGACAGCGCCGAGTAGGCGCCAGCGGGCGTGCCGGCGATGTAGGGCAGGTTGCTGCCGTTGCCGGCCGAGGCGACGACGAGGACGTTCGCCGCAGAAGCGCTTTCGACGGCGGCCGACAGATCGTCGTGGTAAGCCACGCCGTAGTCGGAACCCAGCGACATATTGATGATCTTGGCGCGATCTTCGAGGTTGCCGTCGCTGTTCGGGTCGAGCGCGTAGTCCATGGCTTCGAGCAGGGCGACGCCGCTGCAGCTTGTCGCCACCGCCGAGCACACACGCAGGGCGAGCAGTTCCGCGCCCGGCGCCACGCCGCTGCCCACACCGCCGCCGGGCAGGCCGGCGATGATGTCGGCCACGTGCGTGCCATGGCCTTCGTAGTCGATCGGGTTCGGATCCGGCGCTTCGTCAGGCGTCAGCGGCCAGGTCTCACCCAGGAAGTCGTAACCGCCCACGACCTTGCTGTTCGGGAACAGCGCCGGGTCGGCAGGCAGGGTCGCGGCCGTGCAGGCCGGATCCGTGGGATCAGGGATGGCCGCGGGATCGCCGCAGTAAGCCTTGGCATAGGTCGACTCGAGGCCGTCACCGCCAAGCTTGATGTGCGTGTAGTCGATGCCCGAGTCGAGGACGGCAACGAGCACACCCTTGCCGTCGATCCCTGCGGCGCGCATCTGCTGCGTCACGCCGATGTAGGGCACCACTTCGCTCAGGTCGAAGGAATAGTTGCGGACCGGCTGGATCGAGAGGACGCCGGGGCTCTGCGCGAGCGCCGCGATCTTGCTGGCGTCCATGCGCAGCATCACGGCATTCAACGCATTCTTGGTCTGGCCGAGCACGACGGCGCTGGTGTCGAGCGCCTGTGCGGCCGCGATGACGTTGGCCTGCGCCGCTTCGATGCTGTCGGCCGCCGCGATCTGCTCGGCGGCATCGGCGCCAGCCGCGTAGGTGTAAGCCACCGGCTGGCCGGTCAGGCGAACGACCACACGGACGCTGCCCGTGGCGCTCTGGAGCTCAGGGGCGACGCGATCGACGCCATCCAGGGCCGCCTGATCGGTCACACGCAGCGAATTAAGTGACGCGGGCGCGGGTCGGAGCGGGCTGCTGCCCTGGCCCAGCGCCGGGCTGATGGTGAGCGCGAGGCTCGACACCAGCGAGGTGATCATTAACAAGCGAGTTTTATTCATGACTGTTGTTCCTGCAGCTACTGAGTCACAGCGATCGGACACGTGTCGGGTAGGGATGGTTGCTGAGTCGTGAACTCCTTTCCGTGCGTCCGTGCATGCAGTTATTGTCCCCAAACGGCCAGGCTGGTCGTGCGAATGACCTCGCCGTCGGGGACGAGAATGCAAAGTGGCGGCTTCAGCCCGGACAGGGTGGTCGGAAAGTCCGTGTTGAAACCGATGATCCCGCCTGATTCGTTGTACGCCCAGAAACCAACGACCACCGCCTGGTTGATTTCGGGCGGGGGGACCGTCAGCTTGTAATAGGCGCAGTACAACCCATTGCGATCACCCGTGGTGATCAGCTCCACGTTCAGGTCTTTGCGACCGACAGCGCCGCCTGCCGCCGCCTGAACGCTCCAGGACACTTCATTGATGCCGACACCGTCACTGATTCCATCGATCGTGACCTCGATCGGCATCTTGCCGTTTGGCGCCAGACCGCTCTCGAACTCGGCGTCACGTGTCGGCCAGTACACATCTCCGCCGGCAAACTCGCGAGAACTGCCATCGGTGAACTTGATGGTCGCTCGAATGGCCGAGATCGATTGATCCTGCGTGCTCGTGTTGACCAATTCGGCCAGGAGTGTCAGGCCGGGTTGCGAGTTGTTAAGCGGGGTCTTGAGCACGTGCAGACCTTGAAAGACCCAGCCCTCTGGCCCGGCTGTCGCTGTCGGCGCCGTCCCTGAAGTCGCTGTCGCAGTCGGAGCGGGCGCGGTTTCAGTGGCCGCTCCGAAAGCCGTCGGCGAAGCAGGCACGTCGGTCGCGTTGGGCACTGTCGTGGTGGTCGGGGGGGCGAGCGGGGTCACGGTCGGGGCCGCAAGAGTCGCAGCCGGCGCGGCGGTGGTGGGCGCGGAGACCGTGGCCGTCGGAGCCGCCAAGACCGAATCGCTGACCAACGCCGAAGGGCTCGCCGTGGCCGCCACATCCGCGGGTGTCGCGGGCTCCGTCGCAACGGGTTGCGCAACCGCCGGCGCCGCCTCGGTCTGCGTCGGGACGCCCGTGCTGGTGGCCAGCACAACGGCCGGGCCAGCGATGAGGTTCTCCCACGACATGTCGCGCATCAACACCACCGCGAACAAGGCAAGCGCGCACAGCGGCGCCAGCATCGCGGCGCCGCCGCCAAACACGATCCATGGGTTCAGGCGCGCGTGGCGGCGCGTTCCTCGACGTTTGATCGAAGGAGAAATCGAATGGGTGGTCGTCGACACAGAGCGAACGCCAGGGTCTGACACAAACAAACCAAAACGCGACAAGCCACGAACGCCCGTGACCTCGACAGTCAACGGAGCCCCCCTGAGATGGCCAGTCGGAAGTGTCAGCCGTATTGGATTTTGATCACAAAACCGGACTTCTTCATGATAGTCAGCGCCTGTGCCCATGTCAAGAAAACCGTAAAGCAAACGTCATGCGGTGGTACCAGCGTACCGGTCTCGATTTGCGGCTCTCCTCATAATTACGGATCGATTTTCCGTAAAGACGCCGGGCAAGCCTTTAGGCTCATCACAAAACGCGATCTCGTGCTGAGAATCCATAATGTATGCGTGTACGACGCGGGTCTGCACGACTCGAGGAGAGACGCGATGCGGCATCCGAAGCGCCGCAGTGTTGAGGACAGGTCTAGAGATGAAGCAGAACGTCGGTCAGCACATCGATGGCGCGGGCGTACTCGTCGATCGAGATGTGTTCATCGGGCGTGTGGTCGAGGGTCGAATCGCCCGGACCGTAAGCGAGTATGGGAGTGGCCCACAACGGCGCCACGAGATTCATGTCGGAGGTGCCACTCTTGACCGAAAACGTCGGCTGGCCGCCATGTCGTCGAATCCCGGCGAGGAACGCGCGTACCAACGGCGTGTTCTTGTCACCGCGATAGGCCGCGACTCCGTCGAGCACGGTCAGGTCCGCTTCGACGGCGAGCCCGCGCAACACGGCGTCGAGATCCATCACGCCGAGGCCCGGGGGCAGGCGGACGCCGAAGTGCAGATGCGCTTCTTCTTCGAAGCCGTTCGAGTCGCTCGACATGCGCCGGAGCGTCGGCAGCACCTGATCGAACATGCGCGGCCGTTCAGCGTTGTGTCGAGTTGACCAATCCTTGACGGCGTTCCAGAACGTGACAGCGGCTTCGCAGGCGCTCTCCGCCTGGGCCGACGTGTGAGCCAACGCGCGTTTGACCCGGTAGTCGAACCAGGCGCTGCCCTTGTACCCGAGCGTGAGCTTTTCCCAGCTGCTCGGCTCGCCGATGATGGTGGCGGCGGGGCGGTAGCGGTCTTTGATGAAATGCGCGCCGCGGCTGTCGCCTTCCTCGCCGACCGCGCCGATCACGACGATCTGCCGATCGCCCAGATCGCGGCCCACGCAGCGCGCTGCCGCTGCCGTGAAAGTCGCCAACGGCCCCTTGGCGTCGACGGCCCCTCGGCCGTTGAGCCGATCGCCTTCGCGCGTCACCGGGATGAAGCCGGGCACCGTGTCGATGTGGCCCAGCAACACGATCTGGCGCGGACCGTCGCCGACCACGCCGATGGCGTTGCCGATCTCGTCGACGTGGGCGCGCAGCCCGGCAGCCTGCATCGTGTCGACCAGGAAGCTCACGGCTTCGCCCTCTGAGAGCGTGGGGCTGTAGCGCTCGAGCAGGCCGGTCAGCAGCGCGATCTCATCCATGTCGCGGGTCCTTTGATTGCGGGCGCCGGGCAGTGCCCTGACGCGCGTTCGATTGCAGAAGACGGACCTCGGCGGCCGTCAGCGGTCGCCACACGCCGGGCGCGAGACCGTCGAGCGTGATCGGCCCGATCGCGTAGCGGATCAGGCGCAAGCAGGGCAGCCCGATCGCGGCCGTCATGCGCCGCACCTGGCGCTTGCGGCCCTCGTGCACGACGATCTCCAGCCACGTCGAGGGGTGATAAGCCCGCACCGGCGCGGGCACCGGATTGCGCGGGTCAGCATGGCTCATGCGGTCGCCGATGCGTGGATCGGCGATGATGCGCGCCTGAGCCGGCCGCATCTTCTCGCCGGCGATCATGAGTCCGGATTGAAACGGAACAAGCTGCTCGGGCGTGGCCTTGCCTTCGACCTGGGCCCAATACGTCTTGGGGCGTTCGTGGCGCGGGTTGGTCAGGCTCTCATTCAACTCGCCGTCATCGGTCAGCAGCAGCAACCCCTCGCTGTCGTAGTCGAGCCGGCCGGCCGCATAGATGCCGACCAGGTCGATATACGACTTGAGGGTGGTGCGTCCCTCGGGATCGGTGAATTGGGTCAGGACGTGAAAGGGCTTGTGGAAGGCTATAACGCGCATGATGGTAGCCGCATCATACCCCAAGCCCAACCGATGGCGCGCGTCAGCGTCCTCAAGACAGATGCATCGAAAGTGACGCCGCGCGAGGCTGACTGCAAATGGGGACGAGAGGGCACGCATGAAACATGCGTGCCCTCTCGTCCCCATTTGGGTTATTTGTGGCAAAGAAGGGTTTGACGACCGGCAGGCTTAGGCTGACGCGCCGCCTGAATCGCCGCGCTCGACATGGCTCAGGGCGATGAAGGCGACGGCGCCCAACACGATGCCGATGCCGATCAGGCCGATCCACGAGACCCGCTCGTTGGCGAGCGCAAAGCCCGCGCCGAGCGCCACCAGCGGATTGACGTAGGCGTAGCTCGTCGCCAGGGCGGGGCGCACGTTGCGCAGCAGATACATATAGGCGCTAAACGCGATCAGCGAACCGAAGACGATGAGATAGATCCAGGCGGCCCACGCCGACCACGGGATGGTGGCGAGCTCTGGGATCCGTTCGGCGCTCAAGGCGCTCCAGCCAAGCAGCAGGACGCTGCCGCACAGCATCTCGGTGGCCGTCCCCATCTCGCCTTCGGGCATCTCTAGCAGATGGCTGAGCTGCGAGCCCAGCGCCCAGAACAACGGCGACAGGAACAGGGCCACGGCGCCGAGCGGGTTGGCGCGCAGGTCTCCTTCGAGGTTGAGCAGGGCCACGCCGCCGAACCCGACCAGGATGCCGATCCAATCCCGGCGCGACACCTTGCGACCCAGCCAGCGTGCGAAGATCGCGCTCCACAGCGGCATCGTCGCGATCAGCGCCGCCGCCAGGCTCGAGGAAACTCCCAACGACTCGGCGTAGGCCACGAGGCCCATGCCGCCGCCGAGCATGAACAGCGCCACGATGGCCGAGCTGCCCCAGGCGCGCCAGCCCGGCACGCGTTGTCCGCGGGCGACCAAGATGGCAAACAGGATCGCGCCCGCCACCAGGAAGCGCGAGCCGGCCATCAAGAACGGGGGAACGGCCTCGACCACAAAACGGATGCCGAGGTAGGTGGTGCCCCAGATGATGTAAGTGGCCAGCAACGCGAGCAACACGCTCGGCCGGATCTGGCTTCGCCAGGCCTGTAGTTGGTGGGTGAATGACGCCATTGTGCGGAGATTGTACGGCGCTATCGGCGCAGCGACATACGGAATTTGCGGCATTTCGGGGCGAAATGCCGCAAATTATTCGATCTTCATTGAGGCGATAGCTGTCACGCTCAACGGCCGCGAGCGCGCCGCCGCGGCGCGCTCGGTTCGCCGAGGCCCGCCACAAACCAGCCGAGGGCGCGCTCGAGGCTGCGCTCGACGTCGACCGGCAGGCCGAAGCCGCCGGCGGCGTTGAGGCCGACGAAGCCGTGCACGAGGCTGCGAAAGCCACGGACCGCGTGGATCTCGTCGCGCGCTGACAGGCCGAAGGGCTTCATCACGGAGCGCAGCAAATCGACGACGCGCGCGCCGGCCGAGGCGGCTTCGGGATCCGATTCCTGAGCAGGGCGCTGAGCGGCCAGATACCGGCCCGGGTGCTCCTGATCGTAGCGGTAATACGCCATGGCGATGGCCAGCAGGGCATCGGCGCCCTGACGACCGGCGGCGGCGCGGGCCAGAATCATCTCCAGGTCGCGAAGAGCCAGCAGCCCAATCTCACGTCGAAGCGCCGCGAGGCTCTCGACGTGGTTGTAAAGCGACGGGATGCGCACGTCGAGCTTTTGAGCGACGGCAGCGAGCGTCAGGGCGTCGAACCCGATCGCGTCGGCGATGTCGGCCGCGGCCGACACCACCTGCGCCTTGTCGAGGTGGCGCGTCTTAGCCACGATGACCGCCGTTGAGGGAACGTTCGGCCTCGTCGATCGCGGCGGCCAACGCGCGCGACAGCTCGTCGGGGCCCTCGATCACGGCGCCGTGCCCGACGGCCAGCCGCGTCGGCTTCAGGGCCAGCACGCGATGCGCGCTGGCGATCGCCGTCGGCCGATGCCAGGTCACGATCGGCCCGATGGGGAAGCCCCACTTGAGCGTGCCGGACACGGCCAGGCCGCCCTGGGTCATGAAAGCGTCGCCCGCGATCACGGCCCCGTCACGGGTGTCGAGCAGGGCCATATGGCCGGGTGTGTGGCCAGGGGTGGGGACCACCTCGAGCGAGCCGATGCGATCGCCGGCGTTGACGGTGTGCGTGGGCCGCGTCTTCACGGTGGTGATGCTGCCTTTGAGCGGAGTCTGCGGCTCGTCGGGATCGAGGCCGCGCTCTCCGGCCAGAAAGCGGGCATCGCGCGTCGAGGCGATGACCTCGACGCCGGGCAGGGCAGCTGCCAGCTCGTCGAGCGACCCGACGTGGTCGCCATGGGCGTGCGTCAGCACGATCCGGCGGATGGGGGCGCCCAGCGTCGCCGCGTGGGCTAGATAGCCCTTTCCGTCGCCGGGAAGGCCGGTGTCGATCAGCGTGAGCCCGTCGTCCTCACGGACGATGTAGGCGTTGATCGGGAAGAATCCCGGGAATTTGGTGACCTGGGTAAGGGTGGAAGTGATGTTGAGAGCGCGCATGTTTCCTCGCTAATATGATTAGTTTATAAACTAATCACATTAGTTTGTCAAGTCGACATCGGGGCATATCGGGACAAATCGGGAGTGTTCCGATATGTCCCGATGTCGACTACAGACAGGTGAGGACAGCGCGGGTCATCTCGACGGTGGTCGCGCGGCCGCCGAGGTCAGCGGTTGCGGCGCCATCCGTGAGCGCCGTCGCGACGGCCGCCCTGACGCGCGCGCCGGCTTCGGTCTGGCTGATGTGGTCGCACAGCATCGCGGCCGCCAGGATCGCCCCGAGGGGGTTGGCCACACCGCGGCCCGCGATGTCGGGCGCCGAGCCATGCACCGGCTCGAAGACCGCCACGCTGGCACCGATGTTGGCCGACGGCGCGACCCCGAGGCCGCCCATCCAGTGACTGGCCTGATCCGAGAGGATGTCGCCGAAGAGGTTCGTGGTCACGATCACGTCGAACGATTCGGGATCGCGCATCAAACGCAGCGCCATCGCGTCGACCAGCATTTCGCTGCAGCCGACGTCAGGGTGTTCGCTCGCCACAGCCCGGCAGCGCTCGCGAAACAGCCCATCCGTCACTTTGAGGACGTTGGCCTTGTGGACGATGGTGACGGATGGACCGCTGACGGCTGACCGCTGACCGCGGCCCGACGCTTGCACGTCGGGTTGGGATGGCGGCGGTCCGCCGTCCACGGTCCGACGTCGGGTCGCCTGCTCGAACGCCACCCGCGCGATGCGTTCGGAGCCCGCGGCGGTGATCACGCGCTCGGCGATGGTCGTGTCGCCATCGCGGCGTTCGCGCCCGACGTAAAGGTCCTCGGTGTTCTCGCGCACGAGGAGCAGATCGACGCCCTGGCGCGGCGAGATGCGCGGCAGCGACCAGGTCGGGCGGAGGTTGGCATACAGATCGAACGCCTGACGCATCGCCAGGATCGGGCTGCGGTAGCCGGCCTTGCCGCCGCTTGGCGAGGACGTGGCGCCGAAGAGCGCCAGGCCCGCGGCCTGAACGTCCGCCAGAGTCTCGTCAGGGATGGCGTTGCCCGTGCGTTCGAAATGGCCGAACCCGGCCGGCGCCTCGCGGAACGTGAAGCCCAGTCCCAATGCGGCCAACACTTCAGCTGCGGCCGGGATCACTTCCTGGCCGACGCCGTCACCGGGGATGAGAACGATCGATGTCATGGTCCGTTTCCGTGGCTGATGGAGGTTGTCTGATCGCTGACGGGCTCCATCGTCAATTGGGATCAATCAGCGATCTTCACGTCGCCCGTCGCGCTCAGGCCGAGCTTCTTGCGCAGGTGAGGCACAAGGCCGCCGGCTTCGATCATGCTGAGCACGCTGGGCGAGAGCGGGGGAAAGCTGTAGGTGCGGCCACCCGTGGTGATGGTGCTGGCCGCGAGATCGAAGGACAAAGGGGCACCGTCCACTGCCGCCTCGACAACTTCAGGGCACGTGAGCAGCAGCAGGCCCTGGTTGACGGCGTTGCGGTAGTAGATCCGCCCAAACGACCTGGCGATCACGGCCGCGATGCCGCGGTACTTGAGCGCCGTGACCGCCTGTTCGCGCGAACTGCCGTTGCCCCAATTGCGGCCCGCCACGATCACGTCGCCGGGCTGCGACTCCTTGGCAAAGCGCGGGTCGAGGTCCTCGAGCGCGTGGGCCGCGATCTCGGACGGCTCCTTGAGCGTATACGTGTACTTGCCAGGAAAGATGACGTCAGTGTCGACGCCGTCGCCGTACTTCCAGATTCGGTTGGACATGGTGCGCGGCGCCTGACGCCGGGCCCCAGAGAACAGCTCACCTACCGGCGATGATCGCGGTAGCGTGAACCGACGCCAGTGGCTCGACGGCTGACGCCCTTCCTCCTTTAAGGCAGCTCTCTTGGATCCGCGATCTCGCCCTTGACCGCGCTGGCGGCCACGACGGCCGGGCTGGCGAGATAGATCTCGGCGTCGCGCTCGCCCATGCGCCCGCGGAAGTTGCGGTTGGCGGTGCTGATGCACACTTCGCCGGGCGCGAGCACGCCCATGTGATTGCCCATGCACGGGCCGCAGCCGGGCGTGCCGAAGACCGCGCCGGCGTCGAAGAGCGCCTGGACGTAACCGCGCTTGAGCGCTTCAGCATACACCTCCGACGAGGCCGGAATGACCAGCAAGCGCGTGCCAGCCGCGATCTTGCGGCCCTTGAGCACCTCGACAGCGGCAGCCAGATCCTCGATGCGGCCGTTGGTGCACGTGCCCAGGAAGGCCTGATGCACCCGTCGACCCACGACGTCCTTGATCGGCACAGCCGAGTCGACCGTGTGCGGGCAGCTCACCGTCAGGTCGATGGCGCTCAGGTCGAGCGTGGCGTGCTGAACGTACTGCGCATCATCGTCCGGGTAGAGCGCGGTGTCTCGAGGATCGAGGGCCGAATGGCCCTTTGCGCCACGCTCTTCGCGCTTCGCCCGTCGCTCTTCCAGCCACTCGAACACCCGATCATCCGGCGGTAGATACGCGTTCTTCGCGCCGAACTCGGCCATCATGTTCGGGATGACCATGCGGCTTTCGAGCGAGAGCGTCGAGAGGCCCGGCCCGGTGAATTCGATCGAGCGATACAGGCCGCCGTCGGCGCCGTACTGGCCGATCAGGTGCAGGCAGGCGTCCTTGGTGGTGACCCCCGCCGCGAGCTGGCCGATCACCGTGACCTGCATGGCTTCGGGCACGCGCAGCCAGAGCTCGCCGGTGGCCCACAGCGCCGCGACCTCGGTGCGGCCGATGCCCGCGCCGAAGGCGCCGAGCCAGCCGAAGTGGGTCGTGTGCGAGTCGGAGCCGAGGATCAGCTGACCGGGCAGGATCAGAGCTTCCTCGCTGAAGACCTGATGGCAGATGCCGCGGCCGACCTCGAAGAAGTGCTGGATGCCCTGCTCGGCGACGAAGGCGCGCACCTCGGCGTGGTTCTTGGCGTGGGTGGGCGTCGGGGCCGGCACCGCGTGATCGAGCGTGATCGCCAGCCGATCGGGATGGGCCACCCTGTCGACGCCGATCGTGCGGAAGATGCGCGCGATCGGCGCTGTGTTGTCGTGCGAGAGGATGATGTCGGGCCGCGCGTCGACGATCTGACCGGCCGTGGTCTCGGCCAGCCCGGCGGCGCGGGCGAGGGCTTTCTCTGCGAAGGTCTTGCCCATCGTCGACTCCTAGCGCCCGTGCGCGGGCAGGGCGAAGCCGGCCGCGCCGCGGGCGCGTTCGCCGCCATCGAGGCGCTGCACGATCTCGTGTCGGCCTTCGGGAAGCTGCAGCTTGCGCAGGCCCTGCTCCTCGGCGATGCCGATCAGCACCTGCTCGGGAGGCGTCTCGGGCGACTCCTGGTATACGCGTTGCTTGAAGATCGCCGCGATCTCGCGCGCTTTATCCTCGTCGAGTTCGTAGTACCGGATCTCCTTGAGGAAGTAGTGGATGATGTTCCAGCCCGACAGCGGCCCCAGCAGGATTTCCGACTCGTTGACGCCGAACTGATCGAGCGGATGCGCTTCATATGAAGAAGCGCCATGCAACACAGCGTTCTGATGCACGCCGGCGGTGTGCGTCCGGTTCGTCAGGCTGACGGGCTCGCGCGGCGGGACGAGCATCTTGAGCTTGTCGGCGGTGAGGACGTTCAGCGGATACAGGCCGCGCAGGTGATAGCCCTCGAGCGCGTCGTAGGCGTGATCGAGGAAGAGGTTGAAGAGCAGGGCGGTCATCGACGTGATGCCCGAGCGCTCGCCGATGCCCAGCACCGTCGTGTTCATGAAGCGGACGCCGCCGTGGACGGCCTCGAGCGAGTTGACCAGCGAGAATCCGCGGTCTTCATGGAAGTGCCCTTCGAAGTCCATCTGCGGATAGCGCTCGCGCAACGCCGCAACTCGTTCGATGACGGTCGACGGCGTCGCGACGCCGACGGTGTCAGGCAGGCCGAGCCGGTCGACCAGCGGCGCGATCGCGTCATACACGTAGCAGAGGTCGCCGATGCGTGTGCGGAAGGCGTCTTCGCCCGAGAACCGCAGGACGAGGCCGGGATGGTTCTTGCGCACGTCCTCGATCAGCGGCCGGGTCTGAGCCACGATCTGGTCGAGCTGACGGCCGTGGTTGAAGGCGCGCGACTCGGGTGATGTGCCGATGTAGAAGTTCAAGCCATCGGCGCCGGCCGCGATGGCGCTCTCGACGTCGCGCGGATGGCAGCGGACATGCGCGAGCAGAAACGTGTAGCCCTTTTGCGTGATCAGGCTGTCACGCACGTCCTTGAGCGCCGCGAAGTCCGCGGCCTCCTGCGCGCTGACGACCGGCGCGAACAACTCGACGAACTTGACGCCGCACACGATCAGCGCGCGGAGCAATTCTTCTTTGTCCTGGCGTGTGAAGAAATACTTGAAGTGGTCGTGCATCAACGACGTCTGCTGGCCTTCGCGCAGGGTCGTGTCGATGATCTCGAGCGGTCGGGGCGTGTACTGCCGATAACGGCTATCCTCTGTCATGCGTCATTCCCTGTTTGAGGATTGAGCCGCAGATTGCGCGGATTACGCGGAAGGAGAAGCCCTCTCCCTCCGCGTAATCCGCGCAATCCGCGGCTCAATCCACTCGCTGGCATTTCATCTCACTCAGTGCCTTCGACCGTCGTGGAGACGGCGGGGCGGGTGAGGACGGCCTCGACGGCGTCGCCGACACGGGCCAGGTCGGATTGTTCGATCACGAGCGGCGGCAGGAAACGCAACACGTTCATGCCCGCCGGCAGCGCCAGCACCTGGTGCTGGTTCATCAGCGCCTGCAGGTACGGCGCTGACTTCTGTTTCAGTTCGACGCCCACCATCAACCCTTTGCCGCGCACTTCACGGATCAGCGGGCTCTGGATCCGGCTCAGGCGCTCCTGAAACCAGGCGCCGAGTTCGGCCGATCGGTCCACCAGGCCCTCGCTCTGGATGTAGCCGATCGCGGCCAGCGACGCCGCACAGGCCAGCGGGTTGCCGCCGAAGGTGCTGCCATGCACGCCGGGCGGCATCTTGCCGACGCGCTCATTGAACAACACAGCGCCCATCGGCAGGCCGCCGGCGATCGACTTGGCCAGGCACAGGAGGTCGGGCTCGAGGCCGAAGTGCTCGCACGCGAACATTGCGCCGGTGCGGCCGAAACCGGTCTGCACTTCGTCGAGGATCAGGAACGCGCCGTGCTTGCGGCAGAGCGCCTGAGCGCCCTGCAGGAACTCGGCCGTGCCGGGCCGGACTCCGCCCTCGCCCTGGATGACCTCGAGGATCACGGCAGCGGTCTGGTCGCTCATCGCGGCCTCGAGCGCGGCCAGGTCGTTGTAGGGCACGTGCGTGAAGTCGGGCACCAGCGGCTCGAACGGCTCGCGGTATTTCTTCTCCCAGGTGGCCGAGAGCGCGCCCATGGTGCGGCCATGGAAGCCGCGCACTGTAGCGATGATCTGGCGCTTGCCGGTCTTGACCCGCGCGAACTTGAAGGCGGCCTCGACCGACTCGGCGCCGCTGTTGGAGAAGTAGGTGTACTGCATGCCGGGCGGGGCGATGCTGAGCAGTTTCTCCATCAGCGCCGCGCGCTTGTCGTTATAGAACATCTCGGGGATCGAGATCGCCGTCGCGGCCTGCTCGGCGATGGCCTTCACGACGGCCGGGTTGGCATGCCCCAGATTTCCAGCGCCCTGGCCGCCGACGCAGTCGATGTAGGCTCTGCCTTCGCTGTCCCAAAGCGTCGCGCCCTGTCCGCGCACGATCGTCAGCGCGCGCTTGCTATACAGGCCAGACGTGTGATCGGCCTCAAACTGCTGTTGATTGATTGCGGATTGCGGAAGTGTCGTCATTTGCACTGCCTTACTTGGTCGCCAGGTAGCGGGTGTTCTGCTTCCAGTCAGCTTGGCCAGCCTGAGTTGAGCGCAGCGCAAGTTGCCGCGCGATGTCGGAGAGCGGCCAGGCGACGCCATGTGCAGGATGGTCGGAAAGTGCCCGCGATGCTCGCGCTTCGACTGCCGCCCTGACAAAACGCGGGCCTCCGCTCGGTGCGGCTGATGACGCTCGGACGGCGGCGCACCATGAGTTAGGAAATCACAGTTCCCTCGCCGTTGAGCGCCCGCGCGATCGGGTTCTCGCAACGGCCATCCGCGAAGACGACTTTCTGGACGCCAAGGGCCGTGGCTTCGCTCGCGCCCAGGACCTTCTTCTTCATGCGGCCCTCGGCGAACTCGAGCGAGGCTTCGACTTTGTCCTTGTCGATGTGGCGGATCAGGGTGCTCTCGTCTGGGAACTGCCGCAGCAGGCCGGGCACGTTGCTCAGGATGATCAGTTGCTCGGCCTTGACGGCGCCCGCGACCATCGCGGCAGCCCGATCAGCGTCGACGTTGAGGGCCGTGCCCTCGGGCGAGATCGCCAGCGGGGCGATGACGGGCGTGAGCCCGAGGTCGATCAGCGCCTGAAGCAGGCGTTGATCGACCGACTCGATCTTGCCGGTGTAGTCGTCGCGCAGCATGCGCGGACGGCCGGTCTTGGGGTCGATGACGCGGATGGCTTCCTTGCGCTGGGCGACCATCGAACGACCGTCGACGCCCGACAGGCCGAAGGCGTTGACGCCCAGGGTCTGCAGCCGCTCCACGATCAAGGTATTGATCTTGCCGGTGGTCACCATGGCGAAGATCTCGAGCGTGGTCCGGTCGGTGTAGCGCGACGTGAAGCCAGATGGCGACGTCACGAATTGCGGCGGATGCCCGAGTTGCTCGCTGATGGCATTGGTCTCGCCGGAGCCGCCATGCACGACGATCAGCTTCTGGCCCGCCTTCACCTGCGCGGCGACGTCCGCCATGACGGCGTCGAAGTTCACGCCGTTGGTGCCGCCCATCTTCACCACAAACATGTCTTGCCCTCACTGATCATGGCGAGGGGTGATGGCTCCTGGCCAGGAGCCATCACCCCTCGCACATCAAACCGGGTGCAACCCCGGAAACTCGAGCCCCGTTGTCTCGTCGAAGCCGCACATGATGTTGAAGGCCTGCACAGCCGACCCCGAGGCGCCCTTCATCAAGTTATCGATCGCGGCCAACGAGACGACGCGGTTCGTGCGCGGGTCGAGCTCAAAGCCAACGTCGACGTAGTTCGAGCCGGCCAGGATCTTGGGGTCCGGCACGCGGTGGATGCCGGTCTTGTCCTTGACGATGCGGATGAACGGCTCGTCCTTGTACGTGCCCCGATAGGCCTTCCACAGGTCCTTCTCGGTGGTGCCGGGCTTGACGAAGCAGTGCGCGGCCGCGAGCACGCCGCGGACCAGGTCGACGGCGGTCATGGTCAGGTGGACGTCGTTGCGCCCGAAAGCCTGGATGACTTCCGCCGTATGCCGATGCCCGACGGCCGAGTAAGTGCGCACCGAGTGCGATTTCTCGGGGTGGTGCGAGCCCGGGTTGACGCTGGCGCCGCCTTCGGACGAGCCCGTCTTCACGTCGACGATGATCGGCCGGTCGTCGACCAGCAGCCCGGCCCTCGCCAGCGGCAGGATCGCCAGGTTCGAGGCAGTGGCATTGCACCCGACGCCGCTGACGTAGTTCGCGGTCTTGAGCTCTTCGCGTGACAACTCGGGCAGGCCGTACACCCACTTGCCGATTTGCTCGGGCGCCGTGTGCGGCTCGCCATAGAACTGCTCGTAGAGCGTCAGGTCCTTCAGCCGGAAGTCGGCCGAGAGATCGACGATGCGCGGCGCCAGGCTCTGATAGTGCGCGATCTTCTTCTGGGCTTCGCCGTGCGGCAGGCCGAGGAAGAGGACATCGCAGGGCTGCAGGGCCTGCTGGCTGACGAACTGAAGCTGGGTGCGCTTGCGGAGGTTAGGGTGGGTCTGAAACACGAACTCGCCGGCTTTGCTCTCCGACGTCGCCTGCACGACCTCGACGAACGGATGGAACAGCAGCAGCCGCAGCAACTCGCCGCCGCCGTAGCCGGAGGCCCCCACAATCGATACTTTGAGTTTCTCTGTCATGGTCCATTGGTGATTGGCGATTTTTTCGCTTTGAAGAGGAAATCGCCAATCGCAGATCACCTAATCAACGACGTCCTTCGGCACCGGTTGATACGCCGCGAACCACTTGTCTTTGTTGCGGCCAACACTCATGGTGTAGTCAATGACCTTGCCCGGGATGTCGATGCCGGTGGCCGGCACGCTGGAGTGGAACTCCATCGTGTGGTTGACCTCGTTGATCAACAACCCGCGGTCCGGATCCTCGAACAGGTCGATGGCCAGCACACCCCCGCCGACGGCTTCGGCCGCGCGGACGCACATATCGTTCAACTCCGGCGTGACGGGGCAGGACGTGGCCTTGCCGCCGCGCGCCGTGTTGGTGATCCAGTGGCCGGAGTGCCGATAGATCGCGGCGATGGTCTCGTCACCGACGACAAAGGCGCGGATGTCGCGCCCTGGCTTCTTGATGTACTCCTGGATGTAGAAGATGTTCTGCTGGTAGTTGCCCAGCGCCTCGCGGTGTTCGAGGATGGCCTCGGCCGCGTCGCGGTCGTTGATCTTGGAGACCATGCGGCCCCAGGAGCCGATCACGGGCTTGAGCACCACCGGGAAGCCGAGCTCCTCCATGGCCTCGATGGCCGCGTCGGGCGTGAAGGCCATGCGCAGTTTGGGCTGGGGCACGCCATGGCGCTTGAGCGCGGCCGAGGTCCACAGTTTGTCGCCGCAGGTGTCGGCCACGTTTGCGGCGTTGACCGTCGGGATGCCCCAGGCGTTGAGCAGCTTGCAGAAGTACAGGCCACGGCCGTAGCTGATGCTGCGCTCGAGGAAGACGTCGAACTCCGCCCAATGACCAGGGTCCTCGAGCTTGAACGCCACCTCACGGTCGTCGAACTTCTCGTAGTTCGCGCCGCGCTTCTCCAGGGCCTCGAGCAGCCACTTCTCCTCGACCCGGATGCGGGAGTACAGTAAACCGACTTTCATGTTTGGTCATGTAGTCTGGTAGTCGGGTAGTCACGCAGTCGGCAGTCGAAACCGACTACTCGACTACTGGACCAATGGACTATTCGACTACTCTCCCCAGTCCTCGGCTTCCTGCGGGGCCAGCTCGAGCACGACGCTGGGAGTCAGCGAGCGGACCTCGAGGTCGACGCCACAATCGCCGCAGACGACGATCTCGCCTTCCATCGTGTCGGCCTTGAGCGACACAGTGCCTTCGCATTCGGGGCAGGTGCCGACGAGAGTGGTGGGTGCGGTCATGTTCATGTTCTCCTTCAAGTTCCTGCCCCGCGTCACGGCGGAGTTTCAGGCGATGGCCGGGCGGCGCCCGTCCCAATAAAAAAGGCCTCTCAGCGTGAGAGGCCTTCTGGCTTGCACTGCAGGCGCGGTGTCGTCACCGTGCCAAACGAAGAGCGCCGAAGGCCGAGGTAGGCTTCGGGGAACGACGGGCGCGCTTCAATCCAGCGTTAGTGCGCATAGAATTCAAGAATACCACAGCTTTCACCAGCATAGTCGGGGAAATCGCACAACAATTCCCTTCTCTGGCTGGACAATTGCTATAGCCGTCACGCGGGCGTCATAGGTCATCAATCGGCGTCGGACCTGTCATCCAATTGAGTTCGCTGTCGAGCATGAACTGGTTGCCCCAGGAGCCGGGCCGCGACTCCCACGTCCGAAAGCCGCGCACGCATTGAACGAACGACTCGGCCGTCGCGGGCCCGGGCTGCGCATACATCGCCGCGATCCTGTCCATCAAATCCGCCGGCCGTTCCGGCACCGACTGCAAGACGCGCAAGAACCACTTGTGATACGGGTACAACTGTTCGTTGTGCGCCAGCAACATTCGGCCGCCGAAGAGGACCAGTTTCTGGATCGCGAGGTTGAGCAGGTAGGTGTTGTCGTGCTTGACCGCCTCGTCGACGAACCAGCGCCAGGCCTCGAGCTGGGCGTTGAAACGGATGATGCGCTCGACCTTGTCCTCGACCGGATAACGGGCTGCCGAGACGACCAGATCGCTGATCGCCTCGTCACGGCAGAAGATCAGGCGCGCATCCGCGTAAGCAAACCGTGCCGGCTCGCTCCCGCGCTGCGCGACCTGGCCGATGAACTCGGCCGTCGTGAATTTCCCATCGACGTAACCGCCCTCGTAGGTCGCGAGCTCCCGGCTGAAGAACGTCAAAGCGCCGGTCTCCAACCGCCCGGCGTAGTCCTGTGCGCCGATGACGATCTGGATGTCGACGTCGGATTCCGGCTTGCCGAAGCCGTGCGCCAGCGAGCCGCCGAGCAGGACGGCGCGCACCTGAGGGTCGGACTCGAAATGGGCTTTGACGCGTTCGATCGTGTCGATGTGATGAGGTTGCATGGTGGTTCAGGGAACGATTTCGCCCAGAATGGCCCGGGCGGCGACGAGTTGTGCGCGAACGGATTGGGGAGCCGTTCCGCCGACGACGGCGCGTCGCGCGGCCGACGCGTCGAAATCCCACACCTCAGCGACGTCGGCTTCGAAGGCGCTGTGGAGGCCGCGCAACTGCGCAAGGGTCAGGTCGCTGAGCTTCGAGAGCCCGGCTGACTGACCCGCTTCGACCATGCGCACGGCCGTGCCGACGACGTGATGGGCCTCCCGGAAGGGCACGCCTTTCCGGACGAGATAGTCCGCCAGGTCGGTGGCGAGCAGCATCGGCTCGAGCGCGGCCCGCATCTGGTCGGCCTGCACGGTGAGTGTGGCGACGCAGCCGGCAACGACGGGCAACATCACGGCCAGGATGTCGTACGCGCCGAAGACCGCGCCCTTATCCTCCTGCAGGTCCTTGTCGTAAGCTGAGGGCAGGCCTTTGAGCGTTGCCAGAAGCCCGGTCAGCGCGCCGAGCAGGGTGCCGGCTTTGCCACGGGCAAGCTCGAGCATGTCGGGGTTCTTCTTCTGCGGCATGATGCTCGAGCCGGTGCTGTAGGCATCGGCCATCTTCACGAAGCCGAACTCGCTTGAGGAGTAGAGGATCAGGGCCTCGGCCAACCGGCTGAGGTGCGCGCCGGTCAACGCGGCGTTGAACAGGAACTCTACAGCGAAGTCGCGGTCGCTGATGGCATCGAGCGAGTTCTCCGAGGCGCGCGCGAAACCCAGGTCCCCGGCCAACGCGACCCGGTCGATCGGGAAGGCGGCGCCGGCCAGCGCAGCCGAGCCGAGCGGCATCACGTTCAGTCGCGTCTGCGCGGCTCGCCAGCGGTCGACGTCGCGCTCGAGAGCCCAGAAGTGCGCCAGGCACCAGTGCCCGAACGTGATCGGCTGCGCTCGCTGGAAGTGGGTGTAACCGGGCAGCAGGGTTTCGGCGTGCTCCTCGGCGCGTTGGACGAGCACCGCCTGAAGCTGACGGGTCGCGCCGATCACGCGCTCGATCGCCGCCCGGCACCAGAGCCGAAAGTCGGTGACGACCTGATCGTTGCGGCTGCGACCCGTGTGCAGCTTGCCGCCGAGCGGGCCGATGCGCTCGGTCAGCCGGCGCTCGACGGCGGTGTGGATGTCTTCATCGCCGGGCGCGAACGCGAAAGTGCCGGCCTCGAGTTCGGCGGCGACGTCGCGCAGCCCGGCCTGCAAGGCGGCGGCCTCATCGGCCGTGATCACACCCGCTGCGCCGAGCGCCCCGGCCCAGGCGACGCTGCCGGCGACGTCCTCACGCCACATGCGTTGATCGACGCTCAGGCTTTGGTTCAGTTGATGCGCCAGCGGGTCGACCTTGCCGTCGAAGCGGCCACCCCAGAGAAGATTGGTCATGGGTTGTATGTTGATGAAGGAGAGAGGAGGGAGGTCCTCCTCTCTCTCTCCTTCAGTCATCAGTCGCGCTTGAACTTCGAGTAATCCGGCTGGGCGTAGTGCAGGCCCTTGTTGCCGGCGATGTCGAGCAGGGCCGTGACCTTCATCGGCAGGCCATAGAGATGGATGAAGCCCGTGGCGTCCGACTGCTTGTAGACGTCTTCCTGGCCGAAGGTCGCGAAGTCCTCGCGGTAGAGGCTGTGCGGGCTCTTGCGGCCGGCGACGATGACGCTGCCCTTGTAGAGCTTGAGGCGAACCAGACCGTTGACGTGGAGTTGGGTCTGGTCGATGAACGCCTGGAGCGCGACGCGCAGCGGGTGGAACCACTGGCCGTTGTAAACCATGTCCGCGTAGCGCAGCGCGATTTGCTCTTTGAAGTGCAGGGTGTCGCGGTCGAGGCAGATCGACTCGAGCTCGCGGTGCGCCTCGAAGAGCAGCGTGCCGCCGGGGGTCTCGTAGACGCCGCGGCTCTTCATGCCGACCAGCCGGTTCTCGACCAGGTCGATGCGCCCGCAGCCGTTGCGCCCGCCGATCTCGTTGAGTGTGGCGATGAGCGTGGCGGGGGAGAGCGACTCGCCGTTGACGGACACGGGCTCGCCGTGCTTGAACTCGATCTCGACGTACTCGGGCCTGTCGGGCGCTTTCTCGGGCGCCACAGTCAGCTGGAACATCGACTCCTCGGGCTCGGCCGCCGGATCCTCGAGGATGCCGCCCTCGTGCGACAGGTGCCAGAGGTTGCGGTCGCGCGAGTAGATCGATTTGAGCGAGGCTGTGACGGGCACGTTGAACTCGGCCGCGTACTCGAGCGCGTCTTCACGTGAGCGGATCTTCCAATCGGGGTGGCGCCACGGCGCGATCACCTTGAGCTGCGGGTTGAGGGCCGTGAAGGTCAGTTCGAAGCGCACCTGGTCGTTGCCCTTGCCCGTGCAGCCGTGCGAGACGGCATCCGCGCCTTCTTCGGCCGCGACAGCGACCTGATGGGCCGCGATCAGCGGGCGGGCGATCGAGGTGCCCAACAGGTAGCGACGCTCGTAGATGGCGCTCGACTGCACCAGCTTGAACAGGTAGTCGCGCGCGAACTCCTCGCGCAGGTCTTTGACCACGCACTTGACGGCGCCCGTCGCGATGGCCTTCTCGTTAAGGCCGCCCAGTTCCTCGCCCTGGCCGACATCGGCGGCGAAGCAGATGACTTCCGAGCCCGGATAGTTCTGCTTCAACCACGGAACGATCACGCTGGTGTCCAGGCCGCCCGAGTAGGCCAGGACGATTTTCTTGACGTCGGACATAGGTGCTCCTTGAATTGATGATTGCCGATTTCTGATGGTTGATTGAGATCCGTCGATTGAGATTGCCGATCAGCAATCAGACATCAACAATCAGCACTCAACCGCCTGTACCAATAGGAATACACGCCCTGAAATCCCAAGCGCGCATACGTGCGCAGGGCCGGGGCGTTGTCCACGACCACTTGAAGATACGCCCGTCGGGCGCCCTGTGCAAAGCCCCAACTCAAAAGGGCCTGCGAGAGCGGCAGGCTCAACCCATTTCCGCGGGCGGATTCGACGAGGGCGATGTCGAACAGGCCAACCCAGTCGCCGTCGACGATGGCGGTGCCGACTCCGACGGGCGCTCCGCCCCTGCGCACCAGCGCGAAGATGGCCGGCGTCGCGATTGCTTCGAGCATCCAACGCTTGAGCGACATGTCTTCCGGCGACCAGTTGGCGTGCGTCGCGCCGAACGCCTCCAGCCACTCGCCGGTGACGGCCCGCACAAGCTCGATCGACGTATCTGCCGGCCAGAGCGGTTCGAGGGGCGCATCGAGCCGCGCGATCTGCACCTGGGTGTCGGCGCCGCGCAACTTGTACCCGCGTGCGATCAAGGCGACTTCCAACTCGGTCGGCCTGGCAGCCGGTGTGAGCTTGAACATCGGCGCCAGACGAGCGCCCCGATAGACGCCCTCGACGCGTTCGATCCGGGCGGCGAGGTCATCGGTGCCGCCATAGAGGGGATAGGCGGCGTTTGCGCGGCCCGTCCCGCCTCCGGTCAGCCGCAACACCCAGCCATCGTCGATTACCGTCTGCCGGGCGGGCAGGGCGTTCAGCGAAATCTCCTCGAGGCGACGAACCAGGTTCAGATCCACAAGCGCTCCAGGCGGTGGCGATCGGCAGTGTGCGCTTGTTTCTTGTCATGAAGAAAGCGCACATCACAAATCGCTCATCAGAAATAAAAACGCCCTCCGATGATGGAAGGCGTTTTGCGAGTGGTACCAGGTGCCGGCCAGGGCCGCGTGGCGCACGCAATCGACCGCCTTCCCTTACGGGATGACGAAACGACGGCTGCTACGACGGGCGCGAGGCAGGGCGAACATTGCGGTGATGATACCGGGGGCCGGCGGGATGGTCAAGGTGATTTTGCACAGAAAAGACAGTGCTGGGCGGGGAGCGTGGAGCGTGGAGCGTGGAGCGTGGAGCGCGGCAGCGTTC
>JBGAGY010000021.1:0-67357 GCA_044226485.1 Anaerolineales bacterium
AACGCTGCCGCGCGGTAGCGTTCGCCCCTCGCCCCTCGCCCTTCGCCCTTCGCCCTTCGCCCTTCGCCCCTCGCCCTTCGCCCTTCGCCCCTCGCCCCTCGCCCTTCGCTCCTCACCCCCTCCCGCTGCTATAATCGCCCTCTATGCGTCAGTACAGCGACATCGAGAACATCCGCATTGCCAAGCTCGAGCGGCTCAAGGCCGCCGGGATCGAAGCGTATCCGACGCGTGCCCAGCGCACGCACACCACGGCCCAGGCCCTGACTCAGTATGAGGCCGCGGCAGGCGAGGATACCCACACGCCGTTCGGCGACTACACTGTCGCCGGACGCATTCGCGCGATCCGCGTGATGGGCAAATCCGCCTTCGCGCACATCGAAGACGGCGAAGGGCGGCTCCAGCTGTACTTCAAGATCAACGACGTCGGCGCCGAGGCCTATCAGGCCTTTGTCGACGGCTTCGACCTGGGCGACTTCATCCAGGCGACCGGCGGATTATTCAAGACCAAGACGGGGGAGGTCACGCTCTGGGTGCGCGGCTTCCGCATGCTGGCCAAGGCCATCAGCCCGCTGCCCGCCGCCAAGGAAGAAGTCGTCGACGGCGAGAAGCGCGTGTACTCGGCCTTCGACAACCCCGAGGCGCGCTACCGCGAGCGCTATGCGGACCTGGCCGTCAACCCCGACGTGCGCGAGATCTTCCGCGCCCGCGCGCGGATCACGTCAGCCATCCGACGCTTCCTCGACGGCCAGGGCTTCCTCGAGGTCGAGACGCCTGTGCTGCAGCCGCTCTACGGCGGCGCCAACGCCCGGCCGTTCACGACTCATCACAACCAGCTCAAGCAGGATCTGTATCTGCGGATCTCGTTCGAGCTGTACCTCAAACGCCTGCTCGTCGGCAACCTCGAGCGAGTCTACGAGATCGGCCGCGACTTCCGAAACGAGGGTGTGTCGTACAAGCACAATCCCGAGTTCACGCAGCTCGAGTTCTACTGGGCCTACGCCGATTACGAGCAGGTGATGGCGTTGACCGAGCAGATGATCTCGACGGTGGCCAAGGACGTGCTTGGCACGATGCAGATCTCGTATCAGGGCCAGACGCTCGACCTCACGCCGCCGTGGCGTCGCCTGACGATGCGCGACGCCATCTTCGAGCGCTCGGGCGTCGACATCGATGCCGGCACGGATGCCGCCAGCCTGTACGCGCTGATGGCGGCCAGGGGCATCAAGGCCGATCCCAAGTCGACGCGCGGCAAGCTCATCGACGTGCTCCTGAGCGAGTTCGTCGAGGCGCACCTGCAGCAGCCGACCTTCATCATCGACTACCCGCGCGACATCTCGCCGCTGGCCAAGGCCAAGCCCGGCAACCCGAACGTGGTCGAGCGCTTCGAGGCGTACATCGCCGGCATGGAGCTGTGCAACGCCTTCACCGAGCTCAACGACCCCTTCGATCAGGAGTCACGCTTCCTGGAGATGGGTCGCGACTACGGCGACGACGCCGAAGAGTCGAACCCGCTCGACGAAGACTACCTGCGTGCGATGCGCTACGGCATGCCGCCGAACGGCGGCTTCGGCATGGGCATCGATCGGCTGACGATGTTGCTGACCGACAAGTCCACGATCCGCGAAGTGCTGCTCTTCCCGCACCTGCGCCAACAGCGCGAGGATTGATCGCGCGGTCGATGCAGAACAGATTCGCCGCGGATGTCGCGGATGATGTCAGGCGAGCGTTGAGCGTCGTCTCTACACGGCCATCTTTTTACGCCGAATTTAGGCCGATTGCCGTAGAATGTCCGTAGTCCACGGCCCACTCCGTCCGAGTTGAAAGGACTCACTCATGGACTCCAGCGCTCCTGATAGTGGTTTTATCCTGTCCGTCGTGTCGCTCTGCTGCTGCTGTCTGATCGTGATCGCGGCAGGCGGAGGCGGATTCTTCCTCTGGCGCCGCAATCAGAAGAAGCCTGCCAACGTGATCGACGTCTCGGCCCGCCCGGTCGACGCACCGAGGGCCGCTGAAGCGCCGAAGCCCGCGCCGGCAGCGCCGCCGATCTCCTCTCAGGAGACCGTGATCTACAGACGCCCTGCCGTCGAGACGCCGCCGGCCGAGGCCCCCAAGGCCGAGCCCGCCGCGCCGGTTGACCTGCCCGCGGCCGCCGTCGACGTGCCGAGCGCGTCGTTCACCGAAGCGCCGACCCTGCGCTGGCCCGCGCCCGATCTGACCATCACGCCGCCCGACGAGGCAGTTGAAGCGGCCAAGGCGCTTGGCGAAGCTGCCGAGTCCGATGAGGTCGTCCAGGCCGCCGCTGCTGAAGCTCCCGCAGCCGAAGAACCCGCGCCCGTCATCAGCAGTGGGTTGTTCGGGCTGCCCAGCGCTGAAGCGCCGGCTGCCCCGGAGACCCCAGCTGCCGCAGCGCCCGCGGACCTGCCGGCGTCCGCCGACGTGCCACCGGCTCCGCCCGCCGATCCGCAGCAGACGATCATGCACATGCCGAAGCCGGCCATGCCGGATCTGCCGTCAGCGGCCGACCCGAACCAGACCATCGTGGCAACGCCGCGCCCGACCACGGGCAGCCGCGCTCCCGACATCCGCGCCCGCCTGCTGGCCCTCAACGGCCCCGACAAGCCCTATGAGGTCAGCGAAAGTGGCTTCCGGATCATGTTCGCGCCGAAGGCCATCACAGGCTACCTGCTCGAGATCGCCTTCGACTTCATCACGGGCAGCGCGCGTTTCACCGAGAGCGGCCCCGTCGACGACGGTCGGATCAAGCGCGACGCCCGCGAAGTGCTCGAACGCGCGGGCTGGACGATCGAATAAGAGATACGGGTGATTGGCTATTGGAGTCACCAAAGCCAATAGCCAATCACCCTTGTGCTATACTGCCCAAACCTATATCCCTTACGTCGGGGACTACAGGCCCGAGCGATTTTTCAGAGAGCTGTCGGACGGTGTGAGACAGCAGATCGCGGGCCCTTCCACCCTGAGGCGCACGGCGCCGACGTCGCCCGCCGAAAGGCGGGTCGGGCACGCCCGTTACAGCGTTTGAGGTCGGCGGCCTTCAACCCCGACAAAAGCAGGTGGCACCACGAGCGGCTCCTCGTCCTGCACGAGAGAGCCGCTTTTTATTTGCCATTGGCCGTTTGGTCTTCCAGAGCCAATCGCGAATAGCCACTGGCCAATGCAGGAGGCCCTATGCTCGACATCAACCTCATCCGCAACCAGCCCGACGTGGTGAAGCAGGCCATGCGCGATCGCCAGAATCCTGAACTGGTCGACGTGATCGATCAGGCGCTGGCGCTCGACTTGCGCCGCCGCGAGAGCCTCAAGGAGGTCGAGGCGCTCAAGGCCCAGCGCAATACGGTCAGCAAAGAGATCGGGCGCATGAAGGACGCGACCGAGCGCGAGGCCAAGATCATCGAGCAACGCACGGTCAACGAGCGCATCGCGGCCCTCGACGCCGACGTGCGCCAGATCGAGGCCGACCTCGAGGCCGCCGTCTCGGCCCTGCCCAACCTGCCCGACCCGCGCACGCCGATCGGCACCACCGAAGACGACAACGTCGTGCTGCGCACCGTCGGCGAGCCGAAGCAGTTCGACTTCACGCCGCAGGCGCATTGGGACCTTGGGCCGAAGCTCGGCATCCTCGACTTCGAGCGCGGCACCAAGCTGGCCGGCTCGCGCTTCTACGTGCTGATGGGCGCGGGCGCACGGCTGCAGCGCGCGTTGATCGCCTGGATGCTCGATCTCCACATCCGCCAGGGTTACACTGAGGCCTATCTGCCTTTCATGGTCAAGGGCGATATCGTTTACGCGGCGGGCCAGTTGCCGAAGTTCCGCGACAACCTGTATCGCGACGTCGAAGAGGATTACTGGATGGTGCCGACAGCCGAGATCCCGTTGACCGGCCTGCACAAGGACGAGATCCTCGACGGGGCCACGCTGCCCCGCAACTACACGGCCTACACGCCCTGCTTCCGGCGCGAGAAGATCGCGGCCGGCCGCGACGTGCGCGGGATCAAGCGCGGGCACCAGTTCGACAAAGTCGAGATGTACGTGTACTGCAAGCCTGAGGATTCGGATGCCGCGCTCGAGGCGATGCGCGAGCACGCCGAAGCCACGCTGGCCGGCCTCGGCCTGACCTATCGCGTCAAGCAGCTCTGCACGGCCGACATCGGCTTTGGCGCGCGCATGACGTATGACCTCGAGGTCTGGGCGCCAGGCTGCAACGAGTGGTTGGAGGTGTCGTCGGTGTCGAACGTCGGCGACTTCCAGGCCCGGCGCGGCAACATCCGCTTCCGCCGCGAGGCCGGCGCAAAGGCTGAGTTGGTGCACACGCTCAACGGCTCGGGCCTCGGCATGCCACGCACCCTGATCGCCGTGCTCGAGAACTACCAGCAGGCCGACGGCAGCGTCGTCATCCCTGAAGCCCTGCTGCCGTGGATGGGCGGCGTGACGCGGTTGGCATGAGGGTGCGCCGGCCAGCGCGGAGCAGACAGCGCAACTTCCGATCGACTGCTGCGTTATTAAGTCGTGCTGCTCCAGGTCGATGAGTCAGAAGGCGTCTCCTGAGACGCCTTCTGACTGAAGGCTGACACCTTTCCCAAATGCCCACCCTGACTCTTTTCGGCGAGATCGCGCTCCTGATCGTGACCCTGCTCGTGATGGGCGTGGGCCTGGTCGGCGCCGTCGTGCCGATCCTGCCGGGCAGCTGGCTGATCTGGCTGGCGGCGGTCGGCTACGGCATCGCCCAGGCGGCGCTGGGCCAGCCGATGTTCGACGGCTGGATCGGCGGCGTGGCGATCGTGATCCTGACGCTGCTGGCGATCGCCGACCTGGTGCTCGAATACGTCGTCACGCACTCGGTCACGCATCAAGAGGGTGTGTCGGGCTGGGCGACGGCGGCCAGCATCGTCTTCGGCCTGGTCGGGCTGCCGTTTTTTCCACCCTTCGGCTCGCTGGTGGGCGCGGTCGGAGGATTGTTCCTCGTTGAGTACTTCCGCAAGGGCAAGGATTGGCGCAAGGCGCTGCGCGGCGTGAAGAGCTACGCCAAGGGGACGGGCTGGGCCATCGTCGCCGAGGTGGCCCTGTGCCTCGTGATGATCGCCGTGTTCGTGGGCTGGGTCGCGCTGGCGCTCGCATTTCCACAGACGTTGTAACTAAACGACAAGCGACAAACAACGAAGGACGAGGGCTGAAGGCTGAATGACCTTTCAGTCGTCTTCTTTCGTCTTTTCATGCCTGCCGAGCTTCGCGCGTGGCGTGTCATCCAGAGCGCCTAACCCTCCTGACCATCAGACGCGCCAAATGAGCGCGAAGGATCTCCCATCTGACTCCCATGGCCCTGGAGATAGACTCCACCGACCAGCGAGTCAGACAGGAGATCCTTCGCGCTCATTGCGGTTGGTTCTGCACCGCGAGGGCTAGGCGCTCTGGATGACACGCCACGCGCGGGCCGGGCGGCCTGGGCAACTCAGGCGGGACGATTCGGCGCGGCGGCGGCTCGTCGGAGCAACGACGTATCGACGTCTTCCGTCACAATACAAAAAGACGAAGGATGAATGGCCATTCACCCTTCGTCTTTCGTCTTTCGTCCTTCGTCTGTCTGCGGTCCGCGGTCAGCCGTCGCTCCAGTCAAAGTTCCAGATCGGAGGCCAATTCCTTGGCCGTCGCCTGCCAGGCCAGTTTGAACTTGTCGGCGTTCTTGCGGGTCAGTGCCACGAGGGTGCCCTCTTTGAAGACCACGGGCTGCCGGCATAGGTTCATGACGATCTCGCCCAGATCGGGGTTGTGGGCCACGCACATCACCGTGCCGGCCTCGTCGTATTCGAGCAAGATCTCTTTGAGGTGATCAGTGTCGAAACCTGGCGCGAGCGCGGGGTGAGCCCGGAGCGCAGTCAGGCGGTCGAGTTGCGTGGCCAGGATCTCGGCGGTCATGCGCGCGCGCAGCAACGGGCTGTGCAATACGATGTCGGGCACGAGCTTGCGCCGAGCCAGGCCAGCCGCCGCGGCTTCCATGGCGCGGGCGCCTTCGGCCGTCAGTGGGCGATCCGCGTCGGCTCCCTGCCACGTGGGCCAGTTCGCAACACCATGTCGAACCAGATAGACCTGAGACGGCATCGGAAAACCTCAATCGCCTTCTTGGAGCCGCATCAGGGCGTCTGCCAAACGTGCGCGCACGGCGTCGTCCACCTCTTGATCCAGAGCGGCGCGCACCGCATCCTCCGCCGGGCGCCCGATCCGAACGAGCGCTTCGACCGCCAGGTCCGCCGTTTCGGGGTCGGCGGTTCCGATAGCGAAGAGCAGCGCCTGGACGCCCTCGGGGCTGCGCGCTTCGCCCAACCGGCGGATGGCGATGCGCCGCTCGAGCGGGTCGAGCGAGGTGGCAGCCAGGATCAGTTCAGACGACATTCGCCTTATTCAGCGGGGGGCGGAACCGGTAGATCCTCGGGCCGCGTGTTCATCCACTTTTCGCCCACCTCGACCAGCATCACAGGGATGCCATCGACGATCGGGTACTTGCGGCCCAACACGGGCTCAATCAACCAGCAGTCCTTGTAAAGCTCGAGCCGGCCGGGATCTTCCCCGGGTTGGCGCGTGGCGTGCGAAACACAATATGGGCAGCGCAGGATCTCAAGCAAATCCGGATTGATGGACATGTCGTTACCTCGGGGCGATTTTAACACGACAGCGGGCGGCAGACCGTGGACCGCTGTGGGTTGTCGCGACATCAGCCTCTCCAACGCCGAGACACGGCCTGCCACGTGCGCCCAAGGATGGCTCGCATGCAAGACCAGCGAGCCTGGCGCCAGAGTTGCCGCGCTCTCGAAAGATCGTCTGACGAGGCAGCGCGTGGGCTGAACAACATGATGGCATACACAGTCGTGATCGCAGCGCTGGCGGTCGTCAACGACGGCCAGCGGCCGAGCGTGGCCCGGGTCGCTTCGGCATGTTCGGCCGGAGTCTGTCCGGCCTCAGCCGGCACGCCGGCCAGCTCGAGCCAGGCGCTCATCTCCCAGTACAGATCGGCCACTCGCCAGGCCAGCGGACGAGCCTCGCGTCGGGCACGCCAGAGCAGCGTCACCATCAGGAGCGCCAGCAAGGCCACAAGGCCGAGCAAGCTGACGCCCAGGCGAGGGTCAGCGTTTTTCTCGGGCGTCGAAGGAAGCACATCGGTCGCCGGATCGTCGACACCGAGCGGGCTGTACGAGCGGATCGGCTGCGACGGCGTCGGCTCGAATTCGATCCAACCCACTCCCGTCAGCCAGACCTCGACCCAGGCATGCGCATCCGACTCGGCCACGCGCCAGGCGCCACGAGTCTCGTCGTAGGTGCCCATCGCGTAGCCTGTGGCGACCCGAGCCGGAACGAGGTTGGCCCGCAGCAACACCACCATGGCCGAGGCGAAGTGGCTGCAGAACCCCCGGCCGGTGTCGAACAAGAAGTCGTCGACGACGTCGCGCCCGGCCGGCGCGAGAGGCGTTTCGATGTCGTAGGGATACGTCTCACGCAGGTAGCGTTGAACGGCGAGCGCCTTCTCGAGATCGGTGTTCGCGCCGACCGTGATTTCAACGGCCAGGTTGAGCACCCGCTGCGGCACCGAGTCGGGCAACGCCAGATACGACGATGCCTCAGGCGACCCGCGACCCGGAACGTCTGCCCGCAGGTGATCGAGGCTCGGCAGAGCCGAGTCGACCTCGTAGGCCGAGTCGGCGCCGGCCATCAGCACATCGAGGGGTCCAAGCGCCACGAGGCCGTCCGACACTGTTGTCGAGATCGGGCGGTTGACGGCATAGAGATCAGTGCCATGCAGCGCCACGATCTCGAACGTCTGATGCAGGAGCCGCTCGCCGGCGCCGGTGTCGAGCCCGGGTGGGGAAGAAACAGCCTGCACGCGCACCCATCCCTGACCGGTGTAATCACCGTAGATGGCGTTGCGCCAATAGCGGATCGGCGCAGACACCGTGCGACCCAGCTCGACAGGCGGTGGGGGTGGATCGCTCGTGCGCACCCACATGATGACGCCGACGCCGTTCGGCAGCGGCGAGCCGATACGCGCAAGGTCCGGCGTGCGCGCGAACAGCGCCGCCCCGTCAGGATTTTCTGGAGAGCGGACGGCCGCGAAGAGCTGGGTGGCGGCCTGCGCAACCGGGCGCTCGAACCAGGCGGTTACGGCGCGCCAGCCCTTCGGCGTGCCCACCCATGGAAACGCCAAAGCGACCGACGCCGCGACAACAATGGCCAGGGCCGCCGGGGCCAGGGCGTGGTCCCACAGGTCTTCGGGCGCGTCGATCTGGGCCGCGTCCCAGCCGCGGCGTTGGCGTTCCCAGTTGGCCGCGGCGATCAGCGCCAACAGGGTCGCGACGATGCCAACGAGCGCCAGGTCGTCCAGGCCGGCGAGCGCATGATTGAGGGCCAGCGCGCCCGCCAGCAGCAACACGCTGGGCCACAGGCCTCGCCGCCTGATGACGGCCCAACCTAGCGCGGCCAGGAGCTGCCAGAGGATCAGGCCGACCACCAGGTCGAACAAGCGCGTGTCAGTCACACGCGCACCCGCCGTCGCAGACGACCACCAGGTCCGAAGAATCTCACCGAGTGTCCACAGGCGCACACGAAGGAGATCGAGCGACTCGCTCGAGAGGCCCGACTGCCAGGGATACAGATCGAAAGCGGTTTCGAGCGCGATGGCCGCGTTCGTGATCAGGCTGTAGGCGACGGCGATCAACCAGGGCCAGCGGGTGACACCCAGACTCAGGCCGCAAAGCATGCCGAGCGCCGCGAAGAACCAAAACCGTCCGGCCTCCGGCGTCCAGTTGGCCGATGTGACGGCATGCCCGGCGAGCCCAGCGGCGAGCAAGGCCAGGCCGAGCACCAATGCACGGCTGACGGTGACGGACGGTCGCGGCAACAGGCTCATGAGGGCAGGCCCTCCAGCTCCTGCTGACCACGCGGCGTCTGTTGCGCCACGATCCGGCCCGTCCCGAGCGCGCGAAACTCCCAGCGCCGCAGCGGCCCAAAGGCGCCGAGCTGCGGCTGGATCTCGGCTGCCGCGACGGCCTGAGCCGTCCAGCCGCGCTGCTGCAGCGATTCGACCACACGCCACGCGCGCCTCGCGCCCGGGTCGGTATCCATCAGGATGAGATCGAGACCGCCGACGCGACGAGAAGCGACGGCCCGCGCCTGCCAATCCGCGTCGACGGCGGCACTGATGGCGATCAGGCGCGCGCGGGCCGGGATGATGTCACCTGTCGAGGCCAACACATTGCTGAAGCGGAGCTCTGATGTCTGAACCGGCGCCAGCGCGCGCAGGATCGGCCACAGCTGCCCTCGGCCGATTCGCGCCGGCACCACGACCGGCGTGTCGAGCGCGTAGGCAAGGCCGACGCGCAGCCGCTGCGCCAGCAGTTGTTCGGCCGTCGCCACGACCAGCAAGATGAGTCGTTCGAGCGGAGCCTCTTCGTCTTCGCCGGCAGCCAGCGCGGCCCGCTCGAAGTCCGGCACCAGCCAGACGTCGGAAGCCGACTCGGGGTCGAGTTGTTTGACGAACAGGCTCTGGCGCCGGGCGCTGGTCGGCCAGTGGACGCGATGCACCGGATCGCCCACGACATAGTCGCGCACGCCGGCCGCCTGGGCGCTGTCGGCGCGCAGCGGCTGGCGAAGAGTCGCGCGATCGCCGATGCGGGCGCGCCGCGCCGCGAGCGACAGGCTCACGCGCGCCAGCGGCGGCACCACGACGACCTCCTGGCGCTGCCCGAAGCTCACGCGGGCCTCGAAGAGCCCGAACGGGTCGCGCCAGGTCGCGGACCAGGGGCCCAGCGTGGCGATGCCCCGTCGGCTGCAGAGCGCGCGCATCCGCCAGGTTCGAGTGGCGTGGGCCGCCACGGTCTGGACGCTTGTGAGTCCGTATCCTTGCAACGTCGTGGCGTCGTCGAGGCGCGCGATCACGGGCAGCCCCGACTCGTTGTAGAGCGAGATCTCCTCTTCGATCTCGTCGCCGACTTGAAGCGGCGCATACGTCAAGCGACGCTCGGCCGAGAGCCCGAGTGCCTGGGAGCGGATCAGCCAGAAGGAACAAAGGATCGCGGCGCACAACGCGCCGGCCGCAATCGCGGTCGCCGAGCCGGGCCAGGCGATGTACGCTGCCGCTGCGACGATCAGCCCGATGACCGGCACGGGTGTGATGAGCCGGATCTGCAGGTCTCGTTCAGGCTCAGCGCGTGCGAGGAGGATGCCACCGGCGAGACGTTCCACCAGTCGGCTCCATGCGCTGCGGACGAGGGACAGAAACGGGCGCTGCATGGATGGCCTGGGGTGGGTTAATCATAGTGCTTAATGGGCGACGCAGGACGAAGGACGAACGACGAAGGTTGAGTGGCTGTTCGTCCTTGCCGCGCAGCCACATCGGTCGATGTCATCCGGAGCACACGTCTTTTCGCACTGCGTGCCAACGAGAGCACCTCGCCCCCGCGCGTCGCGTGTCGTCCGGAGCGCCTAACCTGTTGAACTATCAGACACACAATGAGCGCGAAGGATCTCGTCCGCAGCCACGTCTGCCTTCCGGAGGGTATTCTCAACAGCCACCGAGTCCGATAGGAGATCCTTCGCGCTCATGTGCTGGAACTCGGGCAGTGAGGGCTTGGCGCTCTGGATGACACGCGACGCGCGGGGACAGATGCTTTGGGTGAAAGGGACCAGTGAAACGCGGCGAGCCATCTGAACAACCCGACAGAAAACAAGAATGACGAAGGTCGAACATCCATTCGACCTTCGTCATTCGTCGCACCTCTGACGGCACCGGTCTGCGGTTCGCCGTCAGAGGTCCGCTTTCACGGTGTCGAGCCGGTGGGCGGCGGCGGCGGCATGTTCGGCGTGCCAGGGCCGTACTGGTAGATGGCGCGCCAGGGCTGGTAGTGCGTGACGATCGGGGACTCGTTGGCGTAGAGCTGAACGCCGTCGCGCATCACAGTGCGCGTCACCATGACGTCGGCGCCATCGGCCTGGTAGTCGACCTGCTTGACCTCTCCAGCCGCCAGCTCGGGGTTCTCCTCGTACGATGGCTCTGGCGCTGCCACGATATTGGAGACCGTCGCGGCGTTGACCGTCGTCGTGCGCCCGTCGGAGGTGGAGTAGAACTTCCACTCGAGCCGTTGAGCCGAGGGATAGAAATACGTCTCCATCAGCAGCCAGTAAGGCGTGTCGTTGACGAACTTAAAATCGACCAGCGGCGTGTAGACCGCGGCGTCGAGGCCCGGGCCGCTCCACGTATTCGTCGTCTGCTCGTAGTAGCCGACGCGATAGGCATGGGCATTGCGCTCGACGATCGGGAAGCCGCCGAAATACACGGCACGGAAGAGCGTGGTGCTCACCTGGCAGACGCCGCCGCCGATGCCGCGGATGGTGCGGCCGCCGTAGATGATCAGAGCTTCGGCGAAGCCGCTGTCGAGGCTGATGTCGCCGATGTTGTCGGAGAACGAGAACGTCGCGCCCGGCGCCACCAACAGGCCGTGGAAGCGGGCGGCGGCGGCCTTGATGTTCTGCATGCGCTCAGCCGTCGAGCCCTTGAACGACGTGTACTGATCGCTGACCAACTCCGTGATCCCCAGGTCCGCGCCCTTGGCCGTGTCGGGCACCTGGGGCGGTGTGACCACGAAGGCCAGCGGCACGTTGTGCGTGCCCTTCATGAGCGATTGGTTGATGGCTTCGATCGTGGCGTCGACGTCAAGAGCACGCGCATCTTGCGACGGGGCGATCGGATCGAGCTGGCGCGTGTCGTCGTTGAAGACGAAGCGCGCGTTCTGGCCCTGGCGGGCGAGCGGCTCGACCATGGGAGTCAGTAGTTGGCGAAGCGCGTCGGGATCAAGACCCACTTCGAAGCGCGCCGTGTTGCCGTCCTCGATGCGATTGATGCGCAGCATCGTGGCCAGCTGTTCGGGCGCCACAGTGACCGGGTCGACGGGGTCGCCCTCGAGCGGCGTTGCGATCGTCAGAGTGAGCGGCTGGCTGAGGATCTGACGGGCCGCGTCGGCCTGCACCGTGGCGTCGAGGATGCGCGGGGCCGTCTCGCGGTAGGCCAGCGTAATCTCGGCCGGCTTCAGCGCGAGCAGCGCGCTCCTCACTTCGCTCAGCGCGCGCTCGGCGTCGAGCTGGCGGCCGATCTGACCAGGCTGCACCGTCACCGTGTTGCCTGAGGCCGTCAAACTGGCTTCGCGCGCGGGCACATAGCTCGCGGCCGCCAGGTCGTTGATGCGCGCGAAGGCCTTGCTCTCATCGAAGCGCCAGACCGGCGCCACGTCGACGCCATCGTGCCAGGCCGCATATTGCTGCCAGACGTCGGCCAGGGCATTGCCGCTGCGCCCCACGTCGTAGGCGTCGCTGATGGTCGACGCAAGGTCGAAGCTCAAGCCGAGATCGGCCGGAGAGACTGTGGTGCGCGTCTGACCGTCGACCAGGACAATATCGCCGGGGCCGGCGGGGCTGACCTGGGTGACCAGCAGTCGGGTGGCTTCCTCGGGCGTCATCCCCGAGAGGTCGACGCCGCCGACGCGCACGCCTGACAGGATCTCGCCGCGATGCGAAAGCGTATATAGCGAGCCGGCCGCCACAATCAGCGATCCGAAGACGACCGTACAGGCTGCCACGCACAACACGACGCGTCCGAGCCAGACGAAAATGCCGGGACCGCCCAGAGCGGGCGCCTGTTGCGGCTGAAGAGGTTGTGGAGCGCGGTGCGCGCGGGTGGCATCCATGGCAAAGGATTATAGCGTTCCGGTCGGTTCAGGTCGGCGCTTGCGGGGTTGTCATGCACCGAGCGTGCCACACCGGCACGTTCGGGTGGGACGTTCGTCAGGAGGCGCAGGTTCCCGGCCGGGCCGACGCGGTCGGGCCGACGCATGCGTCGCCCTTACGACATGGGCTCTCGGTGATGAACACAAAGGCGGGCCACCGCGTGAACGATGACCCGCCTGTCGATTCGCACTGACGCCTGATGCCTTCGGTCTATTCCCACGCCGACGAAACTGCGCCCGACGAGTCCACGAGGAACGGCGCCCAGAGGAGCGTCACCAGCTGGGCGTTGATGTTGGCCTTCTTGGGCTTGATGGTGAGGGTCTCGAGCGGCGCGGCGCCGACGCTGAACTGCGCCTCGAGCGCCGCGGCGTCTTCCTTGAACCGAGCGTCGAGGTCGTCGATCTGAGCCTTGACCGCCTCGACGGTCTCCTGAGCGCGCGAGACGTCGCCGCCTTCCTTCATGGCTCGACCGACGCCACGCGCCGCGGTGGTCGCGCGCCCGACGCCTGAACCCTTGCGCCCGACGAAGGCGCCCAACAGAGTCGCGCCGAACGAGATCGCGGTCTGCATCTTGGCCTGGTCGGCCTGCGACTTCTGTTCGGCCACGCGCTGCTCGGCGCGGCGCAGTCGTTCCTGCAGCGCCGCCTGCTTGGGCGCGTACTTGCGTTTGAGCGCTTCGACAGCGTCGTCGCGCTTCTCGCGTCCACCGTGCCCGGTGCGCACGCGAAACTCGCCTTCGGTCTCCTCCGGGTTCGACACGAGCTTGGTGAGCGGATCGCGCCACAGAGTCAGCATCTGAGAGCCGTAGAGATACGTGACGAAGTCTTTGCCCCAGGCCGCGTAGTTCTTGGCCTTGGCCGCGGCCGGCGGCAACGGCGCATACTCGGCGCCGTCGACCGGCGTGCGCTCGAGGTCGTTCGGCCCGATGTCGAGCGCATCACCCTGGGCCCATTCGACCGGCACGGCGTTGTCGGTTACGGGCGTGAGCACAGCCGCCGGTCGGCTCAGGTCGACGCGCGTCTTGGTGTCACTGAAGCCCACCGAGGCCGCGCCGTAGACATAGGGCCGATAGACCAGCCGCTTCCCGGCGACCGCGCCACGCACCGGCATGAAGAACTGCGAGATCGCGGGGTCGAGCGATGGCCGCGCGTTCGCGGCGGGAACGCTTGCCGCGGGCATACTCGGCGTCGGGGCAGGTGCGGCCGCGGCCACGGGCGCCACCGCCGCGGGCGCCATCGACGCGGCAACCGGTGTCGGCGCGGGCTGGGCAGCGGGAGCGCGCACGGGGTCCATCAACGTCTTGATCTGCGAGCGGGTCAGCGGGCCGCGCAGGTAGCTCAACGCCCAGCGCGTCGTGAAGACGACCGGGCCGTTGTCGTGAACGTTGTTCATCAGAAACACGCGATTGCCAAGCCCCGATAGCAGCGTGTCCATCGCGGCTCGGTCGAAGCCGCTACCCACTCCGGCCGCCGCTCCCTCGAGCCCGTCGAGCACGCGCTGCTTGTCTCGGTCCGTCTGCAGCCGGCCGATGAACCAGGTGCCGGTGTTGCCGAGCCCCTTGTAATCGAGGTCCACGGGGTTCTGGGTCGCCAGGATGACGCCGAGGCCAAAAGCCCGCGCCTGCTTGAGCAGAGTCAGGAGCGGCGCTTTGCTCGGCGGGTTGGCCGTCGGCGGGAAGTAGCCGAAGATCTCGTCCATGTACATCAGGGCGCGCAGACTCGTCGTGCCCGACTGGGCCCGCGCCCAACCGAGCACCTGGTTGAGGAGCAGCGCGACGAAGAACATGCGCTGGGCGTCGCTCAAATGCGCGATGGAGAAGATCGCGTGCCGCGGCTTGCCGGCCGGCGTATAGAGCAGGCGCTGGATGTCGAGCGGCTCGCCCTCGAGCCAGGCCGCGAAGCCCGGCGAGGCGAGCAGATTGTTGAGCGCCATCACAAGGCTGAAGCGCTCCTTCGACGGGTAGAACGACTCGAGGTCGAGCACACCCACCTTGGAGAAGGGCGGGTTCTGGATCTGACCGATCAGGCTCGCGACGTCGAGGTCCTGGCCGTTGCGCCAGGCGCTGTCGAGGATCGTGCTGACCAGAATGTGTTCGCGGCTTTGCAGCGGATCGGCGTCGACGCCGGCCAGGCTGAGCAACGACGAGGCCGCCGTCGACACGCGATCGCGCATCGCCTCGGCGTCGTCGATCACTGCCGCGTCGGGGGCCGCAAAGGACTTGAGGATCGAGACCGGGATGCCGCTGTTGCTGCCGGGCGTGTAGACCCGGAACTCTGCCGCATCGCGCAGCCGCTGGATGCGCGCGCCGTCCTGGCCCCAATCGCCGAGGCCCTTACGCCACAGATCGGCCTGCTGCTGGGCGTAGGCCTCGGGCGTGAAGCCCTTCTGCGCCGCATCGTCCTCGTTGATCCACGGCCTGAAATCCTCGGCGCGCAGCTCGGGGAAGGTCAGCAGCAGGTTCGGCAGATCGCCCTTGGGGTCGATGATGATCGCGGGCACGCCGTCGATCGCGGCCTCCTCGAGCAGCGACAGACACAGGCCGGTCTTTCCCGACCCCGTCATGCCCACGCACACCGCGTGCGTAACAAGATCCTTCGAGTCATACAGCAGCACCGCGTCCCTGGCCTGCCGCGCTTCGAGGTCGTACTCCTTGCCCAAATAGAACACGCCGAGCTTCTCGAAATCCGTCATCGTCGCTCCCCCATCGTGTGCGCGTGTCGCGCTTACTTCTTCTTGCCGATCAGGCTGTCGAGGATGCCCTGGGCCATCAGGCCGCCCGACGCCGTCCGCGGGTTGTGGGCGTCCATCGGGTTGACGCTGCGCATCGCGGCCATCACGGCCTGCAGCGCAGCGCCGGTCGTGTCAGCGCCCTGGGCCTGCGCGCCCATGAAGGCAGAGCCGGCCTGCAGCACGTCGGCCAGGTCAAGGCCGGGCTTGTCAGGCACGAGGCTGCCGATCAGCGCTGCGAACGGATCCTGAGGCGAAGCCGGCGTCGACGGATGCTGAGTGCTCGCCGCGCCACCGCCCAGCAACGCGGCAAACGGATCTTGCGCCCCGCCGCCCGCCAGCAGCGCGCCGAAGGGATCCTGCGCAGCGGTTTGCGGAGCGGATGCGGGCGCTTGCTGCGCCGAACTCGCGCCAGGCCCGGCATTCTGCACGGCCAGGTTGAGGAGCGCCGAGAGGATGTCTCCTCCCGCTGCCGGCGCACTGGCCGGGCCGCTGGGTGTGGCGGCATGCCCCTGCGACGACGCCTGCACCTGGCCCTGACCGCCGAGCGCATTGAGCAGATCGCCGATCTCGTTCTGATTGCCGGATGAGGTTGGGGTCGACGTGTGCGCCGCCGCTGAGCTTTGCGCGGCAGCACCTTGCGCCGGCACCTGACCCATCAGGCTCTGCAGCAGCGCGGGGACGTCGTTGTGGCCGAGGCGTTCCTGGCCTTCGAAACGTTGCGCGGCCTCGCGCAGGCCGTTGACGTAGTGCGGGGCGGTGCCGCCCTGGCCGCGGGCTGCCAGCTCATCGGCAGCCTGACGCAGTTGTTCGGACGGCGGGCGTCCCTTGGCGCCCTTGACGGCCTGGCTGATCACCCTCAGGTTCCCGGCGGCGTTGTCGCCGTGGTTGCCGTTGTAGCCGTCCATCGCGTTCAGGGACTGCTGGTTGGCCTTTACGGCTCTGTACGCCGCGTTGAAGGCTTTGTCGAGCTGGAGCGACTTGGATCGGGGCATTTCGGCCTCCTGTGTGATGCCGCCCATTGTAATGGATCGGCTCAGCGGACAGGGATTCTGTCACGAACAGGTGGGTATGTCTCCTGGCGGCGGAAAGGTTTGGCCGCGGATTACGCGGATTACGCGGATTGTGGATTTGGTATTCAACAAAATCTTCGTAATCCGCGGCTCAAAAAAAACGCCGGGCCATAGGCCCGGCGTGTAGAGCATGTTCTGCGACGGCTCAAGCGGGTTGGCCGTCGTGGCGGGCGATGGCGTCGAGCATCTCTTCGTTCGTCGAATACTTGAAGAACGACAGGCCGCGCTCGCGAGCCACTTCGGCCTCGACAGCTTCGAGGCTGGCCCAGGCTTCCTTCGACACGATCGGCTTGTTGAGCTTGCGGAGCCGCGCGTCGAGCGCCACCGAGACAGTCTCGGCCGAGGGCGCCACAGTCTTCAGATAGCCGACGACGGCCTTCGCGCCGTCGGTGCCGTCCTTGCGGGCGACACCCACCAGCCCCGTGCTCGCCTCGCGCGACCACCCGGCGACGAACACGCCCTTGACCGGCGCGTTGGCCTCGGGATCGAAGGCCTCGTACGAGTTGCCATCGATCGGGAAGCTGGGGTTCGCGTTCTTGACGAAGGCATTCCACTTGATCGGCAGGCCGAACTCGGGGTCGACCTTGTCGCCGATCGCGAAGACCACCATATCGGTTGGGATGATGCGCTTCGTGCCCAGGCCGCGCGCCTTGATCTCATCGCCGGACTTGACCAGCGTGGTCTCTTCGACCTCCAGCCCCGTCACGACGCCGTTCTCACCGACGATCGCCGTCGGCGACGCCAGGAACTGCAGCAAGAACCGCGTGGGTGTGACAGGATCCAGCGCGCCCGGCACGCCGGCCGTGATCTCCTCGCGCGCAGCATCGACCGATTGGCCGACGGCCTCCATGACCGGCCGGCAGCGCTCGAGCTCGGCCTCGAGGGCGTTGAGATCGAGATTGGCGCCGACGATCTTCATCTCGCCCTTGTCGAACTTGACTTCGGCCGGGCCGCGTCGCGCAACCGCCGTGACAGTCTCGACGCCCTTCTCGCGAATGAGCCAGTGGGCGATGTCCATCATCACGTTGCCGACACCGACGATGACGGCGTTGCGGCCGACGTGAATGTCTTGCTGGCTGTAAGGCGGCAGCAGATTGTAGTGGTAGACCAAATCCTTGGCGTGATACACACCAGTGAGCTCTTCACCGGGGAGGCCAAGCCACTTCGTGCCCTGGGCGCCGGCTGTGACCAGGATGGCATCGAAGCCGAGCTCACGCAGATCGTCGAGCGACAGATCGGCGTGGGTGCCGATCGTGACATTGCCGTAATAGCGGATGCCGCAATCTTGCAGAAGGCTGCGGAACTGCTTGCGCAGGCCTTCCTTCATCTTGAGCTTGTCGTGATAGATGCCGTACTCGGCCAGGCCGCCCGGCTTGATGTCACGATTGAACAGAGAGACGGAGACGCCGTTCTCGGAAAGGGTCTTGGCCGCGTACAAACCGGCCGGGCCCGCCCCAACGACGGCTACATGATGTTGAAGCACTGGGACTTCTCCTCTCCTCAAACCGGCACGAATGTCAGGCCTCTCAATGGCGACCTTTTCAGCAAGAATCGAGCCCCCAATAGCAGATGCCACATTCGTGTGATTAAATTCACAAGTTCTGGCATTATAACGCGGCAAAGTTAGACTTCCCTATACAAGCCTCACCGAATCGGGGTGACACCTCACCTGGCAGGTCCGCCCCATTCCGGCCAATCAAATGCACGAAATCTAGCGAAATCCAAAGCGCCTGGGGCAACATCGGGCGCTCAAGGGGTGGCGTCGGAAGCGATCAGCGAGCGGCGCGTCGAAATCGCCACCCGGCGGGCAGCTCCCAGAAAGGCTGAGCCGGATCCCACCGGAAAGTCAGGACTGCTAACGCTACAAAGAAGATGCCGAAGCCCAGCACGATGAGAAGTTCAGGCCCAGCCGCCGACCACTCTTCCGCCGCCAGATGATACGCAAGCCAAAGATAATGGTTGAAGGGGAGAAGATCGCGAATGATCTGCAGCCAGGCAGGTGCGTTCGCCAGGCTATAAAACGTCTCGGTCAGGAAGAGCAGTGGGAACGTGACGAGATTGTTCCAGGCCGCGACAGCGCCTTCGTTGTCGCCGAGATTGCCCATGATCACACCGAGGGCGGTGAACGTGGCAGCACCGATGAGGGAACTGACGCCCAGCCCAATGAGCAGGGTCGGCGTGAGCGCGATCCCCAACCACCAGCCGCCCAGTCCTGCCACGAGCAGCGCGGCCAGAACCGTGAGCGCGCCGCGAGCTGCGCCTAACCAAAGAATAAAGCCGGCCACCGGATAAGGCGATGCTCGCAACAGCTTGTACACGCCGCGCGTGCGCTGGCTGAGGATATCGAAACCCGTGCCATGGACGGCGAAGAAGATCGTGCTGAACGCGACGGTGCCGGCCAACAGGCGCATCTTGTCGAGCGCATCCCCGAACGCCACATGCATGCCGATGATCAAGATGATCGGAAAGGCCACGGCCCATCCGATCGAGATCGCGTCGCGAGTCGCGCCTTTGAGCAATGAACGAAAGATGACGGCGTGGGTCATGCCTCGACCTCCCGGGTCAAAGACCAGTAAAGGGCATCCAGATCCGGCAGGCCAGCCTCGGCCAGCAGAGCCTCAGGCGTCCCCGCCGCGACGACCCGGCCAGCGACGAGGACGGCCACGCGATGAGCGAGGCGCGCGACCTCCGTCATGTCGTGCGACGTGAACAGCACCGAGATCCCCGAGCCGGCCAGTGAAGCAATCAACGCGCGGATTTCGGCTTGAGCGCGCGGATCCAGCGCCGCGGTGGGCTCATCGAGGAATACGAGGGCCGGTTCGTGGACCAGCGCGGCCGCGATCGAAAGTCGCTTGAGTTGTCCACCCGAAAGGCGGGCCGCTTCGAGGGAACCGACTGCCTGCAGGCCCGCGCGGGTCATCACGACCGCGAGATCGTCGTCGCTGAGCACGCAGCCATAGAACGCCGCGAAAAGCCGCAGGTTGTCGGCTGCAGACAGGCCGGGGAAGAGCGGCGCGCTCTGCAGTTGCACACCGGTCAGTCGGCGTGGATCTGAAAGGTGGTAATGGATCTCGCCACGGTCGGGATGACGCAGCCCGATGAGCATCTCGACGGTCGTCGATTTGCCGGCTCCATTTGGGCCGATCAGGGCCAGCACCTCGCCCGGTTCGATCCACACGTCGACGTCGTCGACGACCACGCGGCCGGAGTAGGCCTTACGCAGGCCGACCGCCTGCAGGACAGGCGCGGTCATGAGGCCTCCTGGGAAGCGGGTCGCGCCTGGGCGGCCCCTGCTTCGGCGGCTCGCGCGCGAGCCCGCAGTTCAGCACGCGAAGGAAGCACCGGCGTCTCGAACTGATCGGGCCAGTTGGCGCGCAGGTGCTTGAGCAAGTTCAGATCGGCTTCCAGGTGCGCACGCGAGTTCGCGAAGATCGCGGCCATGAACAGCGGAGCTCCGGGCGCGGCGACCTTGGCCGCCTCGCCAAGCGACGTGTACGCGATCGTCTCCTCGATCCTCACGATCTCGGAGTCGAGGGCAGCGAGCACCTCCTGGCGATCGAGCACGTGGATGAAGGTGAGCGCCGTGTAAAGCAACGAAGGCATGACGCGCACCGGAGTCCGTAGCGCTTTGTGCACGAGGCCGCGCAACTCGGCCTGGCCGGTGGAGGTCAGGCGGTACGAGGCGCGCTCGCGGCGACCGGTGCGCTCCACCGAATCGACGACCACGAACCCCTGCCGCTCGAGCTTGTTGAGGGCGTAGTAGATCGAGCCTGGCAGCACTTCAGCCCAGTGTTCGGCAGCGCTGAGTTCGAGGTATTGCTGAATGTCGTAGCCCGAGAGGGGGCGGGCCGAGAGCAGGCCCAGAATGAAGATGTCAGTAACCATATACTCATGGTTATATACTCAATGTTTAGTATTTGTCAAGCCTGCGATTTTCGCATAACGAAAAGGGGGATCGCCAGGTCTGGCGATCCCCCTTTTCAGCGCCGAACAAAGCGCTTCAAAGGTACTTGCGCGCAGCGACAGAGGCACCGACGACGCCGGCCAGGTCTTTGAGCGCGCCCGGGACGATCTTGATTCGACGGGCTTCGGATCTGGCGACGTAGTGCTCCTGCGCGATCTTGCGGATCGGGGCGACGAACTTGTCACCGAGCCGGGCGGTGACGCCGCCGCCGAAGACGATCATCTCGGGATCGAGGATGTTCATGAGATTGCCGGCGCAGCGTCCCAGCGCCAGCTGTGCATTCGCCAGGGCCTTCTGCATCGGCACGTCACCGACCTTCAAGGCTTCGACGATCACGCGGCTGGTCAGGCGTCCACTGCCGACGCTCTGCATCAGATCCGGCACCACGCTCTTCTGGCCGGCGGCGATCGCCTCGCGGATCTGGCGCTCGAGGCCGGCGCGGCCGGCCATGCCTTCGACTGTGCCAGGCTGTCCGGTGGCCCCTGTGACGCCATCATCGCCATTGACCACAGTGTGCCCGACCTCACCCGCGCCGCCACGGAAGCCCGTGCGCAGTTCGCCGTTGAGGATGATGCCGCCGCCGATGCCGGTGCCGACGAACACGGCCACCATGTCCGACAGGCCCTGGCCCGCGCCGTGGTGGTACTCGCCCAGCGCGCCGACACGGACGTCGTTCTCGAGCCAGGCCGGCAGCCCAACCCGACGCGCGAGACGATCGGCCAATGGATAATTGGTCCAGCCCTTGCCGAGGTTGACCATCACGCGCACCACGCCGCGCTCCTGATCGACCGGCCCGGGCACACCGATGCCGATGCCGCCGATGTCGCGGGCTTTGACGTCCGCGGCGCGCATGGCGCGCTCGATGGCGACGGCCAGGCGCTCGAAGACCACGTCAGTGCCCAGTTCGGCCTGGGTCTTGCGCTTCTCGAAGCCCAGGACCTGGCCCTTGCGGTCGACCACTCCCGCCCGGATGCTCGTGCCGCCGAAATCCACGCCGATGAAGTAGTTTTTCTTGGACATAGGCTTCCTTTGAGGAGTCAGGTGTCAGGCCTCAGGCGTCAGTTCAGCTACTGGCCAACGCACGGCAGCGTGAGCTGACGCCTGAGGCCTGACACCTGACTCCTACAAGAACACTTGTGCTATCATCGCCCACAACGGCGGACCCAGGACGAGCAAGCCCACCCCCACGGCGGTCATGGCAGCCACCAGAACAGCGCCGGCAGCCACATCCTTGGCGGCCTTGGCCAAGGGATGCAGATCCGGCGACGCCAGATCGACGACGGCTTCGATACCCGTATTGAGGAGCTCGGCCGAGAAGACGAGCCCGGCCGCCAAGACGATCAGGGCCCAGGCCGTCAGGTCGATGCGTATCACAAGGCCCACAAGCACGATCACGGCCAGGATGCCGACATGAATACGGACGTTAGGCTGGGTGCGCCAGGCATAGCCAAGGCCCTCGAGGGCATGGCCGAAGGAGCGGGCTCGCGAGACGGCGCGACGCGGAGACGACATCGCCCGCATTGTACCGGGAGTCTCGCTGCCTGTCCTTGAACTTGGACCGTGATTTTCGCGAGCGATCTCAATGAGGTGAATCGAAAGCAGGAACGATGACCGAATCAGCACTTGCCGGGGCCCCGATCCGACGTCGGCGCCCGACACCCAAGCCGGCCTGGGCCGTCGTCCTGGCGACCGCGTTCCTGGCCGCCTGCACGCCGACGGAAGGGCCGCTCGTCGTGTCGACGGGCCAGCCGCCCGACGTCGCCACACCATCAACCGGCTGGTATGACGTGTACTTCACGTCGCCGGAGGTCACTGCCGAACAAGATCCGCCGATCGTCGGCGGCCCGGCGCAGGCCTTGATCGACGGGCTTGGACGCGCGCAAAAGACGCTTGACATCGCGGTCTATGAACTCGACGACGACTCGATCGCCGATGCCATCATCGCAGCGCATCATCGGGGCGTGCAGGTGCGCATGGTGACCGACACCGACTATCTGAGCGAGACGGCCATGCTGCGCGTGATGGCCGACAACATCCCGGTCATCGGCGACGCGCGCGAGCCCTTCATGCATCACAAGTTCGCGGTCGTCGACGGCGCCGAGGTATGGACCGGGTCGATGAACTACACGCTCAACGACGCGTACCGCAACAACAACGTCCTCATCCACATCCGCTCGGTGCGCCTCGCCGAGAACTACTCCGCCGAGTTCGAGCAACTCTTCACGCGCCAGGCGTTCGAACAGGCCGGCAAGCCGCCGAACCCGACGTTGACGCTGTCGGGCACGCTCGTCGAGAACGCCTTCTCGCCCGATGGCGGCATCGCCGACAAAGTACTCGACGTGCTGCGAACCGCGCAGTCGAGCATCCACGTGATGGCCTTCGCCTTCACGCGCACCGACTTCGCCGACGCGATGCTCGAGCGCGCGCAGGCCGGCGTGACCGTTCAGGCCGTCTTCGAGCGCCGCCAGGTCAGCGCTGGCGGCGATGCCGTCTACAACCTGTTCTCTGCCTCCGGCATCCCGGCGCGTCTTGACGGCAACCGCTACAATCTGCATACCAAGGCCATCATCGTCGATGGCTCGATCGTCGTCTTCGGCTCGTACAACTTCTCGCGCAACGCCGAAGAGCAGAACAACGAGAACATCCTGATCATCCACAGCCCTGAACTGGCTGCGGCGTTCGAAACGGAGTTCCAGAAGGTCTGGGCGCTCGCTCAACCGTAGCATGGCGCGAGGAGCGACGGCGATTGCGCGTTAGCGTTCGCCCCTCTCTCTTCGCCCTCGCTTCTCGATAGGTGGACATGCTCTATCTCGGACAGATCCCCGACGGGCAACGACTGAACTACGACCCTGACGACCTCACGACCCACGGGCTGTGCGTGGGCATGACGGGCTCGGGCAAGACGGGGTTGTGCGTGGTGCTGCTCGAGGAGGCCGCGCTGGCCGGCGTGCCCGCGATCGTCATCGACCCCAAGGGCGACATCGCCGACGTGCTCCTGCAGTTTCCGGAATTGTCGGCCGACGATTTTCGGCCCTGGGTCGGCGCTGACGAAGCCCGTCGGGCCAAGCTAACGCTCGACGAACTGGCGGCGCAGACCGCCGAACGCTGGCGGAATGGGCTGGCGGGCAGCGGCCTGGGTCCTGAAGACGTCGCGCGACTGAAGGCCAGCGCCGAGTGGGCCGTGTACACGCCGGGGTCGGATGCCGGGCGCGGGCTCTCGGTGCTCAGTTCGCTGCGTCGACCGGCGCTGAGCTGGGAGACCGATGCCGAACTGCTGCGCGAGCGCATCAACGGCATCGTCAGCAGCCTGCTCGGCCTCATCGGTGTCGATGCTGACCCGGTGCGATCGCGTGAGCACATCCTTCTGGCCACGCTCTTCGAGAAGGCCTGGCGCGCCGGCGACGAGCTCGACCTGGCCGGCCTGATCGCGGGCGTGCAGGCGCCGCCCTTCGACAAGCTCGGCGTCTTCGAGGTCGATCGCTTCTTCCCCGAAAAAGATCGACTCGCCCTGGCGATGGATCTCAACGCCATCGTCGCGGCGCCCAGCTTCCAATCGTGGCTGACCGGCGAGCCGCTCGAGATCGATCGCCTGCTGCGCACGCCCGAAGGCCGGCCGCGGGTGAGCGTGCTCTATCTCGCGCATCTGAGCGACGCCGAGCGCATGTTCGTGATCACGCTCGTGCTCGAGCAACTCACCGCGTGGCTGCGCGCGCAATCCGGCACGACGGCGCTGCGGGCCCTGCTGTACTTCGATGAGCTCTTCGGCTACCTGCCGCCGCATCCGGCCAACCCGCCGAGCAAGCTCCCGCTGCTGCGCCTGATCAAACAGGCGCGCGCCTTCGGCCTCGGCATGATGCTGGCGACCCAGAACCCGGTCGACCTCGATTACAAAGGCCTGGCCAACATCGGCACGTGGTTCATCGGCAAGCTGCAGACCGAGCGCGACAAAGATCGGCTGCTCGAGGGTCTTCAGGCGCTCGACGCGCCCGTCCCGCCCGAAACGTTGGAGCGCATGATCTCGGGCCTTGGCGCGCGACAGTTCCTGATGCACGACGTCCACCAGCCCGGGCCGACGGTGTTTCGCACGCGTTGGGCGTTGAGCTATCTGGCGGGCCCGTTGACGCGCGATCAACTGCGTCGGCTGCGCCCGGCCAAGAGCCCGGCCGAACTCGCAGCCGAGCAGTCGAACGCCATGAACGCGTCCCCTCTCGAGACCGGCGGTCCGCGGTCGATGCCGGCTACGCCCACAGGCGCGTCGCGAGCCACATCGACGCTGACCACGACGGTGGTTAGCGTGCCGGCGTCGATCCCGCAATACGTGATCAAGCCAGTGGGCGAACGCTTCAGGCCGACGCTGTTCGCGCAGGTGGTCGTGCGCTACACGAACACGCGCGCGAACCTCAGCTTCGATAAGCGCGTCGCCTACGCAGTGCCTGTCGACGGGCTCGATCCGACGCCGCAGTGGGACACTCACGCCATCGCGCCGCTGCCGCTCAACGACCTGGCGCGTGCCTTGCCGCAGCGAGCCTGGGTCGACGGCGATCCGGGTCCGCTGGCTGACGCGCGCAGGCTTGCCGCGTGGCAGAAGGATCTTGTCGCCGTGCTGTATCGCAACGCGGACCTTGTGTTGCAGCACAATCCCACGCTGAAACTTTACGCCAAGCCCGGCGAGTCTTATGCCGAGTTCCGCGCGCGCTGCCATGCCCAGGCCGACGCCAGGCGCGCAGAGGAGTTGCGCAAGGAACAGACGCGCTACGACCGCCAGCTCGATGGGCTTGAGGGCAAGCTCTTCGCCGAACGACGCGAGCGAGCCGAGGACGAGGCCGAGGTGCGGGCCCGCGAGGGCGAGAGCCGCTGGACGGACCTCGAGAACGTGCTCGGCCTGGTCGGGCTGTTGCGCCAGCCGCAGCGCATGATCACGACCTCGCTCAGCCGGCGGCGCCTGAAGGATCGCTCGCAGCAGGAGCTGAACGAGAGCGCCGAGCAGATCGCGCTGCTCGAGTCGCGGATCAACGCCCTGAAGGCTGACGCGCGCGTAGCCTTTCAGGTCATCATCGACAAATGGTCGGCGGCGGCCGGCGACATCCATGACCTGAGGATCACGCCGCGTCGGGCCGACATTTTGGTCGAGGCATTCGGCGTCGGCTGGATGTAGGAGCCCGTCATTTCATAACTTTTTCACCCCAAGCCTGCCCGAAATCCGGCATGCTGTCCCTGTACTCTCGAGAGACAGGGCGGCCGCACGGATCGCGGAGAGTCGCATCCCTGGCACGGAGCTTGCAGGGAAGGCCGCTGAACCGTACAGGAGCGGAGCATGGCGACAGTGGAGCGTGTCAAAAGCGGGTACTACTACCCGAACAAAATGGGCCGGATCTATCTGACGGCCCTTGAAGAAGTGATGGGCAAGAACGGCCTTAACGCCATTTTGAGGCTGGCCGGTCTCGATCGCTTTATCGACCACTACCCACCTGACAACCTGGCCAAAGAGTTCGACTTCTCGGATATCGCAGCGTTGCACACGGCGCTCGAAGAGATGTACGGGCCGCGCGGCGGACGTGGGTTGTGCCAGAGGGCCGGCCGGGCGCTGTTCGCCAACGGCCTGCGCAACTTTGGCGCGCTCGCCGGCGCCGGCGATCTGGCCTTCAAGGTGCTGCCGCTCGGCACGAAGGTCCGCATCGCCGTCCCTGCCATCGCCAAGGTCTTCAGCACCACGACCGATCAGATCAGCAACGCCGTCGACCAGGGCGACCATTTCATCTACACCATCGAGCGCTGCTCGATGTGCTGGGGACGCAAGTCGGACAAGCCGGTCTGCCATACCGCGGTCGGCATCATCCAGGAAGCGATGAAGTGGATGTCCGGCGGGCGCGAGTTCCGAGTCGAGATGCTCGACTGCATGGCCATGGGCTCACCGATCGGTCGTCTGCGGGTTTACAAGGAACCGATCGGCTGATCGTCTGCGTGTCGTTCTTCGATGGGCCCCTGACGGGGCCCATTTCGTTTCGGCGGCGCTGAAGTTTCACCATCGATTCACGCCGCAACCGATGAGAGTTTGCTAGAGTGCTGGCATGGCCAGCACACCGGCCCCTCTTGCTCCATCGCCTTCCCCTGCCGCATCAGGCTCGCGCTGTTACGTCACGCACCATCAAGGCGTCGACGTCGTCGTCATCGATCTGGCGCACACGACGCCCGAGGAGGCGATCCCGATCATGACGAAGGCCGGCGAGTTGATCGAGTCGTTCCCGGCTCACAGCGTACGCGCCTTCACCGATGCCACGGGCGCGATCTACAGCAAAGAGAGTTTCCAGGCGCTCAAGGCGCTGACGATTCACAACACCCCGCACATCAAGGCCTCGGCCGTGGTCGGCGCCGATGGGCTGCGCGTGTTTGCGATGAAGGCCGTGGCCGTCGTCACACAACGCCACATCAGGCCTTTCCGGACGCGCGAGGAAGCCCTCGACTGGCTGGTCAGCGTTGAATGAGCTTTGTGAATGAGCCGGGACCGCGTGAAGCAGCGGGAGTCGGGCCGGCGAAGGAACACCCCATGAAGAAATGCAGCGTGATCAATCACCGAGGCGTGGACATCGTCTTTGTCGATCTGAGCAAGGCCAATTCGCAACAGACCGTCGAGATCTTCGCGGAGGCCAGCACCCTGATCGAGACGTTTCCGAAGAAGAGCGTCAGGATCTACACGGACGGCACTGGCGCCGTCTATAACCGCGAGAGCATCGCCGCCCTCAAGGACTTCACGACCCACAACACGCCCTACGTCAAGGCGTCGGCCGTCACAGGCGCCGAGGGCCTACGCATGCTCGCGGTGAACGCGGCCGCCTCGGTGACGGGCCGGCAGATCAAAGCCTTCGCCACGCGGGCCGAGGCCCTCGATTGGCTGGCCTCAGTCAACTGAACACGGCGACAAGAAACAACCAGACGATCGACGACAAACGAACGCCGAGGGTTGAGCTGCGGCTCAACCCTCGGCGTTCGTTTGTCGTTGCCCAGCCATGACGTGCGCCCGGCGTCTTGACGCCGAAGCCGGTCAGACCATGTCATCCGGTGCGGGCAAAGCCCAGCCGAGCAGCCGAACCCACCGTTACAACCGAATGCCGTCGTTCAACAGCCCAACCGTAGGCGTTGTGTTGTCCATCAGCGCCCGACCCACTCCCGCCCGGCTCTGTTGCTCGCCGATGGCTTGCGCCGCGGGTTCTGAACTCGGGTTGACCCGGGCGGAGGTGCATCGGCCCAATGGATGCCCTTCAACGCAAAGCGCCATCCCTCAAACCCAGGCCGACAAGAAACGAAGGCTGGAGAGCACTCCAGCCTTCGTGATTCGTCAATTGTCGCTCGTCTTCTCGCTCAGGGCGTCGCCGAGAAGGTGAACGACTGGAACAGCGTGGTCAGGATCTGGTGGTTCAGGAATTCCTGGATGCGGCCTTCGAGCTGCGGCGCGACCGGCGAGTTCGCCGTGATGTAGGCGCTCACCACGTCGGCGTCGATCAGGCCTGTGTCGAGCTGGTTGGTGCCGCCGCCCACGCTCGGATCGGCCTGGTCGCCACCAGGGGTGAAGACGAAGTAGCCGTCACCGCCCGTCAGCATGAAGCCGTTGGTCACCACGCGGTAAGTGGCGGCGGGATCGAGCGGCTGATATGTCGAGCCGATCAGCACCTCGACGCGCGAGATGCGTCTGCCAGGCTGGGCCGGCAGAGCCGGCGTGGTGCTGGTGGCGGCCACCGGCGGTCGCGCGGGCAGACCGCGCTTGCTGAACCAGTAGCGCAGGCCCGACACCTGCGCGAAGCGGCCGGTGCTGGTCGTCGTGCCAAACGCGCTGACGGCATTCTCGAGCGCGGCCTTGATCTGCGCGCCGGTCAGGTCGACGCGCGCCATCGTGTTGCCGAACGGGATCACCTCGAGCAGCTTTCCGAGCGTGATGTCGCCGATCGGGATGCCGGTTCGCAGACCGCCGCCGTTGATGATCGCCACGATCGGCAGGTTCTGCGGATTGTCAGCCGGCGACGCCAGCAGCCGCGCCCGGAAAGCATCGGCAAAGAGATTGCCGAGAAGCGTCTCGCCGAGACGCACGTTCGCATTGGGCATGTCGACGGTCGTTGAGCCGATCACCTGAGCGGCGAGCGCGTCGATGGCGGGCTTGTAAGCCGTCGTGATCTGCGTCTGGAAGGCGGAATCAGGCGTGATCTCGGCGCCTTCATTGGCGAGCAGCGCGCGGCCGCCGGTGATGCCGCCGGCCCAAACGGGCTTCGGGTTGGTGGGCGAGCTCGCGCCGGTGACGAGGTTGGCGGCGTCGAAGCCGATGACGATGTCGCCGACCCACTTGCCCCATTCCCAGTCGGTGATGACAAGGACTGTGTTGTTGTCGAGGTCGGTCGTGACGGTCGGATAGGGGCCGTCGATGCGTGGCTGGCCGTAAGGAAGCGTGCTGTCGTTGAGCAGCGGGGTGTGCGAGTGCCCGCCGACGATGACGCCGATGCCGCGGGTGTTGCGCGCCAGCTCGATATCCTCGAGATAGCCGATGTGGGTCAGGGCCACCACGATGTCGGCTCCGGCGAGCTTGAGCGCGTCGATCTGCGCCTGGGCCACCGCCACCAGGTCGGCGTTGAAGGTCACGTTCGCGCTCGGGCTGCTGATGTTGGGCGTCTCGGGCGTCGTCAGGCCGAAGATGCCGACCTTCTTGCCTGAAGTCAGCGTGACGATGTGGCGATCGCCGATCTGGCCGTTGGCCGTCCATGGTCCCGCGACCTTGAGGGGGTTCAATGGCGACGGGGCTGCGGCCGCGATGTTGGCTGAGACGATCGGGTATGTCGCCGCCGCCATATAGTCGGCCAACACCTGGTCGCCCTTGTCGAACTCGTGGTTGCCGATCGTGCCGGCGTGGTAGCCGAGCTGGTTGTAGAACCAGAGGTCGGCATCGCCTTCGAATTGGTTGAAGTAAAGCGTGCCCTGGAAGACGTCGCCGGCGTCAAGGAAGAGCTTGTCGACCGGCGTCGGCTCGGCCCGGATCTGATCGAACAGGGTCTTGCGTCGCGCCACGCCGCCGAGGTCACGCGTGATGGCCGCGCCGCCGGCGCCTGTGCCGATGCGCACGGCCGGCGCCGGTTCGATGCGGGAGTGATGGTCGTTAGTATGGACGATGCGGAGTTGATAAACTTCGGGGCCGGCGGCGGTCTGGATGCGGAAAGTGCCGTTGTCGAACTTATAAAGGACCGCACCCGCGCTCAACTGGACAGCTGCGCGCAGGAACGTACGGCGGGTGACACGTCGCATGGGGATGTCCTTTCGAATAGACGATGAAATTGGTCACGTTAAATTACCGCTCTCGCGGCCTCTCAACCAACCCCTGACACCTCGAAATCATCGGCTGGGACCAATTTCGGGTTCGCGCCCGCCCCCGACGTCGGCGGGGTTCTGACCTGAGCGATTCGCTCCAGCAGGGCATTGAAAACGCTCCCTGTCAGGCTTATGCTGAACGACGGGGAGTTCGAGCGAGCAAGGGGGGTTCTATGTCGCCGTCGCTGCGTCGTGCATTTCGCCTGCTGAACAAGTACTGGATGGTGCCGCTGTTCCGGCTCGGCCTGGGGCCGTGGATCGTGAATCCCTTCACGGGTTACATCATGGTGATGATCACGATCGGCCGCCGGTCTGGCCAGCGCCGCTACGCCCCGGTGAACTATGCGATTCTCAAGGGCGCTGTCTACTGCGTCTCGGGCGGGCGCAAGCAATCGGATTGGTATCACAACCTGCTGGCGACTCCCGAGATCGACGTGCTGATGCCGGGCGGCGCCGTGCGTGGAACGTTCGAAGAAGTGACGGACGCCGACGAGCGCTTGATCGCCGCGCGGCATGTGCTCAAGAACGCAGGCTTCGCCGGGTTCTTCGAAGGCTATAACCCGTTCACCATCTCCGATGACGAACTGCGCCAGAAGACCGCCGACCTGCCGGTGCTGCGCATGCGCGCGACGGGCGTGGCGGGCGGCGCCGTCGACCCGGGCGGCTGGGGGTGGCTGCTGAGTTGGGCGTTCTTCGGTGCTTTGATGTGGGCCTTCAGGCCCCGCAAGCACTGAGGCCGTCGGCGCGCGCCGAGGGTCTCAACGTGTGCTGAGACCCTCAGCCAAGCGCCGTCTGCACAGCCTTTTTGAAATCGAGCCCATCCGGCTCACGCCCGAGTCCGATGAAGGCATGCACCTTCTCGCTCGAGCCGTTGACGAAACCGAACACCTCGAGCCCATGATCGCCAAGGCGCGTGGCCGCGAAGTCCTCGAACGCGATCTCCTTCAACACGGCCAGCGACGTCACGATGCCCGACTTGGGGCCACGGCGCGACCAGATCAGCCAGCGACTCGTGAGCACCGCAATGGTGATGTGCTCCGGATCGGGGTCGCCCGAACGGAACGACCCGAAGAAGCCCTTCTTCTTTTTCGTCGAACGCGTTTCGCAACAGGCCTTCACGTCGGCTTCGAAATCGGTCGCGTTGAAGCGCTCGGCGACTCTGCGCATGTCGGCCACGATGTCGGGCGATACGCGGGAGAGGTCGCAGCTTCGAGTCGTTCGATCGTAGTCAGCCATCAGATCTCCAAAAAGGGTTTCAAGGCACTGCGGGCACCGGGCGGTTCAGGCGGGCCACCACGAAAAACGGGACCGGCAAAAGGCTGATCAGCGCGAACCAGAGCGCATTCGAGCCACCGGTCAGGCCGAAGAATAGCACCACGCCCGCGGCGATCATGACACTGCCCGGCACTTCCCAGACAAGCGACAGCAGATAACCGATCAGGAACAACAAATGCAGCCCCTGTGCCAGCCAGACCGTCGCGGGCGGAAAGGTGGACGGATCCTCAAACCAGGCCAGATGCTCAAGGAAGAACGCGCCCCAGAACATGAACAGGGCCAGGCTGCCGATCCGTGCGATCAACAAGGCGAAACGGTGCAACAGGCCAAAAGAAGGTTTGCGCATGGGCGGAGAGACATCTCTGAAAGGGCATGCTTTGCGTCATTGTAGATGACGCGGGCCAGGTCGGGCCGCTCGTGTGTACACCCCCTTAACGTTGGCCGGCACGGCATCAACGCCTGAGCGGCAACACTGTCGGCATTCGCCGACAGACAATTCAGCCGTTGAGGATAGCGCGGCGCACCCGCCTGGGCGACGATCGAGGGTGGACCGCATTTCCATCATCGTTTACGACAACGTTCGCCCTTCGATAGAAATCAGGAACAGCTATGACACTCGCCCAACAACCTTCATCAGGTTCTGAAACCCGCGAGAGCGGCCTCAAACAGTTCGGCTCGTCGCTCGCTTTCGCTTATTCAGCCGGATTGGTCGGCACGCTGTTGGGCAGGCCGTCGCCCAACTATTACCGGCGCCTCGACAAGCCCCCGTACAGCCCGCCGGGCTGGTTATTCGGGGTCGTATGGCCGATCCTGTATACGCTCATGGGCCTGGCGCACTTCCTGGTGCGACGACGGGGCCTGAACGACGTACGCTATCGAGACGAGTCGCGACGCGCGCTGAGGATGTACTCGCTGCAGTGGGGTCTGAACTCGCTGTGGTCGGCGCTCTTCTTCGGGCTGAAGTCTCCGTTCATCGCTCTGGCCGAGATCGCGCTGTTGTGGGCGTCGATTGTCGCGACCATGCGGCGCTTCGGCAAGGTGTCGCGCCCGGCGGCCTGGCTGCTGGTGCCTTACCTGGCCTGGACATCGTTCGCGGCCCTGCTGAACTTCGAGGTCTGGCGGCGCAATCCCGGCAGGGCGGCGCGATGAAGTGTAAGGTTCTGGGTGCATCCCGGCGCTGACGACTCGCCGACTCATTGGTGTTCAGCATAAACGACCCCGCCCGGCGAAGATGCCGGGCGGGGTCGTATTGTTTGGGCCCTGGCTATCCATAGAATCGAGCTAACTCTCTGGAGGATCAGGCAAGCCAGGATGCGCCAGTCGATGCATACTGGGAGCATACTCATGCCAGGTCCGTCCCCGCGTTTGGGCCGATGAGTGAGCCGAGACATGAACAAACGCCGATCAAAAGACATAGACGAGATCGAACAGCCCGCCCAACCCGATGTCACCGCATTGGCGCGGCTCATCCGCGCGCACTGCCCTCACGACGGACGCTTTGAGGTCGGCATCCAGGGCCTGCGAGCCTCACGCTACTCGCGCGTCAGCGCCGAACGGACTTATACAGCCCAGCGTCCGGTGCTGTGCATCGTGGCTCAGGGGGCCAAGAGCCTCATCCTCGGGCAGGAGATCTACACGTACGACGCCGCGCGCATGTTGATCGTGTCGGTGGATCTTCCGGTGGCGGCGCAGGTGGTGCGGGCCAGCCCGGCCGAGCCGTTTCTGGGGCTCGTCTTCGAGCTCGATCCGGCCCATATCGCTGAACTGGCGTTGAAGGTCTTTCCTCAGGGCCTGCCGCCCGGCATCGCCCAAGGGCGCGGCGTGTATGTCAGCCCGTCGAATGCTTCGATCATCGATGCTGCCACGCGACTGATTGGCATGGCCGGGCAGCCCGGCGAGGCCGAGCTGCTGGCGCCGCTGGTGATCGACGAGATCTTGATCCGTGTGCTGCGCAGCCCGCTCGGCGTCCGGCTGGCGCAGATCGGCCTGACCGACTCGAGCATGGGCAGGGTCGCGAGCGCCATCGCGTGGCTGCGGGATCACTATGCCCAGCCCATGAAGGTCGAAGACCTGGCCGACCGCGTGCACATGAGCCCGTCGTCGTTCCATCAACACTTCAAAGCCGTGACCTCGATGAGCCCGTTGAACTACCAGAAAGTGCTGCGCCTTCAGGAAGCCCGGCGGCTCATGCTGTCGACGATGAGGGACGCGAGCTCTGCCAGCCGGCAGGTGGGCTACCTGAGCGCGTCGCAGTTCAGCCGCGAATATGCACGTTTCTTCGGCTACGCTCCGACGCGGGACATCGCGCGGCTGACCGAACAGGGCCTGGCGGGCACTGACGTCGCCCACTAAAACGGCAGCCATCAACACGCCCACACACCCGGGAGTTTCCATGGACATTCAACGTGTCGGATCGAAACCGTCGGCCAGAGGAGCCGCTGAGTACTTCACAGGCGCCGTCAGGGTCGATCCCCTGCTCGAGGCTCCCGAGCCGGCGCGTATCCGCGGCGCCAGCGTCACCTTTGAGCCTGGCGCGCGCACGGCCTGGCACACGCATCCGCTCGGCCAGACCCTGATCGTGACGGCCGGCTGTGGGCGCGCGCAGCGCTGGGGCGGGCCGATCGAAGAGATCCGACCCGGCGACGTGGTCTGGTTCGCGCCGGGCGAAAAGCATTGGCACGGCGCGGCCCCGACGACGGGCATGACCCACATCGCCCTGCAGGAGAACCTCGACGGCAAGGTCGTCGAGTGGCTCGAGCACGTCAGCGACGAGCAGTACGCGGCCGCGACGTGAGCGACGCGCGGCCGAACGACCTGCTTCGAAGTGAAGGGGTCCGGCCGCGGATGTTGCGAATGGTTCCCGATGATGCGGCCAGGCGCTTCTGCGTGCCGCGCACCTCACGCTGAATTAAGGACGGCTATCGACATCATGTTCTCCTCTGGTTCTTCCGCCCGGGGCGCGGCGACGCTCGTCCTGGCGCTGCTGATCCTTTCGCTGCAAGACGTCGCAGTCAAATGGATCGGCGGCGGCTACAACGTCATCGAGATCGTCTTGATCCGCAGCCTTGTCGCTCTGCCGGCCACCTTCTTTTTCCTTCGGAGGGAAGGGCGGCGCGGGTGGCCGACGACGCGGCGCCCGCTATTGCAGTTCGGCCGCGGCGTCCTGCTCTTCATCTCCTTCACGACGTACATGATGGCCCTGGCGGCGCTGCCTCTGGCCGACATCTCGGCCATCCGCAACTCGGCGCCGCTGATGATCACGCTGCTGTCGGTGCTCTGGCTGGGCGAGCAGGTCGGGCCGCAACGGTGGATCGCGCTCGGCGTCGGATTCCTCGGCGTGCTGTTAATCGTCCAGCCGGGCACGACGGCGTTCAACCTGGGTTCCGTCTTTGCGTTGCTGGCCACGCTCACGTACGCGCTGTCTGTATTGATCACGCGTCGATTGCAGAACACAGATAGCGGAGCGACCATGACTTACTACAGCTCGCTGGTTTATCTCGTGGCTTCGGTGGCACTCACGCCGTTGGCCGTCGTGGTCGGTGAGCGGCCGGATGCTCAGGCCAGCATCGCATTCCTGTTCAGAGCGTGGAACATGCCAACCCTGCTTGACGGGATCGTCATTGCCGGGCTCGGCCTGGTCTGGGCGGCGGGCATGTACTTCGTCGCGCGCGCCTACAGCCAGGCCCCGGCTTCGGCCATCGCGCCCTTCGAATACTCAGGCCTGCTGATCAACGTGCTGTGGGGCCTGACGCTCTGGCACGAGGTCCCCACCTGGATCACGATGGCCGGCGCCAGCCTGACGGTGCTCAGCGGGCTTTACGTGCTCTATCGGGATCGGGAGGACACGGGCGCTCAGGCGCGCAGGAGCGCCCGAGCGGGCGACGCCGGCTGAACGGCCCGCTGAACTTCGTCATTTCGTTCGTCATCTGTCAACGCGCCAGGCATCGAGTCCGCCGTCTTCAAGGAGAGCTTCATGGACTACTCACGATTGGGATCGACCGGCCTGCAGGTGTCGCGCATCTGCCTGGGCTGCATGGGGTTTGGCCATGCAGAGGGCTGGGTTCACAACAGCTGGGGTCTCGAAGAGCCCGAGAGCCGCGTGATCATCAAACAGGCCCTGGAACTCGGGATCAACTTTTTCGACACGGCCAACGTCTACGCGGCCGGCGTGAGTGAGTCGATCCTCGGCAAGGCGCTGAAAGACTTCGCCAGGCGCGACGAGGTCGTGATCGCCACCAAGGTCCATGGGCGATTGCGCCCCGGGCCGAACGGGGCCGGCCTTTCGCGCAAGCACATCCTCAACCAGATCGACGAGAGCCTGCGCCGGCTGCAGACCGACTACGTCGATCTGTATCAGATCCATCGTTGGGACTACGAGACCCCGATCGAAGAGACGATGGAGACGCTCCATGATGTAGTCCGGGCCGGGAAAGCCCGCTACATCGGCGCCTCGGCCATGTTCGCCTGGCAATTCCAGCGGGCGCTGCATGTCGCCGAGAGGCACGGCTGGACGCGCTTCGTGTCGATGCAGGATCATCTCAACTTGCTCTACCGGGAGGAGGAGCGCGAGATGCTGCCCCTCTGCCGCGCGGAGGGCATCGGCGTGATCCCCTACAGCCCGCTGGCCTCAGGTCGGTTGACCCGCGACTGGTCGTCCGAACAGACCACGCGCTCGGAGGGCGACCCGATCGCCAAAGGCAAGTACGACTCGACGGCTGACGCGGATCGACTCGTCGTCGAGCGCGTGGCGGCCATCGCCGAGCAGCGCGGGGCCGCGCGCACCCACGTCGCTCTGGCCTGGCTGCTGCAAAAGCAGCCGGTAGCAGCGCCGATTGTCGGGGCGACGAAGGCCCGGCATCTCGAGGAAGCGCTCGGCGCGCTCGCGCTCAGGCTGACGGCCGAAGAGGTCGCGCAGTTAGAAGCGCCCTATGTGCCCCATCGCATCGTCGGGCATCAGTAAGGCCAGCCTGGCCATGGGGACCACGAACGCCCTACATCTAGCTGTGTTCCTGGAGAACAGATCATGATCGATGCACGATTGGGATCGACCGGCCTACAGGTGTCGCGCATCTGCCTGGGATGCATGAGCTATGGCGGCCCGAACGACCGCTGGAAATGGGCGCTCGATGAAGAAACCAGCCGCCCGTTCATCAAACGAGCGCTCGAGCTTGGCATTAACTTCTTCGACACCGCGAACGTCTATTCAAACGGCCGCAGCGAAGAGATCGTCGGCAGGGCGCTGCGCGACTTCGCCGCCACGCGTGACGAGGTCGTGATCGCCACCAAGGTGTTCTTTCCAATGAGCGACAAGCCCAACGACGGCGGGCTCTCGCGCAAGCACATCCTCAGCTCGATCGACGCCAGCCTCAAGCGTCTGGGCGTCGACTACGTCGACCTGTACCAGATCCACCGCTGGGACTACCACACGCCGATCGAGGAGACCCTCGAGGCGCTACACGATGTGGTGCGGGCCGGCAAGGCACGCTACATCGGCGCGTCGGCCATGTATGCCTGGCAGTTCGCCAAGGCGTTGTTCACGGCGGACCTGTATGGCTTGACGCGCTTCGTCTCGATGCAGCCGCACTACAACCTGATCTACCGCGAGGAAGAGCGCGAGATGCTCAAGCTCTGCGCGGATCAGAAGATCGGCGTGATCCCGTACTCGCCGGTGGCCAAGGGGCTTCTGACGCGCAAGCCCAACAAGGAACGCAACGAGACATTGCGGGCGCAGACCGACGACGTCGGGCGGCGGATGTACACCGAAGCCGACCTGACGATCGCGCAGCGCGTCAGCGACGTGGCCGAGGCCCGCGGCGTGCCGATGGCCCAGATCGCGATGGCCTGGTTGCTCTCGAAGCCGGTCATCACGGCGCCGATCATCGGCGCGACAAAGCCCCATCACCTCGACGACGCCGTGGCGGCCCTGTCGATCGAGCTCACGTCAGACGAGGCCAAGCATCTCGAAGAGGCTTACCAGCCACACACCGTCCTCGGTTACGCTTGAGCGGTGTTCTTGCCACAGTTTCGCTAGAATCCGATCTTCGGCGCGTCATCATTCGAAAGGTGGTCAGAAATGGATTATCGAAAACTGGGTCGATCGGGCGTGCTGGTCTCGCCGCTGTGCCTGGGCACCATGAACTTCGGCGGGCCGACGAGCGAGGCCGATTCGTTCGCGATCATGCGAAAGGCCGTCGATGGCGGGATCAACTTCTTCGACACCGCCAACGTCTACAACCAGGGCGAAAGCGAACGGATCACGGGCAAGTTTCTGAACGACAGCAACCTGCGCGATCAGATCGTGCTGGCCACCAAGGTGTTCAGTCGCGTGGGCGAACTGCCGAACGCAGCCGGCGGGACGCGCTATCACATCGTCAAGGCCTGTGAGGATTCGCTGCGCCGGTTGGGGACCGACCGCATCGATCTGTATCAACTGCATCGTCCGCCGCTGACGCATCCGCAGGACGAGACCCTGCGCGCCTTCGATGACCTGATCCGCGCCGGCAAGGTGCTCTATGTCGGCGCATCGACGCACCCGGCCTGGATGGTGATGGAGGCGCTGGCGCTGAGCGAGCGCTATGGCCTGAACCGCTACATCAGCGAGCAGCCGCCGTACAACCTGCTCGATCGCCGCGTCGAAAACGAGTTGGTGCCGCTGGCGCAGAAGTACGATCTCGCGATCCTGCCGTGGTCGCCGCTGGCCATGGGGGTATTGGCCGGGCGCTATCCGCAGACCACTGACTTTCCGGAGGGTTCGCGCGCTCAGCGCTGGAACAACGACATGGTCAAGGCGCGCATCACGTCGCGCGGGGTCGAAGTGGGAAAGGCCGTCGCCAGCATGGCTCAGGAGCGCGGCCTGACGGCCTCGCAGCTGGGCCTGCTTTGGGTAAAGGATCAGCCGGCCGTCACCGCCCCGATCGTCGGGCCTCGGACGCTGGCGCATCTGGAAGACGCGCTCGGCATCCTCGATCGCAAACTCGACGACGCCGACCGACCGCTCTTCGACGCCCTGGTGCACCCCGGCAACGCCGTCGCCGACTTCCATAACTCCAATGACTGGATGAAGGCTCGAATCGTCTGAGTCCAACCTGCGCCGCTTCGAACGCCGCCTCACAGACGATCTGTGGGGCGGTCGTTTTTTTTCACTACCTCGAGGCCTTGATCTGATCGGATTTTTTTTGCCACGCAGCCAAAATACGTGATTGATTCGGGCGATCGGTCTCGTACACAACCGGCCAATCGTGGACAAGTTGCCCGGCATTTCATGAAGAGATCTCGCGGCCTGTATGGTCGGCCCGATCGTGCTTCATGGCATCCTGGCGACCTTTGCGCCCTGTCCGTACCGGGATCAGACGTTCGTGACCGTCGGGCACGCCGGACATGAGCATCATGCGGCAGCGAATGCCGCCGCCGCTGGCATGATCCCGCTCAACGCGCCAGCCTGCCCTACCAGCGGTCTCGTCATGGTGAATGTGGTGGTTGCGCCGGCCCAAACAGGGCCTGGGGATCCCGTCGGTCGCGCGCGACGCCCGGGCGCCGAAGTGGGCGGTGACGGTTTTCGTCGCGCCAGCGGTCTTCTTACCGCTGGTGGGCCTATCGCTGCTTGCCGGCCGCGGCATGGCGAGCCTCAGCCGGCTCATGCGGCCCAGGCGCGTGAGATCGCCGACGCCGGATCGAGGCTCAGACGATCGATGTCAGCGAGCCGCTCAACCTGCCGGCTTCGTGATGATCAGGCCGATCGAGGTGGCCTCGTAGCCGAACAGGTACAGACGCAGATGGACGTTCTGGCCATACGGCGGAGCTTCGACGCGTCTGTCGGCCCAACCCTGGCCGAGCGTGTAATCGACGTCGATGGCGTAGCCCATCTTCGAGAGATCGTGCGCGATCCTGCGGATGTCGCGCTCGCGAAAGATCACGCTTGGCCCTCGGGATATCGTGGCCGAGTTTGACTGCAGGTTGTACTCGGTCGTATGGACGGCGACGCCGCCCGGCTTGAGGAACTTCAGAGAATCGTGGATGAACTTCTCGCCCAGCTCCAGACTTCCCAGATGTTCGAGGGAGCAGGAGGACCAAACGAAGTCGTAAGTGCCAAGGTCGTCTGGGATGCTGCGCATGTCGACGTATCGAAAACTCACGCGTCGGCCGAAATCATCGGGCGGGCAGAGGCCGCGCAGGTTGAGTTGATCGAGCGAGTCGGCGTGCTGACCGGTCTTGATCCATTCGCTCTTCGCGGCTTCCTCATGGGCCAGGTCGGTCGCGAGGATGGTGCAGCCCATATTGGCAAAACAGGCGCTCAGAGGTTCCTGGCCCACCGCGAAACCCAGACCGGAGCGCCCAGGCCGAAGCATGTCGCGCTCATGCAGGGCCTGGGTGATGAAGGCGAACTCCCAGACTTTGCGATGCAGAATTCCCGAGCGCTCCTTGAGGACCGCCGCCCACTCCTGAAACGTGGCGCTTTCAAGCTGAGCCTGCGAGCAAATGGCTGAACGGAGCATGCCCTTCGGCGTCTTGTAGGACGGCAAAGGAGCCATGGGCGTGTCGTCATGGCGGCGGCCGGCGATCAACGCACGTATCCGCCATCGCCAATGGGAAGCTCGGGTCTTCCAGTACATCAAGGACATGGCTGGGGTCACATCGATTCCCAAACGATCGGCCACCGATGGCCGACAGCATACCGGCAATCTCCAGACCAGTCCAGGTCCACCGCCCCACATGCATGAACAAGGCCGGCCGGGCATCGCGTGAGATCTATGGCCGGCCGGCGTGTGATGTCGAGGCGCTGTAGACGAACAACATAGTTCAAAACCAACACATTGCATTTTCCAGCCAGAATGTGAACAAAGCTGCGGTTGGAAAGCTCAGGAATCCCTGCTATCGGCGGCTCTAGAGATAGGCTCTGAAAGCAGCGATTACGTCGGCCAAGAAACACAGTTTCGGTTTGCAATAGTACCGGTCTGTGCACAAACAACAACGCATTTTCTGAACTAGCAGCTCTCAATCCGGGGTTTGTCGAGATAATCGTCCAGTATTCTTCGGTTTGGCTCTTCCTCAAGATGTTTGCGGATGAGGCTGTATACTCCCTAAGCATGAGGCTGGCTCGCTCCATACTTTTGACCGTTCTAACCGTCTCACTAACTTTGTTCGTCCTGGCGCCGACACTCGCCCAGACGGATACGCCTGCGCCGCCGAGCGAAACGCCACCTGCCGGGACCGTCACCCCGACATCGGCTACACCGTTTTCCACACCTGCTCCGACTCCGCCCCTCAAAGCAGAGGGCAACTGTTTCGTGTATGGCCCGGCTTCGCCCGAATGCCGGGGCTCGATCTGGCAGCTCTGGGGTTGGGGGGCTGCCGCACTGGCTCTATTGGCCATAGGTGTCGTGGCCGTCGCCAGCGCGTACCTGAAGGGGCGCGTCATCGAACCGCTCGAAGACCTCGGTCGGAAACACGCCGGCGCCAAACCAAACGCCACACCCGAGTCACCCTTTGATCGTGCCACACGCGAATACCTGGAGGCGGTGTTTGAGGACTTCCAGCAGTTGAAGTTCAGGGGAGTCAAAACACGCGCGCGGGACTTGCAGGCTCCGCCCCTCCAACAAGCTTATGTGTCACTGGAGGTCACAGACACCGGAACGCCGGACCATAGCCTTCCGGCCTCGGCGTCGGATGAAGACGAGAGTCGCCACTTTATCAACCGCCTCATACACCGGGCACGACACCTCGGATCGACTCCCCTTGCGGAGATCCTAAAGGAGTCCCGAAAACTTGCCATCATAGGCGCAGCCGGATCCGGCAAGAGCACCCTGCTTCAGTGGGCCGGCCTGGCCGCAGCCTCCCACGCTCTTGGACGAGATCTGACGACCGACCAACAGGAGATCGCTGCTTCTCTAGATAAGGCACGCTTGCCTGTGCTTATTCCACTAAGGGACTTCAACCAGCATTGCCGAGAACAACGCCTGCCGCGCACGCACCATCAGTTGTTGGATTACATGGCCGTCTATGTGAAAGAACGACACCATCTTGTGGTCCCACCCGGCTTCTTTGACCGGCACTTGGAATCTGGCTGCCTGCTCATGTTCGACGGCGTCGATGAAGTCCCTGGCCCAGAGAGGCAGGCAGTCCGTGAAGCAATCGACGGCATCGTTCGCGCCCATTCCAGGGAGGCCAACACCTTCCTTCTAGCTTCCCGTTCAACCGCCTATGTGGATGAGGCTATAGCGCACGGCTTTTTGATCTGTAATGTCCAGCCGTTGGACGAAGACGCACGCAACCAACTGATCCTCGGGTGGTATCGAGCGAATTTCGAGCCTGCTGAAGCTGAGCGTCAGGCCGAACAATTGAAAGAGGCGATTGTCAGAAGCGACACACGGGTTCAGGGATTGGCCGTCACCCCCCTAATGGTTACGATCTTCGCCATCTTGCACTTCGACGACCGCGAACTTCCAAGACAGCGAGCCGAGTTCTATGAACGCGCGATCGAGGTCTTGTTGACCGAAAAGTACAAGGAGGGCGATGCCGCGCGCGACTTGCGAGTGGATTGGACCATTCGTCGGGATTGCCTTGCGCTCATTGCTTATACGATCCACTCATTGGGCGTCGAGAGTTTACTGGAGGATGATCTTCTGCAACAGGAGGCAATCTGGCGAGCATTCGGGCCCCAAAAGGGTGCCGGTCAAAGTGCGGCTCGCACCTTTCTTGAGAGCGTCGCACGACGTGGCGGTTTGCTCGAAGAGAACGAAGGTCGTTACGGGTTCTTCACTCATAGAACCTTCCAAGAGTATTTGGCCGCCCGCCACTTAGCCGAGGAACTTGGCAGCCAATGGGATGTCATTCTTGGTGAACACTTCCCTGACGATCAATGGGAGGAAGTCATTCGCCTTGCTGCCGGATATCTCGCGATAGCTGGGAAGGATCGGGCCAACGACTTCGTGCGTCGTGTTGCTGGTCAGGGAATGTCTGTGGAGGAACAGGCGCGATCTCATTCGCTTGCCTGCTTTGCATTGTCCGATTTGCCGGCAGACCGTGTACTTTCCGAAACACGAAACGCCGTCACAGTCAAGGCGCAGGATATGCTATTCGCCGACCCGCCCATCGTGGCAGTTCCGGGTCGTCATTGGCTTGGATTGGCGTTGGGTGCCGCAGGCGATCCACGATTCACACCCAATCCAGATGGTTTCATTGTACCTACTATGGTGTCGATCCCCGGCGGAACTGCATGGATAGGTACGAGCGCTGAGGACGAACAAGCGCTCACCACAGCGGAAACGTCCGTCATTGAAGCCGAACAGCCCGCCCATCCAGTTTATCTGTCCCGTTTCGAGATTGGCCGATTCCCGGTGACTAATGCCGAATACCGCTGTTTCGTTCGTGCCGGCGGGTACAGCAACATCGCGTGGTGGAGTCAGGCAGGATGGTCTTGGAGGATAGGGGACAACGTTCCGTTTTTCTCTGTAACCCAGTCTGGGCAAACGCAGCAATTAGTAGCCGAGGTTTTGTCAGAGCGTCCCCTCGCTCTCCGCGAACAGCCAGCCTATTGGCTCAACCCCACCCTGAACGCCGACAACCTGCCCGTCACTGGCATCACATGGTTTGAGGCGGAAGCCTATTGCTGCTGGCTCACTCACGTTACGGGTCAACTCTTCCGCCTTCCTCGAGAAGCCGAATGGGAATGTGTAGCCCGTGGCCCCAACGCCGCTCTTTGGCCCTGGGGAAATACCTGGAGCAGCGGATGCTGCAATCACATGCAGACCGCACTCCACGCTCCCTCAACTGTTGGCATCTTCCCTCCGGGTGCGGCGCTTTGGCCAGACGGCGCTGTAGAAGACATGATCGGCAACGTATGGGAGTATTGCACTGATTGGTTTGATCCAAATTGGTATCGCACCAAAGATGCTCTTCGACCCAATTGCGCAGGCCCCGCCTCGGGTTTCGCCCACGTAGCGCGTGGAGGATCGCACTACAATCCTAGGTGGATGTGTCGAGCCTCTTTCCGGGACCAAGTGCTTTCCTTCCATTCGAGCGATCACCACGGTTTCAGGATAGTTCGCGTTCTTGAGGCTTCAAGTGACATCACATCCTAAACACATGCGACGTCAATTGCCAAGCGCTAAATAGGCACAAAGCCCAGGGCTTCCCCTGGGCTTTGTGTTTGCGCCACAACAGTGTCGCTGAGCGACACTGTACCAAACATAATGGCGCATTCTCCAGCCGAACAGTGGATTGAGCTGTGATGGAAAAGCTAAGGAACATTCGCTTTCTGTGGCTCGAGAGTTGGTCTCTGCAAGCCGGGATCACCTTCGCCAGGCGATATGGTTGCGGTCCACAAGGTGTCGGTCTGTGCTTGGACAGAAAGAACCCTCTGAGTTGACAACCAATGGTCATGCCTCTGTATAGGTGATCGCTGGACCGCTGACAACTCCACCTCCAGACTTCTACTTTACAAGTGATGAATCTGTGGGCAAGCGGCCGGCTTGTTCCACACTTTCGACCAGCACGATCTTCGCGCTGATATACGTTGGGTGAAGCATCGGCCTATCGCGGTCGATCGCCAGGCAACGAGACAGTCCAGGGCTTCGCCTGGGCTCTTTTGTGTCACAACTTTCGAGTGGCAGTATATTTCCAAAGAGGCACAATGCGATTTTAGGCAAAACTGAGGCAAAAGCTGCGGCTGGAAAACTCAGAAATCTCCACCATCCGCGACTCTGGAGTCAGGCTCTGCAAGCCGGGATAATCGGCGCCAAGTAATGTAGTGTAGTTGCAGTCCACAATAGTAACAGTCCGTGTGCAGACAGGAGATAACCCACTGGACTTGACAACGATCATGCATTTGCCCAACTCACCAATGACCACTGAATACAAAGTCGGACGTGCCGTCAGTCACCTCCACATCGACAACCAGACGCATCAGTTCATCAGAGATAGTCGCCCAACGTTTCACTACAGCACGAAATCCGCAACCGCCTGCGTGACAACCCTCTCAGACAACGTGGCCGGCAATGCAGACATCGCAATCAGCAAGCTACTCCGGAATACAAGGTGAAAAACCGAACTCCGGCCAATGCAGCTCTGCCTTGCTTGAGGCGAACTTGGGCCAGTGGACCGGCCGATTAGCCATCGAAACACGGTCGTATCCAGTACGACTCATCGAACAGCCGTTTCACGTTCTGCCTGGCTAATAGCGGCCTAATGAGAATAACCTTTCCTTCATACTCTCAATCTGATATATAACCTCTCTCATATGTTTCTCGAAACCGGCCCGCGAAGCGACAAAGTAATCCTTCTGTAGCTTGACCAGCAAATCGGATAGATATTGAGTTGCATCTGCCATAGCCACTTGTGTTTCAGCTATATTGCCCATGTCCAAGTTCCAACGTATCTCCTGAGTAATTGCATTGAAGTTACGGCTAATCTCACTTACTACTTCAGTTGGTATACCTTCGTTACGAAACAAGATCGGAACACCTTCAATCATATCCACTATTCGGTTGAGATCTTTGTAATCCCGCCCTGCCTCTTCAAGCCGCCCACGCACTGGTGATCGACGACGACGAATTTCGGAAAGCTGACGCCGTTGTCGAGTCTCGTCCCCGATTTGCACATACGGTGTTATATCTATGCTGGAGGTTGCCTTTAGGGCATATCTAAACGCGGGATGGATCACAAATACCTGGTCCGCATCCTCCACCGTTCCTGGAGCCTCATAATAATAGGCGGTTTTGTGGTTGCGTTCAACGCCGATGAAACCAATTCCGTATAACACATTCAGCACAGCATCTATCGAAAGGGTGGAGATGTATTGAGGATATCGATCCTTCAGCAGCGCGGCCGCTCTTCCGAAGATCTCCTCCAAGCGCCTCCGCACTATCACAAAACTCGTATTGCTAAAGAGGATTAATACATCTGTAAGATACGGATAATTGATCAGATACTCGCCGATGAGATCGTTGAGTTTCCAGCTTGAATAGACATCAAGAGCCTGTTTTATGTGCTTTTGTGTGATTGAAGAACCCTCATCGCGACGGGCAAGATCAGCGCAAAGGTTGCAGAGCTGAATAAGGTCGCGCGGCCGCATCAAAGTATGAGATACCAAAAACTGCGAGATCGGTTGCCCGTCGATTAATCTGGGGAAGTATAACGACCACAATTCCTCCTGCGGCATGTCTTTGTGTTCAGTTGAAGCTCTCGCTCGCTCCAGAATCATTTCAGGAAGCGTTGTGCTCGACCACAAGATGCCTTCCTCATCTCCACGCAACTTGTCTTTGTCGAAGAACTGGAGTTGCTCGTAAATATCACTTCGCAAAAACACCACACATCGCACGTTCGCGAATTTCGCATTGACCTCTTTCGCAGCCATAAGCAATCCAGTCGCCATGTGCCCGGATGACAGATCGTCGTTCCATATCTCGTCGACTTTATCTACGAAGATGTACAGTTTGCGATGACCCAACTCAGAAAGCGTTGCGATTAGTTGCTGTTCGAGGAAGTCAAGCTGACCGCCTAGTTGAAGACCCATGTTGGGTGCATCTTCTGCAGAAAGCTCCAATGAGTTCCCAAATGCTCCAAAGGTCAGCTTGGCATTGATTCTATTGATAATTCTCCAAAACTTCTCATGGAAATTCAGATCATCGACCTCCCGATTGTCGACCAAAAATTGACGCACTTTCTTTACCTCAGCCGGCCATTTCGAATCCGGACCCCACTCTTCCCGGGCAGCATTAATCAGGAATTTGCATATTTGGGTGAGAAAAACGTAACGCCAAACCAACTTTTTGGATTGCTGCTCGTTGAGCCCCACCAACTCAAAACGACGGATTTCGTCTGCGGAGATAGAGTCTGGAGTGACAATACATGAAGCAGAATCCCGACTCAACTGCTTATTGAGCATTAGGCAGAGTGCGCTTTTTCCGGAACCTTTCCGACCAATTACAAGGGTTTTCTGCCCGGACTTTATCTGTTCATATATAGAAGTCCGCAAAAAGCTATCTCTCAGCAGCCCACTGCTGGTGAAATCTGTTTCCGCGTCATCTTTTCCGAAGTACAGTTTGCCGATATTCATGTGGAACAGTCCTCGTCAACAACCCCAAAACTCAGACTATTTTACTCGGCATTCAAATTCATACATTTCGGAGGCGGCGTAACAACGCCGGAGTCAGTTTATCTTCAGTTACGATTTCGCCAGCGATTTCACGCATCTCAAGCATAGCTCGAGCCATCGCCTGTTCGTCACGATGATTACGATCTAATCCAAGCAACCTCAGAAGTCCTCTCTCATTCAAAGGAACGCCAACGGCTTTGCAGCGCAAGACTCCCCATTCGAAGAGACGGAGCCGATGGCTCTCTGCGGACTCTACGCTTTCGGCGAGTGCCTGAGACGTTTTTGGGAAATGCCCGGGCCAGTAGGTCAGCCAACGACTAAAGTTCACTCCAATGGCTCGCTCCAGGTAAATGATTGAGACGCGCTCCGGACGCAAATGAGGATCCTGCGGGTGCAAAGCCGCATTGCGTACACCACTTGCCCATCGGCTATCACGCTCCGGCAAATCCACAGCAGGCAAAGAATACCATTGGGCCTCTGTTTTCTCTTTACGAATCGATGTACGATACCAATCCCGATCATTTCGGGAAAGCCAATGAGAAAGTGCATTCGTTTTTTTTGCCATCTCTTTGGAGTAACGGCCCGATTTGCGATTTGCACGCATAGTCATATATTCAGCACGTTTTTCGTTAATCAGTTCAGCAGAAGGCATAACCTTACGGGTTCGCGCAATACGGATCTTCGACGCTCTGTTTACTCCGTTTTCGTCCACACTTCGAGGGTCACGAGCCATAGCTCTCAGCGCGGCGCGAACTGCTTGGCCACCGCTCAAACTCAGTCGCTTGGCGATGACGTGGTTAGGGCAACCACCTTCATGAAGTCGACTTACTAGCGCTTCCCAAGTTGGGCCGTATGAAACCACATACGTATAGGCAAAACGATCAGCTGTTGATTTGTCCGGACCTGTTCTTGCGTAGTGAAAACCACACTCCGGACAAATGAATCGCCCCAAAGGACGTCTTCGATCAACAAGTGCCGACTTGATCTGTATGCTTGCAATCGTTGATAGACCGTAGTGCTCCACTGCTGGATTTAGACAAGGCCAGGGACCAGTACCAAAAGGGGGGGCTTCTACCGGCAAGTGGATGAAATCCTCTAAGTAGGTCCGGGATAGTTCTTTGACACGTTGGCGGCCAACACATCGGCTAGCCAGAACTTGCGTGAACGAACGCCGGCTTTCTGCAAGCGCTGCGCCGGTGAGAGGTCGCAGATGAACGCGATCGCCGCGGCCACCGAATCGTCGACATCCGGTGTCGGCTCGTTGGCCAGGGCTTCCGCCTTGGCCTTGCGCCAGAGCGTGTCCATCACGTTGAGTTCTGGACAGGCGGCTGGCAGAAACCGCAACTCGATGCGGAGCGCGTGGGCTAATCGCTGAGTGCTGGGTGCAACATGAGCCCCGTGCCGATCCAGGAAGAGCACGATCTGCCAACCGCGCCAGGACCGCCGGATCTGGCGCAAGAGCGACTGGAATTCCACTTGGCGGAACCGGCGGGTGACCTCCATCAGGCATTGTCCGCTCAGGATGTTGAGGACACCCGAGAGCACCCGCTTGGCGTGATTGCCCGTGATCGGCACCACGGCTTGCTCGCCAATCGGCGCCCAACCATGGTAGAGCGGCGGGATCTCGCGAATGATCGTCGAGTCCATGAACAAGATCACCGTCCGGATCCTGGATTTCAGCCCGCGCTGGAGCCCCCTTTGGCCTGACGCCAGGTGGGGCTGCGACGCGCCAACACAAAACGCGGCCGTTTGTACCGATAGCGCAGCCGCTTCAAAGCCAGCCGGATCAGATCGTCGCCGATGGAGAGCCCTAGCTGGGTCTCCAGTTGCGTCTGCAACATCGGCACGGTCCAGCACGCCGCTCGATACCCATACGCCTGAGGGCCTTTGGGCAGCATCTTCTTCAGCAGCGGCAAGACCCGGTTCATCTTGGTGGCAGGTCGACCGGCGCGTTTCGCATCCTGGAGCCGTTCTGCAATGGGTTGAGCCTGTCGCTCTCGAAATCGCTGCGCCACCAGATAAACGCCCTGGCGACTCATCCGCACGCGCTTCCCGACTTCGGTGGGCGCCACACCATCCGCCAGCCAGATCAAGGCCTGGGCGCGCTTCACTTCACGTGCTCGCTTGGCTTTCGCTGCAATGGCTTCCAGCTGGGCTCGCTCCGCCGGTTTCAGACTTAGGATGGCCATCCACCGAGCATAATGGCCATCAGCCATCGCGTCAACGAACTTACACGGACCTACTTAGTCGGGCTATCGGATCCTGACTTAGCCAATTTGTCTGAGTCTATCTAAGAGTCCCCGACCCAATCGACACAATGGCAGAACTCACGACACGCTGCACTCTCACATCTGGCTAATATGGCATGTTCACACTGGATATCACAACCACCAATGAAGAACATCGCGCGTTGTGTCATGAGTACTGGGAGACTAAAAACAACGGAAGCTACACTCACTCCGTTGCCTCAATAGCTAAGGCACGCAAGATCCCGAAAGAGGCTGTGACCGAAATCGTTATGGCCTCTTGTGTGGCGACGAACATCAATGTGCGATGCATCAGATGCGACCAGCCCGCCACAATGCGATCACGTAACGAACGTCCTGGTTACTTTTGGAGCACTGACAATTGGTACTGCGACACTTGCAGATTTGGCAACTATCCCCGGCTCGGTAAGCGGCGCTCGTCAAACAGGCTCATAGACCCAAATCTGCTAGAAAAGCGTGATCAGTGTCTTGCGCTGATGCCACATCCTGTAGATGTTATAAAGGTCCCCCTTGACATTGCCGTGTTCCTGTCCAGTCTAGTGAACGCGGCGGGTTCTGACAGACTGGATTACTTGCGAGCTGTCGATACACTCCCCACGCGTCTTTCACCCAGTGCGACGTTCGATACCCGTATTTTGATGCGCCTGGTGCTGGCCAACGTATTGGTGCCACATGTTCTTTCACAAGTGTCAAAACAGGATATCGTTGCGCAAGAAAGCATCGCAAGATCTGTGTTTTGGCAACCGCCGATCGATTGCGAATCGTTTGATGCACAGAGACTCGTTCAAGCCATAGATGACCGCCTATATGATGGGCCGTGGCCCAAACCGTGGCGAGGGCAAGTATTCGATCTGTGGCATCAGATTGCGCTTGAGGAATGCCTGGAATACATGCGGTTTGATTTCATGCGGCGTGGCTGGATATTCTCCCCTGGAAGGCGGACCGATCGCATCATCAGCACAGCTCTGACGCGTTATTCAATCGGCCAGGTGTATCGCATCATCTTCGCATCAAATGAACATACATTCATGAATCTCCGTGAAGCGGCCGGTTTGTCTCAACCGGCCATTACCCAGCAAGCTGTAAGAATGCTAGAGGACGTGGTTCAAAGTTGCATAAATGACAAACTCGAGGTCCCCACTATGGAGCGTCCAACAAGCTGTCCAGAAACTGTCCTCACCCGAGTGGTCAACTATCGCGTGCTGAAAGCTGGCTTCAAGAGCCTGAACGTGGTGATGACCAAGGAAACGATTCATCAATACACTCGCTCGTAAGTGAAGCTGTCAGCTTCTCGGAACAAAGTGGCACGAATGATCGACCGACCTCACGAGTTGGAAATGTTCGACCGGGCCTTCTCGGGCGTTCGTCGGCGCGGTCAACTATTCCTAATTAGCGGCCGAAGCGGAGCCGGGAAGACGACGCTGGTGCAGCAATGGCTGGCTTTACGTCGTAAGTATGCCCTGTACTGGACGGCTAACGCGCATCTGAGCGAGTCCGACCAGGCCACCGATTTCGCTCAACAACTGAGTCGTCATCTGCGTTCGTCACCAGTTCCAACCGGGCCGTACGCGCGCGAGACTTGGCGTGGCGCCTTCACTCAGCTGTTCCAATCCTCACAATCCAGAACGCAGATTGTCGTGATCGATCAGGTGACTGACATACTGATCGATCACAGCGCATTCGCCGGCGCACTCCAGCAGGCCTGGGATCAGAAGCTCCAGACCTGTAAGATCCTACTGATCCTGATCGGCGATCACTACGGCCGAATATACGAGCACCTGCGCTCGTATGCCCATGCGCCCCTCTACGGTCGCTTTACTGCGGTCTGGCAGGCAACCCCCTTAACCTGGCACGACTTTTCGCCAGCGTTTCGACGTTGGTCAATCCGCGATCGCATACTGGCTTACGGTATCACGGGAGGCTGGCCGATGTTTGTGAAGAAACTCGACCCCAAGCGACCGCCCCGCCAGGCGTTGGCGCAGTTGATTGCGTCTGAGGAGTACAGTCAGAGTGTTCGCGCCATCCTGAACCAATTTGAGCCCACGCGACACAAGGCGATTATCAAAAGTCTTCGGGCATTGGCACAGGGAGCTGCCCCACAGCCGGATCTGAAACGACGCAGCCGACTCAACCGTCAAGCTTTGAATGCTGCCTTGGCTGATTTGGACATCGCCGAGCTCGTTACGACGGACGATATCCCGATCGAGGGTCGACTTTCGTTGTCGCAGCGAGTGGTGTTTCGCCTGTCCGATAACCAGGTTCGTTTCTTCTTCCGCTTTCTTGAGGCCTCTCCGAAGGCATCGGCTCCACAGGATTGGATTGGCCTCCTGAAATGGCAGTCCGCGAGCGTAGGTCAATTCCTTGCCGAATTGGTAGTGGATCAACTATTGCTATCTTGGTTGATGCGAGTGGGTCCCCGGAAATTGCCAATGGGATATTCGGATCGAATCGGGCCATTTCCCGGTACGCTCCCTTGTGACAAAGCCGTAGTAGTAGTCGATCGATACCATCAGCATTTGTGGGTTTGTGGTGTATTCGGTCAGGCGCGTCCATTGGGCGAAAGCCGCGTTCGAGCTTTTCGACATGCTGTCGAAGTCACACCCCACTGGCCCGGATATGCTTGCAGCAGTCTGCTGGTATCTTTGTCGGGTTTCACTCATCGCGCCAGAACATGCTTTCCTCAAGCCCATCACACGACCCTAGACCAGACCCAACTCATGAGAGGTATTTTGCGCCTTCGTCATTGGGGAGAATGAAGGCGGCAAGCCGGTCCTGATTAGGCTTCAGGTTTTCTGCCCGAGCAACCAGCCGGAAGACCATTCCCTGATATCGCAGGGCTTGCCGATGGATCTCTTTACTTGAACCACTCCCTTATCTTCCGGAACTGTTCCGGAAGATACGGACCTTCAGCCCGTCCATCTTCGCTATCGCTCCAAAACCAATCGATCGCCTTCGTCCTAGTATTCTTTTGCCAGCCAGAGTCATCCTATCCGCCACTCTAAACACCTGTGCTAGGATAGATGATACGAACTATCGATTTATCAGTAACCGAAGGCCGGCAGTCTATGAAACGAGAAATATCGTTAGTGGTGACGGATCTTGATAATACATTGTATGACTGGGTAAGCATGTGGTATCACTCTTTCGACGCCATGGTGCGTCGGCTCGAAACTCAAAGTGGCATTTCCAGACAGGTATTAGAGTCGGATATTCAAGCAGTTTATCGGCGCCACGCGACGACGGAGTACGCTTTCCTCATAGAGGAATTGCCGTCACTGAGGGCATTACATCCGAGCGGAGATTTGACACAGATCTATACGCAGGCGATCCGATCCTATCGCTTTGCCAGGCACGCAGCGCTGAAACTCTACGATGGGGTTTATCAGACTTTGGCTCAGCTTCGACAGGCTGGTTGTTTGATCGTGGCTTTTACTGAGTCTATGGAGTTCTACACCATGACTCGGATAAAGAAGCTTGCGCTTGACGGTATCCTTGATTATGTGTATTCGCCGCCCGATCACTCCAAACCCTTGATTGTCGACCGAATGCTTCCCGACATAGAATACCAGCTGTCGAAAACAATCCATCGTAATATTCCCAAGGGAGAAAAGAAACCAAATCCTGAGATTCTCCTCGGGATAATACGTGACGATGGCATTGACGCCCCCTACGAGAAAACGATCTATGTAGGCGATAGTTTAATGAAGGACGTCAAGATGGCTCAAGATGCCGGGCTATTGGATGTCTATGCCAAATACGGGGTCGCAACGAATTCTGATGCTTACGAGGCACTTCGTCGAGTCACACACTGGACACAGGACGATGTTGAACGAGAACGGCGCATTCTCGCTACCCACGAGATTGTGCCCACATACACTCTTAAGAATTCATTCGGAGAGTTGCTTGAACTCTTTGATTTTTCCTCTCACAGATCAACAAGAATAGGAAGGTAATCACTACATGACTTCGCCTATGAATGAGAAACTTGCCGAATTCGGGTTGGAGACCTGGAAAGCAGCTATCGATGTGCAGAAGCATTTCAATACTATCGAAATGCAGATCCGCAACATCGCAGTTACGGTCCTGACTGCGACAATTGGAGCAGCTGGTTTAGTCTTCAGCCAATACCAACAATCTGCACGGCAAGCGGCAATGGATAGACAGATCTATCCAACCAATGTTGCGGTATCGATCTCCGGGCTGAGTTTGTCTTCCTCGGATCTCATCATACTAGGTGGCATCTTTGCCTGGGCAGCTTTTTACTTGATGGATCGATGGTGGTATCACCGTCTTCTTCAGGGCGCCGTAAAACAAGCCCAAGCCATTGAAAACGAACTTGCAGGTACCCCTTACGGGAAGTTCATTCAACTCAGCAACTCAATTCGAATAGCGAGCCCATTTCGGTTGCCTGGAGGTCTCGAGATTCGGTCAGACAACAAAATCGACGTGTTCTACATATCCGGCGCAGCGATCATGATTGTCCTTATTGGGTATGTTTTCTAGGACATTTGCAGTTTGCCGCAATCCTTGCGCAAACCGTATGCTCGACTGAGGTTGCTCAAAAGGACTTAACACCGCCCGAGCAATCTAGTCTGCTATTCGCGCGCGAAAAGACCCTATCAAACACTCGTCCCTCACTATAACGGCAGTGGAGCCTTTTTGCTGATGATGACATTCTCCAGTCTGCATTATTAGCGACAACCGCAATAGAAGAGCTTGGTGCGCCTTTTGTCCTGAGAATGGCAGTTCATGGAGCGCTCGATTGAAAGAAATGAATCGGAAAAACACCCACTTTGCAAATAGCCGTCGACGAAAGGCCAATCCATGCCACGAAACAAGAAAAACCAGCCCAAGAATCAAAGGGCACGACCTATCGATTTAAAGAAGCCTTTGATCCTGTTAGTTGCAATGGCTGTTTTTTCGGCCTTGGGCATGCACATACTGATGATCCGACCACCCGCGAATTTGGTATTACACACAACCAGTGAAAGCCAGATTCTGGGGCTTTCGCACGAGAACCCGGATGAATGGGACAACTCATCAAACCCCATATCAGGCATAACGGCATCCGGCGATATTGCCGGCTATATGCATTTATCACCCCAGGAAGGCAGTGAGTATTTCCATGTTTCCCTACAGACGCCTCTTGCCGCGGTTACAACGCTAAACCATTCGTCTGACTCAGAAACACTCAACACAATCGAGACATTTCCTGTGGACACTTCACAGATGTCATCTATTGAGATAAGCGCACGGTCGTTGAAATTTGCGTTGGGATTCGATTCACAACTTGTGAATGTGGCTCTTCAAGGCAGTAGTTACGGGTTCCTTTTTCACCCAGCGGGCTTATACAAGTCGACTCAAATGACTGTGATAGGTCAAGGGGTAACTGATTCTTCGATTGAAGAGTGGCCCATTATCGTTTTTCTAACGCGAAATGGAAATAGCCTGTTCCAAATAACAGGGATGTCCGAAAAAGATACCCTCTTAGAAGTCAGCGATGCGATTCAAGTAAAAATCAACGGTATCTCCGCAAAGAATTCTGCGGACGTAACAGACATCAAACTCTCTGTAACTGATGCCTTGCCTTTCCGGATGCTCGTCTTGCAGGGCGATTTTGGCATTGCTAACGTAGTCCTTGATAAAACCAGCCAATTGGACTTCGACATAGCGCTGCCATATTACTTCGTAAGGCCACCTTCTGGTTCAATTGTCATCGGCTCACAACCGGAGAACAGTCTAATCCCAGCGCAAAACGAGCTTGAGATCCACGCACCAGATAGTGACACCCCAGTAACCCTTCATCTAGAGTTGGGTGCATCGCAATCAGTACAGCCAACTATATCTGGCGAGTCCAACTACGTCTTGTTGAATAAATCGAGGCAATTGGTGCCGTCACTCTGGGACAATTTAGGAGATGAGGTACGATCTGGCTTAGTCACTACCCTCTTCGGCGCGATCGGCTTCATCTCATATCAGTTCTACCGATCTTTCCGCCCAGAGGAAAGAGATAATCGTTAGGACCGCGAATAACTCGAAATCATCCGCGAGCGAATCCCGGCATTCGGGTCTCATCGACATATGCTCGTGGATCCGTTCCAAACGTGCCGGCCTATGCCGCTTTTGATAGCGACAAAGACCGGCACGTTCACGTATGGGCGAGGTCAGTGACTCTAGTCCCAGTGCCATCCAAATCCGACACTTTATTGCCTGCACCGGGACTATATTACTCTGACCAGCATTTTGTTGCCCTTCGACACCGCCCTTCAAGGACCAGAATGCCTCACTCCACCGTCACGCTCTTCGCGAGATTGCGCGGCTGATCGACGTCGGTGCCGCGGCGGACGGCGATGTGATAGGCCAGCAACTGCAACGGGACGACAGCGACGATCGGGGCCAGCAGCGGCGGCGTTGCCGGCACCCAGAGGACGTCGTCGGCCTTTGACGCGATCAGATCATCGCCGTCCGTCGCGACCGCGATGACGCGCCCCCCGCGGGCCTTGGCCTGCTCGATCTGTGACAGCATCTTGTCGCGCACCAAGTCGCGCAAGGCAAGACAGACGACGGGCATCTCGCGGTCGATCAGCGCGATCGGGCCGTGCTTCATCTCGCCGGCCGGATAGCCCTCGGCATGGATGTACGAGATCTCCTTGAGCTTGAGCGCGCCCTCGAGCGCGATCGGCATCTGCAGGCCGCGGCCCAGGTAAAGGGCATGCCGGTACTCGAACAAACCCTCGGCAAGCCTGCGCACGTCGGCCTCGCGCTCGAGCGTCTGTCCGACCAGATCGGGCAGTCGCGCCAGATCACGCGCGAGGGCCAGGTCGGGCTTCGCGCCGCGCAACTGCGCCAGATACATCCCCAAGAGCAACTGGCACAAGACCGACGATGTAAAGGCCTTCGTCGAGGCCACGCCGATCTCAGGCCCGGCGTTCAGGCTGACATACCCATCCGCAACGCGGCGCGCCTCTGAGCCGACATTGTTCACGATCGTCCAGACCAACGCGCCACGCTCTCGTGCGGTCTCCATGGCCGCCAGTGTATCCACGGTCTCGCCGGATTGGGTGACCGCGAGCACGGCGGTGCGCTCGTCGAGTAACGGGTCGGCATAGCGCACTTCGGAACCGATCTCGACCTGCACCGGGAGCCGCGTCAACCGCTCGAGATAGATCCGGCCGATCAGGCTCGCGTAGTACGACGTGCCGCAGGCCACGACCACGATGCGGTCAATCTGTCTGGCCCGCTCAGCCGTGAGATGGAGATCGGGGAGGTTGACGACGCCTGTCGAGAAGTCGACCCGCCCGCGCAAGGCGTCGGTCAACGCGCGGCCTTGTTCGTGGATCTCCTTCTGCATGAAGTGCTTGTACTCGCCCTTCTCGGCCGAGATGGCGTCGAACGGCACGATGTGTTCGACGGGCTTGACCGGCAAGCCGTCAAGCGTCGTCACGCGATAGCCTGCTCGGGTCACAACGGCCATCTGACGCGACTCGAGGTAAACGACGCGCCGGGTGTGCTCGACGATGGCGGGCATATCCGACGCGATAAACATCTCGTGCTCGCCGAGGCCGAGGGTGACGCCGCCGGCGTTGCCGATTCGCGTCGCGATTAGTTTGTCGGGTTCGGCCAGGGCCATCACCACGATGGCCTGCGCGCCCTGCAACTGGCGAAAGGCCTGACGCGTCGCTTCTTCGAGCGTCGCGCCGCCGCCGAGATAGCGCTCAATGAGGTGCACAACGACCTCGGTGTCGGTGTCGGAGTTGAAGACCACGCCCTCAGCTTCCAGCTCGGCCTTGAGCTCGAGGAAGTTCTCGACGATGCCGTTGTGCACGACGGCCACCTGGCCCGTAGCGCCGATGTGCGGATGAGCGTTACGCACCGAAGGTTCACCGTGAGTGGCCCAGCGGGTATGACCCATGCCCACCGAGCCGTGCACGGGCGCTTCGGCAAGCCGATCGACAAGCCCGGCCAGTTTGCCCACCTCACGACGGACTTGTATGCCTGCGCCGTTCAGCACAGCCACTCCAGAGCTGTCATAGCCGCGGTACTCTAGGCGCCGCAGCCCTTCCACGACGATCGGCGCCGCCTCACGGTCGCCCAGATAGCCGACGATGCCACACATGGTTCGGATCTCCCAAAGACGTCGTTGACGGATGACGATGGACGAATGACGACGGCAGACGAGTTCCACAAACGCGCGCATCATGTTGGACACGCGCGCCATCGCTATTTATCTTTCGTCAAAAGTCCATGTGTTCCACTGCCCGCCCTTTATCCCTTCGTCACCGAGGGGGTTGTGAGGCAGGCTTCAGGTGGGCGTTGGCCCGTTGGGGGGGAGAGATGGGGGTGGTGGATCACCCCGGCGGCATCCGCTGAAACGTCGCTTTTCCGTATCTTAGTCGGGTAGTCGAGTAGTCTTGTGGTCAAGAAGTCGACTGATGCCCGACTCCCTGACTACTGGACGACCGGACCTCAAGACTAAGGAACGTTAGCACTGCCCTCTGGCAGGAACCGCCACTTCGTCTCCTGAGCTTGCGCTCAGGCCAGGCGCTAATCTTCCCCAAATGGTCAGCGATCACGACGCTAGGCGCCTCCTTGAACAAGTGGCCAGAGTGTAGCACGGGCTGGCCAAGGAGGGGCTTAGGCGGAGCGGAACTGACGATCTCGCGCTGTCTGGCCGGGGCGGCGCTGTGCGGCGGAGGTGCTCTATGTCACAGGTATTTTTCGACCGACCACCCGCCATCGCGCATGGGTTGCGGGGCGCGCTCGGGTGCGGCGGGGTCGAAGCGCAGGCGCGCCTTACCGGTGAGGGCATCGAGCACGTCGCCGAGGCTGTCGACGAGGACCACAGGCCGGTCGAGCGTGCGCGCAATGGTCATCGGCGACACATCGTCGAGGCTGATGCCATCCGGGTGATCGAACATGACGCGTGGCAGCGCGACAAACGCGCCAAGCTCCCGGCCGCTCAACTGGGCCATCACGTCCTCGCCCATCAACAACCCGGCGACCGTGATGGTGTGGCCGAGCCGCTCGTTGACGATCGGCACCACCTGCAGTTGCGTCCCAGCGATCGCATCGAACTCGGCAGCGGTCTTGGCGAGCGTCGGCGCGAAGAGGGTCGCCGTGGCGAGAGTGGCGATAGACGAGGCGTGCAAGGCGAGGAGGGCAGGGCGTGGCAGCGTTTCGCCACTCGCTCCGCGCCCCTCGCTCCCCGAAGCCATCAGACTTCTCAGCTCTCTTTTCACCTCCCGCCAATCGTCGAGATAGTCGCGGACGAGGCCGAGGCCGTTCTCCTGAAGCTGGAGGTCGTCGTAATAGCTGCGCGCCGGGATGCGCGTGTTCGTCACGAGGAACCATTCGTCGGTCGGGTAGGCGAAGCGCACGCCCAGGCTTTCCTGGAACTCGCGCTGCCAGCCGGAAACCGATTTCAACACGGCGCGGGCCTCATCCAGCGTGTGCGGCCGGCGCCCGTACCTGTGATGCTTCGTCAGCCCGACCGGCACGATGCTGACGGACTGCACCGCCGGGTAAAGCTCTGCCAGATCTCGCACCGACTTTTCGAGATAGGGGCCGTCGTTGAGACCGGGCGTCACCACAAGCTGCGTGTGCATCTCGATGCCGCGATCGGCCAGCCAGTTGAGTTGCTCCAGGATGTCCGGCGCCTTTGGGTTCGCCAGACAGGCGCGGCGGTTTTCGAGATCCGTCGAGTGCACCGAGATGTATAGCGGCGAAAGGTGCTGAGACTCGATCCGCTCCCAATCGTGCTCGCTCAGGTTCGTCAGCGTGACGAAGTGGCCGTACAGGAACGAATACCGGTAGTCGTCGTCCTTGATATACAACGTCCGGCGCATGCGCGGCGCCGTCTGCAGCACGAAACAGAACGGGCACAGGTTGTTGCAGCGGCGGATGTCGATGTCGAAGGTGGGATGCACGAACGTGATCCCGAGCGGCTGGTTGTCGTCTCGGTGGCCGCTGGCGATTTGCGAGGGGCGATGATCTTCGCCAGCTTGTTCATCGCTCGGCGCTCTTCGATACTCAATCTCTACTTCGTCTTCCGCCGCATAGAACTGCACGTCGATGACGTCGGTGACCGGCTGGCCGTTGACGGCGAGGACTTCGTCGCCGGGCTGCAGGCCGAGCGCCTCGGCCAGCGAGCCGGGTTCGATCGATTCGATGATGCCGGCGTGGCGGCGGGGCGCGGTTTCGACGAAGTCGATGGTGGAGGTCATGGCCGTATTCTACTGGGCGTCATTCTGCTGAGCCGACCGGCGCATACCCGAAGCGTTCAGGATTCCCGGTCAGGTACCCCCAGCCATCGACGGCCGGCGGTTGGCCCAAGCCCTGATTGAGCAGCGTGGTGATGTTGGTACGGTGCTCGACTCCGTGATTCACAATCTGGATGAACACCGCCAGCGCGTGAAAAGTTGTGAGTTGACCGTTCCAGTTGCTGCTCACGAGCTGCGCTGGATCGACGGTGCGCGCCGCCTCAATCAAACCCTTACCCACCTCGGCGGCGTATGCCGCCAGAGCGGCCAGGCTCGGCCGATCGTCCCAACCGAACGAAGGTTGAGGACGCGTACCGGTCAACTGCCGCAGATACCCGCCCTCGGCGCGGACGATGTGCTCGAGGATCTCGCGCACGGTGCCGTAAGCCCCGGGAACCGCCGTGTCGAGATCGGCATCGCTGAGTGACTCGCAAGCCCGCAGGACCTGCTGATTGGCCCATTGGTTGTAGCGGAAAAGCTCGACAAACGCGGGCTCCGGGTTCTGTTCCATCGGCATCCTTTCTTGAAAGCGTTATTGACATCGGGACACATCGGGAGAAATCGGGTTTCTCCCGATGTGCCCGGCATCAGGGCTCAGCGCCCGGGCTGACGCATCGGCCGCCGCGGCACGACCGGCGCCCGCACCGGAGTCGGTTTGGGCGGCCGCAGGGGCACTGGCGACTGCCGGAACGGCTTGACGCCTGGCCGCGGCTGCTGAGGCGATGGCGGTTGAGACGGTTTGTTTGACATGTGGACCTCCCAGAGTGAATACGATCGCACGTCCTGTCGCGCGCCTCAGACTGCCGTGTTCGCGGGCCGGCAGGCTTCTTCGAGTCTCGGGAGGACAAAAAAAGCCGTGAGCGCAACCCGCCCACGGCTCCGTATCGCTATGGCAAGATCGTGTGGATCAACCGCGCGACACCTCGGCTGAGGGCGTCACGCCACACGTCCACCGTGCGCGCTGTGCGCCGGTTTCAACGTGTGGCTGTGTGTCGCGAAGCTTCACCATCGAATAGGACTCTGTGCGATCTCGATTGAGATCGAAAGGGTAGCATGACCCCATCGCAGCGTCAAGCGGGCAAATGACGGCCGACGACGGACGAAAGCAAAACGGTTGCCCGTCGTTCGTCAATGATCCACAACGATCTGGCTTTCGAGCAGCGCCACTGCCTCGTCGAGCGTGAGGCCCGAGGTGTCGATCCGGGCCGCATCGTCGGCGGCGCGCAACGGGGCCGTCTGGCGCGACGAGTCGATCCGATCGCGCTCGGCCAAATTGGTCAGGATGTCGGCATAGCTGCGGCTTTCGCCGCGCGCGCTGATCTCGTCGTAGCGCCGCTGGGCTCGATGCTCGACCGACGCCGTCAGAAAGATCTTGGCATCCGCTTCAGGCAGGATCGCGGTGCCCACGTCTCGGCCCACCATGACGACACGGCCGCGCAACCCGACCCGCCGCATGGCTGCCGTGAGGATCGCGCGAACGGCCGGCACCGCGGCCACCGGCGAGACGTTGTCCTCGACGTCGCGCGATCGCAGCTCGTACGTGATGTCTTCCTCGCCGGCCATCACCGTCGCATCACGGCCGTCGCGCTCGACATCGGTCGGCGGGCGCACATCGATGTCGGCCTCGCTCGCAAAACGCGCCAGCGCATCCGAATCGGATATCGGGATCCCAGCCCGCAGGACCAGAAACGTCAAAGCCCGGTACATCAGGCCGGTGTCGAAGAACAAGTAGCCGAGCCGATCGGCCAGCCGCTTGCCAACGGTCGATTTGCCCGACGCCACAGGGCCGTCGATCGCGATGATTCGAGGGAGAGGCATCTCGGCATTATAGCGAACAGTCGCAGGCGAAGAGAGAGGTGAGACGAGTCCCTCCCTCTGCCCACCTCAACGTGAGACCGTCGGTGGGGCCTGGATGTCGTCGCGGAGCCAGAGAATGGTGAGCGTCGGATACTGGATGTCGACGCGACGGAAGAGCAGCCAGTTGAGTTGCTCGTTCCAGAAGAGCGTGTCGGGGAACCAGACCGGGTCGATCGCGAACGGCGAGCCGACATAGGCCGCCGCCAGCACCGGCGGCGTCGAATCTGCACTGGCCGACGTAATGACAGCCGAGGCGGCGACATCCGGGCCAAGCGTCGACACGAAGCGCGCCTTCGAGAAATCCCGCAGCGCCCAGGCCAGCGCCCCGTCCGGCGAAGCCTGCGCGACGACGTCGATCTCGGTGCCCTCGCCGATGGCCTGCTCACCCGACCAGAGCAGCGTCTGACGCAGCCGGGCCAGGTCGGCGCCCACGGGGTGAGGCCACCACAGCTCGGCGGGGCTACCAGGACGTCCCTGGTTCTGGCTCCAGCCGCCGGCCAGAGTGGCGGCCAACAGCAGAACCGTAGCCACACCGGCCGTCCCGTGCAGCGCCGCCCGAGCCGACCAGCCGAGCGCGATCAGCGCCACGACAATGGGGATGATGACCAGACCGAATATCGCAAGCCCAAGCTGGCGCCAGGTGCCGAGCCAGTTCGCAGGCTCCTCGAGCAAAGCCGGGTTGGCGCGCAGCGTCTCAGCGAATTGAGCCAGGTTAAGGATGACAAAGGCCGTCAGGGCGATCAGCAGACCCGCCAGGATCAGGGGAGTGCCCCACTGGTCGCGCCAATCGAACTCGGCGATGACGCGCCAGAGCGCGTGCGCGGCCAGCGGCGCGAGAAAGACGATCAGCCAGACAAGGTCGAACTGGCTGCGTCCGCTCGAGGCGATGATCACGGTGCCCGTCACCACGACTGCGCTGGCGGCCAGCCGATCGACCGGTTCACGCGCGAACGCCGCAGGCAAACTGATGACGCCGGCCACGACGATGAGCGGATCATAGAGCACGGCCAGCCCGATCAGGGCCGTCAGGGTGCGCCCCGCCGAACTCGGATTGAAGCGCTGAGCAAAGGTCACGAGCGAGCCGGCGGCGGCGCCAAGACCGTCGCGGTTCAGTAGCAGGAACGTGGCCGTCACCACGAGGCCGGCCAGGACCGCCACGGCGATGAGCCGACCGCGATCGATGATGGCGCTCATGAGAGCATCCCAGGCGCCAGGGATGAGCGGCACCGCGAAGGCCAGCGCGATCAGACCGACGAACGCCTCAGGACCCGACGCCAGCGACGCGCCAAATGCGCTTCCCGCGATGACGGCCCAACCCGTGCCGCCGCGGCCCGAGGCCAGGCGCCAGGCCGCGATGGCGGTCAGCACCACGAAGAAGACCGCCAACAGCGTGCCGTCGGCGCTGCGCGAGGCCGTCAACACGATCGACGACACTGTCAGCAGTGCGGCAGTCAGCAACGCGCGTTGCCGGCCGAGCGCCTCACGCGCCAGCCAGGGCATCAAGGTCAACGCCGCGCCGGCCAGCGCGGGCGCGAGCCGCGGGACGAAATCCATGTTCCCGAAGATGGAGAAGGCCAGGGCGGTCAGCGTCAGATAGGCCGGGCTGGCGGGCAGGGTCGTGCCGGCCAGCCCCTGGGTGAACCGCCAGACGGTGAGAGCTTCGCGCGCTTCGGCATCGTTCAGCGGATGAGCGCCCAGGTTTGCCAGGCGAGCCGCCAACGCGAGCGCGAACAACGCCGCGAAGAGCACGGTCTCCAACGATAGGGTGGCCCGCTGTCGGGTCGAGGTCGTGGCAAGAGTCATGATGTCGTCTGAATACCGCAGATCACGGCGCGACAACGTCGGTCGGCGTGCGTCTGTAGATGATGGTCAGACCGCTTTGGAAAACGGGCTGCATGAATTGATCGAACTTACGGATCTGCGGCGCGCCGATGGTCATCGGCAGGCCGTACTTCTTGTACTCGGCGTTTCCGACGATCACGTACTCGATGCGATACGTGTCCATGATCTGCAGCGCCTCCGCCGAGTCGCGCGTCGTGTATAGCCGCTCGAGATCGCCGATGCGGTTGCTCACCTGCGCGAAGTAGCGCCCGCGCCATTGGTCCTCGTGGCCGACCCAGCCCAGCACCGTCGGGAGGCCGGTGGCCATCGAGATCCGGCTTGTGTCGACCTGGTAGGAGTCGCCCGGCGCCTCGGCGATCACCGGACGATCCTTCACGTTGGCGCGCATCCACTCGATGGCGGCCCAGTCGTCGGGGAACTGCGTTGCCAGGAAGGCAGCGCCATCGAGGTTGAGATCGCGGCCCGTGTCCGTCCCGATCCCGTAGATCGAGGCCGCCATGCCCGACGTGAAGAGCATGCTCGCCGCCGTTCCGAGGAGGACAAGCCCGCCTGCGACGCCGGCGACGGCTCGCCGCGCGTGGGTGGCCAGCCACCACAGCCCGAACGTTCCGGCCACGCCCCAGAGCACCCAGGCCTGGTAATAGAACTTGAAGATCGTGTTCATGCGCGAGCCGAAGTTGTCGCGCAGATACACCCACTCCGGCGCGAGCACGAGCCCGGCCCCCGCAAGCGCAAGGAGCAGCACAAACGGCACGATCGGCGAGCGCAGCGGCTCGGACACGTCGCGCGCGACGACCTCCGGATCGCGCTGCCGCCACAGACCCACGATGAGGCCGGCTGCGACAGCGACGATGACGGCAGGCAGGATCGACGCGAAGCTGTCGACCAGCCGACGAGCCAGCATCAACCGCGACGCTTCATCGAGGCTGAGCGGCGCGACGCTGCGCATCACAAAGGCGTTGATCTCGGGGTTGAGGAACGCGGCGCCGCTCAGGCCCAGCGCGAACACGATCAGCAGGCCGAGCACGCCCAGCCCCGCCCACAACGCCGCGCCGCGATCGAGGATCGCGCGGCCGCGCCACGCCAACCACCCCACGAACAAGACGAGCGCCAGCAACACATGCGCGAAGAGCACGGCGTGCTGCTGGAATCGCGTCGGATAGATCAGGTTCGGCAACAGGCCGCCGGCCTGGTTCTGGAACGTGAAGTAGAAGGGCAGATAAAGCAGGACGCCGCCGAGCGCGAGGACGACGGCCCAGACCAACACGCGCAGCCGCAAGGCCCACACGCCGAGCAAGCCGTGCCGGAGGCCGAGTCCGATCACCAGCGCGCCGACCACGACGAAACCATAGATCGGGAAGTCCCAGGTGTTCATGAACGCCAGGCCGCCAAGGGCGACGGCGGTCAGGCCGAATCGGACGAGATCGTCGCGCGCGCCATGGCCGAGCGGATCCGTGAACCAGCCAGCGAGCGGCGTGTGAAGGGCCGTCAGCAACCAGCTCAACGCCAGGCCGAGCGCCAGGAAGACGAAGGGCAGATTGAGGACATGGGGATGCAGGTCCGCCAGGAGAAACGAGAAGACCGGCACTTCGGTGATCGCCTCGGTCTCGTTGCCCAACAGATCACGATCGTGAACGACGCGAGCGCCGTAGAACCAGTTGCCGAGCGACCAGGTCGTCCGTCCGGTGTCGACCGGCGGCGTGTTGATCTGCTTGAGGTCCAGCCAGGTGTACAGGTTGATCAGCCCGGCTTTGACGCCCGGCGCCTGCGTCAGGCTGCCGTCCGTGGTTTGGCCGTAGTCGTAGTACACGGCCGGCACCTCGACGTTGCCCAGCGCGCCGTTGGCATGTGCCAGGCCGAGCGGCCCGTACCAGTTGCCGGCGACGACGATGAGCACAGGCGCGAGGAGCGCGGGGGCGAAGAGCGAGGGGCTAAGAGCGGTTGACGCGGCCTCGGAAGGACGATCGTTGCGGCCGACCGACGCCAGCGACATCAGATTCAACACCACGCCATACGCGCCCGTGCAGGTCAGCGCGAAGACGAGCGAGATCATGAGGTTGAAGGCGACGCTGCTGAGCGTGCCTGTCACGTTCGCGAGCGCGGCGGTCAGGACGTAGCCGAAGTAGTAGTAGCTGATCGCGTGCCCCGACAACCAGGCGTCGTTGGGCGGGAACGACGGGCTGCGCAGGATCGCGTTGATGAACATGTACTCCATCGGCTTCTCGGTGCCATAGATCAGCGGGTAGTGCGCGCGCACCCAGGCCCAGGCCGCGAAAGCCACGAGGAAGAGCAGTTCACTGACGACCACCAGACGGACGTTGCCACGCAGCCAATCCCACAGTTCGCGCAGACCGGGAAGACGCTGCCAGAGCAGGCCGCCCGCCAGGACGAGGACCGCGGCGGCCACCACGCCGCCGGCATCGTTGCGCAGGAAGCCTAGCGAGCCGAGCAGCCAGAAGAGCCAGCCGATCAGCAGCAGTCCAAGCGGACGCGCGAGCGTGTAGCCGCGCTCGGGCAAAGCGCCGAAGAGCCGCGCGCCGATCGGCCAGGCGATGGCGCCCGCGACAGTGGCGGCCAGGTACCAGAGAATGAAATCCAGCATTGAGTGACTGGGCCATCGCGGGAGCGGGGAGCGCAGAAGCCGGGAACTGACGCTGTCGCGTCATTCCTGTGATCTTCCGCCCGCCCGATCACCCACTCCGATCGCCCACTCCTAATTTCCGATCACTTCGTAGATCATGACGCCCGGGTTCTGGTAGACGATGCGCAACTGGCCTTCGCCCGTCATGCGATCGAACTTGGCCAGACCCGCGGGCGGGTAATACGAACGCTCCATCGGCCCGACAATGATGTAACGTGGCCGATAGCGATTCAGGAACGATTGAACAAAGGCGGCGCCATCATCCGTGTACTGCAGGACGTCAGCGCAATTGCCGTACTTGCCGCCCATGATCGTGTCGACGGAAGCGCCGGCGCAGTAGAAGTTGGTCACCTCGCGGCCGCGCTGGGTCACTTCGAAGTCGGAACCGATCGCGCCGCGCTGCTGCCGCTGGTGATTGTCCCAGCCGATCACATCGGGCAGGCCCGTGAACCAGGCGTAGCGACTCGACATGCGATACAGGTCGAAGGTCTGCGCCTCGACGATCACGGGCGAGCCCTTGACGTTCTGCTGCAGCCAGCGGATGGCGTCGTAGTCGTATTGAAGCGGCAGGTAGTTGCCATTGTCGCAGTAAGCACTGAAGGTCAGGAACTGCATGCCGTCGAGGCTGTGCGGCTGCTGGTCCTCAGGCATACCGGTCTGATAGGGCACGGGCTGGCCGTCGAGTTGATCGCAGCCGGCCCCGGAGTTGGTCGGTGTCATGCCGTAGGGCGGGAACCTGTCGCGCACCTTGGCAGGCACGGCGGTCACGGTGTAGAGCCCCGCCGACACCAGGAAGATCACCAGCAACGTGGTGTGGATGCTCTTCCAGGCAAACGACCAGCGCACCCGGTCCGCCCAGGCGTACGCGAGGGCCGCTGCGGCGCCGATGGCGAAGAGCACCCAGACCTGGACGTAGAGCTTGAACATGGTGTTGAAGCGGTCGCCGCCGAGCGTGAAGAGCTCGACGAAGATCGTCACCGCCATGCCGGTGCCCAACAGGAACAGGACGGCGCGCTTACCGAGCGACATCCTGCTGCGCGCGCGGAAGGCGAGCAGCCCGGCGAGCACGAGCAGCGGCCACGAGACCCAGGCGATGTCGACGCCCATGTACAGCAGCGCCGCCAGGGCCAGGAGCACACCGGCTCCGAACACCAGCACGGGCATCGCCCACTCGCCCACCCGCCGCAGCACGCCGGCCGGCGTCTCGCTCAACCAGAGCCCGATCTCACTCACGACGAAGCCGCCGAACAGGAACAGGAAGAGGCCGTACCAGTAGAAGTACCCGAGCAAGTCGGTGTATGGACCTTCGAAGCGTTTGAGCTCGGTGTAGGCCGGCACGAACCATTGATCGAACGGCCTGAAGAACAGCTGCGAAAGGCCGATCACCAGAGCGAGGTGAAGACCCACGCCAAGCCAGAAGCGCCCGTCAAGGACGGGGCGGCGCCACAGCCAGGCTCCGCCGATCGCGACCACCGTCACGGCCAGGTACATGGGATAGTCCCAGGTGTTGACGGCCCGCATGACGCCGAGCGCCAGCCCGCCGAGCACGAAAGCGATAGCCCATTCCCAGCGGCGGCGCGTCACATCGAGCCCGCTCAGATACGCGACGGCCCAGGCCAGCACCAGCACCGCAAACGGCAGCGCTGCCAGATGGGCGTGCGGGTCCGCATACAAGAACGTGAAGAGCGGGAATTCCGAGAAGTCGCTGGTGCCGTTGACGTAGCCGAGCACGCGCGAGCCGTTCCAGTACCACCAGTCGATCGGGATGCCCATCGGGGCCTGGCCCGTAACGACTCGATAGAAGCCGTTGACGATCAACAGCGCGGCGTCGTTCGGCGCCTGCGCCACCAGATTCGGATCCGCCGCGCGCTGGAAGCCCGAGAAGTAGGTGTAGATCTGGCCGAGGTTGCCCAGCACGACCATCAACAACACGGCCATCCCGCCCGCCAGGTACGGCGAGGGGCGCGCAGGAACGCGCAGAAGCGGCGCCTGTGTCGACTGGATCGTGGGCGCCGCCGTCGCCACCTGCGATTCGACCTCGGCCATGGGTGCCGCGTCGGCCTGTGCGGCCAACGGCGTCGCGGCCAATGCGGCGTCTGCGTCGACGGGCGTCGACGCCTCGGGCGCCGGAACGATCGGCCCGGCGTCGGGCGGTACGGGGGCCGCGTCGGGGGGCGACGCCGCGTCGGTGGGCGACGCATGCGTCGCCCCTACGGCGGCGGCGGCGGCGCCGTCGACGTCG
>JBGAGY010000022.1:0-1173 GCA_044226485.1 Anaerolineales bacterium
CGGCCTCCAAAAAGGCACTGGATAGCCGGGTTGTGCGGTTTTCGGCGGCGCTCAGCAGCGCCCCGATGGCCGTTGTGTCAAGACCTGGCAAGAGGCCCGCCTGCCAGGCCAACAAGCGACCGACCAACACGTCATCGCCGGCCGGTGTCAGCCCCGGCCCCAACCCGAGCAAGGCCATCGGCAGCTGTTCGGCCGTGGCGGGGCCGATGACGTCCGGCGCCTCGGCGCGCAGGATCGCGGCGGCTTCCTGGCAGACATCGGTGGCCTCGACACAGAGCGCCGCCACATCCAACGTCGCCCAATCGGGGCGCGCGTTCCACACGCGGGCATCTGTCCAATCGAAGACCCACTCGGCGAGACCCGTGTCGACGGCAAGTGGGGGAAGACTCGGGCCCGGCATGAGCTGCAGGCTGAGCGGCGTCAGCGCGACGTCGGCCGTGGTCAGAGCGACGAGCCCGTCGGCGCTCTCGAGATACGCCACGTCGCGATGCGTGCTCCGAACCCAACGCGGCGCGCGCCCAATCAACCAGGCCTGCGCCCGTGGCGCGACGACGCCAATCCGCAGACGCTGTCTCATGCCCGGATTGTAGCTGGCAGGCCTCGCGAACCGCCACCCAGCGACGGCAACGTTAGCGATGGCCGCCGCCATTCAGGCGCGCTCGCTCACGCGCGCGCCGCCGTCGCGCACGAACACGGAACACGCGTCTGTTTGGCAGCGCGTCCAGCGTTTGACGTTGCAGGGGTCGTGGAACTGGCCTAGAATTGGCGCAACTCGATAACATGACTCAGCGACCGGTGGCCTGGGGCCGACCGGTTGTTGATTCTCATACGGCGACAAGCAGAGCCCCACATCTCTGCACCGCCAAAGGCCTGATGTCGGCCTGGCTGGGCACGCTTGGCAACAGAGCGAGCGACGGCGTGGCGTTATCATCTTCTTCGCGGATCACTCTGATCTACCTCATTGTGGGCGGGCTGTGGATCACCCTCTCCGACCGCGTCGTGGCCTGGGTCGTCACCGATCCGACTTCCATCACCTGGTTGCAGACGGTCAAGGGGTGGGGCTACATCCTCATGACCGGCCTGTTGTTGTTCGTCCTCGTTCGCCGCGATATGGCCCGGCTCGAGCAGGCACAGCAATCGCTCGAGCAAAGCTATGAGGCCACGCTGGAAGGG
>JBGAGY010000022.1:1194-58914 GCA_044226485.1 Anaerolineales bacterium
GCTCGACCTCCGCGATCGCAGCACCGAGCAGCACACGGCGCGTGTCGCCGATCTCGCGACTGATCTGGCGCGTGCCATGGGGCTTGACGAGCCCGAGCTCACGTATCTGCGCCGCGGCGCCCTCCTGCACGACATCGGCAAGATGGGCATCCCGGACGGGATCCTGCTCAAGCCAGGCCCGCTCGACGAAGCTGAGTGGGCGCTCATGCGCCAGCACCCGCGTTATGCATTCGATCTTCTGGCGCCGATCAAGCACCTCGAGCCCGTGCTCGACATCCCGTATTGCCACCACGAAAAGTGGGATGGCAGCGGCTACCCCCGCGGGCTCAAGCACGAAGAGATCCCTCTGACCGCCCGGATCTTCGCCGTCGCGGATGTGTGGGATGCGTTGACGTCCAATCGGCCGTACCGCGAGGCCTGGTCGCAGGATCGCGCCTTGGCGTACCTCCGCGATCAGGCCGGCGCGCACTTTGACCCGGCCGTGGTGGTCGCGTTCGAGTCACTGCAAGCGCAACGCGCCAACGGTGACAGACGGCTCAGCGGTTAGCGTTGAGCGCCGGGCAGGGACCACCCCCAACCCCCTCCACGTAAACGCGCACCTGTTGCCCGATGGCCAACAGGCCTCGCGCGTTTGCATGGAGGGGGCTAGTCGCTCGTCTCCCCGTATCGCCGCGCTCTCGCGCTCCTGCACCATCGCGCTCCTACGGCGTCCAGAGCGTCCCATCGGGCCAGCGGCTCTGCGTCCAATCGATCACGTTGACCGTGATCGGGTACTTCGCGGCCTTCTTCTCGTCGAGATCGACGCCGAGGCCTGGCTTGGGGTTGGGCCACAGGTGGCCGTCGCGCAGCTCGGGCGTGCCTGGGAAGACCTCCTTGAGCGCTTCGCCGAAGAAGATCACTTCCTGGATGCCGAAGTTGTGGCAGGCCAGATCCAGATGCAGGTTGGCGGCGTGCCCGATCGGCGAGACGTCGCCCGGGCCGTGCCACGCGGTGCGTACGCCGAACGACTCGGCGAGCGCGGCCTGCTTGCGCGCCGGCGTGATCCCGCCGATCTGCGAGATGTGCGTGCGGATGAAGTCGATCAGCTGCTCGGCGATCAACGGGCGCCATTCGAGCGGGTTGTTGTGCAGCTCGCCCATGGCGATCGGCGTCGCGCTCTGCTCGCGCAGCCGCCGGAACCACTCGATCTGATCGGGCGCAAGCGGGTCCTCGAGGAAGAACAGCCGGTACGGTTCGAGCGCCTTGGCCATGCGGATGGCATCGATCGGCGCGATCCGCTCATGGATGTCGTGCAGCAGGAAAAGAGAGTCGCCGATCTTGCTGCGGACGTAGTCGAACAGCACCGGGATCGAGCGCGCGTAAGCGTCGGGGTCGTAGTAGGCGCCCGGGAAGGCGCTGCCCGCGTGCTCTTGACCCTTGCTCCGATGTGTGGCCTGCGGCGCCTTGCGGCTCGGCCGCGCGTTGCGTTTGGTGATGTCCTTGACCCGGCCGCCGTAGCCGCCCATCTGACAGCGGACCGCCAGCGCGCCTTCCGCCTGATACCTGAGGACGTTGTCCAACACTTCCTTCGGGTCGCGGCCGTCGGCGTGGCGGTAGACCATGGCGGCGTCGCGGCACTTGCCACCGAGCAGGTCGTAGACCGGCATGTTCGCGACCTTGCCCTTGATATCCCACAAAGCCATGTCGACGCCGCTGATCGCGTTGTTGAGGACGCCGCTGTTGCGCCAGTACGAGTTGACGTACATCAGGTGCCACAGGTCCTCGATGTTGGCCGGGTCACGGCCGCGGAGCAGGGGGTCGAGGTAGTCCTCGACGGCCTTGGCCACGACCGTCGCGCGCTGGGTGAAGGTGGCGCAACCGAGCCCGTACAGGCCGTCCTGGTCGGTCTCGACCTTGACCACGACCAGGGCGATCCCGTCGGGGGCCGTCAGAATCGATCGAACACGCGTGATCTTCATCGGTTTCTCCTTGGCTGGCGCGAGCCTCCACCCACGGTGGATTTCGCGGAACCACTTCTATAGGGAAGTTCGTCACCCTGGAGCGGTGACCACGTCCACTGGTGAGTGGGCGCCGGCCGACCGTATTCTCCTGGGTACAGTCCGATCCGTATTGGCGCTTCAACGCCTCCACCAGCAGATCGGAGCCCGGTCTCTGTCCCCGGCTCCGGGAAGGTTGTGGCCTCATGCCCGGTTTCACCCCAGGTCGCCGCTGGCAGCCCGCGTACTACCCCTTTCATTCCGAACCGCCGTTCGATCAGTTCATCGAGTTCATCGAGCGTTCGGTCAAGGGGCCGTTGTTCGGCTGCCGAATGTGCGGCAACTGTCTGCTGCAGGAGACGGCCTTCATCTGTCCGATGGAGTGCCCCAAGGGCCTGCGTAACGGGCCCTGCGGCGGCTCGACGGCCGAGCACTGCTACGTCGACCCGGACCGCCCGTGCATCTGGTACAAGATCTACGAGCGCGCCGAGAAGATGGGGCGCACCGATCGATTGCGCGAGGTGCTGCCGCCGCTCGATTGGGAGAAGGTCGGCACCGACTCGTGGATGGACGTCGCCAGGCACTGGGTCGAGGTCGGCGGGGTGGCCGGCATGCTCAAGGCCGCGCGTCTGCCGCAGGCTGAGCGCGACGAGGCCTGGGAGAAGTTCTTCTACGACGTGCGTCAGCCCGCCTGGTGGGGCGGGGACGACAAACCGCATCCCGCGCCGGCCCATGAGCCGGTCTCGAAGCTCGAGGCCAAGCTGACGGCCGGCGAATTCGCGATCACGGCCGAGGTCTCGCCGCCGTTGGCCGGCGCCACCGACGAGATCATCAAGAAGCTCGACCTGTTGCGCTCTTACATCGATGCCGTCAACTTCACCGACAATCCGTCGGCCACGCCGCGCATGTCGTCGCTTGTGTGCTCGGCGGTCGCGGTGCAAAACGGCGTCGAGCCCGTCATGCAGATCGCGGCTCGTGAGCGGACGCGTATGGGGCTGCAGAGCACGGTGCTTGGCGCTGTGGCGCTGGGCATCCGCAACGTGCTCTGTCTCACCGGCGATCACCCCCGCCTTGGCCCATCGCCGCACGGCCGGATGGATATCTGGGACATCGACTCGATCCAGATGCTGTGGATCCTGCGCCGGATGCGCGACGAGGGCCACTTCCTCGACGGGCGCGATCTGAAGGCAGCGCCGCCGCTCTACCTGGGCGCGGCGGGCTCGCCGTTCTCGTCGAACCCGCGCTTTCAGGCGCTGCGCGAGGAGAAGAAGGTCAACGCCGGCGCGCAGTTCTTCCAGACCAACCTCATCTACGATGTGGACGGCTTCACCGAGTGGCTGAGCGGCCTCGACAAAGGCGGCGTGCTCGACCGCGTTCATGTGCTGGCGGGTCTGATGCCGATGAGATCGTTCAAGGCGGCGCAGATGATCGCGCAGGTGCCGGGGGTCAAGGTGCCCAAGGCGCTGCTCGATCGCATGGAATCGGCGACCGATCCCAAGGAAGAGGGCGTCCAGATCACGCTCGAACTGATCGACAAGCTGAAGCGCCTGCCCGGCGTTCATGGCCTGCACATCATGGCGGTGGGCTGGGAAAGCATTGTGCCGAGACTCATCAAGGAGTCTTCAGTTCGCTAGAGTCGAATGATCTATTGCTGATTGTTGATTTCTGATTGCTGATTGAGACCCAATCAGCAATCAGAAATCAGAAATCAACAATCAGCAATCGTCAGGACCAGAGCCGATCCCAGCTGCGTTCTTTGTCCCACTGGGCGCTTGGTTCGAAGATGCCCGGGTCGTCGGCGACGACGTGCTCGCGCAGGGCGTCTTCGTTGATCTCGAAGCCGAGGCCGGGCGCTTCGGGCACCGGGATGTAGCCGTTTTGGATGATCGGCTTCGGCAGCCCGGTGATGAAATCCCCCCAGTACGGCAAATCAGAGAAGTGGTGCTCGAGAGCGATGAAGTTCTCGGTCGCCGCGGCGCAGTGCACGGCCGCCATCGTGCTGACCGGCGTGCCGGCCATGTGCAGGGCCATGCTGATGCCATGTTCCTGAGCGAAGTCGCCGATGCGCTTGGTCTCGAGGATGCCGCCGCTTGTGGCGATGTCGGGGTGGATGACGTCGACTGCGCGCCGCTCGATCAGGTCCTGGAAGCCTTGCTTGAGGTAGATGTCCTCTCCGGTGCAGACCGGGGTCTTGAGCGCCTGCTCGAGCTTGACCCACATGTCAGTGTACTGCCAGGGCACCAGGTCCTCGAGCCAGGCCAGGTTGAAGGGCTCGAGCGCCTCGCCGAGGCGGATGCAGTCGTCGACGCCGATGTGGCCGAAGTGGTCGGCCGCGATCGGCACTTCATCGCCGACGGTGGCGCGGACGTCGGCCACGTACTTCACGATCGAGTCGATGCCCTTCTGCGTCAGGCGAACGTGAGTGAACGGATGCTGCAGGGTCTGGACGTCGAACATCAGGTCGTGCTCGTCGTCGGTGTCAGTGCCGAGCATGCCCTTGGGGAAGGCGAGGTGGTCCTTCCTGCCGATCAGGGGCTGGATGCCGACGTCCATCTTCAGCATCGTGAAGCCGCGGGCCATGCGCTCCTTGAGCTTGCGGCCCATCGCCTTGCCGGTGGGTTCGTTGGGGGTGTCACAGTACATGCGGATCTTGTCGCGGAACTTGCCGCCGGCCAGGACGTACGAGGGAACGCCGTAAGCCTTGCCCGCGAGGTCCATCAAGGCCATCTCGATGCCGCAGACGCCGCCGCCCTGGCGGGCATGATGGCCGAACTGTTTGATCTTGCGGAAGAGCCGGTCGACGTTGCACGGGTTCTCGCCGACCAGGCGGCTCTTCAGCATCAGCGCGTACGTCTTGCTGGCGAAGTCGCGCACCTCGCCGTAGCCGACGAGGCCCTGGTTGGTGTCGATGCGCAGGATCGGGAAGCGCCAGTGGTCCCAGCCGACGGTGCAGGCGCGGATGTCGGTGATGCGCAGGTCGCTCGGGCGCGAGCCCTGGCTGACATGATCTTCGGGTTGTGGGGTTTGCTTCTTGGCCATGAGAATTGAATGCTCTCTGATTTCCGAAGGGTGATTACGGATGACGAACGACCTTCGCGCTACGCGCTCTTCCAGCCCAGCAACCGCTCGGCCTTGCTGCAGTCGAACAGGCTGCGATGGCCGGAGAGGTCACCGCGGACCGGGATGTCCGGCCAGAACTGGTTGACGAGTTCCAGGGTCGTCTCCTCGTTGACGGTGTCGCGCTCGACGATGTAGAAGACTTCGTGGCCCCTGTAGTCGGCGCTGATGACCCGCAGGCAGGCCTCGGCCGCCGACGCGAAGAGCGTGTAGCCCCACAGGTGCATGGCCACCGGTCGGCCGATTTGGGCCTGCAGGCGCCGCGGCAGGTCGGCGTCGGGCACGACCCAGTGGAAGCGCAGGCTGCCGATGGTCATGTCCTCGTAGCGCCGCGCGATCGAGTCGGCCTGCTGTTCGCAGATCCACTTCGACAGGCTGTAGGGATCCTCGTTGTAGGTCGGGTGCTGTTCGTCGACGGGCAGGTAGTCGTAGCGCGCCTGACGGCTGTACGCGCCGCCGATCGCGTTGATGCTCGAGGCCTGGCAGATGTGCTTGATGCCAGCGTCGACGGCTCCGCGCAGCGCGTTGTAGCTCGTGACGACGTTGTTGTTGTGGGTGACGTGATCTGGGAACGTGCGCGGGTTGGGGATGGCGGCCAGGTGGATCAGGGCGTCGGCGCCGGTGAGCGCCGCGACAAGGCCGTCGTAGTCGGTCAGGTCGAACACGCGGTACTCGACGCCGGGCACGACGGCTTCGGGCTTGGGTTCGACGCGGTCAAGACTGAGCACTGTGTGGCCGACGTCGACGGCCGCCCGGGTCGTGGCCCGGCCGACACCGCCGCTCCCGCCGGTGATGACGATGCGCATGGGTTCTCCTCAGGGCTCCGCGTAGACGGCCTGGCGCAGGCCGCGGATATAGCCGATCGCGTAAAGCCGGCCGAAGCTTGAGTAGCCGGCGGCCTCGTTGCTGTCGCCCTCGACGGTCGGCACATGGTCGGGCCGCAGCACGCCCTCGAAGCCGATGTCGCGATAGGCTCGCAGGCAGGCGAGGAAGTCGGTCTTCCCGGCGTCGTGCCAGGTCTCTTCGAACTTGTCGGGCGTGCCGTTCACGTCGCGCAGGTGCACGAAGAAGATCTTGCTCTGCTTGCCGAAGTGTCGGATGACGCCCGGCAGGTCGTCGGTCATCAACGCGAAATTGCCCTGGCACATCGTGATGCCGTTGACGGGGCTTGGCGCTAGGTCGAGCAGCCGCTGGAAGTTCTCGACGCTGCGCATGATTCGGCCGACGCCGCGGATCGGCGAGAGCGGCGGGTCATCGGGGTGCATGGCCAACTGCACGCCGGCCTTCTCGGCGACGGGCACGACTCGCTCGAGGAAGTACTGCAGGGTCTCCCACAGCTTCTCTTCGCTGATCGGGCCGAGTTCGCTCGGCGGCGCGTCACGCAGCGCAGCCGCGTCGAAGCTTGTGACGACCGAGCCGCCGCGCGACGGCGTCGCGGTGTTGGTGCGGATCCAGTTGAAGTCCGTCATCCACTCATAGCACCAGACCGGGATGCCTAGCTTGCCCATGTTCTCGAGCAGGGTGCAGACCGTGTCGATCTGCGCGTCGCGGCCCGGAAGGCCGCGCTTCGCCAGGTTGAGTGGCGGCCGCGCCTCGATGACAGCGAGCCGGAACCCCGCCGCCTCGTATCGCTGCTTCATCCGAAACAGCGGCATGTAATCCCACGGCGCCTCGATGTTGGGGGAGCCATCGGGGTGCGGGTCGCCCTTGACGGCCAGATCCGATGAGAGCGGCAGGCCGCCCACGGCCACGTCCACGCCGGCCTGTTTGGTCAGCTTCCACAGCGCGCTCGGTTGCGGGGGCAGGAACTCGGCGATCTCGATCACGGAAGGAACTCCTTTGGTAGCCTCAATGGTCTGCTTTCAGCTTTCGCACACATGCCGAAAGGTTAAGTCTTTCGCCCCTCGCGTCTCGCCCCTCGCCCCTCGCGCCTCGCGCCTCGCGTCTCACGCCCCGTTCTCCAAAGCCAACTCGAGCGCCCACTCGCGCGTCCCGCCGGAGGGGAGGGTGGCGAAGCAGCGGAAGACGCGGACGGCATCTTCGAGCGAGTCCTGGGCGCCGATGCACGGCTCGAGGCCGAGGTTGTAGTAAGGCGAGCCGCCGTCGCCGGCCCAGGCGCCGAGGTTGATCCAGAGCGCGAGCTGCGGCAACGAGCGCACGTCCCAGCGCATGACGAGAGCGCCATCAGCCGCACGCAGGCGGGCCCAACCCTCGTTGAGCGGGGCGCTCCAGAGTTTGATCGACACGGCGGCCTCGGGGTCAGGCAGAGCACTCAGGTCGACGGGGCCGTGCGGCGTGTTGAGTGTGAGCGGGAAGGCGAGGTCACGCTGGGCGGTCAGGGCGTCGAGCGGGAAGGTGCCGTTGCTGTGGAAGCGCGCGGCTGGCGGGGCCTCGAGGCGCATGCCCGGCTCGATGGCGAGCAGCGGGTGGATGCACCAGACGAAGTCGATCGGCGCCGCAGAGTGATTCGCGACCGAGTACTCGACCTTCACGCGTGACGATCCGTCTCGCAGCGTGATCCGTCGCGTGAACTGGTACGGCAGGGCGACGCCGCGCCAGCGCGTGGTCAGGATGATGGTGTCGTCGAAGGTCGAGGGGGTTGTCTCGGCGGCTTGCGACCAGAGCTCGCCGTGGTCCTGGATCGCGGCGCCCATCCACGGCGTGCTCGGGTACGCGCAGGCCGAGACGCTCGGAAAGCACTCGTCCCATCCGCCGGTGTCGGCGCCCATGTACGAACTGCCGTGCGGCCAGCGTTTGTATTCCAGGCGCGGGTGGCGCCAGAGCCATTCGCGGCTGGTGCGGTTGTCGCGCAACGACGCGATCTTGCCGCCGAGTTCAGGGACGAGGGTCAGCGTGAGCGGGCCGGTGTCGACCGTCAACGCGGCGAAACCGGAAAGGGAGGCAGGGAGGAGTTGCATGAGAAGGCGTCAGGCATCAGGCGTCAGTCGCTTATGCCTGACGCCTGATGCCGAAACTGACACGAGACTTGATAAAGGAAGGAACCGTCTTGACAGAGACTTGGACGAACTCAACGCTTCAGTGCCTGACGTCTGTGCCCGCCTACACCGGCAGCAGTTCCGTCAGATCTTCGGCCCCGATCTTCTCGTGCTTGTCGTAGAGATAGCACGAAGCGGCCTGATGATCTGCCATGCGGAAGAGCGGCGGAGGCGTGGCGCACGAGGCCATCACGAAGGGACAGCGCGGCGCGAACTTGCAGCCGGTCGTCAGGTCGCCCAGATCCGACTCCTTGGCCTTGATCTCGGTCTCGCCCCAGCGGCGCGAGAGGTCGGGCCAGGGGATCGAGTCGATCAGGAGCTTGGTGTACGGGTGCTGGGGCCGCTTGATGACGCTGTCGACATCGCCGGCCTCCATGATCTCGCCCTTGTAGAGCACCATGATGGATTTGGCGATGTGGTAGGCCGTCGTCAGGTCGTGCGTGATGTAGATGATCGAGACGCCGTAGTGCTTCTGCAGATTGCGCAGGGTCTCGAGGATGTTAGCGCGCAGCGACGCGTCGACCATGGACACCGGCTCGTCGGCCACGAGAAGCTTGGGGCGCAGGAGCAGGGCGCGTGCGACGTTGATGCGCTGGCGCTGTCCGCCCGAGAGTTGGTGCGGGAAGCGCCCGAGGATGTCTTCGGGTCGCAGGCCAACGGCGTTGAGGGCCTCATCCATCTTGGCCCGCGCCTCGGTCTTCGACTTCGCGAGCCTGAAGCGCTCGATCGGCACCGTCAGCAGGTGGTCGACCGTGTAGAACGGATTGAACACGGCGAAGGGATCCTGGAACACGGCCTGGACCTCGCGGCGGAAGGTGAGCTTGTCATCGCCGCGCAGCTTGCTGATGTCCTGTCCGCGGTAGAGGATCTGGCCCGAGGTCGGCGGGATGAAACCGAGAAGCAGCATGGCCAGCGTGGTCTTGCCGCTGCCGCTTTCGCCGGCCACGGTCAGGATCGTGGGCGAATCCTCTTCGAGCGTGAGCGAGACGTTGTTGAGCGCCGTCGTCGAGGAGCGTGAGAGGAGGCCGCGGGTGTAAACCTTGGTGACCTCGCGCAGTTCGAGAAGATGGCTCATGCCTTGACCGTCTCCGTTTCGGTGTACAGGTGGCAGGCTACCTGCCGGTCGCCCTCCATGTTGAGCAGCGGAGGCACGACGGTTTTGCACGTCTCCATCACGAACTTGCAACGCGGATGGAAGGGGCAGCCGCTCGGCACGCGGATGAGCGAGGGCGCGAGGCCCGGGATGCCCTGGAAGACGCCCTTGTTGTCGAGGCTGGGCAGGCTGTTGATCAACGCCTGGGCGTAGGGGTGCTTGGGCGAGGTGAACATGCCGCGCACGGTGCTGACCTCGACTAAACGACCCGCATACATCACGGCCACGCGGTCGACGAACTGGGCCATCAGGCCCATGTCGTGCCCGATCAGGATCACAGCCGCGCCGAGGTCCCTCTGGACGCGGTCGATCGTCTCCATCACCTGGCGCTGCGTGACGACGTCGAGGGCGCTGGTGGGCTCGTCGGCGATGATCACCTTGGGCCGCAGCAGGATGCCGATGGCGATGCACACGCGCTGTTTCATGCCGCCGCTGAGCTCGTGGGCGTACATGCGGTAGACGCTGCGCTTCAGGTCGACCGACTCGAGCGCCTTCAACCCGCGCTCTTCAGCCTCGCTGGCCGAGACCTTCGGGTCGTGAGCGCGGATGGCGTCGACCATCTGCGCGCCGACGCGCATGACGGGGTTGAGCGAGTTCATGGCGCCCTGCGGGATGTACGCGATCTTGCTCAGGCGTGCCTTGAGCATGGCGTCGTCGCTCAACGTGGTGAGGTCGGTGCCGTCGACGATCACATTGCCGGCTTCGATGCGGCCCGGCGGCTTGATCATGCGCATCATGGCCAGCGCCATCGTGCTCTTGCCTGAGCCCGATTCGCCGACCAGGCCGAGTTTCTGCCCGGCTTCGAGCACGAGGTCGACCCCGGCCAGCGCGCGGGCGCGGCCGGATTCGGTGTAGTACGAGACCTGCAGGTTGCGGATTTCGAGGACGGTGCTCATGGATCCTCTCACTCCGTCCGTCGGACGCGCGGGTTGGCCAGTTCGTCGAGGCCCATGTTGATCAGGGCCAGCGAGGCCAGGATGAGCACCGTGAGGAAGGCCGGGCCGAGCGGCCACCACCACCAGCCGTTGAAGAACGCGCCCTGGGTCTGCGCGGCCCAGATCAGGTTGCCCAGGAGCGGCTCGCGCAGCGGCCCAAGGCCGAGCACGGCCAGATAGAACGACGCGAACACCGAGGCGAAGACCTGGCCGACGAGCGCGGCGGCCAGGAACGGCATCAGGTTCGGCAGGATCTCGCGGAAGACGATCTCGAGGTCGCTCATGCCAGAGAGCTTGGCCACCGACACGAACTGGCGCTCCTTCATCGTCAACACCTGTGAGCGAATCACGAGCGTCGGGCCCATCCAGGCCAGCAGCACCACGATCAGGGCCATGGTGTAGATCGTCACGTCGCGTTTGTCGAGCGAGCCGGCGATGACGACCTGGATGAGGAAGGCCGGGATCGGCGTCAGGATCTGGCAGATGCCACGGATGATCGTGTCGACCACGCCGCCGAAGTACGCGGCGACGAACCCGAGCAGCGTGCCGATGATGGTGCCGGCGCCGCCGGCCAGCAGGCCGATCAAGGCGGTCTGCCACATGCCGACCACATTGGCGGCGAGCAGATTGCGCCCGAAGAAGTCGGTGCCCATCGGGTACTCGATGCTCGGCGGTTTGCGCACCGGCGCGCGCAACGGATACGCATCCGCCGAATTGAGCGTGGCAAGCCCGATGACGGTGAAGAGGATCAGGGCCAGCATGATCACAAGGCCGATGACCAGGCTCTTGTTGCGGCGGAGGTAGCGCAGGGTCAGAGTCAGGGCGCTTGGCTGCCGAAAGATCGGCTCAGGCGCGCTGACGGGTGTCGCGGGTGAGATGGCTGTCACGGGTACCTCGTCAATCGTGGCGGATACGTGGATCGAGCAACGGATAGAGCAGCTCGACGAGGGCCATCAATCCGGCCACGGCGATGGTGATGAAGAGCACGATGCCGTAGATCACGATGAAGTCGTTTGCCCGGATGGCTTCATTGAGCAGGCCGCCGATCCCGGGCAGGCCAAACGCGTTCTCGACCACCACGCCGGCGGTGACCACGGCGCCGAGAGCCAGCGCCAGGCCGGTCACCTGCGGCAGGAGGGCGTTGCGAAGGTAGTAATCGCGGAAGATCGTGCCGCCACCGAGCCCCTTGTGCTCGGCGAAGTTCACGTAGTCTTCGCCTTGAATGGTGACGCCCATGCCGCGCATCGACAGCACCCAGCCGCCGACCGAGCCGAGGATCAAGGCGACCGCGGGCAGGATCTGATGGCGGACGACGTCCCACAAGAAGGCCGGCGATGACCAGTTCGGCACCTGGCCGACGGTGTACGCGCCGCCAAGCGGCAACAGCTTCATCTGAAAGCCGACGAAGAACAGCAGAAAGACGCCGAGCAACACCGGTGGGACGCCGGTGAAGACGATGAAAGGCGTCGCGATGGAGCGGAGCCAAACCGGCGCGCGCGGCCAGGCCGCGACGGCGCCGAGGAGATTGCCAAGGATGAAGGACACGATCGTGGTCACCAACAGCAGCGTCATCGTCCACGGCAGAGCGTCGTTGATCAGCTGCAGGGTGGTGCGGGGATACCGGTACAGAGACACGCCCAGATCGAAGCGCGCGATGGCCGACATGTAGTCGACGTACTGCTCGATCAGGGGTTTATCGAGGCCGAAGCGTTCGCTGTACGAGGCGACGATCTTCTCCATGTCTTGCGGGGAGAAGCCGCCGGTACGAGCCAGTTCCGCGAAGCGTTCGCGGATCGGGTTGCGGGACGAGAGCCGCGGGATGAAGAACGTGATCGTCGAGGCGGCCCAAACGACCAGCACCAGAAAGAAGAGGCGTCGGACGACGGATTGCCAGGTCACCTTAGAGGATCCTCCCTTGGAGATCGTCGGCAACTCGCCGGCGATGTCCGCCAAGGGAGCCTGCGCGGCAAGCGCCGCGCAGGCTCCGAAGACTCGGACCGTTCAGGTTATTGAGCGCCAGAAGGCTGGAGGTTGGTGATCACCAACATGCCCGTGTGCGCCCAGAAAGCACCGTTCTCGCCCAGGCTGGGGTTGGCCGCGGTCGGCCAATTCGTCCAGTAGGTTTGATTGTAAGCGATGCGGTGCAGCCACTGGATGATCGGGATGTCGATCTGATCGCGCCAGTAGATCTCGAGCAGCTTGACGGCGTTTGCCTTGAACGTCGGATCGTCGGACGAGAGCGGGGCCATCTCGTCGAGGATCTTGTCGTACTCGGGGTTCGAGTAGCGCGAGAAGGCGTTGTTGCCGGCCGTCGTGCCGATCGGCTTGGCGTTGCGGCTGGAATACAGGTCGAAGGCCGCATACGGGTCGACCAGGCTGGCGCCGTGGCCGAACATGTACAGGCCGGGCTTGCCATCGGCCATGTTCTGGTAGGCGTCGTTGCCGAAGTTGACGTCGGCATCGAAGCCGCCGGTCTTGAGCATTTCGACGAGCACCGGAACGATGTCGCTGTGGATGCCCTCAAAGCCCTGGATCACGGCGTTGACCGTCTGGCCGTCCTTCTCCCACAGGCCGTCGGCGTTCTTGGTGAAGCCGGCGTCGGTCATGAGTTTCTCGGACTCGGCGAGGTCGAACTTGCGCGGCTGGTACTTCTCGATCAGCGCCTGTACTTCAGGCGTCTCGGTGAATTCCTTCAGCGCGGGGTAGAGCGGGAAGGGGAAGATCGTCGAGATCTTGGCGCCTTCGTAGACCACCTGGTCGATGGTGTCGCGGTCGATCGCCAGGCTCATCGCGCGGCGAACACGCACGTCGTTGTACGGCGCGACCTGGGTGTTCATCCACAGCGAGTTCGGCCACCAGTCGAGATAACCGTAAGGCGGCTCGCTGCCGGAGTGGGTCGTGACCTTATCGCTCTGCTTGAGGATGTTGCCGATGACGGCGCTGCGCATGTCGAGCGCGGTGTCGAACTCGGCGTTCACGATACGCTGGGCGACGGTGTCCATGTTCTGGCCAACCTGGCCGCCGATGTTGCTGACGACCACGCGCTTGACCGCGGGCAGGGCGATGCGCCCGGCCTTGACCGCCCACCAGTCGGGGTTGAGGTCATAGATCTTCTGCGTGCGGTCCCACTGCACCAGGCGGTACGGGCCGGAGCTGGGGATGTCGAGGCCGCCGGGGGCCGCGTTGACATCCGCCTGCTTCTCGAGCCAGTGCTTGGGCACGATCGGGATGCCGGTGTCGAACTTCAGGGTCAGCACTTCGAACTTGAAGCGCGGGGCCGGGATCTTGAAGTCGACCACGACCGTCAGGTCGTCGGTCTTGCTGATCTTGCCAACGTACTGAGCGAAGGAACTGTGGTAGGGGAGCTTGTCGTTGTTGAGCTGCCCCTCAAACGTATAAACCACGTCGTCGGCCGTGACGGCCACGCCGTCGCTCCACTTCGCGTCCTTGTTGAGTTTGATCGTCAGCTGGGTGAAGTCATCCTTCGTGTACTCCATGCTGTCGGCCAACCACGGGATGTCGGAGCTCTTGAAGATGCCGTAATAGTACAGCGGCTCCCACATCAGGTTGTTGCCTTCCTGGTGGGTGTAGCCCGGGATGGCCCAGGGGCTGGTAACGCCGATCGGGGATGCGACCGACCAACCCATGATCAGGGTCTGGTTGCGCGGGACACTCGGCAGGTTCTGGGCGATGATTTCGGCTTGCGTGGCGGTGGCATCAGGCGCTGCGGTAGCTTCCGGGGCGGCGGTGGGGGCCGCCGCAGGAGTCGCAGGGGTACCGCATGCGGCGAGGACGAGCGCCGCCATGGCGGTAAGGTTAACTAACTTCAGTTTATTCATTGTCTCGTTTCCTCCTCCAATGGACAGTCTTCAGGGGCATGCCAGGATTCTTGGAAAGAGATGATATGAGTTGAGGGTGGCTGGCGGTCCTTTCTGGAAACGGAATGGATCAGCCCGTTTCTCTACTAAAATTCGGTGAAAACAATATTACGCGACTCGGGGGGAATAGTCAAATAACTTGCATTTTTCCCGAAGTCATCGTATCTCTTGAGGCGGAGCTATCATGAGTCCTCACATGAAAGTCGATTCTCCGCCTGTGCAGCGCTCGCTTCCCGAGTCGCCGGCGGTCTTTCAGTCGGTCTCGGCGGCCTTGCGTGACAGGCTGCGCGCGGGCGAGTGGCGTCCGGGCGAGCGCCTGCCGAGCATCGCTCAGTTGGCGACCGAATATGGCGTCGGCACGGGCTCGATTCGCGAGGCGCTGCGCTCGTTGCAGACCATGGGCCTCGTGCGCATCGAGCACGGTCGCGGGGTGTTTGTGGTCAGCCTGCCGGCCGGCGCTGATCTGGCCCTGCACTTCGAGAGCGCGGGCACCGGCCTGCTCGTCGCGCTGGCCGAAGCGCGCCGCATCATCGAGCCCGAGCTCGTCGCCCTGGCTGCCGAGCGCGGCACCGATCAGGAGCTCGACGAGATCAGCGCGCTCGCCCATGCGATGGAAGAGCAGGCCGCACACGGCCTCGACTTCGTCGACCCCGACATGAACTTCCATCGGCGCATCGCGCAGGCCGCGCGCAACCCGGTGCTGGCGCAGATGATGGACGGCATCCACGACCTGTTCCTGGTCAGTCGCGAAATGACGGCCCGCGACCCGGGCATGACGGCCCGCGCCGTGCGCTATCACATCCTCATCGCAGAAGCGTTGCGCGGACGCAACGCCAACCAGGCGCGGCTGCTCATGCACGCGCACACCGAAGATACGGTCACCACGTTGACAGCCATGCGCGCTGACGAAATGCACCCGCACGATCCGGGTCGTTGAAGACGGCGCCCACGATCTGCGACTCCATCCACGAGGTCAATCATGCACATTGCAGTCACGGGCGGGCAAGGGAGCTTGGGACGCGTCCTGGTGCCCTATCTGCTCGAGCAGGGCCACACGGTCATCAGCCTCGATCGGGTCTCACCGGGCGGTCTGGTCCACGACGGCGTGCGCCACTGGATCGCCGACGCCCGCGACTTCGGCCATGTGGTGACGGCCCTGCAGGGCTGCGACGCCGTCATCCATTTGGCCAGTCACATCTGGCCGTGGGGCGCTCCGCCGCACGTGGTCTATCTCGAAAACGTGACCATGGCCTATAACGTGCTCGAGGCCGCCGCGGCGGTGGGCATCGAGCGTGTGGTGCAGGCCTCGTCGGTCAACGCCGTGGGCATGGCCTTCAGCCGCCAACCGCGCTTCGATTACTTTCCGATCGACGAGGCGCATCCTTCCTACGCCGAAGAACCGTACGGCCTGTCGAAGTGGATCGTCGAGCAACAGGCCGAGTCTTTCGTGCGCTCGCACAAGATGCGCGTCGCCAGCCTGCGCTTCCACTGGCTCCTCCCGAGCTATGAAGAGGCTGTGGCTGTCACACGCCAGTCGGATGTGTTCGCCTGGCGCCACCTGTGGGCCTACACCGACATCCTCGAGGGCGCTCGCGCCTGCGAGCGGGCCATGTTGGCGGATTTCGACGGGCACGAAGCCTTCTTCATCGCGGCCCCGCGAACCGCGTCCGAGGAACCGACCCTCGACCTTGTCGCCCGGCACTACCCCGGCACGCCGTTGCGCGCGCCGCTTGCCGATCGGGCCGGCCTTATCGATTCCAGCAAGGCCGCGCGCCTGCTGGGTTGGACCCATCCCTAGATGGCCATCACAGGCGAATGACGAACGACGAAGGTCGTTTTGCGCGACCTTCGTCATTCGCCAATCCAAGACCCGGAGATCACATCCATGAAGATCACGAACATCATCCCCTATCCCTGTTGGGTCGGCGTGCGGAACCAGCTGGTCGTCAAGGTCGAGACCGATGAAGGCATCTTCGGGCTCGGCGAGTCGGGCCTGAGCGGGCGCGAACGGGCTGTCATCGGCGCGCTCGAACACTTTCGTGAGTTCCTGATCGGGCAGGATCCCATGCAGCGCGGCCGCATCTGGCAGCAGCTCTATCGCAGCCAGTACTTCGAGGGCGGGCGCGTCCTGCTCGCGGCGCAGAGCGCGATCGACATCGCCCTGTACGACATCGCCGGCAAGGCGCTCGGCGTGCCGACGTATCAGTTGCTCGGCGGAGCCCAGCGCGACTTCGTGCCGTGCTTCGCCACGGCGGGCGGCGCGTCGGCCGAAGAAATGGTGGCGAACTGCAGCATGCTCTTCAACCGCGGCTGGAAGGTGATCCGCACCATGCCGATCACGCCGGCAGGCACGCCCGAGGACGTCTACGAACCGCGCGAGACACTCGGCCCGACGGCGACGGCGCTGACGAAGTTGCGCGAGACGCTCGGCCCCGATCTGACCCTGGGCATCGATTATCATCATCGATTGACGCCGGCCGAGACCGTGTCGTTCATCGAGCGAATGCCGCGCGGCACGCTTGACTTCTTTGAGGAGCCGATCCGCGACGAGTCGCCCGAGGCGTACGCAGCGCTCCGCCGCCAGATCCCGACGCCGTTCGCTGTCGGTGAGGAATTCGCCAGCAAGTGGCAGTTCATGCCTTACATCGAGCAGCATCTGACCGACTTCGCCCGCGTCGACATCTGCAACGTCGGCGGCTTCACCGAGTCGATGAAGGTGGCAGGGTGGGCGGAGGCGCACTATATTGATCTGATGCCGCACAACCCGCTTGGCCCGGTCTGCACGGCTGCCACGGTGCACCTGGCCGCTGCAGTGCCCAACTTCGCCTGGCTCGAGGTGCGCGTGACCGAGAGCGAAAACCTGTACGCCGGACAGAACGGCGAGAACGACGCGGACAAGCTCTTCCCCGTGCAGCCGCGGCTGCAGGGCAGCGGCTTCCCGCTGCCGACAGCGCCGGGCCTCGGCCTCGAGTTCAACGAGGACCTCGCCCGTCATCAGACCTGGAAGTATTGGGAGGCGCCGCACTACAGGCGCCGCGACGGCTCGGTGACGAACTGGTAAACCCGGCAATCCCCAGGAGGCACGATGAGCGAACGCTATCTATTGATCAGTGGGTATGGCGCGGATTCGGCCCCGGGCGTGAGGCTGGCCCGGTACGACGTCGAAAGCGGGGCGCTGAGTGTGGTTGACGAGCTCGCCGGGATCCGCAACGCGTCTTTCGTGATCCCACATCCAACCCAACCCTGGTTCTTCGTGACCTCCGAGACCGGCGAAGCCAGCAAGGATGGGCCAGGCGCTGTGTGGTCGGGGCGCTATGAGAAAACGCCATCCGGGTCGTTTCGGCTGAGCGCGCTCAACCAGCAGGCCAGCGGTGGAGACTGGCCCTGCCATCTCGCGTTGGACGCCGGCGGCCGCTGGCTCTTCGTGGCCAACTACGGCACGGGCAGCATGAGCGTCTTGCCGGTGCTCGGCGACGGCTCGCTCGGAGCGCGCAGCGCCCATGTGCAGCATCAGGGCAGCGGCCCGAACGCCGAGCGACAGGAAGGTCCGCACGCGCATTCGACGACGCTCACGCCCGACGGCGGGGCGGCCATCGTCGCCGACCTCGGCATCGACGCGCTGGTCTTCTACAGCCTCGACTCGGCCACAGGTCATCTGACCGGTCGTGAGCCGGTGGGCACCCGGCCGGGGTCCGGCCCACGGCACCTGGTCTTCCGTCCCGATGGGACGCGTCTGTACGTGGCCCACGAGCTCGACTCGACGGTGAGCGTCTTTTCGACGGCCGATGGCCGTTACACCGAGATCCAGACCGAGCCGACGGTGCCGCCGGGTGTCGGCGAGAACAGCGTGGCCGACATTCATGTGAGCCCGGATGGCACGCGCCTGTACGTTTCGAACCGTGGCCACAACAGCCTTGCCATCTTCGCTGTGGATGGCGATGGCGCGCTCAAACCTCTCGGACACGCGTCTTGCGGCGGCAACTGGCCGCGCAACTTCGCGATCGCGCCAGACGGCCGGCACGTGTTGGCGGGCAACCAGTACAGCGGTGACGTGGCGGTGCTGCCCGTGCTCGACGCCGCGCCCTGGTTGGGCGCGTCGGTCGCGCGGCTGGATGTGCCGCAGGTCGCGTGCGTGGCCTTCCTTCCGGAGCTTTGAACGACGATGGCCTCGCGTTTCGACGTCACCACCCTCGGCGAAGCCATGCTCAGGCTCAGTGTGCCGATGGGCCGCCGGCTGGCGGACACTCAATCGCTCGATCTGCAGGTCGGCGGCGCCGAAGCCAACGTGGTCGTGGCGCTGGCCCAGCTCGGCCGGCGTTGTGCCTGGTTGAGCCGCCTCCCTGATCACACCCTGGCCGATCCGGTGCTGCGTTCGTTGCGGGCGGCTGGCGTCGACACGGGCGGCGTGGTGCGCGCGCCGGGCGAGCGCATCGGCACGTACTTCATCGAATACGCCAGCACGCCGCGCGCCATTCAGGTGATCTACGATCGCGCCGACTCGGCTGCGGCGCGCATGACGCCGGCCGACGTCGATTGGGATCGGCTGCTCGACACTCGCATCCTGCATCTCACGGGGATCACGGCTGCGCTTGGCGATGGCCCATACGCCGTGGTGGCCGAGGCCGTGAAACGAGCACGGGCCGCTGGCGTGACGCTCAGCTTCGACGTCAACCACCGCGCCAAGCTGTGGTCGACGGCCGACGCCAGCGCGAAGCTGCGGCCGTTGATCGCTGAAGCCGATATCCTGTTCTGCAAGGGCGCCGATGCCGCGCTGCTGTTCGGCTGCGACGGCGAGCCCGAGGCCCGGATCCGTGCGCTGGCCGGGCTGACACGAGCGTTGACCGTCATCAGCACCTTCGGCGAGCGCGGTGCGGCGCTGTTGCAAGGCGACGTCTTCACACATGCGCCTGCCTTGCCCGTGACGATCGTCGATCGCATCGGCAGCGGTGACGCGCTGGCCGCCGGCGTGCTCGACGGCATCCTCGACGACGATCCTGTAGACGGCCTGCGCCGGGGAGTCGCTCTGGCGGCCATCGCGCTCTCCCAACACGGCGATCAGGTGCTCTCCAGCCGCGCCGAGTTGGCTGGCGTGATGGCTCAGCAGCGCGTGGACGTGGCGAGGTGATTGGGTCGGCCTCGCAAGATGCAACGGATAGCTGGCGCAAGGACGGACGACGAAGGGTGCATGGCTTTTCGACCTTTGTCCTTCGTCGTCGACGAGGAATCCAACATGTCTCAACCCTCCCTGGTCACCATCGATCGAATCACGCATGACAAAATCGTGGCTATCGTCCGGCTGGCGAACTACGATCGCGCGGTGGAGGTCGCCAGGGCATTGCTCGCGGGCGGCGTGTCGGTGCTCGAGTTCACGTTGACCGGGCAGGGCGCTGTTGAAGCTGTGACGGCGGTGCGGTCTGCCCTCGGTGAGGCGGTGTGCGTCGGGGTGGGCACCGTATTGGAGCCCGACCAGGTCGTGGCCGCCGTGGCGGGTGGGGCCGAGTTCGTGGTCACTCCCGTGGTGCGTGTGCCGGTCATCCATGCGTGTGCCAACCTCGGCGTGCCTTGCGCCTGTGGGGCCCTGACGCCGACCGAGATCCTGGCGGCGCATGAGGCCGGTGCCGGGATCGTCAAGGTCTTTCCGGCGACGGTCGGCGGGCCGCGCTACATCCGCGATGTGCTGGCGCCGCTGCCCTTCCTCAAGCTGCTGCCCACGGGCGGCATCAACGCCGAGAACGCCCGCGACTATCTGGCGGCAGGCGCCGTGGCCGTCGGCATCGGCGGCAACCTGATCTCGGCCAAGGCTGTGGCGGCCGGCGACTTCGCCGCGATCACGGCCGAGGCGAGTGCCTGTAGGATCGCCGTGAGTCGCTAGATTGTCTGTGTGGGATGATTATTCTCGCTTTGCGATTCGTAGATTATTTGACTTGATTGTTGGCTGACGAACGCGGCGATGGGTCCCCGGGCGAAGTCTTGCGCCCGGGCCGGTCGCCATTGACCGTCTTGAAGGTGTTCGCCGCGACGTGGATGTTGTAACGAGAGACGCTCGTTGATTTTGGGGGCTTATGACGACTATAGATGCACGCTCTGTCCTGGGTTGGTTGCCTCGGGCTCTCGTCATGCTAAGCCTGGGCGGTTGGGCTCTGACGGCGACACCTGGAAGCACGCAAACCGGTCCTGCACATCCTGCAACCCGTGATGGGGTTGCTGAACTGACGGCGCCGAATCCTGGACCTACGCCGGGTGATGTCGCGCTGATGGAGGGAGACCAGGCGCCTGAAGAACCGCTTACGATATCCGCACGACTCGTGCTGCACTCGCATCGGGATGGCAACTGGGAGATTTACTCAAGCGCCGACGATGGAAGCGCGCAACAACGCTTGACGGTGAACGGCGCGGATGATATCGAGCCACGACTGTCGTACCACTCGGATCGAGTCGTGTTTTCATCCAATCGCAGCGGATCGTTTCAGATCTACTCGATGCGATTCGATGGCTCTGACGTTCGACAGATCACGTCTGGCTTCGAAGCCGCACGTCGTCCGGCCTGGTCGCCCGACTCGAAAAAGATCGCGTTTCAGGGCACGCAGTCCGGCAACACTGACGTATATGTCATTGGTTCCGACGGAGCAGGGCTTGTGCGTCTGACCAATCAAGCCGGCTATGACGGTGAACCCGATTGGTCGCCGGATGGACAGCAAATAGCTTTCATCTCTAGACGGACAGCCGGGGCTCTAGACTATTTCCTGTATGTGATGAACGCCGACGGCAGCAACGCCCAGAGCCTTTCTTCTCGCCCCGACAGCGCGAACCCGCATTGGTCGCCTGACCAGGCCAATATAAGCTATGACTATCTGGAGCCCGGTTATTTTCAGCGGCTAGCCCTTCATCCTCTCGCGAATGGGGCCGACCGCGCGCTCTATGGGCCGAGCAACCTTTTGGCTGACTTCCGTATGAATGGCTGGGGAGCCGGCGGGGAGTTTTATATCTCAGTCGAGCAGTATGACATGAAGCCGCCCTACGCCTACCTCGGTCAGAAGATCATGGCTGGCAACTTGGCCAGAGAGTACACTGATGGTGCCTATCGCGATGTCGTGGGGGCAGACAGCGGGTCGGCTCACTGGTCGTCGCTTGATCGCCTTGCCCCGATGGTGGAGGTGTTAGGGCAAAGTCAGTACCAGTCAATTCTCGTTTCGCCGTTCGTCATCGCATATTCTGTCGATAACGGAGCTGCCGGCGTCGATCTCGTCCAGTTGCAATTGCGTTCGCAGGGAGGCAATTGGCCCTCCTGGTCGATACCCTGCACGTCGCATTGGAACAACGACCCCTACACCTTCTACTGCCCGTTGAGCCAGATCTACGCACCCGATATTTACCGACTTCGCGCGCGTGCCGTCGACCGAGATGGCAACGTATCTCACTGGTCAGGCATCGACGAGGAAGGCCAGGTGCTCGGCGCTTACTGGCATCTTATCTATGGCCTTGTGCGCGATGGACGTGACCAGGCGCTTTCGCAGGCCAGTGTGAGCGGAGCGCCAAGCGTGGAAGGCATCACTCTGTCCACGACTGATGGCCGCTACCTCGTGCATGCCCTGGACACAGGATCGACTTTCACGATGACGGCTCATTCGCCGGGCTTCGAACAGGACTGGCCCCGTTCATTGTGGCGCAACGACTTCCGTATTCCGCCCGGCTCCGTTAGCGACGTCAGGCTCGACCACTGGTTGGTCGGATCGGACAACATCGTTCCAGAAGGGGACTTCGAGCCCGGTCGATCGTTCGCTGACTGGCGCGTCAGCGAGACGCTTCCCTCAACAGTAGCTTTGAACGACGTGTACATTGTCGTGCGTACCCCGTACTCTGGTGCTGGCGCATTGAAGATGGGTTGGGACGACGGTTATTACTCGTTGCCAGTGGCCACCTGGGGAGCGACGTCGCAGACCGTTACTTGGTACACCTCGTCTGGCTGGCGCGGCTACTCCGGAGCGCTGTCCGGCCATCCCCATGTCTTCGAGTGCCCGACTGCGGGCATTTGCAGCGTCTCTGAACTGCCGATCGGCGCTCGAATGGACCTGTTGGCTCAGACGACGACGCCCGATGGTGGTGGGTTTGCTCTCATCGCGACGATGCCGCCCATGGCCGCTGAACCGCGCCTGTATCGCATCGACCCGGCCGGTCATTGGACCGATGCGGGCGCGGTGCCAGGTCACTCGACGAGCAGCCCGGTACATGCCGTTCTGTTGAGCGATATCGATGGCACCGTACACCTATTCTGGTTGGACGACAACGGTACGACTGTCTGGCACATCAGCCGCTCCGTTGGCGGAACGTGGTCTTCCTGGGAATCCGCTCTGCCCAACACCGTGAACTTTGCGGCCGCGATGGCCGGGCCTGGACAGCCGGTTGTACTCGGGGTGACGAGTTCCGCGGTGGTCACGACGTGGTCGCAGTCGATCGGCTGGAGCACGCCGCAGCCGATCGCCCCTGGAACGCCCGGTTCCGATAGGTATCCCCTGTTGGTGACAGACGGTCAGGGAACGCTCACTGCGGCCTGGGTTACTGGCAACGCGGCGTCGGTCGCTGCGGTCCGAAAGCCGATGGGCCAGGCCTGGGGCCCCGTGGATCTGTTGCCGTTGTCGGGGTTGCCTTCATCAATTCCGCTGCTTGTGCCGGGCCCCGAGGGATCAGTCGCGGGAGTCACCGAACCGGTATCCGGTCAACCCTTATCGTACTGGTATGTCCAAAAGAATGGCACTTGGAGTGCCATGCAATCTTTGTTGTCGGAATGGCCGCCCAAATGGCCGGGCAATCCGCAACTGAGCGCCATCAACTGGGTCCAACATCGCGGCTTGTTTGCACGAAGTTCCTATGATGGCTATGTCGCCGCGAGCGAGTTCACATTCTCCCCTGCTCAGGATGACGGTTTCGTATCGCGGCGCGTCGATGTCCCGGCGGAAATGTGGAATCCCACACTCTCATTCGAATACGAGTTCTTCGGTGGTTCCAGCGGCGACCAACTCCTGCTTCGAGTAGTCCCGACTGTCGGGGCGCCCGTGGCGCAAGTCCTTTCAGTGAGTTCTACCTGGACGCACACCTGGGTGGACCTCTCACCGTGGAGCGGACAGACGGTAACGGCAACGATCGAATTGCAGGGCGATGGTGATGCCCAGATCCCCGAAGTCTACTTGGATCACTTCGCGGTAGCTTCGCACACGACGCCAACGATCACCGCTGTGTCGATTGATCGTGAGAATGGGCATATCGACATCGCTGGCGCCAACTTCATGTCGGGTGTATCGATTTGGATCGGCGATACGGAACTGACGACGGCTCACCTGTCAGACGCCCATCTGACTGCGGACTTTCCGCAGAGCATCCCCCTGGGAAGACAGCCGCTGTCAGTGGTCAATCCCACCGGTGCGAGTGCACATGCCATCGGCGCTTTTGGCACGACGCAGATTCCCCTGCCGATGATCGCTCGATGGTCCCCCGTGTGGCGAGAGATACTTTTCGAGTGGACTCCCTGACTGCAAAGTGTGGTGTAACGGTGCCGCCAGAAGGCCACGGCTTAGCGCCACCCTGCGAACGCGACGTTGCCCGAGGTGGGTTCCGTCGACAGGAACGCGCTGCGGGCGGCGTGCACGTTTCATCAGCCCCTCATGTTTTACACGATTGTGATTCATGTCGGCGGAGGTATGGTATGGGCTCAACGTCGACAACCGGGAGGACAACATGAGGATGGCGCATATTCCAACCGTTTTGGCTTGGGTCGTCGCAGCCGCTGCGGCCGGCGTCGCCTGCACCGCGCCCACCGGAGTGCCCACGACGCAGCAGCCGACCGAGGCGATGCCGGCCACCGAGGCCGCGACGGCCACGGCCGCTCCCACGGCCTCCACTGACGCGACGCTGACCCCCGATGAGGCGCGACCGATCATCGAGGAGCGAGCCGCCGCCGTGCTGAGGGCGTTGGCGAGCAAGGATCTGGCGGCACTGGCCGGGTACGTCGATCCCGTCAGCGGCGTGCGCTTCTCGCCGTATGCCTTCGTCAAAGACACGGATCTCGTGTTTATGCCCGATCAACTCGCCGCGCTTCCGGGCAGCCCCGATGTCTACGAATGGGGCTCGTTCGACGGAAGTGGTGAGCCGATCCGCCTTACCTACGACGACTACGACAAACGATTCGTCTACAGCCTGGACTTCACTCACGCGAAACAGGTCGGCTACAACCTTGTGATCGGGAACGGCAATACCCTCAACAACGCCGCTGAGTATTACCCCGGCAGCATCATCGTCGAGCATTACGATCCGGGCTACGACCCCGACTACAGCGGCCTGAAGTGGCAGAGCCTGCGCCTTGTCTTCCAGGAGCGCGACAACGTCTGGTATCTGGTCGGGGTCATTCACGATCAGTGGACGATCTAGTGTCGCCACGAACGAACTGTGGCCGGCTGCCAGCCGCGGCGAAGGTTGGTACAAATAACCAGTGCCTTCGCCACGCGTCCGCGCCGACCACGACGCCCTCCAGCGCATTGCCGCCGACTTCGGCGCGCAAGCCGACGCGACCCGTCGATCGCTCGAGCAGTTGCGGCGTCAGGCGGATGTGCTCCGCGGCGGCGACTGGGTCGGGAAGGGCGCGTCGGCCTTCGACAGGGAGATGACGGAGTCGGTCTTGCCGGCCGTGCGCCGCCTGGCCGCCGCGCTCGATGGGGCCCAACGGACCGTCGAGAACGTCAGCCGGGCGCTGCGAGAGGCTGAGGCCGACGCAGCCCGCGTGCTGCGCGGCGAGGAAACTGCGACGGGCACGAGAACGGTTGAACAGACGGCCCATGCCGGCGCACCCGCCGCTGCCGGGCCCGCTTTCATCCCCACGATTCGCCCCTTGAACCCGCGCACGATCGCTCAGGCCCGCGCCCGCCAGACGACCGCTGCGCAAAACGCAGCCGTGGATAGGATGCTCTCGATCTTTGACCCGCAGGTGCGCGATCTGGCCCGGCAGTCGCCGACGTTGCGCGCGCAGCTGCTGGCACTGCAAAAGAAAGGCATCCTGTTCCAGACGGGTCCGAACTCCCAGACGATCGAGCCCCTGATCACGATCGACCAATCGCTCACCGGCGCTGACGCCGTAGCCATGATCGCTCACGAAGCCGGCCACGCGATGAGCCGCGGGCAGGAGGTCGCGCGGGTCGTCGAGACGCCGACCATGACGCGTGATCAATACGTCGCCGTGAACGTGACGAACAACCTGCGCAACGAAGCCATGGCGCAGTTCAACGCCCTTCAGGTCCGAGCCGAGCTCCTGGCGGCGAAGGCCGGCGACATCGGTGTGCCCGGCGACAGGGACGCCGCCTTCGAGCGCATCTATGGCGACTTCGCCGCCGGGCGGATCACGCGCGATCAGGCTGTCGATCGCATGGGGCCGGTGATGGGCGATCTGGTGCGCGACTCCGGGCCGCCGCCGCAGACGTACCGCGACTTCGCCATCGACTTCTACCGCAAGGATTGGGACACCTACATCAAGCCGACGAGGAGGCCCTGATGTCCACGGCAACGGCCGCGCAGATCGTGACGCGCCTGGCTGTGGCCGGGCCGCCCGGCATCGACAGTTTCGCGGCCCTGCTGGCGACATCGCTGCGGCCAAACGCCGAGAACGCGGATTGGACGTTCTACTCATTCGAATGGCCGGACGGCCCCTTTGCCGGCGGTCTCCTGCGGGTGAGCTCCGCCGGCGACGCCGCGTTGCTCAGCCTGTCGCCGCGTGATCCACCTGGTTTGACTGAAGTCGATCTCGACTCAGCGGCCTGGGGTCCGCGACGCGATGCAGTGCCGATGCCGCGCGTCTCGCCCGAAGGCGCCGACCTGCTTAGCTACCGGCTTCACGACGTCATCGTCTCAACCCTGTGGACTCATACCTCACGGCGGCTCGTCAACCTCACACTCGAGTGGCCGGCGTCAGATTCGCCGATCGACGAAGGTGACCCTGCCTGAGCGTCGGACACGCGGACGACCTCAGCGCGCAGTGCTCAACAGCCTCCAATCGCTCCACTTGCCTGATCCACAGCCCCATACCCCGAAACCCACAACGTGCCTGACCCGGCTCTGAGCCGTTACAATAGCGCCCCATGCTGACCATCGACATCGAGACCGCCCGGCGTTTCGTCCTCGGTAAACAAGGCCTGTGGCCTGGCCGACGTTGGCGGGGCGCCAAAGGCACAGAACAGGCCATGCGCGCGATCGAGTACCTGCAACTCGATCCGCTGCAGGTCATCGCGCGCAGCCACGACATCACGTTGCACAGCCGCGTCCTCGATTGCGCGCCGGGCGCGTGGGAGACCACGACCTACAAGAAGCGCAAGTTCTTCGATTGGGGCGGATGGCTGGCCACACGCCCGATGGAGGATCTTCCGTACTGGCGCGTCGTCATGCACCGGGAACGGGATCGCGGCCCTGACGTCGATCCCCGCATTCACAAAATGGGCCAGGACCACAAGGCCGCCATCGGCGAGATGCGCGGCATCCTGCGCGAACGCGGCATCGTCAACAACCGCGACTTCGAGATGGCGGACCGAACGCGGACCCAGAGCTATCGCGGCCGCAAAGACAGCGCGCTGGCCCTCTACTACCTATGGCGGACAGGCGAGATCATGACCCACCATCGCGACCGCTTCGAGCGCGTGTATGCACTGGCTGACGCGATCGCGCCGGCCGACCTGCTCTACGAAAAGGACAGCGACGAGGCCGACCGTTTCTTGATCAAGAAGGAGGTCTCCTTCGCTGGCCTATACCGCCTCGACCGCACAGCCGACGCCTACTTCCGCGGCGTGCCGTTCAGCAAAGGCAAGGCGATCCGTGACGCTTTGGTGGCCGACGGCGAGTTGATCGAGGTCCAGGTCGAGGGCTGGAAGCACGTCCACTATGCGCTGGCCGCCGATACTAAGACATTGGCCGATGTGGCGGCCGGCCGCGTGCCGAAAGCGTGGAAGCCTCTCGGCCCGACGACGGTCGACGAGGCGGTCTTCCTGGCGCCGCTGGATCCTGTCATCGCGCGCGGGCGCGCAAAGTCCCTCTTTGGTTTCGACTACATTTGGGAGGTATACAAGCCCGAGCATCAACGCCGGCACGGCTACTACACCTTGCCGGTGCTGTGGGGCGACCGGCCCGTCGCGCGTTTCGACAGCCGCTTCGACAAGACAACGAGCACCTTCGTGGTTCTGGGCTTCTGGCTCGAAGACAAGGCGCTCGCGAAGGACTCAGCCTTCGCTGCGGCACTGGCGCTCGGCTTCAAACGCTTCGTCGCATTCCTGGGCGCGGAGAAGACGGATTACAAAGCCATTCGTGAGGCGCCGTTGCGCAAAGCCTGTGTGGCTATCTGACGCGTGGCCATCCAAAGGCATCGACTATGACACTCCCTGCTGCACCTGACTCATTGACTCTTTCGAGGATCGCCGCGAATGTTCTCGGTCAGCCCCAGCGCGCCGAGATCATCGCGCTCTGCACTGCAGCCTACGAAGAAGACTTCGCTGATATGTTCGACATGCTGCCGGGCTCGATCCATGTGTTGGCGCGATTGAATGGACAACTGGTCAGCCATGCCGCCTGGGTCACCCGCTGGCTTCAGCCCGCGGGCCTGCCTGTGTTGCGCACCGCTTTCGTCGAAGCCGTAGCGACGGCGCCCGAGCACCAGGGCAAGGGCTTCGCTTCAGCCGTGCTGCGCGATGTGGCGAACCGCATCACAGCCTACGATCTCGGAGCGCTCTCACCGTCCGATGCGGCCTTCTATGAGCGCCTTGGCTGGGAACTGTGGCGCGGCCCGCTGGGGATCCGCACCGAGCATGGGGTCAAGCCCACGCCGGGCGAGGAGGCCATGGTCCTGCGTCTTCCGAAGACGCCGCCACTCGACCTCAATAGCGGATTGACCGCGGAGTGGCGGGTCGGTGATTTGTGGTGAAGTCGATCTGGGCGTCAGGTCGTCAACCCTTCGGGGCGATGCGCCCTCCAATACATCGGCCGATCAGCCGACCAAGTGACTGCTTGACGACTTCACTACCCGATTGATCTGATCGTTCGATCGACGAAGGTGGCCAGCGACGTTGGCTCGCGGCCGAGGAGCCAGCGCAGGACGTTGGGGCTGCCGGCGAGGCCATAGCGTTTGTAGTAGTCGAACATCGCCAGCAGCGTGGCCACTGAGTGGTCGCTCAGGCCGTGCTCGCGCGCCTGACGCTCCCATTCGGCGGGACGGATCGATGCCGCGCGCACTTTTGTGATGAGGCGTTCGCTCAAGATCGCGGCCACTTCGGTCTGACTCAGGCCGGGCGTGCCGCACAACTCGTAAGTCGCGCCGACATGACCGGTCTCGGTCAACACGCGCGCGGCGACTGTCGCCACGTCCTCGAGATCCACAAGGCTCAGGCGCGTGGCCGCCGGGTAGGGCGTGCGGTAGACGCCCTCGCGCGTGATCGCGCTCCAGCTGGCGAGCAGGTTCTGCATGTAAGGCGCCGGCTGCAGGATCGTGTAAGGCAGCCCGGCTTCGAACAATGCCTCCTCAACACGCAGCTTGCCCCAATGGTGCGGCATCTTTTCGGTGCCCGGATGCAAGACCGAATGGAACACGATGCGCGCCAGCGACGCATCCCGCGCGGCGGCAATGACGTTCCGGCCGATGGCTTCTTCATCGGGATGGACGTTCGGCGCGATGTGATAGATGCCGTGAGCGCCGTCGACGGCCACGCGAACCGATCCCGCGTCGCGCAGATCGCCGACATGCGTCTCATCGGCGCCCAACGACGACGCATCCGCCAGCGATACGCTCGGCCCGACAAATGCGCGCACTGGCGCGCCGCAGCGTTTCAACGCCTGAATGACGGCCCGGCCGGTCTTGCCAGCGGCCCCGGTGACAAGGAACATGGGATCAATGAGTGACTGAGAGATGGGTGATCGTGGATGGCTGATGGCTGATTGAAGGCCTATCCGCTATTCACGATCACCCATTCTAGCGGGTTAATTCGAAGAGGCGTTTCGGGCTGAGCGGGATCTCCAGGATCTCAAAGCCGGGCAGATCCAGCGCGTCTTCGATCGCTTGTGCGAAAAGCGCGCCGACCGGGATCGCGCCGGCCTCGCCCGCGCCCTTGATGCCGAGCGGGTTCAGCGGCGACGGCGTCTCCTGGTGGTGGATCTGGATCGCGGGAACGTCGAGCGCGGTCGGCAGCAGGAAGTCCATGAACGAGCCGTTGAGCAGCACGCCGTTCTCGTCGTAGATCAACTGCTCGAAGAACGCGTTGCCGATGCCCTGGGCGATGCCGCCGTGGATCTGGCCCTCGAGCACCATCGGGTTGATCACCCTGCCGCAGTCGTGTGACGTGACATAGCGCAGGATCTTGACCTCGAAGGTCTCGCGATCGACCTCAATGATCATGGCGTGCACGCCTGCGGCTGTCGCGCCGCGCTCGGGGCCGAAGTAGTTGGTCGCCTCGAGGCCCGGCTGTGCGCCCGGCTTGACAGCGCCGCGCAACGGATTGGCGCGCGAGGCCAACTCGCCGAGCCGGATCGCTCGCGCCGGTGCGCCCCGCACGAAGACCTGGCCGTCGCGGATCTCGATGTCTTCCTCGGCCGCCTCGAGTTGCTCGGAGGCGAGCTTCAAGATCTTGACGCGCACGTCCTTGGCGGCTTCGTTGATGGCGTTTCCAGCGACGACGGCGCCGCGACTCGCAAACGTCCCTGCGCCCCAGTAGAAAAGGTCGGTGTCGCCGGTCACGACTTCGACGTCTCGCACGTCGACGCCGACCTGATCGGCGACGATCTGCGCGAAGACCGTGTAGTGCCCCTGGCCCTGCGTGCCGATGCCGGTTGCGACGGTCACCTTGCCCGACGGCTGCACCTGAACGCGAGCGCCTTCGTACGGCCCGATGCCTGTGCCCTCGACGTAGGTCACGACACCGATGCCGAGCGCGCGGCCCTCGGCGCGAGCCCTGGGCTGCTCCTCCTTCACGAAGCGCTCGTAGTCGATCAGCTCGAGCGTCTCTTCCAGCATCGGCGCGTAATTCCCGCTGTCGTAGACCAGGGGCGCAAAGTCCTGGAACATGATCTCGTGGTTGTGCGGGAACTGATCCGGCCGCAGCAGGTTTCGGCGCCGGATCTCGACCCTGTCGAGGCCCAGTTCGCGCGCCGCAAGATCGAGCAGGCGCTCCATGACGAAGATGCCGTGCTGCCGGCCGGCGCCGCGATAGGGCGTGACGATGGTCTTGTTGGTGAAGACCTGCTGAAAGTCAGTCTCGTAGGCCGGCACTTCATACAGGCCGAGCAGCGTGCACTGCGTGTTGAGCGGGATGGTCAGGCCATACGGGTTGTAGGCGCCCGTGTCGACCACGAACGAGTCCTTCACACCCAGGATCTTGCCGTCGCGGCTGAGCGCCATCTCCGACTCGTGCACCTGGCCGCGTTCTTGAGTGGTGGCGTAGAAGTTCTCGGCGCGGTCCTCGATCCACTTCACCGGCTGGTTGAGTTGCATCGCCACCCAGGGGACGAGGACTTCCTCCGGGTAGAACATCATGATCTTTGGCCCGAAGCCGCCGCCGATGAAGGGCGCGATCACACGCACCTGATGCTCCGACAGCCCGAGCATGCCCGCCAGACCGTTGCGGATCACGACCGGCGCCTGTGTGGTGTCCCAGACCGTCAGTTTGCCGGCGCGCGAATCCCACTGTGCCACGACGCCGCGGTTCTCCATCGCTGCCGATGGCCCGCGATCGTAGACGAAGTGGCGCTTGACAACGAGATGAGCCTTCGCTTTCGCCGCCGCGTAGTCGCCCTTGGCCTGTCGGACACGGGCCGCCAGGTTCGAGTCGAGATCGTCATGAATGCGCGGCGCGTCCTCATCCAGCGCGCGCTCTATGTCGACCACGGCCGGCAGCAGGTCGTACTCGACGTTGATCAGCGTCAGCGCGTCTTCGGCGATATAGCGGCTCTCGGCCACGATCATCGCGATCGGCTCGCCGGTGTGTTTGACCTTGCCACGCGCCAGCGGCACCTGCGTCCGTCGTCGGAAGACGGTGCCCGGGATCGGCGGCTCGGGCACGAGCGGCGGCCCGGGCTTCCAGTAGTCGCCCAGGTCGTCGGCCGTGTAGACCGCCACGACCCCTGGGAGCGCCCGTGCGGCTGCCACGTCGACGGCGCCCAGCTTCGCATGCCCGAACGGGCTGCGTAAGAACGCCACGTGCAGCAGGCCGGGCAGTTCGACGTCGTCCACGAACAACGCCTGACCCGTCAACAGTCTTGGATCTTCGTTCCGCTTGATCGGGGCGCCAAATAGTCGGGTAGTCATGTAGTCCGGTAGTCAAATAGTCGGCTGGTCGGCTCGTCAGGTTGTCAGGTCCCGGTGTCGGCTGGCTCACTCGAAAGCCAGCCGACTACCCGACGACTTGACTACTCGACGAGAGCGACCGCGCGACAGAAGGCCGCCTCGCCGCCCTGGAACTTCCAGGGCAGGGCGCCGAGGGTGATGCGCTTGTTGTGAAGCTCCTTCAAGCCGATGTCGCCGCCCAGGTTCTCAACGTGCACGCAGTCGTGCGGGAAGAGCGCGTTGTGAGTCAGCTGGTAGGCGCTTTCGGGGAAGAGGACGTCGACCTGGTCGGCTCCGAACTTCTCCTCGACTTTGGTGCGCACCTTCTTCCAGTGGTTGAGCCCGCCGGCGCCGAGGAAGCGCCCGATCGGCAGGTTCATGGGGTGATCGGTGCTGATCATATCGACGCCCCAGAGGTGGATCTTCTTCTTCAGGAGCCAATCGCAGATCGAGTAGTGCGGCCCCGGATGGCGATGGATATAGCGCTCTTCGTCGCCCTCGGGGCTGAGGAACGAATACTTGTGCCAGCCGGTATGGATGAAGAGGATGTCACCGTCGTGCACGTCGGCGCGGGCCTCGATGTCCTCAGGCGTGAAAAGGTCGAGGTCGTCGAGCTTGTCGCTCAGGTCGACGATGACGCCCGGCCCCATCAGCCACTCGAGCGGCAACTGGTCGATCGTCTTGCCGTGCGTCACGAAGTGACGCGGCGCGTCGAGGTGCGTGCCCATGTGGTTCGAGGTCATGATGTACTGCGCGTTGACGCCGTGCTCGGCCTTGCGCTTGATGTACTTCACCTCGAAGGGCGGGTAGAAAGGCCAAAACGAGCAATCAGCGTTGAGCGGTTGCGAAAGGTCGTAGATCTTCACTGTGACTCCTTGTGAGGAAGAAGGCGACAGGTGTCAGGCGTCGGGCGTCAGGTCACGCTACCGCGCGGTAGCGTGACCTGACGCCCGACGCCTGACACCTGTCGCCTATATTTCATACTTTTCCGCGAACGCCACCAGCGCCTGCTCGAAGATCTCGAGCGGCGGGCGGACGAGGCCGGCTCCGACCTGGCCGACGCCCGCGTTTTTGTGAGCGATGCCGGTGTTGATGCGCGGCGCGATGCCGAGCTCGACGACTTTGCGGATGTCGACGCCGGTCGGCGTGCCGCGGAAGTCGAGCGCCGGCATGGTGAAGGTCTTGCTTTCGCCGAGCGTGATCTCGTACATCTCGAGCGTCGCGTTGAACGCGTCTTTGGGCGTCCCGCCGACGAAGGTCACGATCGCGGGCGCCGTCGCCATTGCGAAGCCGCCGATGCCGGCCGTCTCAGTGATCGCGCTGTCGCCGATGTCGGGGTTGGCGTCGTCTTGCGAGAAGCCCGAAAAGAACAGGCCGACCGGGATCTGGGCCGGGGCCGTGAACCACTGGCCGGGCAAGCCGCTGACGCGGATGCCGAAGTCGGTGCCGTTGCGCGCCATGGCCGTTACGAGCGTGCTGCCCTCGATCCCGTGCGCGGCATCGGTCATGGCCTTGCAGGCTGCCATCACCGGGTTGAGCACGCTCAGCGCGTTGTCGCCGATGAACTTGAGGATCTCGGCCTCGGCGATCGGGTCCGCCGTCGACGCTGCGATGTGCGGGGCCAGGGCTTTCAGGTAGAGGAGCGAACCGGCCTTGTTGCGGTTATGGCCTTCGTCGCCCATGTGCAGGGCCTCGGCCATCAGGGCGCGCAGGTCGATCGGCCCGCCGCGTTGGAGGCCGGCGCCGATGGCTGGGCCGAGCTCCCGGTTCATCCAGCGCAGGCGCTTGAGCACGTCGTCGCTGTAGGCGCCGTAACGCAGCACCTTGCCGTAGCCCTCGTTCAGGTTGCTGAAGGCCTTGTTGCCGTGGGTGACGTTCTCAACGACGTAGACAAGCATCGAGGGCGAGATCACGCCCGCCATCGGCCCAACCGAAGCGTGCTCGTGGCAGGGCTCGATTCGCACTTTGCCGGACTCGATCAGGGCGACGGCCCCCGCCTCGTTGGAGGCGCGTCCCTCGAAGATGAGCGCGCCGATCACGGCGCCACGCAGCGGACCGGAGGCGCGATCCCACGTGATCGGCGGGCCGGCGTGCAGCAGCAGGTCGTTGGTCATCCCGGGGATGACGTCGACGGCTCGGGCGACGCCCGTGAGCATCGGCCGGGCCTCCATCAGTCGCTCGAGCGCTTTCGCGTTGGCGGCATCGATGTCGATCATGTTCCCCTCTCAAAGAGACCGCGGACGGCGGACCGCCGACGGCTGAACTCGGTCCAATGACAATGGACAAACGGCGATGCTCGCGTGGGCTTTGTTTACCTCACCCGAACAGCAACGCCCGCGGTCCGCGGTCATTTCTTCTTCATCCTGGCCAGGATCCCGGCCAGCTTTTCGTTGCCGCTGGCCGGCGGTCGCCAGTCGACCTGCACGGCCGACGCGCCCTGCGCTTTCAGGCTGTCGTAGAACGACTCGACTCCGACGTTGATCGCAGCAGGCGGGCCGAGCACGTCAAGGCCCACCTGTGTTTCGGGTGTCGTGGGCTCGGCCGCGAACGCCAGAGCGATCTCGCGCAAGGCATCCGACAGCCTGTCGAACGTGACCGCGCCGGCTGCCTCGAACTGCTCACGCTGCCGGTCGAGGCCCTGCGGATCAGAGTCGGTGCCGACGAGCACGACCCACACCGGCAGATCCGGCCGGCCCTTGAGCACTGCCTCGATCGCCGGCGCGAGTTCGCCGGCCGGGTCGGCGTGCGCGCCTTCACCGAGCACCACGTCGAGCAGGATCAGGCCCGTCTCTGGATCGGCGGCCTCTTGTTTGAGACGTCGAATGCGCAGGTCGTTGTCCATCATCGGATGCAGACGCCCGACCGTGAACTCGTCGCCGCCCAGATCCAGGATCGTGTGGCCCTGGCTCTTGAGCGGATCGGTCAGATGTTGATCGGTGCTGATCGCGGCGTTGCTGTGGAGCGGATGCAGCAGCGCCTGCAGCACAAGGACCGCCTCGTACGCCAGAGTGCCGCCGCTGAACAGGCCGCGCAGGTAGCCGGAGCGCCTTGCGACTGGTGCCGCGTCGAACGGAGCGCTCGCCAGCGTGTGGGCCAGCTCGGCCGCCTCGTCAAGCGAGGCCGCGAAGTGCAGATTCCCGAGCGAGCGCGCGGGCGCCGGCTGCCCGATGAAGTCGACGACGACGGGTTTGCCGCAGGCCAGGGCCCGAGCGAGCAGCCGCGTCGCGACAGCCGGTGCCGGCGGCTTCGAGATCAACACAATCACGCCAGTCTCAGCATCGCGGGCAAGCAGGTCGAGCGACTGGCTCGCCGTCACGGCGCCGACCTCAGCCTTCAGGTCGCGCCCGCCAGTGCCGAGCGCGTGTGAGATCGCGCCGCCAAGCGCGTGCACGCGGCTGGCCACGGCCTGCAATCCCGTGCCTGAGGCAGCCACCAGGCCCACGGCCTTGCGGCCGCCGGTTGGTTCCCGCCGCACCCGATTGGCGAAGCCCAGGCCGATGCCGTGCACGATCGCAGTGCCGCAATCCGGACCCATCACCAACAGGCCGCGTGCGCGTGCGGTGTTCTTGAGCGCCACCTCGTCCTCAAGGCTGACGTTGTCGCTGTACAGGAAGACGTGCTTGCCGAGATCGAGCGCCTGCCGCGCCACGCCGGCCGCGTATCGCCCCGGCACGCTGATGAGCGCCCACCGGGCGTCGGGCAATTGCGCCGTCGCGGACTCGAGGCTTCGTGGCCGAAAGTCTTGACCAACGTCATTGCTGCGTCGCCGCGCGAGCAAGGCATCCACCTGGCCGAGCGCCGACGTGGCGCTGTCTGCGTCGGCGGCGCTGACGACGATCAGCAGATCGTCGGGCAGGGCGGGGCTGGCTGCCTCAGTGAGCAGATTCGACTGCGCCAGCAGTTCTTTGTTGGCTGGCGTGGCCATCACGACGCCAGCGTCGGCCACGCCCGGCAGCGTGAGCAGCGCGCGCTGAAGCTGCATCAGCACGACCGAGTCGTAATACGCGCCCTTGCGGATCTCCGTTGAGACTGAAGTCATGGTTGTCGATGGCTACGACTTCTTGCTACGAATGGTCACGAGTGAAACACAACATGCTCTTGCTGCGGCTGGAGGGCCGTCTGCAGTCATCCGTGACAATTCGTAACCATTCGTGGCAAGAATCCTTTCCGCACTCAATTCATGACGGCTGCACCGAGTGGCCCGCCAGCCCAGGCCAACAACTCTTCGTCCTGGCCGAAGCGAGCGGCGAGTTGCAGGCCGAGCGGGAGGCCGTTCGCGGCACGACCGCTGGGCAGGTTGATCGAAGGAAAGCCGGCATGAGTCCAGGGCAGGTTCATGACCGGGTCGCCGGTGCTTTCGAGCCCGGCCGGCGCGGTGCCCGGCGCCGAGGGCGACGCCCAGACATCCAGCCCATGCTCGTCCATCAACGTCGCAAGCTGCTGGCGGAGGACGAAGCGACTGGCGCGCAGGGCCTCGAGCTCGGCATCGCCGATGTCCTGGCCGCGCTGGATCAACTCGCGTGTGCGCGGGTGATAGCGCTCGGCGTACTGGCTGAACCAGATCGCGTGAACGCGGGCTGCGTCGCCGGCCACGATGCGCTGATGTCGGGTCACGAGCGCGTCGAAGTCGTCGAAGGCATCGATGCGGCGCACCTCGAAGCCGCCGGCTTCGAGCCTGTCGATCAGTTCAGCGAAGTGCAGGCGCATCTCAACATCGGCGCGCTGTAGGTACGGCCCGCCCGGCACGCCGATGATCGGCGCGTCAGGCGTGACGCCGCCACGCCAATCTGGGATCAGGGCGGCGGACGCGCGTTGCACGTCGGCCACGCTGGCCGCGAATGGGCCGACGTGGTCGAGCGACGGCGAGAGCGGGATCACACCGGCGCGGGCGACGCGATCGTAGCTTGGCTTGAAGCCGACCACGCCGCAGAACGACGCCGGCCGCACGATCGAGCCGATCGTCTGAGTGCCCAGCGTGATCTCGGCCAACCCGGCTGCGACAGCCGCAGCCGAACCGCTCGATGATCCGCCGGGTGTGTGTGCGGCGTTGTGAGGGTTGCGCGTGGGACCGGGGCCGAAGTACGCGAACTCCGTGGTGACGGTCTTACCCACGATCAGGGCGCCGGCGTTCTTGAGTTGACGCACCGCCGCCGCCTCTGGTCCGGCCAGGGCTTCGGGCGGCAGCTGGCTGCCGGCCCGCGTCTCGAATCCATCGACGCGGAAGATATCCTTCACGCCGACCAGTGCGCCGAACAAAGGCGGTTGCGCCGCGACGTCCGGCCAACGTTGCTCGAGGGTGGCGGCGTCGCGACGCAGCCGGTCGAAACGATCCGCTTCGGGCACATAGGCGAGCACATCGGCTTCGCGAGCCGCGAACCGGCTCTCGAGCTGGTCGATCTTGTCGTTCAATCGCGTGCGGGAGCGTTGACCGATCACCACTGCTTTCTATCCCCGGCTTGAGCGCTCAATCTTGAGCCGGCTCGCGGCGCGCGGCTGCGAGTTGCACGGCTTTGACGATGTTCTGATACCCCGTGCACCGGCACAGATTGCCAGACAGGGCGTGGCGGATCTCGTCTTCGGTCGGGTTGGGATGACGTTCGAGGAACGGCTTGAGCGTCATCAAGATCCCGGGCGTGCAGAACCCGCACTGTAGCCCGTGGGCCTCCCAAAAGCTCTCCTGCAATGGATCCAGGTTGCCGATGGTGCCGAGCGACTCGACGGTGTCGACGGCGTGCCCGTGCGCCTGGACGGCGAACATCAGACACGAGCGCACCGGCTCGCCATCGAAGAGAACCGTGCAGGCTCCGCACACGCCATGCTCGCACCCGACATGCGTGCCGGCCAGGCCGAGGTCGTGGCGCAGGAAGTCGCTCAACAAGATGCGTGGTTCGACCTCGCGCGTGATGGACCTGCCGTTGACGGTCGTCGTGATGTTCATAGTCTGCTAGGACAGCACAGCGGATGCGGCACGCTGGGCCGCTTGGGCCAACACGCGGCGAGCAAGCACCCGCGCCAGGTGACGTTGATAATCGGGCGACGCGTGAAGCGTCCCCATGGGCTCGATGTCGGCGTCGACGGATTGAGCAGCGTGGGCGAACAACTCGTCGCTCGGCGAGTGCCCGATCAGATTGACGACCGCAGCGCCAGCGGCGCGGGGCGTGTCCCCGGCGTTGAGGAACACCAGGCGCGCAGCCGCGATCTTGCCGTCGGTGCCAAGGCTGAGCGTGGCCGCCGCGCCGAGCATCGCGTAGTCGCCGTGGCGGCGAGACACTTCCTGGAAGGCTGAGCCGACGCCAGCGGGCAGGGCGCGCAGCGCGACCTCGACCAGCAGTTCGTCGGGCTCGAGCGTGGTCGTGAACGGGCCGACCATCAGGTCCTCGGCAGCGATCCAGCGGCTGCCGCGCGGCGACTCGGAGCGCACACGCCCGGAGAGCACGTTGAGTAGCACCGGCATCTCAGCGGCCGGATCGGCGTGCGCAAGGCTCCCGCCGATCGTGCCGCGGTTGCGGATCTGCGGGTGGGCGATGTGTTTGATGACTTCGACGGCGAGCGGCAGGCGTTCGGCCACGAGCGGGCTTCGCTCGACGGCGCTGTAGCGCGTCAGCGCGCCGATGTGCAGTTCGTCGCCCTCCTCGCGGATGTACGCAAGGTCGCCCAGACCGTTCAAATCGATCAGGGCCGTCGGCTGCATGACGCGAAAGTTCATCGCCGGGATCAGGCTCTGTCCGCCGGCCAGGTACTTCGCATCCTCACCGTATTCGGTTTTCAGCGCGAGCGCTTCTTCGACGCTCGTGGGGGTCGCGTACGTGAATGCCGCGGGCTTCATGGACGAATGATAGCAGAAGCGAGATCTGTGAATCGAAGCGCGAGAGGCGAAGAGCGAGGAGCGCGGTATCGTTCGCTCCTCGCTCCTCGCTCCTCGCGCTAAGCCTCTCGACTTACTTGCCGCCTTCCTTTAGCACGACCTCGATCGGCGTGTAGTTCGCGCCGACGACGTCGATGCCCTCGGCCTTCAGGCCCTCGAGGGCTTTCTCGGAAAGGTCGGTGCGGTACGCGCCGTCGGTCGGAGCGGCGTTGAGGATCTTCTGTGAGACCGCCACATCGACGGTCTGGGCCCACAGGGCCGGATCCATGGTGCCGACGCCGGTTGCGGGCGACGGCCAGATCAGCTTGTTGATCTCATTCATCTGCCAGAGCTGATGGCTTTCGCCGAGTTCGGTGCCGGCGGCCAGCACGTGCCCGACACAGGCTTCCACGTTGTCACGGCAGAAGATCCAGCCGCGGTAGGTGGCGCGCAGGAACTTGACGGCGGTCTCCTGGTTGGCCGCGTCCTGGAGCCAGTCCTCACGGGCCCACAGCGCGTCCTGGAGCATCGCTGTCTTGACGTCGTTGAAGCTGATGACGTTCAGGTCCTCGGGCTTGTAGAGCTCGCCGGTGTCGGGGTTGACCGACTCGAGCACCTGAGCGTACTCGTTGTAGGTCATCGCCTCGGCGACGTCGATCTCGCGGTTGAGCAGGGCGTTCATGTCGAAGTTCTGTTGCACGAGCTCGAGATCGGTGCCGGGCACCAGGCCTTCGACGTTGAGCGCGGCGAGCAACTCGAACTCGTTGCCGAAGCCCCAGTTGCCGACCTTCTTGCCCTTGAAGTCGGCGACGCTCGTGATGTTCGAGTCCTTCCAGGACACCATCAGCGTGCCGGAGCGCTGGAAGACCTGGCCGATGTTGACGATTGCTGCGCCTTCCTCGCGGGGCTTGAGGCCGCGCGGCACCCACGACACAGCGAACTCGGCCTGGCCGGTGGCCAGCACCTGCGACGGCACGATGTCGACGGCGCCGGGCAGGATCGTGACATCCAGGCCCTCGTCCGTGTAATAGCCCTCGGCCAGCGCGGCGTAGTAACCGCCGAACTGAGCCTGCGGGAACCATTGCAGTTGAAGCTTGATCGGGATCGGTTCGCCACTGGGCGCTTCGGTCGCGGCCGGGGCCTCGGTCGCGGCAGACGGCTCGGTCGCGGCCGGGGCGGACGTCGGAGCGGGGGTGGCGGCGGGCGCGCAGGCGGCCAGGGTCAGGGCCGTGGCCAACAGAGCGCTCGACCAGCGCATGATCTTCTCGTTCATAGACGTGTCTCCTCCTGTGTGAATGGCAAGCGTTGTCGGACGGTGAGTCAGTTAGTGAGCAGGCACCTCCGTTTCTGAAGGCGTCAGGCGTCAGGCCTCAGGCGTCAGTTCACCTACCGGCGAATGCGCGGTGTGTCGCCCCCTCACTTCTTCGTCCTCTTCTCGTCTCCACGGCATCGCCACCTTCTCGAGGACGACGACGATCCCGTACAGGCCGAGGCCGAGCAGACATGCGACGACGATCCCGGCCCAGGCCTCTGGGAAATTGAACAGGCCGGCGCGCTGGGAGATGAACTGACCCAGAGCGCGCTGGGTGCCGCCAAAGTATTCACTGACGACGGCCGCGATCACGCTCAAACTGCTGCCGACCTTCAGCGCCGCGAACAAGAAGGGCAGGGCGTTGGGCAGGCGCAGCTGGCGCAGGATCGTGAAATCGGTGGCGGCGTATGAGCGCATCAACTCGAGCAGGCCGCGCTGACCTGTGTCAGGCCGCGGACCATGTTGATCATCACGGGAAGAAGACCAACAGCGCGACGACACTGATCTTGGAGAGCGGGTTCTGCAGCCCGAACCACTGATTGAGGATCGGCGCGAGCGCGATGATCGGCATCGCGTTGACAGCGATCGCGAACGGCATAAGGCCTTCGTTGATGATCGTCCAGCGCGCCGTCGCCAGCGCGACGAGCACGCCGAGCGCGGCGCCGAGCAGCAGGCCGCCGAGCGCATTGCCGGCGGTGTAGCCCGTGGCCGTGAGCAGGTCGGGCAGGACGCGCCAGAACGTGGTCCAGATCAGCGACGGCGCGGGCAGCAGGAAGCGCTGGATCTTGAAGACGCCGACCAGAACTTCCCACGCACCCAGGACGACCACGAACACCACCACTGCGGGCAACCAGCGTCGGACCCGGGTGAGGGCCGGTTGCCAGATGGAAACTGCGACGGGCAGAGGCGTGGTCATCACGACGTCGCCCCGCGGATCTCGTCGCGGCGCAGCGCCTCGCGCACTTCCGTGATCTTCTCGAAGAAGCGCGGATCCTCGCGCGTCTCGAACGTGCGCGGCTGCGGCAGATCGACGCTGACCAAGCGCCGAGATGCGCCCGGGTCGGGCGGACATCACCACGACGCGCGTCGAGAGGAAGACCGCCTCCGGGATGCTGTGAGTGACGAAGATGACGGTCGTGTGGGTCTGGTTCCAGATGCGCAGCACTTCCATCTGCATGCGCTCGCGCGTCATCTCATCGAGCGCGCCGAAGGGTTCGTCCATCAACAGCAGGCCGGGCTCGAACGACAGCGCGCGCGCGATCGCCACGCGCTGTTGCATGCCGCCCGAGAGCTGCCACGGGTAATGGCGTTCGAATTCGCCGAGTTGCACGAGTTCGAGCATTTGACGCGCCCGCGCGTGGCGCTTCTCGGCGTCCCATCCCATGATCTCGAGCGGCATCTCGACGTTCTGGCGGATCGTGCGCCAGTCCATCAGCGTTGCCTGCTGGAAGACCATCCCGTACTCGCGCTTGAGACGGGCTTCGTGTGCGGCCTTCCCGTTGACCTGTACGTTGCCCGAACTCGGCGCGATCAGGTCGCCGACAGGCGCAGCAGCGTGCTCTTGCCGCAGCCCGATGGCCCGATCAGCGACACGAATTCGTTGGCGCCGATCTGAAGGTTGATGTCCTGCAGGGCGCGCACGGCGTTGGAGCCGCTGCTGCCAAAGGTTTTGTTGACGTCCGTGAGCTGGACGACGGGTTGATTGATCAAGACAGCTCCTGGGCCGCCCTCAATCCAGGCGCCGCCGCGCGGCACCAGCCAGAGCTCGGCCGCAGTGACGATCCTGAAGAACGCGATCCCGACCAGGGCCGAGATCAGCACGGCCCCGAACAGGCGCTCCGGGCCTGTGGTGAAATACTGGCTGAACGTCAGCAGCGCGCGCCCCAGCCCGGTCTGGATGCCCGAGGGCAACTCGCCGACGATGGCGCCGACCACGCTGCTCGTGGCCGAGATCTTGAGCGCCGTGAAGATGTAGGGCAGGGCGGAGGGCACGCGCAGCTTCCACAGGATCTGGCTCTGCGTGGCCGCGTACGAGCGCATCAACTCGATCGCTGCGGGGTCGGGCGATTGAAGGCCGCGCAACGTGTTGATCGTCACAGGGAAGAACGTGAGGTAGGCGGCGATGATCGAGACGGCCAGCCACGACGGCAGCCCGGCCTGCGAGCCCCAGATGACGATCATGGGCGCGATCGCCAGCAGCGGCACGGCCTGTGAGGCGACCACGTAAGGCATCAGCCCGCGCTCGAGCAGGCGCGATTGCACGAAGACCACGCCCAGGGCGAAGCCGATCAGCCCGCCGATCAGGAAACCGACCGCGGCTTCGAACCACGTGAAGGCCGCGTAGCGCAACAGATTGCTGATGAGCAGCGTTTCTTCGCTGGCGCGGACCGGCTCGAACAGGCTGCCGACGATGCGCCAGAGATGGGGCAGCGACCGGTCGTCGGTGCGAACGGGCAGCTGGATCGTCGTGCCGGGCACCAGGCCCTTGGTTGCCTGGCCCAGGGCCTTGTAGCCCTCCCACACGACGATCAGGAGGAGGCAGATAAGGAGAAACGCCGCCGCGCGGCGTGCAAGGATCTGCGAGGCGGCAGGAGCAGTGGGTTGAGCCAGTGGTTCGAGCGTTTGGGCTACGGCCATGCCTGCAGAGTCCCTTCAGGAAGGGCAGCGCGCAACGCGGCACGGCGCGGTGCGGCGCGGCTGGCACCCCCGATTTCCGTCAACTTTGGTTAATACGGCTAAGTGTGCCGGTTATAGCCGATACACAGCGGCGTGTCAATGTTCTGGCCGGGGTGGCCCAAAATACGCCAGGCCGGGACATCGAACCGTGAGGACGCGAAGCCAACAGGAGAACTCCGCGCTCGCGAGCCACGGTGGTTCGCGCCGCCGCTCCACGTCGGTTGGTCTACACAATAACCGGCCCTCGATTTTCGTTTCTTGACACGCCTTCTTCTCAGGCGTCAGTTTACACGCCGCGCATTCGCCGGTAGGTGAACTGACGCCTGAGGCCTGACGCCTGACGCCTTCTTCGTCACTCTTCTCGTCTCCACGGCATCGCCACCTTCTCGAGGACGACGACGATCCCGTACAGGCCGAGGCCGAGCAGACATGCGACGACGATCCCGGCCCAGGCCTCTGGGAAATTGAACAGGCCGGCGCGCTGGGAGATGAACTGACCCAGAGCGCGCTGGGTGCCGCCAAAGTATTCACTGACGACGGCCGCGATCACGCTCAAACTGCTGCCGACCTTCAGCGCCGCGAACAAGAAGGGCAGGGCGTTGGGCAGGCGCAGCTGGCGCAGGATCGTGAAATCGGTGGCGGCGTATGAGCGCATCAACTCGAGCGAGGCCGCGCTGACCTGTGTGAGGCCGCGGACCATGTTGATCATCACGGGAAAGAAGACCAACAGCGCGACGACACTGATCTTGGAGAGCGGGTTCTGCAGCCCGAACCACTGATTGAGGATCGGCGCGAGCGCGATGATCGGCATCGCATTGACAGCGATCGCGAACGGCATAAGGCCTTCGTTGATGATCGTCCAGCGGGCCGTCGCCAGCGCGACGAGCACGCCGAGCGCGGCGCCGAGCAACAGGCCGCCGAGCGCATTGCCGGCGGTGTAGCCCGTGGCCGTGAGCAGGTCGGGCAGCACGCGCCAGAACGTCTCCCAGATCAGCGACGGCGCGGGCAGCAGGAAGCGCTGAATCTTGAAAGCGCCGACCAGAACTTCCCACAACACGAGGACGACCACGAACACCACCACTGCGGGCAACCAGCGTCGGACCCGGGTGAGGGCCGGTTGCCAGATGGAAACTGCGACGGGCAGAGGCGTGGTCATCACGACGTCGCCCCGCGGATCTCGTCGCGGCGGAGCGCCTCGCGCACTTCCGTGATCTTCTCGAAGAAGCGCGGGTCCTCACGCGTCTCGAACGTGCGCGGCTGCGGCAGATCGACGCTGACAAGCGCCGAGATGCGCCCGGGTCGGGCGGACATCACCACGACGCGAGTCGACAGGAAGACCGCCTCCGGGATGCTGTGAGTCACGAAGATCACGGTCGTGTGGGTCTGGTTCCAGATGCGCAGCACTTCCATCTGCATGCGCTCGCGCGTCATCTCATCGAGCGCGCCGAAGGGCTCGTCCATCAACAGCAGGCCGGGCTCGAACGACAGCGCGCGCGCGATGGCCACGCGCTGCTGCATGCCGCCCGAGAGCTGCCACGGGTAATGGCGTTCGAATTCGCCGAGTTGCACGAGCTCGAGCATTTGACGCGCCCGCGCGTGGCGCTTCTCGGCGTCCCATCCCATGATCTCGAGCGGCATCTCGACGTTCTGGCGGATCGTGCGCCAGTCCATCAGCGTTGCCTGCTGGAAGACCATCCCGTACTCGCGCTTGAGCCGGGCTTCGTGAGCGGCTTTCCCGTTGACCTGTACGTTGCCCGAACTTGGCGCGATCAGGTCGCCGACGAGGCGCAGCAGCGTGCTCTTGCCGCAGCCCGATGGCCCGATCAGCGACACGAATTCGTTGGCGCCGATCTGAAGGTTGATGTCCTGCAGGGCGCGCACGGCGTTGGAGCCGCTGCGCCCGAACACCTTGTTGACGTCCGTGAGCTGGACGACGGGTTGATTGATCAAGACAGAGTCCCCCTCAATCCAGGCGCCGTCGGGCCGGCACCAGCCAGAGCTCGGCCAGGCTGACGATCCCGAAGAACGCGATCCCGACCAGGGCCGAGATCAGCACGGCGCCGAACAATCGCTCGGGGCCTGTGGTGAAGTACTGGCTGAACGTCAACAGCGCGCGCCCGAGCCCGGTCTGGATGCCCGAGGGCAGCTCGCCGACGATGGCGCCGACCACGCTGCTCGTGGCCGAGATCTTGAGCGCCGTGAAGATATAGGGCAGGGCGGAGGGCACGCGCAGCTTCCACAGGATCTGGCTCTGCGAGGCCGCGTAGGAGCGCATCAACTCGATCGCTGCGGGGTCGGGCGACTGAAGGCCGCGCAGGGTGTTGATCGTCACCGGGAAGAACGTGAGGTAGGCGGCGATGATCGACACGGCCAGCCACGGCGGCAGGCCGGCCTGCGAGCCCCAGATGACGATCATGGGCGCGATGGCCAGGAGCGGCACAGCTTGTGAGGCGACCACGTAAGGCATCAGCCCGCGCTCGAGCAGGCGTGATTGCACGAAGAGCACGCCCAGGGCGAAACCGAACACCCCCCCGATCAGGAAACCGACGGCGGCTTCGAACCACGTGAAGGCCGCATAGCGGAGCAGATTGGCGATCAGCAGCGTTTCGTCGCTGGCGCGGACCGGCTCGAAGAGGCTGCCGACGATGCGCCAGGTGTGGGGCATCGAGCGGTCGTCGGTGCGGACGGGCAGCTTGATGGACGTACCGGGCACCAGGCCCTTGGTTGCCTGGCCCAGGGCCTTGTAGCCCTCCCAAAACGTGATCAGGAGGAGGCAAATAAGGATGAAGGCAGCCGCGCGGCGCGCCAGCACACGCCAGGCGGGTGCGGCTGTGGGTTGGATGGCGGGTTCGATCGCTTGGGCAACGGCCATGCCTGCAGTGTCCTCAATTACCCGTCAGGACCCGTTTCAGGATCCCGGTAGAGGGCAGCGCGCAACGCGGCACGGCGCGGTGCGGCGCGGCTGGCACCCCCAGATGTCGTCAACTTTGGTTAATCTGGCTAAGTGTGCCGGTTATAGCCGATACACTCCGGCGTGTCAATGTTTCGCGCGGGGTGGCCCGGCTGCTGGCCTGTCGGTGTGAGGTCGGTATCGGTATCCGGGCGTTCCCGAGATCGACCTCACGCACTTCGTCCGGAATACACAAGAATGATCCTCAAAATTCGTTGCTTGACACGCTCGAGCGATTTTGCTAACCTCACGCCCAATCGAATACGGTGAGCTCTTATCCAGAGAGGCAGAGGGACCGGCCCTATGAAGCCTCGGCAACCGGTGCGACAGAAACGTCGCAACATGGTGCCAAATCCGGCAGAGCGTCGTCAGCTTTGAACCGCTGGCATGCAGACACTTCTGGAAGATGAGAGACGGGAACCTCGCTTTTCGCGCCCCTTCTCGCATCCAGAAGGGGCGTTTTGTTTGGCGATGGCCACGCCAGACGGTCGCCCCCGACGGATCCACAAGAGCACAACCTGAAACGAGAAGGCGCTGCGCCCCGCGAGGCTCAGCGAAAACCAGGTTCCGGATCACGGAGGATTGACATGAGCACCAGCAACGGCAACAGCCACCAATTCGGCTTCTACACCCAGGCCCTGCACGCCGGGTACAAGCCCGACCCCACGACCGGCGCGCGCGCCGTGCCGATCTATCAGACCACGGCCTATCAGTTCCGCGACACCGAGCACGCCGCCAACCTCTTCGGCCTGCGTGAATTCGGCAACATCTACTCGCGCATCATGAACCCGACTCACGACGTCTTCGAGCAGCGCCTGGCCGCGCTCGACGGCGGCGTCGGCGCGCTGGCGACGGCCTCAGGCCACTTCGCCCAGTTGCTCGCCGTGACCACCATCGCAGATGCGGGCGATGAGCTCGTCTCGACCTCGGCTTTGTACGGCGGCACCTACACGCAGTTCACTCAATCGTTCCGGCGGCTCGGCATCAAGGCCCATCTCGTTCAGGGCACCGAGGCAAAGGACTTCGAGCCGCACATCAACGACAAGACCAAGCTGATCTATCTCGAGACGATCGGCAACCCCAAGCTCGAGATCCCGGATTTTGAGAGCATCGCCGACCTGGCCCACTCGCACGGCATCCCGGTCATCGTCGACAACACCTTCGGCACGCCCTACCTCTTCCAGGGCTTCCAGCACGGCGTCGACATCCTGACCTACTCAACGACCAAGTGGCTCAGCGGCCACGGCCTGATCATCGGCGGCGCCCTTGTCGATAGCGGCAAATTCGACTGGAAGGCCAGCGGACGTCACCCCGGCCTGACCCAGCCCGAGCCGGCGTATCACGGCGCGGTCTTCACCGACGCAGTCGGCCCGCTGGCCTACATCATCCGTGCCCGCGTCGTCGGTCTGCGCGACCTCGGCGGCCCGCAGGCGCCGTTCAATTCGTTCCTGGCGCTGATCGGCCTTGAGACGCTGGCGCTGCGCCTCGAGCGCCACGTCGCCAACACCCTCGCCGTCGCCAAGTTCTTGAAGGATCATCCGGCGGTCGAGTGGGTCAACTACCCGGGCCTTCCCGATCATCCCTCGTATGAACGCGCGCAGAAGTATCTGCCCAAGGGCGCCGGCGCGGTGTTGGGCTTCGGGATCAAGGGCGGCAAGGCGGCCGGCCGGCTCTTCATCGACAATCTGAAGCTGTTCTCGCATCTGGCGAACGTCGGCGACACGCGCTCGCTGGCCATCCACCCGGCCACGACCACTCACTCGCAGCTCAGCCCCGAAGAGCAGGCCCTCGCCGGCGTGAGCGATGACTACGTCCGCCTCTCGGTCGGCCTCGAGGACCTCAACGACATCCTCTGGGATCTTGACCAGGCGCTGACGATCGCCTCGGGCAAGACCCAGTTCGAAGCGACCAAGACCACGGCGTAATATCATTGGCTAGAGGTGATGGGCTATCGGTCATTGCGCAAGCAGCGATAGCCCATCGCCTCTAGCCAATAGCCAATGTATGAATGACGACGCCAAGGCCGGAGACCGCAAGGGATCGGTCGGCGTGGTGCGCACGCAGGTCGCGCACTTCGCCGAACCTTTGCGTTTAAGGGCCGGCGGAGTCTTGCCCGAGTTCACGCTCGCTTACGAAACGTATGGGACCTTGAATGCGGATCGCACGAACGCGATCCTGATCTGCCATGCGTTGTCCGGCGATGCTCACGTGGCCGGCTATCACACCGATGATCCAGCCGAGCGGCCGGGCTGGTGGGACGACGCCGTTGGCCCCGGCCGCATGTTCGATACCGACAAATACTTCGTCATCTGCAGCAACGTCATCGGCGGTTGCTCGGGCAGCACCGGCCCGTCGTCGCCCGCTCCGGACGGGAAGCCCTGGGCCTTGCGCTTCCCGATCCTGACCATCGCCGACATGGTCGCGGCGCAGGCACGCCTGATCGACAGGCTCGGCATCGATCGCCTCTATGCCACTGCCGGGGGCAGCATGGGCGCGATGCAGGCCTTGCAGTGGGTGCTTGACTATCCCGATCGGGTGGGCGGCGTGCTCTTCATCGCAGCGACGGTGCGCTCGAGCACTCAGAACATCGCGCTCAACGCCATCGGCCGCGAGGCCATCATGCGCGATCCGAACTGGCGCGGCGGTGACTACTACGACGGCGAACCGCCGCGGGACGGCCTCGCCGTGGCGCGCATGGTCGGGCACATCAGCTACATGAGCGAGCCGTCGCTCGAGCGCAAGTTCGCACGACAGGTGTACGCCAACGGCACCGGGCCGCAGCGGTACACCTTCGAACCTGAATACCAGGTCGAGAGCTATCTGCGCTATCAGGGCGACAAGTTCGTCAACCGCTTCGACGCCAACACCTATCTGTACATCACCAAAGCGCTCGACTACTACGACGTCGCCGAGGGCAAGGCGAGCCTGGTCGAGGCGCTCGAGCACGTACACTGCCCGGTGCTTGTGGTGAGTTTCTCGAGCGATTGGCTCTACCCGGCCTCGCACGCCGAAATGCTGGTGCAGGCGCTCGTCTCACGCGGCAAGGAGTGCCGCTACTACCACGTCGTCGCCGCCTACGGCCACGACTCGTTCCTGGTGGAAGTCGATACCATGCGCAGGATCGTCAGCGGCTTCCTCGATCAGGTCGGCCGCACTCAGATCACCAACGGTAATCTCCCGCACGTCCTCTAAATGCAGCAACGGATTGCGCAGATGTCACGGATCGACGCCACCCATCCGTGACATCTGCGCAATCCGTTGCTGAGTCGTCTTTAGGGCTCAGTCCAGTTCGCCGTCTTTGAGCCCTGGGGGCAGGGCGGCCGGGCGTTCGGTCTGCGTCGCGATGTCGACGCGTGTGCCGGTCTGGGCCGCTTCGAGCAGGCTGATCATGACGTCCAGGACGTGGCCGGCCAGCGCGCCCGAGGCTCGGTGGGATCGGCCGGTCTGGATGCCGGCGGCCATGTCGGCGGCGCCCAGGCCGCGCGAGTTCTCGGCATAGCCGTGGGTCAGCGGCATCGTTCGCCACTGCTCGTCATTGGCCGCGCGCAGCAGCACATCGCCGCCGAACGTGTTCGGGTCAGGCACGACCAGCGAGCCCTGGCTGCCGTAGATCTCGATGTTGGGCAGTCGATGGTGATGCACATCGAAGCTCGTGATGAGAGTCGCCAGCGCGCCGGACTTGAACTCGAGGGCGCCGACGATGTGCGTGGGCGTCTCGACCACGATCCGCTGGCCCTTCTTCTCGCCGCTGCCGACAACGCGCTCGGGATACGACGCGCGCGCCCCGGCGCTCACCCGGGCCACCGGCCCCAGCAGGTTGACGAGCGCCGTGATGTAGTACGGCCCCATGTCGAGCAACGGGCCGCCGCCCGGCTTGTAGAAAAACTCAGGATCCGGGTGCCACGGCTCCGGGCCGCTGCCCAGCATGAATGCGACGGCGGTGAGCGGTTCGCCGATCGCGCCGCTGTCGATCAGCGACCGACAGGTCTGGGCGCCCGCGCCGAGGAACGTATCGGGCGCGGCGCCGACGCGCAATCCGCGTTCGTTCGCCAGGGCTAACGTGCGCAGGCCGGCCGCGCGGTCGGTCGCCAGGGGCTTCTCGGTGTGAACGTGCTTGCCAGCCGCAAGCGCGCGCTGGCAGATCTCGGCGTGGACGAGCGGGGGCGTCAGGTTGATGACCAGGTCGACATCGTCGCGCGCCAGCAGATCGTCGACGCTGAGGGCCGTCAGCCCGTAGGTCTCGGCGGCCTTTTCGGCGCGCGAGTGGATGATATCCGCCGTCGCAACACCGCGCAGCGTCGGGAAGCGCTTCAGGTTCTGCAGGTAGGTCGGGCTGATGTTGCCGCAACCAATGATGCCGACGCCCAACGGCTTCGCGTCACGACTGGCGGCCATGGGCGACCCCGCTCTTGGTCAGGAAGGCATAGCTGCGCTCGATGGCCGTGAACATGTCAGTGTCGCAGCGATCGAGCTCGACGACCAGCCACTCGGCCTTGTGCCCGTCGAGCAGAGCCGGATAGCCCATCACGCCATCGCCGACGGCGACCATGGCGGCTTCGTAGCCGTTGGCCGGGCCGTCCTTGACGTGCAGCAGCGGCACTCGACCCGCCAGACGCTTGATGAGGGCATTCGGGTCTTGCCCGCCGACCTTGGCCCAGTAAAGGTCGAGCTCGAATTCGACGTCGGGCGAGAGGCGCTCGAGCAGATACTCGAACGCCGGCTTGCCCTTGATCGGCGCGAACTCGAACCAGTGGTTGTGATAGCCGAAGTGCAGACCGGCCGCCTTGGCCTCGGCGGCGGCGGCATTGAGATGATCCGCCACGCCGTACACGCCGTCCACGGTCTGGAACTGGGTTGGATCGTAGAAGGGCAACACGAGGCGTTTCAGGCCAAGGTCGGCGGCGAGGTCGAGCGCTTCCTGCCGGGTCGCGCCCACCGGGGCCGGCCCGTGGCACGACGAGATCTTCAGGCCCAGGTCGTCGCAGAGCTTGCGCGCGGCTTTGGCTGTGGTGCCGGGGAACCCGGCGGTCTCGACACCGGCAAAGCCGATCTCCGCCACGCGACGCAGCGTACCGTCGAAGTCTTTGGCCATCGAGTCACGGAGCGAATACAGTTGTACTGAGAGAGGGGTAGACATGAAACGTTTCCTTCTGGGGAAATAGTACGACCCTCGGATTGTAACCGCTTACGCAGCCGGTGCACTTTTCGACAGGGCGGGCTTGTCTCTGGCCGAGAACGTCGCGGATTGTAGAGGCCGCCATGCGCTCATTCGCCCCATTCGCGGCCAATCAACCATCCTTCACGAGTTGTACAATGAAGAGAACTACAGGATCCGCGTATGCCCAATGCTGCCCGCCGCGTTCAATTATTCGCGACCTGCCTGGTCGAGACCATCCGCCCGCAGGCCGGGCTGGCTGTCGTGACGGTGCTCGAGCGCCTCGGCTACGAAGTCGAGTACCCGACGGCCCAGACGTGCTGCGGCCAGCCGGCCTTCAACGGCGGCGCCTGGGACGACACGCGTCCGATGGCTCGACACACGATCGACGTGCTTCTGAGATCGGATGCCCCGGTCGTGGTGCCGTCGGGCTCGTGCGCGGACATGATCGTCCATCACTACCCTGAGCTCTTTCACGACGACCCGGTCTATCTGGCGCGCGCCCAGGCGCTGGCGGCGCGCACCTATGAGTTCGCCCAGTTCCTGGTCGACGTGGTCGGCCTCAAGGATGCCGGAGGTTGGGGGCAGGGCGCAGTGGCCTACCACACGTCATGCCACCTGCTGCGCGGGCTGGGCGTCCGGACGCAGGCCCGCGAATTGCTCAGCCACGTGCAGGGCGTCGAGGTGAAGCCCCTGACCGGCTCCGAGGAGTGCTGCGGTTTTGGCGGGCTTTTCGCGGTCAAGATGAGCGACATCTCCGGCGCGATGCTCAAGACCAAGCTCGATCACGTCGTCGAGAGCGGGGCGCAGACAGTTGTCGGCTGCGACATCAGCTGTCTGATGCACATCGAGGGCGGCGCGCGCAAACGCGGCCTGCCCGTGACGGTCTGCCACCTGGCCGAGTTGCTCGCGGCGCAGCCGCCGACCGGAGGCCGGTGATGCATACCTCGAACGTGACCTTCCACGAGCGGGTCGACAAGGCCCTGCACGACGACCAACTGCATGTCGCCTTGCAGCGCGCCACCGGCAAGTTCACGACGCTGCGCGCCGAGGCGCTGTCGTCGCTCGAGAACCCGGATGCCGTGAGGGATCACGCCCGGCTGATCCGCGCGCACACGCTCAGCCAGCTCGATCGCTATCTCACTCAGTTCGCGGAGCAGGTCGAGGCCGCCGGCGGCGTCGTCCATTGGGCGCCGGATGCCGCGACGTGCAACCGCATCGTCCTGGAGATCGCGCGGCAGCACGGCGTGAAACGCGTGGTCAAGGGCAAGTCGATGGTCAGCGAGGAGACCGAGCTCAACCGCGATCTGATCGCCGCCGGCCTCGACGTGATCGAGTCGGACCTGGGCGAGCGGATCATCCAGCTCGTCGGCGAGCACCCGTCGCACATCATCGTGCCGGCGGTGCACAAAACGAAGGAAGAGATCGGGCGCATCCTGCACGACAAGCTCGGCCTTCCACTCACTACGGTGCCCGAGGAGATGACCGCCGGCGTGCGCGAGTCGCTGCGCCATGACTTCCTGCAGGCCGATCTTGGGATCAGCGGCGTCAACTTCGGCGTCGCCGCGACAGGCACGCTCGCGCTCGTCGAGAACGAGGGCAACGGCCGGCTGTCGACGACCACGCCGCGCGTGCACATCGCGCTGATGGGCATCGAGCGCCTCGTGCCGACGCTCGAGGATCTTGGCGTGATGCTTCAGGTGCTGGCGCGCTCGGCCACCGGCCAGAAGCTGACGGTCTACAACAATCTGATCACAGGCCCGCGTCGGCCCGGCGAGCCAGACGGCCCAGACGAGCTCCATGTGGTCCTGGTCGACAATGGCCGCAGCCGTGTGCTCGGCACCGAGGTCGCCGAGATCCTGTACTGCATCCGCTGCGGCGCATGCCTGAACGCGTGTCCGGTGTATCAGCAGATGGGCGGCCATGCCTATGGCAGCGTCTATCCCGGCCCGGTCGGTGCTGTGCTGACGCCCGCGCTCGGCGGCATCAGCGAGTGGCCTGAGTTGCCGCACGCGAGCTCGCTGTGCGCGGCCTGTCGCGACGTCTGCCCGGTGCGCATCAACATCCCGCGCATGCTGCTGGTCGAACGGGTTCAGACCCACAAACTGGGCAAGACGCAGTGGTGGTTGCGGCTTGGTCTGCCGATCTACAGCTGGCTCGTCACCCGACCGAGCCTGTTTCGCCTGGCTGTTCGCCTCGGCGGCATCGGCACGCGCTTGCTCGGCGGCCGCGACGGCGCGATCCGCTGGATGCCGCCGCCGGTGTCGGGCTGGACCGATCATCGAACGTTCCCGGCGTTCGCGCCGAAACCCTTCAGTCAATTGATGAAGGAGCGCCGGTCATGACCGAACGCGACAGGATCCTTCAGAACATCCGCGCTTCGTTGCGCACCGGGCTGTTGCCGTCGGCGGCGGCCACCGTCCCGCCGCGGCCACTGCCCGGCGACCCGATCGGTGACCCTGTGGAGACCTTCCGCCGCAACCTCGAGGCCGTGCGTGGCCGTGTGCATGGGCCGTTCTCGCCGGCCGAATCCGCTGACCGGGTCGCAGCGCTCTTGATCGAAGCCGGCGCCGGTGAGGTGTTGGCCTGGCCGCTCGAGGACGTCGGCTTGCCTGGCCTGGAAGAACGCCTGCGGTCCGCTAACCTGACGTTGGTCGACGGCAGCCTGCCCGACGACACTCAAGCTCGCGCGGCAGCGTTGCAGCGGCTGGCGCAGGTGCCCGTGGGCCTGACGGGCGCACAGGCCGGCCTCTCCGACACAGGCTCACTCGTCCTCATTCACGGCGCCGGCCGACAACGCTTTGCGTCGCTGCTGCCGCCTGTGCATGTGGCCGTGCTCTGCGTGGATCGTCTGTATCCCGGTCTGCCGACGTATCTGGCGGCAGCGCCCGAACCGTTGACTGACACAAGCAACGTCGTCATCGTCACCGGACCGAGCCGCACCGCCGATATCGAGCTCACGCCGGTCTTCGGCGTCCACGGCCCCAAGCGCCTCGACGTCGTGCTTGTGATCCGCTGAATTTGCCGCGGATTTCGCGAAATAGGTTGCCGTCATCACCGATGCGATAACCCACTATCGCCGAAACCCGCGCAATCCGCGGCCGGATTTGGTGACCTTCACCTCAATGCACGTTCGCGTTCACCATGCCAAGGAGCCTCACCATGACCCCTGATCCGCTGTTCGTCATCCCGGCTGGTGTGCAGACGCGTTGGGCGAGCCCCGAGAACTTCGGCGCCGCCAAGGGCGCGGCCTGCGCGACCGACGACGGCCGCAAGCGCTCGGCCTGGTTCCGTCTGCCGGCCGGCGAGTCGCGTGAGCTGCTGAACCTCACACACACGAGCGGCGTGGTGCGACGCATCTGGGTCACGATCGATGATCGCAGCCCGTCGATGCTGCGCGGCCTGCGGCTCGACATGTACTGGGACGGCGCGGCGGCGCCGGCCGTCTCGGCCCCCCTGGGCGACTTCTTCGGCTTCGGCCTCGGACGAATGGCGCGCCTGCAATCCGCCCTCTTCGCCAGCCCTGAGGGCCGCAGCTTCACGTGCTACGTGCCGATGCCCTTTCGCACAGGGGCGCGCATCATCGTCACCAACGAGTCGGGCCGCGATCTTGGCATGTTCTTCTACGACGTGGATTGCACGATCGGGGACGAGCATGCCGCGGAAGCGGCCTACTTCCATGCTCATTGGCGGCGCGAGAACCCGACGAAGATGATGAAGGACTACGAGCTCTTGCCGCGGGTCGAGGGGAAGGGCCGGCTCTTGGGCGTCAACATCGGTGTCATCGCCAACACGGGCCGCTACTTCCGCAGCTGGTGGGGCGAGGGCGAGGTCAAGATCTTCCTTGACGGCGACACCGATCACGCCACTCTGTGCGGGACGGGCACCGAGGATTACATCGGCACGGGGTGGACACAGGGCCAGTACTCGGATCTGTATCAGGGCTGCCACATCGCCGACCACGAGACCTTTCAGTACTGCTTCTATCGCCTGCACGTGCCTGACCCGATCTGGTTCAGCCACGACATCCGCGCCACGATCCAACAGATCGGATGCTGGGATCCCGACACGTTGCCGCAGATGCAGGCCGAGGGCCTGTCGCTCCAACTCGGCTCGGACGTCGTCGACGTGCCCGCGCGCGTCGCCGAGAAGGGCTATGGCATCTACGAGCGCGAAGACGACTGGTCGAGCTGTGCCTGGTTCTACCTCGACCGACCGGAGAACGGCCTGCCCGCGCTGGCACCGGTTGCTGAGCGCGTGGCGGGCCTCTGACCTTGGCGTTCTAACCTTGGACCTGACAGGTCCATTCGCATTTTCCGAGAATCGCAGCACATGAAATCGCGCGTCGTTTCATATCGGCCGGGATTTCTAACCTGACAAGCCAGGGCCACGCCGGGAGGACCCCGACGTGGCCCTGCTTCATCTTATCGGGCGGGCCCGATGATCGGCGGCCGCCACAAGGTCAGCCGGCTGAAGCACCGCGCGCCGCGACGATCGAGCGGCTCCGTGCAGAGGGCCGTCAGACCAAGACCCCGGTCGGGTTCGATGAACGCCGCCGCCTTGATGTCCTGCAGGCGAGCGTCCTCCAGCGCGTCATTCAACTCCATCGCCGACGCCGCGCCGCACACGACGAGGGTCACCGGCGCGTTCGGCCAGGCAAAGCGGCGCCCGGCCTCCAGACAGGCATGCCCAAGCTGCACGATCTGATCGGCCAGTTCCATGTCGGTGCGCACGACCGCGAAGGCCGTCGCCGCGCTCATGTCGACGCCTCGTTGCCGGCTGCCGACTCGTAGGCGTCGAACGGGAAGGCCCCGTCGGCGTACTGCTCCGGTCGAGATTGCCAGGATCCGCGATAGGGAATCAGGCTCCGAAGAGCCTCCAATGTGCCGGCCGTGATCAACCCGTCAAACGGAGCGAGCACGTTCGGCTCAAGCCGGCGGTGATGGAGCGAATGCAGCGCCCGAAACAGCCCCCAATCGGCGAAGCCGCCGTTCGCAAGCTTGCGCGCGTTGGTGGGCGGCGTGAACCCGCGCCGCCAGTCTCGGCCCAGTCGGGCCTGATAGATCAGATGATGGACCGCGGTCAGCGTGTGCCGACGCGGCGATTGCAGGAGGGCGCGCCAATGAGCGCGCAATTGGGCGGAAGAGGCAACGCCAGGCAGCGAGCTGGTCTGGGCCTTGGACAGCGTATTCATGGGACATCTCCGAAAAAGGCGAGTGGATAGGACAGCAACGGAGATGTCGCGCGGAGGCGGTCGGGGGAGGTGCGGCTACAACATAACGTGATCCTGTGGGCCATGCGAGAATCGAACTCGCTGCAGACGATTTTAGAGATCGTCGCCCCTCCAACGAGCATATGGCCCGACGTCAACGACTGACCCAGACAGTAACGCGGTTCGTATCAGAAAACCGCTAACGGGGAGGCGCTTCAGTGAATGGATGGGCGCTCGAGTCATCGTTCATGTGTTGAACAAACTACCGCCGATCTCGGCCAGAAAGGCGAACCTGACTAAATGCTGATCCTCAATGACGTTCGGGCCATTGACAAAGCCGGTTCGCGCGCAGAAGATTTGGCAGCCTCGTTTGTATTCCCGTCATGACAATTGGATAGGAGACGCACCATGATTGTGGGTCGAACGCTCCACCGTCCGGCCAGCTTGCTGGCCCTCGTGAGCCTGCTGGTGGGACCGCTTTCGCAGGCCCCATTGCCGGCGCTTGCCGCTCCATCGGCTGCGGCGTCCACGGTGACGCTCGTGGGCGATCTGCAGAGCGAACTAGGCTGCGCCGGTGATTGGGATCCGGCCTGCGCGGCCACACACCTGGCCTATGATGCTGCCGACGACGTCTGGCAGTACACAGGTGCGCTCCCGACCGGCGCCTATCAATACAAAGCGGCCATCAACAACGGCTGGGACGAGAACTACGGCGCCAACGCTTCGCCGGGCGGCGCGAACATCCCGCTCAACGCCGGCGCCAACCCCGTCAAGTTCTACTACGATGACAAGAGCCATTGGGTCACCGACAACGTCAACAGCGTGATCGCTGTCGCGCCCGGCAGCTTCCAGAGCGAACTTGGCTGCCCGGCCGACTGGTCACCGGACTGCCTGCGCTCCTGGCTGCAAGACCCCGACGGCAACGGCATCTATACCTTCACGACCACGGCCATCCCGGCCGGTTCATATGAAGCCAAAGTCGCGCTCAACGAGAGTTGGGACGTGAACTACGGTGCGGACGGCGCCCAGGGCGGCGCCAACATCCCATTCACGGTTCCGACGAACGGCAGCACGGTCACCTTCAGCTACGACGCGACCTCGCATGTGCCAACGATCACCGTGGTCGCGGCCGGCAGCAACGACGTCCAGTGGGATGGGCTGCGCCACGACTCGCGCGACACGCTTTACCGCACGCCCGGCGGCGCGGTGCCGGCCGGCACCCCGGTCACGATCCGCTTCCGGACGTTCCACGATGATGTCACCGGCGTGCAGCTGCGCGTCTACGACGTCGACAGCGGAACACAGAGCTTCCTGCCGATGACGCCGGCGGCGACCGACGTCAGCTGCTATCAGTCCGGCCTCGAGTCGCACACCTGCGACTTCTGGGCCGTCACCCTGCCGAACGCGACGCCGGCCAACATCTGGTATCGCTTCATCGTCACCGACGGCACCGACACCGACTACTACGCCGACAACACCGCAGCGCTCGATGGCGGCGTGGGCGCGACGAGCGACGACCCCATCGACCAGAGCTACGCGCTCATGGTCTACAACCCGGGTTTCACCAGCCCGAGCTGGGCCGCGAACGCCGTCATCTATCAGATCTTCCCGGATCGCTTCCGCAACGGCGACACCCGCAACGACCCGCGCACTGGCGACGCCCGCTACGACGACCCGGTGCAGTCGATGACCTGGGGCACACTGCCTGAGGGCTACTGCCGCAACTATGCGGACCGCGATACCAACTGCCCGTGGCGCTTCGACACGACGCCGCCCGACTGGAGCCCGACCATCGAAGGCGCGCGTGGCCGCGACTACTTCGGCGGCGACCTGCGCGGCGTCCTCCAGCGCCTGCCGTATCTGCGCAGTCTGGGCGTGAACGTCATCTACTTCAACCCGATCTTCGCGGCGCGTTCCAACCACCGCTACGACACGTCGGACTATTACAAGATCGACCCGGCCCTCGGCACGCTGCAGGACTGGAAGGCCCTCGAAGCCGGCGCGCGCCTGCTCGGCATGCGTATCGTCGTCGACGGCGTCTTCAACCACATGTCGTCCGACAGTCCGGCGTTCGATCGGTACAACGCTTACTCGACGGTCGGCGCCTGCGAGTCGGCCACATCCGAGTTCCGCGCCTGGTTCACCTTCCGACCGCCGTCGGCCACTGAACCCTCGCCGTGCGTGGCC
>JBGAGY010000023.1:0-51061 GCA_044226485.1 Anaerolineales bacterium
ATCTCCCTCAGCGAATTCCGCGAAATCGGCGGCAAAGGAAAACGCTCAATGCATCTTCAGGCGTTCGGCGACCGAAGCACTGACTGAGAGGTGCGCCACAGGCGCTGGCGTCGAGCCGGTGCGGAAGTGCGCAACGATGGTGCGCAGGGCGCCGGCGAGCTCGAGCAGCGCCTGGGCGGCGTGCGCCGTTTCGGCGGCCCGGTTTGAGGCCCGCTCGGCTTCGAGGCTTGCCTGGGAAACCGAGGCGCTGTTCTCCTGGCTGACCGCCGCGATGTGTTCGACGGCGTGCAACACTTCGTTTGAACCGGCCGCCATCTCCTCGGTCATCGCGGTGTTCTCTTCGATGACGGCACTGACGTTGTCGAGGGTCTCGACGACCTGGCCGCCGTCCGACGCGATGGCGTTGGCGGCCTTCAGGTTCGCTTCGGCGACGGTGTGAGCGCCGACGAGCGCCTTGCCAAGGTCTACGCCCGAAGCCGACAGCGTCTGCACGCTGCCGTCGATGGACGACAGCTGGTCGAGCAGTTTGCGGGTGTCGTTGGCGATGGCGTTGAACGCGCCGCCTGCCTGTTCGACGACGCTGGTCGCCGAGCCCACATCGCCGGCCGCCTGCTCCATGGCGGAGACGGCCTCGGCGGACCCGGTCTGCACCAGGCGGATCATGTCGGCGATTTCCTTGGTGGCCTGCGCCGAGCGCTCAGCCAGCTTGCGCACCTCATCGGCCACGACAGCGAAGCCTTTGCCATGCTCGCCGGCGCGCGCGGCTTCGATCGCGGCGTTGAGCGCGAGCAGGTTGGTCTGCGAGGCGATGTCGTCAATGGTCTCGACGATGGCGCCGATCTGGCTCGAGTGCCGGCCGAGGTCGCGCACCCTTCCGGCCAGTTCCGCTGTCGCCTGTTGCACGCGGCTCATGTCGCCGATGCTCTGCGACGCCAGCCGCGCCCCGGCTTCGGCTGACCGCGACGACTCCTGCGCGGCTTCGAAGATGGCGCGGGTCGCCGCCTCGACTTCCTCGAGCGACAGGCGCAGTTGTGACTGGGCGGCGCTGGCGCGCGCCAGTTCGTCGGCCTGAGTGCGTGCGCCCTGATGGATGCCGTTGACGGCATCGGTCAACCGGTGAAGGCCCTGTGTGGTGGACGCCACGGCGATGGCCTGATCTTGCGCGCCGCGCGCCACGCCGTCGATCGCGCGGCGCATCTCGTTCATTGAAGCCGCTGTGGTCGAGGCCGAGTTGGCCTGTTCGGTCGTGCCAGTGGCGATGCGCCGCAGCGTGTCGTTGATCTGCTCGGCGCCATCGCGGTTCTCGTCGGAGAGAGCGCGCAGGCCGTCCGCCGCTCTTTCGAGCTGATTGGCGTTTGACGTGATCGCGCCCACCGAACGACGCAGTTGGTCAGTCATCGTGCTGAAGCCCTGGCCGATGTCGCGCAGCCTGGCGATCAGCTGATTGAACGCGCCGGCCAGATCCTGGATCTCGCGGCCGGCCATGGCATCGACCGGGGGCAGTTCGCGGGCCTGGATCTCGGCGGCTTGAGTCAGGTCGCCCTGGGCCAGGGCCGCCATCGCCTCGGCCATGGCCGGGAGGTCGCGCGTCGCGACGTTGGCGATCGCCCCGGCCAGCGTCACGATCGGGCGCGCGATGCGCCGGGCCACATAGAGCGCCGTGACGACAGCGATCGGCGCGATCAGGGCGAACGCGGCGAGCGCATAGAGCAGGAGCTGCCACTCGGCCGCCTGGACCTTATCGACGCTGATGTCCATCGCGACGACGCCATCGAAGCTGCCGTCCGAGGTGTAGATCGGGGCATAACCGCTCAGCCAGGTGCCCCACTCATCGGTGTAGAAGTCGGTCTCGGCATAGCTCTCGGTCATGCCGTCGTAGCGATCGACAAGCTCCTGGCTCGGCTCATCATACAGGTCGCCCAGGTGGGAGACGTCCTCAGGGTTTTCTTCGGCATCGACCATGAACCGGTACTGGCCGTCGGCGCCGCGCCGCATCGTGTACGCAAAGTGAACGTCGGTGGCGGCATCGCGCGCGGCGCGCAGGACGTCGCGGATTTGTCGGTAGGCGTCGGTGTCCTCGTCTTCAGGATTCTGGAGCTGGGCATGCAGATCGCCGCTGACCTGCAGCGCCGTCAGGCTGACGGCGTCGCGCAGTCGCTCGCGGATCATCGACCGGATCTGGCCCCGCGCCGTGAAGTACAGCGTGGCGGTCAACAAGGCGGATGTGAGAAGAGCAAGGCCCACAAAGCTGATGGTCAGACGAGTTTCGAGGCGGTTGCCGAAAGAAGCGGTTCGAGACATCCAGGGCTCCGGAACCGACACGGAAGATGACGTGCCCGGCGGCTCCACATAGAGGCACCCGCGCTCGACCAAAGGGTTCGACGCTTGAAGAAAGGCGAGCGGCGTGGCGAGCGCAGTGCTGGTTTCAGCCTACGCCGGCCGCCCGGGGCTGTCCACTTAATTTAGGGGAAAAGCAGGGTAAAACGAACGTTAAGGGCGCAGCGATCCGCCTGAGCAGGTTGGCTTTATCGACATGATAAGGCTCTCATGCATAGCGAGCGAAGATCCGTCGGTAAGGCTCGCTCGTCTGCATCAGTTGCTCATGCGTGCCGAGCGCGGCCACGCGTCCCTGACGCAGCACCACGATCTTGTCGGCCCAGCGGATCTGCGAGAGGCGGTGGGTGATGATGAACGTCGTTCGGCCGGCCGCCGCACGGAAGATGGCCTTCTGGATCTCGTCCTCGGTGGCGCTGTCGATCGCGCTGGTCGAGTCGTCGAGGACGAGGATGCGTGGGTTGGTCAGAAAGGCCCGAGCGAGAGCCAGGCGTTGGCGCTGGCCGCCGGAGAGCGTGATGCCGCGCTCGCCGACCATCGTGGCGTAGCCTTCCTTGAACTGACTGATGAAGGCATGCGCTTGAGCCAGATGCGCGGCCTCCTCGATCTCGGCCTGCGTGGCGCCCGGGCGGCCGAAGGCGATGTTCTCGGCGATCGTGCGCGAGAACAAGAAGATGTCCTGCTCGATGATCGAGATTTGTTGGCGCAACGACTCGAGGTTCCAGTCGCGCACATCGCGGCCGTCGATCTTCACGCTCCCGGAGTCGACATCGTAGGTGCGGTTGATCAGCTTGATCAGGCTCGACTTGCCCGACCCCGTCTGGCCGACGACGGCCACCGTCTCACCGGGCTCGACGCTGAAGCTGACGCCGCGCAACAGACCCACCTTCGATCCGTAATCGAAGGCCACGTCGTCGAAGCTCACGCCACCCTGCATCGGCCCGGCGTAGCCGGCCGGGTTCTGATCGAGCTCGGTCTCGGTGTTGATCAACTCGAGGATGCGCCGACCGGCCGCCATGCCCGAAGCGATCTGCGAGAACGACATCAGCGAGACAAAGACCGGGAAGCCGAAGAGCAGGAGCAGGTAGTTGTAAGACACCACCACGTCAGCGCCGATCGCTCCGGTCGAGCGCAGCCAGACCGAGTGGCCGAAGCCGAAGGCCAGCGCCAGGCCGAACAGCAGGAAAGGGATGTAGCGCGCTTCGACGCGGCCCTGGTGCACGTACGAGTCGCGGTAGTCGCCGGCGCGCTCCGAGAAGACCAGGCCTTCTTCGATCTCGCGCGCGAAGCCCTTGACCGTCTCGACGCCCTCGAGCCCCTCCTCGAGTCGGGAGTTCATCTGGCCGAAGGTCTCGCGCACCCGGTCCGTGATCGGGCTGAGCTCGCGCAAATAGAGCGTCACCGAGATGAAATAGCCGATCAGGAAGAGGGCCGGCACGATCACGAGCTGCGGGTGCAGCGTCGGCGCCATGACGACGGGCATCATCAGAAAGGCCGTCGATCCGATCACGAGGTTGATGCCCGGGTTGAACATGAGGTTGAGCTCGCGGACGTCGTTCGTCGCCCGGGCCATCACCTCGCCGACCGGGCGCAGGCCGTGGAAGGTCATCGACTTGCCGAGCAGGCTGGCGTACAACTCGCTGCGCGCGTCGCGCTCGATGCGCTGGCCGATCAGCTCGGCGCCGAAGTTTCGGCCGAACATGAACAGCGAGCGGATCCATTGCGTGGCCACGATGGCGATCGCCGCCCACAGCAGGCCGTTGGCATTCGGCGTCGTCGTCACCACAGCGGCGTACGCCACGCCGATCAGCAGCGGCAGCGTCGCGGCCAGGATCGCATTGAGCCCGGCCCCGCCGATGAACATGCTCATGATCCAGGGGCTGCGTCGGGCGTGGCTCCAGGCCCACAAGAACGGCGAGCGCCTGTCTCCGGGGATAACGTCGCGGACGGTGAATTCAGTGACAGCCATGATGACAATCGAAGCGCGGCCTCGGCGACCACGCATCTTATATCTTAGCGCTTGGAGAGTGTTTGCCGCGGATTTCGCCGATTTCCCGGAAGGAACTTTTTCGCTTCCAACCCTCGCGTTCGATCACTTTCCGCGAGATCGGCGAAATCCGCGGCTGTGCTTTATCCCGCCAGGCTCAGGAAGTACCGATGGAACCGCGCATCCCCGGTCAATTCGGGGTGGAACGACGTCGCCAGCAGATGTCCCTGGCGCGCCGCGACGATGCGGCCATCGTCGAGACGGGCCAGCACATCGACACCCGCCCCGACCTTTTCGATCAGGGGCGCGCGGATGAAGACGGCGTGGAACAGGGGCGCACCTTCGCCTGCAGATAGGGCAGGCACATCCAGCCCGACCTCGAAGCTGTCGACCTGACGGCCGAAGGCGTTGCGCTCGACGGTGATGTCCATCAGGCCGAGCAGCGGTTGATCGCGATGCGCGTCCTTCGAGAGGAAGATCGCGCCGGCGCAGGTACCCCAGATCGGCTTGGCCTTGCCGAAGTCGCGGAGCGGATCCATCAGGCCCCAGCGCGTCGCCAGCTTGCCGATCGTGGTCGACTCGCCGCCCGGGATGATCAGGCCGTCGACGTCAGCGAGATGGTCGGGCAGACGGACCTCGACGCCTTCGACGCCCAGGCGGCGCAGCATCACCACGTGTTCAGCAAAATCGCCCTGAAGGGCCAGGACACCGATGCGCATGAGAGTCACCAAACAACAGAACGGGGCGCCGCGGGGCGCCCCGTTCGTGAACCGAAACGATGATACGCCTTACCAGCCGCGCTTGGCCAGCTTCTCGCCCTCGGCCAGCGACGAGACCGTGCGCCCGACCATGGGCTCGCCCAGCTTGCGGCTGACCTCGGCGATGATCTTGGCATCGCGGAAGTGCGTGGTGGCCTGGACGATCGCGCGGGCGCGCTTGAGCGGGTCGCCCGACTTGAAGATGCCCGAGCCGACGAACACGCCGTCGACGCCGAGCTGCATCATCAGCGCTGCGTCGGCGGGCGTCGCGATGCCGCCGGCCGCGAAGTTGACGACCGGCATGCGGCCGAGCTCGCGGGTCTCGCGAACCAACTCGACCGGCGCGCCGATCTCCTTGGCGAAGGTGTAGATCTCGTCTTCCGACAGCGACTGCAGGCGGCGGATGTCGCCGAGCACCTGGCGGGCATGGCGCACAGCCTCGACGACGTCGCCGGTGCCAGCCTCGCCCTTGGTGCGGATCATGGCCGCGCCCTCGCCGATGCGGCGCAGCGCCTCGCCCAGGTTGCGGCAGCCGCAGACGAAGGGCACCTTGAAGTCGTGCTTGTTGACGTGGTGGACCTCGTCGGCCGGCGTCAGCACTTCCGACTCGTCGATGTAGTCGATGCCGAGGGCTTCGAGCACCTGGGCTTCGACGAAGTGGCCGATGCGGCACTTGGCCATCACCGGGATCGTGACGGCCTCCATGATGCCCACGATCATCTCGGGGTCGCTCATGCGCGCGACACCGCCGTCGGCGCGGATGTCGGCCGGGACGCGCTCGAGCGCCATGACGGCGCAGGCGCCGGCTTCCTCGGCGATTTTGGCCTGGTCGGGCGTGACGACGTCCATGATGACGCCGCCCTTGAGCATCTGGGCGAGGCCGCGTTTGAGCGCAACGGTGCCCTGCACCTTCTGATCGGTTCCGTTGACTTCCATTGTGGTCATGACGTTATCCTCCGGCCTCGCCGGTTCAAGGGCAAGGCCCAACACAGGGCGCCCGCTGATCTGCTAGCGGAGCGCCCCTGTGGTCATTCTACCATTTGAGTCCCGTCCATTGCACGACGCTCAGACCGATTTGCCACAAACCGAACGCGATCAGGGCCAGCCCGGCCACCCCGTTCAGGGTCCGCGTGACCTGGCCGCCCAGGCGCGCGGCGGTGGCGAACAGGCCAATCAGCGCTGCCGTTCCTGCAATCAGCACGGCATAGAAACCGACCATAAAACCGAGGCCAAGCGCCGGCTCAGCACGCCAGCCGGCGAGCAGGATCGGGCCGCCGATCGTCGACCAGAACACCCAGGGCGCCGGGCTGAACAGGTTGACGCCGACGGCCTGCCAGATCGTGGCATCGGCCGGGCCGGCCTGGAGCGCGGCGCCGCTGCGCCAGATCTTGAGGGCCCCGTAGCCGAGCCAGAGGCAGAAGGCCCCACCGGCGAAGCGCAGCACGGTCAACCACCATTCGGGCAGCTGGGTCAGGACCACGAGGACGAGCGTGATGACGGGGCCGTCGCTGAGCAACGGCGCGAAGGCCGCCGGCAGTGCGCGCCGCCAGCCGACTCGAGACGAGAGGCCGAGCAGGTACGCCTGGTACGGCCCGGGCGAGACGCAGGCCGAGAAGCCCAGGGTCAGGCCGTGGATCAGGTAAGTGAGCATGCCGCTGACCGCCTTACAATATGCGAGCGCCACCAGACCCACGTCTGGCGACGCTCACAGCAGGAGGACATCATGGCCAATGCAGTCGTACGCGAACGCGCGATCCAGCGGGTGGAGACCAACCCGGCCTTGCGCGGCGTCAAGAAGGTTCTGCTCGAGCCGCAGCCGGACCCCGACAAGCACTTCGCCTGGCTGGCGACAGCGCCGATCAGCGAACTGATCGCCTGGGCCCAGAAGAAGCGCACCGAGCGCGGCGAGCAGTTCTAGTCCTCGATCTCGACGGCTTCGGGGGCCGGGCGCATCAGAGCCAGGCTGATCGTGATCACCGTGAAGGCGATCAACGACATCTGTGGGATGCTGAGGAAGCCGAACCACTCGAACCAGCGCGTCGTGCACGGCACGCTGGCCAGACAGATCCCGACCTGGCCTTCCGAGATGACGCCGTAGTACACGAGGTTGTGGAAGATCGCAATGGCCAGGCCGAAGATCGAGAGCGGCAGGCCGTAACGGCGGGCCATCCCGTCGCGCTTGAGCAGCGAGACCGTGAAGATGGCGACCAGCGGATACATCATGATGCGCTGGTACCAGCACATATTGCACGGCACGTAGCCCATCACTTCGCTGAAGTAAAGGCTGCCGACGGTGGCGACGAGCGCTTGCAGCCAGGCCAACGGGAGCAGCCAGCTGCGCAGTCGCTCCGACGTGGTCAGGGCGGGGGTGGCGTTGGTTTCGGCGGTCATGGCACCTGTTCGTTTGGTCCTCAGGCCCCGATATCGGGCCCGATCGGCGTCCCGGCAGTATAGCCGAGCCGGATAAGAACGCGCTCAACGGTCGACACCGGCCCCGTCATCGGCCGCCCACCCGCTGCCGGGCCATCCGGTCATTTCACCCACTTCGGCCCCATCGAAATTCGCCGTTTTGCCCATTGACCCGATGAGGCGCCTTCTTATACTGAAGCCTAAGTTCCTGCCGTACCCAATCTGACCGACGAGGGGGCGCCGGGTGGGCGTGACACCGCCAACCGTCCCTCCTGATCATCGGCGCTGACCGTCCCACGACGCACCGGACAGCCCACACGATTTGACGCCCATGGGCGCTCAAACGGAAGTCCACGGCCGAACCGTGGCCATGAGGCGGATGTGCTGATGGCGGACGTCCATCCGGGAATCGAGCTGGAGATCGGTCGTCGCCTCCGGGCGGCGCGCAAGGCGCTCGGCCTGCGTCAGAGCGATCTGGCCGACCGCGTTGGCATCTCGGGCAGCCACCTCTCCGACATCGAACGCGGCGCGCTGATGCCGACGATCCCGACCCTGCGCCGCCTGTGCGACGCCCTGGGTCGGCCCCTCGAATACGCCCTTGTCGAACAACCTGGAGCTCGCGCGCTCGGCACCGTCATCTACCGTATGTCGCTCGAGGCGCTCTCGGCTCAACGCTTCGCCGAGCTCGTCGCCGAGAAGACCGCCCAGCAGGTTTCGATCCGCATCTACCACCAGGCCGTCCCCGGCGAGATCTACGACCAGGTCCGTGGTCTGGCCGACGGCTCGATCCACCTGTTGATCGACGACCTGCTCAGCGTCGAGCACTATGCCCCGCTGTGCGGCGTCGTCTTCCAGCCGTTCTTCTTCAACGACGCCGCGCACTACCATCGCTTCCTGGCCAGCCCGCTCTTCAAGACTCAGGTGCGCGATCGACTGCTCGGCCACGGCATCCGTCTGCTCAATCCGCTGACTCACCACCCGGCGGCCAGCAGTGAGCTGCTCTTCTCGACCTTCCCGGTCTTCACGCCCGCCGACCTGCGTGATCGGCGTTGGCGCACCTACGCCTCCGACGTGGCGATCGCCCTCCGCAAGCGCCTGGGCGCCGTGCCCGTCCACACCTTCTGGAACGATGGCGCCGAGCGATTGCGCAGCGGCGACATCGAGGCCTTCTTGATGCCCGCGCATCACCATGCGTCGATCGACCTGCACACGGCTGCGCGTTACGCCACCCTGCTCGACTACGGTTACGCGCCGGGGCTCGTGATCGCCATCAACGAGCATGAGTATCAAAAGCTGTCGCCCGAGGTTCAGGCCGTGCTGGCCGAAGCCGTCGAAGAGACCGAGGCGCACTTCTGTCAGGCCGTCGAAGAACGCGCCAACGCTTACATCGAAGATCTGCCGACCAAGCACGGCGTCGCCGTGATCCGCGACAACCCCGCGATATGGCGCTCGGTTTTTCAAGAAGCCTTGCGCGACGTGTGTCTGATCGACGGCCACCTCGACGCCGCCACTTACGAGGAGCTTCACGCCCTATGACGACCGAAGCCCCCCTGCTCAGCGCACAGGGGATCAGCAAGGCCTTCGCCGGTCTGCTGGCGCTCTCGAGGGTCTCGCTCGACGTGCGCGCGGGCGAGATCGTGGGCCTGATCGGCCCGAACGGCGCCGGCAAGACGACGTGCTTCAACACGCTCACCGGCTTCCTGGTGCCGACCGAGGGCCGCATCTTCTTCCAGGGCAAGGACATCACCGGCCAGCCGCCGGCGGCAATCACGCGCCTGGGCATGGCGCGCACCTTCCAGAACATCCGCGTCTTCAGCGCGTTGACGGTGCGCGAGAACGTCGTCGCCGCCGCGCAGCTGCATCGGCGAGCCGGCCTGTTGCCAACGCTGCTCAACCTGCCAACGTTCCGCGCCGCCGAAGCCGAGATCCAGGCTGAGGCCGACCGGCTGCTTGAGTTGCTCGACCTGAGCGAATTCGCCGATCGGCCGGCCGGCGGCCTGCCCTACGGCCACCAGCGCCGGCTCGAAATCGCGCGCGCCCTGGCCACGCGCCCGCGCCTGCTCCTGCTCGACGAGCCGGCCGCCGGCATGAACCCGTCGGAGAGCGACGCCCTGCACGCCCTGATCCTCAAGCTGCGCGACCTGTTCGGCGTCGGCATCGTGCTGGTCGAACATGACATGCGCCTGATCATGAACCTGTGCGAGCGCATCGTCGTGCTCAACTACGGCCAGATGATCGCTGCGGGCTCGCCGGCTGATGTGAGAGCCGACCCGAAGGTGGTCGAGGCGTATCTGGGACATTAGTGATTCGCGATTGGCGATTGGAGCGCATTCGTGCTCGAACTCATCGACCTGCAGGTGGCTTACGGCAACATCCTCGCGCTGAAGGGCGTGTCGCTGCGCGTCGAGGATGGGGAACTTGTGACGCTGATCGGCTCGAACGGCGCCGGGAAGTCGACGACGCTGCGAGCGATCTCGGGGCTGCTGCGCCCGAAGGCAGGGCAGATGCGGTATGCCGGGCAGGCGCTCGACAAACTTCAAGCTCACGAGATCGTCAGGCTGGGCATCTCGCATTGCCCGGAGGGCCGGCGCGTGTTCCCGGGCCTAAGCGTGGCCGAGAACCTGCGTCTGGGCGCCGCGCAGCGCAGCGCCAAAGACACGGCAGGCGACGCCGAGCGCATGTACGACCTGTTCCCGCGGTTGCGCGAGCGGCGCGCGCAGTCGGCCGGCACGCTCTCGGGCGGCGAGCAGCAGATGCTGGCGATCGCGCGGGCGTTGATGAGCCGGCCGAAGCTGTTGCTGCTCGACGAGCCCTCGCTCGGGCTGGCGCCGCTGGTGGTCGCCGCGATCTTCGAGGTCATCGCGGACCTCAAGAAGCAGGGCGTGACGATCCTGCTCGTCGAGCAGAACGCGCGGCTGGCGCTCAACGTGGCCGATCGCGCCTACGTGCTCGAGACGGGGCGCGTGACGCTCGCGGGCGACGCGGCCGAACTGAAGACCAATCCGCAGGTCGAGGCGACCTATCTGGGGGGCGCATAACGCCATGACCCTTGTGATCTATTTCGCGCAGCAGGCGATCAACGCCGTCAGCCAGGGCAGCCTGTACGCCTTGATGGCCGTCGGCCTGGCGATGGTGTTCGGCATCCTGCGCCTGATCAACTTCGCCCACGGCGACCTGATGATGATCGGCGCGTATCTGGCCTACGCAGGCCTGGCGGCCGGGCTGCCGCTGCCGCTTATCCCGATCCTGTCGATCCTGGGCACTGTGGTGATCGGCCTGATCATGGAACGCGTCGGCTATCGCTCGATCCGCGGCGCGCCCGAAGTCGCGGCGCTGCTGACCTCGTTCGCCATCGGCCAGATCCTGCAGAACGGCACCCTGGTGACCACGCGCATCCTGGCGATGCCGTTGGTCATCAACTTCCCGGCGCCCGAGGCGCTCGCGGGAGTCGTTCAGCTCGGGCCGCTGACCGTCTCGAAGCTCAACATCGTCAGCCTGACGACCGGCGTCGTGCTGCTCGGCGCGCTGACCTGGTTCGTCACGCGCACCACGCTCGGCCTCTCGATGCGCGCCGCGGCTGAGGACCTGACGGCCGCGCGGCTGATGGGCATCGACATCAACCGCACGATCGCCACGGCCTTCGCCATCGGCTCGGGCATGGCCGCCGTCGCGGGCATGTTGGTAGCCGTGCAGGCTGGCCAGATCAACCCGTACCTCGGCTTCAGCCCGGTGCTCAAAGCCTTTATCGCGTGCGTCATCGGCGGCTTCGGCAGCCTGCCCGGCGCTGTGCTCGGCGGCTATTTGCTCGGCGGGCTCGAGGTGACGCTGACGGCCATCCCCGGCATCGGCGATCTGCTCCCGGCCGGCGCGGCGGGCAAGGAACTGCTCCAGGCCTGGCTGCCCAACTGGCTGAGCGGCTACCGCGACGCCTTCGTGTTCCTGTTCCTGATTGGCATGCTGCTGTTCCGGCCCAATGGGCTGCTCGGGCAACGCGGCCGGGAAGAGATGAAGTAAGCCATGCGCACCCCACGTCAATGGATCGGGCCGCTGGCGGCCATCGTCCTCCTCGCTGCCCTGCTGGCGGGCGTGCAGGCCAGCGGCTCGTCGTTTTGGGAGGGCTTCTTCGTCAACATCGGCATCTTCGTGATCCTGACGGTCAGCCTCAACCTGGCGACCGGCTTCACTGGTGTGTTCTCGCTCGGGCACATCGGCTTCATGGCATTGGGCGCGTACATCAGCGCGATCCTGACCCTGCCGCTGAAGGAGAAGGGCAACTACCTGCCCAACCTGCCGCCCTGGCTGGCGGGCGTGCACCTCGACACGATGCTCGGGCCGTTCCCGCTCGGCTTCCTGATCGCGACCCTGATCGCGGCGGTCATCGTGGGCGTGATCGCGGTCGGCGTCGGGCTTGTGCTGATGCGCCTGAACGGCAACTACGTCTCGGTGGCCACGCTCGGCTTCCTGGTGATCGTGCGCATCATCCTGGTCAACGCCGACAACTTCACGCGCGGCTCTCGGACCTTCTCGAACGTCACGCCGTACACGGATCTGTGGTGGACGTGGGGCTGGGCGCTGCTCGTGATCTACATCGTCTGGCGGCTCAAGCGCTCGTCCTTTGGGCGCGAGATGCTCGCGCAGCGCGAGGATCGCTGGGCCGCGCAGGCGATCGGCATCGACATCATGGCGCCGCGGCTGCTGGCTTTCGTTATCAGTGCCGTGTTCACGGCGATCGCGGGCTCGTTGTACGCGCATTTCCTCGTGTCGTTCTCGCCCGAGGTCTTCTACTTCGACCTGACGTTCCGGGTCGTGACCATGCTGGTCGTCGGCGGCATGGGCTCGATCACGGGCTCGGTGATCGGCGTCGTGCTCCTGCTGGTGCTCGATGATCAACTGCGCCGCATCGCCGATCGCACACAGATCTACGGCCTGAGCCAGATCGTGCAGGCCCTGATCTTCCTGATCATCATCATCTTCCGCCGCGAGGGGCTGATGGGCCAGCGCGAGATCTCGTTCAATCGCTGGTTCGCGAGAGGAGGTGGTCGCAGCCCGTAAGCCGCAGCCGTCCAACGATCGACCGTCTGTTTTCGCCGTTCACAAGGAGAGAGACACATGAAACGACAAGCCCTGAGCGTATTGGCGGCCGCCGGCCTGATCCTGGCGGCCTGCGCGCCCTCGACCGGGGGCACCGGCTCGAGCTCCGGCCCGATCAAAGTCGGCGGCGGCTTCGCGCTGACCGGCGCCGAGAGCGTGCTCGACCTGCCGGCCGCCAACGGCGCCAAGCTGGCGGCCAAGGAGATCAACGCCGCAGGCGGCGTGCTCGGCCAGCAGATCGACTTCATCGTCCGCGACAGCCAGTACAAGATGGACGTCACGGCCCAGATCGCCAAGCAACTCGTCGAGGAAGACAAGGTCGTGGCGATGGTCGGCTTCACCGACACAGACTCGGTGCTCGCCGCCGGCCCGACTGTTGCGGCCGCCGGCATCCCGTACGTGATTGCCGGCGCCACCTCGCCCAAGATCCCCTCGCAGGTTGGGCCGAACCTGTTCCTGGCCTGCTTCGGCGACAACGTCCAGGCCGCGGCCGGCGCCGAATACGGCTACAAGACCTTCGGCCCGACGGCCTACCTGTTGTGGGACAAGGGCGTCGAGTACACCACTCTGCTGGGCGGCTATTTCAAGGCGCGCTTCACCGAGATGGGCGGCACGATCGTGCTTGAGGATCAGTATGAAGACTCGGCCACGGACTTCTCGGCACAGATCGCCAAGATCAAGGCCCTGCCCGAACAGCCCGCGTTCTACTACGTGTCGGCCATGCCCTACAACGTCGGCGCCGTCGTCCAGCAGTTCCGCGCTGCCGGCCTGACGGGCCCGATCATCGGCGGCGACGGCTACGACGATCCCACCTGGGTCGCCGCTGCGGGCGCCTCGGCCAACAACGTCTTCTTCACCACTCACGCGCTCAATGACGCGACGGCCGGAACCGACTCGTACAAGAAGTTCTTCGAGGCTTACCAGAAGGAATACGGCAAGGCCCCCGAGAACGCCTTCGCGGGCCTCGGCTATGACGCCGTCTACCTGCTGGTCGACGCGATCAAGCGCGCCGGTTCGACCGACAAGGCCGCGGTGATCAAGGCGCTCGGCGAGACCAAGGACTTCAAGGGCGTGACCGGTTCGATCACGTTCGGCGAAGGCGTCAACGTGCCGCAGAAGGCCGTCACCATGATCGCGCTCAAGGATGGCGCGTACACGCTCGGCGCCGAAATCGTGCCTGAGAAGGTGCCGGCGCCGTAAGCTCACTCCTGGCCCTCCCCAGAAGGCGTCACGGGTAGCGAGACGTATCGCGATGCTGGACGCTCTCCCGGGAGGAAAGTCTTCGACCTGTTCAAAGGCTCCTTCTCCCCTCCATGGAAGCGCGCTTCGCGGCTTCCATGGAGGGGCCGGGAGAGGCCACTCAGCCTGACCTGATGACTCTACTTCCGTCACTCACCGCTCGCCTGCCCGAGATGCTCGCGGACCTGCGCGCCTGGTGTGGCATCGACTGCGGCACGGCGACAAAGGCCGGCGTCGATCAGGTGGGCATGCTGATCGCCGAACGCTGCGCGGGCTGGGGCTGGGGGGTCGAGCGCCTGCCGCTCTCAACCTACGGCGATTGCTGGCGCGCGACGCTCCGCGGCACAGGCGCCGGCCGCGTGATGTTGATGGGCCACCTCGACACCGTCTATCCGCCGGGCACCGTCGCGGAGCGGCCGCTGCGCGTCGAGGCCGATCGCCCGATCGGACCCGATCGCCTGATCGGCCCGGGCGTGTGCGACATGAAGGGCGGCCTGGTCGTCGGCCTGTATGCCATGCGCGCTCTTGAAGAGTCGGGCTTCGACGGCTTCGGCGAGCTGACGTTCTTCTTCAACAGCGATGAAGAGGTCGGCTCGCCCGAGTCGCGGAAGTATTGCGAGCCGCTCGCGCGCGCCGCAGATGCCGTGCTCGTGCTCGAGTCGGCCCGCGCCAACGGCGACATCGTCAGCGCTCGCAAGGGCTCGGGCGAGTATCGGCTCACGGCCATTGGCCGCGCCGCGCACGCCGGCGTCGAGCCCGAGAAGGGCATCAACGCCGTGCTCGAGATCGCGCGCCAGATCGAGGCCCTGCATGCGCTCAACGGCCTCGAGCCGGGCGTCACTGTTAACGCCGGCCTGATCGGCGGCGGCATCGCCACGAACGTCGTGCCCGACTCGGCCTGGGTCGAGTTCGACGTGCGCGCCATCGACGCCGCCGGCGCCAAGGCCGTGCAGGCCGCGCTCGAGAAGTTGCAGCCGATCCTGCCCGGCGCGCGCCTGACCCTGAGCGGCAGCTTCAGCTATCCGCCGATGGCACGCACGCCAGCGATCGCGCGGCTCGTCGCGCTCGCTCAAGCTGCCGCTCGAGACAGCGGCTTCACCGTGAACGACGCCGCGACCGGCGGCGCGTCGGATGCCAACGTGATTGCGGGCTGGGACGTGCCGGTGCTCGACGGCCTCGGCCCGATCGGCGGGCTCGACCACAGCCCCGACGAATACATCGAAATCGACAGCCTGGCGCCGCGTTCGGCGCTGGTCGCCGGGCTGATTTCCAGGATCCTGCGCGCCGCCGCCTGACGCGCCTTCAAGGAACACCCCATGGCCACTCGAAAACCTGCCCCCCGACGCATCGACCCGATCACGAGCCTCGAACGCACGCTGCGCAGCGACGGCATCGACTTCGTGCGCTTCGAGCAATCCGACACGCACGGCATCGCGCGCTCGAAGACCATCCCGACCCGACACGTGCGCGAGTTCGCGGAGCGCGGCCTGAACTTCCTGCTCGGCCAGCTCGGCTTCGACGCGCAGGCCGGGGTCGCGCCGGGCACCGGCTACCTCGAGGAGCGCGGCTTTCCAGACAGTCGGATCAAGCCCGATCTCGAGACCTACCGCGTCCTGCCCTGGGCCAACAAGACCGCGCGGCTGTTGTGCGAACCGTACTTTCAGGATGGAACGCCGGCGTTGGCCGCGCCGCGGCTCGTCGCGCGCCGCCAGCTCGAAGCGCTGGCCGCGACGGGCTACGGCCTGTACTCGGGATTCGAGTACGAGTGCTACTTCGTCGACGCCGCCACGCGCGAGGCGCCCTTCCCCGGCATCCAGATCTTCTCGACCCTGCGCAACAGCTTCAATGAAGCGCTCGTCTATCAGATCCTGCGGCAGATGAGCGCCGTCGGCGTCGACATCATCACGTCGAACGCCGAGTACGGCCCCGGCCAGATGGAGATCAACTTCGCGCCGGCCCGCGGCATCACGGCCGCCGACGACGCCTTCACGTTCAAGAACGGCGTCAAGGAGATCGCGCAGCGCAACGGCTACATGGCCTCGTTCATGACCAAGCCCTACGCCGACCAGAGCGCCAACGGCTGCCACTTTCACCATGGCCTGTACGAACTGAAGAACGGGCGCAACGCCCTGCAGAGCGCCAATGGCTCGCCGTTGACCGACGTCGGTCGCTGGTGGCTGGGCGGCCTGATCGCACACGCCGCGGCGCTCACGGCCTTCGCGTCGCCGACTGTCAACTGCGCCAAGCGCTACAAGCTGTACTCGTTCGCGCCGACAAACGCCACCTGGGCCGTCGAAAACCGCACCGTCGGTTTCCGCATCAAGGGCCCGGGCAGCGCCTCGGCCCACATCGAGAACCGGCTGCCCGGCGGCGGATCCAACCCGTATCTGGTGCTGGCCAGCACCGTCGCCGCTGGCCTCGACGGGATCAAGAACAAGATCGAGCCGCCGGCCATGGTCGAAGGCATGGCCTACGGCTTGGCCGGGGTCACCGATCTGCCGACGCGGCTCGAGGGCGCGCTCGACGCGCTCGACGCAGATGCCGCATTGCGCGATGCGCTCGGCGCGGAGTTCATCCAGCTCTTCACGGCGGTCAAGCGCCACGAGATCGGCAAAGCCCGCGCCGCCGTCCCGTACTACGACAGCCCGGAGTTCCCGAACGCCGTCCACGAATGGGAGCGGGCCGAGTACTTCGAGTTCATCTGATAAAGGGGATCAGATCACATGGCCAAGCGAGCCACCACTCCAGCAGACAGGGTCACGGCGCAGGCCGAGAAGGCCGGCGTGCGCCTCGTGCGCTTTCTCTACACCGACAACGGGGGCGTGACGCGCGGCAAGGCCACGCACATCGCGCACCTGCGCAACCGCATCACCGATGGAATCGGCCTGACCAAGGCCATGCAGGCCATGAACATGATGGACCAGCTGGCCGCCGTCGATGGCATGGGCCCGGTCGGCGAGATCCGGCTCATGCCGGATCCCGAGACGTTCAAGATCCTGCCCTACGCGCCGAACAGCGCTGCCATGACCGTCGACATGCTCAACCACGACGGCTCGCCCTGGGAAGCCTGCCCGCGTTCGTTCCTCAAGCGCCAGATCGCGGCCTGCGCGGCCGAGGGCTTCAGCACCCAGGCCGTGTTCGAGATCGAGTTCAGCCTGGCGCGCAAGGAGGCCGACGGCGCCTTCGTGCCGCTCGACGAGGCGCTGTGCTTCGCGACCACGGGCATGACCCTCTCGGCGCGCGTGATCGACGACATCATCGCCGCGTTCGAGGCTCAGGGCATGGGCATCGATCAGTACTATCCCGAACTGGGCCACGGCCAGCAGGAGCTGCCGATCCGGCATGCCGATGCGCTCCGCGCCGCCGACAACCAGGTCTACTACCGCGAGACCGTGCGCAACGTGGCCTACAACCACGGCCTGTACGCGTCGCTCGCTCCCAAGCCCTGGGCCGACCAGGCCGGCAACGGCGCTCACATCCATTTCAGTCTGTGGGACAAAGCCGGCCGCAAGAACGCCATGTACGACCCGCGCGACGAGTATGGCCTGAGCCAGCTCGGCTATCACTTCATTGCAGGCATCCTCGAGCACCTGCCGGCGCTACTGGCGCTCACCTGCCCGAGCGTCAACTCGTATCGCCGACTGCAGCCGCACTTCTGGAGCTCGGCCTTCACGGTTTGGGGGCCCGACAATCGCGAGGCCGCCGTGCGCGTGCCTTCGAAGTTCAAGTCGGACCCGAGCGGCTCGACCAACGCCGAGCTCAAGGCCAGCGACGCGTCGTCGAACCCGTACCTCTCGCTCGGCGGCCTGCTGGCCGCCGGCCTCGATGGCGTGCGCCGCAAGCTGACGCCACCCGCTGCGGTGCTGATCGATCCCGCCAACTACAGCGACGCTGAGCGCGAAGCCCTCGGCATCAAGCGTTTTCCGACCTCGCTCGGCGCCGCCCTCGACAACCTCGAGAAGGACTCGGTGCTGCTTGATGCGCTCGGCCCGGGGCTGGCCCGCTCCTACATCGCCGTCAAGCGCCTCGAGCAGGAGACTTTCAGCCAGCACGATACGGCGTTCGAGCTGAAGCATCACTTTTGGAAATTCTGAAAGACAGAGGGGCGAAGGGCGAGGGGCGAAGGGCGAACGCTACCGCGCCTTCGCCCCTCGCCCCTCGCTCCTCGCCCTTCGCCGCCCAAGAGGCACCATGGACCTGAGCACCTACCCCATCCTCGATCACCACTGCCATTCGTTCGTCGAGCACGACGGCCCGTACACGCCGTTCGATTACCAGCGCCTGTTCAGCGAGGGCGGCGACGACACGATCGTGGCCGAGCACACCGCGAACTCGATCTTCTACCGTTGGGCGATCAAGGAACTGGCGGGTTTCCTGGGCTGCGAGCCGACGGCCGACGCCGTGATAACGGCGCGCGCGGCGCGGTCGATGGACGAGTTGAGCCGGGCCATGTTCGCCGACGCCAGGATCGAGACGCTGCTGATCGACTACGGTCTGAGCGGCGCGGGACGGATGTCGGTGGATGGGATGCGCGCCCTGCTGCCGGGCGTGCGCGTCGAGCCCGTGCTGCGGCTCGAGGTGTTGGCGCAGGACCTGATCGCCCAGCACACCACGTTCGAGGGGTTCGCCGACGCATTCAGCGCGCGCGTCGAGGCGGCCCGCCAACATGGCGACGTCGGGCTCAAGAGCATCATCGCCTACCGCACCGGCCTGGCGATCCCGGCGGCGCCGAGCAAGGGCAATGCGATCGAGGCCTACAACCGCGCCCGCACGACCGTCGCCCGTGAAGGCAAGGTGCGTCTGGCCGACAAACCGCTCAACGACTGGCTGGTCGTGCGCGCGCTCGAGATCGCCGAGCGGTCGGCGATGCCGGTGCAGTTCCACACCGGCCTGGGCGATAACGACCTCGATATGTGGTATGCCAATCCGCTGCACTTGCGCGCCGCGCTCGAGAGCGGCAAGTTCCGCAACGTGCCGTTTGTGCTGCTGCACGCCAGCTATCCGTACGTACGCGAGCTCGGCTACCTGGCGTCGATCTATCACAACGTGTGGATGGATGTGGGCCTGGCTGTTCCGTTCGCGACGATCGACATCCCGGCGGTCTGGCGCCAGACGCTGGCGCTGACGCCCTTCACCAAGGTGCTGTTCTCGACCGACGCGTACAGCGTGCCCGATATCTATTGGCTGGCGGCGCGCTGGGGTCGTTGGGGGCTCGGCCAGGTGCTCGACGAGTCGGTGTCGATCGGTGCGCTGACGGCGACGGAGGCCGAAGAGGCCGCGCGAGCCATCCTGTACGACAACTCCGCGAAGCTTTACTCGATCTGAAGTGCCCTGAACGCTCTGGGTCAGGCGCGGGCTTCTGTGCCTGTGGCCACGATGGTCTGATTGCGTCCAGCGCGCTTGGCCGCGTACATGGCCTGATCGGCGCGATGGATCAGGGACATCAGGTCGTCGTTGGGCGCGAGCTCCGAGATGCCCAGGCTGATCGTGGCGTTGATGACATCCGTGCCGGTCTTGATGTCGTAAGCCTCGAGCGTGGTGCGGATCCGCTCGGCCACTACCCGCGACTGAAGGGCTCCGGTGTCCGGCAACAGCACGGCGAACTCCTCGCCGCCGTAGCGACAGAGCACGTCGGCCTCACGCAGATGCGCGCGGGCGACGTCGGCGACCAGCTTGAGGACGTCGTCGCCCAGGGCATGCCCCCATCGGTCGTTCATTTGCTTGAAGTGATCGATGTCGAACAGGATCAGGCCAAGCGGTCTGTGATAGCGCCGCGTCGAGGCGAGTTCATGCTCGCCGAGATCGAGGAAGTGTCGGCGGTTGAAGAGGCCCGTTAGGCTGTCGGTGCGCGCGAGTTGTCGTTCGCGCTCGATGGCGATCTCGTACGCCACCTGGCGATCGACCAACTGGCGTGTGTTGTGTGCGTAGAACGCGCCGATGATGCCGGAGCCCGCGATGAAGGCCAGTTGGAACACGATCACCGACGGGCTCACCACAGGGCTCGTGTACGACTGCAACGACAGGCCGAACGCGATGTTGCCGGTGACCAGGAAGTAAATCACGAGTGAGCCGAAGCCGATCATCGCCAACGCCGCCGAATACAGCGGCAGTGCGACGCTGTAGCGATAGGCCGACATGAACCCGAGCACCAGATAGGCCATGAAAGCCGGGGCCTTGAGCGTCGTCGAATAGCCCATCCCGAACTGGTAGACAAAGAGAATGAGCGTGATCATCAACATGTCGACCGTGGTCGACATGAATTTGTACGGCGAGCCGTAGGGCCGGCGCAGAAGGATGACGCAGTACACAATGGACCACAACCACCAGAGCGCGCCCAACCCCACGTTCGACAGGTTGGCGATCAAGGGCACCGATCCGCTGACGGCGCCTGTCACGACCAGCCAGACCGTAAGGACGACGACCCGCGTCAACCCGACAAAGCGCTCAGCCCGGGCTTCCTCTTGAAACCAGGTCGGTTGGCTCAACTCGGCCGGATGCGCTCGCGTCAGTCGAGTGATCAGTTGCGAGGCCCACGACATGGACATGTTTCAATGATAGCCACGTTCAGCCGCGGCGCGACCTCAGCGCCGGGATTTTAGCTGCGGATTACGCAGATTTCTCGGAAAGAGTGTGTTGAAAGGCAGGTAACGAGTCGATCACCCTTCAGCTCGCCCGCATTGCGGCCCGCGCCAACGCGCGTTCGGCCGCCGCCACCCCGCGAACGCGACGGAACCGTCGAACGTGCCGCGGTCATGCACCTGCAGGTCTCTGATGTTTGTGGCCAGCTCGGGAAGCTGCGGACAGTGTCCGGAGGCCGCAGCGCTCGCGAGAACACCGCCATGCGTGGTCAGGGCCGGGTAGAGGCCCGCCTTCGACAGCGCATCTTCGATCAGCGCGCCCGTGATCGGGCCGCCGCAGCCTGCACGCTGCCATCCTGAAGCGGGTGTCGATGATCGACGGGTGATCGGATGGTCGCCAGTGACAACAACGATGTAGCGCCGGTCGGCGCATCGCTCTCGGGGATCGTTGACAGAGCGCCAGGCCGAACGGATCCTGTCGGGCGACAGGAAGTCACATGGACAAAGGGTCAGTGAAAGAGGCTCACCGCAACACCTCGTGACAATCCTCGAGCCATCCGAGGACGCCGGTCAGCGTACGAATGCGCAGCGCGACTCCCAGGCGATTGAAGGGTTGTTCGGCGTCCGTCCCCGTCAGGATGGCCTGCTGCTGCGCCAGGCTCTGGCGGGTGGCCGCGACCTGCTCCGCTAAAAGCTGGTCGACAAGTTCCGGGCAGGACTGCCTGGCGAAGTACAGGCGCGTGATGAACTCGATGCGGATGATGCGGACGCTGCTCGCGGTCGGAGTGTGCAGCCAGGTCTCGAAGACTCTCTCGCCGGCGTACGTCACGTGGTAGCGGCGGCGGGTCGGGGCGTTGTTCCCCTTTTCGAACACGCCCGCCACCTTCCCTTCGGCTTCAAGGCGGTGAAGGATGCCATAGATCTGGTTGAAGTGCAGATGCCAGAGCTGACCAAGGTCGCGTGTGATGCGCTGCTGAAGCTCATAGCCATGTGCGGGCGCGAGCTTCAAGAGCCCGAGGATCAGGTGCTCAGGCGATAGGAGGTTTGCTTGAGAGGCAGAGGGAGACACGCTGACGCTTCCCGTCCTGCTATTCACCCGCTGATTAGATTCCTGTCAGACCATACCAGTGATGAATTGCAGACGGCCCGATCAGGGGACCGTTCTACACTTTTGGGTGCCGCTATGTTACCAAAACATAGCGACTTCTCCAAAGAAACCGCCGGCCCGTCACCTGGCCGACTGAAAGTGGAACATGCACCGGCGCTGCGAGTCATGGGCTTGCGCGATCCGGTGATTGTGGTTTTCCCCATCCGGTTTGGGTCACGGGGCGGTGTCGCCTTGTGACAACAAGGAGACGATCGCTATGGATAAGAAAGCCCTAGTAGTGAATGGCGTCAACCGCACGGTGATCGCCAGCCCCGAGGCCTCGCTGGCCGACGTGCTGCGCCGGCAGTTGACCCTCACGGGCACCAAGGTTTCGTGCGCCGAAGGCCATTGCGGCGCCTGCTCGGTCCTGGTGAATGGCAAACTGACCCTGGCCTGTGTGACCAAGATGTCCCGTGTGCCGGATGGCGCCGAAGTCGTCACGGTCGAGGGCGTCGGCCAGCCCGGTCACCTGCATCCGATCCAGCTCGCGATGGTCGCCAACGGAGCGACTCAATGCGGTTTCTGCACCCCCGGTTTCGTGGTCTCGATCAAGGCCTTGCTCGACAAGAACCCCCAGCCGACCCGCGAAGAGGTCCGCACCTGGTTCACCCAGCACCACAACGCCTGCCGCTGTACGGGCTACAAGCAGATCGTCGACGCCGCGATGGACGCCGCCTCCCTGCTCCGCGGCGAGGTCAAGCCCGAGTCGATGGAATTCCAGATGCCGGCTGACGGTCGCATCTGGGGCACCAAGTATCCGCGCCCGACGGCCGTCGCCAAGGTCACGGGCAATCTGGACTTCGGCCAGGACCTTGGCCTGAAGCTCCCGCCGGACACCCTGCACCTGGCGCTCGTCCAGGCCAAGGTCTCGCACGCCAACATCCTCAGCATCGACACCTCGGAAGCCGAGAAGATGCCGGGCGTCGCCAAGGTCGTCACGCACAAGGACGTCAAGGGTAAGAACCGCATCACCGGGCTGATCACCTTCCCGACCAACAAGGGCGACGGCTGGGATCGACCGATCCTGTGCGACACCAAGGTCTTCCAGTACGGTGACGCCATCGCCATCGTCTGCGCCGACACGCCCGAGCAGGCTCAGGCTGCAGCCGAGAAGGTCAAGGTCGAGCTCGAAGTGCTGCCGGCCTACATGAACGGCCTCGCGGCCGCCGCCGACGATGCGATCGAGATCCACCCCGGCACGCCGAACATCTACTTCGAGCAGAAGATCGCCAAGGGCCCGGACACCAAGGACATCATGGCGTCTGCCCCGTTCGTGGCTGAAGACAGCTTCTATCTGCAGCGCCAGCCGCACCTGACGATCGAGGGCGACAACGGCTTCGCCTACTTCGACGAGCAGGGCCGCCTGACGATCCACTCCAAGAGCATCGGCCTGTACCTGCACACGTACATGATCGCGCCCGGCCTCGGCATCGAACCCGAGAAGCTGCGCCTGGTGCTCAACCCGGCCGGCGGCACGTTCGGCTACAAGTTCAGCCCGACCCTCGAGGCCCTGGTCGGCGTGGCCTGCATGGCCACCGGCCACCCGGTCTTCCTGGATTACAGCTATCGCCAGTACATGTTCTACACGGGCAAGCGCTCGCCGTGGTTCATCGATCTGAAGATGGCGGCTGACAAGGACGGCAAGCTGCTGGCGATGGAGAGCGACTGGCTCGTCGACCACGGCCCCTACTCGGAGTTCGGCGACCTGCTGACCCTGCGCGGCGCGCAGTTCATCGGCGCCGGCTACCACATCCCGTCGATCCGCGGCCGCGGCCGCACCGTGGCGACCAACCACGTCTGGGGCGCCGCGTTCCGCGCCTACGGCTCGCCGCAGTCCTTCCTGGCCTCCGAGAGCCTGATCGACGAACTCGCCGAGAAGGTCGGCCTCGACCCGCTCGAGTTCCGCGCCCGCAACGTCTATCGACCGGGCTCCACGACCCCGACCGGCCAGGAACCCGAGGTCTATCCGTTCCCGGATATGGTCGAGAAGATGCGCCCGCTGTACAAGGCCGCGCTCGAGAAGGCCAAGGCCGAATCGACGCCCGACGTCAAGAAGGGCGTGGGCATCTCGCTCGGCGTGTACGGCGCCGGCCTTGACGGCGTCGACGGCGCCGAGGCCTGGGCCGATCTGAACGAAGACGGCACGGTGACCGTCGCCACGACCTGGCAGGATCACGGCCAGGGCGCCGAGATGGGCGCCGTTGGCACGGCTCACGAGGCGCTGCGCCCGATGGGGATCGCGCCCGAGAAGATCCGCTGGATCCTGAACGACACCGGCAAGGCCCCGAACGGCGGTCCGTCGGGCGGCAGCCGCAGCCAGGTCGTCATCGGCAACGCCATCAAGGCGGCCTGCGAGGCGCTCGTCGCCGGCCTGAAGAAGGCTGACGGCACGTTCCGCACGTATGCCGAGCAGGTCGCGGCCAAGGAGCCGACGCACTTCGTCGGCAAGTGGGCGGCGTCGAACAACACCAATTGCGACGAGAACGCCCAGGGCAAGCCGTTCGCGGTCTACATGTACGGCATGTTCATGTCCGAGGTCGCCGTCAACACCAAGACGGGCAAGGCCACGGTCGAGGGCATGACGGTCATGGCCGACGTCGGCAAGATCAACAACAAACTCGTGGTCGACGGCCAGATCTACGGCGGCGTCGCCCAGGGTATCGGCCTGGCGCTGACCGAGGACTTCGAGGACATCGAGAAGCACCAGACCATGCTCGGCGCCGGTCTGCCCATGGCCAAGGACATCCCGGACAAGTTCGACATCTACTACTTCGAGAACGCCCGCGTTGACGGCCCGCACGGCGCCGGCGCGGTCGGCGAACTGCCGCTGACGTCGCCGCACGCGTCGATCATGAACGCGATCTACAACGCGACGGGCGTCCGCATCACCCACCTGCCGGCTCGGCCGGAGAAGGTGCTCGCCGGGCTCAAGAAACTTGCCGGTGACGGCGAGGCCGTTCCGGCGTAAGCGCAAGACCGCGGACGACAGACGACGGACCGCGGAAGGCTGGAGACGATGAACGGCACTTCCTTGAAGTGCCGTTCATCGCTTAGGGGACTGGCTTTGCCGTTATAGGCTTCACACGCACGCGGATGGTGCCGACTCGAAAGATTCCGCGGAATCCGTTCGGATCCGCGCCATCCACGTACAACCAGCCCGACACGGAGCGCACCCATGTCCGCCATCGATGACCTGATCGCAGCGAGCCATTCGGCTGGCGACCTCCCAGTGGATGGCGTGCAGGTCGGCCTGTATTGGACGGCCGTGAAAGTCGGAGCATCCATCGGGCTGGCCAGCACCATCCAGGACGCCTCCTGCTGTCAGGCGATCGAACTGGCGGGCGCGGGCCTGCTGCATGAACAAACAACTCAGGCGCTGAGTGAGCGCCTGCGCGCGCCGCGGCCGCTCGAGGCCGGCATCGGCCTGGCGGCCGTCAATGCCCTGTGCGCCTTGCGAGCCGGCCCGGGCGTCGAGGTCAACGCGCTCAACGTCTTGATGGAGCGCGGACGCGACAGGCACGTCGCGCTTGTCGGGCACTTCAACTTCACCGACAAGCTGCGTGCGGCCGCCGGGCGCCTGTCGGTGCTCGAGCTCGAGCCCGGCCCCGGCGACCTCCCGGCCGACGCGGCACCCGACGTGTTGCCCACGGCTGACGTGATCGGCCTGACCTCCTCGACGTTCGTCAATCACACCTTTGATGAACTCGCGAAACTCTTCCCGGCACACGCCACAGTCATCATGATCGGGCCGAGCACGCCGCTCAGCCCGGTGTTGTTCGACTACGGCGTGAGCGTGCTGGCCGGATCCGTGATCGAGGATCTCGATTTCGTCTGGCACGCTGTCGCCCAGGGCTCGGCCCTGCACGACAAACGCACCGGCCTGCGCCGGGTGACGCTGGTGCGCGACTCAGTCCCAAGATAAGTGCAGGTCGAAGCCTTGTGGTGCCGCCGAGGGCGACACCACAAGGCTTCGGCATCTCTTCCTCTTGGAATCGGAGGCAGCATGGAACAAAACGAACTGCGCGCCCTCGAGGAACAGTGCATTCAAGATTGTGCGCCGCCCTGCACGGCGGCCTGCCCGATCCACGTCGACGTGCGCGGCGTGCTGCTCGAGTTCGGCAACGGCGACGCCGATGCCGCCCTGAAAACGCTCCGCAAGGCTCTGCCCTTTCCCGGCATCATCGGCCGGATCTGCGAACAACCCTGCCAGCCCGTCTGCAAGCGCGGTGAGGTCAAAGCCGGCGACGGCAAGGATGCCGCCATCGAGATCGCGGCCCTCGAGCGCGCCTGCGTCGATTACGGCACGCTCAGGTCCGAGAAGACGCGCCCGGTGCCGAAGCGCAACAAGCATGTGGCCATCGTCGGCGGCGGGCTGAGCGGCCTGACCGCCGCTCACGACCTCGCGCGCAAGGGCTACAGCGTCGCCATCTACGAGGCCATCGATCCGCTCGGCGGCCGGCTGTGGAGCTATCCCGAAGAACGCCTGCCGCATAGCCTGATCACGATCGAGGTCGGCGCGATCGAAGCGCTCGGCATCGCGATCCACCTCAACACGCCTGTCGGCGGGGCGCTGACGCTCGACGAACTGCGCGATCACAACGAGGCGGTCTACCTCGCCGTCGGCGCGGAGTCAGGTGCGACGTTCGGGCTCAGCCTCGACCCGGCCGGTCAAATCGCCGTCGACCCCATCACCTTTGCGACAGGCCGCGACGGCGTGTTCGCCGGTGGAAGCCTGCTGCGCGGGCACGACGCCAAAGCCATCGACTCGATCGCCGACGGCCGACGCGCCGCGATCTCCATCGACCGGTATCTGCAGGGCGTGTCGTTGACGGCCGCGCGGGTCGGCGAGGGCTCTATCGAGTCCTGCCTGTACACGCGCACCGACGACAAGGCCTCGGCCACGATCATCCCGCTCGACGCAGTGCGCGGCTACACCAAAGCCAACGCGCAACGCGAGGCCCAGCGCTGTCTGCAGTGCGAGTGCATGGAGTGCGTCAAGGTCTGTGAGTATCTCGCGCACTACAAGCGCTACCCCCGCAAGCTCATCCGCGAGGTCTACAACAACCTCGCCATCGTCAAGGGCACGCGCTACAGCAACCAGTTGATCAACTCGTGCAGCCTGTGCGGGCTGTGCGCCGAGGTCTGCCCGACCGACCTGGACACCGGGGCCGTCACCCTGCGCGCTCGCGAATTGATGGTCGATCAGAAACGCATGCCGCCGTCGGCCCACGACTTCGCGCTGCGCGACATGGCCTTCAGCCGCAGCGACGCGTTCGCAGCGGCCCGCCACGCGCCCGGCGCCACAACCAGCGACGTGGTCTTCTTCCCAGGCTGCCAGCTCAGTTCAGCCTCGCCCGAACAGGTCGAGCGCGTGTACGCTTACCTGGGCGGCGCCCTCCCCGAAGGCACAAAGCTCGGGGTGCTGCTCGGCTGCTGCGGCGCCCCGGCCGATTGGGCCGGCCGCAAGGATCTGGTCGCTGAGAATCTCTCGGGCCTGCGCGCACAGCTGCAGGAACTGGGCAACCCCAAGGTGGTGCTGGCCTGCTCGAGCTGCATGCGCTCGTTCAAGGCGCATCTGCCCGAGGCGCAGGTGGTCTCGCTGTGGGATCTGATGGTCGAGCGCGGCCTGCCCGCAGGCGCGACCTCCGGCGGCGGCCGCGCCATCAGCGTGCACGACGCCTGCGCCACACGGCACGAAGCCGGGCTGCAGAACAGCGTCCGCACCCTGCTCGACTGGCTCGGCTACAAGGTCGACGAACTGCCGCGCAGCCGGTCGCGGACGACGTGCTGCGGCTACGGCGGCGTGCAGTGGCTGGCCAACCCCGAGGTCGCCGATAAGGTCGTGGCCAAACGCATCGAGGAAGGCCCGGCGGACTACGTCGCCTACTGCGCGATGTGCCGCGACTTCCTGGCGCGTGGCGGCAAGCCGACGGTGCATCTGCTCGACCTGATCTTCGGCGGCGACTATGATGCCGAAGCGCGTCGGCCGGCGCTGGGCTGGTCGGAGCGGCACGAGAACCGCGCCCGGCTCAAGCGCCAGATCCTGAAGAACGTCTGGGGAGAAGACATGGACGGACCCGATCCCATCGACACCATCCGACTGATCATCTCCGACTCGGTGCGCGCGCGCCTCGAGAAGCGCCTGATCCTCGACGAGGACGTGCGCCGCGTGATCGCGCACGCCGAGCGCACCGGGCGACGCCTTGTGCATCCCGACACCGGCCACTTCCTGGCCAATCACAAACCGGTGGCCGTGACCTACTGGGTCGAATACGTTCCGGTCGGCGACGCGTATGAGATCTTCAACGCGTACAGCCACCGGATGGAGGTCGTCGAGGATCCGCCGAAGCAGGGGCAAAGCCAATGAGCACGCCAGACAAGCCCATCGTGATGTGCGCGCTGTGCAACCGCGAACTCGAACCGGCCCAGGTCAACGTCGCCTACCTCGGCAACGCCTTCCCGGTCGAATTGCTCAAGTGCCCGACCTGCGGCCAGGTCTTCATCCCTGAGGATCTGGCGCTCGGCAAGATGATCGACGTCGAGAAGCAGTTGGAGGATAAGTGATCGAAGGGCGAGGGGCGAAGGGCGAGGGGCGCGTGCTGCCACGCGGTAGCGTTCGCGCTCCGCTCCTCGCCCCTCGCCCTTCGCCCTTCGCTCTTCGCCCCGGCGGCCTCGAACTCACTGACCGCGCCGTGGCCCACTGCGCGTTGCAGCAGGGCAGCCGTGTGTGGGACGTCGGCTGCGGGACGGGTGAGACGGTGGCGCATCTGGCGCGGCACGGCTTTCGAACCGGAGGCGTTGATCTGTCGTTGACGAGGTTGGCCGAAGCGCGAACGCGAGACGGCGAGGCGCGCTTTGCTCAGGCGTCGGCCACAGCCTTGCCGTGCGCCGACGACAGCCTCGACGCCGTGTTCGCCGAATGCGTCTGGTCGATCTGCGCGGTCGAGGGCGCGCTCGCGGATTGGCATCGCGCGCTGCGGCCCGGCGGCTGGCTTGTGTTGACCGACGTCTATGCCCGTAACCCGCTGGCTCTGCCAGTGAGTTGCGCGACGACGTCGTGCTGGGGCGGCCTACCCATCGAACGTGACGTGCGTAACGCGCTCGAGAATGCCGGCTTCGAGACCGTGCTGTGGGAGGATCATGCGGCAGCGCTCAACGCGTACGTGGCTCAACTGATCTGGAACCAGGGCTCGCTGGCGCCGCTGCTGGGCGTCGGCGCCGACCAACCCGACGCCCAGGCCGCGCTCAAGACGGCGCGGCCCAGCTACTTCCTGCTTGTGGCGCAAAAGAGGTGACCCATGTCTGACCAGGATCGCATGATCGAATTGAAACGTCAGGGGTTCTTCTGCAGTCAGATCCTGATGCTCATGGCGCTCGACCTTCAAGGCCGTGAGAATGCGCCGCTCGTCCGCGCCACTCACGCGCTGGCCGGCGGCCTGGGCTTCACCGGCGAGACCTGCGGCGCCCTGACCGGCGGCGCAGTCGTTCTCGGGATGTATGCGGGCAAGGGCAAGGAGAGCGAAGAAGATGATCCGCGACTGAACTTCATGGTCGAAGACCTTGTGAAGTGGTTCAAGGATGGCTACGGCAAGGACTTCGGCGGGATCCGCTGCGACGACATCCTCACAGGCGTCCCGAATGGAACCGCCACGCGCTGCCCGTTGATGGTGGCCGGCACGCTCCAGAAGGTCAAGGAACTCCTGATCGAGAACGGCTTTGACCTGGCGGGGCGCGACGAAGATGATGCTTGAGCTTGACACCATCCTGAGCGAGACCGAGAGCGTCTGCCCGGAGTGTCTGGCGCGCGTGCCGGCGGTGCGCGTTGCGCGCGGCGAGAACGTCTACCTCAAGAAGGCCTGCCCGATCCACGGCCTCACTCAGACCATCATCTGGCGCGGCCAGCCGGCGTTCTCGAGCTGGGTGCGCGCGAAGCGGCCGTCGCCACCGGCGCGACCTGCCACAACGGCTTCGCGCGGCTGCCCGTTCGACTGCGGGCTGTGCCCCGACCATCGCATCCCGTCGTGCTGCGTCCTCCTCGAAGTCACGCGGCGTTGCGACCTGAGTTGCTCGTTCTGTTTCGCTTCGGCGGGCGGCTCGACCAGCACGGCCTTCGAGCTTGACATGGCCACCATTGAAGCGCGGCTGCGTTCACTGATGGATCGCACCGGCGGGGCCAACCTGCAGCTCTCGGGCGGTGAGCCCTGCGTCCGCGACGACCTGCCCGAGATCGCGGCGCTGGCCCGCGACATCGGCTTCACGTTCATCCAGGTCAACTCCAACGGCGTGCGCCTCGGCCGCGACCTCGGCTTCGCCCGCCGGCTCAAGGCCGCGGGCGTCTCGACAGTGTTCCTGCAGTTCGACGGAACCCGCGACGACATCCACGAGCGGATGCGCGGCCGCGGCCTGCAGATCCACAAGGAGCGCGCCATCGCGAACTGCGGCGACGCGGGTCTGGGCGTCGTGCTCGTGCCAGTGGTCGTGCCGGGCGTCAACGCCGACCACCTGGGCGAGATCGTCAGATTCGGCCTGGCCCACCAGCCGACGGTGCGCGGCGTGCACTTCCAGCCCGTCAGTTACTTCGGCCGCTACCCGCAAGCGCCGACCGACGCCGACCGCATCACGCTGCCTGAGATCATCGCCGGGCTCGAGGCCCAGACGAAAGGCCTCGTCAAGATCGCTCACTTCCAGCCGGCCGGCGCCGAGAACGCGCTGTGTTCGTTCAACGGCAACTTCGTCTCGATGCCAGACGGCTCGCTTCGCCCGCTCTCTCAGCCCAAGAACGCCTCGGCCTGCTGCACGCCGACAGGCGCTCCGCTCAGCGCCACGCTGAGCGGCCCCATCGAGCTCGACCTCGAGCCCGCTGGCCTGGCCATGGCCCGCGCCCGTGACTTCGTCGCCAAAGCCTGGTCCGCGCCGCACGAGTCGACCGCCGCGTCGAACGGCCCGAGCTTCGGCGAGTGGGACGTGTTCCTCGAGCGCATGCGCACACACCAGTTCTGCATCTCGGGCATGGCCTTTCAGGACGCGTGGACGCTCGACCTCGACCGCCTGCGTGACTGCCACATCCACATCGCCGAGGACGACGGCGCCTGCTATCCCTTCTGCGCCTACAACCTCACCGACCGACACGGCCGCTCGCTCTATCGTCAGCAACCGGCGGCCGTCGCATGAGACTGACGCCGCTCGAGCCGTGGATCGCGAAGAAGACCACTGACGGTGGACCGCGGACGGCAGACGAGTCGACGAAGCCGGAGTTGTCACCGGTCGTCGGCGGTCTGCGGTCCGCGGTCGACAGACACCAGCTCGCGCGTCTGAAAGCCACTATCGAATTGGCACGCGCGCGGAGTCGGTTCTATCGCGAACGACTTGCGGGTGTGCCCGAGATCGCGTCGCTGGATGATCTGGTGGGGTTGCCGTTCACAACGGCTGAAGACGTGCGCGCCGATCCGCTGGCGTTCGTGTGCGTATCGCAGGACGAGATCGCGCGCGTGGTGACGCTCGACAGTTCAGGCACGACGGGCACGCCGAAGCGGCTGTATTTCACAAAGGCCGATCAGGAGTCGACTGTCGATTTCTTCGGCGTCGGCATGTCGACCTTCACAGGCCCGGACGATCGCGTGCTGATCCTGCTGCCCGGCGAGACACCTGGCAGTGTGGGCGACCTGCTGGCGAAAGGCCTGGAGCGGATCGGCGCGGTGCCGATCAAACACGGCCCGGTACGCGACCCGGCAGCCACCCGCGCGATCGCGGTGCGCGAGGCCGCGACGGTGATGGTCGGCGTGCCCACCCACCTGCTGCGGCTGGTGCGCACGATGGCGCCCGGGGAAGCGCTGCCGCCCGTGCACAGCGTGCTGCTCAGCACCGATCATGTGCCGCGGGCCATCGTTCACGCCATCGAGAGCGCCTGGGGCTGCACGGTTTACAACCACTACGGCATGACGGAGACCGGCCTTGGCGGCGGCGTCGACTGCGAAGCCCGTCGCGGCTATCACCTGCGCGAGGCGGATTTGCTCTATGAGGTGATCGATCCGATGACCCGCCTACCGGCCGCCCTTGGCGCCATGGGCGAAGTCGTCTTCACGACGCTCACACGCGAGGGGATGCCGTTGATCCGCTATCGCACCGGAGACTTCGGGCGCTGGATCGAGTCGCCCTGCCCGTGCGGAACGAGCTTGCGGACTCTGTCACACATCACCACGCGGCTGAGCGGCCCGGTCGACCTCGGCGGTGGGCTGCGGCTGACTCAGCCCGACCTCGACGAGGCGCTCTTCGTCATCGATGGCGTCCTCAACTTCGCGACTGAAGTGGCGCGCGATGAATCGCGCCTCCGCGTGTCAGTGGGGATCCAGATCACGCCGACTGCGAATCCCGACTCCGTTCAGGCCCACGCGGAAAACGCGCTTCGTTCCCTGCCCGCTCTGACCGCTCTTCCCCGCCTCTGCCTCGACCTGCGCGCCACCACCGATCCTGTCACCCCGCCGACCCTGGCCAAGCGTGCGATCAAGATCGCGTCTTAGGACGATCGCCGAAGGACGGGGGACGTGGACAAGTGACCAAGGCCGAAGCTCATTGGTCTCCTGCCCTATCATTCGAGGCAAGGGAAATGGGATTGTCGATTGCGTGGCGAAAGACACGACGACACCGGAACTGGCGAGCATGGGCCGCGCTGCGACCCACGGCCCAGTGTCATCCAGAGCGCCTGACCTTCTGAAAAGTAGCGGCTCAAGCAATGAGCGCGAAGGATCTCCTGTCAGACTCGCCAGCTCTCGAAGGTCCGCCTCCGATCACCGATCAGTCTGACAGGAGATCCTTCGCGCTTATTCAGGGCGCTTGATTGCAGCACGGTCTGGGCGCTCTGGATGACATGGACGGAAAGGGCTCGCGCTGCCGACGGAGCACAAAGGCTGAATGGCGCATCAGCCTTCATCGAGCAACCGTCGTCGCCCGTCGGTCGCCGTTCGGCCCTTGTCGCTCGTCGGTCGTCTCTTGTCGTTCGGTCTTCGGCCTTCGTCGCCCGTCGATCCTCGTCATTAGCTATTCGGCACCGTCTCCGCTCCAAGTGCTTTCGCTGATCGTCACTTCGGTGAAGCGGCAACGAAACGCGCGGCCGATCGGGCTGCAAGCGTAGACGCCGGCCGCGACGACATCCTGGGCCTTGTGCAAATGAGCGACGCGCAACTGCAGCCAGTGCTCGCCGTCGAACGAGGCCTCGACCAGGAAGTCGGCGCCGCAGCGGCTGATGCGGTACCACATCTCGGTATGGCTGGAGAGCACATCCTGCGTCGACCAATCCGAATAGCCGAGGTTGGTGACGACGGACCCCAGACGGCTATGTGACTCGTTCTCGAACTCGGTCGAGGTTTTGATCCAGTTCTCGGGATCGATCCTGACCATCAGCCCGCACTGGTCGTATTGGACCTTCGGCAGATAGGCCACGTGCGTTGTGAGCGCAAAATCGCTATCGAGTCGCATCAGCAAAGCGTGGCCGTCGTCGCGGCGAAAGCCATAGTGCGTGCGCTGCCAGAAATCGGTGCGCGCATCGGTGATGATCTCGAGCCCCGCGCCGAAGTGCGCTTGCGTGGGCTCGTTGAGCCAGAAGAACGGCTCAGGCCGCGTTGGCTGTTGAAAACGTTCGGTGAGTCGCATCAGTGCCCCCTGAAATCCGGTGAAGAACGCTCACCCATTATCGGACTAATCCAAAAAGCAGTGTGCCGGAGATAAGTCAACGGCCGCCCCACGACTCCCCCTTTCTGCGGTCTCTTCAGTCGATGGCGATCATCCCATTCAAGGCCTTGACGACCGCGTAGACCTCTTGGCCCACGTCGAGGCCGAGCGCCTGTGCTGAGTGTCTGGTGATGAGCGAGACGACCTCCGATCCCCTGGCAACTCAACGATCATCACCCCGCTGTTCACGGCGCCGGGCGTGATGGTCTTAATCATCCCTCCCAGCGTGTTGCGGGCGCTGATCTTCATACATGTCTTGCTGAGATGAGCCGCTTCCGCAGGTGGCCAGATCCCGAACCGCCGGTCCGCTCGCACGCTCGACATACGTTCGACGTTGCCCTCGATCCAGCCGATGCGCTCGGCGTCGCGATGATCAAAGGCGGGCACGAAGGGCTTGATGTCGAGCAGCGGCGTCCCGTCCAGAATGTCGACGTCTTCGATGGGCAGGGTGCTGCCGTCGACGCCGATCAGCCGCACGACCGATAGCCCGATGGCGTTTGGCCGCCGCGGTGTTCGCGTTGCGAAGATGCCGTGCGGCCGGCTATCGAGGAAGGGCGTGACGGTCAGGCCGCCTCGTGATGTCCGGTGCAGGTGGTAGAGCAGCCATACATACGAGAATCGCTCGACGTCGGTCAGGCCTTCGGCATTGTCCGGGAGGAGTTCGATGCGGCCGGCCACGCCTTGCGCCGCCACGCTCTGGATGGGCATGCCGAAGATGTCGGTGTAGGGCGTGCGAATGATTCCGATCGGCTCGAAGCAAATAGCCCTCACCGCCCCCAGTCCTCTGAAACAGCCTTTGACGAAATCGCCAAAGCGGCGTAGACTGCCGTTACTCAATCAATGAGTATACATGTAATAAGCAATGGGGGTTTCGCTCGATGAGCCCGATGATCCGCCAACCGCTGACGGTCGAGCTTGCTCTCCTCGGCTTCCTGCGCGAGGGCGCCCTGCACGGCTACGAGATTCATCGCCGGCTGTCGGACCCGGCCGGGCTGGGTGAGGTGTGGCGGCTCAAGCAGAGCCACCTGTACGCGCTGCTCTCGAGATTGGCTGAAGAGGGCTATCTCACATCGACGATCAAGGCTCAGGAGACCCGGCCGCAGCGCCGGCAATACCGGCTGACGAGGGTGGGCAAGACAACCTTCATGGAATGGGTGCAGGAGCCTGTCGCCCGCGGGCGTGACGTCCGCCTCGATTTCCTGACCAAATACTTCTTCGCCGAACGCGAGGGGCACAAGGTGGTCGAGCGCCTGATGCGCAAGCAGCGGGCCGCCTGCCAGGAGTGGCTGCGCCAACAGCAGCGCCAGGCCGAGGCCGCGCGCGAGGCACGCCCCTTCGAGTGGAAGGTCTGTCAGTTCCGGATCGGCCAGATCGAGTCGATGTTGAGCTGGCTGGATCTCTGCGAAGCGCCGTCGCGGACGTTGATCGATAGCTTGCCCGGCCGATAAGGTGTTCCGGCCGAATGACTTGTCCTGGAGGAGTTCATGAAACGCCACTTCGCTTCAATCTTTGCCGCAGCCGCGCTGCTTCTGGCAGCCTGCGCTCCGGCGGCCACGCCCGCGCCGACGGCTACCGCCGAGCCTATCACTCTGACCGTCTTCGCCGCCGCCTCGTTGACCGATGCCTTCAACGAGATCAAAACTCAGTTCGAGGCCGCCAACCCCGGCGTGACAGTGGCTTATAACTTCGGCGGTTCCAACGCCCTCGCCCAGCAACTCGGCGAAGGCGCCCCGGCCGATGTGTTCGCCAGCGCCAATAAAAAGCAGATGGACGTCGCCATCGAGGCAGGCCGCGTCGTCACCGGCACCACGCAGATCTTCGTGCGCAACCGGTTAGTCGTGATCCTGCCGAAGGACAACCCGGGCAAGATCGCGACTTTGCTAGACCTGGCGAAGTCGGGCCTCAAGCTGGTCCTGGCCGCCAAGGACGTGCCGGTCGGCCAGTACGCGCTCGACTACCTCGACAAGGCTACCGCCGACGCATCTTTCGGCGCGAGCTACAAGGACGACGTCCTCGCGAACGTGGTCTCCTATGAAGACAACGTGCGCTCGGTGCTGACGAAAGTCGCTCTGGGCGAAGGCGATGCCGGCATTGTCTATACCAGCGACATCAGCGGCGACGCTGCCAAAAACATCATCAGCATCGAGATCCCCGATGAACTGAACACCATCGCGACGTACCCGATCGGCGCCGTCAAAGACAGCGCTGCTCCCGATGTGGCGCAGGCCTTCATCGACTACGTCCTGTCGGCCGATGGTCAGGCCATCCTCAAGGATGACGGCTTCATTCCGGCCGCGAAGTGATGGCCGTCGGTTGACGAAAGACAAACGACGAATGACGAAGGTTGAACGGCCATTTAACCTTCGTCATTCGTCGTTCGTCCTTCGTCAACTCCCAGTCGGCGCTGGTCCTAAGGTTCCGAATGCGTGCGCGGATGCGGTCGCTCGGGCGCATCTTCGAGCAGGCCGCCGTGGCCGAGGGCCGCGATCTCGGCCCGAGCGATTCGATCACCCACGAGCAGACGCGGCAGCACCCAATCGATCACGTTGAGCTTGCGGCTGCGCGCGCAGCCCGGCGCGCCCAGCACAGGAATGCCATCGAGATCGCCGAGCATCAGTAGATTGCCGGGATCGACCGGCGCGCCCACGACCTCGACGCTGCCGCCCGCCGCCTCGAGCGCGCGGGGCACGCTGTCATGCCGATCCATGATCGCGGTCTCGCCGGCCAGCACCACGAGGTCTGGTCGCAGCACAGCGCTCCGCAACGTGGCGAGCAATCGTGTCAGCGCGCGCTCACCTTCCACGGTCTCGACGGCGACAAAATCCGTGCGCACGACCTGGGCTTCAAGGCCTTCGAGGCGCTCGATAAGCGGCGCGAAGTCGTCGAGCAGGCGATCTTTGATCGATTGCGAACCCGAAAAGACCACGGCCACGCGAGCCGCCTTCAAAGGATCGACCCGCAGCATCGGCCCGGCCTCGTTGGCGATGGCCTCCGCCATGGCCACGCTCGCCTCAGGAAGGGCGAAGGGCACGATCTTCACCGTCGCCGCGATCTGCCGCAGCCGAACGGGGTTGTTGCCGTGCAGGGTCGCCACCGTCAGGCCGTCGATCTGATTGAGCTGCGTGAGGCGCTCGACGTCGACACGCAGCACCCCGCGGGCCGACGCCAGCAGGTTATTGCGCCCGGAGGCGGGACCAGCGGGTTTGAGGCCAGGGCCGGCCAGCGCGGCCCCGATGCGTCGCGCCGCTCGGTTTTCGTCAACATCGTTTAGATCCAGTTTGGCTACATAAACATCCGTACGTCCCAACGCAGCGAGCGCAGCCACATCCTCGGCGGTCAGCACGCGGCCCTTGCGCAAAGCCTTGGCGCCATCGAGGCCGGCGATGTTGTGGGCTAACACAGTTCCAACGGCAGCAGAAATTTCAACGGGTCCGAACCACATACGTCGATTTTACGCGCCTCCGATGGATTGAATCTCACGTAAATATAGCCTCCCCTTCACGTCGAGCTTACTGACTCTCTTGCGCCATCGCCCTACACTCTGCACATTCAAGCACGCGCCCCGGTATTCATCGACATCGGTAGGGGCGCGGCAAGCAGGTGCCGAAATGATCGCTTTCAACATTTACACCCGCGCGCTGCCGCTGACCATCGCCCTTGGGATCGCTGTGGCGATCACCATCGCCTGCATGTTCCTCGGCTGAGCAGCATCTTCAACCACATCAACGAAAAAGCGGGCGGAGCAGCGCACATACGCTGCTCCGCCCGCTTCTATTTCCGGTCACGCCTCGATCGTGGACTTCATGCAATCGAAAAACTGAACGCTGAGCTTCTGTGTCACGGGCCCCATCAATCGCGACGCCAGCGAGGCCAAGGTGCCACCCACGTTGACGTCAGCGGTCCACTTCAATTCGGTCTGCCCATCAGCCGCGTCGGCCAACACCATCTCGGCTGTGGCATCGCCGACGCCTGCGGATGACACGCCCCGCCCCTTGAACACGGCGCGGTTCGGCTCGTCGAGTTCAGTGAACTCGATCTCGGCGTTGAACCTGGCTTTGACGGTGCCGAATCCCACCGACAGCACGGCCTTGAACTTGCGCCGCGGCTCGATGATCTCTATCTTCTCGACGCCCGGCGCGCACTGCGCCACCTTCTCACCGTCAGTGACGAACTCCCATACGACAGGTCGCGCCGCGTTGATGAGCGTGGTGCCTTGAAGACGCATGCAGTGCCTCCGGGGTTAATGGGTGGGATGAAAATGAGCCGCGGGTTGCGCGGATGACGCTGATGGACACCTGATCAACCTGGCGGTTCGATCTGCTTACTCAGCGAAGTCCGCGGCCAAAGAACCGCACTCCAGGCTCAAGCCAGGATCCGACGGGCTTCCTCGATATCGCGCTTGATCTGAGCCACAAGCGCATCGATGCCGTCGAAACGGCGCTCACCGCGCAAACGACCGATGAAACTCAGACGCAGCACCTGGCCATACAGGTCACCGCTGAAGTCGAGCAGATGGGCCTCGCAGGTCGGGCGCGGATCTGCGCCGTTGAACGTCGGTCTGAAGCCGATGTTGACAACGGCCTGCACCGTCTCGCCGCTCTCCAACCGCGCCTGCGCCACATACACACCGACCGCCGGCGCCGCCAGTTCTTCAGGGATGCTGACGTTCGCGGTCGGGATCCCGATCGTGCGTCCACGCTGCATGCCCGTCACGACTTCGCCGGCCAGGTCGAACGGCCGACCCAGCAAACGCGCGGCCTGTTCGACGGCGCCGTCGCGCAACGCCTGCCGGATGCGCGTGCTCGACACGACTTCGCCGTCGACCAGCACGGGCGTCGCCACGTTCACATCAAACCCGCGCTCGGTGCCGACACGCTGCAGATAGGCCACGTTGCCTTCACGGTTGTGGCCCAGAGCGAAATCGCGACCGCAGGTTAACTCGCGCAAGCCCGCGTGTCTGACCAGCTCGTCGACATAGGCACCTGCCGGCGTGCTCGCGAAATCGGCGTCGAAGGTCTGCACCACCAACGCGTCGAGGCCAAGCGCCGCGATGTGGGTCGCCTTGTCGCCTTGTGTCGTCAGATAGAACGACGGCCGGCGACCATGCAGGAACACCGCCGGATGCGGGTCGAAGGTCACGGCCACCGCCGCTCGCCCGGCCGCATGCGCCCGGGTCGTCATCTCACCCAACAACGCCTGATGCCCGAGATGCACACCGTCGAACGCGCCGATCGCCACGTGCGCGGCCGAGGCAGCGAGCTTCAACTCCGATAGAGAACGCACAACCTGCACAAGTCACCTCAGTGATGAGGCCGCTGACCGCGGCCGACAGATCGCAGAATGATCAATGACGAACGACGCAGGACGATCGCTGTTGGTCGATGCTCGTAGGACCGCGCAACGACGTTCGTCGTTCGTCGCGCCAGAGGCGCCGCGGCCCTCAAGCCGGTTCCAACAACACCTTGTCAGCGCGCCAGAGGCCCTGGGCGGCGTCGGCGCGCAGCACCGCGAAGAAGGTGCCGGCGGGATTATACGCACGCGCGAGCTGACCCGCCCAATTCGGGCCGAGCGGCACTGTGTTGCCGTGCCAGATCCGGCGGGCCTCGTCCGCGCCCAGGTCGACCCGCGGCCAATCAGGCAAGGCCGCCTCCATGGGCAGGATGGGCGCCTCACCAGCCTCGAGACCGGCCAGCGGCACCGCCTGCTCGACCCGCCACGGGCCGACGGCCGTGCGCCGCAGCGCCGCCAGATGTGCGCCGGTCGCGAGCGTCTGCCCGAGGTCGTGCGCCAGCGAGCGGATGTACGTGCCAGCCGAGCAGCGCACGTCGAGGGTCACATCCGGCGGCGCCCAGTCGATCAACTGGAGTTCGTAGAGGGTCACAGGGCGCGGCTCGAGCACGACCTCCTCGCCCTGCCGGGCGAGCGCATACGCGCGCTGGCCGTCGCGTTTGATGGCCGAAAAGGCCGGCGGGCGCTGCATCTGCGGCCCACGGAACTGCTCAAGCGCCGCCTCGAAGGCCACCCGATCGGGGACGCGCCCGCTCTCGGCGACGGTTTCACCTTCGGCATCGTAGGTGTTCGTCTCTCGGCCGAAACGAACGGTGGCCGTGTAGCGCTTGTCCTTCTCGACCAGGTATTCGCTCAAGCGCGTCGCGGCGCCGACCAGCAGACCAAGCAACCCCGTCGCCATGGGATCGAGCGTGCCGACATGGCCAATACGCTTTTCCTGCAAGGCGCGACGCGCCCGCGCAACCACGTCGTGCGACGTCGGGCCGGTGGGCTTGTCGACGAGGATCAGCCCGTGGATCGCGCTCACCCGGCGGCGCATACTCGTTCCAGCTCCATAGCCACCGTCCGCGCGCCATCGACGGCCATGGCCACGTGCACCTCGGGCCGGCCGGCCCAGGCTTCGGACCCGTACACGCCGATCCGCGCCGGCCAGGTCTTGCCGCGCGCGAACCCCTCGATCTCGACGCGGATCCGATGGCGCTGCACGGTGAAGGCATCCGGGCAGATCAGGTATGCGATCGCCGTCGAGTCGTGCACGTAGATTCCGTCGAGGCCGTCGTTGCCGCGTGTGAAGTTCAGGTAGAACGGCGTGATGCGCGCGATGTGCTGAGCCAGGGGGTTATTGGCCCGGGCATACCGTCCGAGCTCGGTGGCGCTCATGATCGTTCGGTGGGTCACATCGAGGCCGATCATCGTCACGGGCCAGGCCGCCGCGAAGACCTCGTCGGCGGCCAGAGCGTCGTTATAGATGTTGGCTTCGGCTGCCGGCGTGATGTTGCCCGACACGAACGCATTACCGCCCATCAACACGACACGACGCACCAGGCTCGCGATACGCGGCTCCCGACGCAAGGCCAGCGCGAGGTTGGTCAGCGGCCCGATGGCGACCAGCGTGATCGCCCCGGGCTCGGCCAGGACGCGCTCGACGATGTAGTCTGCGGCGTTCTTGTCGACGGTGCGCGTCGTCGGCTCGGGCAGGAAGACGTCGCCCTGACCGTCGCGGCCATGCACAACCGCGGCGCTGCCGTGGTACTCGCCCATCAATGGCCCCGTCGCGCCGCGCGCCACAGGGATGTCGGTCCTCCCGGCGATCTCGAGCAGCCTCAGGGCGTTGGTCGTCGTCAGGTCGACGCCGCCATTTCCGAAGACCGTGGTCAGCGCCACGACCTCAAGCTCCGGCGAACGCAGCGCGCAATACAGGGCCATGGCGTCGTCGATGCCAGGATCAGTGTCGAGGATGATTCGTTCAGACATAGGTAGTTTGCCGCAGGATGCGGAGGAGAGAGTCTAGCCGCGGATTGCGCAGATGTCGCGGAAGAGTGCGAGAGGGTTGATCATCGTGAACGCAGATCGTCCCACAGGCGCCCATCCGCGGCAATGTCTTTCGTTCATCCTTCGCCGAGCTGGTTCAGAAGCTGGCGCGTGGCCGAAAGGATGCGCTGCTCGGCGACGTCGAGCGGGCCCTCGACTTCGGCCCCGGCCGCCTGCGCGTGGCCGCCACCGCCGAAAGCCGCAGCCAGCGTGCCGACATTGATGCCCGGCCGCGAACGCCAGCTGATCTTGACCCGCCCGTCCTGACGCTCGGTCATGATCACGGCGATGCGCGCTTCACGCACCGTGCTGAGCAGGTTAATCAGGTCGGCATCACCACTGCCGGTATAGCCGGCGGCCTTGCGCGCCGCGATCGGCAACACCGACCAGGCCAGGCCGTCCTTGAGTTGAAGGCGCATGAGGCCCTCGCCCCACAGCTTGATGGCCGTGAACGAGCGCGTATGCAGCGAGAGATCGATGGTACGACTCAAGTTCGCGCCGGCCGCCACCAGCATCTGGGCGATGCCGAGCGTGGTCGGGGTCGTGCTCGACGTGCGGAAGCCGAGTGTGTCGCCCACCAGGCCTGAGAGCAGACACTCTGCGGCGGGCGTGTTGAGCGTCAGGCCCAGATCGTCGAGGTGCGCGGCGACCAGCTCGGCCGTCGACGCCGCCTCGGGGTCGATCAGGTTGACGGCCCCAAAACCCGGGTTCGTGATGTGATGATCGAAGACGATCTGGATCTCTGAGGCGAAGCGGTTCCCGAGCGCGCCAAGCCGGCCAAGGTCGGCGGCGTCGAGCGAGATCACCATGTCGAATGTGCCCGACGGGTTGGCGATGACGCCCTCGATACCGGGCATGAAGCGCGTGTAATCGGGGGCAGGATCGGCGCATGCAGCGACGACGTCTTTGCCGATCGCGCGCAACAGGTGCGCCATCCCCAACAGCGAGCCGATGGCGTCGCTATCGGGCCCGATGTGGGTCAGCAGCAGGATGCGCTGAGCGCGCTCGATCCGTTTGCGGGCGGCGGCGAAATCGGCCGACGTCGGAGGAGGAATGGCGGGCATAGATCGTCCGCGATTACGAGCCCTCGTTGCGCTTCAAGTCATCGAGGAGGCGCGACATATGGTCGAGGTTCTCGGGGCCTGGATCCCAGTGGAAGGCGATGGCCGGCGCGTGGCGCAACTGAACGCGCTTGCCGATTTCACGGCGGACGAAGCCGTTGGCGTGCGCCAACCCCTCCAGGATGTCCCTCTGCTCGGCCTCGGTCTCGACGATCGCCGAGACGTACACCTCGGCCTGCATCAATTCGCGGTCGATGGTCACACGCGTCACAGACACCATGTTCAAGCGCGGATCCTTCAGATCGAACAGCAACATCTGCCCGATCTCGTGCTGGATCCGCTCCGCGACGCGACGTTGACGAAGAAGATTGGCCATTGAGTCCCTGCTCTGGGTCGTTTGCGATTGGCTATTGACGAGCCAATCGCAAACGACCAGAGCCAATGCTAGTTGACTTGCTGGATGACGAAGAACTCCAGGATGTCGCCCACCTTGATGCCTTCGTAATCCCTGACGCCGACGCCGAATTCCATGCCGGCCTGCTTGACCTCGCGGACGTCGTCCTTCTCGCGCTTGAGCGAGCCGACGTCGCCCTCGTGCTCGACCTTGTTGCCGCGCAGAACGCGCACCTTGCCGTTGCGTCGGGCCTCGCCCTCGCGCAGCGCGCAGCCCGCGATCAGACCGATCTTGGGGATCTTGAAGACCGCGCGCACCTCGGCCTTGCCGATGGTCACCGGCTTGTACTCCGGTCCGAGCAGACCCTTGAGCGCCTTTTCGACGTCTTCGATCAGGCGGTAGATCACCTGGTAGAGCCGGATCGACACGCCCTGCGTGTCGGCCACGCGGCTCGCCGCGGCGTCACCGGGCGCGACATTGAAGCCAAGGATGATGGCATTCGAAGCCACCGCCAGGTTGACGTCGTTCTCGGTGATCGCGCCGGTTTCGGCGTAGAGCACATTGACCTTCGGGCCATCGCCCTCGGCGCTGAGCTTGTTGAGCGAGTTGACGATCGGCTCGAGCGAGCCCTGCACGTCGGCCTTGACGATCAGGACGAGCTCCTTGGCCTCGCCGGCCTTGAAGCGCGCGAAGATCTGGTCGAGGCTGGTCGGCTTGACGACCTCGGTCTTGGCCTCGCGCACCGCCAGTTTGCGCTCACCCACGATCGTGCGGGCTTCGCGGTCCGTGCCGACCACGGTGAACGGATCACCGGCCACCGGCACTTCATTGAGGCCGATCACGCTGACCGGCGTCGAAGGCCCGGCCTCGCGAATGGGCTTGCCGATCTCGTTGACCATCGCCCGGATCTTGCCGTAGGCGGTGCCGGCCACGATCACGTCACCGGCATGCAGGGTGCCGTTCTGCACCAACAGGGTCGCCTGGACGCCGCGGCTCTTGTCGAGTTCGGCCTCGAGCACGGTGCCCGTCGCCGAGGCGTGCGGGTTGGCCTTAATGGTGGGCATGTCGTCGGCCGTCAGGAGGATGGCCTCGAGCAGGTCGTCGATTCCCGTCTTCTGCTTGGCCGACACCGGCACCACCATGATATTGCCGCCCCAGTCGTCGGGCGTCAGGCCGATCTCGGCCAGCTGCTGCTTGACGCGATCGGGGTTGGCGTTGGGCTTGTCGATCTTGTTCAGCGCCACAAGGATCGGCACCTGTGCGGCCTTGGCATGCGCCGCTGCCTCGCGGGTCTGCGGCATCACGCCGTCGTCGGCGGCCACCACCAGGATGGCGATGTCGGTCGACTGGGCGCCGCGGGCGCGCATGGCCGTGAAGGCCTCGTGGCCGGGCGTGTCGAGGAACGTGATCGTCCGGCCGTCGCGCTGCACCTGGTAGGCGCCGATGTGCTGGGTGATGCCGCCCGCTTCGCCGGCGGCGACGTTGGCCTTGCGAATGACGTCGAGCAGCGACGTCTTGCCGTGGTCAACGTGGCCAAGGATCGTGACGACCGGCGGCCGCGCCTCCATGTCTTTGGCGTTCTCGCGCTCGAGCATGCGCTTCCATTCGGGGCGCGTGTCCTGCGGCGCGGCTTCGGCCTCTTCGACGGCGGTCGCCTCGGGCCGGGCCTCGTAGCCAAGATCGCCGGCGATCAACGCGGCGGTGTCGAAGTCGAGTTGCTGGTTGATATTGGCCATCACGCCGTTGCTCATCAACGACTTGATGACGTCGATTGGGCTGGCCTTGATCTTGAGGGCCAGATCACGAACGGTGACGATGCTGGGGAGCTCCACCACTTTTGTGCCGTTGTCGCTCATACGCTACCTCCTCGACCGCCATCCGGGGCGTCGTCGGCATCGCGCGACCCCCGGCGAGCGGTGTGCTCAGACGGGAGGGCGCATTAGCCGGAGTGAATGGATGTTCGGCGGCCGCTTCGAGAACCGGCCGTCAGGCATCGGAGTCATTGGTGTATCGATCGCCGTGGGCGGTCAGGGCCGCCCGATCGGGCTCGCTCATCTCTGCTTTCAACGCGCGGCTCAAAGCGCCGCTTTTCAAACCTTTTTCCCAACAACTGCGCCGGGCGCACAGATAGGCGCCACGGCCGTTGGCCTTCCCGGTGGGGTCGACAGACACCCTTCCGTCCGGCCCGCGTACCACCCGCACCAGCGTTCGCTTCGCCGAGGTTTCCCGGCAAGCCACGCAGGTGCGGATGGGGATGTGCTTAGGCATTTTGAACCACGGAACGCGGACCGCTGACCACCGATGTTCTGGCAGAAGCGTCTGCGACCCTTCAACAACTACTGCGGTCCGCCGTCTGCGGTCAATCTGCGGTCTGCCGTCGCTCAAGGCTCTTCGAACAAATCGCCGGCGCGGCTGGCCTTGCGCTTCTTGGTCTTGATGTAGACGCCCAGCTCGTCGTCGTACGTGAGCTCGACGCCCTGCTTGCTCTTCTTGCCCTTCTTCTTGCCGCCCTTCTTCTTGTCGTCGTCGTCATCGTCGTCGCCAAGGGCGTCGTCTTTGAACTCGCTCGAGCCGAAGTCTTCTTCGGACTCACCGCCTTCGCCGGCCTCGCCGCCTTCGGCCGCCGCTTCAGCCTCGCCCTCAGCAGGCGCTGCAACGGCTTCGCCCTCAGGCTTGGCCTCGGTCTTGGCGGCGCCTTCTTCGGCGGTCGGTGCCTGGGCTTCGGCGACAGGCGCTTCAGCGACAGGTTCGGGCGCGGGATCCGGCGCGAAGGTCTTCGCAGCCAGAGCGGCCTTGACCTGGTCGAGGTAATCGGGGCGGAAGCCCTCAAGGCGCAGCAGACGAGTCTCGTCGAGCGCCAGCACTTCCAGCAGATCGCCGGCCGTGCGGTATTCGCCGTCGACGAGGACGCGGGCCAGCGGGTTCTCGATCCCGAGTTCGGCGAGCGTGGTCGCCCGCGCCGACCGCGGGATGCTGGCCTTGATCTGCGCGACGTGGATGGCCTTGGCGGCGCGATCGTCCTGCTTCGAGCGCTGATCGCGTTTCTCGATCGAATCGACCACCTTGCCCAGGAGCTGATATTCCTCGGGCTGCAGGGGGCGCCCCTCGGCCTTGCGGGCGAGGATGCCTTCGACCGTCTTGATCATCTCGGCCTGCGACACGGCGAAGTCGGCGAGCTTCTCGTCGCCCTTCACTTTGTTCAACGCGTCGTTGGCGGCCTCGGTGACCGACTTGATGTCGATGCGCCAGTTGGTCAGCTTGGCGGCCAGACGGGCATTCTGGCCCTCACGGCCGATGGCCAGGCTGAGCTGATCGTCGGGCACCACGACCATGGCCGTGCGGCCCGCGATCGGGTCATCATCCAGGTACACGGAGGTGACGCGGGCCGGGCTCAGAGACTTGGCGATGAACTGCGCCTGCTCGGGGTTCCACTCGATGACGTCGATCTTCTCGTCGTTGAGTTCCTTGACGATCGACTGGATGCGCACGCCGCGCATGCCCACACACGCGCCGACGGGGTCGACGCCTTCCTGTCGGGCCGCGACGGCCACCTTCGAGCGGTGCCCAGGCTCGCGCGCGATCGACTTGATCTCGACAGTGCCGTTGTAGATCTCGGGCACTTCGTACTCCAGCAGGCGCCGGAGCATATTCTTATGGGTCCGCGAGAGGATGATCTGCGGGCCGCGCGTGGTCTTGCGGACCTCGAGGACGAAGGCGCGCACCTTCTGGTGAGCGTAGTAGCGCTCGCCGGGCATCGTCTGGTTGCGCGGCAGGGTCGCCTCGGTGCGGCCAAGGCCGACCGTGATCGACTGCGAGCCGACGGCCTGGACGGTGCCGTTGACGATATCGCCCTCGCGTGAGGCGTACTCCTGGTACTGGCTTTCGCGCTCGGCCTCGCGCAACCGCTGGACGATGACCTGCTTGGCGGCCTGTGCCGCGATACGGCCGAAGTCCTTGGGCGTGCTCTCGACGGTGACGATGTCGCCGAGCTGAGCACCGGGATCGACCTCGCGAGCCACGTCGAGCATGACTTCAGTGTTCGGCTCGATGATCGAGTCGACCACTTCCTTCTCGGCGAAGATCTTGACAAGGCCGGTGTTGAGATCCACCTTGGCCACCACATGTTGGGCGGCCGAGGCATTCACCGACTTGCGGTATGCCGTCACCAGGGCATTCTCGAGCGCTTCGATGATGATCTCGCGCTTGAGTTTGTTGTTCTCGATGACTTCGTTGAAAGCCAGGGCAAGTTCGCTCTTCATAACCCTATGTCGCTGCGCTCTGGATGAATGAGTCCAGGCCGATATACAACGAAACGTCGGGGGCACCGACGTTTCAAGGACGTACGCTTCGAAACTTCAACCATAATCTTAACACGACTCTGCGGCCCGGGCAAGTGCTCGGCCCCGGCGGCCCCCTTCTCCCAGCGGTTTTTTCTGTCGATTTCGCGGATTCCGTTGACGTGCGCTCTTTGTGGCCAGGAACGAGCTTTGGCGCAATCCGTGACCGCCCCCGCGCCCAGGCATAAAACAGCGCGCCGCTCTCTTTCGAGCGGCGCGCTGAAAAGGGCGTGCCCCCACTGTGCCGTGTGCGGCGATGGACGACCTGCAAAAGTTGCAGGCGGGACCCGTCTGCCTCAGTTTTGCCTTGGCCAGGATCCGAAGATCAAGGCCTATCGCAGCCCCGCAGCAAGCCCGGCTCCCTTTTCAAAAACGTGGCCGACCCGCGCTCGACATCACGCACACAGCAGGGTTGAACAATTAGTACCACGGTTCGAAGCAACCTACAATCCCGGGGCGTTAGAACAGGATGGACGTCAGCCGCCCGATCGTGACAGCGCACACAAACGCTATAACGCTCCAGCCGCGCGCCCGATCGCCGTCGCTTCGGGCACTTCCACAAGACGTCCGGTGCGCACGTCGTAGATGTATCCATAGACCGGGATCGTCTTTGGAACCAACGGATGGTGACGGATCCGCTGGACGTCGTCGACAACGCTCCGCGCCAGATCCGTAAAGGTCAGCCAATCGATCGAGGCCCCGGCCGACGAGCCCGGGCCTTTGCCCACATCGCGCCAGCCGCTCGCATCGACCGTGGCGGTCTCGAGGCTCCTGGTCAGCAAGTCCGTCATGATCTCATTGGTAAACAGCGCCATGCCGCAGTCCGTGTGATGGATCACGAAGAATTCGCGCGTGCCAAGGAGCTTATACGAAATCACGAGGGAGCGGATGGCGTCATCGCTGGCTCGGCCGCCGGCGTTGCGGATGACATGGGCATCGCCCTCGCTCAGGCCGGCGTACTTGGCCGGGTCAAGGCGCGCGTCCATGCAGGTCAGTATCGCGAAGCGGCGTCCGGGGGGCAGTGGCAGTTCGCTCTTCGCGCCGAAATCGTTGGCGTAAGCGTTATTGGCGGTCAAGACATCAGGCAGGACAGTAGAAGTGGCAGACATAGGTCACCTCACGGGATGCAGGGATGCAGTCCCGTCTTCAGAAAGAAGCGGCGATGGGACCTGAGCTCGGGCTAGCCCGGTCAGGCGTTGTCTCAGCGGTCGGTTGGAGAGGCGGGAGGCCGCAGCAGGGATCGTCGGTGCGGTCCCGCTAGATACACATGCAGCGGCCCATGAGATATACCGGGACGCGCGGGCGAGAAGAAGTGAAGATCGGGCGCATGAGCACCGGGATCATATCGCGTCCCGACGTCGATGACCTCGGCGATATCCAGCCTTTTCCGGGATCGGCGCCTATCGGGCTTCAAGAATGGCCCGCAAGTCCGGTCGGCGATAACGGTCCGACTTGAGCACCTTGCCGTCTTCGCGCATGACGGGCCTGCCATCAGCGCCGAGCTTGCTCATGTTGCTGGCATGCACCTCAGCGAACAGCGCTTCCGCCTGGTCCTTGAGCCCGTGCGCGACGTACGTGCCGTAGAGCACGTACGCCAGGTCGCTGAGCGCATCGGCGACCGCCACCAGGTCGCCGACAGCCGCGGCCTCACGGTATTCCTCAAGCTCCTCGGCGATCAGGCGCACACGCAACGCCTGAACCTCGGGCGGAACCAAGCCGGTCGGTGAAGTGTTGCGGTAAGCGCCAAAAGCAATGTGGAAGTCATCGACGGCCTGGATTTGATCTTGCATGTGTTCAGCCTTCGGTCAAAAACGGCGTGGGCCCGGATCGCCAGCGCAATCCGGGCCCACGCATCTTCGATCAACACGCGTCACTCGGCAATCACCTTGATGCCCAGCTCCTTGAGTTGTTTCTCCTGCGCCGCCGAGGGCGCGTCGGCCATGACGTCGAGCGCGGCCTGGTTCTTGGGGAAGGCGATGACCTCACGGATGTTCGGCTCGTCAGCGAGCAGCATCACAAGCCGGTCGATGCCCGGAGCCATGCCGCCGTGCGGCGGCGCGCCGTACTCGAAGGCCTCGAGCATGTGCCCGAACTTGGCCTGGATGTCGGCCGGATCGAGGCCCAGACGTTCGAAGATCTTGAACTGGATGTCGCGCCGGTGGATGCGGATCGAGCCCGACGCCATCTCGTAGCCGTTGCAGACCATGTCGTACGCGTCAGCGAGCACGGCGCCCGGGTCGCTCTCCATCAACTCAAGATGCTCGGCCTTGGGCATCGTGAAGGGATGGTGCTCGGCGTCCCAGCGCTTCTCTTCATCGTTCCAGGCAAACATCGGGAAGTCCACGATCCAGGCGAAGGCCAGGATGCTCGGGTCGGCCAGCTTGAGCCGGTCGCGGAAGAGCAGGCGCAGCGCGCCGAGTGTCTTGTTCGCCACCGACAGGCTGTCCGCGACGAACAGCACCAGGTCGCCCTCTTTGGCGCCGGTCAACGACTGGATCGCTTCGACCTCGCCGGGGGTGATGAACTTCTGAGCCGTGCCACGCACGCCTTCGGCCGTCAGCGCCAGCGTCGCCAGGCCCTTTGCGCCCTGCTCCTTCGAGAAGGTCGTCAGGTCGTCGACCTCCTTGCGCGAGTATCCGGCGCAGCCCGGGACGACGATGCACTTGACCACGCCGCCGCCGCCGAGCGCGGCCTGGAAGACCTTGAAGCCGCTCGAGGCCATGATGGCGCTCAGGTCGTACAGCTCAAGGCCGAAGCGCAGGTCAGGCTTGTCGGAGCCATAGCGCGCCAGCGCCTCGCGGTACGCGATCTTGCGCCAGGGCGTGTCGAGCAGCTTCTTCTCGGGCGCAACGACCGGAAGCATGGCGGTGTAGAGCGACTCGACCAGCGCCAGCACGTCATCGCGATGAACGAACGACATCTCAAGGTCGAGCTGCGTGAATTCCGGCTGGCGATCGCCGCGCAGGTCCTCATCGCGGAAGCAACGCGCGATCTGGAAGTAGCGGTCGACGCCGGCCACCATCAACAGCTGCTTGAGCTGCTGCGGGCTCTGCGGCAACGCGTAGAAGGTGCCGGGATGCACGCGCGACGGGACGAGGTAGTCGCGCGCGCCCTCGGGCGTGGTCTTGAACAGGATCGGCGTCTCGACCTCGATGAAGCCATGTGCGTCCATGAAGTCGCGCATGAACTTGACGACCTTGTGGCGCAGGATCAGGTTGCGCTGCATGCGCGGGCGGCGCAGGTCGAGGTAGCGATGCTTGAGCCGCACCTGCTCGTCAGTGTTGTCATCGTCGAGCTGGAACGGAAGCACCTTCGACGGCCCGAGGACCTGGATGGCGTGCGCCTCGACCTCGATCGCGCCGGTGTCGAGCTTGGGGTTCTCGCTCCCGGCAGGGCGAGCGCGGACGACGCCCGTCACCTGCAAGACGAACTCGTTGCGCGCGGTCTCGGCGATGGCATGGGCGGCGGCGTTATCACCAGGGTCCGCCACGACCTGGGTGCGGCCATAGCGGTCGCGGAGGTCGATGAAGATCAGCTTGCCGTGATCGCGGCGGGTGTCGACCCAGCCGCAGAGCGTCACGGTCTGGCCGATGTGTTCGGCGCGCAGATCGCCACAGGTGTGTGTCTTGTACATGGCATCCTCAACTACGGGCGCGGAGGCCGTCCGGCGCCCAAAACAAAACCGCCCGGCTTTTCAGCTCGGGCGGTGATCATCGTGACGGTGACGTGGGGTCAACCGGCAGCCAGACGCGCCCGAGCGAAAGGATTATCGTTCGAGTTCGCGCCATCGGCCAACGGGGTTGGTCGCCAAATCATGGGCGCATTATACACCGTGAGGGCGCGGGAGTGAACACACTGACTACGCCGTGTGTATGGGGAAGTTGTTAGGCCGTTTTCCCGTGCGAGCTTTGAACGCAGATCATTCTGTACACGGATGACACGGATCAGCGCGGATGGCACGGAATTGCGCCGCGCTGATCCGTGTCATCCGTGCCGTTCCGCGTGATCGGTGTACCAGCGCATTGTGCCGGGATCGGGCGACAGTCCGTCGAGCGACAGCCTGTCGGGCGAAAGAATGTTGGGCGACTGACGACTCGTGCTGGCACACACTACGCCCCTCCGAATGCCGAGACGCCCGTGAGCTGCCTGCCCAAAACGAGCTTCAAGATCTGCGATGTGCCTTCGTACAGCGTGAGGATGCGGGCGTCACGGACGAGGCGCGGCAGACCGGATTCCTCCAGGTAGCCACGCCCGCCGTGCACCTGGACCGCGCGCGACGCGCAGCGATTGGCCGCCTCGCTTGCGAACAGCTTGGCCGTGGCCGCCGCCTCGCTGAAGGGCTGGCCGGCTTCCTTGAGCCCGATGACACGCTCGAGCAGCCCCCGCGCGGCTTGCGCGTCGACGTGGATGTCGGCCAGGAGTTCCTGAACGAGTTGATGACCCGCGATCGGCTTGCCGAATTGCCGGCGCCGCTGCGCGTATTGGAGACTCAGCTCGAGCGCGACGTCGCACACCGCGCAGCCCGCCGCGGCGGCCGAGAGCCGGCCATGATCCAGGCTGTACAGCGCGATACGCATCCCGCCGCCGATCGGCCCAAGGACGTTCTCATCGGCGACGAAGGCATCTTCAAGGAAGGTGTGCGACGGCAAAGCGGCGCGAAGGCCCATCTTGCCCTTCATGAC
>JBGAGY010000008.1:0-369073 GCA_044226485.1 Anaerolineales bacterium
GGGCTGGACATCCTCTTCAAGAACGAAAAGGTGCAGATCGACCAGATCCTCGGGCACGGCGGGTTCTTCAAGACGAAGGGCGTCGGGCAGCGTTTCATGGCCGCGGCCATGGGCGTGCCCGTGGCGGTGATGGAGACGGCTGGCGAGGGCGGCGCCTGGGGCATCGCGCTTCTGGCAGCTTACCTGAGTGGCAAGGGGCCGGGTGAGTCGCTCGAGAGTTATCTGACAAGCCGCGTCTTCGCCAACGAGGCCTCCACCACGATCGCGCCGGATCCTCAAGACGTGGCCGGCTTCGCGGCGTTCATGGCCCGCTATCAGGCCGGACTGGGCATCGAACGGGCCGCGGTCGAAGGTCTGAAATAGGATAAGGACATCGACAGTGCCCGTCCGAAACACACCGAAACGCCTGACCATCCGAGACGTCGCGAAAGCCGCGGGCGTCTCCACCCAGACCGTGTCGCGGGTCATCAACAACCATCCCGACGTGGCGCCGGCCACGCTGGCGCGCGTTCAGGGTGTCATCAACGAGCTCGGCTACGCGCCCGACATCCTGGCTCGTAGCCTTATTCGCGGGCGTTCCTATTCCATCGGCATCGTGGCTTTCGGCCTGGAGTTCTACGGGCCGTCTCGGCTCCTGGCCGGGATCGAGCGCCAGGCGGCTGAGATGGGCTACTCGATCACGCTCAACCTGGTGCACCGGCCCGAGTTGACGGATGTGACATCGCTGCTGAACACGCTCCAGGCCCGGCGCGTCGACGGCGTGATCTGGGCCATCCCCGAGATCGGCGATAACCGCGCCTGGGCTCGCGATCGCGCGGTCCCTTCGTCGTTGCCGATGGTGTTTGTCAACGGTGACCTGGCGGTTGCCCGCGACCCAGCGACCGCGCGCGACCCAATGATCGGCATCGATAACGCTGCCATCGGCCGGCTCGCCGCCGAGCATCTGCTGGCGCGTGGCGCTCGCACCGTCGGCCTCGTGACGGGCCCGAACGACTGGTGGGAGGCCCGACAACGCGCTGCCGGTTGGCGGCAGGCCCTGGAAGCGGCGGGGATCCAGATCGACGAGGCGTGGATCGCGCACGGAGATTGGAGCGCGGAGAGCGGCCGTCGGGCGGGCCTTGAACTGATGAAGCGGAATGCGTCGATCGACGCCATCTTCGCCAGCAACGACCAGATGGCGTTGGGCGTGATGTACGCGGCGCATTCGCTGGGCCGGCGCATCCCGGAGGATCTGGCCGTCGTCGGCGTCGACAACATCCCGGAGGCCGCGTTCTTCTGGCCGCCGCTGACCTCGATCCGCCAGCGGCTGCGCGACGCCGGAGCACAGGCGGTGCGCATGCTCGATGCCTTGATCGTCGGAGGCGACCACAACGGGTCAATCGATTCGTCGATGTTGCTGCAGCCCGAGATCATCATTCGGGCCAGCACGAGTTGAGCGACGCCTGACGGTCGGGTCGCACAAACACAACAGCGCCAGCCGATCGTCAGGCTGGCGCTGTTTGTTGCAGGAACTCGGCCCACTCGGGCGGGGGATTGTTGATCCGGCCGTGGAGGATGTGGCGCGGCGCTTGAGGCTTGAAGCCTGGGCGGAAGGCCAGCCCGGACTCCTTGAGCGGCAGGCCCCCCTTGCGGCGCTGGCACTCCTCGCAGGCGCACACCAGGTTCTCCCACGTGTTCGGGTCGCGCGCCTCGGCGCGGCAGAGGTGCTGCGGGTGCACGTGATCGACCGTTGCGCCGGGGCGGCCACAGTAGGCGCACATCCGGCGATCCCGCTCGAGAATCGCGCGCTTGGTCGGGCGGCTGGCACGCACGGGCTGTGGCACCGGCCGCGTGAGATATATGACGCTGGGGCGGGTCACAGCGCCTCGTGCCCAACGTAACGGCGGAGCCGTCGACTCCACCACAGTCACCGCCTTGCCCCGGCGCATCAGGTCCAGGGCCCGGCGGACGCTGATGACCCGGTGCACCGAGCCGGACAGCGTCAGAACAAGCACCACCATACGATCACCCCCTTTGCGGGTTGATTGACTCGCCGTCACCCGACGCGCAACCCACGCGTCAGGGGCGAGGCTCACAAGGAGCCGAGGCTGGCCCATCTAGACTCGAACTAGAACGACTGCATTAACGGTGCAGCACGCTACCCATTACGTCATGGGCCAATGATGGATGGATCGCGATCGATCTTTCAGGCTGGCGCGGGTGGACTCGAACCACCGACCTCCTGGGCCAGAACCAGGTGCGCTTCCGATTGCGCCACGCGCCAATGCGGAGCAGGCCGGGCAGGGCTCGAACCTGCAATCTCTCGATCCAAAGTCGAGGGTCCTTCCATTGAACGACCGGCCTTCAGGTGCTCGACGAGGGACTCGAACCCCCAACCCCCTGATCCGAAGTCAGGTGCGCTCATCCATTGCGCCAGTCGAGCGAGTGCCGAAGCGAGCTCCGGCGAACAAAACCCGTGTCGGGGATGCCAGGATCGAACTGGCAACCTCACGCTCCCAAAGCGCGCGCGCTCCCAATTGCGCCAATCCCCGAAAATGCACGCTGAGGGATTCGAACCCCCGGCCTTCTCGATGTGAGCGAGACGCGCTTCCGCTGCGCCAAGCGTGCCTGCGGCTGGGTACAGCCGAGCGGCTGAGTACAGCCGAGCGGGTGGTACAACCGGGCGGCTGAGTACAGCCGAGCGGCTGAGAGCTGCCCGACTGCTGAGTTCGACAGTGTCTGCCTGAAAACAGCTGGGTCGAACACAATCGTGTGGACGATGAGGGACTTGAACCCCCGACCTCCTGCATGTCGAGCAGGCGCGCTTCCAACTGCGCCAATCGTCCGGGCGGCTGAGTACAGCCGAAGTGGGCCTGGCAGGCTTCGAACCTGCGACCTTGCGCTTAAGAGGCGCCTGCTCCACCCATTGAGCTACAGACCCCGACCTCGATCACGCGGCTGCACAAAGGACAGCGCGGCGTCGGCGACAACACAGTGCGCTCGGAGGGATTCGAACCCTCACGCGTCGGCTTAAAAGGCCGCTGCTCTGAAGCCGTTGAGCTACGAGCGCGAGCGGAAGGGATGGGAGTTGAACCCATAAGGCTTAGCGCTCGCTCCGCTTCGAACGGAGTGCCGTCGCCCATCGGCTTGCCCTTCCAGGCGGCCTCATGTGGCCGCAGGCGCTCTGTACGGGACTCGAACCCATGTGGGCGGCTTGAGGGACCGCCGGCCTGACCGCTAGCCGAACAGAGCGTGTGAGGCGCGAGCCGGAATTGAACCGGCCTGAACGCTTTTGCAGAGCGTCACCTGACCACTCGGACACCGCGCCAGTGTGGGGATGGTGCGGCTCGAACGCACGCGCCTCTGGTTATGAGCCAGCTGCTCTACCCCTGAGCTACATCCCCGCTAGCCGTCTGCCAGCAGCTTCAACGCGGTCGAGCGACGGCTGTGCTCTGTGCGGGACTCGAACCCGCTCCGGCGGTGTGAAAGACCGCCATCCTAGCCCGTAGACCAACAGAGCCTGTGGCCAATGGGGTGTCTGACCGGGCTCGAACCGGCGATCTCCTGATCCACAGTCAGGCGTGTTGACCAGCTCCACTACAGACACCATGCGCCCGTGTACAGCCGGGCGGCTGACTACAGCCGGAGGCGGAGCAGGCGGGGCTCGAACCCGCGCGTGGTTGATCCACATCCCGTTTAGCAAACGGGCACGACGAACCGACAGTCGTCTCTGCTCCAAGTCGTATCGGCCGCGTGCGCGCTCAGACAGACTCGAACCGCCAGCCTCCACCTCCGCGGGGTGGCGCTCTTTCCAGTTGAGCTATGAGCGCCTCAATGGCGCGTCCGACAGGAATCGAACCTGCACCCAACGGCTTAGAAGACCGCGGCTCTTCCATTGAGCGACGGACGCGAAGTGGCGGGCCGACCTGGACTCGAACCAGGAACAACGCTTTTGGAGAGCGCCGTCTTTCCAATTGAAACGATCGGCCCGAAGGTGGGACGCGCGAGAGTCGAACTCGCACGGCTGAGCCCGCCGGGTTTAGGCCGGCTGCGTCTACCGGATTCCGCCAGCGTCCCGAAGTCTTTCGCGAGTGGCCTCGGAGGGAGTCGAACCCCCATGCCCGTGGTGGGCAGCACGGTTTGAGCGTGCGGCGTCTTCCATTCCGCCACGAGGCCTTAGTGCGCCGAGTGGGAGTCGAACCCACACGCCTTGCGGCACCAGGTCCTGGACCTGGCGCGTATCCCAGTTCCGCCATCGGCGCGTTGAAGTGTGCTGAGAGGGAGTCGAACCCTCACGCCTTGCGGCACCAGGCCCTCGACCTGGCGCGTATCCCAGTTCCGCCATCAGCACGAAAGATGAAGCGAGAGTTGTCCCGAGTGCGCCCATCAGGAGTCGAACCTGAACGCCTCGCGGGGCGCCGCGGCCTAGGCGCGGTGCGTCTTCCGTTCCGCCATGGGCGCGTGTGGATGGGGACGGACTCGAACCGCCGAAGACCGAAGTCGTCTGATCTACAATCAGCTGCCCTAGCCGCTAGGCGACCCATCCGTGTGTGCCCGGCCAGGCTTGAACTGGCGACCTCCCGCTCTTCAGACGGGCGCTCCACCCACTGAGCTACAGGCACAAGGCTTCACAAGTCAAGGGAGCGGGTGTGGGAGTCGAACCCACCTGGCCTGGCGGCCGCGGCTTATGGGGCCGGTCTCTGATACGCCGGTCGAGTTACCCGCAGGTTGCGCAGGCCGGGCTCGAACCGGCGACCTTCGCCTTATGAGGGCGGCGCTCTTCCAACTGAGCCACTGCGCAGCGATAGATATCGGGGTCGTCGCCGGCGCGACTATGAACAGCCGCACGGCTGTCCTTAGCCGCCCGGCTGTTCCTGGCCGCCCGCTCCGCGACGGCGAGGACGACCGTGTCAGGCGGTTCCTCCCGGCGCCAACCCCTTGTGGATCTGAGGGGAGTCGAACCCCTGGCCTCCGCTGTGCAAAAGCGGCGCTCTCCCAATTGAGCTACAGACCCATCGCATCACTGAGCCGAAGATGGGCGTCGAACCCATGCCCTCCGCTTACAGGGCGGACGCTCTTCCTGTTGAGCTACTTCGGCGGGGTGCCTTCCGATCGTGCGTGAGCGGCCAGCGGGATTCGAACCCGCGTCTGTCTGCTTGGAAGGCAGATGCCTTTCCCGACTTGGCGATGGCCGCGCCAAAGCTGCGGGCGAGAGTTGAACTCGCAACCGCCCGCTTACGAAGCGGGTGCTCTTCCGATTGAGCTACCGCAGCAGATGCAGAGCGGCAAGCGGGGTTCGAACCCGCGACCTCCTGAGTGGCACTCAGGTGCTCCACCAGTTGAGCGATTGCCGCAGAGAAACCCGGAGTGCAGGGCATCGGCCGTACGTCCTTCCGATGTCTTTGCAGAGACGGCTGAGCCGACGACCTGCACTCCGAGAAAGCCAGGGAGCGGACTTGAACCGCCGATCTTCCGCCTACCAAGCGGACGCACTGCCTGCTGTGCTACCCCGGCATCCTGTCGAGATGGGCGCGGACGGAATCGAACCGCCGATCTTCCCCTTATCAGAGGGATGCTCTGCCACTGAGCCACGCGCCCACGCTGCGCCCCGTATGGGACTCGAACCCATCACTTCTGCATTGACAATGCAGCGTTCTCTCCAGCTGAACTAACGGAGCCAACGGCGGCCCGACACGGTTGATTGGGGGCGTGGGCGGCGGGCTGGCATCCGCTACAACGCGCATGGCGCTCGACCCGTTCGTCCTTGGCCCGCGTCGGGCCGCCGAAAGTTTCTCGAACATTCCAGACCTCCGGCACATGGGCTTGTGCGGAGTTGTGTGCTCTCGGCCCGCTGGCGATGGCGCCAACGGCGGCGGTGTCCCTGCTCGTTGCCGCGCGAGCCGTCATGGGCCGCGCGGTCTGCCGGTGTGAGTTGTAAAGCGTGCTCCAGGCGCTAAGCCCGGAAAACACATCAGGCGCAGAGTGGTTCTCTGCGCCTGATGGGAAGGGGGCTATGGGTCCTCAACAAAAAAGCGCGGGCACCATCTGGTGCTCCGCGCCTAAAGGACCGGGAGGCTGTGTGACCTGATTAGTTCACAGCCGCCCTCCCATCAGGCGCCGAAAACGGCAATGCCGCCGTATTACCGGGGCAAAACCACCCGGTATAGGGCTGCATGGCTACTTCACTAATCAGATGGAGTCTTTGTGACATGATCCGCTTACCCTTGCCAAACAACGCGTCAGCGTTCATAATTCGTAACGGCTACGAGTTTATGCACAATGTGTGCCGCTGTCAATAGGCAAAACGCAATCGGCGGCATTTTTGCGGGTTCTTCACGCCCTTGTCGACTTCACAGGATCTACGATGACCGCTCACCTTCTCACGATCTCGCCCGTTGCGCCGCTCGCGTTGCGGGTGTCGTTCTCGGATGGCTCGACGGCCGTGATCGACTTCGACTCGATCCTGGTCGGCAGACGACTTGGCCCGTTGCGTGTCGAAGCCGAGTTCAATCAGGCAACCATCGCGCCGGGCGGGGCGGCGCTCGTCTGGCCCAACGGAGCCAGCTTCTCGGCGGATGTGCTCTATCGTTGGGGCGACCATCTGGCGGAGCTTCGCGCCGAAGCGCGCCGCGGCCTCAAACAGGAGCTCAAGGACGAGTGGGCGGCGGTCAGTTACGCTCAAGAGGTGTTGGAGGAATGCGGCCCCTTTGTTTCCCTGGCGGAGGGCGCCCGCCATGGCGGCATGAGCCTCTCGACGTTGTCCACGGCTGTCAACGATGGACGCTTTCCGGCCTTGCGTACGGCCACGGGGCTGCTCGTTCGACTGAGCGCCGTCGACAAACGCGTCGGCCTGCACGCCGGCCCGGGCCGCCCCCGCAAGGCTCGACAGCGCCGGAACTCGCGTCAGGGTTTGACGCCGGCCTCGTAAGCGGGGCCCACGATCGTCGACATCCGTTTCCTGAAGTTCCACAGCAAGAGCAGCGACACTCCGCAGAGGATCAACTCCGAGGTTGCCTCCGAGACCCAGATGCCTGTCAGCGAGAACAGGCTGGACGCCAGCAGAAGCACCGGCAGCTTGACCAGGATGATGCCCCCGAGCGTGATCAGGAATGCCTCTTTGGCCCGACCGGCCGACTGAAAGTACGCGGCCACCATCACCGAGATGCCGCTGAGCGGGAACGCGAGCGACAGCAACCGCAAAGCGGCCTGGCCTTCAGCCACGATCGTCGGTTCTTTTGAGAGCAGGGCGATCAGCGTGCCCGGGATCAGCAGACACAGCGCGCACACCACGATCCCGTAGCCCGCCGATGCGCCAAGCGCGAGCGTGATGGTCCGCCAGACCCTGTCGAACTTGCGCTGGCCGAAGTTGAAGCCGACGATCGGTTGCATGCCCTGCACGACGCCAGTCTGCGGCGTGATCAGGCCGGAATACAGGCGGCTGACGATCGCGAACACGCCGAGCGCGCTGTCGCCGCCGATCGCCTTGAGCAGATTGTTGGTGACGATGACCACCAGGCTGGCGCTGAAGCTCTTGATGAACGACGGGAACCCGACGGTGATGACCTCGGCCATGATCGCCCGGTCCGGACGAAAGTGCGTGGCGACGATCTTGTAGGAGCTGTGCTTCCTGAAGAAGAAAAAGTAGAAGCTCATGCAGGCTGAGATCGCCTGCCCGGTCACGGTGGCCAACGCCGCTCCGGCGACGCCCATGTGCAGGACGAGGATGAACAGCCAGCACAACACGATGTTGACGCTGACCGGGATGATCCACATCGCCGTCGAATACTTGATGTTGCCGTCGGCGCGCACGATCGTCGAAAAGCCCGTGCTGGTGAGGGCGCCGAGGAAGATGATGCGCCCGTACTCGATGGCATACGGCGTCACGCTCGGGGTGGCGCCGAGCACGAACACGATCGGCTCGATGAACAGCGCGCCGACGACAGTGATCGTGATCGCGACGGCCCAGAAGATCAGGAGCGTGTTGGCGATGGCCCGCGAAGCCCTGTCGGGGTCGCGTTCACCCAGCGCGCGCGAGACCACAGACGCGCCACCGGCGCCGACCGTCGTGGCCACGCCGCCGAGCGCGATCAGCACGGGCGAGATGATCGACGCGCCGGCGGCCGCCAGCGAGTTGATGCCCACCGACAGGAAGTACGTGTCGGTGATGCTGTAGATGGCGTACACGAGCAGCGAGAGCGTCGTCTGCGACGACATCTCCCACAGCAACTTCCCGATGCCCTCGTTGCCGAGCCGCTCGACGCTGGCGGCGCCTGCCATCAGTCGTCAGTTCTCGCGCAGCCACGTAAGGGCCGGCACCAGCAGCATCATGGCGAGTTTGGCGACCTCATCGGTGTCGTAGTTGCGATAGTAGCACTCGGTCTTCATCACGAGCGCGAGGTGCAGGGTGTAGAGGTGGCAGCGCACGTCTTCGGCATGCGTGAAAGTCGTCTTGCCGTAGCCGCGCAGGCTTTCGCTCACGCCCTCGAAGGCCAGCACACGGAACTGAGCTTCCATCAGCGGGTCGGCCCAGAGCGCCCGCTCGAAATCGAGGATGCCGCTGACCCGGCCGTTCTTGACGAAGAAGTTCAGGTCCCACGCATCCCAATGCACGAGCTGCGGCACAGTGACTTCCTCGAGCGAGGATGCCTGCTTCTGGACCACGGTGCGGATGTCTTCGATGGCGAAGCCGTACTCGGCGTCCTTCTTGCGGCCATCTTCGAGCACCGAATCGACGATCTTGAGGAAGGCTTCTTTCCACGAGCTGGCGCGCAGTTCGGGGTTGCCGTCGTAGCCGAAATACGTGCCGGTGTAGAGGTTGACCTCGCGGATGATCTCGCCGATCTGCCGGTAGATGCTCACGCTTTCCTCAGCGGGCAATGAGGCTTTGACATGCTCGAGCAGGTCGCCGCTGAGCTTCTCCATGAGGAAGTAATGCGAGTCGCACAGATCGTGGGCCGTGTCGAAGGCGTAGATCGTCGGCACAGGGATCGCGGGGTTCTGCGCGACGAGCCGCATCGAGACGACTTCGGTCGTCATGAGATCTCGCTCGTAAGTCATGACCTCGGCGGTCGGCGGCGGCGCGATCTTGAGGATGACTTCGCGACCATCCGCCAGGCGGACGCAGTACGCGGCGTTGAACCATCCTTCTTTGAGCTCGCTGATGGCGTCCTCGCCATCCGCCAGTGCGGCGCCGGCGAAGGCGCGCGCGACCATCGCGGCGATCTGTTCTCGGGTCTTGCGGTTCTTGGTTCTGCTTTCCATCGGGTCCCTCGCGTGTCGCTGAATCATCGATCCAACTCGGGTTGTCGGGGCCGAGTCGTGTGCCGAGCGCGCAACGACGCGGATTATAGGCAGGCTGGCGCAGAGCAGAAGTGACAAATGACCTTACAGCCCCTGTCATGCTGAAAACCGGGCCGGAGGTCAGGCGCCAACTGCGGTAGTCTCAGGCCAGGGATCGGACCTCGGTGGGCCTCTTTCTCTTCAAACTCCTGATCGCGACTCTGTTCAGCGGATCGGCCACTCTGGCCGGACGCCGATGGGGCCTGTGGTCAACGGCCTCCTGGTCGGCTTGCCGCTCACCACAGGGCCCGTCTCGATCCTCATGGCCACGCAATACGGTGCCGACTTCGCGGTGCGGGCGGTGGCCGGCAACCTCGCCGGCCAGGTCGCCATGGCCGTCTTCTGTCTGTCCTACAGTGCCCCTTCTTGGCGGACCGGCTGGAAGATCAGCGCCCCGATCGCTCTCTGCGCCTTCATGGTGATGACCCTGCTCTTGAACGCCTTCACCTGGGAGCTGTGGCCCGCGTTTGGCACGCTCCTGGGCAGCGGCGCCCTCGCGGTCTGGCTCATTCCCCAGCGAGCGTCGTCGTGGCAATTGGCGATTCCGCCACGCTGGGATCTGCCGGCCCGGATCATCGTGGGGGCGACGTTTGTCGTGGTCCTGACCTCGCTCGCCAACGGGCTCGGGCCGCAACTCAGAGGCCTGATCTCGAACGTCCCGCTATACGGCGTCGTCTCTGACTCGTTCACTCACGCTCAGCAGGAGCCACAGGCTGCTTCGAATCTTTTGCGCGGGATCATCCTGGGGTCGGTTTCATAGCCGGCCTTCTTCCTCACGGTTGGGTTGTGCCTGATTCCACGCGGCATCGCGGCGACGTACACGCTGGCGCTCGTGGCGGCCGTCAGCAGGAGCGCGCTCACGTACGTCAGCGTCTCGCGGCGCGCTCATCCTCAAATCGGGGCGGGGTGATCGTCTAGGCGATCAGAAGCGATCCGGAGAGGCGATTGGTGACCGAGAGGAAGACCATCGTCTGGTTCAACAACTGATGGGCCACTTCGCCAAACGTGATCGGCCCGACGAACTGCTCAGTGTGTCGGCCTTCCAGTCCTGAGTAGAGATAGTTCAGGATGCAATTGCACGAGACCACGACCGGCCCGGTTTCGAGCCCAGCCGTCATCACTTCCTGCTCGAAGGCCGAGACGTAGTCGTCGATCGGCTGAGCCAACCGATAGGTCTTGCCCGGAAACACGGGGGCCAGGAAACTGACTTCGCCGGTCTCTTCATTGATGCTTTCAAAGCTGACGTTGATGTCGGCGTCGGCGTTCTCGGTCACGAGCGGCAACTGCAGATCGACATGGTGCTGTTTGAGGTAGGTGCTGAACACGGTCGGTTGACCGTTGACCAACACCCGGTCGACCTTGAAGCCCTGCTCCGGAAACTGGAGCGCATCGCCGTGGTCTGGATGGAAGGGGTTGACGATGCCGATCGCAGCTTTGCGATTGTGGGGGAGGCTGACGTGCAAGACCACGCACGTATTGTCATGCGCCGTCTGCGTCCGGCCATCGAAGACCTTCGGCCCGACCGCGCCGACCTCTCCGAGGTTCACGCCTGAGACCCAACCGATCAGTGGCTTCACTCCAAACCCCGAGTAGTTGACCGCGTCAAGCGCGAAGCGGGCCAGGATCGCGCTGGACCCGGGGAGGATGATGACGCCGAAACCATTCTCCGGGATGTCTTCATAGACACTCGAGAGGCTCGCCGCGTCATATTCCCGGATGGACGCGCTGGTGACATCCTCAGGGAACTCGGTCACGAAGATCAGGTCTTGCGAGAAGGTGCCGCCGCGTTCCGACATGAAGTAAGGGATCGTGCCACCGATCCAATCGCCGGCAGGGAGCTTGCGCAGGACACGCTCATCTCCGGCAAGCAAGAGCGGCCTGCCATTGGCGATACGCGCCTGGGTCTCTTCGAGTGTGATCAACGCCTGAGCCATGCCGATTCCCCATGACTGCGCAAACGGTCGGAACCGTGGCTGTCATCAGACAGCCTCGCGCATCCTTGCCACATTTATTTATCGGTATGGACCGCCCGTGTCAGGATAAAGCCGCTGTGAATTGCTGCAAATGAGCGCCAGAAGGAGCCCGGCACCGGACAGGGAGCGTGGCGGAGCCAGGACCCGTCAATTGGGCCTTGACGAAATGACCCAACCAAGTAATAATGGATCAAATCATATTGAATCAAATATGATTGTTTACAACAAGATTGGAAATAAGGAGCCAATATTGCATGGAAAACAGAGAAGAATCGTCGTACGAACCCCTTCACGGAAACGAGTGGCGCGGCCACGCAGTCGGCCAGCGTGGATTCCGCCGTGGCGGCTCGCACGGCCCCTGGCACCACGGTCACGGGCATGGCGGAGGCGATCCCTGGTCAGAGGAGCGCCTGCAGCACAAGGCCGAGAAACTCAGGCAACACCTTCATCATGGCGGGCGCAACTTCTGGTCCGAGTGGCACGACGAGCGTCATCACCACGGGCGCCCAGATGAGGCCGCTTTGGGGCAGGCACTGTCGCCCAAAGAGATGGAGGCGTGGCGCGAGTTCTTCACCCAGACGTTCGGCACTTCCCCCGAGAACCACTGGGTCTTCGGCGGCCGGCGCTTCAGCCCCTGGCATCAGGGAATCGACACCTTCAACCCCTTCGTGGCGACGCTGCTCAGCAAGGGCGGTGGCCTGTTGCCGCTCTACGTGTTACATCTGATCTCGCAGAAGCCGCGTTACGGCAATGAGATCATGGAGTTGCTGACCGAGCGCACTCATGGGCAGTGGGCCTCGAACCCCGGCGCCATTTACCCGCTGCTGACCCTGCTCGAGAGGGAAGGCTTCGTCGAGGGCCGCTGGGAGGATCCCGCCAAACGCACGGTGCGCATCTACACCATCACCGACAAAGGCCAGGCCGAGGTCTCGCAGATCAAGATGATCGTGCTGCCGAAACTCACCGAGACGGTGGATGTGCTGCAGGTCTTCATCAACGACCTGCAATCGAACCAGGCACCCAACGCGGCGACGGCTGCCGCGACTCCGTCGGATTCCGAGTAGCAGGAGCACAACCTCTTCATGATGATGCGTGGTGGTGGACCTCATGGAGGATGGGGCGGGACGTTGCAGGCCCCCGATGAACGACCCCAGGTGACCTGGGCACTCTTGAAGCGCGTGCTCCAATACGCGAAGCCCTACCGCGGGCAGATCGCGGCGATGCTATCGATTATCCTGCTCTCGACCGGGCTGTCGTTGCTCACGCCGCTGATCATGCGGGACCTGATCGATCACACGATCCCCTCCGGCGATGTGCAGCGCCTGATCGGATTGGCCGGCGCGCTGCTGGCATTGCCTATCCTGGGCAGCGGCCTCGCCATCGTCAATCGCTGGTTCAACAGCCGGGTCGGCGAAGGCGTCACGTTCGATCTGCGCGTCGCGCTCTACGCGCGGCTGCAGCGGATGTCGCTGCGCTTCTTCACTCACACGCGAGTCGGCGAACTGATGAGCCGGCTCAACAACGACGTCATCGGTGCGCAGAACGCGATCAGCAACACGATCGTGTCGATGATCACCAACGCGATTCAGGCGATCGCGATGCTGGTCGTCATGCTCGGCATGGAATGGCGCCTGACGTTGGTGAGCGTGATCATCCTGCCGCTCTTCATCGTGGCGGCGCGAGCCCTTGCCGGGCGGCTGCGCGACATCGCGCGTGGGCAGATGGACGCCAACGCTGCGATGAACGCCATGATGAACGAGACGCTCGGTATCGGCGGAGCGATTCTCGTCAAACTGTTCGGGCGTCGTGATCAGGAGGTCAGGCGCTTCAGCGAGCGCGCGGCTCAGGTGCGCGGTCGCGGCATCGACCGCGCGATGTGGGGCAGCCTGCTCTTTGCCATCATCGGCCTCGTCAGCGCGGTCGGGACGGCGTTCGTCTATGGCTTCGGCGGCTATCTGGCGATCCAGCACGCCTTCACGGTCGGCACGATCGTGGCCTTCGGCGCCTACCTCGGCAGCCTTTACGGCGCGCTGCAAAACCTGACCAACGCGCCGGTCGACTTCGCCACGTCGATGGTCAGCTTCGAGCGGGTCTTCGAGGTCATCGACCTGCCGGCCGAGATCGACGATAAGCCCGGCGCCTTCCGCCTGCCACCGGTCCGCGGCGAGCTCGCTTTCGAGGATGTGTCCTTCAAATACGACGTTGGGCAGAAGAACCTGCTGGCTCAGGTCAAGCGCGTCGGCCAGATTGATCAGGTGGCCACGGTGCTGAGCGGACCTTCGTCCGAAGCGAAAGCGCAGCCCGCCGGTCCACGGCCGAACGGCTCGCGCCCCTCGAATGGCGCCGACGCATCGCACGAGGTCGAGAGCGCAGTTCGCTCGCAGGCACGCGAAGATGCGCTCGAAGCGATCACGTTCACGGTAAAGCCGGGCCAGCTGGTGGCCCTTGTCGGGCCGAGCGGCGCCGGCAAGACGACGCTGATCTACATGATCCCGCGTCTGTACGATCCGACCGGCGGCCGCATCCTCATCGACGGCCACGACCTGCGCGACGTGACGCTCGACTCGCTCAGCGACCAGATCGGCATGGTGACGCAGGAGACGCACCTCTTCCACGACACCATTCGCACGAACCTGCTCTATGCGCGCCCGGATGCCACGCAGGCCGAGATCGAAGCGGCGGCGCGCGCCGCCAACATCCACGACTTCATCACCGAGCTGCCCGATGGCTACGACACTGTGGTGGGGGAGCGGGGCTACCGGCTCAGCGGCGGCGAGAAGCAGCGCCTGGCCCTCGCGCGCGTCATCCTCAAAGACCCGCGCATCCTCGTGCTCGACGAGGCCACGAGCTCGCTCGACAGCGGCTCCGAAGCCCTGATCCAAGAAGCGCTCAAGCATGTGATGGCTGGCCGCACCAGCATCGTCATCGCGCACCGCCTCAGCACGATCCTGGCGGCCGACCTGATCCTGGTGCTCGATCGCGGCCGGATCGTCGAAAGCGGAACGCACCCTGAATTGCTCGCCCGCGGTAGGCTGTACATGCAGCTGTACGAAACACAATACAACCGGCTTCCGGGTTGAGTTCGCCCTGCCGCTCCGCGCGACCAGGCAAAGACAGGCCGACATGGCGAGCGGCGCTTCAACTCCCGCGGGAGAGGAACCGCCGCTCTGGTTCTTGTGACCTTCTGCCGACGGTTGGCGGCGGAGGAGGGCTCAGTCGATGGCGTTCAACGCATCCTCGAGTTGTTGCTGGCGCTTGACGCCCAGGATCAGCGAGACCACGCGGGGTTGCTCGAGCAGGCCCTGCAAGGCATGTGGGTCTAGAGTGCGCCCACGCGCCTTCGCTTCGGCTTCGAGTGTCGCGAAGAGGCTCTCATCGAGCTTCATCGTCCACTCGGGCTTCTCAAGCGCGCGCGAGTCGGCCGGAGCCGGCGCGCCGGCGAGGTACTTGCCGGTGAGGACGCCGCCTTGGCCGAGGGTTGTGGTGTTCTTGGCGCCTTGGAAGCTGAAGCAGCCGAAGTCGCCGAACAAGCCGACCTTCCGGCCGTGATCGGGCGGGGACTATGGTCCCCGCCCGCTTCGTTGTGCCGCGATGGTCGAGTTTACGGACGGCGCGGGCCGCCGCCCATGCCGCCGTTGCCATGTCCGTTCGTGCCGGCCAGGATCGTCGTGACGGCGTCGGCGCTGAGGACCTGGGCCGAGTAGGCCGTGCCGGTCGCCGACTGGTAGCCGGTGGCGAAGGCGCGCAGGTGCATCTCGGAAGCGCTGCGCAGGTTCGCGTAGACCGCGGCGATGTCGGCCTGGTCGTTGACCGCGATGCGGGCGTCGAGATCCTGGATGTCGACTTCTTCGATCAGGCCACCGACCTTGAGCGCTTCGGCCGCCGAGCTTGAGCCTTTTGCGATCAGGTCGTTGTAGAGCGCCTGCAGGTCGGGGTTGGTGAACACACCCACCTCGGCTGACGCCGGGTCGGCGATGCCGTAACGATCGAGCAAGTTCTTGACGGCGTCGGTGTGCATTTGCTCGCTGTTGGCGATGCGGCCGAACTGGGTCAGGCCCCATTGATCGGCGAACGTCACGTAGACGTCGTGGGCGAGCTTCTCTTCCTCGCGCATGTACACGAGACCGTCGATTTCGTTCTGCGTGAGCCCGGCCGGATCGGCCGCCGGGAGCAGGGCGGTGTGGTTGGCCTGCATCGTTGCGGGATCGACGCCGCCCTGGCTTGCGCCCATGCCGCCCCACCGTCCGCCCTGGCCCATCATGCCTCCCATCGGATTCATGGTCCCGGTGCCGGGGGCGATGGGGGTGTGGAGCATCTGCTGGACGCCATTGTTGTTCCAGGGCCCGCCCTGCGCGAAGACGGGGAGGGTGACGGCGACGAAGGCGATGCCAATGGCTGCGGCGATCAGGCCGCTGACGAAGATCCTGGTGAACATAGTGAAGACCCTTTCAGTGAGAGATGTCGTTTCAGCGCGTTTGCGCTCAACACCCTCATCCTAGGGTCCGCGTGTGGTGATCTTGTGGAGGTCCTGCGGAGCTTGTGTAAATCGGGGGAGATCGGAACAAATCGGAACAGATCGGGAGTGTTCCGATGTCAATCGGCCATGGGAAGCTCGAACCAGAAGCGGCTGCCCGCGCCTGGGGCGCTTTCGACGCCGATACGGCCACCCATCGCCTCCACCCAGGCCCTGGCGATCGCCAGACCGAGGCCCGAGCCTCCGCTGGCGCGTGCTCGCGACCGATCGACGCGGTAGAAACGATCGAAGACGTGGCCTTGATCCTCGCGCGCTATTCCTTCACCGGTGTCGGCCACCGTCACGCGCATGAAGCCGGGTTGAGCGGCGCTCGATAACGCGATGGATCCCTCGGAGGGCGTGTGGCGCAACGCATTGGCCACCAGATTGCGGAGCACCTGAGCCACCCGATCCGGGTCACCCTTCACCGCCGAGGCGACTCCAGGCGTGACCCGCAACGTCACGCCCTGGGCGTCAGCGGCGGCCGCGAACTGAGCCGCAGTCTGGTTCAAGATGGCGCTCAGATCAAGGCGCTGTGGATGCAGGGAAGGCCGGCCAGCTTCGGCCAGCGCCAGCTCGCGCAGATCTTCCACGAGGCGACTGAGCAGACGGGTCTCATCGTAGAGATTGGCGATCTCGGCGACCTCGAGCGGGTAGACGCCGTCGAGGATGGCGCGCAGGTTGCCCTGCATGACCGAGAGGGGCGTGCGCAGTTCGTGGGCGATGTCGGCCATCAGGCTGCGCCGGGTGACCTCGGCCGCCTGAAGTTCGTCGGCCATGGCGTTGAACGAGCGGGCCACGTCCGCGACCTCCTCGGCGCCGGCCACGGGCGCCCGCTGCGACCAGTCGCGCGCCGCGAACCCTCGCGCTGCCGATGCCGTTTGGGCGAGTGGCGCCGCAAGCGAGCGGCTGATGACGATGCCCAGGATGATGCCGGCCAGGGCAGCTGCTCCGCCCGCCAGCCCCAACGCCCATTGAAGCTGGGTCAGGAACGACTGCTGAGTGGCCGTCAACGCCTGGCCGCCGCCTTGGGCATTGAAGACCAGGTAACCGATCACGGCGCCGCGACCATCCGTGATCGGCGTCGCCCGGTCCTGCTCGTCGGCTGTCAGCGGCGAGCCAGGGCGCAGCTCGGCCTCGTCGAAAACGACCTGCCTGTTCACGTCGGCGATCAACAGGGTGGGGCGATTGCGCCCCTGGCCACGCCCATTGCCGCCGGGCTGCGGCAGGATCGCGCCGACGCCCTCCCAGCCGCCGTGTTCGGCGAAATAGGCGCTCAACGTCTCGAGCTCTCCGCTCGAGAGGAACATCTCCTGGCGGGCGACGTAGTTGCGGAAGGCCGTCGTGGCGCTCCAGCTGGCCAGCGCGGCGAAAACGCCCACGCCGAGTGCTGTCACCGCCACGAACGCAAGGGTCAGGCGCACCCAGAGGCGTTTCATGCGATGTCCTCGCTCAGACGGTATCCGACACCGAAGACGGTCTCGATGTATCCAGGTTTGGCCGGGTCCACTTCGATCTTGCGACGCAGGTTCTTGACGTGGCTATCGAGCGTCCGCTCGAACCCTTCATACGAATAGCCGAGCGCGCGTTCGATCAACTCAGCCCGCGTGAAGGCATGTCCCGGGCTCTCGAGGAGTGTCTTCAGCAACGCGAACTCGGTCGGTGTCAGCTCGACAACGGCGCCGTCGACCTGCAGGCTGTGGCCGTCGACGTCGAGGCGCAGCCGACCGTGCTGCAGGATGTGAGCGGTCGTCGGCGCGGCCCCGGCGCGACGGAGCAGCGCTCGCACGCGCGCCACGACCTCGCGCGGGTTGAACGGCTTGGTCAAATAATCGTCGGCTCCCAGCTCGAGGCCCACGATCTTGTCCTCGTCGTCGACACGCGCCGTCAGCAACAGGACGGGCGTCGCGCTCAGCGTCGCATCGGCGCGCAGCCAGCGCAGGATGTCGAGGCCGTCGCGGCCCGGCAGCATCAGATCCAGGACGACGAGATCGGGGCGCTCGCGGCGCAACGCGTGCATGGCGGCTTCCCCGTCTGCCGCGGTCAGCGTGCCATATCCGACCTGACTCAAGTAGGACTCGACAAGCCGCAGGATCTGGGGGTCGTCGTCGACGATCAGGATTCGATGGGGCATGGCGGTGAGGTCTCTCCCCAACTGTACTCGAAGCCCGGCGCCTCAGGGCGTCGAGTCGGCCTGAAGAGCTGCCACGGCTGTCCTGAGCGTTTCGAGGTCGGTCAGGACGCCCTGGCTGATCAGGTCCTTGAGGACGGCGTCTGGCGGCATGCCCGCCGGCAGACCGGCGGCTTCCACCAGCCGGTCGAGCCCGACGCCGCAATTCGCGCTGACTTCCGCCAGGGTCATCTTGCCGCGGATGTCGCAGGTCGACGCAGCCTCTGGTGTTGCCTGCGATCGCGCAGGTGTGGCCGTCGGCGCCGGGCTCGGCGTCGCCAGGGGCGCGGTTGTGGGCTCGACGACGGTCGCGCTGGCCGGCGTCGGATCGACTGGATCGGGCACCGCGTCGCCGCCGCTCTGCCACGCGGTCAGACGCTCGCGGAGCGCAGTGACCTCGAAGTCAGGCACCACGCCCTCGAGGTCTTTGAGCGCCGTCTCAGCGGGGATGTCGCCGGGGATCTCGACGAGCGCATACAGTTCGTCGAGCGGGATCGGGATCCCGGCGCTGATCTGCTGCAGCGTCATCCAGCCTTTGACGTCGGCGGGCGTCATTGCCTCGAGGGTTGATGTATCGCGTCCACTCGTCGACCAGACCCCGGCGGCCTGCGCGCCGAAGACGGTGCCGAAGAGAAGGGTGATGGCCAGGGCCGGCATGAAGAAGGGATTGAGGCGCATGAGCGTTTCTTTCGTGTCAGTCCCCGGCGGAGGTGGAGGGTGCCGATTCGCGACGATCAGGGAGCCAGGCCGGCGCGAGCTGCACGTCGAGCGTGTGATGGCGCGGGCAGGCCTTGACGCAGGCCAGGCAGCCGATGCAGTTGCTGCTGATCGTCTTGGCTGTCGCGACGTTGATCTTGACGGGGCAGGGCCTCTCACACAAGGAGCAACTCTTGCACGTGTCTTGGCTGCGACGGATGCGCAGCAGACTCAGATTTCCGAGCAGGCTGATCGCGCCGCCCAGCGGGCAGAGGTAACGACACCACACACGTTCGATCAACAACGACGCGACGAGCACGACTCCCGCGACGACGTAGGCCGGCCACTGCTCGGCCGGGTTGAACGAGAACCACCACTCGAGGCTGAAGAGCGTGCGATACGGATCGACGTCGGCAAACATCAAAGTGACAGTCGTCGCGGTTTTGTAGAGGATCAGGGCCAGGACCACGTAACGACCGTAGCGCAGGATGGCATCGAGGCGGGCAGGCACGTGGATCTCGGGCAGGCGCAGCCGCGCACGCAGCCAGGCGAGCGCGTCCTGCAGCGCGCCAAACGGGCAGATCCAGCCGCAAAAGGCGCCGCCGGCGACCAGCACCGACAGAACCAGGCCGGCTGCCAGGATCAGATTCGAGAGATGGGTCTTCGGCACGAAAGACCCGCCGCTGACGACCCACTGCCACAGTGTTTCGAGCCCGCCAAACGGGCAGAGCGCGTCGATCGACGCGGTCGTGGCATCCATGGTCGCGAGATTGTGAATCACCGAAGCGGTGAGGATGAAGACGACGACGGCGGCCTGGCTGAGATGTCGCAACACCTGCGTGCGGCTCTGGCGCTGGCGATAGAGCTTCGCGGATGGTGAAGGCGGGCGGGCAACGGCAGACATGAACTCCTCCGGACGAAAGCAGATTGCTTTCAGTCTAGAAAGGAGTTGTGGAGGTCTGGTGGAGGCGGATCGCACGGCTGAACCGTGCCGCCGCGAGAACTGAGAAGGCGGAGCCGAGGGGATCGGCTCCGCCTTCATTGGGGCGACGACGCGCGACTCGCAGGCGATCAGCGCCAGTGGCAGGCCAGCAGCTCGGGCTTCAATACCGCGGGGCTGGTGATCGTCACGTCGACGCTCTCGCCGGCCGCCAGATCGAAGTAGTTGTCGCTGTAATGTGCCTGCTCGTCGGGCAGCAACATGTGGAAGAAGTACACGTACGCCGGCGCTTCGACGTGCACGCGCAGTTCGTGTTCGCTGACGGCCACGACCTGCACCCGCGGCTCGACGGCCACGCGCTTCAGATCTTTGATGGCGGCGAAGAACGTGCGGTTGGCCGGAAAGTCATGCGTGGCCGAGCGAACCGCCAGATATCGATCCGCCAGCGGCTCGGCGCGCTCGACCGTCGAGCGCCAGACGGGGCAACTGGAGTTGGCCGGGACGCTGACCGTGACGGCTTCTTCCCAGAGCGTCCCGCCGCTGAAGCTGCCGTAGCGCACACTGACAGTCTGATCGAACGGCTGCAGCGTGTCGTTTGTGATCCAAAGCTCCATCGAGCCGTCGCCGAGTTCCTTGAACGACGCAAGCACCGGGGCAAAGACGCGGCGAGTGTAGTAATAGCCGGCCTTGCCAAATCCGTAGTAATCCATGATGGCCCAGCTCAGAACCGGCCAGCAGTCGTTCAGCTGCCAGATGAGCGTGCCGGAGCAATGCGGCTTGCGGCGGCGGAAGTGCTCGATGCCGAACTTGAGCCCTTCGGCCTGGGCGATCATGCTGAAGTCGATGTACTCGGGCAGGTCCTTCGGAAGGCCCGTGGAGGTCATCATCAACAGGTCGCCCTTGTTCTTGGGGTTGTCCTTGTTGTGGTGATCCATCGACGGGCTGTGATGATAGAGCTGGTCCTCCGGGATGACGCGCCGCAGGGTTTCGAGCACCGGTGAAGCGTGCATGCCGAACTCGCTAATGAAGCGACCCTTGTCCTCGGCGTAGCGAGTGTAGGCCACCTGCTCGGGCGTCGGGCCCTTGGTGAAGATCTCGGCCAGGTTGGTGTCTTCGGCGATGCCGTGCCAGACCGTCCAGTCGTGGACGTCGCCGACGGCCTGGTCATTGGGGTGCCGCCCGCCGTAGGGGCTGCCGGGCCAGTAGGGCACGTGACCGTCCCAGCGCTGAACGACATCCGGCAGCACGTCTTCGTAATATAGATCGCCCGGGAACGACAGCAGGTCGGGCGCGAACATCTTGGCGAACACGCCGACCATCTGGCATTCGTTGTTGCCGACCCACACGGCCATACAGGGATGGCTGCGCAGCCGCCTGACCTGATCGATGGCCTCCTGGCGGACTTCTTCGATGAACCCTGCATCGTCCTCGGGGTAGGCGGCGCAGGCGAACATGAAGTCCTGCCAGACCAGCACGCCCAGGCTGTCGCACCACTCGTAGAAGGCGTCGTGCTCGTAGATGCCGCCACCCCAGATGCGCAGCATGTTCATGTTGCCGTCGCGGGTGGCCCGGATCCAGCGTTCATAGCGCTCAGCCGTGATGGCGCCGACGAACGAATCAGCCGGGATCCAGTCGGCGCCCTTGGCGAAGATCGGCACGCCGTTGAGGATGAAACGGAAGAAGAGCGTGCCGGGCTCGTCAGGGTCCGGCGACTGGTCGAGGGCAATCGTGCGGATGCCGACTCGCTGGCGATGCGTGCCGAGCGTGACGCCGCCCTGTTCGATGCTCACGTCGAGCGTGTACAGATAAGGCTCGCCGAGGTCGTGCGTCCACCACAGATGAGGCTGCGCAACGGTCAGCGGAATCACGACATCGCCATCCGCGGGCGCAGTGAGGGATTGCTTCGCCGCCGTCTCGCCCGCGGCGTCCTTGAGGAGGGCCGTCACCATCAACGTGCCCTGACTCCGGAAGCTGTCGAGTTCCACGCGCGCCGTCACCTGCGCGGCATCGGCGTCGATTGACTCGCTGACGAAGTGAACCGAGCGGATCGACGCCACGCGCTCACGACGCAGTTCCACAGGCCGCCAGATGCCGATCGTCGGCAGGCGCGGGCCCCAGTCCCAGCCGTAGCCGAACTGAGCCTTGCGCATCAACGTCTTGGCGGGCTCAGCTGTCAACCCGATGTTGCCGCCATCCGGCAGCGCCTTGCCCTCCACGGCCTTGAGCGGTTGATGGAAACAGACGACCAGGGTGTTCTCCTGGGCAGGCAGGACGCTCAATGAGACGTCGAACGCGTACTCGCGGAACATGTTCGCGGTGCGGCCGAGCTCCTGACCGTTGAGCCAGATCGTGGTGAAGGTATCGAGGCCCTTGAAGAGAAGCGTCAGACGCTCGTCCGAGGCCAGCGCGTTCGGCCCCACAAAGGTGGTTCGATACCACCACTCGCGCTGCTCCACCCAGGCGCAATCCAATTCCTGCATGTTGTTGTACGGGTCGGCGATCCGACCCGCCGCCAGCAGCGCCGTGTGCACGTCGCCGGGCACGGCGATGTCGATCCAGCCTTCCGCTATCGATGTGCCTTCGAAAGCCTTCTGAGCGACCCCGTCGCCGGGATCGAAGTCTCTGAGTTGCCAGGTGTCCAACATGTGAGTGTCCCCTTCGCATGGTCTCTTCGCGCTTGCAATAGCAAGGCAACGTGACTGTAGCATGTCGACTTTTTCGACGTCAAGAAAAGGATCCCGTCGTTTGCTGGGCCAGTTGTGATCGACCTCATGCAAAAACCAGCCGTTCAGGCAAGGCCGGGCTTCTTTGTCTCGGATGAGCCCGATCTGAACCTACGAGGCATAGGATCGCGGTGTTGTTCAAACCCTTGCCCGCTGGGCCGTCTCGAATGATTGGATGGGATCGATGAACACAGCTCCAACAGCATCGTCGGGCAACAAGACCCGAACCAATTTCTGGCTTGACCTTGTCTTGTCCTCGCCGTTTTACTGGCGCTCGCCCCGAACTTCACGGGCCTGGCGATACACGAATGGCTGAGCATCGCGTTCGGGGCGGTCCTGATCGGAGCCGTCCAGAACCTCGGGATCATCGGCGCCTTGACCTTCGTCGTGATGATCGTCAGCCTGGGCTGGCCCAAGCTGAAGGGCCTCGGGCGTCGGCGGACGCCGACCGGCCCGCCGGCTCAACCGACCACCGGCGCAGCCTGAACGAGCGACCCGCCGAAGATATGAAGACCGCGCCGGACGAGTCAGGCGCGGTCTTCGTCTGTCAGCGTGACGAGATGATCGGCTCACTCGCCAGATTGCAGAAAATGGGTGTCGTTCAGGCCGGTCAGACGAGCGTCGCGATCGCTGATAGCTACCGTGGATATGCTGGCGTTGTCGATCACCATCGATCGGCACGTCGTCGCGTCGACTTTGAGCACGCAGGCGTAGATCAGCACGCGGATAAAAAGGCCATGGCTGACGAGGATCGTTGTGTCGGCCTGGCTCGTGAGGATCTGGTCGAAGACCCGGCCCGCGCGTAGGCTCGCCGCGGTGAGCGACTCCGCGCCTTCAATAGGAAGGCCGGCCTCCCAGCGCTCGAAGTCCGGGCCGTCAGGCGCGGCCCGGATCTCGGCCCCGGTCCGGCCCTCGAATCGTCCGAAGTGAACCTCAGTTGCGTCGGGCACGAACTCGGGCGAGGTGCCCAGCGCCTCGGCGGTCTGGATGGCGCGCAGCGCGGGCGAGGCCAGCAGATCGAACGTAGGGTACAGCCGGCGCACATGCTCGCCCATCTGAAGGACCTGTCGCCGACCCACCGAGTCGAGAGGGATATCGGTGAAGGAGTTCAATCGCCCCGTGATGTTCCAGTCGGTGCGGCCATGTCGGATGAGGAGGAGCCGTCGCATGCCTTCATCATACCTGCCCGAGAGAGCGCTCGGCCCTCAAAACGCACTGGCGGCGGGATGATGCCGCCAACGACATCGTCCCGCCGCCAGCATGTGGAGGCAGACCGGTCTCTCAATCTAACGTGCGCAGGACCTCGAAGAACAGCGCCACTGCCTGCGGGTCGAAGTGCTTGCCCGACTCGGATCGCAGGTACTCGAGCACCTGATCGTCCGGCCACGCCGGGCGATAGGGGCGATCGGATCGCAGCGCGTCCCAGACGTCGACCACGGCGAACAGCCGCGCGGCCAGGGGAATGTGTTCTCCGCGCAGACCGCGCGGATACCCCGACCCATCCCATTTCTCGTGATGGCAATAGGGGATGTCGAGAGCGGGCCGCAGATACGGAATCGCGGCCAGCATGTCGTAGGCGAATTGCGGATGCTGCCGCATCAGGTCCCACTCTTCGGCGTCGAGCGCGCCGGGTTTGAAGAGCACGCGATCTGGGATGCCGAGTTTGCCGATGTCGTGAAGGAGCGCGCCGCGTCGCAGGTGGCCGAGCGCCTCGTTGCCGAGCCCGGCCGCCATCGCCAGCCTGACCGTCACTTCGGTGACGCGCTGAGTGTGCCCCTCGGTCTCGTGATCGCGTAGGTCCATGGCCTGCGACCAACCCTCGATCGTCGCGTCGTAAGCGATCGCGAGGTCGTGATGGGATCGTTGCAGGCCGTCGAACAACTGGGCGTTGTCGATGGCAATGCCGGCCTGACCGGCCAGCGACGCCAGGAACTCGAGCCAATCGGTGTCGGGGTCGAACGGCCGGCGATGGTAGACCTCGAGCACGCCCTTGACGCCGCCCTTGACGACGAGCGGCATCCCGAAGTAGGTGACGAACCGTTCCTGCTCGAGCAGGAGGTTGCGCGCGAGATCGCCGCCGCCTTCGAACAGGTTGGGCACATGCACAAGGCGACGTTCGAGCGCAGCTCGGCCGGCGAAGCCCTGCCCGAGCGGTATCTGGACGTTGCGGAACGTCGTCGAATGGAAACCACGGCTTGCCGCGTACTCAAGCCGCTGCAGCGGTTGATTGAGCAGGAGCACGACGGCGCCGTCAGCGTTCAGTTGCGACACGACCTGCTCGAGGAGGACATCGAGCGTGACGCGCAGATCGAAGCTTGAGGCGATAGCCTGGTCGATGGTGCGCAGCGCGCGCAGTCGTTTTAGTTGGGCCTCGACGCGCTGCTCGGCCAGGATGCGCTCGGTGACATTGCGGTTGACCGCCACCAGACCACCGGGCCGACCGGGGCCGGGCTGCAGCGTCGTGACGGCTGAATAGATATGCAGCGGCGCGCCGTCGCGACGGTATTGGATGATATCGCCTCGCCAGGTGCCGTCCGCCGCGAATCGGCGCAATACCTCATCGCGCCGCTCGCCGATGTACTCGGTTGGCACCAGTTCGGTCATCGACTTCCCCATGGCTTCTTCTGCCGTCCAGCCATAGATCGTTTCGGCCGCCGCGTTCCAGCTGCGAACCACAAATGCCTCGTCGGTTGATAGGATCGCGTCCGAAACACTGTCGAGCAGGTCTGCCTGATAGCGCACCTGCTCCTCCGCCTGTTTGCGGGCCGTGATGTCCTCCGAGAAGATCATGATGCCGCCGATGGCGCCATCGCCTTGCGTCCACGGCCGCACGATCCAACGCAACCACTGGACGACCCCCGAGGCTCGCGTGAAGGGGTCCTCTTCGCGCGATAAGGTCTCGCCGGCCAGGCATCGTCGGTGGATATCTTTCCAGTCTTCGGAGATCTCGGGGAAGACCTCGTAATGACTCCGCCCGATGATCTCCCGGCCGTCGAGGCCGTAGTCGACCATCCAGCGATGGCTGACTGCCAGATAGTGCATGTCGCGATCGAACATCGCCAGGGCCGTGGGGGCATGCTCGATGAAGATCTGCAGGGTAGACTCGCTCGCTCGAAGCGCTTCGGTGATCTGATTGCGTTCTGCAAGATCGTTCTGGACCTGCTGAAAGAGTCGAGCGCTTGAGAGCGCCAACGCCGCCCGACTCGCGAGATCGGTCGCAAGCCGCAGATCATCCTCCGTATATGGCCCGCGCTCGACCTGATAACGGGCGGCAAGCAACACGCCAAGCGTATGTCCGTGCGCCTGCAGCGGCACCATCATGACGCTGCGAAACTGCATGCGCTGTAGATGAGCCCAGAGCTCCGGGCCCATCGCGGCCCGGGTCTGCTCCGACGTCAGGTCGGGCAGGAACACTGCCACGCCCGTGCGCGCGACACGCGCGACAAGGGTGGGTCCGTCAAGTTGTTCGGGCGCACTGCGTTGAGCGGTTCGCAGCGATGCGAGGGCGGCAGGATCGGGGCTGTGAGCGGCGGCCAGTTCGAGCACCTGGCCATCGGCTGAGATGAGGCGGATGCTGCAGTTGTCGCCCAGAACCGTTGAGGCGCGACGAACGATCTCGTCGAGCAGAGCAGGATAGTCGTTTCCGACCGCGCTGTAGGCCTTAGAAGCATCCGCCAGGATCTGGAGGCGCAGCGCCTGAGCACGCACCTCATCCTGCGCCTGGCGGCGTTCGGCCTGTGCCTCCATCATGTCAAGCGCATAGGAGATGTCCAGGCCCATCTCGTCGAGAAGACGAACCTCCTCCGCCGATTGCAGAGCCTCGGTATCCAGGCTGACCAGGCCGACCACGCCGATGGTCCTTCCTTTGAGGCGAAACGGAACGACGGCGATCGCCTGATGCAACGGATCGCCCAGCGCGTCCGGCCAGAGCAGCCGGCGGGCATCGGCGTCCACCGAATTGCGCGTGACAACCTTCGACGACCGCAACGCCGACGCGATTGGATCGTCGGCACGGGTTCGGTCTGTCAGGGGCATGGCCTCGGCAGCTTGCTCGAGCGGAAGCTCGCCGGCACTCGTTCGAATGACCACCGGGTGGATGGTGTCGGTGCTTTCGTTCCAGAGGCCCAACCAGGCCGCCGTGAAGTCGCCGAAGCGAATGGCCACGTCGCAGATCGATTGGTACAACTCGGCTCGACTCTGGACACGGACGATGATCTGGTTGACCTGGCTGAGGGTGGCGTACAGCCTCTTGAGTTGACGCACCTGGTGTTCGGCTTCGACCCGCAGTGTGACGTCCTGCAGAGTGATCAGGTGAAAGACGTGGTTGTCGACCGAAATCGGTGTGGCAGATAGCCACACATGATGGGTCGAGCCGTCGGGAAGGCGCAGTCTGGCCTCGTGATTTTTGAAAGAGGCCGGTTCGGCACGCCTGGGGGGCAGGGTCCAGAGAAATCCGAGGCGGTTCGCAAGATCGCCGATCTCATGCTCGGTCAGTTCTTCAGGCTTCAAGCCCAGCCAATCGGTCAGCGCCGGGTTGACCTGGAAGACCGTCCTGGCTCGAAGATCCACAAGAGCAGCCGGCATGGACAGTCCGTCAAAGACTCCGGTTCTGAGTTGCTCGGCAAAGGATCGGCTAGACCTGTCACCCATATTCGTTTTCTTTCGAATGTATAAGGAACAGGCATGCCATATGCGGCCTGCCACACCTAGTTGTAGTTTCCATCACTGGTGACCGCCAGTGCCATCCGCGAGCGTTTGGCCTGACAAAAAACCGGAGGTTGGATCGACGTCGATGGGCTGGCGGTCCTCCGAGGGTACACCACTTGTGGCCTCTCGTTTCTGGCGCACAAGGGTATCGGCCAGCGCCTGCCGGGTGACAGGCTTGGTGAGGTAATCGTCCATGCCCGCGGACAGACAGGCTTCGCGATCTCCTGTCATCGCGTTGGCCGTCATGGCCACAACGGGGATGTGCCGGGATGGCGTGTGTTCAGCCTCCCAGGCCCGGATCTGACGCGTGGCCGCGTAGCCATCGAGAACCGGCATCTGACAGTCCATCAAGATCAGGTCATAGCGGGAGGGGTCGGCGATGTACGCCGCGAACGCCGCTTCGCCATCGCCGACCGCCTCGACCATGTGGCCGAGTTTGTCAAGTTGGAGTGACGCGACCTTCCGGTTCACCGGATTGTCTTCAGCCAGGAGCACATGAAGAGGCTCGACCGAGGGAGCCGCGACCTGCGGTTCATGGCGCTGCGCTTCCAACCGCAAGGACATGCCTGATGAGAGCAGGCGGCCAAGTTGACACAACAGCGCGTCACGTCGAACGGGCCGTTCGAGAGCGTCGGCCCTCCCGCCGGCCGGCGCAGACAACATGTCGTAGATCCGAATCCGCGGCACGCGCCCGAGCGATGGGTCAGCCTCGATGGCGGTCACGACGCTTGCATCATCGCCCCACGTTCCGATGACGACAGCATCGAATTCATCGGGCCGCGCGCCCGGCTGCGTTTCGGCGGGCCATTGAGTATAGGCCGCGCACCGAAGCCCGGCGCCGGTGAGATAGCGATCGAGGATGTCACGAGCCAACTCGTCAGGCTCGATGACGAGGACACGTCTGCTCTGCGCAAAACGGGTCAAGTCGCTCGGCTCTTCGCTGATGCCGAAAGGGATCTCCACGGTGAAGGTCGAGCCGCCGCCGAGGCGGCTATCCAGCCTGACCGTTCCGCCCATCAGGTCAGTCAGACGCCTGACGATAGCCAGGCCGAGGCCAGTGCCGCCGAACCGCCTCGTCGTGCCGTTCTCGCCTTGCTCGAAGGGCAGGAACAGGCGAGTTTGCACTTCATCCGACATGCCGATGCCGGTGTCGCTGACGCGCAGACGCACCCTGACCTGATCTTCAGAGCGATCGACCGGCTCGACCCAGACGGACACACGACCCTCAGGCGTGAATTTCACGGCGTTGCTGATGAGGTTCGTGAGCACCTGGCGAACCCGCACCGAGTCGCCGACCAGCCGCGTCAGAGAGGAGTCGACGAAGCTGTGCATGCGCAGCCCCTTCTGTCGCGCCCGCAGCGCGAGTTGATCCAACGCCTGGTCGACTATGGTGGTCATATCGAACGCATGCGGATCGAGCTCAAGTCGGCCGGCTTCGATCTTCGAGAAGTCGAGGATGTCGTTGATCAGGTCGAGCAAAGCCTGGCCCGACTCGATCATGACGCGCAGGCGGCCGCGATACTCTTCCGACAGCGCAGCGTCTTGCAGGAGCTCGGCCATGCCGATGATCGCGTTCATCGGCGTGCGGATCTCGTGGCTCATGTTGGCCAGGAACTCGCTCTTGGCCTGGTTGGCGGCCTGCGCCTGGCGTGCCAGTTCGCGCGCCTTCGCCAGCGCCTTGTCGAGCTCGAGGTTGGTCGCCGACAACGCGCGCTCCATGTTCTTGCGCTCGGTGAGATCCGCGAACACGGCGACGATGCCGGTCTGCTCGCCCTTGTGGAGTCGGGCGGTCGCCGTGACCCAGAGATCCACAGGCCGGCCGTCCGATCGCCGGTGGGTGAATTCGAAGGCTCGGTCGGATGGATCGGTGCTGATCCCGAGGAGCACCTGGCGCAATCGCTCGCCCATCTTGGCCGGGAGGAGTTCCGCCAGCTTTGTCGGCGTCAGGTCTTTCGAGTCGATGCCCAGCGTCGCGGCCCCGGCCGGGTTGACGTACTCACAGCCGCCCTGTGCGTCGAAAACGGCGACGCCCTGGCCGAGCGTGTTGAGCACGACCTGCGCGAAGTCGCGCTCCACCTGGACCGCGTCCTGCAGAGCCTTTCGTTCACCGATGTCTTGGAGCTGGCCGATGATCTCGATCGGCCGGCCGTGTTCGTCGGTCAGGACCTGGGCCGTGTCTTCAAGCCACAACTCCGTCCCGTCGCGCCGCCTGAAGGGCAGCTCGACGACCGGCAGACGGTTGCTGACGGGCTGATCCGGCGCGTTCCAGCGTGAGTGGAGATGAGAAGGACGGACGATCGCCCGCCAGAGGGCCTCGTTCTCCAGGAACTCAACGGCCGAATAACCGGTGAGTTCCGCGACGTTGTCAGTCACGAAAGTGCAGCGGAATTCGCTTCCGACTTGATTGACCTGCAGCCGGTAGGTCACCATCGGGCTGTGCGTGACGATGTGTCGCAATCGGGCTTCGGCCTGTGAGAGCGCCGCGCGTGCTTCGCGTTCGGCGGTCACATCCACCAGGTGGCCGACCAGGCCCGTGACGGTGCCGTCCGATGCTCGTAAGACCCTGCCGAATTCGTGAAGCCAGACGTAGGCGCCCGTATGTCGGCGGAATCGATACTCGTAGCTGTAGACCGACGACATGGCCAGAGTCAGGCGGGTCATGCGCACTTTCGGACGGTCGTCAGGGTGGACGTATTCGAGCCACCGCGAACCGATCGCCACCACGGCGTCAGGTTCAAGACCGAGAATAGCTCGCGAGCCCTCGCTGATGTACGTGTACTCCCAGGGCTCCGTTGGATGCCGGACCGGCACACACGAGTAGGACAGAATCGGGCTGTTGGCCAACACCTGGCGCACACGTTCGTTGGCCTCCGACAGAGCCTGCTCCATCTGTTTCTCGGGCGAGACGTCGATGATCTGGCCGATGAAAGTGACCGTGTGGCCGTCGGCTCCGACCAGGGCTGTAAGCGACGCCCGGAGCCATATCTCGCGCTCGTCGAAGCAGCGGAAGCGATAGTCGTACGTGATCGGCGGCAGCACCGGGGGCTGCGTCTTGGCATAGGCCCGCAGAGTCGCGAGGATGCGAGCCCTGTCCCGCGCATGGATCCTATCGGACCATTCCACGCGACCACTGCCCAAATCGGCGGCCGAGAAGCCCGTGATGCGCTTGACGTTGTCTGAGAAGAAGATCCGCTTGATGCCGCTGACGTTGGTCGGGTCCGGAATGGCGTGGAAGAGGATGACCGGGCTGTTGTCGACGATGAGCTCGAGTTCTCGACGGCTGGCCTCCAGGGCCAACTCAGCCGTCTTGCGTGGCGTGACATCCAAACATTGACCGTGCATACCTGCCGGACGGCCTTCGGCGTCAAAGACCAATCGCATGCTGTTCTGCAGCCAGAGCTCGTGGCCGGCCTTGTGTCGAAACCGGTAGTCGAAAACGATCGCCTGTGCATCGTTGGCGCTGCTGGTTTGGAGGCTTTGCACCTGGGCGAAGACGCGACTGAGATCGTCGGGATGGATCCGGCTCGGCCAGAGGCCCGGATCCCGACCGATCTCTTCGCCAGAGTAGCCAATAATGTCCGCAGCGTTTTCGGAGTGCAGGATGTACTTCCACCCGTCGGGCGTCTCCGCTGCTGGCACCGCCCAAAAGAGCACAGCCGGGTTGTTGCGCAGCATTTCCGAAAGCTGCTGTTCGCGTTGCTCAAGCACGTCAGCCATGCGATGCTGCTCGGTCACGTCCTCGAGGTAGCCCATGATCTCGACCAGCTCACCGGAGGTCGATCGAACGGCGCGGCTGACATCGCGGACCCAGCGGGGCTCGCCGCCCACACACGCAATGGGGTACTCGAGGACAGCCTCACCTTCGTTCTCGAGTTGCTGGCGCCAGGCTGTGACCGTCGTTTCGTCAGCCGGCCCATCCAGGCCCGCGCACGTCAGGGTCGACGCCAGATGCTCGGCCTCCAGGCCGAGCCGAGTCCGAGCGTTTCCGCTCACGAAGATGACCCGGTTCGACAAGCCGCGTGCGCGCACAGGCTCGAGCCCGTAGATCACGGCCGGGTTCTCGGCCAGGATATCGAGCAGGCGCGCTTGCGCCCGTCGTTCGCGTTCGGCCAGATCGACCTGTCTGCGAAGGAGTTGGTGAGCGAACTCAGCCAGAGCAAGAAGGACCAGCGTGATGACTGACAGGATCAGGACAGTCGCCCAGACCGTGGAGTAGGTCTGCACCAGGCGCGGGAGGAGCAGGATGTCGTAGAGGACGATGGCCGTCAAATAGACTCGTCGGTCGTACCAAAGCGCGGCGACCAACACCCAGGCGATGTTGATGAACGCGCCCAGCCCGGTCAGGTCCTGCACCTCGATGAGGATGTCGAGGGCGGCCCCGAACGCCGCGAACATCGCCAGGTAGAGCAGGGGGTTTGGACGATGGAGCCTGGCGAAGAACTGAAACGGTCTTGGCAGTAGCATGAGCTTGTCCGATGATGACGGCCGGCCGGCGATAAGCACACCGCCGCACGCTGTGGAGGCAGGCGTGCTTTTCAGCCCCAGAGGTGGGCGCCTACACAGGCTTGTGGGTCACGGATCAGAGTTGCCCCAAAACCCCGCTCAGTTGGACCTTCACGGGGTTGGTGCGCCGGTATGACCGTGGACAAGCTTCTTGATGATAGGTCCGCGCCCACCCACCTTCCGTAAGGTCGTCGTAAAGTTGGTGTTAGTTTAACCGCAATCAAACGCGATATCTTCGGTGATGTTGCCCACAATGTGATCACGATGATTCACATTTGTTATCGTGCCCCAGACACGACAGACATTGTGTCGTGGCGGCGCGGGATCGCGCGAAGCCGAACGGTATAATGCGCTTTCGAGCGGGAGAGCAGGCCCCGGCCAGATCGTTAAGCGAGGACCTTCATCCTGGCCATCAGTCGTGGAAGGCGCATCCTGTTGGATGCTCCATCGTTCCGCCAGCGTTTTCGATCCAAACGAAACCCTTTCTTCAAAGAGACCCTCATGACCAAAATCGCATTCATCGGCGCGGGCAGCACGGTGTTCGCCAAGAACCTGCTGGGCGACATCCTGAGCTTTCCGGAACTTCAGAACGCCACGATCAGTCTGATGGACATCAATTCGGAGCGGCTGCGGACCTCCGAGATCGTGGCCCACAAGGTCGCCGAGTTCTTCGGCGCCAGGCCGACGATTGAAGCGACCCTCGACCGGCGCCGGGCCCTCGACGGCGCCGACTACGCCATCAGCATGTTCCAGGTGGGCGGCTACAAGCCCGGCACGGTCATCGACTTCGAAGTTCCGCGCAAGTACGGGCTGCGCCAGACCATCGCCGACACGCTCGGCATCGGCGGCATCATGCGCGCGCTGCGGACGATCCCGGTCTTCCTGGACACTGCGGCCGACATGCAGGCGGTCTGCCCGGACGTGACCTTCTTGCAGTACGTCAACCCGATGGCCATGAACTGCTGGGCGCTCAACCGGGCGACGAAGATCAAGACGGTCGGGCTGTGCCACAGCGTCCAGGGCACTGCCGAGGCGCTGGCGTCGGATCTGAAGATCCCGTTCGACGAGATCAACTACGTCTGCGCGGGCATCAACCATATGGCGTTCTACCTGCGCTTCGAACGCGACGGCCAGGATCTGTATCCGCAGCTGCGCGAGGTGGCCGAGGCCGGCACGTTCGGTAAGCGCGGGCGCATGGCCGACAAGGTGCGCTACGAAGTCTTCAAGCGCACGGGCTATTTTGTGACGGAGTCGAGCGAGCACTTCAGCGAGTACGTGCCGTGGTTCATCAAGCGCGACCGGCCGGACCTGATTGAAGAATTCGAGATCCCGATCGAGGAATACATCTGGCGATGCGAGCGCCAGATCGCGGAGTGGGAGGCGCTGCGGGCGCGGTTCGAGAAGGGCGACCTTGAGATGACGCACCAACGCAGCCACGAATATGGGTCGGGGATCATCCACAGCCTTGAGACGGGGCAGCCGCGGGTGGTGTACGGCAACGTGGCGAACCACGGCCTGATCGACAATCTGCCGGCGGGGTGCACGGTCGAAGTGCCGTGTCTGGTGGACTCGAACGGCGTGCAGCCGACGCGCATCGGGGCGTTGCCGCCGCACCTGGCGGCCATGATGCAGACGAACGTGAACGTGCAGGCGCTGGCGGTGGAAGCGGCGCTGACGGGCAAACGCGAACACATCTACCACGCGGCGATGCTCGACCCGCACACGGCGGCCGAACTGAGCCTGGATCAGATCTGGGCCATGGTCGACGACCTGATCGCCGCTCACGGCGACATGCTGCCGGCGTTCACGGCATAGAGCATGGAGCCGGGTTGCGCTGGGAGCGCGAGGAGCGAATAAGTGAGTTCACCCGGGCTCCCCGGCACAGGTCATCTTGAGGCCAGCCTTGACGGCTATCTGACCCGCTGAATGAGCCCGAAGTATCGCGTGCGAAGGCCCGTTTGACCGAGGCGGATACTCCTGAGGGCCATCAGGATGACATGGGGCGGAGAAGACCTCCCGTGCGCCTGTGCTCTCCTGCTCTCAGGCCTTCCCGCGCGCCGCTGCCGCAACTCCAGCGCCCAAAGCCATGCCGGCGGCCGTGAGGAACCCGGTGGGCACGGCAAGGAAGATCGAGTTCGTGGCATCGACAGCGGCATAGGTCGTCAGGATCGCACCGGCGATACCGATGCCGAGCACCATGCCGACGTTGCGCGCCGTGGCCAAAATGCCCGAGGCGATGCCCTGGCGATGCCGGGGCGCGGCGCCCATCAGGGCCGAGTTGTTCGGCGAGGCGAACATGCCAGTGCCGAGCCCACACACAGCCATGCCGGCCGCAATCCATTCGAGCGGCGTCGTCGCCGTGATTTGAGAGAGACCCACAAGGCCACCGGCCAGCACGACCATGCCGACCATCGCCGGCCAGCGCGTCCCGATGCGATCGGAGAAGGTGCCGCTCAGCGGCGCTGCGATCGCCATCGCGATCGGCTGCGCGGTCAGGATCAGGCCGGCCTGTGAGGGCGTGAGCGAACGGCCCTGCAGAAGGTAGAAGGGCAGCAGGAAGAGGATCATGTAAAGCGCGACATAGTTCAGCACGGCGCTGATCGTGGCTGCGCTGAAGACCGGCGACGAGAAGAGCGTCAGATCGAGCATCGGCGCTTGAACGCGGCGCTCGACGACGATGAACGCGCCGAGCAGTGCGACGGCGACTGAGAACAGGCCCAGCACCGGCCACGTCGTCCAGCCCCATTCCTGGCCGTTGTTCAAGGCCAGCAACAGCGACACCAATCCCGCGAAGAACAACACGGCGCCGGCGACGTCGAAGTGTTCGGCTCGCGGCTCGTGCTTGCGCGGCACGTAGATCCAGCAGAGCGTCAGAGCCAGCAGGCCGACGGGCACGTTAATGTAGAACACGGCCCGCCAGGAGAAGGTCTGGGTCAGCCAGCCGCCAAGCGCAGGCCCGACGGTCAGACCCAGATACGTCATCAGGGCCTGAAGGCCCAACGCCTGGCCGCGCTGCGATGGCGGAAAGCTTCGGGTGAGGATGGCCGGCGAACTCGAGAAGAGCATCGCGGCGCCGATGGCCTGCAGCCCGCGGAAGGCGATCAGCCACCCCAGCGACGGAGAGAGGCCGCACAGCGCCGAGGCGATCACGAAGATGAAGAAGCCCGTCAGGTACACCGGGCGATTGCCGCGCAGATCCCCGAGCCGGCCGAAGGTCAGGAGCAGGCCACTGACCACCAGCAAGTAGATGAGGACCACCCACTCCGACAGGGCGATGCTTTCCTTGAACGTGTCGCGCACGATCGGCAGGATCGTGTTGACGATGCTGCCATCCAGCGCGGACATGAATGTTCCGATCCCGATCGCGATCAGGACGAACCACTTTCGATATTCAGAATCCTGTTCGACGACCTGGGTCGATTGCTCCGCGCCTGTTCCCATCCGCCCCTGCCTCTCCGACTGAGTGTCGCGGCGCAGCATACCATGCCGGGTTGTCGGGCCTGCGCGTCATCCGTCAGTTGAGACGACCACCCCGTCTATCAGGCCCGGCGGCGGGAGCGGCGACCGATCAAGCGTCGGAGGATCGGGGCTCGAGATGCACCGACAGGAATTGGGCGATGTCGTCGAGCGAGCGCACGGAGTCGGGCATGTCGGTGTTGAGCTGCCAGACGTGCCACATGCGGGGATAGATCTCGAGTCGAATCGGAACGCCGGCTGCCCGGGCCAGCGACTCCATGCGCACCGCGTCCTCGCGCAGGATCTCGTCTTCGCCGACGTGGATGAGCAGGGGAGACAACCCGCGCCAGTCGCCGAACACCGGCGAGATCAACGGGTTGCGCGCGTCGCCGCTTCCAACATACGAGGCCGTATAGCGCTGGATGGCGCGTGGCGGCAGCAACGGGTCGCGCGTCAGGTCGGCCGTGCTGGCTCGAGCGCTGAGATCACCCGCTGGTGATAGACAGGCGCCTGCCGCCGGCAACGCCTCACCGCGATCGCGTAGCGACATCATCAGCGTGACTGTCAAATTGCCGCCGGCCGAGTCGCCCGCGACGACGATCTGATCCGCCGCGATCCCTTGCTTCAGCAGCCAACGATAGGCCGTCAGGCAATCCTCGAGCGACGCCGGAAACGGGTGTACGGGCGCCACCCGATAGTCGACCGCCAGGATCCGGGTGTTCATGCGCCGGGCCAGAAGCGCCAGCATCTGCACGTGGAGCGGCGAGAGCTCGAAAACGAAGCCGCCGCCGTGTAGATATAGCAGCACGCGGTCCGCCGGGCTTCCCTCAGGGATGAGCCACTCGCAGCGAACGCCATCCGCGTCGATCCGGCGACGGGTGATGCCGGCTGGCACCTTGACGCGCGCGAGGCCCTGCCGGTTGGCCCAGCGTGCGAAGCCGAACGGAATATACGACTGAAACAGGCGCATGAGAGGCAGCGCAGCGCGCGCCCGACGTTCGGCGGGTGAGATGGTCATAGCGCGCCTGCCTCGCGGCGTTCGGACATCATGTTGACGCATGGGTTGGCCATGGCAAAGTCCTCATCGGCTCAGCGCTGTTGGCCAAGGTCGCGGCTCGCGGTGGCCTGGGGCATACACATAGCGTCATTATAGAGGTGGTCACACCCGCTTCGCCGGACGGCGACCCGCCTTGGCCCTCGCTAACGAAGCAGCACAACCTGTCTTGCCAGGCCTACTCCCACATGAAACACTCTTGGCCGAATGGGCCAAATTCGTGGCGCAGGTCAGGTCTGCGAAGACACGCTGGGTCTACCCTGGATGGATCCCCGACATCTTCAGAATGTCTTCAGAATGCCTTCGGCATTCGGTCACGCCGATCGCCTAGCCTCTAGAGAGAGCCGGCCGCTTACACGGGCCGCTCTTTGGAGGCTACATGTTTGGATCCGTGTCCCTGCACCTGCCCATCATCGGCCTGACGCTCTACGGCGTGGCGGCCGGCGAGTATCCCGGCTTGAAGATGAACCGTGCCACGATCGCGCTCGTCGGCGCGGTTGCGCTCATCGGCCTGGGTGCGCTCTCGCCTGGGGACGCCTGGCGGGCGCTCGACCCCGGAACGCTGGTGCTGCTCTTCGCCATGCTCGTCTTCAACGAACACCTGCGTCGAGCCGGTTTCTTCAGCTGGATCAGCAGTTGGACGATCAAGCGCGCTCAGTCGCCGCGGCTGGTCCTGGCCGGCATCCTGGTGCTGGCGGCGACCCTGGCCGCGTTCTTCCTCAATGACACTGTGGCGATCATGCTCACGCCGCTGGTCATCGACCTCACGCGTCGGGCCGGCCGCAACCCGATCCCCTACCTGTTGGGGGTCGCCACCGCCGCGAACATCGGCGCGACCGCGACGCTGACCGGCAGCCCGCAGACGATGATCATCGGTCTGGCAGGCGGTTTCACCTTCCTGTCTTTCGCACGATCGCTCGGGCCGATCGCGTTCATCAGCCTGGGCGTCGCCGCAGCGGTGCTGCTCAAGCTCTACCCCGACGAGTTCAATCGACCCTGGACGCAGGCGGGCGACCTCGACAACGTCGTCATCGATCGCCCGCTGCTGATCAAGTGCATGATGCTCAGCGTCGGCATGCTCGCGCTGTTCGTGCTGGGCATGCCGGTGCCGCTGGCGGCGCTCGGCGCGTCAGGCGTGCTCCTCGTCTCGCGCCGCTTCCGTCCGGAGGAGATGCTGGCGGGCGTCGACTGGTCGCTGCTCGTGTTCTTCGGGGCCTTGTTCGTGGTCACCGGCGCGCTCGCGCAATCCGACCTTTGGCCGGCGCTTGCGGCGTGGGCCCAGCCGGCGCTGCAGTCAGGCGTGGTCGGGCTCACGGTTCTCTCGGCCGTGCTCAGCAACCTGATCTCGAACGTCCCGGCGGTTCTTGTGCTGCGGCCGATGGTGGAAGGGCTGCCGTCGCCGACGGAGGCCTGGCTGACGATCGCCATGGCGTCGACCCTGGCCGGCAACCTGACGCTGCTCGGCTCGGTCGTCAACCTGATCGTGGCCGAGAGCGCGCGGCAGCAGGCCGTGCGCCTGACCTTCGGCGAATACCTGCGCGCCGGCCTCCCGATCACAGTGGCCACGCTCGTCGTCGGCGTCGTCTGGTTGACGCTCTTCGGGGCTTGATCGAACACAGCCGCAAGAAGGTGGCCGACTGGCATGCAAGGAGCGAATCGGCACGAACTCAATGTGGCAACGACTCAGGCTGACTCGCAAAAGACGCACACCGCGACGCTACAATTTCCAGCGCGATGGCCCCACCGATGAATGGCGCTCAATCCACCGAACCAGTCGGCCGCATCCTCGTGATCGAGGATGAACCGACCATCATCGAATTCCTGCGCGTCGGCCTGACATACGAACGCTGGGAGGTCTCGGTGGCCGAGCATGGCGGCGAGGGCCTGGCGCTTGCACGCGGGCAGGCGTTCGATCTGATCATCCTGGATGTGATGCTGCCCGAGATCGACGGCTTTGAGATCGTCCGCCGGCTGCGCCAGTCTGGGCGCCATACCCCTGTGATCATGCTCACCGCCCGCAAGGAGATCGCCGACCGAGTGGCCGGTCTCCAGCTGGGCGCTGACGATTACCTCACCAAGCCCTTCAGCTTCGAGGAACTGCTGGCGCGCATGCAGGCTGTTCTGCGGCGTCAGGGGCGCGCGCCTGAGCCCACGCGTTTCGCGGCTCGCGATCTGTCGCTCGACGTCGATGCCCATGAAGCGCGCAAGGGCGGGGCGCTGTTGGATCTGACACGCACCGAGTTCGCGCTGCTCGAGTTCTTCATGCGCGAGCCGAACCGGGCATTCACGCGCGAGACGTTGCTCAACCGGGTCTGGGGCTACGACTACTCTGGCGATACCAACGTCGTCGACGTGCACGTCAGCCACCTGCGCGACAAACTCGGCGATGACGACCGCGCCCTGATTCAGACGATCTATGGAGTCGGTTATGCCTTTCGTCCGGACGATTGAGGCCTGGTGGGCAGGCAGGGCGCTGCGCACCCGCCTGACGACCCTGTCAGTGGGCTTGCTCGGCGTGCTGCTGGCAGCGTTCGGCGGAAGCATGTATTGGGGATTGCGGCGCTTCCTGCTTGACGGCACTGCCCGGCGCGTGCGCGCTCAGGCCAAGCCGATCGTCGATCATCACATGGCACGTCTGGCCGCCAGCGAACGACTTGACACTCGCGCTGAACGCCTAAGCCTTGCGCTCACGTCGCGCGACACCCATGCCCTCGTGATCGATCGCGACGAGCGCCGACTGGCCGACGGCCGGCGCCTGCCCGAGGAACCGGCCGCCGCCCGTCCACAATCGAAGGCCGTGCGCCGGGCGTTGCGCGGCGAGACCGAGGTGACGTACACCACAGATCGGCGGCAGGGACGGTCACTGGTGGCGCTGGTTCCGTTGCGCCGCGCGCCGGGCTCGAGCGACATCCTGGGTGTCGCGCAGTTGACGACGCCTCTGACCGAGGTGGATCGCCTTCTGACTCGTCAGGGTCGATTGATCGGAGCCGGCGTCGTGGCCGGGCTGGGGCTGGGCCTGTGGGCCGAGCGCTGGCTGATCGATGCAGCGCTCACGCCGCTTCGTCGGATGACTCGTTCGGCTCGTCGCCTGGCCGCCGGCCGATACGACGAGCGGCTGCGTCTCCCGGCCCGCGACGACGAGGTCGGTGAGCTGGCACTGGCGTTCGACGACATGGCCGCACACATCGAAGACGCCTTCGCCAGCCAGTCGAGGTTCGTCGCAGCCGCCGCGCACGAGTTGCGCACGCCGCTCACAGCGCTGCGCGGTTCGCTCGACGTGCTGCAGCGCGGTTCCCAGGACGATCCGGCTGCCTCACGACGGTTGATGCAGGGCATGCAGCGCGAGATCCGTCGGCTCAGCCGCCTGACCGAGCAGCTGTTGACTCTCACTCGCCTGGATGCGCCGCAGACCATTCGGCGTAAGCCTGTCGAACTCGCGGGCTGGTTGGACGAGTTCGCCGATCAGGCGCGCCTGCTGGCCTTTGAACGTCAACTGTCGATCAAGCCCGGGCCGGCCGTGACTCTCCACGTCGATTCGGATCTTCTGACGCAGGCGCTCCTCAATCTCGTGCACAATGCCGTCGAACATACGCCACCGAATGGGAGAATCGCGATCGAGTGGGATCTTCGCCAGGCGGGCGTTGAGATCGTGGTGACCGACGACGGCGAGGGCATCCCGCTCGACGATCAGCCGCGGTTGTTCGAGGCCTTCTATCGCGGCGACCGCTCGCGCAGCCGGCGACAGGGCGGCTCAGGTCTCGGCCTGGCGATCGTGGCGGCCGTCATGCACGCGCACAGCGGCGAGGCCTCGGCCATCAGTTCGCCTGGCCATGGCTCACGTTTCCTGCTGAGATTTCCTGCAGAAGCCGTCGTTCGCTGACCGCCTCGCGTGTCGACGCATTCGACGAGACAGGGCGGCGTCGCTCGGCGCCGTCCGGTCCGCATCGACGGGTATAATCTCGCCCATGTCGGCGATGAAGCTCGCCGGGCGCAGGTCGGCGCCGAACCACCCGTTGGGTTGATAGCTTCTACTGCGGGCGACACCCGGGTAGAAGCTTTTTTGTTGCCGGACACCGAGGTCCGTGAGCGCGAAGACGATGGCCACCACTCTGATCCTTGTGAGACATGGGCAGACGGCCTGGAATCGCGTGGAGCGTTTCCGCGGCCGCGCCGACGTGCCGCTCGACGAGGTCGGCCTCGCGCAGGCAGAGGCGACGGGCAAGCGCGTGGCGACGCAGTGGCGGCTCGCCGCCGTCTACGCCAGCCCGCTCAGCCGAGCGGTCAACACGGCCGAAGCCATCGGCCGCGTCGCTGGGGTTCCGGTGCAGCCGTGTGTTGGCCTGCTCGACATCGACTACGGCGACTGGCAGGGTCTGACGCCCGACGAAGCGCGGGCTCGTTGGCCGCTCGAGGTGGACGCCTGGTATCGCCGGCCGGGCGAAGCCGTTATCCCGAACGGCGAGGCCCTGGCCGCCGTGCGCGACCGCGGTCTTGACACGCTGCGCGAGGTGGCCGGCCGACATGCCGGCGATACCGTGGCGCTGGTGGGGCACACGGTCATCAACCGCGCCATCCTGCTCGGTGTGCTCGGGCTCGGCCTGGATCGCTTCTGGCGCCTGCGTCAGGATACCTGTGCCGTGAACGTCATCGAGTGGGATGAGGGCGAATTCACGCTCGGATCGATGAATGACACCTCGCACTTGAGGTGAGGCACTGGCGGGTGGAGAATGGGAGGACGCGTTGGAGCTTGATAAGGTCTTTTGGGTGAGCGTGGGCGCCGTGATCGGCGCCAACGCGCGCTACTTCCTCGGCGCCTGGGCCGCCGAGCGTTTTGGGATGACGTTCCCATATGGGACGTTGATCATCAATCTCACGGGCAGTCTGATCCTGGGGTTCTTCCTGGCTTTGGCCACCGAGCGCGCCCTGATCGACCCGCGTTACAGGCTGCTGATCGCCGTCGGCTTCTGCGGGTCATACACGACGTTCTCGACCTACACGTACGAGAGCATCACGTTGATGCTTTCAGGCAGCTGGGCTCTCGGTCTGCTCAACCTGATCGGCAGCACCGTGCTCGGGGTGGGCGCCGTCGGGTTGGGGATCCTGCTGGGGCGAAACGTCTGAGGGAGGCACGTATGCGTCTCGAAGGTCCGGCCAAGCGTTTGCGCATGTACATCGGCGAGAGCGACCAGTGGCGCGGGCGGCCGCTTTATCTCGCCCTGCTCGAGGCGCTCAAGAAGGAGGGCCTGGCGGGCGCGACGGTGGTCCGCGGCGTGGCCGGCTTCGGCGCACACTCGCGCATTCATACGGCTTCGCTCGAGGCCCTGTCGGGCGACCTGCCGCTCGTGGTTGAGGTCGTCGACACTCGCGAGAAGGTCGAGCACGCCCTGGCGGTGGTCGGGCCGATGGTCAACGAAGGCCTGATCACGCTCGACGACACGCAGGTCATCACGTACACCCACCGCTATCTCAACCCGTTGCCCGGCGACAGGCTGGTGCGCGAGGTCATGAGCCGCGACGTGGTCAGCGTCGGCCCGGCGACGGCCCTGGCGGAGCTCGTCAGCCTGCTTGTGGATCGTGAGTTCAAGGCCCTGCCGGTCATCGACGGCGCGCGCCGGGTCCTCGGCATCGTCAGCGACGGCGACATCCTGCACCGCGGCGACGGCCCGGCCCGACTCGGCGTGATGGAACGCCTCGACGAGGCGAGCATGACGGCCCAGATGGCCGCGCTGCGGCAGAGCGGCAAGACGGCCGCTGACGTGATGACCCGTGATGTCATCGTGGCGCGCGAGGATATGTCGCTGGCGCATGCGACGCGCTTGATGGTGCAGCACAGCCTCAAACGTCTGCCCGTCGTCGACGCCGAGCGCCGGCTGAGCGGCATGCTCAGCCGGGTCGACGTCTTGCGGACCGTCGTGCCGTCAGGAGCGAGCGCTTCGAGCTCAAAGTCGGCGGCGCGCGGGCGCACGGTCGGCGAGGTGATGGATACTAACGTGCCCACGGTCAAAGCCGATGCCGACCTGGCCGAGATCGTCGAACTGCTGGTGGGGGCCGAACTCAAGCGCGTGGCCGTCATCGATGACGCGCGGCGCGTGGTCGGCGTCATCACGGATGGGGATCTGATCGCCCGTGTGCGGCCCGAAGCACGCAGCGGCCTGCTCGCCGCGCTGATGGGGCGGGGCGTCCCGCCCGATGCGGGCGAGGCCGCGGGAAGCCTGATGTCCAGCAACGTCCTCAAGGGCCTGCCGGATACGCCCATCGCCGACGCCATCCAGCAGATGATCGCCGGCAAGCGCAAGCGGTTCTATGTCGTCGATGGCGAGGGACGACTCCTTGGGGCCGTCGATCGTCAGACGCTGCTGCGCTCGATCGCCGGGGTTCCGCAATAGGCGCTTTACGAATCGCGCCCCCTTCTGTTCTCGCCAATCACTCTTGCCCGATAAGGGCGTACGACCACAACAAATGGGAGATAGCGGCTTATGGTGAACGACGCGCTACGACGGATGAGCCGGGAGCGAAACACGTTCAGCATCCTGGAAACGATGGACGTGCATACCGGGCAACGAACCGTGCTCAAGGAGTTCGATGACGTCATCGAGGCGCCCAACTGGACGAGCGATGGCAGGCATCTCATCTACAACAGCCTGGGCCGCCTGTATCGCTACGAACTTGCGTCTGGGACGATCACGGCGATCGACACCGGTTTCGCCGTCAACTGCAACAACGACCACGTCCTCTCGGCCGACCAGACCCGGATCGCGGTCAGCCACCATCCCGAAGAAGACGGCAAATCCAGGATCTACATCCTGCCGATCGAGGGCGGCGCACCGACGCTCGTGACCCAGCAGGGACCGAGCTACCTGCACGGCTGGTCGCCCGACGGCCAGACCCTGGCCTACTGTGCCGAGCGCAACGGCCAGTACGACGTGTACACGATCTCGGTTCACGGCGGCCCCGAGGCCCAGCTGACGAACCTGCCTGGGCTCGATGACGGCCCCGAGTACTCGCCCTCGGGTGAGCACATCTGGTTCAACTCAACGCGGACCGGTCTGATGCAGGTCTGGCGCATGCGGTCGGACGGCTCCGAGCCGACTCACATGTATCGCGACGAAGCCAATAGCTGGTTTCCGCACGTTTCGCCGGACGGCCAGTTCGTCGTCTATGTGGCCTACGGAAAGGGTGACGTCGCCCCAGGCGAACATCCGGCGAACAAGCATGTCGAGCTCCGCCTGGCCTCCGCTCACGGCGGCACGTCGAAGTCGATCGCTGCCCTGTTCGGCGGGCAGGGGACGATGAACGTCAACTCCTGGGCGCCGGACAATCGCACGATCGCGTTCGTGTCTTACCGCCTCAAGTCGTGAGGCCTGTGCCAACGCAAGAAGAGGGAGACGGGCCAGGCAACCATTGGCCCGTCTCTCTCCTTTCTTATCCCTCTTCCTCCGTCTCGCTCTCGATCATCGTCTTCAACCGCAACAGCCGCCTGTCCCAGAGCGCGCCGATCTCGTCGACCCAGCGTTCAACCTCGGAGAGCGGCTCGGGTCGCAAGAAGTAGCGCTTGTCGCGCCCGGCCTGTGAGACGCGCACCAGGCCGGCTTGCTGCAGAATGGTCAGATGCTTGAGGATGCCCTGCCGCGTGATCGGATACTCCGTCGCCAGTTGGGTCGCCGTTTTGGGGCTCTTCCTCGCGAGGTTCGCGATCAGGCTGCGGCGCATCGGGTCGGCCAACGCAGCGAAGAGCGGCTGGGCTGTGGGAGACGTGTGGACGTGCGTCATGGTCATACGTGTTGGCTGTGCGGGCAGTCGTTTCAGAACCCCGAAGGAACGGGCAACGTCTGGCCTTCCACAAAGGCCTTGATGTTCTGCAGCATCATCCCAAAGCCGAAGCCGTTCTGCTCGATGTGATCGTTGCGCTCCGCCTCGGGGTCGAGCTCGTAGCCTGAGTGCGCAATGGTCAGACGCGTGCCGCCCTTCTCTTCGGTCAGAATGTAGTCCGTGACATAGGCGTTGCCGTTGGCTTCGGGATCGCTGCGCAGGGTGAAGCGCTGCAGCGGTTCGATGCCCTGAATGATCTGCGTGTAGCGCGGCGCTCCAGTCTCAGGGTCAGGCGCGAAGAGCGTGCCGCCGACCTCGAATGCCGAAAGCTTCCACGAAGTGCCCGGCGAGAACCATGGTTCCATCTGGGCCGGGTCCGTCACCGCCTGCCATACCCGCTCACGCGGCGCGGCGATCCAGATGCTGCGCTCGACCACAAAGGTCTGCTTGTAATCCCGTCGATAGCCGAAGATCGCCGTTGTGCGGCCCTCAGGGTGTGGGAGCGCGCCGCCCGACACCACGGCCTCGAGGTTGCCCAGCGTCTGTTCCCAGCCCACGGCGGTCGGGCGTTGGCGTGCCGGGCGTGTGTCGGCCGCGAAACCCTCGAAGCCATCGACGCTGACGGTCACACGCGTGCCGGCCTGGTCGTCCGCGAGAGTGAGGCGGCTGGCGACGAGCCCGTCGGGCCAGCTGCGCCAGGTGAGCGACTCCTGCGGCCGCACATCCTCTACAGTCGCGATCGGGATCTCCATAGGCCCCATGCCCACACAGAGGCGACCGCTTCCATCATGCTTGATCTGGGCGCCCAACGCGGGTGGCAACAGCCAGCTTCCGATCTGGTCGGGATCGGTCAGCGCCTGCCACACTCGCTCTCGAGGGGCACGGATTGATAGGCTTCGTTCGACGGTCTCCGCCATGATCTGCTCTCCTATGTGCAACTAAATGGTTGCATATAGTTTATCACGCGATCCGCAACTGACAACTTCTGAGAACCTGATGGTTCCGGACGCGAAGATCGAGACCGACTCCGTCCATCCGCCACTTCCACTGGTAACTTGGGGGCTCACCTGCCCCTGTCCACCGGGGCGCCCGACCTCCCGTGGTACGTGTCGCCCAGAGGCCACGCGTGTTGCGTGTCGCGCGGAGGCCCCGCGCGTAGCGTGTCGCGCAGAAGCCCCGCGCGCAGCGTGTCGCCCAGAGGTCTCGCGTGGTACGTGTCGCGCAGAAGTCCGGCGCGTTGCGTGTCGCCCCGAGGTCTCGCGTGGTACGTGTCGCGCAGAAGCCCCGCGCGTTGCGTGTCATCCAGAGCGCCTAACCCTCGCGGCCTGGATCCAACTTCAATGAGCGCGAAGGATCACCTCCGAAGACTCCCATGGCTGCAGAAGGTTGTCATCCACAGCCACTGAGTCCGATAGGAGATCCTTCGCGCTCATCAGGCGTGTCTTCGAGCGAAGGTGGCCAGGCGCTCTGGATGACACGCAACGCGCGAAGCCGGGCGCTCTGGTGGACATGCAACTCGCGAGGGCCACTGGATGACACGCGCCGCGATGGCCAGGCGCTCTGGATGACACGCGACGCGCGAAGCCGGGCGCTCTGGTGGGCATGCAACTCGCGAGGGCCACTGGATGACACGCGCCGCGATGGCCAGACGCTCTGGATGACACGCAACGCGAGCGACACGCGCCGCGACGGCTGGGCGCTCTGGCGGACACGCAACGCGCGGCAGGCTGCTGTGCGTCACGCGACGCGCAGGGTCAGGCGCTCTGGATGACGCGCGGCGCGCTGAGCCGGCCCCAGGATGACATGGAGCGAAGCAAGCGGCGGCGTCTTTCACCGAGCGATCGTCAGGGTATACACCCGGGTCGTCACACCATCGGGCGCCACGACCTCGATGGTGAACAACGGGGGCCGGTCGTCGACGGAGAACCGATGCGGCTGTCGCGACAGCGCGGCGACGCCGTTGACGCGCAGCCCAGCATACCGTCGCGAGGTGGCGGTCGGCGTAATGAGGAGTTCGGGGGCGCCGGTCGTCGGGGTGACGGTGTAGTCGGAGATCGATGGCGAGAACGCCGGCGACAGCGCTCCGCCTGTGATCCGAAGCTGGCTGAGCGTCGCGATCTTCTCGGGCGCTGCCGACAGGCACGTCTCGCGCGCGACGTTGATCGCCGCCCAGTTGGGGTCGCTCAGGCGATCGCCGCTGACCGTCTGCCAGACGCCGGCCGGGCGCGGCGACGGAGTCAGCGCCTCGAAGCCGCGATCCACGAGCTGTTGCGCCGCCTCTTCGAGGTGGTCTAGGTAGGCCTCCCCGACCAGCGGGACGTCGTTGTGGCCGCCGATCGTCAGGTCGAACTTGCCGGCCACCTTGGCTCGAAAGCCCTGCAGCACCGACAGGTACTGGTCGATGCTGTCGTCGCTGAACTGCATCCACAGCGCGTCGACGATCGTGGCGCGGTTGCTGCCGATGACGTCGCCGGCGATCAGGATGCGCGCGTGCTCGTCGAGCAGCGCCAGACAGCCCGGCGAGTGGCCGGGGACGAAGTAGACCGTCCACTGTCGGTCGCCAAGGTCGAAGACGTGGCCCTCGAACAGATCCTTGATCCGGTCGAGGTCGATGTCGTAGCCCATCTGGCCGATGAAGCGTTCGACCAGCGGCAGGTCAGCGGGGTGCATGTAGACGTCGCAGTCCGCCTGGAACTGCCCCATGCAGGCGATGTGATCCGGGTGACCGTGGGTGATCATCACGTCGAGCGGCAGGCCATCGGTGAACGGCTCCACGTACCCGCGCAGGTCGCCGGCGCCCATGCCCGCGTCGATCAACAGCGCACGCCGGCTGCCTTTGATGAGGTACATCTTGTCGTCGTCGAAATCGCGGATCACGCGGATGCCGGGGGCGATCTCGTGCGAGACGTACACGTCCTTACCGCGCGGGTCGAGCTCGTAGTCGAAGACGCGCTCCTCGCTCAGCCGATCGCCGACCTGCGTCGCGGCGCGGATGTGGAACGTTCGCCGTCCAGACGGCGCCGCCTGCCCGAAGTGCTGCATGGGGATCAGTTGATACCGATCAAACGCCGGGCTGTCGATCGTCGGCGCCGACCCATCAAGTGTGTAACGGATCACAGCATCCTGAGTCTCACTGAGCAGCGTGATCATCTGCGCCACTTCATAGCGACCCGGCTCGGGGAAGGCGGTCGGCGGTTGGGGATCGGCGTGCGCGTCGGAGTGGCTCACAGGCACTCTCCCTTCATGGCATCGGCGGATGTGCCGCATTGTAGCCGGGTTGCGTGCACGAGCGCTGGGTCAGGGCGGAGTTCAGCCACGGAATTCGCGGCGGCGTGGCCACGAAGCGAAGCACATGGGCGCGATGTCCATTCGGCCCAATCCATGTCCTTCGTGGCGAAACACGGGTCTTCGTCAGCAATACGCGATTGCCCTGTCCTGTCGTGACAGGGAGACGATACGGTGGGACCTATAATGCTCTGAGCGGAATGGCACCTCGGTTTGGATCGTTCATCACTGGCGCTGAGGGGTCAGCCTGGAGATCGTAGAACGTCAGTCATCCCGGTGAGCATTCGCCTCGACACAACCCTTACACGTCTATACGGAGATCAACAATGACCGCAGTTCAACCTCCTGCGCCCGAGCGACCTGACGCCGATGTGGCGGCACGAGTCGACGCGCTTCTCGACCGGATGAGCCTCGAGGAGAAGATCGGCCAACTCAACCAGGTCGGCGGCGCCAGCTTCATTCCCGGTCCGAAGCCCGAGGACGTCATCCGCAAGGGCGGGGCAGGCTCTGTGTTGTGGCTCAATGACACGAAGGCCTTCAACGCCTTGCAGAAGGTCGCGGTCGAGGAAAGCCCCTCGAAGATCCCGCTGCTCTTCGCCCTGGACGTGATCCACGGCTACCGCACGATCTTCCCCGTGCCGCTGGCGATGGCGGCGTCGTGGGATCCGGCCGTGCCGGAGCGGGCGCAGGGCGTCGCGGCCGCCGAGGCGCGCGCCGCCGGCCTGCACTGGACCTTCGGCCCGATGCTCGACATCGCCCGCGACGCGCGCTGGGGCCGCATCGTCGAGGGCGCGGGTGAGGACCCGTGCCTCGGCGCCGCGATGGCGGCCGCCCAGGTGCGCGGCTTCCAGGGACCTGAACTCGGCACGCCCGAGCGTGTCGTCGCCTGCGCCAAGCACTTCGCCGGCTACGGCGCTGCCGACGGTGGCCGTGACTACGACCCGGTCTACCTCTCTGAGGCGCAGCTGCGTAACATCTACTTCCCGCCGTTCAAGGCGGCTGTGGACGCCGGCGTCGGCACGTTCATGAGCGCCTACATGGACCTCAACAACGTCCCGGCCAGCGGCAATCGCTGGCTGATGAAGGACGTCTTGCGCGGCGAGTGGGGCTTCGAGGGCTTCGTGGTCAGCGACGCGATGGCGGTCGGCAACCTGGTGGTCGAGGGCTTCGCGCGCGACGGCCGCGACGCCGCGCAGCGCGCCTTGAGCGCCGGCCTCGATATGGACATGGCCAGCAACACGTACCCCGAGCACCTGGCGAGCCTTGTCGCCGACGGCTCGTTGACGATGGCCGACATCGACGCCGCCGTGCGCCCGATCCTGACAGTGAAAGTGAAGATGGGGTTGTTCGAGAACCCCTACACCGACGAGACGCTGCTGCCGCAGGTTATCGCGCGGCCCGAGCATCGCGAAGCATCTCGCTGGGCCGCGCAGCGTTCGATGGTGTTGCTGCGCAACGAGGGGGGGCTGCTGCCGCTCGCCAAGACGCTGACGAACGTGGCCGTGATCGGCACGTTGTCCGACTCGATGGCCGACACCGAAGGCTCGTGGATGGTCTTCGGCCACACGCCGGCGGCCGTCACCGTGCTGCAGGGCATCAAGGCCAAACTGCCGAACGCCAATGTCACGTATGCGCCCGGGCCCGAGATCCGGCGCGACATCCCGAGCTTCTTCGAAGCGTTCGAGCCCGAGTCGGCCAAGAGGCCGGCGCAGACGCCGGATGATGCTGAAGCTGCCTTCCAGACGGCCGTCGCCACGGCCAGCGCGGCCGATGTGGTCATCATGGTGCTGGGCGAAGCCGCACAGATGTCGGGCGAGGCCGCCTCGCGCGCGTCGTTCGATCTGCCCGGCCGTCAGGAAGAGTTGTTGAAGGCCGTCGTCGCCTTGGGCAAGCCTGTGGTCCTTGTGCTGTTCAACGGTCGACCGCTGAGCATCAACTGGGCGGCCGAGCATGTCCCGGCGATCCTCGAGGCCTGGCAGCCCGGCACCGAGGGCGGGCATGCAGTGGCCGACATCCTCTTCGGCGACGTCAACCCGGGCGGCAAGCTGCCGGTGACGTTCCCGCGCAAGGCCAGCCACGCGCCGCTGTACTACTCGCGCGTCCTCTCGCACCAGCCTGAGGACCATCCGATGTACCGCTCGCGCTACTGGGATGGCCCGACCACGCCGCTCTTCCCGTTCGGCTTCGGCCTGAGCTACACCACCTTCTCGATCGCGAACCTGAAGCTCTCGAGCGAGCAGGTGAAGGTCGGCGGCTCGCTGACCGTGAGCGTCGACGTGACCAACACCGGCGCACGCGCCGGCGACGAGGTCGTGCAACTCTACGTGCACCAGAAGGCCGGCAGCGACTCGCGGCCGCTGCGCGAGTTGAAGGGCTTCGAGCGCGTGCCGCTCGAGCCGGGTGAGACCCGGACCGTGGCCTTCACCCTCGGCGCGGCCGAACTGGGTTACTGGAGCACGAGCGCCCGGAAGTGGGTGCAGGACGCCGAGGCTTTTGACGTCTGGGTGGGGTCCGACTCGCAGGCCACGCTGCAGGCGACCTTCTCGGTCGTCGGTCGACGTAAGACCAAGAAGCACGCCTGATCGCGACCGGGTGTCAGAGCCCTGAAGCGTTGGTGCGCAGAACGATCAACAGGCCGCCGCGTGGAACACCACGCGGCGGCCTGTTACGTTCAGTCGATTCCAAATCTGGATGATCTGGGTGACGCCTGGGAAGAATCTCGGTTGCGCATGCCGGAAGATTTCAAATAGTCTCGTTAAGTCGCCAACATCACCATAGGGGGCCGGATGCATTTCCACACGTCCAAACATAAGCGCTTCAGCAACAACCGCCCTATATGTGATCTGACCCTGGCCGACACGCGTTGACGCTTGTCGGCTGAGCTCGCCCCGACTTCCCACAACCTCACACCTGCCCGGAGTCCTCCCTATGCCCTTCCGACACTGGATCGCTCTCGTGCTGAGCCTGTGCCTCGTCATTGGTTCGCAGCCTGTCGCCCAACCTGCCGTGGCCATCGGCTCGCTCGCGACGTCTGGGACCGTGGGCTGGCAGGAGGACCTGGTCTTCAAATCTAGCGACACATACTCCGGGCTCGACATGGTCATCGACCATCTGGGTGGCCGACATGTCGTCCTCCTGGATAAGGAGTCTGGGGTATTGAAGTACGCCTATGCCGAGCGGGGTGGGTCGAACTGGAGCGTGGTGACGGTCGCCGAAGGCGGTTTCACAGAAGTCGCGTTGACGCTGGCCTTCGATGGCTCACCCAAGATCGCGTTCACGCGTTTCCCTGACCTCTACTATGCGACGCGCAGGCCCAATGGAACCTTTCAGGTGGAGACCGTCAGTCGCGGTTTGGCCATCTCCGGGCTGGCTCTGGCCTGGAGCGAGACTGGCCCGCAGATCGTCTACGGCGTCGAGCGCAACCTCGTGAATTACGCGCATAACGACGGCACGAATTGGATCCTCGACACCATCCCGCTTCCCGACGTGCTCACGGGGTATGGCCTTCCCGCACTGGCGGTCGACTACGGGAATCATCTGCACATCGCCGTCAACCGGGGAGGGAATGTCTACTATGTGAACAACGTCGGCGGCACCTGGCAGACCCGGACCATAGGGCCAGGGGAGCCGCCGGCCATCGCCATCGAGGACAACAGCACCAACCGCGTGCATATCGTGTTCAAGTCGGGCCTCGAGATCCGCCATCACTGGTGGGATGGCGCAGCCTGGGTCGCGGATACTGTGGACACTGTGGCGGCTGACACTCCCGATATGTTCGAACCAGGCCTCGATCTCGATGCGGCCGGGCGGCCGTACGTCGCGTTCGCGAGCGGCCGCGATGTGCGCGTTCGGCGTATGCTGACCGGAGTCTGGGGGGACGCGAGCGCCGATGCTTTCGATCACCCTAACTACGGACGCCGGATCATCTTGCGGATCGACAACCAGAACGTGCCGCACGTGGCGTTCCGCGATTCCTGGGGCGAGATCTACCACGGCGTGCTCGACGGGGCCTGGTGGCTGGATACCCTCGAGAGCGGCGTGGGCGTTGGCGGAACGTCGATCGCTGTGCCGCGCAATGGAGTCGGGCGCATCAGCTATGCGGCTCTGACCGGGCCGAATCGTGGGCTGCGTTTTGCAGTGCCCGGCGTGACCTGTGCACCACCGATCTGTACCTCGACCTGGATCAAATCGACGGTGGCCGCCGGGGCGGCCGGCGAACGCGGCCTCGACAACAGCATCGCATTGCGCTCCGTCATCGATGGCGGAGACGCGCGGATCGCATCGTACGACCCGGTCTCGCATGTGCTGGAGTACACGTATCAGTCGGGGCTCGTGTGGCAGACCGAGACGGTCGACGCGAGCGGCGACGTGGGCCGTTATGCCTCGCTGGCGCTTGACGATAGCGGGGTGCCGTACATCGCCTATTGGGATGCGACAAACCACCAGATCAAGTTGGCCTGGAAGACGGCCAATGGCTGGCAGACGACGACCAACACCGCCGGGCCCGCGCTCGACGCAGCGAGCGGCGCTCTCTCGCTGGCGTTGACGCCTTCGACGAGCCCCTACTGCTGCTCGTTCAACATCAGCTACTACGACGCCGTCAACAAGAATCTGCGTCTGGCGGTCTACAAGGACCTGGCCTGGCACGACTATCTGATCGAGTCGACCGGCGACGTCGGGCGGCTGAACTCCTTGGCCTACTGGCAGGATTTCGTTTATGGCTTCATCGTGGTCTACAGTGATGACACAAACGGGAGCCTCAACGTCGCGCAAGGCCTTGACGCGGATTGGCTAGACAGACCGGGGCTGAGCAGCGTGGGGGCGGTGACGGACCTGTCGCCGCTGTGGGCCGACTACTACGCCGATGAGCGGCGCTTTGCCTACTCAACGACCGGCGGTGCACTCATGGTCGCAGCCCAAGGTGCTGGCTCGAACTGGAGCACCACCACCGTCGAATCGGGCGGTGGTGCGACGCTGGATCATCTCGGGCTGAGCGTCGGCGGAGGCCGAGTCCATCTGACCTACACGCGCAACGGCACCGAGTTGATCCATGCCGTCAGCCTTGCCACGAATGCGGATCTCTACTACAACCCGCTGCAGCCGTGTCTGAATGACCCGATCCTGCCGGCCAGCTTCGGCGACTGGGCGGCCGACTTCGTCGTGCCAGCTCCGACGGCTGTGCTCGACGATCTCGGCACCCTGCGCGTGTTGCGCGACCTCTTCGCCACAACGCCTGAGGGCCAGCATTTCATTGATCTCTACTACACGTACGCCGATGAGACCGGAGCGCTGGCGTTGGCTGACCCCGCGCTGGCGCTCGAGGCCTACGAGGTGATGCAGAGTTTCCTGCCGGGCTTCGAGGCGCTCGTGCGCGGCCACGGCGACGAAGTCCACGTGACGGCTGACATGATCGCCAAGGCCAATACACTGCTTGATGAACTCTCTGGGGCGGGCAGCCCCGGGCTGGCGGCTGCGCTGGCGAACGAGCGCGCCCGGTTCAACCAACTGGCGGACTTCGAGGGGCTTTCGTTTGCAGAGGCTTCCGAGTTACTTGGCGTGACGCCGCCCGGGGTGGTATATCTGACCGAGATCACGCGCTGATCGACTCGGCGCGATGTTCGATGAGAGGGAACACGGCCATGCCCACTGCGGATGAGACGGAACTGCTGCGACTGGCTCGCGCGCTCAACCAGGCCGCGGATCGAGGCGATCGCGCGGCCCTTGACGCGCTCTTCGCTGACGAATACGTGAGCACGGGCTCGGGCAATGTCTGGGGCGAGTACGGCCGCTTCGGAAACAAGGCCAGCGCGATCGCCAAATTCGGCGCGGAGCCGCCCCCGGGCCTGGTCAACGCCACGACCCTGTCACACGAACGAGTCACGGTCGTCGACGACACTGGGATCACGACCTACCTGATCACGGATCACTGGTCGGATGCCGAGGGTGAGCACACAATCCTGTGCTGGGTCACCGATGTGTGGATCCGGCGACAGGGGACGTGGCGGATGGTGGCCACTCACGAAAGCGTCGTGTCGGATGCGCACTCGCCGACAGCCTCGCCGTCCGCTCTCTGACGGCTCACCCTGGACGACATCGGGTCCCGGTTTTCATCGGGACCCGATGCCGATGGAGCGTGGCGGGTCAGAGACATCTCTGCCTCCGATTGCCAGGCCTCGGCGCGGCGGCGACGATCAGTCGCCGCTGCGCTTCATTTCATCCTCCGATTTGACGTACTCCTCGGGATTGTTGTCGAAGGTCTGCTTGCAATCCAGCGAACAGAAGTAGTACGTGCGCCCCTTGTAGTCAGACTTGGCGGGCGGGTTGGATTCATCCACCTGCATGCCGCATACCAGATCCTGTGCCATGGTGTCATCTCCTTTTGAACCAACGAGTCGGTGAACACCCGGCGCGAGGTTGCGCCTGTGGAAGAAAAGCATATCGTCGTCGAAGGCTCCGTCCAGAAGGCTAGGCCAGGTCGACCTGAATGCCCTGGCCACGCAGGTCGGCGACGGCGGCCTCGGGCGCGTGCGAGTCGGTGATCAGGCGCTGGATCTCGTGGGGCAGGGCGAAAGCGTGAAGGAAGCGCGCGCCGAACTTGCTCGAGTCGACGATGCCCACGACGGCGGCCGAGGCTTTTACCAGGTCGTGCTCCAATTTAACCTCTTGGAGATCGCCCTCCATCGGGCCGTCGCGCGCGGTGACGCCTCTGGCGCCGAAGAAGCCGAAGTCGAGACGCAGTCATCGGGCGAGATGAAGGGCTGCCACACCATCCGAGATGGATCCCTACCTTGGGTCTATGGCGGCTACAATCGCTACTAGATCCACAACGGTCGAGACGCGGTGGGCGCTGATGCCATGCGTCACACAAGCGCAGCGCTGGTTCGCGCCTTACAGACAATGGCCTGCGCGCTCGTCGGCCACGAGGCTGTCGCCCTGGCGGGCCGCGCAAATGGCCTGCCGGAGCTCTATTGGCGCACGATCCTTTTCAAAGTCGAGTGAAGCAATGACCCCTGTGTTCCGTTTGAACGTCCGCGTTGAGCATCTCGTCGATTCGTTGGGGATCGGCGTCGATCGGCCGCGATTGTCGTGGCGCATCGAAACGCAGGCGCCGAACTGGCGCCAGAGCGCATACGAGATCGAGGCGACAGCCGGGGATGGCGGCATGCGCGGCGGGACCGGACGGGTCGAGTCCGATCAATCGGTGCTCGTCGCCTGGCCATTCGCGCCGCTTGCCTCGCGCGAACGCGTCGACGTGCGGGTGCGCGTCTGGGATCGAGAGGGGGCGGCGTCAGAGTGGAGCGAGCCGCTCACCGTCGAGGCCGGTCTGTTGAAGGCTGACGAATGGAGCGCACGGTTCGTCACGCCCCTGTGGGATGAAGACCCCGCGCAGGTTCACCCGGCGCCGTTCCTGCGGCGCGCGTTCAGGCTGCGTTCGGAAGTCCGTTCGGCGCGACTGTACGTGACGGCGCTCGGTCTCTACGAAGCGCAACTCAACGGCCAGGTCGTCGGCGATCACGTCCTCGCGCCCGGCTGGACGGTCTACGATGAACGGCTGCGCTATCACACCTTCGACGTCACCGGGCTGGTGACCGAGGGCGATAACGCGATCGGGGCCGTCTTGGGAGACGGCTGGTTCCGCGGCCGGCTCGGCTTCGGCGGCGGGCGCAGCAATGTTTACGGCGAGCGCCTCGCGCTGCTGGCTCAGCTTGAAGTGACGTACGCCGACGGTTCCAGCGAACGCATCGTCACCGATGACAGCTGGCGCGCCGCCACCGGACCAATCCTGGCCAGCGGCATCTACGACGGCGAGACCTATGACGCGCGTCGCGAATTCGCCGGGTGGTCGACCGCCGGCTTCGACGACGCGGCCTGGAGCGGGACGCGAGTGGTTGAGTGGGATCTCGATACGCTGGAAGCGCCGCTCGGGCCACCCATGCGCCGCATCGAGACCCTTGCACCGGTGACGATCTGGCCGTCGCCCTCTGGCAAGACCCTTGTCGACTTCGGTCAGAACCTCGTCGGCCGGTTGTCGATCCGCGTGCAAGGCGACGCCGGCCGGACCGTGACGCTGCGCCATGCCGAGGTGCTCGAGAACGGCGAGCTTTCCACGCGCCCGTTGCGCTACGCCAAAGCGACCGACCGCTACACGCTGAAGGGGGAGGGCCTCGAAACCTGGGAACCGCGCTTTACGTTCCACGGATTTCGCTATGCCGAGGTGGAGGGCTGGCCGGGCGAGCTGCGCGCGCAGGACCTCAACGCCGTCGTGGCGCACTCCGACATGGAACGCACCGGCTGGTTCGAGACGTCCGACGCGATGCTCAATCAGCTGACGCAGAACATCGTCTGGGGCATGCGCGGCAACTTCCTTGACGTGCCGACCGACTGCCCGCAACGCGATGAGCGCCTGGGCTGGACCGGCGATCTCGAGGTCTTCTCGCCGACTGCGTCGTTCATGTACGACGTCAGCGGTCTGCTGCGCTCCTGGCTGAGGGACCTGGCCGAGGAGCAACGCCGGTCCGGCGGCGCCGTGCCCCACGTGGTGCCCAACGTGCTGGGCGCCAGCGCGGCCGGAGCGGCGGCCTGGGCAGATGCCGCGACAATCGTGCCCTGGGTGCTGTACCAAAACTTCGCCGATCGCGAGATCCTGGCGGATCAGTTCGACAGCATGTGCGCGTGGGTCGACCACGTGGCGGAGATCGCGGGTGAAAGCCGGTTGTGGGACAAAGGCTTTCAGTTCGGCGACTGGCTCGACCCGACGGCGCCGCCCGACAAGCCGGCTCAGGCGCGGACTGACAAGACCATCGTCGCCAGCGCGTACTTCGTGCGATCCGCGGACCTCGTGGCCCTGGCTGCCGGTGTGCTCGGACGCGCGGAGGCCGAGCAGCGCTACAAGGCCCTGGCGGCCGAGGCTCGGGCCGCCTTCGTGCGCGAGTACGTCACGCCGGCCGGCCGACTGATGAACGATGCCGAGACAGCCTATGCGCTGGCCCTGGCGTTCGATCTTTTGCCCACGCCCGAGCAGCGCCAACGCGCCGGCGATCGACTGGCCGAACTGGTGCGTGAGAGCGGCTATCGCATCCGCACCGGCTTCGTCGGCACGCCCATCATCTGCGACGCCTTGTGCAAGACCGGGCACTACGCGGCGGCGTATCGCCTGCTCCTTCAGCGCGAGTGCCCGTCGTGGCTTTACCCGGTGACGATGGGCGCGACCACGATCTGGGAGCGGTGGGACAGCCTGCTCCCCGACGGCTCGGTAAACCCCGGCGAGATGACGTCGTTCAACCACTATGCCCTCGGTGCCGTGGCCGATTGGATGGTTCGCACGATCGGCGGCCTGAACGCCATCGAGCCAGGCTATCGCCGTTCCGTCATCCGGCCGCGCCTGGGCGGCGGGCTCACACGATGCCGCGCCCGCCACATTACGGCCTATGGTCTCATCGAGAGCGCGTGGACCCTTGACGAGGGGAAGTTCAACCTGGACGTCACCATCCCGGCGAATGCCTCGGCTGTGGTGATCCTTCCCGGTCAGGAGGCACCGATCGAGGTGGGTTCGGGCACCTGGCACTGGGCCGTGCCGTATCAGGATCCGGATGCGCGCGGGGCCTTCACTGTCGATGACCTGGTCGGCGACATCTTTGCCGAAGCGCGAGGCCGTGCGATCGTGATGTCGGCGCTCGAACGCGCCGGCGCGCCCGATTTCGTGCGCGGCGTCATCTCGAGCGAGCCGAACTTGCCGTTGAGGCAGGCGCTGCGCATGGCGCCCAACTACGATGATGTGCTGCGGCTCGTGGGCGACGCGTTGGCGGGCGGGGGAAGCGACTGATCGTTTCCTTTGTTGCCCGGGAGGGCGTACACGGGTCACACGGATCGTCGCGGATGCCAGGGATGTCGGCCATCTGCAGAATCTGTGGCATCCGTGTACTGCGTTTCGATATCGTCATGTCGATCGAATGGCGCAATTTGCGACACTCGCCTGACCGGATCGTTCAAGCTTGAGTGATGCAGAGCGACCCAGCAAACAGTGCGCTCGTTGGTGTATGCTCAACTCGTTCAACGTCCGAGCCGCAAAGCCGTTCGAAGCACTCAAGGGGAAGTGTGATCGATGACCGAGACTCTTCGTGACACTCACGTCCAGCGTTCCTATGACCTGGCGCGCGAACGCTATGCCCAGCTGGGCGTCGACACCGAGGGGGCGCTGGCCGCGCTTTCGGCCGTCTCGCTCAGCCTGCACTGTTGGCAGGGCGACGACGTCGGCGGCTTCGAGAGCTCTGGCGAGGCACTGTCGGGCGGCATCGCGGCCACCGGCAATTACCCCGGCAAGGCGCGCACGCCCGATGAACTCCGCGCCGACCTCGACCAGGTCTACAAACTCCTCCCCGGCTCACACCGCCTCAACCTGCACGCCATGTACGCCGAGACCGGCGGCAAACGCGTCGACCGCAACGAGCTGCGCCCCGAGCACTTCACCGCCTGGCGCGACTGGGCCAAGGCTAACGACCACGGCGTCGACTTCAACCCCTCGTGCTTCTCGCACCCCAGGTCCGCCTCGGGCTTCACGCTCGCCAGCGCCGACGCGGGCATCCGCCAGTTCTGGATCGAGCACTGCATTGCCTCGCGCAAGATCGGGGCGTCGTTCGGGCAGGCGTTGGGCACGCCGTGCGTGACCAACATCTGGATCCCGGACGGCTACAAGGACACGCCGGTCGACCGGGTCGCGCCGCGCCAGCGCCTGATCGAGTCGCTCGATGCGGTGCTGGCCGAGAAGCTGGATCCTGCCCACAACCTCGACGCGGTCGAGCCCAAGCTGTTCGGGCTGGGCTCGGAGAGCTATGTTGTCGGATCGAGCGAGTTCTACCTGGGCTATGCCCAGTCGCGCGGGATCCTGCTGTGCCTCGATGCCGGGCACTTCCACCCCACGGAGACCATCGCTGACAAGATCTCGGCGGTGCTGCTGTACCTGCCCGAGATCCTGCTGCACGTCAGCCGCGGCGTGAGGTGGGACAGCGACCACGTGGTGACGCTCAGCGACGACCTGCAGGCGATCACGCAGGAGATCGTGCGCGGCGGGAACCTCAAGCGCGTGCACATCGGCCTCGACTACTTCGACGCGAGCATCAACCGGGTGGGGGCGTGGGCGATCGGCGCGCGCAACACGCTGCGGGCGCTGCTGATGGCCCTGCTCGAACCGCGTGCCGAACTCCAGGCGCTCGAGGAGGCCGGCGACTACACCGGGCGCCTGGCGCTGCTCGAAGAGCTCAAGGGCCTGCCCTTCGGCGCGGTGTGGGACTATCACTGCCTGCGCCATGAGGCTCCCGTCGGCCTCGCCTATCTCGACGAAGTCCGCAGCTACGAGCGCGAGGTGTTGGCGGCCAGGGGATGACTGTAGATGACTGTAGACGGCGGACCGCAGACCGCGGCCGCCTTTCGCCTCAGTCATCTTGCGGGCATGGGGCGGAGGGGTTCGCCCTGATGAGTCGGTCTGCGGTCCGCCGTCTGCGGTCTGCGGTCAAACAAGGACCTTACTGATGATCGAACAACAAGACGACTTCCAGCACGTCAGCTATCTGTGGGACGAGAGCGTCGCTGAGGCGCTCGATCCGGTCGAGCGGCTGCGCTACCGCAGCAACCTGCTCGGCGCCGATCAGCGCATCACCAATACAGGCGGTGGCAACACGTCATCGAAGCTCTCGATGCCTGATCCCCTCACGGGCGAGGCCGTCGACGTGCTATGGGTCAAGGGCTCGGGCGGCGATCTGCGGACCGCGACGAAGGCGAACTTCGCCTCGCTCGACCTCGGTAAGCTGCGCTCGCTCGAGGCCTTGTACCAACGAAGCGAGCCGCGCGGCGTGAAGACCCCGATCGAGGACGCGATGGTCGATCTCTATCGCCACGCGACGTACAACTTGAACCCGGCGGTCGGCTCGATCGACACGCCGCTGCATGGCCTGCTCCCGGCCCGCCACGTCGATCACATGCATCCGACGGCCGTCATCGCGATCGCGGCCAGCGCCGATCAGGAAGCGCTGACGGCCGAGATCTTCGGCGGCGAGGTGGGGTGGGTGCCGTGGCAGCGCCCCGGCTTCGACCTCGGGCTGGTGATGCGCGCTGAGGTCGACAAGCACCCGGCGCTCAAGGGCCTGGTCATGGGCCAGCACGGCCTGATCAACTGGGCCGACGACGACAAGGCCTGCTACGAGCTGACCCTGTCGCTCATCGAACGCGCGTCGCGCTACGTCGAAGGGCGAGATAAGGGCGCCGCGACGTTTGGCGGGCAGAGAGTTGCGCCGCTCGGTCAGGCGGAACGTGAAGCCCTGTTGATCAGACTCCTGCCGACGCTGCGCGGGTTGGTGTCGCAGCAGCAGCGCTTCATCGGCACCGTGCATGCCAGCGAGGGCGTCCTCACCTACGTCAACAGCGTCGATGCGCAGAGGCTGGCGGAGTTGGGTACGTCGTGCCCCGATCACTTTTTGCGGACCAAGATCAAGCCGCTGTACGTGGCCTGGGACCCGCACGGCGAGTCGTTCGAAGACCTCGTCGCGAAGCTCGAGCAGGGCCTTGTCCAATACCGGGCCGACTACGCAGCCTACTACGAGGCCTGCAAGCGCCCGACCTCGCCGACGATGCGCGACCCGAACCCGACCGTGATCCTGATCCCGGGGCTGGGCCTGATCGCCTGGGGCAAGACCAAGAGCGAGAGCCGTGTGACGGCCGAGTTCTACTCGCTGGCCATCGACGTCATGCGCGCATCCGAGGCGATCAGCCGGTACCAGGGCCTGCCACGTCAGGAGGCCTTCGATATCGAGTACTGGCTGCTCGAGGAGGCCAAACTCAAGCGCATGCCGCCCGAGAAGGAGCTGGCGCGCCACGTCGTGGTCGTGATCGGGGCGGGGAGCGGCATCGGCAAAGCCGTAGCGGCCCGCATGGCCAGAGAAGGCGCGCACGTCGTGTGCGCGGACCTGTCGGCCGAAGCCGCGCAGGCCACGGCGAATGAGTTGATCAAGGTGTACGGCCAGGGCATCGGCGTGGCCGGCACCGGGATCTCGGGCTGCGGTCCGGCGATCGGCCTGGGCGTCGACATCACGAAGCGCGAGAGCGTGAAGGCGATGTTCGAGCAGGTCGTGCTGGCCTATGGTGGAATCGACAACGTTGTGGTGACGGCCGGCATCTTCGTCCCGCCGGACAAGGCCGGGCGCATCGCCGACGACAAGTGGCCGCTGACCTATGCCATCAACGTGATGGGCTCGTACCTCGTCGCCGACGAGGCGCGGGCGATCTGGCAGGCGCAGGGGCTCAAGGGCACGCTGGTGCTGACGACCAGCGTCAACGCTGTGGTGGCGAAGGGCGGGTCGGTGGCCTACGACACCAGCAAGGCCGCGGCCGACCACCTCGTGCGTGAACTGGCGATCGAGCTGGCGCCGCTGGTGCGCGTCAACGGACTGGCGCCGGCCACTGTGGTCGAAGGCAGCAGCATGTTCCCGCGCGACCGCGTGATCAGCTCGCTGACCAAGTACAAGGTGGCGTTCGACGAGGGCGAAGACACCGAAGCACTTCGGTCGAAGCTGGCCGCCTTCTATGCCCAGCGCACGTTGACCAAGGCCCCGATCACACTGGCCGACCAGGCCGAGGCGGCCTACCTGCTGACCAGCAGCAAGCTCGCCAAGACCACGGGCCAGATCCTCAGCGTCGACGGCGGGTTGACTGAAGCTTTCTTGCGCTGAGACGCCGGCGTTTACCGGTCCGGGCCTGACCTTTCCATCGTCTGCCTCCTCTTCCATACGGGTGGGGGAGGCAGATGACGTTAACCGGCAGCCCACTTTCACCTCCCATGATCCCTGCCTGAGTCGGCCCGTCCACTACATTGCCTCTGCGCTCCCGCAAGCGCTAAGTCCTGACCTGCCCGGATCCGGTTCCACCCCGAGGGAATCGAAAATCTGTAACAGTTTTCAGAGAAAACCTGCCATCGGGCCATTCGTGGTCGCGAAAATGCCTGTTGACTCGCGCTTTGATTAGTGGATAATGTAAACAGTTTCATTGAAACACCAAGAAAACGCCGAATTCGACATTGTATCCCGTAATCATTTACAGAAACTGAACCCATGGCCACTATCCGGGATGTCGCCAAACGCGCTGGAGTTTCGATTGCGACCGTTTCGCGCGTGGTCAATGGCAGCGAGGGAGTCAGCGGCGAGACGCTGCAGCGCGTTCAGGAGGCGATCCAGGCTCTGCAGTTCCAGCCGGATTTCCTGGCGCGCAGCTGGCGCACGCGGACGACGCGCACGATCGCGGCGGTGGTGCGCGACAGCCGGCCCCATCATGGCCTGGCGTTGCGCGAGGCCGGAACGGTCGCCCTGCAGCACGACTACAGCCTGCTGCTGTGCACGACCTACTCGAACGCCGACATCGAGCGCCGCTATCTCGAAGGATTGAGGCAGCGGCAAGTCGATGGCCTGCTCATCACGACGGTCGGCGAAGCCGATGACGAGATCCGCAAGTTCACGGAGCAGGGCGTCCCGGTGGTCCTGATGAACCGACCGCTGCGCGATCTCGGGCCGCTGGTTGACTCGGTCTACGTCGACAGTTATCGCGGCTCCTTCGATCTCGTGGAGCATCTGATCCGACTCGGGCATCGCCACATCGCCTTCGTCTACGAAGATACGATGCACTCCTTCCACACCAGCGAGCGCCTGCGCGGTTATCAAGACGCGCTGGCCCGGCATGGCCTCCCTTTCGACCCCAATCTGGTTCGCAGCACGCGGCTGGCGTCTGATGACGAAGCCACGCTGCCCACCGAAGACCTGGTCTTCTCGCCGCGCCCGACTGTGGTGTATGCCACGAGCTACGCCGTCGGGCTGGCCTCGCTCGCGACGTTTCGCGCTCAGGGCCTGCGTGTGCCTGAAGACATCGCGTTCGTGACCTTTGACGACATCCCCGGTGCGGCGTTCATGGACCCGCCCCTGACCCTCGTGCGCAACCCCGCCGAGGATCTGGGGCGAGTGGCGGCCGAACTCGTGTTCGAGCGGCTGGCCGAGCCCACGCGCCCTGCGCAGGAGATCAAGTTGCAGCCCAGTCTCGTCGTACGTCGTTCGTGCGGCTGGCCGGGGCTTCGCCCGCAATAGTCGACGAGTCTGGTGGCTGTCGTCGGCGCCAGGCGCCGGGGATGGCCTTTGGGAGGTTGACCGCCTGGCTGACATCCGCAGTGTCTCTTCTGCCTGACGTACATCATCCAATCATCGAGACTCGATTCCGTCTCTCAGAGCCAATGCCCTGGAGGAGATCCTATGCTTCGCCATTTGAAGGCGCGTCTCAACGTGCTGACACACATGGTCGCCGTCGCCAGCCTGCTGGCGGCCTGCGCCACCCCGACGGCCGCGCCGCAGCCCACGACCGCCCCTGAGGCTACGGCGGCCCCGGCTGAGCCGACAACCGTCCCGCCGACTCCCATCCCGCTGGCGACCGTCACGTCGGCGCCCTCGCCGACGCCCGGTGCTCAGTACCATGAAGCCCCGGCGCTGGCTGACCTTGTGGCAGCCGGCAAGCTCCCGCCCGTCGAGGAGCGCCTGCCCAAGAACCCGCGCGTGATGCCCGTGTTCGAAGATATCGGCACGTATGGCGGCACCTGGCGCCGCGGCTACAGCGGCATCGGCGACCGCAACGGCGCCAGCAAGCTGATGACCGAGCGCATCGTGCGCTTCTACATGCCCAATCCCGAGAAGCTCGAGCTGGTGCCGAACTGGGTTGACGACGTCAAGATGAGCGACGACGCCACCGAGTTCACGTTCCACATCCGCGAGGGCCTGCGCTGGTCCGACGGCGAGCTGGTCACGACCGAGGACGTCAAGTTCTGGTACGAGGACGTGTTCCAGAACCCCGACCTCGTCTCGAGCCCGCCCTCGACGCTCGTGATCAACGGCGAGCCGGTCAAGATCGAGATCGTCGACGACCTGACCTTCAAGGCCAAGTTCGCCGGGCCGTACCCGCTCTTCCTGACCGCGCTCGCTGTCAACAGCACCGGCGGCCCCGGCCTGTTCCAGTTCGGCTTCCTGCTCCCCGCCCACTATCTCAAGAACTACCTGCCCAAGTACGTCAGCCAGGCCGATCTCGACAAGGTCGTGGCCGACAAGGGCGTCAAGAGCTGGACGGAACTGTGGGGCGATCTGGGCCCGATCCAGAGCGAGTGGCTCAACCCCGATCTGCCCTCGATCGCGGCCTGGGTGGTCAAGGTCCCGCCGCCGGCCGAGCAGGTCGTGTTCGAGCGCAACCCCTACTACTTCATGATCGACGAACAGGGCAATCAGCTGCCGTACATCGACAAGGTGGAGTTCAGCCTGTTCCAGGATCCTGAGACCTTCAACCTGTGGGTCGTCCAGGGCAAGATCGACGAGCAGGCGCGCCACCTCGACTCGGCCAACCTCCCGCTCTACAAGCAGAACGAAGAGGCCGGCGGCTACCACGTGTTGACCTGGCGCAGCACTCAGATGCAGGTCATCTTCCCGAACCTTAACGTCGAGGATCCGATCCTCAACCAGCTTTACAACACGTCAGATTTCCGCGAGGCGCTGTCGATCGGTGTCGATCGCACGGAAGTTCGCGACATCGCCTGGAAGGGCTTCGGCCAGCCGCGGCAGGCCAGCCCGATCCCTGGGACGCCGTACTTCGACGCCGACTTCTCGAAGAAGTGGATCGATTACGATGCTGCCAAGGCCAACGGCCTGCTCGACGGCCTGGGCCTCACCCAGAAGGACTCTGACGGCTATCGGCTGCGCTCGGACGGCAAGCGCCTGAGCATCACGATGGTGTACGTCGACATCTGCACGTTCTGCGAGCTCGTCCAGAAGTACTGGAAGGACATCGGCATCGAACTGCTGCCGAAGCAGGTCGACCGCAGCCTGTTCGACGAGTTGATGCAGAACGGCAAGGCCGATATGCTCGTCTGGTGGTGGGATCGCAACAACATCATCGAAGGCGACCCGCAGAACTACCTCGGCACCGACAACCTGTGGGCGCCGCAGTGGGGCAAGTGGTACGTCAGCAAGGGCGCCGAAGGCGTCGAGCCGCCGGCGGATCACCCCATCCGTCAGATCTGGGCGGCCTGGGAAGAAGCCACCAGCACGTCTGATCCGAACGTGGCGAAGGCCGCGATCCAGAAGATCGTGTCGATCCACAGAGACAACGTGTGGGTCATCGGCCTGGTCGGCGAGGATCCGACGGTGTACATGGCCTCGAACCGCATGCACAACGTGCCCGACAACCTGGTGCAAGACGAAGCGTTCCGCGAGGAAGGCCTCAGCCAGGCGCAGCAGTTCTGGATGGATAAGTAACCCGACTCTCGTCAGGCGGGGCGGCGGCGTCAGGGCGTCCGCCCCGCCTGAGCGAGCCGCGGGGCGGCGTGCGGCGTGTATGCGACGCGCGCCGCCTCGCGACGGCCTGCTCCGACAATCTCTCGCGTTCTTCGGGAGGCGCCATGCGTTTTGGGATCAAGTCATCGCAGACGGGAAAACTGCTGCGCTCCAGAGAAACGCCTGAGGACATGGCGCGGCTGGTCACCGAGTTCAACCATGCTGCGCTCGTCGAGAGCGTGGTCGACGCCGGCTTCGACCTGATCGAGCTCGGCGGCGACATGACCCTGTTCTTCCCGACCGCGTTCTCGGCCGCCGCGATCGAGGATCTGGCGCAGCTCAAGCGCAGACGCGGCCTGACCTATACCGTGCATCTGCCGCTCTGGTCGGTCGAGCCCTCGACGCCGTTGGCGTCGGTGCGCGCCGGCTCGGTTCAGGCCGTGGTCGACTGCATCAAGGCCACGCTGCCGCTCGAGCCGGTCAGCTACGTCTTGCACGCCACAGGCACCCTGGCGACCGAGTTCACGCGGATGCGCCCCGAGAGCGCGCGGCTGTACGTCCTCCAGCAGTTCCAGGCGGCGGCGCGCGACAGCTTGCGCGAGATCCTGCGCGAGACCGGGATCCCGCGGCGCCTGCTCGCGATCGAAACCATCGAGTTCCCATTCGACCTGACCGTCGCGGTGGCCGAAGAGCTCGACATCTCCATGTGCCTCGACACCGGCCACGTGCTGGCAGGGTTCCCCGGCCCGTTCGAGTTGTTCGACGTGCTCGAGCGCCTCTTGCCGCGGCTGGGCGAGGTGCACCTTCACGACGCGCCCTGGCAGGGGCCGGAGCGCCACATCGGTTACGGCAAGGATCATCAGACTCTGGGGAAGGGCGATCTCGACGTCGGTCGCTTCCTCGACCGGCTGGCGGCCGCCGACTGGCGCGGCCCGATCGTCTTCGAACTGTCGATCGCCGAGGCGTTGGCCTCCCTCGACGAGATCCGCCGGGTTCGCCCGGCGTTGGCTCCGGCGGCTGCCTGATGGCCAAGTTCATCCTGCAGCGCTTCCTGATCGCGATCCCGCTGATGCTGGCGGTGTCGGTGCTGGTGTTCATCATCATCCAGCTCCCGCCCGGGGATTTCTTCGATCAGTACCGCATCCGCATGCAGGAGCAGGGCGACACCGTCGACCAGCAGACGCTCGATCGATTGAAGGCCGAGTACGGGCTCGACCAGCCCTGGCCCGTGCAGTACTACAAGTGGATCGAGGCGATCGTCACGCGCGGCGACTTCGGGTACTCGTTCGAATACAACCGTCCGGTCTCGACGCTGATCTGGGAGCGGCTGGCGCTGACTGTGGTGATGAACATCTTCGTCATCGCCGTGATCTGGGTGATCGCGATTCCGATCGGCGTGTACTCGGCGACCCACAAGTACTCGGCCCTTGACTATCTCTTCAACCTGATCGCCTTCCTGGGCACTGGCATGCCGAGCTTCGTCCTGGCGCTGGTCGTGATGTGGATGGCGTTCAAGTACTTCGGCGCTGACGTCGGCGGATTGTTCTCGCGCGAATACGTGTCGGCGCCGTGGAGCCTGGCCAGGGTCTGGGATCTCATGCAGCACATCTGGGTGCCGACGCTGGTGCTGGCCGTGGGCGGCACCTCGGGCCTGCTGCGCACGATGCGGGCCAACATGCTCGACGAACTGCCCAAGCCCTATGTGGCGACGGCGCGCGCCAAGGGCCTGCGCGAGGCCGTTGTCGTGCGCAAGTACCCGTTGCGCGTGGCGCTCAACCCGTTCGTCAGCGGCATCGGCAGCGTCTTCCCGATGCTGATTTCGGGCGCCCAGCCGACCGCTATTGTGCTCAACCTTCAGACCACCGGGCCGTTGCTCCTGCGGGCGCTGCTTTCGCAGGACATGTATCTGGCGGGCAGCTTCATCCTGATCCTGAGCGTGTTCGGCATCCTGGGCACGTTGGTCTCCGACGTGCTGCTGGCCGTGCTCGATCCGCGCATCCGCTACGACTGAGGCGAGGACACCGATGACAGCCCCGACCGCCGCGATCCCCGCCCCGACGACCGCCGACGACGCGATCTACGTCGCGCCGCCATGGAAGTTGATGTGGTGGAAGTTCCGCAAGCACCGCCTGGCCGTGATCTCGGCGGTGGTCTTGATCCTGTTGTACGCTGCGGCGCTGCTGGCTGAAGTCGTCGCGCCCTACGACCCTTTCGCGTTCGACTCGCGCTACACCTACACGCCACCCCAGGCCGTCCACTTCTTCGATGCAGCGGGCCAGTTCCGCGGGCCGTTCACGTATGAGTTGAAGAAGTTCCGCGACCCAGAGACCTTCGAGCTTGTGTTCACCGAGGACACTGCCAAGGCGCATCCGATTCGCCTCTTCGTCGTCGGCGAGCCGTACAAGCTGTGGGGCATGTTCAAGGCGGACCTGCACCTCTTTGGCGTCGCCGACACCGACAAGAGCGGCTCGATGTTCCTGCTCGGCACCGACGACAAGGGCCGCGACCTGCTCTCGCGCCTGATCTTCGGCACCCGGGTTTCGCTCTCGGTCAGCCTGATCGGCACCGCCTTGAGCCTGGCGCTGGGCGTGCTGCTCGGCGGCATCTCGGGCTACTTCGGCGGCTGGATCGACAACCTGGTGCAGCGCACGATCGAGCTCTTTCAGAGCATTCCGACCCTGCCGTTGTGGATGGGCCTTGCGGCAGCGATCCCGCTCAACTGGGACCCTCTCAACGTCTATCTGCTGATCACGGTGCTGCTCTCGCTGCTCAGTTGGACAAGCATGGCGCGCGTGGTGCGCGGCCGCTTCCTGTCGATGCGCGAGGAAGACTTCGTGCTGGCGGCCAAACTGCTCGGCGCCAGCGACATGCGCATCATCCTGAAGCACATGGTCCCGTCGTTTATGAGCCACATCATCGCGGTGACCACCGTGACGATCCCGGAGCTCATCCTCAACGAAACGGCGCTGAGCTTCATCGGGCTCGGTCTGCGGCCGCCCGTGATCTCGTGGGGCGTGCTCCTGCAGGACGCCCAGAACGTGAGCACGATCGCACTGGCGCCGTGGTTGCTGCTGCCGGCAGCCGTGCTGGTGGTCACCATCGTGGCCTTCAATTTCGTCGGTGACGGCCTGCGCGACGCCGCCGACCCGTACGTGCGGTGACGGAGACGACGATGACGACACCCGCCGTCAAGGAACCGCTGATCCAGATCGAGGGCCTCAAGGTGAGCTTCCACGTCAGCGAGGGCGTGGTGCACGCCCTCGAGGACGTCAGCTTCACGATCGCGCGCGGCCAGACGCTCGCCGTGGTGGGCGAGAGCGGCTGCGGCAAGAGCGTGACGTCGCAGGCGATCATGCAGATGGTGCCGTTCCCCGGCCGGATCGAAGCAGGCACCGTGACCTATTTCCGCCATCGGCCGGGCCAGGCGCCCGAGCGCATCGACCTCACCAAGCTGAAGCCGGATAGCGACGCGATCTGCAAGATCCGTGGCAACGAGATCGCCAAGATCTTCCAGGAACCGATGACGTCGCTCAGCCCGGTTCACACGATCGGCGACCAGATCATGGAGGCCATCCGGCTGCACCAGAACGTCGATGCCGCCGAGGCGCGCCGCCGCGCGGTGGACATGCTCAAGCGGGTCGGCTTCCCGCAGCCTGAGCAGCGCGTCGACGCGTATCCGCATCAGCTTTCGGGTGGCCTGCGCCAGCGCGCCATGATCGCGATGGCGCTTTCGTGCAACCCGGCGCTGCTCATCGCCGACGAGCCGACCACGGCGCTCGACGTCACCACCGAGGCCCAGATCCTGCGCCTGATGCGCGTGCTGCAGGCGGATCTGGGCATGGCGATCCTGTTCATCACTCACAATCTGGGCGTGGTGGCCGAGATGGCCGACGACGTGGTGGTGATGTACCTCGGCCGCGATGTCGAGAGCGCGCCGGTCGACGATATCTTCTACGCGCCCAAGCATCCCTATACGCAGGCGCTGCTGCGCTCGATCCCGCACATCGGCCAGAAGCTCGACGGCGATCTGTACACGATCACGGGCAGCATCCCGGACCCGCTGCACATCCCGCGCGGCTGCCCGTTCCACCCGCGCTGCCCGGTAGTCAAGGTTGGGCTTTGCGATCAGGATCGGCCGGTGCCGCTGGTACAGGTCGGGCCGCAGCACGCCGTGCGCTGCTGGCTGTACGCCGAGGAGGTGGCCTGATGGACGCCGCACCGATCAAGGCTGCCGAGCCGCTTCTTGAAGTGCAGGACCTCAAGAAGCACTTCCCGATCAAGAGCGGGTTCATGCGCCGCGTGGTTGGGCAGGTGAAGGCCGTCGACGGCGTGAGCCTGTACGTCAACGCCGGCGAGACGCTCGGCCTTGTGGGCGAGAGCGGCTGCGGCAAGACGACCACGGCGCGCATGATCCTGCGCGCGTTCCAGCCGACGGCCGGCAAGATCCTGTTCCGCGATCGTGAGCTCGGGCTTGTCAACATCCCCGACCTCGACCGAACCCAGCTGACGGGGCTGCGGCGCAACATGCAGATGATCTTCCAGGATCCTTACGCGTCGCTCAATCCGCGCATGACCCTGCTCGAGACCATCGGCGAGCCGTTCGTCATTCACAGGGTCGGGTCCCCGAGCGAGATCAAGGATCGGGTCGCCGAGTTGCTCAAGCTGGTTGGGCTGCGGCCCGAATACATGACGCGCTATCCGCACGCCTTCAGCGGCGGGCAGCGTCAGCGCATCGGCATCGCCCGAGCGCTGGCGTTGCGGCCGCAGCTCGTCGTCTGCGACGAGCCTGTGTCGGCGCTCGACGTCTCGATCCAGGCCCAGATCCTCAACCTGCTGCGCGATCTGCAGCACCGGCTCAATCTGACCTATGTCTTCGTCGGCCACGATCTGAGCGTCGTCGAACACATCAGCGATCGCGTGGCCGTGATGTACGTGGGAAAGCTTGTCGAGATGGCGCCGACGCGCGAGTTGTTCGCGCGGCCGCTGCATCCGTACACCGACGCGCTGCTCGGCGCCGTGCCGAAGCCCGACCCGCGCCGCAAGCGCGGCAACGAGGTGCTCGAGGGCGAGGTCGCCGACCCGGCCAACCCGCCGAGCGGCTGCGCCTTCCATCCGCGCTGCCGATTCGCTGTCGAGGCCTGCCGGCGCGAGACGCCGGTGCTGCGCGAGCTGCGGCCCGGGCACTTCGTCGCCTGTCATCGCGCCGAGGAGCTCACCCTCGCCGGTGTCGCACCGGGCGACAGTGGCGGAAACGGGGTTGCGGAGGCGGCGGCGTGAGCGACTTCGTGATCACGGCCTATGGCGCCGTCGGCGACGGCAAGGTCGATTGCACGGTTGCCCTCCAGGCGGCGATCAACGCCTGCCACGGGGCGGGCGGCGGGCGCGTCGTCGTCCCAGCGCCGGGCACGTATGTGACGGGGCCGTTCCAGCTCAAGTCGTGGGTCGAGCTGCATATCGAGGCGAACGCCACCGTGCAGGCGATCGTGGACGAGGCGCGCTACACCGAGCCGCCGTTTCAGAATCGCTCGGAGGGGTCGATGTGGATCAGCGCCCGCGGCGCCGAGCACATCGCCATCACGGGCCTCGGCACGCTCGACGGGCGCGGGACCGCGTTCATGGAGAACGAGACGCCCACGCACTTCAACTACAAGTTCGTCAACGACGTCGATCTGCGGCCGCATCTGCTGACCCTGATCGGCTGCAGGCACATTACCCTCCGCGACGTCACCTTCGCCGACGCCGCCTACTGGTGCGTGCATCCGGCGGGCTGCAGCGACGTCGTCATCGACGGCGTGCGCATCTTCAACAGCCTCAAGGTGCGCAACTGCGACGGCATCGACATCGACCACTGCCGCGACGTGCGCATCAGCAACTGTCTGATCGAGTCGGCCGACGACTGCATCTGCATCAAGAACCGGCGCGACTTCGCCGAATACGGTCCGTGCGAGCACATCACGATCACGGGCTGCGTGCTGACCTCGACCTCGTGCGCGCTCAAGCTCGGGAGCGAAAACGTCGACGCGATGCGCAACATCGTCGTGGTCGGCTGTGTGATCAAGGCCTCGAACCGGTGTCTGGGCATTCAGAACCGCGACGAGGGGAGCATCGAGAACGTGTTGTTCTCGGACATCGTGATCGAGTCGCGGCTGTTCGCCGATGTGTGGTGGGGCAAGTCCGAGCCGATCTACGTCACGGCGTTCAAGCGGGCGCCCGGCACGCTTCACCGCTTCAAGCCGGGCGCGACGACGGGCGGGATCGGCCCGGTGCGCAACATCCGCTTCCGCAACATCGTCTGCCGCAGCGAGGGCGGCGTGTACGTCAGCGGCTGCGCCGAGAGCCGCATCACGGGCCTGGTGTTCGACGACGTGCGCGTCGAAATCGACAAGACCTCGAAGCACCCGGGCGGGCTGCTCGACCGGCGGCCGTGCGACATCGAGGGCATCATCGCGGCGCCGACTGCGGGCTTCCGCATCGAGGCCGCTGATGACGTCACGCTGCGCAACTGCCGCGTCGACTGGGGGCCGAACCGGCCTGAGTACTACGGCGGCGCGCTGGTCGCCGAGGACGTCAGCGATATGGTGTTGGAAGGCTTTCGCGGCCTCGCCGCTCATCCCGAGCGCGATCCGGCCGTCGTCGTCTCGCCGGCCGAGGCGCTGCGAGCGCGTTGAACCTGACCATGCCGGCGGCGGTCGCACAAGACGCGAACCCACGCCGTTGATGAAGACACATGCCATCTCTTGATCTGCCACAGGGCGAGACGCACGACCTGCGTCTGCCCGTGTGGGGGCCCTACAACAAGAAATACAACGGCATCGCCCACATCCCCGATCTGGCGAGTGGGCTGCGCTTCGAACTCAGCGTCTTCCCGGCGTCGTACCGCCACGGCGTCAACGTGCCGGCCTGCAAATGGGAGTCGAACGACCATCCCTGGGAAGCGGCGCCCGGGCTGACTTTCTTCTCCTACCGCTATGAGCTCGAATGGCGCGATCAGGTCTACGCCGACGTCGCGTTCTTCCCATTGCCGGGCGTGGCCGCCGAACAGGCGCGTGTGATCCGCTGCGAGCTCGTCAATGAGACTGACCGTGCCCAGCATCAGGCCCTGCACCTGATCGGCGCCCTGAGCTTCCCGCCGCTGCGGCCGTACTCCGATGAGCCGATCGAGCCGGCCCGGGTGGACCTGCCACCGGGGGCGAGCTGGATCGACGCGCTGGCGTATCGGAAGCTGGCCTTTGCCAGGCCGCGCCCGACCGATTCGCTCGTGTACGAGGGCTGGCGGCGTGGCGAGATCCGCGCCCATGGCTTTGTCGACGGAGTGGGGTTAGGCGAGGGCTTCGGCAACGAGGCCGGCGATCACGTCGCCTATGACGTGCAGGTCGACGACGCCCTCACCGACGGCGTGCTGCTCGTGCGCTATCGGCTGGCCCGAGGCGCGCCGCTGGCCACATTCGAGTTGCGCGGCCTGGCGCAGACCACTGTGGTCTTCGAACCGGCCGACGAGTTCGGCCTGTGCGAGGTTCCGCTTGGGCACATCCCACCGGGTCGTCATCGACTAGAGCTCGTGTCGAAGGGAAGCGGGCCGGTCGACCTCGACGGCTTCGTCTTTGTAGAACGCGCCGACCTCAAGCGGGTTAGCTTCGAGCGCCACCGCTGGGAACCGACGCCGGCACTGGTCGAGGCGGGCTCGACTCTGACGTTGAGCTACTCCGACGTGGAGGGCGTGTACGGCCTGGCCTGGGGCGGCGATCGCTCAGAGGTGCGGCAGTACCTGACCAGCGAGCTCGACCGCACCTTCCGCTATTTCGTCAACGAGCACGTCGCGCGCAAACTCGTCGGCGATGGCGCCGGGCATTTCACCGACGTCTTCATTCGCCCCGTGATCCTGGAGCCGCATGGGCGGCAGGTCGTCTATGCGTTGGTGTGCCACGGCGCCGCCGACGAGGTGCGCGCGCAACTCGAAGCCTTCGATCCCGCGAGCCCCGCGCTCGACGTGGCCTATCAGGCCGCGCGAGCCGGGCGGGTCGAGTTCGCCGTCAACCCGACCGGCGAGCAGCATGTGTTCAGCCAGGAGCGCATGGCCGCGACGCTGCTGACAAACGTCGTCTACCCGGTCTACACCCGCGGCACTTACATCCGGCATTTCACACCGGGCAAGTGGTGGGACTGTCTGTACACGTGGGACTCGGGCTTCATCAGCCTCGGCTTGATGAACGTCGACCTGACCCGCGCCATCGATTGCCTGAACGCCTACACCACGCCCCCCGGCGATGAGCAGGCGGCTTTTCTGCATCACGGCAGCCCCGTGCCCGTGCAGATTTACGCCTTCCACGAGTTGTGGAATCGCACCCAGTCGACAACGCTGCTCGAGCACTTCTATCCGCGGCTACGGCAGATGTATCGCTTCCTGGCCGGCCGGCTGGGCAGCTCGACGACGCGCCGCATGAAGTCTGGGCTGCTCAAGACCTGGGACTACTTCTACAACTCGGCCGGCTGGGACGACTATGCGCCGCAGGTCCACGTGCATGCCCACGGCCTCGAACCCGTGGCCACTCCGGTCATCACCACAGCGCACCTCATCCGCTGCGCGCGTCTGCTCCAGCAGGCGGCGCGGGCAGCCGGGGCAGCGGCCGACGTCGCCGAGTACCAGGCCGACATCGATCTGTGGATCAATGCGCTCAATGCGTATGCCTGGGATGATGAGGCCGGCGTGTTCAGTTACGTGTTGCACGACGAAGCCGGTCAGCCGCGCGAGATGCTGCGCCATGCGAGCGGCCAGAACTTCAACCTCGGCTTCGATGGCGTCAGCCCGCTCTTCGCGGGCGCCTGCACGCCCGAACAGCGGCGACGCCTGCTCGACCGGCTCGCTTCGCCCGAACATCTGTGGACGCCCTTCGGCCTGACGGGCATCGACCAGAGCGCGGCCTACTACCTGATCGACGGTTACTGGAACGGCACAGTCTGGTTCGCGTACCAGTGGTTCTTTTGGAAGGCGCTGCTCGATTTAGGCGAGGGCAATCTGGCGCACCGGATCGCGTCGACGGCCCTCAACGTCTGGCGCGACGAGGTCGACGCCACCTACAACTGCTTCGAGCACATCGTGGTCGAAACCGGGCGCGGCGCCGGCTGGCATCATTTCGGCGGCCTTTCGGCCCCGATCCTGTCGTGGTTCAACGCCTACCACACGCCGGGCGCGCTGACCTGCGGCTTCGACACCTGGGTCGACGCTCAGTCGTGGACAGCCGATCGACGCGGGCTGCAGGCCTCGTTGCGCCACAGCGGCGGCCAGGAGCCCTGGCTGGCGCTCGTCGTGCTCGACGCCGGCAGCGACTACGCCGTGACCTGGAACGGCTTGCCCCTGACGCCCGTGGTGCGCGAGCCCGGGACGCTCGAGGTCGCGTTGATCGGTTCCGGCGAGCTCTCGATCCAGCCGACGTCGACATCGGGAGCCGCCGCGGAGTCTGCCCGATGACGCGCCCGGCGGCAGATCCTGTCGCGATTCTGTTCGACCTCGGCGATACGCTGATGGATGAGAGCAGCGAGGTCAAGGACTCGCGTGGCACGACGCTCTCGGCTGACCTGTTCCCGGGCACCGCTGAAGCGCTCAACAAACTGACCCAACGCGGCTACCGTCTCGCGCTTGTGGCTGACGCCTATCGTGAGGGGCCGCGCAACGTCCTTCGCCAGCATGGCCTGCTGGATCTCTTCGAGACGCTGTCGATCTCGGAGGACGTCGGCATCGAGAAACCCGCGCCCGAGATGTTCCATCACGCGCTCGAAGCGCTCGGGATCCCCCAGCGCGACTACCCGCGCGTCGTGATGGTGGGCAACAACCTCGAGCGCGACGTCGTCGGCGCCAACCGGCTCGGGATCCGTTCCGTGTTCTTTCACGCTAACGAACGACGCCGGACGCGGCCGATGAGCCGCGAGGAAGCTCCCCGCCACACGGTCTACGAAGCCGCCGGGCTTGTCGAACTGATCGAGCAACTGAGCGCCCCAGTGGGCGGCGACGCGCTGCCGGTCTGGCCGACGATCGACTCCGATCACGGGCTGGCGCTGCGCCACTCGCCCGTGATCTGTTTCGATCGGGCCGAGCCCTTTCTGCCCGAGGTCGTCGGCTACACGGTCTTTCGGCGCGAGGCACAGTCGCCGTCGTTCTATCGCTGGATCGAGCGCGGCTGGCGGCCGGCCTGGGAGACCGCGATCGAGTACGCGATCTGGTGGGACTGGGACATCCAGCATCTCTACGAACTCGAGCACGTCTGGGTCTATCTGGACGGGGCCGGTCGCGTGATCTGGATCGAGGCCAGTTCGCACGGCAGTTACGCGACGATGCAGCGCGACGACGGCATGTTCCCCATGCGTGGCGACCGGCCGATCGTGTATGCGCAGCCGGGCAAACACGCGTTCGCGCCGAGCCCGCACTGGTTCACGGCGTTCCGCGACTCGGTGGCGCTGGCGACGGGCGCTGGCGCCGGTAGCGACGGCGTGCTGATCAAAGCCGCTTATGCCCACGAGGTAGCACCCTGCGCCACTGGCCACAATGCCGTGAACGCATGGCTCAGGAAACGCGCGTTCGAGCCGACGTTCTGTTTCGACAAAATCTGGGAGGCCGAGCCGGCACGTCTGGTGCCCTGGCCCCTGCTCGACCGGTGGATACCTCACCGCCTGAACGAATGGCTGCGTCAACTGGGGGGTTGAACGACTCGGTATGTCAACATCCTGGACCCTTGATCCCAATCGGTATTTCGCGTCCGAGCCCTCTGTGCGTCAGCTGGCGATGGGGCTCTATGCCACGGTGGCCGATCTGCCGCTCGTCTGTCCGCATGGGCACGTCGACCCGCGTCTGTTCGCGGACCCGGCTGCTTCCTTCGGCACGCCGGTCGACCTGTTCATCATCCCGGACCACTACGTCACCCGCATGTTCTATTCACAGGGCGTGCCGCTCGAGCAGGTCGGCGTCGCCCGCCGTGACGACGGTCCCGTTGAACGCGACCATCGACGCATCTGGCGTCTGTTCTGCTCGCACTTCGATCTGTTCAACGGCACGCCGAGCGGCATCTGGCTCAAAGAGGAATTGATCTCGGTCTTCGACGTGTGCGAGCGACCCAGCGCCGACAACGCCGACCAGCTCTTCGACGCCCTCACGGAGCGCCTCGCGGATGCGGCCTTCCAGCCGCGGGCCTTGTTCGAGCGCTTCAACGTCGACGTGCTCTGCACCAACAACCGCGCCGACGATCCGTTGCTCGAGCATGCCGCCCTGCAGAACTCTGAGTGGCGGGGCGACGTGCGCCCGACCTTCAGGCCCGATCGTGTGATCGACGTGGCGTCGGCAGGGTGGGCGGCTGAGATCGAGCGCCTGCGGCAGCGCTCGGGCGTCAACGTGCGCGACTACGCCACGTTCATCCAGGCGCTCGAGGAACGCCGCGGCTTCTTCAAGCGCATGGGCGCCACGGCCACCGATCACGGAGTGGAGGTTCCGGCTACCGAGCCGCTCAGTTCGGTGGAAGCCGAGGCGCTCTTTCAGCGCGCGCTGGCCGGCCGGGCCGACGCGACCGACGGGGCACGGTTCACGGCGCACATGCTGACCGAGATGGCGCGCATGAGCGTCGACGATGGGCTGGTGATGCAACTTCACGCTGGCTCGCTGCGCAACCACAACGCCGACGTATACGCGGCCTTCGGGCCAGACGCGGGCGGCGATATTCCGGTGGCCACCGAGTTCACGCGCCACCTGCGACCGTTGTTGCAGCGCTTCGGCAACGATCCGCGCTTCGGCCTGATCCTCTTCACGCTCGACGAGTCGACCTATTCGCGCGAGCTCGCGCCGCTGGCGGGCCACTATCCGGCGGTGAAGCTCGGCCCGCCCTGGTGGTTTTACGACAGCCTGAACGGCATTCGCCGCTACCTGGATCTCGTCATCGACACCACGGGGCTGTACAACACGGCCGGCTTCAACGACGACACGCGCGCCTTCTGCTCGATCCCGGCCCGGCACACGGTCTGGCGCCGGGCCAGCGCGAACTGGGTCGCCGAGCAGGTGGTGCGCGGCATGCTCGATGAGGAGGCCGCGGTGGGCGTGATGCGCGAGCTGGCCACCGATCTCGCGCGCCGCGCGTATCGATTGCCGGCTTCGCAGCCCGCGAAGCAGACAGGAGCCCGATGATGGACCAAGCCGAATTCCTCGCCAACTTCGATTTCTCAGGGCAGGTGGCGGTCGTCACCGGCGGCGCCGGGGTGCTATGCTCGGCGATGTGCCGGGCGCTGGCGCGGGCCGGCGCGCGCGTCGTCGTGCTCGGCCTGCGGGCCGAGGGCGCCGAGAAGTTGGCCGATGAATTGCGACAGGCCGGCGCTCAGGCCATCGGGCTCGGCTGCAACGTCCTCGACCGACCGAGCCTCGAAGCCGCGGCGCAGCGGGTCCTGGCGGAGTTCGGCCAGATCGACATCTTGATCAACGGCGCCGGAGGCAACCGGCCGGTGGCGACGTCGTCGCCGAGCATGCCGTTCTTCGATCTGCCGTCAGAGGCGCTGCATGAGGTGACGGACCTCAACCTGCTCGGCACCCTGATCCCGTGTCAGGTGTTCGGCCGGCACATGGCCGAGCGGCGTCGGGGCACCATCCTCAACATCTCGTCGATGAGCGCGCTGCGCCCGTTGACGCGTGTGCCCGCCTACTCGGCCGCCAAAGCAGGTGTGATCAACTTCACCCAGTGGCTGGCGGTGACGATGGCTCAGGAATATGGCCCCGGGATTCGGGTCAACGCCATCGCACCTGGCTTTTACGTCGGCGAGCAGAACCGGCGCCTGTTGTTGAACAAGGATGGGTCGTTGACGCCGCGCGGGGCACAGATCATCGCCAACACACCGATGGGTCGCTTCGGCTCGCCCGAAGACCTGATCGGCGCTGTGCTGTGGCTGCTCTCACCGGCCGCTGCCTATGTCACGGGCATCGTGATCCCCGTCGATGGCGGCTTCTCGGCCTACGCCGGGGTGTAGCATGGCTCGTGAACAAGACGCTCACCGCTGGCCGCACACCGAGGCAGGATGCTGGCGCCGGCCGACTCGATAATGGACACGCAACGAGGATTTGAGTTCATGACTAACCCGCAACCTGAAGCAGCACCCGAACGCCCCGTGCGTTTCGGCGTGATCGGCCTCAACCACAACCACGTCTATGGCATGGTCGATTTGTTGTTGCGCGCTGGGGCGACGCCGAGCACGTTCTACGCGCCCGAGCCCGAACTGGCCGCGCCATTCGCGTCCCGCTATCCGCGGTTTGGCATGGCCGAGAGCGAGTCGGTGGTGCTCGAAGATCCGACCACTGACCTGATCGTCATCTCAGGCATTCCGGCTGATCGCGGCCCGCTCGGTGTGCGCATCATGCAGCATGGCAAGGACGTGCTCAGCGACAAGCCTGGCTTCACCACGCTCGAGCAACTGGCCGACGCGCGCCGGGTGCAGGCCGAGACCGGCCGGATCTATTCGATCTGTTACAGCGAGCGGCTAGAGGTGGGCGCCGCGGTGCGGGCCGGCGAGCTTGTCAAGGCCGGAGCCATCGGGCGCGTGCTGCAGACGATCGGCCTCGGCCCGCATCGGATCAACGCGCCATCGCGGCCAGACTGGTTCTTCGTTCGCGAACGCTACGGCGGCATCCTTACGGACATCGCCTCGCACCAGATCGACCAGTTTCTGTACTTCACGGGCTCGACGACGGCCCAGGTCGTGGCGTCGCAGATCGGCAACCTCGCGCATCCCGACACGCCCGAGCTCGAAGACTTCGGTGACGTGGTCCTGCGCGGCGACGGCGGGCTCGGTTACGCGCGCGTCGACTGGTTCACGCCCGACGGCCTCGGCACATGGGGTGATGGGCGTCTGACCGTGCTCGGCACCGAGGGCTACATCGAGCTTCGCAAGTACGTCGACCCGGCCGGGCGCGAGGGTGGCAACCACCTCATCCTGGTCGATGGCAAGGGCATTCACTACATCAACTGCGGGGCCGTCGATCTGCCGTTCGGTCGACAACTGCTGCAGGATGTCATTCATCGCACCGAGACCGCGATGCCGCAAGCTCACTGCTTCCTGGCGATGCAGCTGGCGCTCGAGGCCGAGGCCGCGGCAACGCGGGTCAGGGGGGTGGGCCATGGGTGAGCCGCATCGTGTGGCTGTCGTCGGAGTCGGCATCGGGCGCGCGCACCTTGAGGCCTACAACACCCTTGCCGACCACTTCACCATCGCCGCGATCTGCGACCGAGATGTTGATCGCGCGCGACCGGTGGCCGAGGCGTTCGGCGTGCAGCGCTTGATCACGGACTTCGACGCCCTGTGCAAGCTCGACGACGTCGACATCATCGACATCTGCACGCCGTCGTCGTTGCACACGCCGCAGTCGCTTCAGGCGCTGGCCGCCGGCAAGCACGTCGTCTGTGAGAAGCCCATCGGAGGCTCGCTCAAAGACGTCGATGCCCTGATCGCGGCCGAGGCCGCGTCGGGCCGGCGCCTGATGCCGATCTTCCAGTACCGCTTCGGGCACGGCGCACAGAAGCTCAAACGCCTGATCGAGCGCGGAATCACAGGCCCGAGCTATGCCGTCACGATCGAGACCCACTGGCGCCGCGGACCCGACTACTACGCGGTGCCCTGGCGCGGACGCAGGGCGACGGAGCTCGGCGGCGTGGCCCTCACTCACGCCATCCACGCCCACGACCTGTTGGTGTACCTGACCGGCCCGCTGCGATCGGTATCGGCCCGGATCGCCACACGCGTGAACGCGATCGAGACCGAAGACTGCGTGGCCGCCGCCGTCGAACTGGGCGATGGCGGCCTCGGCACGCTTTCCGTCACCGTCGGTTCGATGCACGAGATCAGCCGCCATCGCTTCTGTTTCGCCAACCTCACTGCCGAGAGTCAGACGTCGCCATACACCAACACCGCCGACCCCTGGACGATCACAGCCGCCAACCCCGACATCGACGCCATCATCGCCGCCGTGCTGTCGGACCTCGAGCCGCAGCCCGAGGGCTTCGCGGGCCAGTTCCTGAGGTTTTCGCGCGCGCTCGACACAGGCGGCCCATTGCCGGTGACGCTTGCCGAAGCCCGTGCTACGATCGAACTCACCACAGCGCTCTATCATTCGGCCCGCACGGGCTGTGCGCAGGATCTACCGTTGCCGGCCGATCATCCGTCGTACTCTGGGTGGAATGTGTAGGGTGCGGCCGAACGCGTTAGTCAGGTGATGCCATGACCGATCTCACGCTGGTTGCGGATCCGGGGCAGTCATTGAATGACGATGCCGTGCGTCATGCAGTGGCGCAGCAACTCACGGGCCAATTGCGCGGCCAGCGAGTGCTTGTGCTAGTGCCTGATCACACACGCACCGCGCCGCTGCCGCTGTTGTTCAGGTCCCTGGTCGACACCCTGCACGACGCGGCGCGCCTTGACGTCCTCGTCGCGCTCGGGACGCATCCACCGCTGAGCGCCGAGCGGCTCAACGCCCTGGTCGGCATCACGGCCGAGGAGCGTGCTGGCCGATACGCTCACGTCGGTCTGCTCAATCATGCCTGGGAAGACCCCGACGCGTTGACGACCCTCGACGTGATGAGCGCCGACGAGGTCCGAATGCTCGCGGGCCGGCACTGGCACCCGTCGCTGCCCGAGTCGGTGCCGGTGCGCATCAATCGCGCGGCCGTCGAGGCCGACCACATCGTCATCGTCGGCCCGACCTTCCCACACGAGGTGATCGGCTTCTCGGGCGGAGCCAAGTATCTGTTCCCGGGCATCTCGGGGGCCGAGATGATTCACGCCACGCACTGGCTCGGCGCACTGGCGAGCGTGGTCGGCACGATCGGGTACGCGGATACGCCGGTGCGGGCGATGGTGCATGCCGCCGCCAGCCGCTTGAAGACGCCTGTGACCCTGATCGCGCTGACGGTCGAGGGCGAACGCCTGACCGGGTTGACCATCGGTGACCTTTACACCGCCTGGTCGGTTGCGGCGCAGCGGTCCGCCGATCGACACATCCGCTGGTGCGATCGCCCGTATCGACGCGTGCTTTCGTGCGCACCGCCGATGTACGATGAGCTCTGGACCGGGGCGAAGGCGATGTACAAGCTCGAGCCGGTGGTCGAAAAGGGCGGGGAACTCGTGATCTACGCGCCGCACCTCGACACCGTCAGTTACGTCCATGGGCGGCATATCGAGGCTGTGGGATACCATATCCTGCCTTACTTCCTGAACGATTGGGATCGGTTCAAGCACGTCCCGCTAGGTGTGCTGGCGCACAGCACCCACCTGCGTGGATCGGGTGTCATGGACGGTGGCATCGAACGCGCAAATGTCAACGTGATCCTCGCCAGCCGCATCCCACCGGATCAATGTGCGCGGCTCAACCTCGGATACGCGGATCCTGCCACGATCGACCCGGCCCAGTGGGAGGGTCGAGAAGCAGAAGGCGTCCTTGTCGTGCCGAAAGCCGGCGAGATCCTGTATCGGCTTCGCCCTTAAGCAACGTCGAAATTCTCAGTGAAAAGGCGATCGGCGGATGTTCCTGTAGGAACGCCCGCCGATCGCCTTTTCACTGACCAAACGGCCAGCAAACGCCAGTTTCCTGTCAAGTGTGAACTGCCATCCGGCTCGTGAAATGGACGTGAGTTTTCGAGTCCTTCAACCTCCCTTTACTGACAAGTCACCTCTGTGAAGCATACGATCATCTTATGAAGACCCTGTCGCGGTGCAGGGCCGTGCATATCGAAAGACGTGCCGCATAGGGAGCAGCGAAGACGCTATGTTTTCCAACTTGAAGATCGGAACCAAGCTCTACGTCTTGATCGGCGTCTTTGTCGCCGGCATCCTCGGGTTTGGTATCCTGGCTTACACGACGCTGACGCGCGTCGAAGTCGGCGGCCCGGTGTTCAACGACATCGTGCTGGGCAAAGACCTGGTGGCCGACATCCTCCCGCCGCCCGCCTACGTCATCGAAACCTATACCAACATCCTCGAGCTCGAGGTCCTGACAAACGCCCATGCGCCCGCGGCGGATCTTCAAGAGCACCTTGACGCTCTCACCCGGCTCGAGGGCGAATTTCAGGCGCGCATGACGTATTGGGAGCAGAACCTCGACGACGGCACCGAGCTCCGCAGGACGATGCTCGAAGATCTCCGCAAGCCGGCCGAGCAGCTCTTCGAAATCGTGCGCACCGAATACGTTCCGGCCGTGCAGGCCGGCGACGCTGAAGCCGTCTCTCGCATCCGCCAGGACGAAATCCAACCCCTGTATCTCCAACACCGAGACGCCGTGAACCGCGTGGTCGACATGTCGAACACGCTGCTCAACGACACGATCGCCGCCTCTCAGCAGGAGACATCCAACGCGACGCTGATCCAGCTCGCTGTCGGCCTTGCCGCGGCGTTGATCGGCCTTGTGCTCGGCCTGTGGATCGCCGGGTCGATCCGCAAACCGGTTACCGACCTCAAGGCGGTGGCCGAGCGGATCGCGACCGGCGATGTCAACCAGGCCATCGATCTCCGCTCCGGCGATGAGCTTGGCCAGCTGGCCGAGTCGTTCCGGCAGATGGTGGCCTATCTGAAGGAAATGGCTGGCGCCGCCGACAAGCTGGCGGTGGGCGACCTGACCGTCACGGTCAATGTGCGTTCCGATGCTGACCAGCTGGGCAAGAGCCTGGCCGCTATGGTGACCAATCTGCGCGATCTCGCGGCTTCGCTGCTGCGGAGCTCCGACCAGGTCGCCGGCGCCGCCCAACATCTGTCGCAGGCTTCCGAGGGCGCCGGTCAGGCGACGCAGCAGATCGCCATGACGATGCAACAGGTCGCCAGCGGCTCGAGCCAGCAGGCGGCCTCCATCACCTCGACGGCTGCGTCGGTGGAGGAAATGCGCCGCGCGATCGACAGCGTCGCACACGGTGCTCAGGAGCAGGCCACGGCCATTGGCACGACCTCCGAAGCGATGGGACGCCTCTCAAGCGCCGTCGCCGACATCCGCCGCGCCGCTGAAGTTCAGACCGGGGGCATGCAGAAGGCCGCGACGATGCGCCAGGATCTGGCCGATACGTTGCTGCAGGTCGCACAGGCCTCGGATGCCGTGGTGCAGGAAGCGCTGAACTCGGCCAAGGCTGCCGATGAAGGCATCCGGTTCGCGGTGCAGACCATGGATGGCATGCAACGCGTCAATGACACGACCGAGCAACTGGCCACTCGCGTCCGCGACCTGGGCCGCCGCTCCGGTCAAATCGGCGTCATCGTCGAAACGATCGACGACATTGCCTCGCAGACGAACCTGCTGGCGCTCAACGCCGCGATCGAGGCGGCGCGCGCTGGCGAGCACGGCAAGGGCTTCGCGGTCGTCGCCGACGAAGTGCGCAAGCTGGCCGAGCGTTCGACTCAGGCGACCAAGGAGATCGGCGAGCTGGTGCGCGCCGTCCAACAGGGCGCTGGCGAGGTCGGCGAGGCCATGCAACAGGCCGGCGCCGACGTGGCGACGGCCCGCCAACTGACCGAGCAATCCGGCGCTGCGTTCGAGATCCTGGCTGAAGGCGCCAAGGCATCGGCTGATCGCGCGAAGGGCGTTCAGGCCGCCGTCGTCAGCATCCGCGCGGCCAGCACCGGGCTCGAGAACGCCGTGGCTGAAGCGGCGCACCTGGCTGAGGCCAACGTGAAGTCGTCGGATCAGATGGCGGCGCTCAGCGAGCGGGTGGTCGCCAGCCTCGACCGCCTGAGCGGCGTCGTCGAGCACAACACAGCAGCCACCGAGCAGATGTCAGCCTCGGCGACCGAAGTGACGGGATCGATCGAGAGCATCGCGTCGGTGAGCGAGGAGAACTCGGCGGCCGTTGAAGAAGTGTCTGCCTCGGCCGAGGAGATGACGGCGCAGGTTCAAGAGGTCTCGGCTTCGGCTCAGGAACTGGCGCGCATGGCCAATGATCTCCAGGAACTCGTCAACCGCTTCAAGCTCGACGCCGACAGCTCGAAAAACCAGCCGGCCCATCGCGAGACGGTCAAATCGGTCTCCGTCAAGCGCGTCGGAGCTGCTGCCGCGACGTACGGCCGCTGAACGCGACCAAAGTCGATCCACATCGTTCGCGCACAACCGCGAGGTCGCCAGACCTCGCGGTTGTTTGTTTTGTCAGACACCACGACTGGTTTGGTGAGGATGTCTGTTTAGCGATAGCTTATTCATACCAATTGTTGATCAGTCCGACACGATAAGACCGGTCGGCCACTACCGTTCGAATCGAGTGACCGTCTCGCCTCGCACAACTGAATAGCTCGCTTGAGTTCCTGCCGCTCGAGCAAGGAGGTCGTGATCGACCGTCCCGCGCCTCGCATTGCGAAGATCGCTTTGCGTTGAGTCAACCGCATCGGCGGAAGGAGCTGAAGAGATGAAGAAGGTACCGCACGCGCACCTGTCATTCCTGATGGCGTTGAGCCTGGGAGTGATGGCGTGCAACCCCACGACCGCGACACAAACCACAGCGCCAGGCGGCGCGACACAGGATCCCGGCGCTCAGCCGACGACGACAAGCGAAGGTCAGGCGACCACCGCCCCCACCGGCGACAAGGTCACCCTCCGGCTCACGACCTGGGCCGGCGCCGATGAAGCCGCCGAGTTCCAGGCGATCATCGACAAGATCAACGCCGACAACGACGCGTTCCAGATCGTGCATGAGCCGGCCCCCGACGACTACTACACGAAGGTCCAGACCGGCCTGGCCGGCGGCACCGCCGCAGATCTGATGTGGCTCTCTCAGGAGTACATCGCCGGCTTCGCGTCTCAAGGCGCGCTCCTCGACATCACCGATAAGCTGGCCAGCGACACCGAACACCCCGCCGCCGATCTGAGCGACTACTTCCCTGATGTGCTCCAGACGGCCCAGTACCAGGATCGGGTCTACGGGCTGCCATGGATCGCTCAACCGGTGGTCCTGTATTTCAACCGCGGCCTTTTCGATGCGGCCGGCCTCGATTACCCGACGATGGACTGGACCTGGGACGACCTCACCAAGGCCTCCGAGACGCTGACGCTCGACACCGATGGTGACGGCACCAAGGACCAATGGGGCTTCTCGATGAACGGCTGGCCGCCGCCGCAGATGTTCGTGTGGCAGGCTGGCGGCGAGGCGATCGCGGCTGACCTCACGGCCTCGCCGATCGACTCACCTGAGGCCATCAAAGGCTGGGATTTCTACGCCAGCCTGATCTACGACGATGTGCATACCCCGCCCGAGTCCGTGATCTCGGAGCAGGGCTTCGGCGAGATGTTCAAGGCCGGCAAGATCGCGATGTTCATGGGCGGCGCCGCCGATGATCTCGACCGCGTCGAAGGCCTCGACGTCGGAGCCGTGGCCGTGCCCGCGGGGCCGGCCAACCGCACCACCTTCGCCTGGACCGCCTCAACGGTCATCTCGGCTCAAACGAAATACCCGGACCTGGCTTACCAGGCGCTTGTCCAACTGACCGAAGGCATCCACCACTGGAAGATCGTGGCGCCGCGCAAGTCGCTGGCCACTGCTGAAGTGATCACGGCCTCCGAGCCGCGCAAAGCGGCCAACGCCCAGGCCATCGCCGACTCCGTTCAGTACATGCGCTCGTACATCAACCTGCCGCGCCAGCAGGAATGGGACAGCGTCTTCTGGAGTGACTTCATGGATCCGCTGATCCACCATCAGGGCACCGCCGCGGATCTGGCGCCTCAGGTCCGGCCGTCTCTCGAGGACCTGCTGCCGTAACGCGCCCTGAGCGCCGGCGAAGGAAAACACGAATGACGAATGACGAAGGTTGACCGTCCGTTCACCTTTAGTCATTCGTCATTCGTCCTTCGTCAACTCCGTAGGAGTCAACCATGGATGTCTCCGCCTGGGAAACCTATGCGCCAACCTTGATCCGCTGGCTGCTGGTCGGGGCCGGCATGTTCGTGTTGATGGTGGGCTTCAACCGCCTCCTGGTCGCGGTCGGCGTGAAACGAGAGGCGGCGTCCGGCTATGCCCTCGTGCTGCCCTGGATCCTGGGTCTGGCGATCTGGAACCTTTACCCGTTCGCGTACTCGCTCTATCTGAGTTTCACCCAATACAACATCCTGCAGCCGCCCGTGTGGATCGGCGTGGACAACTACGTCGACATGTTCCAGGACAACTTCTTCTGGAGCGCGCTCTGGTTGACGCTGCTGTACGCCGCGCTCAACGTCCCGCTCGGCCTGCTGGGCGCGATCGGCATCGCGCTGCTGCTTAACAGCTCGAACCGCGGCATCGGCGTCTGGCGCACGATCTACTATCTGCCGGCGGTGCTTCCGGCCGTCGCCGTCGCGTTGTTGTGGCGCTGGATGCTGAGCCCGAGCTCGGGGTTGATCAATTTCGTGCTTCAGCCCTTCTACAGTCTCACGGGTGTCGAGCCGCTCAACTGGTTCACGGACCCGAACCTCGTGCTTCCCTCGTTCGTGTTGATGGGCATGTGGGGCGTCTTCGGCGCGAACTCAGTCATCCTGCTGGCCGGGCTCCGCAACATCCCACGCGATCTGTATGAAGCTGCCGCGATCGATGGCGCTAGCACGTTGCAGCGCTTCTGGTACGTGACGATCCCGATGCTCAGCTCGACCATGTTTTACAACCTGGTCACCGGCATCATCGGGTCGTTGCAGATCTTCACTCAGGCCTTCTTCATCCCCATCCCGCGGCGGGCCGGGACCTTTCTCAACGTATTGATCTATCAACAGGCCTTTACGTTCCGCAAGATGGGTTACGCGTCCGCCATCGCCTGGTTCGAGCTTGTGATCATCCTGTTGATCACGCTGCTGGTCTTCCGTTCGTCTGCGTTGTGGGTGCACTACGAAGCCGAGCGGTCATAGAGGACACCATGGTAGAGACCACGACACCTGCCGTCATCGTCGCTCAAGACCAGCGCATTCAGCGTCGCGCCGGCCGGGCCTTCTCGTTCGTGCTGCTGGCGATATTCTCCCTGTTCGTGCTCGTGCCGCTGGCGTTCATGATCTCCACCTCGCTCAAGACCGAGGCCCAGTTGTTCGTCTGGCCGATCGAGTGGATCCCGAACCCGGTCCAGTGGAGCAATTACCCGCAGGCCTTCGTCGAGCTGGGCCGGATCGCGCCCGGGTTGACGTTCTGGCGCATCCTGAGCAACACGTTGTTCATCACCATCCTGTCGATGACGTCGGAGTTGGTCGCCGTCACGCTGGTGGCCTTCGGCTTCGCTCGCTTTCGATTTCCGGGGCGTGATGCACTTTTCCTGGTTATGCTCGCCACGATGATGCTGCCCGGCATCATCACCCTCATTCCGAGCTTCCTGATCTGGCGCAATCTGGGCCTGATCGACACCTACGATCCGTTGACCATCGCGTCGTGGTTCGGCGGCGGCGCCTGGGCTGTGTTCATGCTGCGCCAGTTTTATCTGACGGTCCCGCGCGAAATCGAGGAGGCCGCGATCATCGACGGCGCCAATACGTTCGACGTGTACTACGCAATCATGCTGCCGCTCATCCGTCCGGCGCTGCTCGCGCTGGCTGTGCTGATCTTCCAGGCCAACTGGAACAACTTTCAGGGCCCCTTGATCTACATCAACACAACGGTCAAGTTTCCGATCGTTGTGGCGCTCAAGTTCTTCCAGGAGTCGCTGTCGAAGGAGGCGCCGAAATGGCACTACATGATGGCGATGTCCGCGGTGATGGCGGCACCGATCCTGGCACTGTACTTCGTCGCGCAACGTTACTTCATCGAGGGCCTGACCGTCGGTGGCGTGAAGGGATGAGGCGCGCGCGTCAGTACGCCGCGGCTCTGCGCGCCGTCGTCCTCTGCGCGTTACTGACAGGCTGCGCCGCCCCCCCAGGCGCCACACCTACCGCCCTCGTCACGGCGCCGGTTGTCACGCCCAGCCAGGCAACGCCCGAGGCGGTTGACCCCACGCCGACGCAGCTCAGACCGACCTCTGTCGCCACACCCGTGCGCACTCCGCCGGCGATCGAACGCCCGCTGCGCGCTGGGCTGGTCAACCTCGCCCATCTTCAGCGGCTCACCGAAGTGCGCGAATGGGGCGGGGTGCCGGTAGCGCTCGTGCATATCTACTCCGAGGCTCCGGACTACGGCTGGGTCGACGCCTCGGGCGAAGGCATCGCGGCCGTCGACGACGTCGCGCGCGCGGCCCTCGTCTACCTCGAGTTCTACGAGCGCACCCGCGAGCAAGAGGCGCTCGACCTCGCCCGCGCTTCGCTCAACTTCGTGCTCGCTTTGCAGGCCGACGACGGCGAATACTACAACTTCGTCCGCGACCTTGACGGCGCGATCAACCAGAACGGTGGCACGAGCCTCAAGTCATGGGGCTGGTGGGCCGCCCGCGGCCAATGGGCGCTGGCTGTTGGGATTCGCGTCTTCCGCGAAGCCGATCCAGCCTACGCGGCCGAGCTTCAGGCCGCCTATCTCAAAGGCGAAGGTGCGCTCCGAGGCGAGATCGGCACGGTCGGCCAGTTCGACAGCCTTCACGGCGTCGACGTGCCGGCCTGGCTGATCGGCAACGGCTCGGATGTGTCGTCGCTGGCCATGCTCGGCCTGGCCGAGTACTACGTCGTCGAACCGAACGACGCCACGGCCGAACTGCTGACGGCACTCGGCGACGGCGTTGCCGCCTATCAACTGGGCGGCCCGGGCGAGTATCCCTACGGCGCGCACCCGTCCGCCACGAACACGACGGCCCTCTGGCATGCCTGGGGCAGCCATCAGGTGCATGCCCTGGCCCTGGCCGGCCGGCTGCTCGACCGGCCCGAGTGGATCGACTCCGCCCGGCGCGCCGCCGATGGATGGTTCACGCAGCTGCTGGCTACCGATCAACTGATCAATCAGATGGCGCCCCTGCCGCAGCGTGGCGGCCAGATCGCCTACGGCGCGCAGATCATGACGGCCGGCTTCATGGCGCTCTATGACGCGACGGGCGACGAGGCCTATGCTCGCGACGCCGGCATCGCGGCCTCCTGGCTGTTCGGCAACAACATGGCCGGCGTGCCGATGTACGATCCAGAGACCGGGCGTTGCTTCGACGGCATCGACGGCCCGAGCCCGCAGCGCATCAACCGCAACGCCGGCGCCGAGTCGACCATTGAGGCGCTCTATGCGCTGCTCCGGATCGTTGATAACCCTGTGGCGAACAAAGCCCTGACGTATCGGTCAGTTCCCATCGCGACGTCTGTGATCGCCGAGGTCGAGGCGGGCGAGACGCTGTCCGGCACGCCGGCTTACATCACCCGCGATTGGACGGGCGAGGCGGCGGTGTCGGGCGGCCACGCCTACGATCTGGATGAAGGGGATCGTGTCGCCCTGACCGTCAATATCCCGAAGGCCGGCGACTACCTGATCTACGCGTCGCACCTTCGGCGCGCCGTCGTCGAGGGCGAAGAGTCGCTGGAGGCGATCCATGCGCCAGGCGCCGTCGCTATCGATGGCACACTCGACGAGTGGGATGCTGCGCCGCCGCTGTCCGTCGACACGCCCGATCAGGTGCTGCGCGGTGGGGCGAACTGGCCGGGCCCCGAGCAAGGGAGCTTCAACGTCCGGTGGATGTGGGACGATCGGAACCTCTACATCGCCGCGCAGGTGCAGGACGACGAACATGAGCAGAACGGCGTCGGCCCTGCGGTATCGCGCGGGGACGCGCTCTGGCTGTACTTCGACACCCAGGCGAGTCGACGGCGCGTGGATGTCAAGCTGACCCTGGCCCAGACGCCCGACGGCCCTCAGATCTGGAGCTGGACGTCATCGGCTTTCCTCCTCAATGCGGAACTGGCCTGGCGGGAGGCCGAGGGCGGGTACACTTATGAGGCGGCGTTGCCATGGGAGAGCCTAAGCCGCGTCGACGCCGAGCCGGGCCGGATGCTGGCGTTCGAGGCGGGCATGGCGTTCAACAACGCCTTCATCGACTGGACCGGTCGCGATCCGGATGTGGCCAGCAATCTGGCCCCCATTCGCCTGGTCGAGGCGCTTTCGGCGACACAGCCGCCGGGCGCCACGCCGCAGGCCTCGACCGGAGGCGTGGCGTTCTCAGCGACTCTGGACGGCTCGGATGCCGTGGTCGTGTCGCAATCGACGTCGCCGGATCGCGATTACCTGTGGCTCGATAACGTGTTCCCGGGCCCGGTGCCGCTCACGGCCGGGCAACATCGCGTCGAGCTGGCTTACGCGGGCCAGCAGCCCGATGGCGTTGCCGAGATCGATGCGCTGGCCTTTGTGCCCGCCATCGCATGCCGTGACTTCCAGAAACCAGAAGGCGGCGTCTTGAGGTTGTGTTACGACATGCAAACGGGACAGGCTACATGGCAAGATCGTTGATTTCGCACATGCCGTTGTCGGTGCAGGTGCTGGTGAACGCGCTGGGCACCTGGTGGGACGACTGGGTGAACCAGACCGTCATCAACCTGGTCTGGGCCGTGTGCCAGGCGACGATCGTGCTCGGCCCGCCGGCGACGTTCGGCATGGCCTACGTCGCCAACCGGCTTATCCACGGCGAGGCGACAGGCCTTGGCGGCTGGTGGCAGGGCCTGCGTCGCTATTTGCTGGTCAGCTGGCTTTGGGGCCTTGCCAACCTCGTCGTGGCGGTCGTGCTCTACGCCAACCTCGTCATGTACGGGAGCTTCGAAGGGTTCTGGGGGCCCATTCTCCAGGGCGTCGTGCTGAGCGTGGTCGCGTTGTGGGCCGTCGTCCAGCTCTACGCCGTGCCTTTCCTGATGGAACAGACCGAGCCGAAGCTCCTCCAGGCCTGGCGCAACGGCCTGTTTACGCTGCTGGCTGCGCCCGGCTACAGCCTCGTGTTGATCGTCGCTGTGGTCCTGATCCTGGCGCTCAGCGCCTTCACCCTGGCGCCGCTGATCCTGGGCGGGCCGTGCCTGATCCTGGTGATCGGCAACCAGGCCGTTATCGAGCGCCTTGAGCATTTCGGCGTGCGCGAACGCGAATCCGCGGTCGGCGAGACCTCCAACCCTGACTCGCAGACCACCTAGCGATCGGAGCCGCCCATGACGCTGCCCGTACCTGACCTCAACCGGTTGGCCGGCGATTACCAGGGCAGTGGCCGGTGGATCGACATCGCTGGCGACACGAAGCCGTATCTCGTCCGCCAGTCCATCGCCATCGATGGTGACGATCTCGTCGTCGAATACACTCATGACTTCCACGAAGAAGGCACAGTGACCTCAGGTTCCTTCGTCTTCCGACGACAGGGCCGGTCGCTGTTCGAGGTTCGCATGAAGGACGCACCGGTTGGCAATGGCTACGTGTTCGGCTCGTACCTTCACTTTCACCTCAAGGTGAGCGGGCTCTTCGTCCAGACAAGCTACGACGTCACGCCGATCGGCTTGGCAGTGAAGGGCTCGAGCACGTCGAACAGCCAGGGACGCTACGTCGCCTGGCATGAGGCCTTGGTCCGTCAATCAAACTGACGTTCCGAGTCGCTCTGTCCGTTCGTCATCTACTCCTCCTGATGATCCTCCTCTGGTCAGGCGCCGTCATCTGCAGCACAATCAACGGGCGCGCAGCGAGCATCGAACCCTTAAGTTGCGGCACAGCCCATGACGAAAGCCGACGAGTATCGAAAGAGCCTGAGTGCCCTGACGGATTGGGAGCCGTTTCTGCTTGAGGAATCCGGTCTGCCCGGGCCGCGGGCCAACCTTGAATTGATGCAGGCCGTCGCCGATGAGGGCGGGCTGGCGCTGTTCCGCCGTTACGCTTCGTTGTCGCCGGAGCAAGCACCGACCAACTCCCCCGCGGTCTTCCTGGTCTGTTGCGGCGTGGTGGGCCTGGGGCGGCTGCTGGCAGACGGCGACGACCGCCAGTGGAAGCCGTTGCGCAAGCACGCCAACGATCCGCGCTGGAGGGTGCGCGAAGCCGTCGTCCTCGGTCTACAGCGGCTCGGGGATGTCGACATGAAGCGCCTGCTTGCCCCGATGGTCGAGTGGGGCGGTGGAAACTGGCTCGAGCAACGCGCGGCGGTGGCCGTGTTGTGCGAACCGCGTCTGCTCAAGGTCGCGGCCTCGGCCAGGGCGACCTTGCGTCTGCTCGATGACGTCACCACCGCCGTCGCTGCCGCGAAGGACCGGCGGTGCGATGCATTCGACGTATTGCGCAAGAGCCTCGGCTACTGTTGGAGCGTGGCCACCGTCGCTTTGCCCGACACCGGCAAGCCGCTGATGGAGAAGTGGCTGGCCTCGACGAACCCTGATGTTCGCTGGATCATGCGCGAGAACCTGGCCAAGTCCCGGCTGACTCGCATGGATAAAGCCTGGGTCATACGTTGCAAAACTCAGGCGGCCCTCTGAGCGGCCGGCTTGATGCCCACGCTGATTGAACCGCCGATTGACGGGGTTCATCCGCCGGGGTACCATCATGTAACGCATGATTACACGCGGCGCCACCTCCAAGTCTGAGATCAAACGCCGGCGCGGGGTGTCGCAGCTGCCCTCGCGCCGACAGAGCATCCTCGACACGTCCGAACGTCTCTTCCTCGAAAAAGGCCTGGAACACACCACCATGGCCGACATCGCGCGCGCCGAACGGATCTCGACGGTGACGCTGTATCGCTACTTCCCCAGCCGGGACCCGATCTCATTCGAGATCGCGGCCCGCAAGCTGCGTGAGATCGCGGCCTCGCCGCGCGTGCGGGTGCGCCGCCTGACCGATGACTCGATCCGTCAGATCGCTCTGGGGCTTATCGATCGATTCTTCGATCTACGGGACGCCTACCGCTACATGGGGATGTTCGATCACCTGTACGGCGATCGCTACCCCGACGAAAAACTCGCAGCCTGGTACAAAGACGTCGTCCTATCGCTGGAATGGGGCGGCATCGCATTGAAAGACACCGGTGCTCCGTCGAAACAAAGGCAACGGGCCGTGGTGCTCTTGAACGTCGTCATCTGTTTCCTCGAGCGCATGGCGGCGCGCGGAGACCTGTTGTCTGAGGAGCAGGGAATTCCGTTGGACTCGCAGCTCGACCACTTCAGGCGCATCGTCGCCATCTCTCTCAAACGGTTTGCGTGACTCTATGACCTCTCTTTCAACCGATCAACCGCGTAACAAGACCGGGCTGCTCATGCTGGCCTATGTGGCTTTTGTGTCGCTGGGCCTGCCGGCCGGCTTGCTTGGCGTGGCCTGGCCGACGCTGCGATCTGAGTTCGCGTTGCCGCTCGACGCGATCGGCCTGATGTTCATCTCGAACACGGTCGGCTATCTGTTGTCGTCGCTCTTCATCGCCCGGCTGATCAGCCGGTTTGGGATCGGGCAACTGCTGATCGTCTCGAGCCTCGCGTCCGCCGTGTCGCTGCTGGGCACGCCGCTGGCCCCGGCCTGGCTCCTCATCATCCTGCTCAGCGCGATCGGCGGTTTCGGCTCGGGCGTCCTGGACGCCGGCCTGAACACCTATCTGGCGGCCGAGTACAACGAGGGGCAGATGCAGTGGCTGCACGCCAGCTTCGGCGTCGGCGCCACGTTGAGCCCGCTGATCGTCACGCTCAGCCTGTCGATGACATCCTCCTGGCGCGGGGGATACCTGTTCGTCGGCGCCGTGATGGTCCTCATGGTCATCGCTTTCGCTGTCACGCAGTCAGCCTGGAAACGCTCGACGACGACAGCCCCTGAACACGCGCAGAACGATGCCGAGCACGGCCTGATGGATTTTCGGACGCCGTTGCGCGAGACCCTGCTGCGCCCGGTGACCTGGATCGGCATCGTCATGTTCCTGCTGTATTGCGGCGCTGAGTTCACACTCGGCAGCTGGACGTACACGCTGTTCACCGAGGGCCGCGGCATAGATCCCCAACTCGCCGGGCTGTGGGCCGGCGGCTTCTGGGGGACTTTCACGATCGGGCGCATCATGGCCGGGCTCTTCGCGCACCGCGTGAAGCTGCATACGCTGATGCTCGGCGCCATGACGACGGCGCTGGTCGGCGCGGCTTTGTTCTGGTGGAACCCGCATCCGTGGGTGAGCGTCGGCGGCGTCTTCCTGACCGGCTTCGCCATCGCCCCGATCTTCGCCAGCCTGATCTCGAGCACCAGCCAGCGCGTCGGCGCGCGCCACGCCGCCAACACCATCGGCATCCAGGTCGCATCGGCCGTGTTGGGCGGCGCCGTGCTGCCCTCGGTGACCGGCTACCTGGCCCAGCGCGTGTCGCTCGAGGCCGTGCCGGTCATGCTGTTCATCGCGCTGGCCGGCCTGCTGGCTCTGTATGTCGCATCGATGGGCGGCCAGAAAACCGTCGCCGATCCCGCGTTGTCATCGCTAACCGACTCGCAATCTTGATGAGTGAAGGCGCCCATGACCCAATTACCCACCCAAGCTGCTGAGGCTTACAAGAATCCGGCGCTGTCCGTCGAGGAGCGGGTGGCCGACCTGCTCGGCCGCATGACGCTCGAAGAGAAGGTCGCCCAGCTGATGATGGTCGACGCTCGTAGCGACGATCTGTCGTTTATCAACACGCTGCAGCCGGGGTCGATCCTGCACATCCTGGGCGAGAAGATCGGCCGCGCGATGGATCTCGCGGCGCAGAACCGGCTGGGCATCCCACTGCTCGTCGGCGAAGACGGCATCCACGGCCACTCGTTCTGGATGGGCGCCACGATCTTTCCCACCCAGCTTGCGATGGCCGCCAGCTGGAGCCCCGAGTTGCTCGAGAGGGTCGCGCGCGTGACCGCCGAGGAGATGGTGCCGACCGGCGCGCTGTGGACGTTCTCGCCCGTGCTCTGCCTGACCCGCGACCTGCGCTGGGGGCGCACCGGCGAAACCTTTGGCGAGGATCCGTACCTGATCGGCGAGTTCGCGTCGGCCATGATCCGCGGCTACCAGGGCCAGGGCCTCGACGACCCGACGGCCGTGCTGGCCACGGCCAAGCACTACGCCGGCTATTCCGAGACCCAGGGCGGGCGCGACGCCTCCGAAGCGGACATCTCGCGCCGCAAGCTGCGCAGCTACTTCCTGCCGCCGTTCGAGTGCGCCGTTCGCGCCGGCGCGATGACGTTCATGACCGGCTACCAATCGATGGAGGGGGTACCCTCGACGGCCAATCGCTGGCTGCTGACCGAGGTGCTCAAGGACGAGTGGGGCTTCAAGGGCGTGCTGGTGACCGACTGGGACAACGTCGGCCGGCTGGTGAAAGAGCAGCGCGTCTGCGCCACCTTCGCCGACGCCGCGATCGTCGCGCTCCGGGCCGGCAACGACATCATGATGACGACGCCCGAGTTCTACGAGGGCGCGCTCGAGGCCGCGCGCAGCGGCCGCCTGGCCGAGAGCGAGATCGACGCGCCCGTCGCGCGCTTCCTGGCCCTCAAGTTCCGCATGGGCCTGTTCGAGAACCCGCGCCGGCCGGACCTCGTTCGCGCGGCGGCCGAAATCGCGCGGCCCGACCACGAGGCCGTCAACCTCGAGATCGCGCGCAAGAGCCTGATCCTGCTCCAGAACAACGGCCTGCTCCCGCTCGACTCTTCGACGCTGAAGTCGATCGCGGTCATCGGCCCGAACGCCGACGAGGCCGTGCAGCAGCTGGGCGACTGGACGCTTGGCGGCTGGCAATACCCGCCGGAATTCGGCAAGCAACCGCGCGAGAAGACGACCACGGTCCTCGACGGCATCCGCGCCCTGGCGTCGGCGGGCTGCGTCGTGCGGCATGAAGCCGGCTGCTCGATCGTGGACGACGACCTCTCGGGCCTGCAGGCCGCCGTTGCAGCAGCTGAGGCGTCCGACGTGATCGTGGCCGTCGTCGGCGATCACCTCGCCTTCATCGGCGAGACCCTGAGCACGGCCACGCTCGAGCTGCAGGGCGGGCAGGCCGCGCTGCTCGACGCGCTCGCCAAGACTGGCAAGCCCATGATCGTGGTGCTGGTCAACAGCAAGCCGCTCGTCCTCCCGGTGTCGGCCAAGCGCGCTGCCGCGATCGTCGAGGCGTTCAACCCGGGCATGAAGGGCGGGCAGGCGGTGGCCGAGGCGATCTTCGGCCAGTTGAACCCGTCGGGCAAGCTGACGATCTCGATCCCGGTCCACGTCGGCCAGCAGCCGGTCTTCTACAGCCAGGTGCGCGGCCAGCACGGCAATCGCTACGCGGACCTGACCCAGGAGCCGCTGTTCTCCTTCGGCCACGGCCTGAGCTTCACACAGTACCGTTATTCGAACCTGCGTCTGTCGACTGCCAGCCTGAAACCCGGCGATGCCGTGTCCGTCAGCGTCGACGTCGCGAACACCGGCGCACGCGCCGGCGACGAGATCGTGCAGGTCTACGTCTCGGACGTGGTCACAACGGCGACCTGGGTCAACAAGGCGCTCAAGGGCTTCGCGCGCGTGCACCTCGAAGCCGGCGAGACGAAGACCGTACAGGTCGAGCTGCCCTGGGAGTCGTTCCAGATCGTCAACGTCGCGGGCGAGCCGGTCGTCGAGCCCGGCGAGTTCGAAATCCTGGTCGGGCCGTCGTCGCGCGACCGCGATCTGCTGAAGGCGACTTTGCGGGTCGTTTGAACGGCGGAAGATGAAGGACGAGGGTTGACAGCTGGTCAACCCTCGTCCTTCACCTATCGCCGTTTGACATGTATCGGGCGGCAACGATTGGGCCGCACTGATCCGGCCTGAATCGCGTCAGGTTCTCACAGTGCCCAGCCCGCTCGGTCCATTGCTGCGGCAACCGCACAGCGTCGGGCCTCACGGCATGTTCGAGGATCCGAAGCGCGAGTAGGCGCTGTCGACATAGGTGCGGATATCGGCCACCGACTTGCCGTCGCGCAGCATGCGCATCGCGTCCTGGGTGATGTCGACGCAGATGTCGCAGCCGAGCGCGTGAGCGTCGAACGTCAGAGCGCCGGCCGTTTCGGCGCCGACGATGTAGCAGTCGTAGTTCGATTTGTGGCCGATCGGCCCGCAACCGCAGTAACACGGCACGTTCTGCAACGTCTCCGGATTGGCGGCCGCGAATTGATAGGCCTCACGCACGGGGTCGGGCGCTTGCTGAATCTGCACCGGCATGTCTTTCATGGGCGCCATGGCCAGCATGTCGTGGGCCGGGGTGCCACCCGCGGGCTTGCTGGCGCAACCCGCGGCGAGGACGGCGGTCAACGCGATGAGGAGGATGATCGACAGGGTGATGCGCATGGCTGGAACTCCTGGAGCGAGCTTCCTTAAGCCTATGCGCGCGTCCTCTGCGTCGCAGTGCCAACCGTCCCTTCTTCGCTGCCCGTGCCGTGGGCGATGCCCATGACACGAATATGACAAACGGCAGTCGGTTAGGAGAGATTGATCGTGACAGTCGTCCAACGGCTCGCGCTGGGTCGTTCCCCGTATCAGGCAGCCTGGCGCAACACCATCATCGTCCGGCCCTCGAGCGTCACCTCATCCTCGGCCTCGAACCCGGCCGGCGTCATCGCCGACGTCAGGTCGCTCGTGTCGAGGACTTTCTCCCAGCGTGTCAGCCAATCCGACTCAGGCAGGGTGAACGTCACAGGCCTGGCGCCGACGTTGAGCAAAAGGTAGAAGCTCGCGTCGTTGACGCGTTGGCCCTTGGGATCGAGCCCGCGGATGCCATGGCCGTCGAGATACACGGCAAGCGCCTGGGTCGTCGTCTTGGTCCAATGCGCTTCGGTCATCTCGTCCCCGTCCGGCGTGAACCAATCGATGTCGCGGAAGCCCAGGCCGCGAACCGACCGTCCTCGCAGCCAGCGGCGCTGGCGAAAGACGGGGTGCGATTTGCGGAGCGCGATCAGGCGTTGCGTGAACGCCAGCAAATCCGTGTCGACGTGTTCCCAGTCAAACCATGACAGATCGTTGTCCTGGCAGTAGGCGTTGTTGTTGCCCTTCTGGGTGCGGCCCAATTCGTCACCGCCGAGCAGCAGAGGAACGCCCTGCGACAGGATGAGCGTGGTCAGAAGGTTGCGCTGCTGGCGCGCGCGAAGTTTCTGGACCTCTGGGTCATCGCTCGGACCCTCCACACCGCCATTCCACGATCGATTGTGCGACTCTCCGTCCTTGTTGCCCTCTCCGTTGGCTTCGTTGTGCTTCTCGTTGTAGCTGACGAGGTCGCGCAGGGTGAAGCCGTCGTGGGCGGTGATGAGGTTCAGGCTGGCGGCCGGCTGGCGGCCACGCGAGCCGAAGAGGCTGTGGCTGCCGGTGAACGCGCCGGCGAAGCCGCCCAGTGTGCCCTCGGCCCCGCGCCACGCGTCGCGCACGACGTCACGGTAGCGCCCGTTCCACTCGCTCCAGCCCGGCGGGAAGTTGCCGAGCTGATAGCCGTGCTCGCCCACGTCCCACGGCTCGGCGAACAGCTTGACCTGCTTCAAGATCGGATCCTGTCGGACGATGTCGAAGAACGCCGACCGTGGATCGAAGCCGTTTGTCTCGCGGCCGAGCGCCGTGGCAAGGTCGAAGCGGAAGCCGTCGACGTGCATCTCCTGCACCCAGTAGCGCAGGCTGTCGAGGAAGAGTTGAAGGACGTTGGCCTCGACCACGTTGAGCGTGTTGCCGGTGCCCGTGACGTCATGGTAATAGCGCGGCTCGTTGAGCACGAGCCTGTAGTAGCTGGCGTTGTCGATGCCCTTGAAGGAGAGCAGGGGGCCGAGGTTGTTGCCCTCGCCGGTGTGGTTGTAGACCACGTCGAGGATGACCTCGAGCCCGGCGGCGTGCAGCGCCTTGACCATCCGCTTGAACTCCGCCACCTGCTGCCCCTGCACACCGCTGCTCGCGTAGCGCGCCTCGGGGGCGAAGAACCCAATCGACTGATAGCCCCAGTAGTTCGTCAGGCCGCGATCGACCAGGGCCCGATCCGGCACGGCCTGATGCACGGGCAGCAACTCGACCGCCGTGACTCCGAGCGCGCGCAGGTGATCGATCATGGGCTGGCTGGCCAGGCCCGCGTAAGAGCCGCGCAGCTCGGGTGGCACCTGCGGATGGCGCGCCGTGAACCCCTTGACGTGGACTTCGTACAGCACGCTGTCGCCCAGCGGCGTGTTCGGGGGGCGATCGCCCTCCCAATCGAACGCCGAATCGACGACCACGCACTTGGGCTGTTGTGGCGCGCTGTCGCGGCGATCGAAACTGAGGTCCGCCTCCGCGTGGCCGGGCGTGTAGGCGAAGAGCGCGTCGCCGTCCTGCCAGGTCCAGGTGCCCGCGATCGCGCGCGCGTACGGATCCAGCAGGAGTTTGTTGGGGTTGAACCAGTGCCCGAAGATCGGCTGATACGGGCCGTGGGCGCGAAAGCCGTACAACTGCCCGGGCTTCAGCCCCGGCATATAGCCGTGCCAGACCTGATCGGTGTATTCCGGCAGACGATGGCGCGCCGTCTCGCGCGCCGGATCGTTCGAATCGAACAGGCAGAACTCGACGCCCGTCGCATGGGCGCTAAAGACCGCGATGTTGACGCCTTCGCCGTCCCACGTCACCCCAAGCGGATAGGGCCGTCCCGGCCAGACCTTGATGTTTCTCATCGTCGTTCCTTGAAAACGTGCGCGGAAAGATTATCAGAAATGCTCGCAGACACCATAGACCGTTATCAGTGGGGCTGTGGCCCATCCGGGCCGTGAGCCCGAGCAAAGCCCGCGTTTCCATAAGTTCCAGCGCCGCGAAAAAGCACGTAAACAATGGTCCTGGTATAAGTGGATCATGTCCACCGAAGGCCCTCTTCAAGGCTATCTTCAGCATTGGGATCTTGCCCAACCGAGCCTGCTGGCGCGGACCGCGACCAGCACACTGTACGCCGTGCTCCACCGCGATGAGACCTGCGTCCTCAAGCTGCTGGTCCCCGGCGAAATCGAAGAGCAGCGCGGAGCGTTGGCGCTGCAATGCTTCGATGGCCGCGGCGCCGTCCGGCTCCTTCGACACGACGACGGCGCGCAGCTCTTGGAATACGCGTCCGGTGAAGAACTGGTCGGCCTCGTTGAAGCCGGCGATGACGAGGGCGCCACGCGCATCATCGCGCGCGTGATCCGGCAGCTGCATGAGTCAACGCGCGCGATCCCCGAGGCCGGACTGATGCCGCTCGAGCGCTGGTTCCGCGCCCTGTTCGAGCGGGCGGCAGCCGACCGTCTGGCCGGAACGTCATCGGTGTTCACGAGAGCCGCGGCGGTGGCAGAGCGGCTGCTGGCCGAGCCGCGCGACGTGCGTGTCTTGCATGGCGACATCCACCACAGCAACATCCGGCAGTCGCCGCGCGGCTGGCTCGCCTTCGACCCGAAGGGCCTCGTCGGCGAGCGCACTTACGATTGCGCCAACACGCTCTGCAACCCCCCGATCCCGGCGCTCGTCCACAATGAAGCGCGTTTGCTGGCTCAGGCGTCCATCCTGGCGGCCGAGCTCGAGTTGGAGCGGGCCAGGGTGTTGGCCTTCACGTATGCCTACACGACCCTGAACGCCAGCTGGTGGCTGAGGCTCGGCAACGACGAGATCGTGAATTGGTCGCTGGCCGTGGCGCGGATCCTCGAGCCTCACGTGCCCGCGGCGTGAGGCGGAGGGGCGGGGCTGTAGCTTGACAGCGCTCCTTTGCACCCCCTATAATCCCTTTACGCAATCGTGTGCATAAACTCGGCCGTCCCGCAAGACGGCCGGCCCTCGTCGACGGCAAGGAAGACCTTGATGGTTTACAAGTCCCCGCTGCATCAAACCGTCTCGACCACGCGCACCGACTATTGGAATGACTCGTGTTCGGTCGAGGAGTTGACGTACGCCATCGAGCACGGCGCTGTCGGCGCGACCACGAACCCCACGATCGTCTTGGCGGTTCTCAAGAAAGAGGGCCATCTCTGGCGCGACAGGATCAAGGCCATCATCGCCGAACACCCGACCTGGAGCGAGGATCAGGTGGCCTGGTTGTTGATCGAGGAGATGGCGGTCAAGGGCGCCGGGATGCTGCGGCCGATCTTCGAGCGCGAGGGCGGTCGAAAGGGCAGGCTCTCGATCCAGACCAACCCGACGTTGTACCGCGACGCCGAAGCCATCACGGCCCAGGCCGTGCGCTTCGCGACCCTCGCTCCCAACATGCAGGTCAAAATCCCGGTCACGGCTGCCGGGGTCAGGGCGATCGAGGAGGCCACGTACCGGGGCGTCAACATCAACGCGACGGTGAGTTTTTCGGTGCCGCAGGTGATCGCCGTGGCCGAGGCCGTCGAGCGCGGGCTGAAGCGCCGCGAAGCCGAAGGCCTGTCGACCGGCGACATGACGCCCGTCGCGACCATGATGATCGGCCGCCTTGACGACTGGATGCATCTGCTCGAGAAGCGCGATGGGATCATCGTGGCGCCGGGTGTGGCCGACTGGGCCGGCGTCGCCTGCTTCAAGCGCGCCTATCCGATCTGCAAGGAGCGACGCTATCGCACGCGTCTGCTGGCCGCCGCGTATCGTCACCACCTGCACTGGTCCGAGCTCATCGGCGGCGACGTGGTCCTCACGATCCCGTACGAGTGGCAGGTGCTCTTCAATGCGTCGGACGTGTCCGTCGTCGAGCGCATCGACGACCCGGTGCCCGGCGCCGTCCTCGAGACGCTGCTCGAGAAGTTCCCGGACTTCAAACGCGCCTACGAACCGGACGGCCTGAGCATCGCAGAGTTCGACACCTTCGGCCCGACGGTGCGCACGCTGCGGACGTTCATCGCCTCGTATCGCGACCTGACGGCCGTGATCCGTGACGCGATGCTGCCCAATCCCGATGCACGTGAGAAGCTTTAGCCGCAGATTGCGCGGATTTCGCAGACGCAGTGGAGCGCCGAAGCATTCCGGCACCAACCACCCTCATCTGCAAAATCCGCGCAATCTGAGGCCAAAGCTTCTCTGTTCTGTAGGGGGAACTCGCATGACGACTGAACCACTGAACAACTACATCGACGGCGCCTGGCGTGCGTCGGAAGGCGTCGGGGGCCTCGAGGTGCAGAACCCGGCGACCGGCGCCGTGATCGCGGTGACGCCGTTCTCGACGCCGGCCGAGGTCGACCAGGCGGCGCGAGCAGCCGCGAAGGCGCAGGAGAGTTGGCGGCGGACCCCGGCCACCGAACGCATTCAGTACCTGTTCAGGCTCAAGGCGCTCCTCGAGGAACGCTTCGACGAGCTGGCTCGACAGATCACACTCGAGAACGGCAAGATCCTTGATGATGCGCGCGGCGAGCTGCGGCGCGCGATCGAGAACGTCGAAGTCGCCTGCGGCATCCCGATGCTGATGATGGGCGACTTCTCGGAGGACATCGCGCGCGGGATCGACGAGTACATGATCCGTCAGCCCGTGGGCGTGGTGGCCTCGATCTGCCCTTTCAACTTCCCGGGCATGATCCCGTTCTGGTATCTGCCGTATGCCGTGGCGACAGGAAACACGATCATCATCAAGCCGTCGGAGCGCACGCCGCTGACGATGACCCGGGCCTTCGAGTTGCTCGAGCAGGCCGGCTTCCCGGCCGGCGTGGTCAACCTGGTGCACGGCAGCCACGAGACCGTCAACGCCTTGCTCGATCATCCGCTGATCAACGCGATCACGTTCGTGGGTTCGACGCCCGTGGCACGCCACGTCTACGCGCGCGCGTCGGCGAGCGGCAAGCGCGTGCAGGCCCAGGGTGGGGCCAAGAACCCCGTGATCGTGCTCCCTGACGCCGACGTCGACATGACGACCAAGATCGTGATGGACAGCGTCTATGGCAACGCCGGGCAGCGGTGCCTGGCGGCGGCCAACATCGTCATGGTCGCGGGCGCCGAGAAGACCTTCCGGTCCGTCCTGGCCGAGGCGGCCGAGCAGCGCGTGGTCGGCTTCGGGCTCGATAAGGGCGTGCACATGGGCCCGGTGATCTCGCCGCAGAGCAAGGCTCGCATCCAGGGCCTGATCCAGACCGGGCTCGACGAAGGCGCGTCCCTGCTCGTCGACGGCCGCGATCCCACGATCGCGGGCTACGAAGGCGGCTACTTCCTGCGCCCGACGATCCTGGACGGCGTGAAGCCCGAGCACACCGTCGCGCGCACCGAGATCTTCGGCCCAGTGATGACTCTGCTCGCGCTCGACACGGTCGACGACGCGATCGCATTCATCAACAACGGCCAGTACGGCAACATGGCCAGCGTCTTCACCAGCAGCGGCGCGGCGGCGCGCAAGTTCCGCAACGAGGCCCAGGCCGGCAACATCGGCATCAACATCGGCGTCGCGGCCCCGATGGCGTTCTTCCCGTTCAGCGGCTGGAAGGAGAGCTTCTTCGGCACGCTCCACGGCCAGGGCAAGCACGCCGTCGAGTTCTTCACCCAGACCAAGGTCGTGGTCGAGCGCTGGTTAAAGGAGTGGTCGAGGACGTTCTAGCAGGGTGGCCCCTGCGGCCGCCCTCCTGGCCACTCACCCGCTCACGTCAGGCATGCGCATCATGACGTACGCGGATCACGCGGATCGGAACGGGTGACGCCGGTATAGGTGTGTCCGCGTCATCCGCCAGTACCCGCGTGATCCGCGTACAACCGCTCAATCAGGAAGGCATCACCACCATGTTCAAAATCGCCAATGCCCCTTGCTCGTGGGGCGTGATCGAGGGGATCGACGGCGAGCGCGGCGGGTACGCGCGCGTGATCGACGAGATGCAGGCGACCGGGTATGTCGGCACCGAACTCGGCGACTGGGGCTTCATGCCGACGGACCCGGTGGAGTTGAGGCGTGAACTCGACGCGCGCGGGCTGAGCCTGCTGGCCTCCTGGGTCAGCGTCTTCCTCCACGATCCAGCGCGCCATAAGGCCAGCGCCGACGACGCGGTGCGCACGGCCAAACAACTCGCGAAAGTGGGCGGGCTTTCGAACCTGATCGTGCTCGGCAACGACCCGTACGGCATCCCGGAGCGCACCCAGCACGCCGGCCGGATCACGCCCGCGATGGGCATGAACGCCGAGCAGTGGAAGGTCTTCGCCGAGGGCGCCAACTACGTCGCGCGGCGCGTGATGGACGAGAGCGGACTGCGCACGGTCTTCCATCATCACATCGGCACCTGGATCGAGACGCCGGCCGAGACCGAGCGCCTGCTGGCGATGACCGACCCGGCTGTCCTCGGTCTGTGCTTCGACACCGGGCACTGGGCCTTCGCGGGCGGCGACCCGGTGCAGGGGGTCAAGGCCTTCGCCGACCGCATCTGGCACGTGCACTTCAAGGATCATCAGCCCGAGGTCGCGCGCCGCTCGCGCGTCGAAGGCTGGGATGGGCCGACGTCGGTCGGACAGGGCGTGTTCTGCGAGCTAGGGCAGGGCGACGTCGACTTCCCGGGCGTGCTGCGCGCGCTCGTGGGCATCGGCTACTCGGGCTGGATCGTGGTCGAGCAGGACGTGCTGCCCGGCCTGGGCACGCCGAAGGAGAGCGCCGCGCGCAACCGCGCCTATCTGCGGGCGATTGGGTTATAGTCCATCCCCATGGCCACTCGTCCACGCGGGGCAACGCCCGTCACGATCAAGGACATCGCGAAGGCCGCCGGCGTCTCGCACGCCACGGTGTCGCGGGCGCTTAACGATCACCCCGCGCTATCGGATGCCACGATCGCGAAAGTCAAGCGCATCGCCGCCAGGATGGGCTACGTGCCCAACGCCTCGGCGCGCGGCTTGAAGACGCGGCGCAGCCAGGCACTGGGCGTGATCGTCAGCCACATCGACGATCCGTTTTGGAGCGAGGTGTTGCAGGGCATCGACGAGGTGTTGCGCTCGGCCGGCTACAGCCTGTTCGTGGCCGCCACACAGCGCGACGAGCTGCGCGAGAAGCAGATCGTGCAGACGATGGTGCAGCGCGGGGTCGAGGGCGTGATCCTGTGCGCGCCGCAGTTCAGCCCCGAGCAGAACCGCAGCCTGCAGTCGTACGGCCTGGCCACGGTCGTGGTCAACAATGAGGGCGCCGCCGCGGCCCGCTATCTGGTGTTCAACGACGATCGACACGGCATCGAGGTGTTGACCCGGCATCTGCTCGATCAGGGCCACCGACGGATCGCCTACGTGGGCAACGCCGTCGGCGGGCGCACGAACACCGAGCGCGAGACGGGCTTCCGCGATACGTTGCGCGCCGCGAAGGTGAAGGTCGAGCCCGGTTTCGTGGTCAGGGCGCCCGACAGCACCCCGGCCGGCGGGCGGCAAGGGGCCGCCGAGTTGCTCTCACGGCCGGAGCGACCGACCGCGATCGTCTGCTACAACGACAACATGGCCATCGGCGTCTACGCCGCGTTGCACGAGGCCGGCCTGGCGGTGCCTCAGGACATATCGGTGACGGGCTTCGACGACATCGCCATCGCCCAGTATTTGCTCCCGCCGCTGACCACGTTGCGTCAGCTCAAACACGATTTGGGCGCGCAGGCGGCGGCGCTCATGCTCCGCATCCTCGACGCTCGCGGCGCGGCCGGGCGTCTGCCGCGGCCCGAACGACATTGTCTGCAGGGCGAGCTTGTCGTCAGGGCCTCGACGACGCGCCTCGACGGCGGCCCGCGCCGCCGTCAGCGGTAGAGCGCGGGCTTCTCGGGCAAGACGACAGGCACGTCTTCGCCGCGCTCCAGCGAGAGGATGCAGGCCTCGGTCACAACCATCGTCACCAACCCGTCCCACGCACTCGCGCCCGCGAAGGTCCGGCCCGTTCGGACCGACCCCACCCAGTCGATCAATTCCGCCACGTACGCGTCCTGAAAGCGCGAGAGCCAATCGCTCGGCACCGAATAGCCGCGCTGCCCGCTGCCGCGCACCAGGGCGCGGTCGGGCTGAGTCGTCACGGCCGTGCCCGCCTGACAGATCAGCTCGGCAGTGACTTCGTAGCCGTAGCCGGCGTTGACGAACACCTCCGCCACAGCCAGCCGCCCGTCGACGAAGGTCTGCTCGATCGACAACAGGTCGAGCGTGTCGGGATGCAGATCGGGGCGTGAACGCAGACCGCGCACGCGCACCGACGCGACGTCACCGCCGAGCAGCCAACGAGCCGAGTCGAGATCGTGGCCGGCCGAGTTGATCAGGATCGTCGAACCCAGGATGCCGTACGCCACCGAGGCATTGCGATGCACGCCTTTGCACAGCAGCGGCGCTCCGATCGCGCCGGAATGGGCCAGCTCGCGGACCGCCACGTGCGCGGGATCGAAGCGGCGCATGAAGCCGACTCCGACGGTTCGCCGGCCCGCGCGCACTTCGGTCTCGACCACGCGGAGGGCGTCATCGACTCGGGTGGCCAGGGGCTTCTCGCACAGCACGGGCTTCTCGGCGGCCAGGCAGGCCAGGGCCAACTCCGCGTGCGCGGGGTCAGGAGCCGCGATCAGCACGGCCTCGACGGCCGGGTCGGCGATCAACCCGCGGGGATCATCGAACACGGCGCCGCCCCCGCTGGCCGCCGCGGCCTGTGCCGCGCGATTCTTGTCAAGGTCGTAGACCGCAACGACGCGCGCGCCGGGCACTGCCGTGTGGATGTTGACGGCATGCCGGGTGCCCATTCCTCCGGTGCCGATGATGCCGATCCCCAGCGGCTTCGTTTCGCTGTGTGCCATTGCCTTACCCCCTGATTGAACGAGCCAAGGACGCCGCGGTGCGCGCGCGGTGCGCGAGCCCTTTGTGTTTGCTGTCATCGTCATCGCCTTCTGTTGAAGGCGATGGACTTTCAGAAGAAGAACCGTTCTCTGGCGCGCATCGTTTCCCAGGCCTGACGCGCCTCTTGAACCGCTGGCATCTCGCTGACCTCGGCCACCTGCACATCCCACCAGCTCTCGTAGCCCGGCACACCGACGAGGCGGTCGCTCTTCACGTAGATGACGGTCGTGTGCTCGTTGGCCCGCGCCGCGCGGAAGGCAGCCGCGAAGTCGTCGGTGGTGAGCGCTGTGATGACGGTGGCGCCCAGGCTGCGCGCGTTAGCTGCGTAATCGATCTCGAGCGGCGCGACGTCGGTACCGGCCGAGTCGCCCGCGAGCTGGCCTTCCTTCGGATGGATGAAGCGAGTGCCGAAGCCGTCCTGGCCAAGCGAGCGGCTGAGGGCGCCGATGCTCTTGTAGCCGCCGTTGTCGAGCAGCACCACGATCAGCTTGACGCCTTCCTGAACCGCCGTCGCCAGGTCGGTCGAGAGCATCAGGTAGCTGCCGTCGCCGACGATGACGATCACGTCGCGCTCGGGCGCGGCCATCTTGGCGCCAAGGCCGCCGGCGATCTCGTAACCCATGCAGCTGTAGCCGTACTCCATGTGGAAGTTCTTGGGATGGCGCGCGCGCCACAGCTTGTGAAGGTCGCCGGGCATGCTGCCCGCGGCGTTGACCATGATCGACTCGGGAGCGGACTGCTCGTTGAGCACGCCGAACAACTCGCCCTGGCTGGGCAGAGGCGTGTGTCGAACGGCATAGATCCGGTCGACCTCGACCTCCCAGGCTTCGTGCAGGCGCTCGGCGCGCTCGCGGTAGGTGTCGTCGACGCGATAGCCGGTGAGCATCCCCGTCAGCTCTTCGAGCGTCGCGCGCGCGTCGCCGATCAGGGCCAGGCCGCTGTGTTTGCCGGCGTCGAACTCGGTGACGTTGAGGTTGATGAACGTGACGGCGGGGTCCTGGAACGCGGTCTTCGAGGCCGTGGTGAAGTCGCTGTAGCGTGTGCCGATGCCGATGACGAGGTCGGCGTCGCGCGCGACCCGGTTCGCGGCAAGCGTGCCGGTGGCGCCGATCCCACCCAGACAGAGCGGGTGGTCGTAGCGCAGGCTGCCCTTGCCGGCCATGGTCTCGCCGACCGGGATGCCGGTCTGATCGACCAGTTTGCGCAGAGCCTCGCTCGCTTCGGAGTACAACACGCCGCCGCCGGCCACGATCAGCGGGCGCTTGCGCGAGCGGATCAGCTGCGCGGCGCGGTGCAGGGCGGCGGTGTCGGGCCGATTGCGGGCGATGCGCCACACGCGCGGCTCGAAGAACTCGGCCGGGAAGTCGAAGGCCTCGGTCTGCACGTCCTGCGGCAGCGCGAGAGTCACGGCGCCGGTCTCGGTTGGGCTCGTGAGGACGCGCATCGCTTCAGGCAGGGCGGTGAGCAGTTGATCTGGCCGGTTGATCCGGTCCCAATATCTGCTGACCGGTTTGAAGCAATCGTTGACGGACACGTCCTGGGACTGTGCCGACTCGAGTTGCTGCAACACGGGCGCGACGTTGCGCCGCGCGAAGATGTCGCCGGGCAGCAGCAGCACCGGCAGGCGGTTGATCGTCGCAGTCGCCGCGCCCGTGAGCATGTTCGTCGCGCCCGGGCCGATCGAGGACGTGCAGGCGAAGGTCTGCAGCCGGTTTTTGACCTTGGCGTAGGCGATCGCGGCGTGCACCATCGCCTGCTCGTTGCGCGCCTGGTAGTAGCGGAACGACGGCATCTGCTGCAGGGCCTGGCCGATGCCCGCCACGTTGCCGTGGCCGAAAATCCCGAAGCAGCCGGCGAAGAGCGCCTGCTCGACCCCATCACGGCGCGTCACCTGCTGCTGCAAAAAGGCGATCAAGGCCTGGGCTGTGGTCAGGCGTTTATGCTGTGACATGGGCGTTTTCCTTGGTGCTCGCTGTGAATGGCGCGACGAATGACGAAAGTGAAATGGCTTTTCAACTTCCGTCCTTCGTCATTTGCCGGTCTGCCGTCCGCGGTCCGCCGTCTGCGGTCTCGTACAACGGCACTCGCGGATCACGAGTCTGATACGAGTTCTTGACCCAGGCGTGGGCCGGGTCGTCGGTGGCGGCCAGGCTTTGCGCGCTGCCCGCCAGGACGTTGAGGTAATAGGCCGTGTAGCCGACCGGGCAGGACACCGGGTGGTAGCCCTCGGGGATCAGGACCACGTCGTTCTCGCGCGCTGTGACGACAGCGTCGATCGGCGAGCCGGCTTTGGCTAACGGCGAGGCCGGGTCTGTGTAAACGTGCTGAAAGGCGAACGCGCCGGGTTTGTCGAACTTGTAGAAGTAGATCTCGTCGAGGTCGGCTTCGAGGATGCGCCCGGCTGAGTCGGTGGTGTGGACGTCGTGCTTGTGGGGCGGGTAGCTCGACCAGTTGCCGCCGGGCGTGTAGACCTCGACGACGACCAATCGCGCGCAGGGGAAGCCCGGCGGGAGCAGGCTGTTGATCTGGCGCGTGGCGTGATCGCCGCCCCGGATCTCGGTGGCGACGTCGGCCGGGGTCACCAACCTGGGCGCGAACTCCTGCTCGGTGCGCACCCACGCGACGGCGAACTCCGTGTCGGTGAGCGCTGTGGCGGTCAGCGACGTCTGGCGCGGCAGATAGAGCGCGTGCGGCAGCCCGGTGAAAAGGCTCTCGCGCCCGCCGACCGAGTCGAAGCGGCCGCGGCTGGTGTCCACGTCGAGCCTGCCGTGCAGAGGCACGAGCGCCAGCTCGCAGTCGCCTGTCGCAAACGGCCAGCGGCCGCCGGCCGGCAACCGCCAGGCCTGAAACGAGATCGTGTCCCAGCCCGCCTGTGCCGGCGTCACAGAGACCAGCGGCGCCGTCAGCGACGGGGTGGGCGCCGGATGGATCACGAGGTTCGTGGCGTCATAGCGCATCGTGCTCTCCCTCAAGGCAGGCTCGCAAGAACGAGACGTGCGCTGAAGAACCGTTTATGCACACGTATGCATTATAAAGGGTGGTTGAGGCGCGTCAAGGCGAGGGGGGCTTCGTGGTCGGGATCTTCTGCTGACATCTCGCGCGCGTTGGGCGGCGAGTGGACGCTACATTGAAACGGGCCTGTCGCGATGGTGAATGCCATCGGACAGGCCCGAGCCTGGCGCGCAGGGCGCCGACGCGATGAGCGAGTTACTTCTTCTCGATCCGATACGCGATGGCCGTCCCGTCCCAGTAGCGCAGCGCGCGGACTTCAACTGTTGACCCGATCTGCGGGTCGCCGCGGATCTCGGTGCTGCCGTTGACCTGGAACGATTGGCCCGCCACGACCCAGTTGCCCGCCGTGGATTCCAGAGTGCCCTGGATCGTCACGTCCTCCGGCCGCGGAGTCTCGGTCGGCCCGGCGACCGGCCCTGGCCCCGGCCCACCTGATCCGTTGCCCGATTGCCCCGAGGCAGTTTGAGTGGGTGGCGGTGTTCGGCTGGGTTCGGTCGTACGCGACGGTTCCGTCGTGCGCGTGGGTTCCTGCGTTCGAGTGGGCTCTGTCGTCCGGCTCGGCTCGGCGGTGCGAGAAGGCTCGCGTGTGGCCTCGAGGGTGCGGGTGGGCTCGGTCGTGTTCGATGGCGATGGTCCGCTGTCCGAGCCGGGTTCATTCGAGGGCGCCCGGCTCGGCTCGAGCGGTTGTGGTGTGGGCGACGCCACGACGATGGACGGCGCGGACGCAGCGGGCGTGTCGTCGGCCGCGCGACCGTCGCCCGTCGAGGTGGCGCTCGATGCGGGTTCGTCACCCATCGAGACGTTCGATCCATAGGCGGGCAATGGTGTGGCGCTCATCTGAAGGACGATGTCGGCGCGCCGCTCGGGGTCTGTGGACAGGCTGAGTTGAACCTGGAGCGCCTGCTCGCGGATCGCGAAGAAGAAATCGCCGGGCTGGCTCCCGGCCGCGGCCTCGAGCATGATAGAGGCCACGGCCCACACGCTCGCGCCAACGACGATCAGCGCGGGAAGGCCCAGCATCAACCAGCGCAGGGGCAGCCGCGAGGGGTTAGGCTCCACAATCCTCTCTTCAGCCTGAGCGGTGTTCTCGCTGCCCAACCCGTACCCCCTTTGCGCAGAGCGCCGATGCCCTTAGGTCGTGCAAGACCCGGGGGAGGTTACGCGACTCATGAAACACTCATCTGGCCCAGTGGTGGCCGGCTGGATCGCCCAACAAAAAAGGCCGGGCCTGGCGCCCGGCCTTCTCGACTCCGGCCCGCGTTCACCCCAGCGCCGCGGCCTTGATGATCGCGTCGACGCAGTGGTCGACGTCAACCTCGGTGGTGGCCCACGAAGAGACGCTGATGCGCATGGCGGCGCGGCCGTGCCAGACCGTGCCGCCCGCCCACAGTGTGCCTTCCTGTTGCACCGCGCGGATGACACGGTGGGTGAATGCGTCGTCGCCGAACGAGACCAGCACCTGGTTGAGCTCCACCTCGTTCAGGATCTCGAAGCCCGCCGCCGCCAGCTTCTCGGCGAAGCGCGTCGCGAGACGGCAGCAGCGCTCGATCATCTCGGCCAGGCCGGAGCGCCCGAGCGAGTGCAGGGCCGCCCAGACCTCGATGCCGCGCGCCCGGCGCGACATCTCCGGCGTGAGCTCCATCGGCTCGCGCGGCTGGTTGGGCTCGCCGTCGAGCAGATAGGCCGCGCGGATGTGCGACAGCGCCGCTCGCAGATGCCTACGCTCGCGGCAGAACACAAGGCCGCTGTCGTAAGGGACGTTGAGCCACTTGTGGGCGTCGGTCGCCCACGAGTCGGCCTGGTCGACACCGGCGACAAGATGCGCTCGCCCCGGCGCCGCGCCGGCCCACAGCCCGAAGGCGCTATCGACATGGACCCACGCGCCGGCTTCGTGCGCGACTCGACAGATCTCGCCGGCGGGGTCGAAGGCTCCGCTGTTGACGTTGCCGGCCTGGATGCACACGATCGTCGGGCCGGAAAGGGCGGGCAGGGCGTCGGCGCGCATCCGGCCCTGATCGTCGACGGGCACGCGCACCACGCGCTCGCGCCCGAGGCCGAGCAGACTCAGCGCCTTCAGCAGGCTGACGTGCACCTCCTCGCCGACCACGACAGTGATCGGCGGAGCACCGAAGAGGCCCTGGCCCTCAACGTCCCACTCGAAGGCTCGCAGCACCGCGTGCCGCGCCGCTGCCAGCGCCGTGAAGTTCGCCATCGTCCCGCCGGTGACGAAGCTGACGCCTGACTCGGCCGGCAGCCCAAGGAGGTCGAGCAGCCACCGCGACGCCACGTCTTCGAGCTTGCTGGCGACGGGTGAGGCGACGGTCAGGCCGGCGTTCTGGTCCCACGCCGCCGCCAGCCAGTTCGCGGCCAGGCTGGCCGGCAGCGAGCCGCCGATGACGAAGCCGAAGTAGCGATTGCCGGCCGAGGCCACCGTGGCCGGCGAGCCGACGGCGTCGAGCAGCGCCAGGGTCTCGGCAGGCGCCTGCGGGCCCTCCGGCATGGGCTGATCGAAGGCGGCCAGGCCTGCCACGGCCTCGGGGTCAGGGAACACCGAACGCACGTCGAGCCCCGCCAGGAAGCGCCGGGCGCGTTGAGACGCGTCGGTCAGCAGCGCGTCGAGGTTGTCGGCATCGGTCCGCGCGGCGTCGATCATCGAATCGGTCATCGCTGGCTTCGCTCCGTTGGACGACTTACGCCGGCTTGATGTTCTGGTTGAGTCGGAAGAGGTTGGTCGGGTCATAGCGGGCCTTGATCTGCCTGAGGCGTGGATAGTTGTCGCGATACGCCGCCGCCACGCGCTCCTGGCCTTCGTCCATCATCATGTTGACGTAGGCGCCGCCGGCCGAGTGCGGGTGGAGCGCCTTCCAGTAGGCTTTGGACCACGCGATGGTGCGCTCGTTGTTGGCCGGATCAGGATCGACGCCGACGATCACCTGGGCGAAGTTGGCGTCGCGGTAGCTCCAGGCCGTGTCGCCGGCGCCCACGCGCTGCGCCGCGCCGTTGATGGGATAGAGATGCATGGTCGAGTGCACCGACGGCAGCTGCTTCGCGTACTCGACGTGCAGGTCGATGGCCGCATCGGTCAGTTCGTTGACGAAGTCCGCATTCCAGTACCACTGCAGCCCGGGCGCATACAGGCCGTCGAACAGGCTCTGCAACGTCGCGAACGGGATCGGGCCGACGAAGTCGATGGCGATTGGAGCGACGGCGCGGATGGGCTTGAAGACCTCCTCGGCCTTGTCGAGCGGGCCGGTGTAGCACCAGGTGACCACGGCCATCTTCTTCAGGTGGTGTTCGGCCGGGAACATGTCGACGGGCGGAACGGTGTGGATGCCGAACCAGCCGTTGAGTTCCTCAGGCCCCTTAAGGATCATATCGCGCCAGAAGCGCATAACGGTGGCGGTGTGCTCGATCGGCCAGAACATCGGGCCGCCGTAGACGGTTGGCCCGACGGGGTTGCCGCGGAACAGGAACGACGTGACGACGCCGAAGTTGCCGCCGCCGCCGCGCAAGGCCCAGAACAGATCCGGATGCGAGTCGACGTTGGCCGTGACGAGCCGGCCGTCGGCGAGGACGACGTCGACCTCGAGCAGGTTGTCGATGGTCAGACCGTAACGGCGCGTGAGGTAGCCGAGGCCGCCGCCGAGCGTCAGCCCGCCGACGCCGGTCGACGAGATGAAGCCAGTCGGCACGGCCAGGCCGAAGGGCGCCGTGGCGTGATCGACATCGCCCCAGACGGCGCCGCCCTCGACCCGCACGGTGCGAGCGACCGGGTCGACGCGGACGGCCCGCATCTGCGACAGATCGATCACCAGGCCGTCGTCGACCATCGCGAGGCCTGCCCCGTTGTGTCCGCCGCCGCGGACCGCTATCGGCAGCCCGCGTTCACGGCCGAAGTGGACGGCCGCAATCACGTCGGCGGCGTCAGCGCAGCGCGCGATCAGCGCCGGGCGCCGATCGATCATGGCGTTGTAGAGCCGGCGCGCGCCATCGTAATCGGCGTCGTGCGGGCCGATGACGCGGCCGCGCAGCCGGGCGGCGAGGTCGCTGATGGCGCGCGTGTCGAGTTCGCGAACGGACGGTGCAGTGGGTGCGGTCATGGTTCTCTCCTGATGAAACGAACGAAATCGACGCCGGGCCTACCGGCTCAAGGTGGTCAGGTACACGCGCGGCTGCAATCCGTTGGCCTCGATGGCGCCGATGTCGCAGGCGTCGATGCGCAACGCGCCGATCTGATCGCGTGGCAGACAGTTCGTGCCGCCGTTGAGTAAGGGGCTGCCTGGCAGGGGCAGGTGAAAGAACGTGCCGTTGACCGGGTCGGTGCTGAGCGATCCGAGCATCGGGTTTGCGCCGACGGTCGTGAACTGCGGGCCGCAGGTCATGTCGGTGACGTGGTTGCCGCCGTCGTTGCTGATCTGCCCGCTGCCGTCGCTGCCGCAGTTGACGCCGCTCGCGTTGACCAGAACCGCGCTGCGGAAGCGCGTGTTGCCGCCCAGCGCCGTGTAGGTGCCGCTGCCCGCGTTGTCCTTGATCGTCACGCTGTACAGCTCGGCCCGGCCGGTGATGTGCACGCCGCCGCCCTGGCCGCCTGTCGCGTTGTTGCCGCTGATCGTGGCGTTCTCGACCCGCACATACGGGCCGCTGGTCGGTGACGGCCCGGCGGCCAGCCACAGCCCGCCGCCGGACACCGCCCGGTTGTCGACGAACGCGCTGTCCGCGACATGCAGCCCGGCGTTGAACCGCGCCAGCCCGCCGCCGCTGCCTTCCGCGACGTTAAGATAGAACAGGCCGTTCGTGATCGACACGTTGGTCGTGTCCGTGTTCGCGTAGAGTCCGCCGCCCAGGCTGCCCGCCGTGTTGAGCTTGAAGGTCACATGATCGAGGGTGGCGGTCGCGGCCGTGCCGCCGCCGACGAACACGGCGCCGCCGAAGCGGCCCTGATTTTGAGACAGGTAGCTGCGCCACAGGTTCAGTGTGCCCGAGCTGAAAATCGCACCTCCGTAGCCGAACAGCACCGTCTGCGTGGGGGTCTGATTGGCCGAGATCAACGCGCCGTCGATGGCCAGGGCGCCGCCGGCGTTATAGAGGGCGCCGCCGTCTTCGGTGGAGCTGTTCCCGTTGAGTTGGAGCTTGCTCGAGAAGATCGACTCGGTCTGCGTGCCGTGCAACGTGAGCGCCGCGGCCGCGCCGACGTAAGCGGCCCCGCCCAGATGCGCGCGGTTCGAGAGGAAGACGCTGTCGATGACGGTGACGCGCGAGACGTTGTCGAGGTAGAGCCCGCCGCCGAAGCCGGACGCGGCGTCTGTGGCGAGGTTGTTGAAGAACAACGTGCCGCGCACGCTGACGGTCTCGGTCGCGGCGCTGCGGAAGCAGAGCGCGCCGCCGCCGAGCGTGGCCGTGTTGTTCTGAAAGACGCTGTTTTCGATCGAGGCGGAGCTGGCGATCAGCACTGCGCCGCCGCAGAAGTTGGGCGCGACGAGGCTGTTCTGCACCGTGACGCCCGACATGACGAGCGGGCCAAAGGCTCGCACCGCTGCGCCGCTCGCGTTGTTGCTGTAGGCCGAGTCGAAGGTGATGTTGCGCAGTTCGAGCGCCGGCGGCGCCTCGGTCAGTGTGCTGAGCAGGCGCGTGTTCAGGCCGCCCGTCAGGGTGATCACGCTGCCGCCGTCGATCACGGTATTCAGGCTGAGCACCTTTTCGCTCGTCAGCAAAATGGTGGCCGGGCCGCCGCAGTTGAACGTGATCGTGCCGCCGCCGTTCAGCGCCGCCGTGAAAGCGGCTTCGGTGCAACTGCCGGGCGTGCCGTCGCCGACGACGCCGGCCGCGTACGCGGGCCGGGCGGGGGCGACGGCCATGACGAGCAGGCCCAGACAGACCAGCAGACGGTAAACAGTGGGATGGAGCATCGATGACCTCACAGTGTTCATGGTTCGAAAGCCGTGGCGAGCGATGACCGATCGCGGCAGGCCTTGTTCAGCCTCGTGGTCCGCCGGCGTCGGCATCGATCGCTGGATCTTCCTGAGCGGGCAATGCCGGAAAATCGACATCGGCCGATCGCAGAAGGAAGGCGGCCAGGAGCTCGACGCTGGCGAACATCCGGCGTTCGCCGGTGTGCGGGTCCTCGATCGAGGCGCGCCAATGGGTGCCCCGGACCTGCCAGAGCCTCAACAAATAGGCCCGATAGCCCCTTGCCTGACCCATGGGTCCACGCTAGCGCGCAGCTGCGAGAGGGGTGCGAGAGCCGTATAATTTCCAGGCCACGCTCGTTCAATCAATCGATGGCCGTCCTGTCCATCTCCATGCTGGGCCCGTTGACCGTGACGCGGGACGGGGCCCCACTTCGCCCTTTCAAGTACAACAAGGCCCGCGCTTTGTTGGCTTACCTTGCCGTGGAAAACGGCAGGGCGCATCCGCGCGCCGAGTTGTGCGCGCTGCTGTGGCCCGAGCTCACCGAGTACGCAGCGCGTCGCAATCTCACCCAGGTGCTGACCTCGCTGCGCGACATGCTCGCCGACGGCGAAGGCGCCAACTGGCTGGTGACCGACGTCGAGTCGGTGAGGCTGAATGAGGATCTGCAGCTCGACGTCGACGTCGGGCGCTTCGATCAGTTGTTGAGCGACAGCGAGCGACACGTGCACCGCAGCTGGCAGACCTGCGGCGCCTGCGCCGAACGCCTCGACGAGGCCATGGCGCTCTACCGCGGCGACTTCCTCAGTCAGGTGTCCGTCGCCGACAGCGCGCCGTTCGAGGAGTGGGCGGTGCTCTGGCGCGAACGCCTGCGCCAGCGTGCATTCAGCGCGCTCGAGCGCCTCGCCGGCCGGGCGGAGTGGCTCGCGGATCATCGCGCCGCCGCGGCATACGCCGGTCGCATGGTCGATCTCGATAACCTGCGTGAGGCGAGCCATCGCGAACGGATGCGGCTGTTGGCGCTCGATGGACAGTGGGCCGCGGCCGAAGCCCAGTTCGAGCAGGTGCGGCGTTACCTGGCCAACGAGCTCGACGTCGAGCCGGCCGAGGAGACGACCGACCTCTTCGAGCGCATCCGCGCCCGCGATCGCGGCGGACTGTTGCGCTTCGAACCGCCGCCATTTCGCTGCCCGATCCCGCCTGGGGCGCTCATCGGCCGCGCGGCTGATCTCGAGGTCGTGCGCCGCGCGGTCCGCTCCGACGACCTCCGCGCGCTGACTCTGACGGGCACGCCGGGCCTTGGCAAGACCCGGCTGGCGCTCGAAGCGGCGCGCGGCCTGCGTTTTGACTTCGAAGACGGCGTGGCCTTTGTCGATCTCGTCCCGGTGGTGGATGCCGCGATGGTGCCTGCTGCTGTCGCCGAGGCGTTGGGGTTGAAGGAGCAGGCCGGCAAGACGCCGGCCGAGACGGTCGTGGCGCACTTGCGGACGCGCCATTCGCTGCTTGTCCTCGACAACTGCGAGCACGTCCTCGACGCCGCCGGTTGGATCGGGGAGGTGCTGGCGGCCTGCCCGGCCGTCAAAGTGCTCGCCACAAGCCGCGCCCCTTTGCGCATCCGCGGTGAACACCAACACGGCCTATCGCCGCTTGAGCCCGCCGAGGCGACTCAGCTCTTCGTCGAGCGTGCGCAGGCCGTGGCGGCCGGTTTCGCGCTCACCGACGCCAACGTCGGGATCATCTCCGAGATCTGCCGTCGGGTGGACGCTCTGCCGCTGGCCATCGAGCTTGTCGCGGTGCGCACGCGCTCGCTGTCGCCGGCCGCGTTGTTGCAGCAACTCCAGTACCGTTTGCCGGCGCTCGAGTCGGGGCCACGCGACGTGCCCGAGCGCCATCGCACGCTGCGCGCGGCCATCGGCTGGAGCTACGACCTGCTCGATATCGAGGCGCAACGGCTTTTCGCTCACCTGGGTCTGCTCGCAGGCGGAGGATCGCTTGAGGCCGCGCAGGCCCTGGTCGACGCGGAAGTTCCGATTGGCGCGCTGGAGGCGCTGGTCGAGGCCAGCCTCGTTCGCACTGAAGAGGTTGATGGCGAGACCCGTCTCACGCTCCTCGAAACGATCCGTGAGTTCGCGTTCGAGCGGTTGCGTGACGCCGACGCGTTGCCAGATGCGCAACGTCGTCACGCCGGCTATTACCTGTCGGTGGCCGAGCGTGCCGACCACGTCCTCCGGGAGGGGCACTCGCGAACCTGGTTGGATCGGCTGGCGCGCGACCACGACAACCTGCGGGCTGCGTTGAGTTGGTCGGCTCAGCACCAACCCGACTGGCTGATCCGCTTCGCCAGGGCGTTGTATCGATTTTGGGAGATGCGCGGCATCCTGACCGAGGGGCGCCAGTGGACGGCGCGCGCCATCGGCTGTCTGCGGGAAGACGAGAAGGCCTTGCAGGCCGAGCTGCTCGATGCGGCCGGCGGGCTGGCATGGCGACAGGGCGATTACCCGACCGCGCGCGACACACTCTCACGCGCGTTGGCGCTTTACCGCGAACTGAAGGACGAGCGAGCCGTCGGGCATGTGCTCCGCGGGCTCGGCGTTGTCATCGGAGAACAGGGCGACGCGCAGGCATCCCGAGCCTTGTTGGAAGAATCGCTTGGGATTGCGCGAGCGACCGGCAATCTGCGCGGCGCAGCGGCATCTGCGCTCAACCTCGGCCTGCTCGAGGCCTATCAGGGCAACGTCGATCGCGCTCGTGAGCTTTACATGGAGAGCCTCGCCACGGGTCGTGAGGTCGGCGACTCGATCCTCCTGGGCAACCTGAACCTCAACCTGGGTCTGCTTACGGAAGACGACGGTGACCTGGAACGGGCGCGGAGCCTGATGCAGGAGAGCCTGGCGACCTTTCGCTCGATCGATTATCCGATCGGCATCTCGTTGGTCCTGCTCAACCTCGGCAACTCCGCCGTCGATCAGGGCGACCTCGCGGGTGCGCAGGCTCACTTTCAGGAAAGCCTGGAGTTGTTGCGTGGCCTGGGCGATCTCGCGACGGCGTCGTATCCCCTCTTCGGCCTTGGCAAGGTTGCGTTGGCCCGCGGCGATACCCTCGGGGCGCGGCGTCTCTACGCCGAGAGCCTCAAGCTCCGGCATGAGACCGGTGAACTGCGGCCTATCCCGCGCAACCTGAACGGTCTTGGCGAAATCGACCGGGTCGAGGGGCGCCCGGAGCGCGCGGCCCGCCTCTTCGGGGCGGCGGAGGCGTTGCGCGAGTCGCTCGGCACGCCGATCATGCCCGGTTATGCGCCCCTGCACGAGCGCGAAGTATCCGCGCTGCGGCTGACCTTGGGCGAGGCTCGCCTGGCCGAGGAGTGGCAGGCCGGCAGGTCGCTCTCGCAGGATCAGATGGTAACGCTGGCCCTCGGCGAAGCGCTCTAATGAGCTGAGCCCGGCAGCCTCACTTGAAGGCGCCAAGCAGCGCCGCCCGGACGGCACCCGCCAGCAAGGCGATCAGACACGCGACAAGCAGACCGTACGTCTGGATTGGGCTGACCCCTGGCTTGCCTCGCTGCTGAATGTAGAGGAACAGATCGAGCCCGGCCAGTAGCGCTGTGCCGACCCAGACCCACAGCACGTCGTTCGACAGGAAGATCAGCCCGAGGGCTGCCAGGCCCGGGAACAGGGCGATGAGGCCCGCGTAGCGCGTCATCAGCGCCGCCGAACGAGTTCGAAGGGCTCGAACGCCATCATCGGAAAACCGATACTCCCGCATCGACATCTCTCCTCACCGTTGGGCATGGGTTGACGCGCCACGGCGCTTCTTCCTTAACGTCGTCGCTGCGCTGCCTCGGGCCTCCGACAGATCTCCTTACGGGCACCCTTGAGACTCTCGTCTTCAACGGCGCAGGACTCGATCTCCGTTTGTCGCGAATCCCGGCGTAAAGAGGCGGTGAACCCCCCAGATTAGCGTGGGCTTTACAGACTGAAAGTTGGGTTTGTGTTAGTTTGAGGCCGAGCCCATGCATGCGGCGGACCTGCGCGGCAGATCTGATCACCGTTTGATGGACCCCAAGATAGCAATGCCGAGTCCGAACGGCCACGCTGACGCACCACCCACAAACCGCGTGGCAGAACCCGGGCTGGAGCACAGGGGGCACAATCATGAAGTTACTCGCGAACATGAGAGTCGGCGTCAAGATCATCGCCGGGTATCTGGCCGTGTTGACGTTGATGGGAATCGTGGGAACCGTCGCGCTGGTGCGCACAGGCGATGCCGGAACCATCGTCGATGAATTGACAAACGACCTGGCCGTGGATCGCCAGCTCGGCAACGACATCGCCGTCGACATCGTTCTCGCGCGCTTCTATGCGGCGAAGTACACCGACACCCGCGACATCACCTACCTGGACAAATACCGCAACACGATCACGTCGCTCGATGCCAGCCTGGCGCAGGCGAAGGACCTCATCACGAATCCCGAGCGGGTCAAACTGCTCGATCAGATCAAGACCGACACCGCCACTTACGTCGATACCTTCCAGCAGATCGTCACGTACATGGATGAGCGCACGCAGACACAGACAAGCATCCTGGACGTGCAAGGCCCGCTTGGCGAGTCTGAGATCGGCCAATTGCGCGAAAGCCTGTTCAATGGGCGCGATCTTGACGGCGTTCAACAGGCGGGCAATCTCCAGGCCGCATTCATTCTGATGCGGCTGGATGCCTACAAATACCTCGACGAAGGCGACCCCGCCATCATCGAGAAGTTCAACGAGCGCTACATCGAGGCTCAAGATGCCTACGGACGTCTGACCATCCAGGTGTTGACGCCGGATGAGCGCAAGGCCCTCGACGCAGGCTGGGAATCTATCCAGACGTACGTCACGAATTTCCAGGGTCTTCAGGCCGACTACGATCAACAGAATGCGTTGCAGACCAAGACCCTGAACATCCTTGGACCGCAGATCCAGGAAGAAGCGGCCGGCATCGTCACCAGCGTCGGCACGGACTTCGATGCGCTGGCCGGCCAGACCCGCGACCTGGTCGCTCAGACCCAGCAGGTGGTCATTGGGCTGTTGGTCGGCGCCATCGTCATCGGTCTGACGCTCGGCTTCGTTATCTCGGGCGGGATCACTCGCCCGTTGCAGGCCGTCACGCGCACCTCGCAGCAGATCGCCGACCAGGATCTGCAGGTGCTGGTGACCGAGCTTAAGGCGCTGGCGCAGGGAGATCTCACGCGCAGTCTGACGATCCAATCGCGCCAGATCCCGGTCAACGGCAAAGACGAAGTCGGACAGCTGGCCATCGCCTTCAACACGATCGTCACGCGAATGCAGGAGGCCGGTCAGGCCTTTAGCGAGATGACGGAGCACCTCGGCACTGCCGTCAGCCAGGTGGCCGGCAGCGCGAACAGCGTCACGGCAGCGTCATCGCAACTGGCGGACGCGGCTGTCCAGGCCGGCCAGGCGACGTCGCAGATCGCGGCGACCGTCCAGCAGGTCGCGCGTGGCACAAGCCAGCAGACCGAGGCCATCACCAAGACCGCGGGTTCGATGGAGCAGATGAAGCGTGCCATCGACGGCGTGGCTCAGGGCGCTCAGGAGCAGGGCAGTGCTGTCACACGCGCGGCCACGGTCACGTCTCAGCTGTCGGCCACGATCCAGCAGGTCACCGGAAACGCCGAAGCTGTCTCACGCGACTCGGCTGCCGCGGCGGCCGCGGCTCGCGACGGGGCTCGCAAGGTCGAAGACACCGTCCAGGGCATGACCACGATCAAAGCCAAGGTGGGCGCTTCAGCCATGAAGGTCCAGGAGATGAGCGAGCGCTCCGACCAGATCGGCGTCATCGTCGAGACGATCGACGACATCGCTTCGCAGACGAACCTGTTGGCGCTCAACGCCGCGATCGAAGCGGCCCGCGCTGGCGAGCACGGCAAGGGCTTCGCGGTCGTCGCTGACGAGGTCCGCAAGCTGGCCGAGCGCTCGTCGACGGCCACCAAGGAGATCGGCGGCCTGATCCGGGGCATTCAATCGACAGTGTCCGAAGCGATGCGGGCGATGGATGAAGGCGGGCAGGAAGTCGAGCAGGGGATGCGCAAGGCAGCCGAGGCCGGGCAGGCCCTGGCGAACATCCTCGCGGCGGCCGAAGCCGTTCGGCAGCAGGCCGAGGCGGCGCGCCAGGCGGCTGAGCGCATGGGGTCGCTGTCGACCGAGATGGTGAACGCCACCGACACGGTCAGCGCCGTGGTTGAAGAGAACACTGCAGCGACTGAAGAGATGGCGGCGGGCGCCGGATCCGTCATGCAGTCGATCGAGAACATCGCATCCGTCAGCGAAGAAAACAGCGCGGCTGTCGAAGAGGTCTCGGCCTCAGCCGAAGAGATGAGCGCGCAGGTCGAGGAAGTGACGGCTTCGGCCCAATCGCTGGCCGACATGGCCGCGGGCCTGCGTCAGATCGTGGCGCAGTTCAAGCTAGCTGACGCCGGCGGACACGCCGTCGAAACTCGCACAGTCGCTGTGGCGGCTGCTCGAAAACCCGTCGCGGTGGCGTCATTCGGGCGTTGATCGTACAGAACGACGCGGGCCGAAGATGATCCGGCCCGCGTCTTTCCATGGAGAGAGGCCATTCATCAGCTATGGATCACCAAATCGTTGTCTTCGATCTGCACCGTGAACACTATGGCGTCGACATAAGCGCTGTGGAGAGCATCCTCAAGCCGCAGGCCATCACCTCGGTGCCATGCTCGCCGCCCTACGTCGTCGGGGTGACGAACCTGCGCGGCAAGGTGTTGCCCGTGATCGATCTGCGCCGCCGGTTCGGGCTGCCGGCCGCAGAGGCGAACGCCGACACGCGGATCGTCGTGGTGCAGATGGGCGCCCATGTCGTCGGCATGATCGTTGACGGCGTCAGCGAGGTGTTGAACCTCGACGCCGCTTCGATCGAACCGCCGTCGTCGGTCACGTCCACCGCCGACTCGATCTTCATCAAGGGCATCGCGCGCCTCGAAGGGCGGCTTGTCATCCTGCTCGATCTCGACAAGATCGTCGAGAGCGAGCCCGTCCCGGCGTAGAGAGGGACCAAGCGGGTCAGTCTCTGACCCAGCGTTCGCCGGGGCGGATGCAGGCATGGGCCATGTGGTGCGTGTTGAAGGCCGCCCCGACCTCGCCGGCAGCGTTGACCAGGATGATGCCGGCCTGAACCAGCCCGAGGCGCTTGTCGAGCCGGCGTAGCACGTCGTCCGCCGCCTGTTGAGGCGAGAGGCCCTGGCCCATCAAGTCGCAGGCGGTCTTTGTGAACAGGATCCGCATCAACGGCTCGCCGTGGCCAGTGGCCGCGGCGGCGCCGTTTTCGTTGTCGGCATAACCGCCGCCGCCGACGATCGGGCTGTCGCCGACACGGCCGGGCATCTTGCCGGCCGTGCCGCCGGTCGAGACGGCCACGGCCAGATGCCCATTGGCGTCGCGGGCGACGGCGCCGACAGTATCTCCGGTGCGATCCGCCCGAAAGACGCGATCTTCAGGGCGCAGCTGATGTGTGCTGCTGCCCGCCACAAGCTCCTCCATCGAACACACAGGCACGCCCACCGACCGGGCAAACTGCTCAGCGCCCGCTCCCACGAACAGCGAATGCGGGGTTCGTTCCATCACAAGCCGGGCCACGCTGACGGGATTGGACACGCGTTGAATGCCGGCGACCGCGCCATACCCGAGCCGCGCGCCTTCCATGATCATGGCATCCATCTCGACGTCGCCGTTGGCGTTGAGATACGAGCCATGCCCCGCGTCGTAAACGGGATCGTCCTCCAAGACGCGGACGGCGGCCTCCACGGCATCGAGGGCCGAGCCGCCGCGCTCGAGCACGGCCCAACCGGCCTGAGCGGCGCGTTCGACCCCTGCGCGAAACTCGGCGACACGATCGTCGAAATCATTGCCAGCCCCGCCATGCACGATGATCACTGGATCCACTTCACCTTCTCCTCTGCCATCCGGATTGCACCCAGTGTACGTCGAGACGCCGGAGCCTGGCCCTGCCTCCTCATGGCCGGGACGATAAGATCTAGGACGGCAACGCCGGTCACCTGTCTCTGGCGTCGCCCAGGAGAGCGTCGATGTCCATCCAGTTCGGGCTTATCCTTCCTCAAGGGGCGTCCACGGCGGCTGACCGCCCGTCGTTCCTCGCGACGCTTGACCGCATGCTCGAGTTGGCGACCGGCTCGTTCGACTCGGCCTGGTGCGTCGACCATCTCCAGCCCGACTACTCCGACCAGCTCGAATCGTTCACCACGCTGGCGTTCCTTGCGGCGCGACATCCGCAACTCAGGTTCGGGCATTCGGTGGTCTGCCAGTCGTTTCGCGAGCCGGGTCTCGTGGCACTGATGGCCTCGACACTTCAGTTTCTCAGTGGCGGCCGCTACGTGTTGGGCATCGGCGCCGGCGGGAATGAAGCCGAGCACGTTGCCTACGGCTACGACTTCCCGACGGCCGGCGCACGGGTCGATCAACTCGCCGAGGCGCTCGAGATCATCACACGTCTGTGGAAAGGCGGCCCCGTCACCTTTCAGGGCCGCCACCACAGCGTCGAGGGCGCGCGCTGTGAGCCGCCGCCTGAGCCACCGCCGCCCTTGATGCTCGGCGCCTTTGGTCCGCGCATGTTGCGGCTCGCAGCGCGCTATGCGGATTGGTGGAACGTCTCGTCGACCGGCCCGGCTGAGTACCGGCGACTTTCGCAAATGCTCGACGCCGCCTGCACCGCTATCGGCCGTGAGCCCAGCACGCTTCGACGGACCTGGGGCGGTGGTTGCATTTGCGCGCCTACTCGCGAACAAGCCCTGCAGCTGGCCGGCGATCGATACGGCCTGGACCCGGCAAGCAACAATTTCGATTTGGTCGGGACGCCTGGCGAGATGATCGACCAGATCCGCCAGTTCGTCGACATTGGCGTCGATTACTTCCTGATCGATTGCGGTGGCTTCCCGGATCTGACCACGCTTGAATCGCTCATGGGCGACGTCATTCCGACTTTCAAATCGCATCGGTAACGCGCTACCATTCCGGAACGTTCGTTCAGGGCTGCGTCAACAGGAGCTCAGTCGTGCGCAAACTCATCGTCAGCAATCTCTCCTCGGTCGACGGCTATTACGAAGGCCCCAATCGGGACCTCGACTCGTTGTTCACGTACTTCCATCCCGACTATGCCGGCGATCAGAACTTCGATCACTACAACACCGAGCGCCTTCGCGCAGCCGACACGCTCCTGTTCAGCGGCCGGGCGTCATTTCTGGGAAACAAGGCGTACTGGGAGAGCGTACCTGCAGACCCCAACTCGACGGCGATTCGGCGCGAGTTCTCGGCTCTGATTCGCTCGATCGACAAGATCGTGGTGTCCGACCACCTGACCGTCGACGAACTTGCGCCGTGGACCAACACGCGCATCGTGTCACGCGCCGACGGGCCGCGCGAGATCGCGGCGCTCAAGGGGCATCCCGGTCGCGAGATCTTCTTGTTTTCGGGCCGGACGCTCTGGAATGAGTTGCTCGCCCACGACCTCGTCGATGAACTTCACCTGACCTACTTTCCGATGATCGCGGGCAGCGGCACGCCGCTGTTCATCGGCCGTCCGTCGGTTTCGCTCAAGCTCCTGCATACGCGCACCTGGCAGGGGTCAGGCAACATTCTGGCCTGCTACAAGATCGAGCGCCACGCCCCCTGAGACAGCGACCATGTCGACGGATCAAACGCTCCTACAGAATCTTGCGGCTGACCCGCTTTCGTTCGCTGTGTCGCTTACGACGCCCTCCGGTGAGGAGCTGTTGGCCAGGCCGTTAGTGCCCGACGACTCCTCTGGTCTGGGTGCCTATTTCGAGTCGCTGTCGGCTGAGACGCGCAGCCGCTTCGGCCCTCACCCGCTCGACTCCGCGACAGCGACGCAGCTCTGCGCCGAAATCGACGCAGCGCGCGTCCTCCGCTGGGTGGCCGTGACCGGCGACGATCTGGTCGCCTATTTCATCCTGATGTGGTCGGTGACTGTCTACGAACGCGAGCGCTACGCGGCGCATGGCATCTCTCTGGCGAGCGATGTGGATTGCACGTTCGCGCCGTCCGTGGCGGATAGGTTTCAGGGTCAGGGCCTGGGAACCCGGTTGTTCGATCCGTTGAGGTTCATCGCGCGCGCGGCCGGCCGGCGGCGAATGGTATTGCTGGGTGGTACCCAGGCGACCAACGCGCGCGCGATTGCCTACTACCGCAAGCTCGGATTCGAGGAGCTCGCTTCGTTCGAGGACCCGCCAGGTGTTTCGAATCTCGACATGTGGCTGGCTTGCTGAACCGTCCGCGTCATGTCGAAATTCGCAGCATCGAAACAAACGTTCTATAAAACGCTCAAGACATTATTAAGAGGATGTCATTCTTTGTCCTACAAGTTGTATAGACTACCAGTAGGCGTGTATCTTCCGAGGAAGTAAGATCCAGGCCAATGGGGGGAGCGCCATGTCCATTGACATGGTGGCCGCAGGTCGCAGCAGAGGCGAAAAATCCAATGCTGCGTAGAATACCCCCGCATTGCCCAGAACCAGCCTGTCGACGTGAAGCGGTGTAAGCCATGGTTACACTGAAGGTCTCATTGATGGGCGCTTCACAGCGCGAAATGACGCAGCTGTCTCAACTCATTAAGGAGTTCGAGACTCGGCAGCGCGTTCATGTAGAGCTCATTGTCCTCGACTGGGTCACTGCCTGGGATGATCTTCAGCGTTTCGCGACGTATCATGATGGGCCGGATGTGTCAGTGGTCGGCAACTCTTGGATCACGGCGCTGCGTGGGATGCAGGCGTTGCGACCATTTTCGGCCGGCGACATCAAACACGTCGGCGGTTCCGAGGCATTCCTGAACTCACTCTGGAACACGGGTTGTAGTGGAAACCAGGTCTGGGCCATCCCGTGGCAGGTGGATACGCGCGCGTTCTTCTACTGGCGTTCGGCGCTTTCCCGGGCCGGCATCGACGAGCGCACAGCCTTCGCTTCCTGTGATGACATCGATCGCACCATCGGCGCCCTTGTCGAAAGTGGTCAGACGGCGGTCGTGGGAGCGACAAAACGACAGGCACGCAACTCGTTGATCAACATGGTGGGCTGGGTCTGGACCCGCGGCGGCGAGCTTTGGGACGAGGCCGGCAAACGTGTGTTGTTCGATCAGCCGACGGCCCTCCAGGCTATTGAAGAATATCTGGCGCTGTATCGTTCCATGGCCGGAGCCCACTTCGGCGAGCTGACTGACACCCAGGCGGATCAGGTGTTCGTCGACTGCCGCGCTGCCGCGATCGTGAGCGGACCCTGGGTGTTTCGAGAGGTCTCCGTGCAGCGCCCGGAGATGCTTGATGACCTCGGCGTGGCGGCGATCCCGGGCGTCCCGGTGACGGGTGGGTCGAGCCTCGTGGTCTGGCAACGCAGCCTCGAGACTGTGGACGCGATGGACCTGATCCGCTTCTTCACAAGCAGTGCCGTTCAACGGCGCCTGGCCGAGACAAGCGGACAGTTGCCGGCGCGGCTTGAAGTCATCAACGATCCCGAACTCAATCGCAACCGCTTTCTTCACGTCCTTGGGCAAAGCGCGCTGGCCGGTCGCTGTCTGCCCAATGATCCGCTCTGGGGCATCGTCGAGGAACGCATCGTGCGAACGTTGGCGGCGTTGTGGGAGCCTGCCCTCAACGCGCCCAGCCTCGATGACCCCGATGTGATCTTCAATCCACTGATCAGGCTCGCGCATCAACTGAACACCACGCTTGGCCACGCCTGACCGCGCGACCCGGCAAGCGTTCATCAGTTAACCCCAGCGGCGATCCGCTTCAATCCGGAGCCGAGATCCTCATGACCGACAGCGTGGGCCGTTTTTCGAACCGCGTCGAAAACTATCTCAAGTATCGGCCTCGGTATCCATACGCCGTCATCGACGTCTTGCGCGACGATTGCGGGCTCACGCCGGGTTCCACGGTTGCTGATGTCGGTTCAGGGACCGGGTTCCTCACCGAGTTGTTCCTGCGCTACGGCACCACGGTCTGGGCCGTCGAGCCGAACGCCGAGATGCGAACGGCCGCCGAACGATGGCTTGCCGATGTCGCGGGCTTCCACAGCCTGACCGGCACTGCCGAGGCGACGACTCTGCCGGATCGAAGCGTCGACATCGTCGCGGCCGGCCAGGCCTTCCATTGGTTCGATCGGGCCAAAGCACGCCTCGAGTTCGACCGCATCCTGAAGCCGGGCGGCTGGGTGGCCCTGGTCTGGAACGAGCGTGAGACCGAGACGACGCCGTTTCTGCGTGCCTACGAACAACTCTTGCAGCGCTTCGCCACCGATTACGCCCAGGTAGATCATCGCCTGATCGACGACGCCATCCTGCGAGAGTTCTTCGCCCCGGGCTCATTTCGACTGCGGACGTTTCCCAATCGTCAGGAGTTCGACTACGTTGGGCTTCAAGGCCGGCTGCTGTCTTCCTCCTATGCGCCTGAGAAAGGCCAGCCGGGCCATGAGCCGATGTTGGCCGAACTACGGCGCATCTACGACGCGCACAGCCTGAATGACCGAATCTCCTTCGACTACCTGACGCGCGTCTATTACGGCCAGCTGCTGGCGCGCTAGGACGCCGTCTCCTTGACAACCGTCATCGGCGAGACGCCCGTCGGCGCCCAGCCGATGGCGATCACGGTCAACACACTGAGGCCGATGCTGCTGAACGAGATCAAGGCCAGCGACGACGGGTTCAACAAAAGGATGAGCGCCGCCGGCCCCATGCCCACGGTCAGCAGGGCCATCAGACCTTCCATGACGGCCAGGCCGACGCCGGTCGCCAGGATCCCGGCCCAACCGTACTCGACGACCAGCATCGAAAGCACCTGGGCGCGCGAATAACCGACTGTCTTCAGCACGCCGATCTCGAAACGCCGATCGAGCATCGCCAGGCTGACCGCATTAGCCACCAGCAGCAGGCCGGCCAGCAAGGCCAGGGCCGACAGCGCCAACGGCATGACGTAGGTCTTCTGATAGGTCCGCATGTAGCGGCCGGCATAGCCCACCAGGTTGAGGACCGTGGCCTGTGGCATGGCGCTCCCCAGGGCGGCCGATCCGTCGGCCAGGTGATCGGGGGCCAGCCTGACGAACACGGTCACGGTCTCTGGGCCTGTCGCGCGCTTGAAACCATCGATCGACATCAGCAAGCCGGCCGGCGGCTGCGGCGCCAGCGTGTCGGCGCCAAAGCCGTACGTTCCGGCGACGGTGAACAAACGCCGGGTGCCGTCGCTCAGCGTGGCGGCCACAGCGTCGCCCGCTTGAAGGCCGGAGGTTACAGGCACGAACACGCCATCGACCTCGCTCGTCACGGCCGCATCGTCGACGACGTAGTCTTCGGGATCGGAACGGGCCACCAACACTGGCGCGATGGCCGTGAGTGGGCTCCCATCGTCCGACCGGATCTCAGTCAGCGGGGCGGTGTAGCCGACACCGATCTTCTCGGGGTTTTCGGCTTGCACCGCCGATCTCACAACCGCTTCCTGATCGGCTTTCGCAGTGATGGCCACGTTGTAGCTCGCGAAGGCGTCGTCAGATCCAAGTGCCGCGCCGCCCTCAGTGAACTGCGCGACGATCAGGCCGACGCTCATCGACACCACGCCGATGAACAGCGCGATCATGGCAAAGATCAGGCCCGCTCCGCGGCGCTGCAGGCTGCGAAACCCCATCTGTACGATCGGCAGACTCCGGACAGGCAGAAGTCGCGCGGTGATCCACAACAGAAGGCCGAAGAAGAGGGCCAGTGCCGAGAGCCCGACGCCCGCGATGACGAGCAGCCACAGACCCGAAGTCACCGACTCCATGATGACCCCGGCGAGCGCCGCGAACGTCACGGCCAGCAGCGCACCGAGGCCGATCGACGCGCAGCCGATCCGCTGACCGGCGCGAAGCGTTTCGTTGCGCCAGAGCTCCATCGGCTGCGCGCGGCTCGCATCAACGATGGCCCAGACTGAGAAGAGCATCGTCATCAACGTGCCGACGGTCAGACCCATCCACAGCGGGGTGGGCGAGAAGGCCCAGGCGTAAAGGGTGCTCGAGCTGTTGTGGACGAAATCAAGGACGGCGCCGCTGACGAGCAGGCCGAGCGCCGTGCCGAGCAGGCTGCCGGCCAGGCCCAACAGCGCGGCTTCGATGGTGAAGATCAGGCCCAGGTCGAGCGAGCGATAACCCAGAGTCTTCCAGATCGCGATCTCTCGACGCCGACGCCGCAGCAGCACCTGCATCGTGTTGGCGACGCCGATGCCGCCCACCAGCAGGCCGAGGACGCCCGCCCCGCGCAGCCCGGCCACCCAGGTATTGCCGGGGTCGTCGGCCAGACGGCCCGCCGCCCAGTCGACGGCCCAGCCGTCGCGCTCCAGGTCGGTCGTCACGGCCTCGGGCTGGGTCGTGTTGGCGATGGCGGTGTTGGCGGCGGCGTGCCCGCCGGCCAATCGTTCGGCAGTGGCGAGGGCGTAGTAGACCTTGTCGCCCTGATGGTTTGGCGTGTCGGTCGCGATGCCGCGCACCACGGCCGGCACCGGGACGCCGACCTCGAGATCCGTCAGCACGATGGCATCGCCCACCGCGAGCCTGTATTCGCGCGCCAGGTCGCGGGTCACAATCACGTCGCCGACGTCGCGGAGGACGTTGGGCAGAGCTCGACCGCTCAGTCCCTCGATCGGCAGCGACCCGACCAACGGATACGTGTCGGGCTCGATGCCCATTCCGATCCCGACGAAGCGCAACTCGCCCGAGTCGGCCGGACGAAACGCCAGCGAGGTGCGATAGGCGATCAGGGTGTAGGCCGACAGCTCGCCCTTGGCACGCAGGGACTCGAGCTGGCCGAGGTTCTCGGGGCTGAAGGCGTCCTCGACGCGGCGGACGATGCTGAGGTCGCCGCCGAGCAACTCAGCCGGACTGACGACGATGGCGGTTTTGATCGACTGCGCGATCAGGGTCATCGAGACGAGCGTCATCACGGCGAAAGCCACGCACAACAACGCGACGACCACGCGCTGGCCGCCGCGTCGGAGATTCAAGTAGGCAAGCCGTACGTAGAACGCAGCGGTGTTCATGGTCGACCGCCGAGAGCGAACGAAGCCTGAACCGGCGCGTCAACGAAGCGCCCGTCGACGAGGTGCAGGCGCTTGTCGGCCCGTGCTGCGATCACAGGATCGTGAGTGGCCATCACCACAGTCAGGCCGAGGTGCGAACGCAGTTGCCGTAGCAGGTCGAGCACCTGCGCGCTGGTGCCGGTGTCGAGGTTGCCGGTTGGCTCGTCGGCGATCAACAGGCGCGGGCTGCAGACCAGGGCGCGGGCGATAGCCACTCGTTGTTGCTCGCCGCCCGAGAGTTGATGCGGAAAGTGCTTCATCCGCTCGCTGAGTCCCACCATGGCGAGCATGTCCGACGCCAGGGCGCGCGCCTTGCCACGCTGAGGGTGGATGTACAGGGGTGCTTCGACGTTTTCGAGCGCCGTCAGAGTGGGGATGAGGTGGAAGGATTGAAAGACCACGCCGATCTGTTCGTTGCGCAATCGCGCCAATCGCCCCTCGCTAAGGGCGCTGACCTCGGCGCCGTCCAGGAAGACTCTGCCGCTCGTCGGTCGATCGATGCCAGCCAGGATGCCGAGCAGTGTCGATTTCCCCGAGCCGGATGGCCCGGTCAGAGCGAGCCAGGCACCGGCCGGCACGTCGAACGACAGCCCATTGAGGACCTTCAACTCGCGCTCGCCCTGAGACAGACGGCGTTCCACGTTTTCAACACGAACCAGAGTTTTTTCAACCACGTCGACCTCCAGGCTCAACAATAGGTCAGGTCAGGGCAAACGGGTTCCTCCTGGGGGGTGAATGCTGATCCCCCGCGAGTCGGATTTCGCCCCTGGATCGTCGTGGGCGCACTGCTTTGCGTCGCTGGCAAACATCGGGTCAACGGCTCGGGCTGGCGAACACCCTAGAAGCTATCCTAAAAATGGGTACACTGCGCCGTACCGAGAGGTGCGGCAGCCATGGACCTAACGGATGCACAGTGGGCGGTGGTTGAGCCCTTGATCCCCAAGCGACCGGCACGAGCCGACGGCAAAGGCCGGCCGCGCTGCCCGGATCGAGCGGTGCTGAACGGCATTCTGTGGGTGATGCGCACGGGTGCGCAGTGGGAGGATCTGCCCTCTCCGCGATACCCGTCCAAGTCGACCTGCCACAAGCGGTTCCAGGAGTGGGTCAGGTCCGGCGTGTTCGAGAAGGTCCTCAAAGCGCTGGCCCGTGATCTCAAACGGCGCGGCAAGCTGGATCTCTCGGAATGCTTCATCGACGCCACCTTCGTGTCCGCGAAAAAGGGGGAGCCGCGATCGGCAAGACGCGGCGTGGAAAAGGCTGCAAAATCATGGCAATCGCAGACCGCACTGGTCTTCCTGTCGCCATTCACGTATCGGCTGCTTCGACGGCTGAAATCGCCCTCGTTGAACCGACTCTTGCAGCCCGTTTTGTCCCGGCTCGACCCCGCCGCCTCATCGGCGACGGAGCCTACGATAGTGACGGACATGATGCTCGCCTTGCTCGCCGAGGCATTGAACTGATCGCGCCGAACCGTTCGAACCGGCGCCGGTTCACCCAAGATGGACGACCGTTGCGCCGCTACAAACGACGCTGGAAGATCGAGCGGACCAACGCTTGGCTCCAGAACTTCCGCCGGATCGTGATCCGCTACGAGCGCAAAATCGAGAACTACTTGGCCTTTGTCCAGTTGGCCTGCATCTGCATTCTGCTCAGGCGCCATTTTTAGGATGACTTCTAGCGGGTATCATCGACGCATGGACGCCGCTCGGCGGCGGCTGGCTGACCTCGGTCCTGAGCGACAGGCCCAGGTTGACGACGTCAGCTTTCGAAAACCCTTGAGCCGATCGACCCCGGAAGAGGATGAGGTCTGGATGGTCCGCCCGATGCGTAGGCTTCTCTTGATCACAGCGTCGTCGCCCGAGATCCTGCGCGTGCGCCGGGCACGCGTCCTCAACTTCCAGCAGATCACGATGCCCTACCTCGCGGCGTTCGTCCCACCCGGCTGGGACGTGCTTCACGTCGACGAGGCCGTGACCCCGGTCGACGTGACGACGCCGGTGGACGTGGTCGCAATCACGTTCCACACCCCAAGCGCCCCGCATGTGTACGAACTCGCCTCGCAGTTTCGAAGCCGTGGCGTTCTGGTGGCCCTTGGCGGCCCGCATGTCACGCTCGTGCCCGAAGAAGCTGCCGAGCACGCTGACGTGATCTTCGTCGGCGAGGCCGAGCAGACCTGGCCGGCGTTCCTGCAAGACGTCGAGTCGGGCCGACCCGCGCGTCGTTATCAACCCGAGACGCCGCCGTTGCTCGAACACGTTCCGATGGCGTGCAAGGAGCACTACCATCGGCGCGACCTGACGGCCGGGCGGCTGTTCGCCACGCGCGGCTGCGCTTTTGATTGCGAGTTCTGCGCGCTCGTGCCGATGTATCAGCGCCGCGTGAGACGGCGCCCGGTCGCACAAGTCGCCGCCGAGTACGCCTCGTTCAAGGGCAAGGTCATCATCTTCTGGGATGACAATCTGGCGAACGACCTCGACTATGCCCGCGAGCTCTGTCGAGCCATCGAGCCGCATCGGAAGTGGTGGAGCAGCCAGGCCAGCCTGCATGCCGGCCGCGACGAGGCGTTTCTCGAACTCGCCGCTCGCAGCGGCTGCAAGCAGTTGTTCCTTGGACTCGAATCCGTTTCGCAGGCCAGCATGAACGGGGTGGGCAAACGCTTCAACCGGGTCGACGACTATGCCCGGATCATCGAGCGCATTCATGCTCACGGCATCGCGGTGCAGGCCGGGATTGTCTTCGGTTTTGATCACGACACCGAAAGCGTCTTCGACGAGACGATCGCGTTCCTTGAGGGCGTGGGCGTTCAGAACGCGACCTTCAACATCCTCACGCCTTACCCGGGCACACGGCTCTTCAAGCGCCTCGAGGCAGAAGGCCGGATCCTGTCGCGTGATTGGGCGCGATACAACGGGCGCGACGCCGTCGTCTATCAACCCAAGCTGATGAGCGCCGAAGCGCTTCTCGACGGCTATCGTCGGGCGTACAGGCGCTTCTACTCGGCCGGGAGCATCGCGCGACGGATGGCTCGCTCGCCGGTGGGGCTATGGTGGACGCTGCCGCTCAACGTCGCCTACGCGGCCGCCGCCCGGCGTGAGTCGCTGCCTGCCACGCCCTGATGCATCACCTGCTTTTTCCCATCGGGTCACATCAGCGAATCACGCAGCCAAAGCGCGAGATCGGAGTGGCGTCGGCCATAGCTTATTCAATGGCGGTGGCGGGCAGAGAACCGTGGCATACTAGCGGCACTGGGCCGTCCAGGGGGAAGAGCGTTGTCGACCGCCATCAAACTGTATTTCAGCTTTGCCTGTCAGGGCAGCTACCGAGCCCATGCCTGGCTTCGTGAGACCGGCCGTGATCTCGCAGTGGAGTGGCGCCCCTATGCCATTCGCACGCATGGCCAGATTGATTACTGGGGCCAGGCCTGGTACGCGGCTGATTCCGAATTGCGCGGCTTCATTGCCGCCGAAGCGGCAGCCCGCCAGGGCTCCCGGGCGGCCACGGCCTTCCGAGCGGCCCTCTTTGAAGCCGTCCACGATAACGGGCTCGATCTCGGCGATGAGCGGACACTGCTCGCAGCCGGGCGGCAGGCGGCGCTTGACCTTCCACGCTTTCAGGCGGATTGGCAGGATCCGGATCTCATGAAGGCGATCCAGGCCGGTCAACAGCAGGCCATCGAAAACCCTGGCGTCTTCGGCACACCCACCATGGTCTTTGCTGATGGACGTGTGGTGCAGGTCGAACTCGCCGGCTCCGTCACCGGGCCTGAAGCCAGGCGCCTGCTCGAGCTCGTCATGGATCCTACAAAGGCGCCGCCCCACGCGCGCTCCTAGCCGACTGAAAGACGAACGCGGAGGGTCCCTGCGACGGATGGGCACCGGCCCGTGGGCCGGCTCCGCACCCTTTTGGATGGAGGACTCATCGATGTCGTCGATACAGGCCGTGGTAGTCGATCCAAACGCGCCGGGGCGATTGGCGTTGCAAACCGTCGACGCTCCGTCGCCCGAACGAGGCGAAGCCCTGGTCCGGGTCAAGGCTATTTCGTTGAATCGCGGCGAGGTGAACCGCGCGCTGACTGCGCCCGAGGGCACGCGCATTGGCTGGGACTTCGCCGGCATCGTGGAACGCGCCGCTGTCTCGGGCGCGGGCCCCGTCGAGGGCAGTCGAGTGGTGGGCATGCTCGGAACGGCGGCCTGGGCCGAGTTGATCGCAGCGCCGGCCACGTCGCTCGCCGTTATACCGGAGGCTGTCTCGTTCGCACAGGCTGCGACCTTGCCGGTGGCAGGGCTCTCGGCCCTCCATGCGCTCGAACGCGGCGGCGTGGGCATCGGACGAAACGTGTTGGTCACCGGGGCCACCGGCGGTGTCGGGATGTTCGCCATTCAGCTGGCCCGCCTGGCGGGTGCTCGGGTCGTGGCGCTCGTGAGACGCTCCGATCAGGCTGAGCTGGTTCGGGCTGCCGGAGCCCATGAAGTGGCGATCGGAGACCACGGCGAAGCCGCAGCGGACTTCGGACCTTACGACACGATCGTGGAGTCCGTCGGCGGCGCGGTGTTGGGTGGGGCGCTCGGCCTGCTGACGTACGGCGGAGTCTGCGTATCTCTCGGCGTCTCGGCATCTGCGCAAACCGCCTTCGACGCTCGGCGCTTCTTCGCCTCCGGCGGTCAGCTGTACGGTTTCCTGCTGTTCAACGAAATCGCCCGCCGGCCGATCGCGGCCGATCTGGGCCGGCTGTTGGCGCTCGTGGCCGACGGTCGCTTGCGAACCCCGATCGAGATCGAGGAGGACTGGACTCGCGTGGGCGTCATCGCCGAAGGATTGAAGCAACGGCGCTACATCGGCAAGGCCGTGCTGCGCGTCGGGTCATGAGGATGGATGATGTTCGCTGTGGGCACGCGAACGACGTTGACCGATGAGTTGACTGCCATCCGCATCGGCCTCCCGCAGGCCGATGCGCTACGGCGACTGGCCATCGACACGTACGCCGATACCTTCGCACACCTCAACACGCCCGAGAACCTGCAGGCGTATCTCGACTCTGCTTTTCAACCAGATCGAGTGGTGGCCGAGCTCAGCGACCCCCGTAACGCCTTCTTCTTCATCGAGAAACGCGGGGTGGTGATCGGCTACCTCAAACTCGTCGACGACGTGGATGCCCATGACGACACCATCCCGGTGATCGTGCGCGAGAAGCCAGCGCTTCTGATCGAGCGCTTCTATGTCGTCAAAGAGCATCACGGGACGGGCATCTCGGCTACCCTCATGAAGTTCTGCGTCAGCGTCGCGAGATCGATGAGCAAGCAGATCGTCTGGCTGGGTGTCTGGGAAGCCAATCCGAGGGCAATCGCGTTCTACACAAAACAGGGGTTCGCGCTCGCCGGCACCCACGCCTTTGTGATGGGCGATGACGCCCAGACCGATTACTGGATGGTGCTCGAGATCGGCTCATAGGCACCTCCAAGCGCATCGGTCTCATGACGCATTCATCCGATATTTGTAGTCGATTCTTGCTGCTGGATAGGGTCCTTGATATTCGGCTGAGACGATCTTCATTGGGGACCTTAGTCCCAGTTCGCGGGTGCGTTTGACACCCGTATTGGCGATACACTAGACGCAGCGACCTCACCCCCGCTGGTCCAGACAATGCGCCGAAGGTCCATCCACACCATCCGGCCGTTCGTCCAATCACGAGGTTGGGCCGCTCTGGTCTTCCGGAGTAGCCTCAAGGAGGGCTGACTCTATCTGCGCACTTCTCGGCACGCTACGGCCGGGAGGCGTCACTCGCTTGTCCACAGAGGTGAAGCATGGCCGCGAATCTGATGCGCATTTTGATCGCAGATGATCATGCCATCGTGCGCAAAGGTTTGCGGGAGATCCTGCGCGAAGAGGCCACCGACGCCTATGTGGACGAAGCCAACAACGGGCGCGAGGCGCTCGACAAGGCCCGATCCAGCGATTGGGATGTGATCATCCTCGACATCACGATGCCTGGTATGTCGGGGCTGGAAGTGCTGCGCAAGATCAAGGACGACAAACCCGATCTCCCCATCATCATGTTGAGCATGCACTCGTCGACGAGTTTCGTGACGGCCAGCCTGAAGATCGGCGCGAACGGGTACCTGACGAAGGAAAGCGCGCCTGAGGAATTGATCGAAGCCATCCGCACCGTGACGACGGGCAGCACCTACGTCAGCCGGAGCCTGCGCATTTGAAACGCCTCTCCCCGATCGATTGACACTGCCTCCGTTACCGCTATGATCAGGGCACTTCGAGCGGCATCTTGTCGGTCTGCCCATTTGCTCGCTGATGCCGCGACATGGTGAGGCCCACGCCCCGGCTTCACGCACAAAGGCCAACGACACGCTCATGACGACCGAACACACCTTCGGCTTCAACACGCGCGCGCTGCATGCCGGGCAACGACCCGATCCGGTGACGGGGGCGCGGGCGATGCCGATCTACCAGACCACGAGCTACGTGTTCGAAGACACCCAGCACGCGGCCAACCTGTTCGCGCTGCAGCGCTTCGGCCACATCTACACCCGCATCATGAACCCGACCACGGCTGCCTTCGAGGAGCGCGTCGCCTCGCTCGAGGGCGGGGTCGGCGCGCTCGCCACCGGCAGCGGCCAGGCCGCCCAGTTCCTGACCATCGTCAGCCTGATGAACGCCGGCGATCAGATCGTGGCCAGCAAGACCCTCTACGGCGGCACGATCACCCAGTTCGACGTCACCCTGCGCCGGCTCGGCATCGACACTGTCTTCGTCGACCCCGACGACCCGGATGCCTTCGCGAAGGCGATCACGCCGCGCACGCGCGCCGTGTACGCCGAGACCGTGGCCAACCCCAAGATCAACGTGATCGACCTCGAGGCCCTGGCCCGGGTCGCGCATGAGCACGGCCTGCCGCTGGTGATCGACAACACCTTCGCCACGCCTTATCTGTGCCGGCCGATCGAGTGGGGCGCTGACATCGTCGTGCACAGCGCCACCAAGTTCATCGGCGGGCATGGGACGAGCATCGGCGGCGTGATCGTCGACAGCGGGCGCTTCAAGTGGGACAACGGCAAGTTCCCGGGCCTGACCGAGCCGACGCCCAGCTACAACGGCATCCGCTTCTACGAGACCTTCGGCGACTTCGCCTGGATCATGAAGGTGCGGGTGGAAGCGCTCCGCGACATCGGCGCGGTGCTGAGCCCGTTCAACGCCTTCCAGTTCCTGCAGGGGCTCGAGACGCTCGGGGTGCGCATGCGCCAGCACGTCGCGAACACGAAGGCGGTGGTGGAGTTCCTGGCCGGGCATGAGGCCGTGGCGTGGGTGAACTACCCGACGCTGCCGGACAGCCCGTACCGCGAGCTGGCGCGCAAATACCTGCCGCAGGGTCCCGGCGCGGTGCTGACGTTTGGCATCCGCGGCGGGCTGGAGGCCGGGCGGCGCTTCATCGAGCGTGTGCAGCTCTTCAGTCACCTGGCCAACATCGGTGACGCGAAGTCGCTGGTGATCCACCCGGCGAGCACGACCCATGCGCAGTTGAGCGAGGCCGAGCAGGCCGCGGGCGGCGTGACGCCGGACATGATCCGGCTCTCGATCGGGTTGGAAGACATCGAGGACCTGCTCTGGGATCTGGATCAGGCGCTGCGGGCGGCGACGCAAGCAGACGAATGACGAGGGACGAATGACGAAGGTTGGACGGCTGGCACTTTTCGAGGCAGAGCACCATGGCTAAGGTCATCGACACAGCGGCGGAGCGGTTGGAGATCCTGGAGCGCTATCGGCGGATCGCGATGGTGGGGCTGAGCGGGAACCCGTATCGGCCGAGCCATTTCGCCGCGATCTACATGTTGGCGCACGGCTACGACGTGACGCCCGTGAACCCGCGTGAGAAGCAGATCCTGAACCGGGTGAGCTACCCCAGCCTGACGGCGCTGGTGGCGGTTGACCCGGGCGCTGTGGAGCTGGTGGACATCTTCCGCAACCCGGCGGACGTGCCGCCGATCGTGGACGAGGCGATCGCGGTGGGGGCGAAGGTGATCTGGATGCAGTTGGGCGTGGTGCATCCGGAGGCGGCCGAGAAGGCGGTGGCAGCGGGGTTGGACGTGGTGATGGATCGCTGCGTCAAGATCGAGCACGCGCGCTTCTTCGGCGGCCTGAACGCTGTCGGCCTCAACACCGGCGTGGTCACGGCACGGCGCAGCCGGTTGAGGTTATAGCAAAGACCGCGTCAGCGGTGCATCGTCGTGGTCAGGCGAGGGCGCCCTCGAACTGCCATCCTGCGGCAGGCAATCGCCAATCGTGACCTGCGGTTTGCCGCCGGCCATCCACTATTCAAAGGTCTGTCTATGAGTGTGATCCATCGTTTCACCGGAGAAACAAACGCGCTGAACTGGGAGGGCGCGACGCATCGCGAGTACGACGCGCCGGGCGTGGTGGGGGCGTCGGGCAAGGTGTTGATCGGGCGCGACGATGGCGCCGACCACTTCGTTTTCCGGTACTTCAGGGTCCTGCCGGGCGGGAACACGGTGCTCGAACATCACCTGCACGATCATGGTGTCCTGATCCTGCATGGTCGGGCGCGCGTCAGGCTCGGAGAAGCGTTCTACGAGGTTGGGCCAAACGACCTGGTCTACATCTCGCCAAACGACGTGCACCAGTTCCACGCGCTCGGCGATGAACCGCTGGGCTTCCTGTGCGTCATCCCCAACAAGGACAAGCTATTAGCTGCGAAGGCTTGAGGCTTACAGGGCATCGCCGCGGCAAAGGACCGGCAGGGTGAACAATCCCCGGTCCTCTGAGCGCGCCTTCAACGGTCTACAACCCCGAAGCCCGCATCCAGTCGCCCGCGATCTTGATGTCGGCCGACGTGAGCTCATGCCCGGCCTCAAGGCGCTGGCTCTGCACACGCGCGCGTTGTTGGATGAGGTAGGGCGCCACGGCCTCTCCGAACGGCAAGAATGAATCGAGCCGGCCCTCGAGCAGCAGGATCGGCAGCCCGGCCAGGTCACGGTTCGGCGGTTGCTCCAGCACCATCACAGGGCGGAAGAGAATGGCACCGGCAAAAGCAGCGGGCCAGTGGCTGAGCGCGGCTAACGCGATATTCGCGCCGTTGCTGTACCCGACGGCCACCACCCGATCGGGCGCGAAGTCGTACACCTCAGACGCCTCTTTCACGAAGGTCGTCAGGGCTTCGGCCTCCTCGAGCAGGTGAGCCTGATCGTACTTGACAGCCGAGTAACGTCGGAAAAAACGCGGCGAACCTTCTTCGAGCGATCGACCGCGCACGCCCAGGCGATGGGCGCTCGGAGCCAGATGGCGGCCGATATCGAGCAACTGGGTCTCATCGGCTCCGGTTCCGTGGAGCAGCAGCAGGGTCAACGGGCCGCTGCCGCGCTCGAAGCGATGGATGAAGCCGAGTTCTGGCCGCGGGGCCCTCGGTTGTTCGGGCAGAGATACGGTAGGCAAGGTATTCTCGATCTCCTTTCGACGCGGTTCGAGGTCAGGCAGCAGGGCGAGACGCTCGCCCAACGGGTCGTGCGGCTCGTCAAGCGTGAGCCCGGGCTGGTCGGTCGCCATCTCGATCAGGCTTCCCCCGGGCTCGCGGAAGTAGATGCTTTGGAAGTAGCCGTGGTCACGGACGCTCGACACGTCGAGGCCAACCGCCGTCACAGCCGTCAGGTTCGCCTGCAGCGCTTCGCCATCAGGCACACGAAAGGCCACGTGATGGATCACGCCTGAGCCTTCCGCGCCCGGCCAGAAACCATGCACGTCACGAACGAAGACGGTCTGGCACGGCGCGTCTGCGCTTCGATAGGTCGTGACACCGTCGCGCGTCACGGTGCGCGTCAGCCCGAGTTGCGTCTCGAGCGTGGAGCCTGTGGCGGCGACCTCCTCGGTCCAAAAGGTCACGTGGTGCAGCGCCCGGATCTGCATCTCAGCCGGGACGCTCGACTTCGGCCACGGGTTGCCTTCGGGCGCATTCGGCACCCCCACGATCTCGATCGGCAGGCCGTCGGGGTCGGTCAGCGTCAGGCGCGACGTGTCATCGACCTGCGTCGGCCCGCCGAACGGCACGCCGCGGCTGAGGAGGCGCTGCACCCAATCGCCGATGCGCTGGCGCGGCACCATCAGGCCGATGTCGCCGACCTGGCCGGCTCCCTGGCGGCCGCGCGCCGCGCCTGGCCAGACAAAGAACGTCAGCAGTGAACCCGGCGAACCCACAGCGTCGCCGTAGAAGAGATGCAGCGTGAGCGCATCGTTGTGGTTCACGGTGCGCTTGACGAGCCGGAGACCGAGCAGGCCGACGTAGAAGTCAACGTTGGCCTGACCGTCTCCGGTGATGCCCGTGACGTGGTGGAGACCGGCGAACGCCATGGCTGCCTCAATCGATCGGCTGCAAGCCCGCCAGGATGTGCTCGCGACGCGGCTCGAGGAAGGGCGGCAGCGCCGTCTTCTCGCCCAAGGTTTCGACGGGTTCATCGACGGCAAAGCCCGGCCCGTCCGTCGCGATCTCGAACAGGATGCCGTTCGGCTCGCGGAAGTACAGACTGCGGAAATAGTAGCGATCGACCTCGCCGCTGTGGCGGACGCCCATCTGCGTCAGCCGTTCGGTCCAGGCGTGATAGCTCGCCTCGTCGGGCGTCCGGAAGGCGACGTGGTGGACTCCGCCGGCGCCGGGGTAGGCAGCTCGCAGGTCGGGCCGAACAGCCACATGCAGCTCGCGGTGCGGCTCGCTCGACCTGGCGTCGCCCATCACGTACACCTGAACGATATGCTCGGTATTTGTCGGATCTGGGTACTCGCGCACGGGCTGCATCGACATCACACCCTGCAGCACGCGATCAGTGCCGCTCAGGTTGGGCACCGTCATCGTGATCGGCCCAAGGCCACGGATCTGGTGCTCAGCCGGGACGGGGCTGCGCTCCCACGGCGTCGATGGATCGCCGGCGCCTTCGTCGGTTACAAGCGTTAACCGCTGACCCTCGGGATCCTCGAAGTCGAGATAAAGCCGGCCGTCACGTTGGACGATGCCTCCATGCGAGACACGTTCGGCGCTCAGCCGCTCCTGCCAGTAACTCAGGCTGGCTTCGTCGCGAACGCGCAGACTGGTTCGTGTGATGGTGTGACTGCCGCGCTGCTCCGATGGCACCGCCCAATCGAAGAAGGTCAGATCGTTTCCGGGCGTGCCGACTTTGTCGGAGTAGAAAAGGTGATAGGCCGTCGTGTCGTCCTGATTGACCGACCGTTTGACGAGGCGCATCCCCAGGGTTTCTGTGTAGAAACGTTTGTTCTCGCGGATACGGCCCGAAACAGCCGTGAGGTGGTGAAAGCCAAGGAGTGGCAGGGTGGTGCTCATGTATCGCCTTTCAAGCAAGATGACCCTTTCGAGGCAGACCGGTTCGTCCGTTCGCGGGTCTTCCCAAAAGACTATCGCCGTTTTGCAAACCGATAGTTTCCAGAGAGTTCATGGCTCCTTTATCCCCCATTTACGGACGGGCGGGTGATTTCCCCCTAGTCTATAGAAGACGTAAGGCGGGTCCGGCCAAGGGCTCCACCGGGTTGGCCTTATTCGCTGGCTTTTACCCTTGAATGGCAATCGCATGATGCGGCCGGTCACAGGTTTCTCGAGCGTTCTTCGAAGATTGCGCCCTCTCAGCGTAATCGTTTTCCGGGCCGTGGCCGGCGACCCGACTGCCCCTCCTCGACTCCCCCTTTGCCCGGTTTGCGTCTATTCGACGCAGGCGCCAGGCAGTCATCGACGGCGGATCACCGTTGAAAGGGCGCTCTGGCGATGAAGATCGGACGGCTCCTCCACCGACCGGGACCGGTGGCTTTCCTGGTGCTCTTTACCGTGGCCGGCCTGATTGCCGATGCCATCGTCCTTGGGTTCGATCTGCCGGGCTATGGTCTCAGCCTGTTCGTCGGCGCCGTCGTCCTGGCGGCGCTCTGGTACGACCGTTGGGTGCAGTGGGCCACGACTGTGTTGGTCAATGCGTTCTTCATTCCGGCCACTCACCACTTCACCGCAGACGTCTGGCACCTGATCGCCCTGTACGCGATGGGCATCCTGGCCACCCTGGCGACGGCCGAGGCCATCCATCGCCTTGTAAGGGACTACGCCGCCAGCCTTGAGCGTGAGCGTCTGGCGCAGGCGCAGCTCCAACACATCGTCAGTAACAGCCCGCTCGCCACGTATTCGCTTGTGGTGCGACAGGGGCCGCCGCGCAAAGTCCACTGCACCTTCGTCAGCGCCAATATGCAGCGGCTCATTGGCCTTTCGGCGGAGACCCTGAGGCAAGATGCCAGTCAGTGGTTGAGTCATATCCACCCTGATGATCGAGCGGCCATTGTCGCCGGCGACCTGATGCAAAGGCCGCCCGTGTTGGAGTACCGCTTCCTCCGGCCCGATGGCGTCGAGATCTGGATCCAGGACACGGCTCAAACGATCGTCAAGCCGGAAGATGGTGTGGTCGAGCTGATTGTTCAGGTGCAGGATGTGACCGATCGAAAACGCGCTCAGCTTCAAATCGAAGAGAACGAGCGTTTCGTCGCGCAGCTGGCTGAAGCCATCCCCGATCAGGTGCTGGTGATCGATCTGCTGACCCGCGAGATCGTGTATGCCAACCGCGATCGGGCGCGGCTCGCCCTCCAGGCCATGCAACCGGTGAACAGTGTCTGTGAAAGCTGGATGAGCCAGATCCACCCTGACGATCAAGAAAGCGTCGGGGCAGCGATGGTCAGCCTCGCGACGCTTCCCGATGACGAGACGCTGGAAACCGGCTGGCGCATGCGCGATGTCGGGGACGATTGGCGTGATCTCCAGTTCCATTTCCGGATCTTCAAGCGAGATGCAGACGGTCGCCCCGCTCAGGTCCTGGCCGTTTGGGAAGATGTGACCGAAACGCGGCGTGCGGAACGAGCCCTTGCCGAAAGTCAGAAGCTGACGAAGCGCGTGGCCGACACGGTGCCAAGCGTCCTATACGTCCTTGACGTAGGCAACGCCGTCCATTCGGGCAACCTGATCTTCAACAATCGATCGCTCGCGGCGAGCCTGGGCTACAGCGACTCGCTGATGCAGTCCATCGGCTGGGACAAACTTCTCCAGCAACTCCTCCACCCGGACGATCTGCCTCGCGTTCGGTCGATGCGCAGTGAATGGCTCAGACTCCCCGACGGCGGTTTGCTCGAGACCGAGTTCCGGCTCCGAGATGCGACGGGCAAGTACCGCTGGATATTGGGTCGTCATCTGGCCTTCGAACGCGATGAGGACGGTGCTATCACGCAGGTGATCGGCCTGCTCGAGGACATCACGACACGCAAGGAATTGCAGGACGAGGTTCAGACCGAACGCGACTTCGCGAAGCTTGTCTTGAACACGCTGGGGCAGGGCGTCGCGGTGCTCTCGCCCACAAACGCCTGCGAATACCTGAACCCGGCCGGGGCAGAAATACTTGGCCTGGGTTCAGTTGACGACTTCCTCAGCGTCGACCTGGAAAGCCTTGGACAGGGATCCATCGCGCCCGAGTGGCTTGCTTCGAGGCCGTCCGTCGGCAGCCCTCGGCGCACGCTGCGTTTCGAAAACGAGATCAAGCGGGCCGATGGCCAGGCAGTCGATTTGTCGGTCGTGGTTACGCCCCGCATTCAAAACGGCGAGTTCGTGGGGTCAGTGGCTGTCTTCACTGATGTCACTGAACGCAAGGCGATGGAACGCGATCTTGCGGATGCGCTCAAGCGCGCGCAAGAACTGACCCGCGACGCGCAGGCCGCCACTCAGGCGAAGAGCCAGTTCCTGGCCAACATGAGCCATGAGATCCGCACCCCGATGAACGCCATCATCGGACTCGCCGAGCTCATGCAAGACGCCGAACTCCCCGTCGAACAGCGCAGCCGCGTGCAGGTGATGATCGAGTCTGGCCATGCTCTCCTCGACATCATCAACGACATCCTGGATTTCTCGAAGATCGAAGCCGGGCGCCTCGACCTCGATCCTCACGACTTTGATGTCGCGGCCACGATCGAGAACACCGTTGATGTGCTGGTCCCGCGGGCCCGGGCAAAAGGGCTGCAACTCCTGACGTATGTCGATCCTGCCATCCCGGCTAAGCTTCATGGCGACGCCGGCCGGCTGCGCCAGATTCTGCTCAACCTGTTGAGCAATGCCGTGAAGTTCACGACTCATGGCCGGATTGTGGTGCGCGCCGAGCTCGAGTCGGCTAGCCCCGACGGCGCCAGCCTGCGGGTGAGTGTTCAAGACACGGGCATCGGCATCCCTCTCGACGCGCAGCCCCGTTTGTTCCAGCCGTTCGAGCAGGCCGAGCATTCGACCACGCGGCGTTTCGGCGGCACGGGCCTGGGGCTCGCCATCGTCAAGCGCCTTGTGGATCTTCTGGCGGGCCACGTCCAGCTGGTCAGCCGGCCGGGCGTTGGCACCACCGTGACGCTATCGTTGCCTTTCGCGCCGGCCATCGACGTGCCGCCGCCCGCTTCGGCGCGACTGCGTGGGCGCGTGCTCGTGGTCGACCCGGAACCGGTCTCCAACGACATTGCCACACGTTATGCCAGATCCCTTGGCCTCGCGCCCGAATCGTTGTTTGACCCGGCCGCTGCCCTTTCGCGGCTGAGCCACGGGCCGCAGGTCGACGCCGTCATCATCGGACATTGGACCGCTCAGGCCGCGATGGAGCACCTCCGCGAACGCCTCGAGGTCGATCCTACCTTCGAGCGGCTGCCCTGCGTCTTGTTGCATGACGGAACGAATGCCGTCGCTGAGACGCGCGTGCGGGTTGTGCAACGCCCCATTAAACGGCACGAACTGGAGAAAGCGCTCATTCAGGCATTGCGCAGCGGTGAATTGGCGCAGACGAGGACGTTGCGCGTGCCGGTCGATGAAGCGCGGGCTACGTCCGACGAAGGTCAACTGCGCTCGACGCAGACGAGCGAGTCGGGCGCCCGCCAGCGCGTGCTGCTGGCCGAAGACAACGCCGTCAACCAGAAAGTGGCCATGCTTCAGCTGGATCAATTGGGATACGACGTCGAGGTGGTCGGCGACGGCGCCGCGGCCCAGGCTGCCTATCAGGAGCACCCGGATCGCTATGCCCTGATCCTCATGGACTGTCAGATGCCGGTGCTCGACGGCTTCGCGGCGACGCGCGCGATCCGTGAGTGGGAGGCCGGACAACCGGGCGGTCGGCACGTCCACGTGATCGCCATGACGGCCAACGCCATGTCCGGTGACCGTGAGGAGTGTCTGGCCGCCGGCATGGACGATTACCTGGCCAAACCGGTCAGCCGGCAGGCGCTCCAGTCGGTTCTGCACCGCAGCGTGGCCCGCTGAGGCCTTTGCGCTGCCTCGTTGGATGAGATCGATCGGTTAGCCCTCGAGGCGTGCTCGCAGCCGCGAGGCGAACTCCGCTCGTCGTTCGGCCCGCATGAACTCACGCGAACTCGAATACAAACCGTCATCAGGGTAACGAGGGAAGACATGGACGTGGAAATGCCAGACGTCCTGACCTCCATCGGGCTCGTTGTGCTGCCGGGTGGACACGCCAGTGCAGCCATATTCGGCCTTCATGGCCAGGGCGAGCCGCCGTGTCAATCGCAGGAGGGGTTCGCCATACGAGTCGGGCAGATCGTAGAGGTTTTCGAAATGCGCGTTCGGGATGACCAGCACGTGGCCCTGGTTGCGCGGCCACTGCCCCGAGCCGATGAAAGCCGTCAATGCGTTGTCACGATAGACGATGTCGGATGAGTGGCTCAACACGTGCTCGTCCTCGATGCCGCGCACGAGTCTGCAGAACGGACACGCGTAGTCGGCCGGCGCGTGCGAGATCATGATCCCTCCAGGCGGGATAGGCAGTCGAGAATGACAGGCGCAGATGAAGCAGCGTCAGGGCATCGCGGCCACTGCATCTCGACGGGTGAAGCCCAGCACGTTCAACGCCTGCTGGATGACATCGCTATTGGTGTACGTCTCCCAGATCAGGCGTGAGAGGTAGTTCTCGACCATCAACATCGAGCAGCCTTTGTCGATGCCGTAGAGCGCGCTGCTGTACCATGCGGGTGAGACGTGCGTGTTGTAGGCGTCGTAGAAGCCGTACTTGCCCCAGGTCTGTGGATGCGTCTCGTACAGGTAGGTCATCATGTCGAGCGCCAGATCGGGCACGAACGGCAGGGCCGACACGGCGCCGTAAATCGACACAGTGCCGTTCGGCCTGGGTTCCTCGCGCGCCGGCGGGCTGCCTGACACGTCGTAGCCCCAGGGGCTGTCGCCGGCGCTGATGCCCCAACTGCGGTCGTGATACGTCTTGAAGGCCTGCGCCTGTGACAGGCAAAACTCGCGATTCGCCAGCGTAGCCAATCGGGTGTTCTTGAACCAATCCACGCCATCAGGGTCCAGGTAGCGGGCGGTGTCGAGCCACGCTTCGCTGAACTGGTACGCGAACAGGTTGCCACCCGGGTTGAAGATGACCGGTTGGCCGTCGAACGTCGCAGTGTCTCGCGAAAAGCCGGCGTACAACCGACGAAGCACGACGGGGTCGAGGCGGGCGGCGGCTTGCAGGTACATCATCTTCTGCTCGGCCGCCATATCCCAGCGATGGATGAAGCCCGGATCGCCTGTGACGTAATCGCCGCCGCGATCGGGGTTGTAAGCCATGCGAAACAGCGTGTGATCGTCGGCCTCGAACACGAGGAAGCCCCAGTCGACCCGGCCGAGCAACTGATCGGCCAACCCGCGCACGTCAGGGTCATCGAAGTAGGCGGCCGCCGTGATCACGCCGTTGAGGCAGAGGGCGGTATCGATGGTCGAGTACTCGCACTTCTTGATGCGACGGCCCGTCTCCATGTCGACGAAGTGGGCGAAGAACCCGCGATGGTGGTCGACACGGTGGAGCAGGGTGTCGAGCGTGCCGCGCGTGATCGTCAGCGCATCCGCGCGCGACAGGTAGCCGCGATGATCGGCGATCACCCACGCCGACAGCGCGAACCCCGCCGACGCGATCGACGCGATGCGCCGGTTTTTCGTCGAATCGACGGTCAGGCCAAAGCCCGGGCTCCTGACTTTCAGGTTCGTGAAGTCGCTGAAGAAGTCGAACGAGCCTTTCAGTTCGTTCATCAACAGATCTGTAGCGTTCATCCTGTTTTGTTTGTCCGCTCTTTCTTTGAGTGTCGGGCGGCACAGGCCGATATTCTATCTCGCCTGCCAAAACCCCGAGAGAACGTCGTGTAGCGCTAAGATCCTTCTGGTGTCGGACGGCGAGGAAAGCCAAAGATGAGCGAACAACGTTTCACCTCCGTATTGCAATCTGCCGGTCAGCGCGTGTGGATCGATCTGCCGTTCGATCCCAACGAGGTCTGGGGGACGAAAGATCGCCACCACGTTCGCGGGCTCGTCGGCGCTTTCGAGATTCGGGGCCCCTTGGCGATTGAAGCTGGCCGGTACGTGTTGAACCTCGGCGCCGCCTGGCGCCGAGGGAACGGCGTGACCGGCGGAGATGAGGTCACCGTCGTCCTGTCGCCTGAAGGCCCCCAGCTCGACCGACTGGCGGAAGATATCGTGGCGGCGTTGGAATCCGAACCTGACGCCAAAGCCTTCTTCGAAGGTCTCGCGACGTTTTATCGCAAGAACTATCTGCGCTGGATCGACGGCGCGAAAAAGCCCGAAACGCGCCAGGCGCGCATCGTCCAATTGGTGTCTCTGCTCAAAGTCGGCCGTAAGGAAAAATAGGCTCTACCGCCAGGTCGGCACACGCGCCGCAATGCGTTCGTCACCCAGCTCTTTGCAGAGCGTCTCGAGCCGACGGTCGGCGCCTCTCCATTTCAAGTCGGCGAGCTTCTCCTGAAGGGGCACGTCCTGACGCAGCGTCGACAGCGTTCGAAACAGCAGCGCTTCGTCCTTGCGCTCGACCAACACCTCGGCCAGCCGCGCCGCCCGGCCCGGGGAGAGCGCTTTCACGTTCCACGCCGTGCTGTCTTTGGGGATTTTCTCGAGTTTGCCGAACCGCTGCAACACGGCCGAGGCCGTCTTAGCGCCCCAACCGGGCAGGCCCGGATAACCGTCGGCCGCGTCGCCGACAAGAGCCAGCCAATCCGGGATCGAGACCGGCGGCACTCCGAACTTCTCGACGATGCCGGGCTCGTCGAGCACGATTTCGCGCCGCCTGTCCCAACAGACGATGCGTTGCCCTGACACCAGCTGAGCCAGGTCTTTGTCGGGGGAGCACAACACGATCTGTTCGACCGAAGCGGTGTTCTTGAAGCGCTTGACGGCGGTGGCCAGGGCGTCGTCGGCTTCGAACTCGACCATCGGCCACACCACGATGCCGAGCGCGGCCACAGCTTCTTCAGCCAACGGAAACTGAGCCAACAGATCCGGATCGACTCCTTCGCCTGTTTTGTAACCGGCGTACAGGCTGTTGCGAAACGACTCGATGACGTGATCGAAGGCGCAGGCGATGTGGGTCACGCCCGGCGAGGTGACGAGCATCAGCAGGCTCCGAACGAGCCCGAGCGTCGCGCCGACCTGGCGACCGTCTGGCGCCTGCTTGGGCGGCGCACCGAAGTGATTGCGGAACAGCTCGTAGGTTCCATCCACCAGGTGGATTTTCATGGTTGTCGCCTCGCTCGCGGTTTGGCCGGGTCGTCACACGAAAAGACGCCGCAGAAGCGGCGTCATACGATCGGACGGCTCCCGTGATGGAGCCCCATGTTACGCGATATGGCCGGTGCCGGCTACTAGGCTTTGTGGTCGGCGGCCGGGAGGTCGGCGCTCAGATACTTGCCGCCCGTGGTCACGGTGCGGATCGCCTGGATCAATTCCTCCGGAGCGGTTTCTTTTCTCAAATAGCCCGACGCGCCCAGCTTGAGGCTTGTCTTCACATATCCGGGATCCGAATGCATGCTCAGCATGATGATGGGCAGGGCGGGCTGTTCGCGATTGAGTTCACGCAACACTTCGAGACCCGTCATCTCGGGCATGGTGATGTCGAGCACCACGACGTCCCATTGTTGCGCCCGAGCTTTTTCCACAGCTTCGCGACCGTTGCTGGCCTCTTCAACGAAGGCGTTGGCAGCGCCTTCCCGCAAGATCTCTCGAAGTCCTTTTCGGACGATCGCATGATCATCGGCGATGAGTATTCGAAGCACTGAAGCGTTCATCATGTTTGGACCTTAACTTCCCAATCTCGTCTACCATGACCTGTAAGCTCACAAGCGATACCGATAGATGAATACTTCTCAACTCCTCGATCCGCCGTCATCACCGACATCCGGGTGCTCAAATGGAACCGAGCGTGGGCAGTCTGTAGGACAAAGCCATCAGTTAGCACAATCGATTCGGCAGTGCCAGGATTGTGCCAAAATACCCCGGGATAAGTGTCGGATTCGTCTCTTTCAGGCGTCAGACGGTTCCTACACACCGACCTCGTTTTGGCGGGCATGCTGGCATCAGGGTCGCTTCTTTCCGGCGTTGGTTGCCTCAAAAGTACGAACGACTTTGGGTGGCGCCAGGCAGCGCCAGGCATCGGTGAGCAATTCGCGCAAGGGTTGGGCCTGGATAGCTGCCAGTCGCACGAGGACGGCCGGAAAGCCGTTGTAGTGCGGCTCCGTGAAGCAGGCCTCAGGCAGGGCAGCCAGCCACCGGTCCTTTTCCTCGAGATCGCGCACGCGAATAGCCAGGACGCTGCGGTTTGGCCTGCGAGGCTTTTTCGGATCGACCCGCTCCATCCACACCCAGGCAAGACCCCGCGGCTTGCCCTGGCTCAGCACGGAAAACGACGAGCCGTCTGCGTCAGCCGAAGTCTCCGGTAGCCGCGCCACGATCCGACGGACGTCTGTGAGAGTCGCCATGCCCGTATCACGATCGCCGTGTCGCGCCCCGCGAGCGGCTTGTCGCTCGGCGCGCTCCGGGCTCCGCCCCCTGGCTGGTGGTCTCGAAGGTCTTGCGATGTTCGGTACGCAGCGCCCGGTATACGCGATCGTCCTTGGTCTTCTGCCAGCTGGCGTAGAAGATCTCGGCTGCCTCGGCCTTCTCGGGATCTTCATCGCGCGGCAGAATGGTCGAACCATCAGCGGCGTACTTCCTGCCTGATCGGTGATTGGCATAGCGGCGCGAGCGCGTGTAGCCCATCTGCAGGAACTTTCGCGCCATATCCATCCCGACGAAATCGCCGGCCGCCTTGTATTCCAGGAACATGCGGTAAATCTTGTTCGATGAACGGCGCGCGAGGGTGGGGGTCTTGAACCTCCAATGAGGCAGGATCTCGCTCTTGTAAGGCTCGACCCGCAGCACCCCTTGCTCACCTCTGCCGACGCGGTAGAGATCCGGCCTTTTTCGATAATCGATCTCCAGCGGGTCGGACGGATCGTTGGACGGCATCGGAGAGATTCTATTCCCTATCGCGTTTGACGACCAATGACCGTGGCCCATGACCCGAAATCCAGGAGAGCGAAGTGCGGCCCGGCCTGCGTGATTCGTTGAAGGAATTGTCGATATCGAGCCTTAGCTCGCGCGATCACGCTAAAATGTCCGTCTCGTGAGTGAGTTGACGGAGATGCACATGTCAGAGAGCCCCTCATCCTTCGACAGACTGGCCGACGTGTATGACGGCTGGCAGGGATACCAGACCAGCCTCGTGCATGCGGTGGAGACCCTTTCAGCTGACCAGCTCCGCTGGCGTCCCGGACCACAGGCTCAGTCGATCGGCGAGGTTGTGCGCCACATCAGCCTCGGGCGTGTGACGTGGTTCGCGCGCATGGACGCGCCGGGGAGCGCCGATGTGTGCGCCGCGATCCCGGAGTGGGAGGTTGACGGTGATGGAAACAAAGACGTCGTCGAACGAGCGCTGCCCATCACCGATAACGCAACTGACCTCGTGAAGTGGCTCGAGTTGACCTGGAGCATGATCGGGACGACGTTGAAGACCTGGACGGTCGCCGACCTCTCGCGGACATACAACCACCGTTGGAACGGCCAGGTGTATCGGGTCTCAAATCAGTGGACGGTCTGGCGCATTCTCACGCACGACGTGCACCACGGCGGCGAGCTTTCGTTGATGCTGGGCCTGCAGGGGATCGAGGCCTTCGAGTTGAGCGGCCTGTTCGGGCACATCACGCTCCCGCCTCTGGCTGAGTGAGCCGGCTCCCTTCACCGACGCGTTGCGATCTCCTCAAGGAGGTGCCGATGGACGTGCGCAACTATTCCGAGATCGAAACGGAGTTCCTCGAACGGGTTCACCGGATGGTTTGGTGCAACGTCGCCACTGTCGATGGGCGGGGCAGACCGCGCTCGCGTCTGCTGCACCCGATCTGGGAAGGCCAGACCGGATGGATCGCCACGCACCGCCAATCGCACAAGAGCCGCCATCTCGCTCGAAATCCGTACGTCTCGCTGGCCTACATCACCGACATCCATCGGCCCGTCTATGTCGACTGTCGCGCGTCGTGGGTCGACGACCTGGGCGAGAAACGCAGGATCTGGGATCTCTTCAAGGCTGCGCCTCCGCCGATGGGCTTCGACCCCGCCCAGGACTTCGTGCGGCCCGACCATGAGGTCTTCGGATTGTTGCGTCTCGATCCCTGGCGGATCGCGCTCGTCAGTTTTCCGGCGGCGTCGCACGCCGAAGGCCAGCGGATCTGGCGGCGCCCTGAGGCCGACGCACTAGCTTGAGTCGGTGACCCTGTCGCGTGACGACGCCTTGGCCAGCGGGATGCGGATGAGCACCGAGGTGCCGGCGCCGGGAGCGCTGGCGATTTCGAATTCGCCGGCCACGTGCTCGATGCGTTCCCGCATCCCAAGCAGACCCAGCGATTTTCCGGTCTGGATCGCGCCAGGCTGAAGGCCGCGGCCATTGTCGACGACGCGAAGCACTGCCGCGTCGCCATCGCGCTCGACTGTCGCCGAGACCTCGGTCGCCTGGGCATGGCGCGCGACGTTGGTCAACGACTCCTGGAAGACGCGGAAAACCGCGATGTTCGTCTCTTCGTCGATGCTCAGATCGTCGACGAGGACGTTGACGTTGCACACGATGCCCGTGCGCTTCTGGAACTCGCGCGCCTGCCATTCGAGCGCCGGCAGAAGGCCGAGGCTGTCGAGGATGGCCGGCCGCAACTCCGACGCGATGCGCCGTACCGTCTGCACTGTGTCGTCGATCAGGTTGCTGAGTTCCTGCAGTTCCTCGTCGTTGAGGCTCTCGTTGCGCCGGCGACGCAGCCCCGCCACCATCATCTTCATGCCCGTCAGGGTGCCGCCCATCTCGTCGTGGATCTCTTGAGCGATGTGTCGGCGCTCGAGTTCGCGGACGCGGTGTTGGTACGCGGCCAGCTGTCGCAACTCCTCCTGCGAATGACGCAGAGCCTCAGTTCGTTCGGCGACGCGCTCTTCGAGAGTGGCGTTCCACGTCTGAGCCTCGAGGTACAACCGGGCATTCTCGGCTGCCAGGGCCGCCCGACGGGCGAATTCTTCGGCCAGGGCCATGTCGTCGTTCGAGTAGCGCGGGGCCGGGTTCGCGCGCACCAGCGCCAGGACGCCATGGGCGCCGCGCCGCCCGAGCAGGGGCACGAAGATGTGCGAGTTGATCGGCAGTTCGCCGTCCGGGTCCGACGCCGTCCCGGTGAGTTGTTGAAGCACCGGTTGCCCGTCACGCAGGACACGGCCCAGGGGGCTGAAGGGATCGGTGAGGCGCGTGCGGTACGACTGCTCGATGCGCTCGAGGTCCGCCGTCGTCGACGGATCCCCGTGCGCCCACGCCTTCACGATGAGTTCGCGATCGACTTGAGCCCAGACGATGGCGAAGTCGGCCAGCCCGGTGACGGCGGCCTGCACGGCTGCCTCGAACGTCTCTTGCTCGTCGAGCGAGCGGGCCAGCAGCTTGCTGGCGTCTGCCAGGAAGGTCGACGCGCGAGCGGCAGCATCGGCCGCGGCGCGCGCCTGCCGCTCGGCTTCGAGCAATCGCGCTCGTTCGAGCGCCTGCGCGCACTGAGCGGCAAGCGCTAGGAGCAGATCGCGGTCTTCGACTTCGAAGACGGCTGGCCCGGCGAAGCTGAGCTCGATTGCGCCGATGACGCGATCCGCCAACATCAGCGGAACGATGGCGCGAGCCAAACCGATGCTATCGGCGAGCGCTTCGGGGGCCTCTGCCCACACGGCGTTGCCTGTGGCGATCACGCGGGCCACGGGCGATGCCGCGCCGCCGCTTATGCGGATCGGCCCCTGCGTCGGCTCCACGGTAAACCCTCGCGCATGGGTCAGGCTGATGGACGAGCCGTCCTCGCTCACCACGAAGATGGCTCCGGCGTTGGCTCCGAGCGATGCCATGCTCGCCCGCACCGCTACTTCAAAGACCTGTTCTTGAGTCAGGGTCTGCGAAAGCATGGCTGTGACGGTTTGCAGACGCGTGATGCGTTCTCGATCCGCTTCGGCCCTCGCTCGCGCGGTCTGTTCGTCACGGAAGTACGCGGCGTTTTCGATGGCCAGAGCGGCGCGCCGGGCGACTTCGACGGCCAGGGCCACGTCCTCCTGGTCGAAGCTGCGGCCCGTGTCGAGGCGGGCCAGGCTCAAGGCTCCGAAGGTTCGATGCGCCGTGCGCAGCGGGACGATCAACAGCGTGCCAGGGCCGCTTGTCGCGAGTCCGGTGGCGACGTTCGGATCGTCGCTATCGGGCGGCGAGAAGCGCGTCAACTCCGGCTCGCTGCTGCGGATCACGGCGGGCGTGCCGTGCGAAGCGTTCGGAGAGAGCGGGTGTGTCTGGGCCAACGTCCACAGGAGCGGCTCGATCTCGGGATCCCGATGCGCCGCAGCGGCGAGCCGGATCGATCCGTCGGGCTGGGACAGGTTGAGCGTGCACCAATCAGCGATCGCGGGCACCGCCAGACGCACCACCTCCTGGAGGGTCCTTGAGACGTCGAGTGATTCGGTCAGCGCGCGTGTGGATTCGGCGAGGAACCAGGTCTGGTCGGCGGCGCGCTTGCGGGCCGTGATGTCGGTGAACGCTCCGAGCACGCCGACGATGCCGCGAGCGTCGCGCACCGGCGTGGTGCCCGCGAGCACAGATACTGATGAGCCGTCGCGGCGCCGCAGGCGAAAGTCGAATTCGTGGCTCTCACCGCGCAGATTTCCGGCGATACGCGCTCGCGCGGCTTCGCCGTCTTCAGGGAAGCAGAAGTCGGTCAGCGGTCGGCCGATCAGCTCGCCCGGCCCATAACCGAGCAGGTCGCCCAGATAGGCGTTGGCGAACTGCGTGATGCCCTCGCGATCGAGGAGCCAGACGCCGCGGTTGGTGGTCTGCGCCATCGAGCGGAAGCGCTCCTCGCTCTCGCGCAGGGCGACCTCCCATTGGTGGCGCTCGGTCAGGTCCGTCAGCGCGCCGACCACGCGCACCGCCTGGCCCTGCGCGTCGCGAGCAATCAGGGTCCGTTCGAGCACGTAGGCGTAATCGCCTTCGGTTCGCCGTATGCGGTACTCGAGCGTGCAGCCCGAGGCGCCTTCGCTGATCGCCTGCGAGAGCGTCTTGAGAGCCAGATCGCGATCGGCGGGGTGAAGTCGAGCGCTCCAGAACGTCAGGTCGGCCGCGGCCTGGTCGCTTTCCGATAGGCCGAACTGCGCGATGAAGCTGTGATTGTGCCAGACCTTACCCGCGCGAATGTCCCAGTCGAAGATGGCGTCTTGGGTGGCGGCGCCCACCATCTGCAATCGTTCTTCACGCTCGCTCAGGTCGCGCAGCAGACGGGCGTTCTCGTAGGCGAGCCACGCGCGCTCGGTGACGGTGCGGATCAGATCGAGGTCGTCGTCGTCCCATTGGCGAGGCGCGTCGTGCGTCACCATCAGCGCGCCGACCCAGCGCCCTTCGCGCATGAGCGGCACAGCCACTCCTGACCGGATCGATCGTTCTTCTAACGAACGCGCATGGACCGCCGTGATCGGATCGACGCTCACATCGGGGATCGCGACCGTCCGGCCGGAGCTGAGATGCGCGCGCAACTTGCCCATGCCAAGCGCCCCAAGCGAACGAATCTCCTGCGACAGCGGCTGATCGGTGTCGACGAAGTCCACGACGCTGACGCCGAGGAAGGCAGCGAGGGCCTGGGAGGCCGTGGCGCGCACCGCCTCGGGATACACAGCCCTGTCGAGTTGTTCATGGAGTTCGGCCAGGAAGCGGCTGCGCGCTTCGCGGCGGAGCAGATCTGCCTCGGCGCGTTTGTGCTCAGTCATGTCGACCATGACCGCCACAATCGATCGGCGCTTGCCATCTCGATCGGTGATGGCCGACACGTTCTTGTCGATCCAGACGATCGATCCGTCTGGGCGGATGTAGCGCTTTTGAATCGCGAAGGGCACGCCTTCGTCAACGAGGCGGCGTAGCGAGTCGACGGTCAGTTGCACGTCGTCGGGATGCGTGATGTCGTGCATGCGCATCTTGCCGACAAGGTCTTCACGCGCGTAGCCTGTGAGCTCGCAATACCGATCGTTGACGAACAAGTACTTGCCGGTCAGGTCGGTTTCGATGATGGCGCTGATGGTCTGGTTGACCAGAGCCCCTAGATGTTGGTCGGAGGCGCGGAGCGCCTCTTCGGCGTGGATACGTTCCATGGCGGCCCAGGTGCGTTCGGCCGTTTCCCTCACGACGGCTATCTCGTCACCCGTCCAGGCTCTGGGCTCGGATTGGACCAGGCACAGAATGGCTGCAAGCCTGCCCTCGCGCACCAGCGGGTAGGCGATGAAGGCGCCAATGCGGCCGGGCGCGAGATCCTTGAGATCCATGGGCGCGAGCCCTGGCTGAGAGGCAGCGTCGGCGACCACGACCGGTCGCTCTGCGTCGAACTCCGAAAGAATGAAGGGGTTCAAGTCCCGCAGTCTGAAGCGCCGCGGGAGGTCAGTGGCCGCCGGCGACGCGTAGTCGTCATGGTTGGCGATCAGATGCTCGCCGTCCGACTCAACCTCGAAATAGCGAACGTGATCGGCACTCAGGTGCCGGCCAAGGATGTGGGCCGACGTCGTAATCAGGTCGCCAGCGCGGGTGAGCGGGCGTAGGGCATCGGACAGGCGCACGCGAAAGGCGTCGAGGTCGGCCGCGCGGCGGAGTTGTTCTTCGGCCCTGATGCGCTCATAACGCGCGGAGACGCGCTGGCCCACCTCGCGCACCAACTCGACTTCGTCTTCGCGCCAGGCCCGCGGGCGGCTGTCGTGAACGCCGAACACGTAGCGCCGATCGCCGTCGATATGGAGCGGCACGCCCACGAAGGCACGCGCTGTGACCAGCCGGTCGCCGTTCGAAAAAGTGAGTGGGCTGCTCGACAAGTCGTGGGCGACCATCGCGTCGCCGACGTTGGCTCGGGCCATCGCGTCCGCGATCGCCAGGTCTGAGATCTGGATCGTCTCGGGAACTCTGGCTGTGGCGGTCCCAGCCCAACGGCCTAAAAACGTTCCGGTGCCTTCTTTCGCGTTGAGCGCGAGGAATTCGCAGAACGGCGTCTTGAGATGCCGTTCGAGTATCCTTCCGACCGCTCGAGTGATCTCGGAGATCGTGCCGTAGCGCGCCAGCTCGTGAGTGATCTCAGCCAGCAGAGCCGCGTTCGCCTCGCGCCGTTTGCGCGTCGTCACGTCCTGGTACACGACGGCGACGCGCCGGTCGTCAGAAGCGCCGATCTTGAAGGCGAAGAAGTCGAACCATGCATCGAGCGGACCGGCGTATTCCTCGCGGCGTTCGCTCACGCCGGTTCGAGCGACGCGCCCGAACGTCTCGAACCAGGAAGCCTCGAGGGTGGGGCGCAGTTCACGAGCCGTGTGACCGACCAGCTGTTGGCCGACCATGCGCTCGGCGGCGGGATTCGCTTCGAGATACAGCGCGTCGATCGCTTTGCCCTGGTCGTCTAAGATCACGTCGAGGAGCACGTAGCCCTCGTCGATCGAGGCGAAGAGCGAGCGGTACTTCTCCTCCGACTCGCGGGTCACCATTTCGGCGCGGCGCCGGGCCGTGACGTCGCTGAAGATCAGGGCTACCTTGCGTTCGTGGGGTTTGCCGACGCGGGCGGCCTCGACGTCGAACACCCGGCCCATCGCCAGCGAGCCCATTTCGAAGCGCTCGGTGTCGCCCGTCTCGGCGATCTTCGCGTAACGCTCCACCCAGGCGTCCTCAAGCTCTGGCACCATCGATCGGGCTGTTCGCCCGACCGGGTTGAACAGCCCGGTATGTTGCTCAAACGTAGGATTGACTTCGAGGAACCGATAATCGACGGCGCGCCCATCGGCGTCGTAAAGCATCTCGAACACGCAGAAACCCTGATCGATGCTCTCGAGCAGGTTTCGATAGCGTGCCTCGCTGGCGCGGAGTTGCTCCTCGGCTTGCTTGCGATCGGTGATGTCCTGGAAGAACGCGATCGTGTAGAGGAGAGCGCCTTCCTCGCCGCGCACGCCGCGCGCCGTGAGCGCCACCCAGATCACTGAGCCGTTTTCGTGTCGCAGGCGGCGCTCGAGTTCGATATCGTCTGTCTCGCCGCGTGACAGCCGCTCGCGAAGCTCGATGTGCAGCGGGGTCTCGTCAGGATGGCTGAGCGCCTGCCAATCCAACGCCAGGAGCGCCTTCGGCGCGTAACCGACCATGTCGGCCAGTCGATCGTTGACGTTGATGAAGCCACCGTCTGGATCGAACAAGGCGATGCCGACCGCGGCGTTTTCGAACATGGTGCGGTAGCGCCGCTCGCTTTCACCCAGCGCGAGCTCGTGCGCCGAGCGTTCGCTGACGTCGCGCATGATCAGCAGAACAGCCCGCCCCTCGTCTGTCTCGTAGAGTGTGGCCGAGACCTCGACGTCCACGACCGAGCCGTCGAGGCGCAGGATCTTTTCCTCGAGGGGCGGCACACGTCGGCCGGCAGTCAGCCACTCGAGGCGCTCGCGCACGATGCCATGCCAGGCCGGGTGGATCAAGTCGAACGGCGATTTGCCAAGGAGTTGCGCCGCGTCTTCGGCTCCAAAGAGGCGCGCCGCCGCCGGATTGGCGAACGTGTAAACCCCGTCCTGGTGGATGAGGATGGCGTCGGGCGACAGCTCCACGAGGCCGCGGTAACGCGCCTCGCCAGTACGCAGTGTCAACTCCGCAGTTTTTCGATCCTGGACATCAGCTGTGTGTCCGATGATTCGGATCGGCCGTCCTTGGTCATCGCGCACGATCAACCCGCGCTCCAATACCCAGACGACAGCGCCGTCTTTCCGGCGGATCCGGTACTCGTTGCTGAAGCCGTCGCCCTCCATCTCTCGGATGATCGCGATGGCGCCCTGATCGTCCCTGGGCGCTGCGTGAAGCGGGTGGATGAGATCGCCCCATGCGCGCCAGGTCGGGGGCAGCTCAGCCAGCGAGTAGCCCGTCACATGCTCGACCTCGGGACTACGGGTGACGGAACCTGTTTCGAGATCCCATTCCCAATCGAAACCGTTGGCGGCCTGGACGACGGAGCTGACCTCGTCGCGCCAGGTCGTGGCGACCGGGCTCGACGCTTTCTCGGCGGCATTTCGTTCGCCGGCGATCAGCCGCGCGCACGGCGCTGCCAGGATCCGAGCTGCTTCCAGATCATCGGCGCTCTCAAACGCCTGCGGGCGGCTCGCGCTGAAGGCCAGCGCCCCACGTTGCTGACTGGCCGCAAACGGCACGATCAAGACAGACTGGTGGCCCGCTGGAGGAAACACCCGATAACCGGAATGTCCGGCATCGTCGGCGGTGCGGAGTATGAGCGATGTGTCGGCAAGCACCGCGCGAACGATGGGCTCGTCGTCATCGACGACGTGAACAGAGCCGGCGGCATGGTTCAGGCGGCCCGCCGCCCGAACAAGCGTGAGGCGGCCGGGCTCCGGGCCCAGCAGGGCGACAACGCCTGTATCGGCGCTCAGCAGCCGGCGGCCCTGTTCCAGAAGAACGTCAAGCGCCCCTGAGGGGGTCAAGGCGGCGGCAAGCGCTTCAAGCACGGACGGCCAGCGAGAGGACAAGTCGGGCCCGGATGAAGGCCTATCAACTGCGGACATTACGCTCCAGTTTGGTTCGGGCGATGCACGGCCAGCGCTCGTTGTCCTACGACATGGAGCGACAACGTGGCGTGACGTCGAACGTGTCTCACGCCGGTTGATGACCGACGCTCTGAATCGCGGAGAAAGAGGGCCGTTGCCAGGGCAGAATCGATCTTAACCACCTTCGGCGAAGATCCGCAGCGACCCCACGTTTGGTGGCGATGAAGCGAGCCGTGTAATTCACCGCCGGCCTTTCAGTCCAACATTCGCAGAAATTGTATGACAAACAATCGGATTAGCACATTTGAGTGTGGCCCGAATCAAACAAGCGGTTCGACAAGGATCTGCTTGTCGAGCCGCTTGCCAGAGTCAGCGATAGGTCGCGTTACAGGGGAAGCGCCTGAAGGCTGTCGGCCACCGTCGCTGTCAGGCGCGTCAACTCCGGCTTCAAGACGACCTTGATGCACCCATCCTGCTTGCGTCTGAACGTTTCGTAGGCGCGAGGAGCGTCATGCAGCCCCAGCCGGTGGGTGATGATGTACGTGGGGTCGATGTCGCCGCGCTGGATGCGTTCCAACAACGTGGGCATGTACTTATGGACATGAGTCTGGCCCATGCGGAACGTCAGGCCCTTCGAGAAGGCCGCGCCCATCGGCATCTTGTCGATGAAGCCGCCATACACGCCCGGGATCGACACCACGCCGCCTTTTCGACAGGCCTGGATCACCTGGCGCAGCGCCGTCGGCCGATCGGTCTCGAGGCGAAGGGCCTGTTTGGCTTTGTCATAGAGATAGTCTGGCTTGACTCCGTGGGCTTCGAGCCCGACTGCATCGATGCATACGTCGGGCCCGCGCCCGCCGGTCATGACCTTCAACTGCTCGACGATGTCTGGACTTTCGACGTAGTTCAAGGTCTCGGCACGCGCGCGGGTGGCGGCCAACTGGAGACGCTCCCTGACGCGATCGATCACGACGACGCGCTCGGCGCCCAGCAGCCACGCGCACGAGGCCGTCAGCAATCCAACCGGGCCGGCGCCCCAGATGGCGACGGTGTCGCCGCGTTGGATGCCGCCGTTCTCGGCAGCCATGTAGGCCGTCGGGAGGATGTCGGACAGGAACAGCACCTGCTCGTCTGTGATGCCTTCAGGCACCGGAAAGAGGCCGACGTCGGCAAAGGGAACTCGAACGTACTCAGCCTGGCCACCGGCATAGCCGCCAAAGAGGTGCGAGTAACCGAACAGGCCGGCAGCCGACTGCCCATACAGGGCTTCGGCCGCCGCCGCGTTGGGGTTGGAGTTGTCACACAGCGACCAGAGCTCGCGTTCGCAAAAGAAGCATTTGCCGCACGAGATCGTAAAGGGCACCACAACTCGCTCGCCCACGCGGCGACCGGGCACATCGGCACCGACCTCGACGATCTCGCCCATGAACTCATGTCCGAGGATGTCACCGGGCACCATCGAGGGGATGTAGCCATCGTAGAGGTGTAGATCAGATCCACAGATGGCCGTCGAGGTCACCTTGAGGATGGCGTCTCGCGGATTCAAGATCCTTGGATCCGGGACGGTTTCGACCCTCACATCCAGCGGGCCATTCCAGCACACGGCTTTCATGCTTGTCCCTCATGTCCGCGCTCCAGGCGGTCATCGAGTTCATCATCATCGTCGTCGTCATCATCGTCATCGTCTTCTTCTTCGTCGTCTTCTTCGTCTTCCGCCTCGTCATCGTCTTCAGCGTCTATCGTGTTTTTTGCGCCTACGGTGTCTTCAGTGTCTTCGTCTTCTTCGTCGGTTTCTTCTTCCTCTTCGTCCACTTCTTCTTCTTCTTCTTCGTCCTCGATCGTCAGTGTCGGCTCGTCGGCCAGATCATCCCAACCCGGGGCGCGCTTCCCATCGGCGTCTTGAACTGCGGTGGCAGATGCAGGATTCAACTCCCAGCGCTCTTCATCGCGCTGCCGCATCTTGCCTTCGAAGTTCAGAGGCTCGTCGTCCTGGTAGGTCAAGCCGGCCGCCGTCCCAATCGCATCGACGCGATCTTGATCAGGCGTGGCCACCGAGCCGCCGACCGTTTCTTCGCCGGACATGTCGGCCCGGTCCCAGGCCGCGTCGACATCCCCGCCTGACAGCGCGGGCGACTGGTTGGTCTGCTGGTCGAGGCGCTCCCGCAGGTTGCGCGAATCCGTCGGAAGGCTCTCGCGTTCCTTCAGGTCCTGACGGGCCTGCTGCTCGAGAGACGGGCGTACGAGTTTCTTTGGCATGCTGGTTACCTCCCGATCGGCCGGCTCGACGACTGCCCGTGGGTCGTCGGGATCTCAGACGTCTCCATCACCTGCTTGAAGCGGCGCAGGTCCTCACGAATCTGCACGGCCGGATCCTCGCCGAAGATCTTGGCGAAGGCGGCGCCCAACTTGCCGGCCGGCGGGTCGTACTTGAGGACGACCCGGATGATCGTGCCGTTGCCGTGAGGATCTTGCGTAAAGTACACAAGGCCGGTGTTGTTGACCTGCGGTGACCCGTCGTGAGGCCCTTCGAGCGAGCGCCAGCCCAGCGCCTGGTTCGGCCGATCGACAGTGATCTCGGCATCCCATTCGGCCTTAAGGCCGACCGGGCCCTTGGCGACCCAGTGCGACCGGCGGTCGTCGATGACGTTGACCGACTCCAGGTGGCGCATGATCTGCGAGAGGTTCTCGAGCTTACGCCAGTAACGATAGAGTTCGTCGGCGGGACGGTTCACGGTGATTGCATGTTCGACCGTGACACCCTCCTCGCTCAGCGTGTGCCCCTCCGTCCAGCTGGCGGGCAAGGGCAGGGGAAGCCGCTGCAGAAGCGGCGTCAGAAATCGACCCTGAGTGCCCGAATGGAAGGCAACGTTCGCGCCGAGGATGGCGAGGCCCACTCCGGCCTTGGATCGTCGCGACAACCCATACAGGGCCAGCGCGCCGCCGGCCGCCAGACCGGCCCATCGAGCGAATTCTGGATACGATTTGGTCTGCATATCGGTGGCCACCATGTATCACCTGAAGCGCCTGACCCGTTGCGTCGGGCACAGGGCGTAACGTGTGAGCCACCATAATTGACATCCGTCGGGCTTTCTATCGGTGTCGGCCCTGGCCCGTGTAGGATGTCGGCTGACAACCTTAGTGAAAGATCGGTTGGGCTGGTGATCAAGCGCAAACGCATCGTCCGCCCCGGCCCTAACCGGCGTCTATCGAATAGCCTCAAGGAGATCCCGATGACACACGCCATCATCGCCGACGGCCTCTCAGCGAAGGTGTCGGCCATAGGCGGATCCTTCAGCATTCACGAGTGGAGCGGAAGTGGGCCGGGCTACCTTCATGTGCACCACTCCGACGATGAAGCCTGGCACGTGCTCGAGGGCACCCTGACGTTTCGCTTCGTCGATCACGACGTTGAGGCGCCGGCTGGGACGACGGTGTTCGTGCCGGCCGGCGTCGCTCACGACTACGTCGAGGCGGCCGGGCCGACCCGCTATCTGATCGTCCTCACGCCCAGGCTGCGCAGGCTAGTCGAGGCTCTGCACCAGGCACCCTTCGCCCGCCACAGCGAGATCCTGAGGGAGTATGATTCTGAGATCGTTCGGTAGGCATACTCGACCTGCCGCGCCGCGCTCACATGTATCGCTACGCACAAGATCGCCAGGACGCCACAGACCTCGCCAGCGGCCGTGTCTTGCACGGCCTGCCGGGCCAGCCCGCCCTGCCGGTGCGCCTGGCCGACGAGGTCTTTCAGCGTTGCCTGGCGGCCCGACCCCCAGACGCCTCAGCGGACCGTCTTGTCCTGTATGACCCTTGCTGCGGCGCCGGTTACCACCTGACAGTGCTCGGTTTGTTGCACGCCGCGAAGCTGACGCGAGTGGTCGGTTCTGATATCGACGAGCGCGTGCTGACGGTCGCTGAACAAAACCTCAGCCTGCTCGACCCGGCCGGTCTCCAGAAGCGGGCCGACACGCTGGCGCGCTGGGCCACTCACTACGGCAAGGAATCACATCGCGGCGCCGTGGAAAGTGCCGAACGATTGCACGAGCAACTGCTGCAGGCGCTTCGCGGCCGCGCCCTGCAAACCGATCACTTCATCGCCGATGCTCTTCACGGCCCGACGGTTCTTGATCGGCTTGGGCCGAACAGCGTGGACCTTGTCGTCACCGATGTGCCCTACGGGTGGCGTTCCTTCTGGCGATCTGAAGCGCAACCTGCCGAAGATGAAGACCCGATCTGGAACCTGCTCGAGACGTTGTCGGCCATCCTGACGCCGGGTGGGGTGGTGGGCATCGTCTCCGACAAGAGTCGAAAGACGCGCCATGAGCGCTATCGCCGCGTCGCACAGTTCAACGTCGGCAAGCGGCGCGTCAGCGTCTATGCCCTCGACACGGCCGCCAGAGCATCGATGTGAGCGATCGGGTCTCCATTTGCCTTTCGACCCCTGTCACGAAACAGCTTGAGTGGGCGATGGGCGTCAACTGGGATACCATCCTGAGTGACACCGTACAAGATATTTGGGGGGCGGCCATGGAGGCGCAGCATGCTCACCCTGAACGTCGTTTGGATGCGATCCAATCAACCTGAGACGTTGGCGGCGTTTTACGGCGCCGTCTTTGAGCAGCCTTTCACACAACCCGAGCCTGGCACGTACGCCTGGAGTTTGGGATCATCGCGGGTGATCGTGTCGGAGCTGGCCCCGATGACGGGCAGCGTCAAGGGTCCAGGTCGCATTGCGTTTCGTTTCGAGTGTTCCGACCTGCAGGCCGAGTTCGATCGTCTGATAAAGTTACGGGCAGCGCCGATTCGAGCGCCGCACGAACATGCCGGTGTCTGGATCGCGACGCTGGCTGATCCGGATGGAAACGAGTTTGAGTTGACCGGCCCGATGCCGGTTTGAGGCACCGTGCTCTCGATCGTCTGGCGTGGAGCAAGGCCGTCACACCGCCGCTCACCGTGGGACGACATGATGAAGGGAAAACGACATGACCACGTTATCGGATATCCTTGAAAAGTTCGGGCTGAAGAAGAGCGCTCCCGCTCCCGCCGCTGCAAAGCAGAAGCCAACCGGCCCGGCTGCGAGCAATCCGCCGGCGGCACACCCGGCCCCCGCGGTGCCACACCCCAAGACGCCCGGCCACGCGCCGACCACCCCACCGCCCGCCGCGTCGCCTGCCGCAGCCAAACCCGCTCAGGCCGCGCCCGTGCGCCATGACGCCGAACAGAAACAGAAGTCGGCCGGCACAGGTCAACCCAAGCAGGCTCATACGCCGCCGCCGGCTGCCTCGCAAGCCGAGGCCAGGTCGGTGGCGCCGTCGGCCCCGCAGACCTCAGCGCCTCCACCTCCACCGCCGGTGAAGGCCGAACCTGTCGCGACGCCTGCCGCCTCCGTGGAGCCGGCTGCGACGCCGGCGGCCCCGGCGGTCGAACCGGAGCCAGAGGCGATCTCGGTGGTGGATGTCGTGAGCGATCTCGAGAACCGCGCCGCCCGGCATCCCGAGAAACTCAACTGGAAGGTCTCGATCGTGGATCTGCTCAAGTTGTTGGGTTTGGAGAGCAGCTTCGACGCTCGCAAGGGTCTCGCCGTTGAACTGGGCTGCCCGGCGGACCTGATGAGCGATTCGGCAAAGATGAACACATGGCTGCACAAGGCCGTGCTGAGCCGCATCGCCGAGAACGGCGGAAACATCCCGAAAGAGTTGCTCGATTGAGCGTTTGTCGGTTGCAAACAAAAGAGCGTGGCTCAGGCCACGCTCTTTTCGTTCGTCGACCCGTGCGACTCAGCTGAAGCGAGCTTCGAGCCAATCTACAGCGAAGCGATGGAGATCGGCGGCCTCGAACAAATAACAATCCGCATCCCCGACGCAGCCCGTTCGGCCGTTGCCCTCGTTGAGGTAGGCCAGGGCGATGCCTTCGAACGTATAGGCGTCATGCGGATCACCTGTCGCGAAATCCTCGATCTGGATCCAGGTGGTCTTACCGTCTTCGAGAAACGGGCACAGGTAGCGCGTGGTCTGCTTGTGCCGCAGCCGCGCCGTGTATTCGGCATGGTGGAGGAGCGTGATCGTGTCGAGCGGCGCTCCAAGCATCAACACCGAGCCGCCGATCTCGACCAGTTTGGCAAGGGGCGAACCCGCGCCGTAGCCGTAGTTGAGTGGATGATCCCGCGTCAGCCAGTCGGCGCGCGCGCCGTTGGCGACGATCGAGGCTTCAGGGTTGCCGCTGCGCTGGGAGCCAGGCCAGGTGCGCAGAAACTCCGCCAGGATGCTGTTCTCGCGAACCGATCGCGACGTGGCCGGATCGAATGGTGGGTACGCGGCGATGTAGGCCGCCTGAGCGTCGTCAGGCAACTCGCCCACGAAGTCGGGGATGTCCTGCCAGCCGGCGTACATCATCAGCGTGCCCTTCGATCCCAGCACGTCGAACAACGCCTGCAGCAAGGTGTTGGGTCCGCCCATCACGGGCCCAACGGCCTTCACGGACGCGTGCAGCATCACCGTCTGATCTGTCTTGACACCGAGGGCGCGCAGATCCGTCTTGATCCGTGAAGGGGTATGCGGCAACGGCAGCATATGGAACTCCTGATCGGGTATCACCAGGCCGGCGGCCGGATGACTTTGAAGAAAGCGCCGGCCGGATCCGCGAGAGCGGCCAGCCGGCCGAACGGCGAGTCGTCAGTGGTGCCCATGTCTTTTCCGCCATGCTCGGTCGCCGTGGCGACGGCTTTATCGGTATCGACAACCGCGAAGTAAGTGATCCACTGGGCCCTGAAGTTGCCCCGGGCTGGATCGATCTGCATGATCCCGCCCAGCATCTTGTCGCCCTGCTTTAGCACGTAGTACTCGAGCCCGCCGGGCAACGGATCCGCGCTCGCGCCCAACAAAGCCGCGTAGAACTCGCGGGCCTGACGGGCGTTGGGCGAATAGAGTTCGCTCCAGGTCGTCGAGCCCGGCTCGTCCGTGACTTGCGAGCCGTAGTGGGCGCCGGCCTTCCAGAAGCCGAAGGGCGCGCCGAGCGGGTCGGCGCAGACGGCCATCCCGCCCATCTCGCCGACGGACAGCGCGGGGCTGAGCACCTGCCCGCCCAGATCGACGACACGCTGCACATCGGCTTCGAGTTGGGCGGAAGCAAAGTACAGATTCCAGGCCGCCGGGGCGGGCTGCGCGGCCGGGGCGGCACCGACGATGCCCGCCGCCGAGTACTGCCCAATTCGCGCGAGGGCATAGCCGCCGAACTCCTCGCCGCCGATGTCGTACTCCCAGCCGAACAGGGCCGAATAGAAGGCGCGCGCCGCGGCCGGGTCGGGCGTCGAGAGATCGCACCAGGTCGGGACGCCGACGGGTTTGGCTTCGGTGTGTCTGGTCATCGCAGCTCCTTGATCGCGCGTCGCATCGGGCCTCATGGAACGATTCTACCGTCGGGATTCGATGTTCTCCACGACGCACGCGGGCCGGGGCGCAGACGAGCAGTGACTACGGGCGACTGGGGCTGCCTCTCAGACGCACTGCGCGCACCACCGACTGGATCAGGCCGATGCCGAAGGCCAGGCCCACCACGTAGATCACGCTCGACGTCGCCTGACGCCAGAGCGTGGCAAGGGTGTTGAAGGTTCCACCCTCTCGAGGAACGAGCCCGGCCTGCACGGCCTGATCCACAAACTCAGGGTTCCAGATCGCCGGATTCGAAAAGATGAAAAGCGCCAGCGCGAAGTTGCATGCGTCCACAAACACGTCGAAGGCAATCAGGCGCGCCGTCCAACGGCCGGTGGCCAGTTTCAGGATCTCGTTGACGATCGACAGCGCGGCAAGGGCCCAGATGAAGGGCAGATAGGTGCGAAACACGTCAGCGTTGAGGAACGATACCACCTGGCCGCCACGGCCACTGTCGAACACCCAGATGCCGAATATGTTGAGTGCGACTGTGACGAGCGCTGTGAACACCGCCGTGAACACGATCGAGGCGATGGGCTCGCCCCGGCCAATGTTCAAGGATCGTTCAGGCAATTCGGGCAGGTCGGCAGGTGTCCAATCGGATCCAACCGCGGCGGCCGACAATTGCTTCGCGTCGCCAAACCGTTCCGCCAGTGCGAACGAGACCGTGACCCAGGCGAAGGCCTGGGCGGCCGCGTTGAAGAGGTTGGCCAGGCCCGCCAGCAGGTGGTCGATCACGCCGCCCGGCGTGCCGACGGTCTGCACGATGAACGCCACGAGCATGGCGATCGCGACGGCACCCAGAGTGATCGTTAGGATCGTCAGGTATGTGGGATAGAGCTCAGGCCCGATCAGTGTACGCGGGCGACCGCGGTAACGGTCGGCCAGGCGTCGCGGATCGCCCATTTCCGTGAGCACGGCCTTGATGTCCGCGTCAGTGGCCACGCGGCCCTGCAGGCGATCGTCGATTTTCTCGGTGATGAGGCCGCTCAGTTCGCGCTCGATGTCTTCGCGCTGACGTTCCGGCAGCTGTCGCGCCACGGCATGTGTGTAACGCTTGATCCACTCGCTGGTCATCTTCTCCTCCGCCGCCATCGTCGAAGCCTGAGGACAGGCGCCTGGCGTGGGTAAAAGTATCGCCTTCCGGCCTGGGCCCATGGGTCGCTCACGATTTTGCATCTCACTCCGGGGCTTTGATCACCGGGTGTCGAAGAGCGAGTGCCTGGTCGCTCTTGCCCGGGCTTAGAATCAGACAAGGCTGCGGGGGAACGATGGGCACTCACTGGTTTCGAAATAGCGGAATGGCCGCTATCGTGTCGGCGATCGTGCTTGGGCTTTTCTACTATTGGTTCGCTGTGGCGGACCGTTACACGGTCTTCCTGTACGGCCATGTTGCCGTCCACATCGCGCCGGCGCAACCTTTCGATGACATGACGGCCAGCCGCTATTGGATGGCCGGGTTGGTCGCCGCGGGGTTCGTCGCAACGACAAGTGCTGTCGTCTTCTGGGCGTGGGGGCTAGTCGCGCGGAGCCACAGGACCCTCGATGCGCTGTCATGGTGGCGGGCGTGGATGCTGACCGTGCTCCCGATCGGCATCGGTGTTGCGGCGATCACCATGACGGTCAACACGCCGACCCTTCCGTGGCCCCTTGCCCTGGCTTGCTCCGCCTCGGCTCTGGCGGGCACCGGGTTGGCGCTGGCGGCGGCCGACTGGGCGGCGCGTCGACCGCGAGCCCTGGCCTTGACGCTGGCAGATGGGCTCGGGCTTGTGCCGGCCCTGCAATTGATCAGGGCCGTTGAGTTGCCGGGCCGGGGGCTTTCGATCTCATGGGCCACTGTCGTCCTGATCATCCTGATCGGATTGCTCGGCGGCGCGGCCTGGTTGTGGCTTCTGTCGCGGCTTCGGCACCGATACGGGGAGCCTGATCGTGGCCCGCTTGCGCTGTTGGCCGCCGGGTTCGGGTGGAGCTATCTCCTACTGCCCCTGGCCCACTATCTCTTCGCCACGCCACCCGGCTATCGCTACATCACGGCCGCCAGCAATTTCTTCGCGTTCGATCCAGGCGTGCAGACCCTGGCCTTCGTTGTCGCGGCGGCGATGAGCCTGATCTTCAGCCGGTTGCGCCAGAGACAAGGCTTGGCAAAGCCGTCTGGTGTTGTAAACTGACTCTTCTTGCATAAACCGCCAGCACACACGCTCGGTAGATTCCAGGAGACGATCCATGACCTCAGACATGCCCCCTCAACCCGATCCGGCCCTGAGTCGCCTCGAGCCCCTTGTGGGCACGTGGGTCATGATCGGTCGGACCCTGGGCTCGGAGGCCTACGACGTAAACGGGAAGGTGACCATCAGTTGGATGCCGGGAGGCCATTTCCTGACGCAGCAGGGCGAGATGACCTTTAAAGGCGTCAGCTTCCAAAGCCTTGAAGTCGTTGGCTACGACCCGGCCACGGGCATCTTCCCCTCGACAGTGTTCTCGAGCATGGACGGCGCGCGGGCTGACTACTACTGGGACGTGCAGGGCAACGTCGTCACGCACTGGACGGCTGGCTCGAAGTACACGGGCACGCTCAGCTCCGACCGTCGCACGCTGATCGGCGGCTGGCGGCCCGACGATGGGGTCGAGGCATCGCCGGCCAATACTTACGAAGTCACCATGCGCCGCATCAAGTGACTGGCTGCAAGCTTCGAGCTCTCCAAGAGGGACCATGTGTCGGGTGGGTTTGATCCAGATGGTCTGTGAGAAGGGCGCTCTCGACCACAATCGTCGCACGATGGCGGCGTATCTCGAGCAGGCTGCCCGGTTCGACGTCGATGTCGTCGGCTTCCCGGAGATGAGCCTGACCGGGTATTCGGACGCCGCACGATTCCCACAGTCCGTTATCGATCTCGACGGACCCGAGGTCGAGCGCACCGTCGCGTTGACGCGCGACTATCCGTTCGCCGTGTTGTTCGGCATCGAGGAGCGCCAGCCAGCAGGCAAGCCGTTCATCACCCAGATCCTGGCCCAGCGCGGGCGGATACTCGGTCACTATCGCAAGATCACGATCGAAGATGAAGAAGCGCTCGCCTTTACGCCGGGCAATGGCGAGGTGCTGGTGTTCGACGCCGGCGGCACACGCCTCGGCGTTTCGATCTGCGCGGATCTTCACAACGAGGCGGTGTTCGCGGCCTGCCGCGAGGGCGGCGCCGAGATGGTGCTCGAACTCGCGGCACCCGGCCTGTATGGCGAACAGTCGCAGCGTAACTGGCAGTCGGGCTATGCGTGGTGGGAGGGCGACTGCCGACGGTACTTGGGCGCTCATGCAAAGAGCCAGGGCCTGTGGATCGCGGTCGCCACGCAGGCCGGCCGCACAGTCGACGAGGATTTCCCCGGCGGCGCGTTCGTCTTCTCGCCCGCCGGCGAGCGGCTGTTCGCGACGACCGATGGCTCACCCGGGGCCGTCTGGCTCGACATCGATCTCGGCCGAGGCACTGTCACCACGCTGAGCGGGGGCGCCGCCTCCTGACCACGCTTCACCGCAATGCGAAACACCTACCCTGTGGCCGTGCACGTCTTCCTGGTCCGCGCCGATGAGATCCTGCTCCTGCGGCGCTTCGCCACAGGCTACGAGGACGGCAACTACAGCGTCGTGGCCGGTCACGTCGAGGCCGGCGAGACGGTGATCCAGGGGGCGGTCCGCGAGGCTCGCGAGGAGGCCGGCATCGAGATCGACCCAGCCGAGTTGCGGATCGGCCACGTCATGCATCGCCGCGGAGACGACGAGCGCGTCGACTTCTTCGTCGTCGTTGAGCGCTGGGCGGGTGACCTTCACAACGCCGAGCCGACGAAATGCGACGAGCTGCGCTGGTGCCCCCTTGCGACGTTGCCGGGCAACACGATTCCCTACGTGCGTCAGGCGATCACGTCCTGGCAGGCGGGCACGCTGTACAGCGAGTTCGGATGGCCGGGCGAGGCGAATCGCGCGTTACGCCGTTGAGGCAGGCCCGCGCCGGGCAGGCTTCGCGATGGGCAACCACCCGCTGACGCACGTCCCAGCGCCGTCCTGTGACGTTACCGTCACCCGACCACCCAGGGCGCTGGCGCGCGCCATCATCGACGTCACCCCGAAACTGCCAGCGGCCTGAGCGACGTGCAGCTGGGTCGGTGAGAACCCGAGCCCATCGTCACGGATCTCGAAGACGAAAGCGTCCTCGCTCTGTCGAAACGAGGCGGCCACAGTCGCCGCGCCCGCATGTTCAATGATGTTGTCGAGCGCCTGTTGGATGATCATCCACAGGGCCTGACGGGCCTGCGCCGACAACAATTGGTCAGGATCCGCGTCAATCACCAGCGAGGTGGCGATCGCGGTTCGGGCTTGAAATTGCTTGAGCGTGTTGGTCAGGACGCCGGTCAGGCTGCCGGCCAGCTCGGGCGGCGCCAGGTCGTGGCGGATCCGGCTGACCATCTGCGCCGCGGTCTCGATGCCGGCCACGCTCTCGGAAAGCAGTTGCTCGGCTTGATCGAGATCACGTTGAAGATAAAGGCGGGCCGCCGCGAGCATGGGCTGAACGCCGCCCAGCCGCTGCTGCACCGTGTCATGCAGATCCTGCGCAATGCGAAAACGCTCCTGCCGTTGTGCCTCGAGCAGGCGCTGAGGCATCTCGCGCAACGCTTCGATCTGACGCATCGCCAGGAGCATGATCGCGCCCTGGTGTGCGCCAAGCGCCAGGATCTCCAGGTCGTGCTCGTCGAAGACCTCCTCGTCTTTGCGCTTGCCGATCCCGAGCAGCCCGAGCGGGCGATCGTTCAGCCCGTCCCACAAGCCGACGGCGATATGGTAGCCGTTCTGATGGAGGTCGGTCAGCAGATAGTCGGAAGTGGATCCATCCAGATGTTTCGGGCGGATCAGGGCTTTCAGTTGAGGGCCCGTGCAACTGAGCCGCTGTGATTGGGTCACCGGCCAGCGCGTGGTGCAATGGGCGAGTTCGAGCGTTTCCTCATCCGGCAGCCATAGCCAGATCGCGGCGCGTTCACAGCCGAACTGGTCGACGAGCCCGCACGTGATTTTCTGGAGCAGCCCGGCTGTTTCGGATTGCCCGGTGAGGCTGTCGGCGTAAGCGCGCAGTTCGCTGAAACCGCGCTCCTGCCAGTGGAAGAAGCGCCCCAATGCGCCTCGCCAGTTCGTCTGTGTGCTCCACAAAACTCCGGTGGCCACGGCGACCGCGAAGAAAAAGGCAAAGGGCGGCGCCGCGTTCGGTGAGCCCTGCGGAGCTGTCAGGCCCCAGATCCAGGTAGCCACGCTCGACACGAGGGCGCTGCTCGCGATGACGAAGACCGCCGCGAGCAGGGGATGATTGCTGCGGAACGCGCGATACCTGAGGATGCCATAGGCGATCGACAGCGGGACGGCGATCAACAAGTAACGGAGATCGAGCCCCGCCATGTAATAGTATGGCCGCGCGTCACCGCCGCGCAGAGCCAGATCCACGTACACGGCGATCGCCGGCGCCGCCGCCGTCAGGCCCGCGGCGAAGAGGCCGGACGGCCGCGTGACGGACGGCAGGCTGCGGAACCGCCAGGATACCCAGCCCATGCGCGCGACGGCCAGCACGAACGCACTGCTGGCATGCACGGCTGCACCGCGCAGCAGCCAGGTGTCGATGTCGTGCCAGTCGACCCCGGTCGGGGCGACCCAGATGAACTGCGCGAGCGATCGACCGCACATCCACACGATGGCCAGCCCATAGTTGGCGACGAGGAGCGCGCGCGTCAAGCGCTTGCTCGGCCGCGGGAAACGCAGCGCGAAATGGGTGAGCACCGCGCCGATGCTGGGCCCGTAGAGGCAGTAGCCCATGAGGCCCAAAAACCGCGTCACGATCTGGTCGTCCATGAAAAACGTGTGATGGTCGAGCCAGCGGTACTCGCCGATCACACAGAACAGCACGACCGCGACCCGGGCTGTCGGATCGAGCGGCTGGACTCGGTAGAGCATCAGCGCCAGCAGCCACAGCGTGATGAAGACGATGAAGTCTGGGAACCGATAGTCGAACAGGTCAGCGGTCGTGATGAGCACAAGCGGAGCGCGACGCTGAAGCGTGGCGCCTTGCTCCCAGTTGTCGACCGTAAACGTGACGACGCGCTCGCCGGCCGCATACGCCGCTCGATAAAGGTCGCGCTGATTGACTCCGAACGGCTGATCGTTCAGGGCAACCAGGGCCTCGGGCTGATAGGCGAGTTGGGCGTCGGTGACGCCGACCCACCACTCCGGCGTGATGCGATCGTAGTACCAGCGGTTTTGTGGGATGTTGCGGAAGACGATGAACCCAGGGTAGGGTTGCCCGATGTCTGAGACCAGATGGGCTGCGTCAATCAGAGCGACGACCAGCGTGGCTCCGATGAACCAGCCGAGCCAATCGCGACGCGTCACTGCCTGCTCTTTCCTCTGAGGTCCCGGATCTGACACGCCTTGATCAGGATTGCGATGGCGCGCAGGTCGGGCGCTGACGAAGTGACGTCGTTCAGACCGAGCTTGGCGTACACGCGGCTGATCACGCCGTCGGCGCGGCGCAGTCGCAATCGACGCGCCACACCCCGGGGCGAGAACGAAGCCGCCAGCAAGTTAGCGACCTGCGCCTCCTGCGGCGTGAGTTGCTCGAGCCCCTGCAACGCTCGCTCGACCCAGGGTTTTTCGTCGGCCGTGAGCCGTTCGCTGAGGACGAAGCCCAGGTCGGGTTGGAGGTGATGGACTTCTGGATCGATCTCGACCTTGCCGTCGCAAACACGCTGAAGCAAGTCGAAGAAATCGTCGGAACGGCGGCCCTTCAACCGGTAAGCCAGGCCGCGCACGCCGTCCGAAAGCAGTTCCATGACGGCATCCAGATGCTCGGCGTAAGCCGAGAGGATGATGACACCCATTTTCGGGTCGTGCTGTTTGAGCACGCGGACCAGGTTGAGGCCCTCGGTCGTCACAGGCCAGGCCTGGTTCCCTTCATCTGATGGGATCGCGATATCGACGATCGCGCCCCGAGGCGAATGGGATTCAACCAGCTGCGCGGCCGAGTTAAAACTCCCCGCCTCGAGCACGACATAAGACTGGGCCTCGAACAGGGTTCGAAGGCCTGACCGCATGAACACATCATCGTCGGCGATCAGGATTTTGGCGGACATGTAGCCTCGGTTCGCGCCTCGGAGCGCGAGAACGTCCGATGGTATCGGCTATCAAACAATTGTGAACAGGACGGCAGGTGTGACTCGCGCCCGCCATAGGAAGGCCGAATGTCCGGGCTGTGGATGCTGATGTCTACAGGCGAACCGACCGACGTCTTCCTTATAGGTTGCTCAGCACCTTGAGTGCCCGTTGCTCACGACTGCCCCCAAAAAGATTGGGACCTCTCAAGGTTGCTGATTCCCCGGCAGTATAGCGAAGGGAACCTACGCGCGTTAGCGGAAATGCACACCAAATACTGGTGGAAATCCCCCCTCGAAATGGGCCTGATCGACTGGACCAGGACCGGTTTGTCAGCCACAGATTACAGCGCATCGGCTCTCCAGACAACCCCAAGTGCGCCGATTGATCGGTCGTCATCAGCTCACCTATCCAGGACCCTACGCCGAGCGTTTTGGACCGGAGGCATATGACCCCTAGGCTCTCGACCCTTATCGCCCTCGGAGGTGCAGCGTTCTTGCCGCCAGGCGCCTGGAGCGCAGTTGACGCGGCCTCTGTCACGACCTGACCCTCAAGGGCGTGCTCTCTGGGCTTTCGCCGTCGGCGCACCCGTAGCACGACTGAGGTCGTGGCAATTCATGGCCCGGAGGCGACTGCCGCAGACGTGACGCTGGCGACCGGGGCGCGACCTTCCAGGCGCGGCGCGAGCGGGTGAACGCAGCGGGATCGAGGTCATGAGCGCCATGATCGGCGGGAACTGGCCAGCGCCGGGTTGAGCTCCGGTCGACTCGCGGCGGCTGCCGTCAGGCACTTGGGGATTTCTGGACGCCTTCATTGAAGAACGCTAGGATATGCCGCAGCCCGGCGATACACGTGACTTGGGTGCTGACCGACACCCAGATCGACCCGACCTTCATGACTCCGCAGTCACTGCTCCGACACCGCCTTGTTCGTCAAGGCCTGGAAGGCGTTCGCTTTGAAAGCCCTCAGGCCGTGGTCCACTCGCTTGGGGCCGTGCAGTCTCAGGACTATGGCGCTGCGAAGTGGGCGTTGGCACTGCGCCTGTCCGATCCCACAGACGCCGCCATCGAGCGGGCCTTTGCTGACGGCGAGATCCTGCGCACGCACATCCTGCGGCCGACCTGGCACTTTGTCACGCCGGAGGACATCGGCTGGATGTTGGCCCTGACAGCGCCGCGCATCCAGGCAGCCTCGGCGCCACACTATCGAAATCAAGGGTTGGACGCTGCCACGCTCCGGCGCGGCGACGAAGCGTTGGCGCGAGCTCTTGAGGATGGCGCTCACCTGACGCGCGCCGAGCTCACCAACGTCTTGCAGCGAGCGAAGATCGACATTCGCGAGAGTCGGCCGGCGCTGATGCTCTTCCATGCCGAACTCGAGGGCATCCTCTGCAGCGGCGCGCGGCGCGGTAAACAACACACCTATGCCCTGCTCGCTCAGCGGGCGCCTTCGGCAACGAATCTATCGCGCACCGAGTCGTTGGCCGAGCTCGCCAGACGTTTCTTCTCAAGTCATGGCCCTGCCACCGAGGACGACTTCGTCTGGTGGTCGGGTCTGACCCGCACCGATGCGCGCCAAGGCATCGAGCTCGCCGGGCCCCACCTCGAGCGGACGGTGTTGAAGACCGGCGTGTTCTGGGCTGGGGAATCGTCAAGGCCCCGCAAACTGACGCGCGCATCGGCAGCTCTGCTGCTGCCCAACTACGACGAATACCTAGTGGCCTACGTCGACCGCAGCCTGATGTTCGCTGAGGCTGATGCCGATAAGCTGGATAGCCGGGGTAACCCGATCTTCCAGAACACCGTCATCGTGGATGGACGCATCGTCGGGACGTGGCGTCGAACGCTCAAGGCAAGATCGATCGCCGTGACCATCAACCTCCATCGTCGCCTGACGAAGGCCGAACGAGCGGCGGTGGATGAATCCCTTGAGGCTTACAGCCGTTATGTGGGCCAACCCGCCACACCGACGTTCAGCGGACCTTGATCTGCTGAAGCGGGTGGCTAGCGATACCGGAAGGCCAACAGGCCGCACAGGAGATTCGCGATGAGCTTTGACCAACGCGTTGCTGTCATCACGGGCGCCACGGGTGGGTTGGGTCGTGTCGTGGCGAGCGCCTGGGCCGCGGAGGGCGCACGACTCGCTCTGATCGGCACCCAGATCGATCGATTGACAGCACTGGCTCAGGAGATCGCGGCGCCTCCCGATCGCGTCGTGGCCGTGCCGGCTGATCTCACCTCAGCCGAAGCAGCGCGCAAGGCAGCTCAGACCGTCATCCAGCGCTTTGGTCGGGTCGACATGCTCCTGCACTTCGTCGGCGGTTGGGCGGGCGGCAAGTCCGTGGTCGACGTCGAGGCCTCGGTGCTGGCGGATATGGTCGATCAGCATCTGTGGAGCACGTTCCACACCCTGCAGGCTTTCGTCCCGGCCCTGATCGCCAACGGCTGGGGGCGGATCGCCGTGATCTCGTCGCCAAGCGCCCAGGTGCCGCCGGCCAGGGGCCTGCCGTACAGCGTTGGCAAAGCCGCCCAGGAGGCCTTGATCGCCACGCTGGCCGAGGAGCTGAAAGGCACTGGCGTGACGGCCAATGCGTTGCGGGTCAAGGCGATCGACGTGCGCCACGAGCGCGATCAGGCTCCGAGCGTCAAGAACGCGAGTTGGACCACGCCTGAGGAGATCACGGCGACGCTGCGCCACCTCTGTTCAGATGAGGCGGGAATCATCAACGGCGCGCGTTTGCCGCTTTACGGGGCGCCTTGATCGAAGCTTAACTCAAGCGGGCGGCGCGCCCTCCAAACGGACACGACCAAGCACGTCCTGGAGGGCCAGAATACTGACCGGCTTGCTCAGGTAGTCGTCCATGCCGGCTTCAAGGCAGATCTCACGGTCGCCGGCCATGGCGTTCGCCGTCATGGCGATCACCGGCACATGCAGCTGGTTCTCGGTCCCGACCTCCCACGAGCGAATGCGCCGTGTGGCCGCAAAGCCATCCAGACGCGGCATCTGGCAATCCATCAAAATGAGTCGATAACGATCCGGCGAAGACATGTAGGCGTTGACCGCGGCCTCGCCGTCGTTGACGACCTCGACATCGAACCCGAGCTTGTCGAGCTGCAGAGTCGCGACCGTCTGGTTGATGCGGTTGTCTTCGGCCAGCAAGACCCGCGGGCGCGTGCTGAAGGCCGGCTGGGTCGTCACGTCGATCGTCACGCTGGCCGTGGCGGTGTCCGTCACAACGGCCGAGGCCAGGCTCGCGCCGAGCGCGTGTCGATGCACCGGCCGGTTCAGCCAGGTGAAGCCGGCCAGCGCCGTGCTTTCATCCGGCGGCAGATCGGCCACGACGATCACGCGCGCCGCCACCGAGGCCGGTTCGGCCGTGAGGCGAGCCAACAGAGCGGAGGTCGCGGGGTCATCCTCCCAGAGGCCGACGATCGCGAAGTCGGGGGCTTCGGCGTCCTCAGCGGGCATCCAGAGTTGTTCTGGCCCGGCCCACGCCGTCACGGCGTAACCGGCCGCCGTGGCGTAACGAGCCAGGATCGCGCGACTGGTATCGTCGGGGTCGACGATGACGGCGCGACGATCACCGGAGCGGGTCAGGGTCGCAGCTGGTCCATCGGCCGCAGCCGGGCGCTCGAAGTGAAGCTCGACGTCCACCACCGTGCCGACGCCCGGGGCGCTCTCGAGCTTGACGACGCCGTTCATGAGCTCGACCAGCCGCTTGACGATGGCCAGACCGAGGCCCGTGCCGCCAAAACGACGCGTGGTGCCGCCGTCGGCCTGCTCAAACGGATTGAACAGGCGGCGTTGAGCCTCGGGTGAAACGCCGATGCCCGTATCCTTCACGCGGACGCGCACCCATTGATCCGGGCCGTCGCGATCGAGCGGCGTCACCTCAATCGCCACGTTGCCCTTCTCGGTGAACTTGACGGCGTTGCTGAGGATGTTCAACACGATCTGACGCAGTCGACCCGCGTCTCCGATGAGTGTGGCGGGCAGACCGGGGTCGATGAGACATGTCAGGCGCAGGCCCTTCTGACGCGCGCGCATGGCCATCAGATCGGCCACTGATTCGACGATGTCCGCCAGGTCGAACTCGTGGAGATTGAGTTGCAGGTGGCCCGCCTCGATCTTCGAGAAGTCGAGGATGTCATTGATGATGTCGAGCAGTGCGTGGCTTGAATCCACCATCAACCTGACGGAATGGCGCTGGCCCTCGATCAGGTTCGCGTCGAGCAGCACTTCGGCCAGGCCGATGATGGCGTTCATCGGCGTGCGAATCTCGTGGCTCATGTTGGCCAGGAACTCGCTCTTGGCCCGGCTGGCGGCCTGGGCTTCGCGCGCCAGGTCACGAGCACGTTCGAGAGCATGCTCGAGCTCGACATTCGCCCGGGAGATCTTGAGCTCCATGGCCTTTCGCTCCGAGACGTCGGTCATCACCGCCACAGCGCCGATCTCGCCGTCGGGCAGGTGGCGGGGTGTCACCGTCGTCAAGAAGTCGACGATCTGGCCATCCGGTCGTAGGTACTCCGATTCGATCTGAAGCGCCTTTCCGCTCGCCGCCCGCTCGAGGAAATCCCGCATGACGTGCATCTGCAGGTCAATGGGCAGCATCTTGATCAGATCGGTGCCGGGTACTGACTCGTAAGGCAGGCCCAAGATGTTGGCGCCGGCCGGGTTGATGTAGTCGCACAGGCCCTCAGGGTTGAGCACGGCGACGCCCTGGCCCAGTGAGTTCAGCACGAGTTGAGCGAAGTCGCGCTCGGCCTTGACGGCGGCCTCCAACTCGCGGCTGACCGTGATGTCTTCGAGCTGCCCGATCACCTGGGTGACGGCGCCTGTGGCGTCGCGCTCGAAAGCGAGGTGCCGGGCCCGATACCAGCGCCAGCGGTTGGCGCTGTCACGCAGCCTGAAGTCCGTCTCGAGCAGCGCGCCGTCGGAGAGATCCAACCAACGCGCGCGGGCTCCGTTGTAGATGTCCAGGTCGTCAGGATGGATGAGCGATAGGACGAACGCTTCCCACCCCATGCGGCGGGCCAGCTCGGAGTCGTAGCCAAGTTCCGCCGGGAGCGAGCGATTGGCGAAGATCACGCCGCCGTTGGCGCGCTGGTCATTGAGATTGAGGACGTAGACGACGTTCGGCACCGTCTCGGTCACTCGCGTGACCAGGCGTTGGCTGGCCGCTAGCGCTTCCTGAGCCCGGCGCGTCTCGGTGATCTCTTCCATGAGACCCAGGACCTGTTGCGCCCGGCCATTCATGTCGCGGTTGAAGATCATGTTCCACGATCGGATCCAGCGCCAGGCGCCGTCGGCGGCCTGCACCCGGAATTCGATCTGGGTCACTTCATCATCTTTCTGATTGGGTACAGCCTGCAGCACGCCGAGCCAGGCAGACACATCATCGGGATGAATATGATTGGCGACGAATCCGACATCCTCTCGTTCTTCACGCGGGAGGTGTTCGTAACCGAGCATATCCGGGAGCAGCCGGTTGGCGTAAACGAAACCGCCTCGCCCCTCGTTTGCGCTCAGGTCCACGACATACACGGCATTGGGCATCGTCGCGGTGATGCGACTGAGAAGCCGTTGGCTGTCAGCGAGCTCATGCTCGGCCTGCTGCCTGTCCGTGACGTCGTCCCAGACGACAAGAATCTGGTTCGGGCGCCCCTCGGCGTCGCGCAGGAAGACGCTCTGGCGGAACAGCAGGTAATGCCACGCCCCTGAAACGTCTGAAACTCGCAGACGCGTCTCGGCGGTGACCTCGTCGGTCAGGGCAGGGAGCGCCTCCACCATCTTCTGGAACAGCGAACGGTCGTCGGGATGGATGCGGTGGCTCACGTATTCCGGGATCGTGACCCCGAGGTTCTTGGCCTTGTCGTAATCGAGGATCTCGGGGACGACACGATTGGCAAAGACCACTGAGCCAGAGTCGATATCGGCCACGAAGACCTGGCTCGGGATGGCCGTGGCCAGGCGGTCGATGAAGCGTCGGCTGTTTTCGATCTGGAACTGCGCGGTCTTACGTTCCGTGATGTCCTGAATGTGGCCGATGATCTCGACAAGGCTGCCCGCGTCGTCGAAGATGGCGCGCGCAGTGTCCTCGAGCCAGATCTCGACCCCATCCCGCCGGTTGAACCGGTACTCGACCACCGGAGCGCGGATGATCTGCGGCTCGGAATTCGCGTTCCAGAGCGCGTCGCAGTCGGCCCGGTTGACTCGCGAACCCCAGAGCGACTGATCTGCCATCAACTCCTGGGCTGAATAGCCGGTCAGCGCTTCGATGTTGTCGGTGACAAACGGGCAATACAGGTCGCGGCGTGTCGTGTAGCGAACCTGGAGCGAGTAGGTCACCAGTGGGCTGTTGCTGACGATGTGTCGCATCCGAGCTTCGGTCTGGCGCAGGGCCTCATCGGCTTGATGACGCTCGGTCACGTCGAGGATGTGGCCGACGATTTCCCGGATCGTGCCGTCCTCGTCGCGCATTGCGCGGCAACTGTCGCGCACCCACAACACATCGCCCTTGGCGCGCTCGACGGGATACTCGATCATGGCCTCGCCGCGCGTCTTCAGTTCATCGCACCAGGCCGTTGCCTCCTGGGTTGACACCGAGCCGAGCAGCCCTACAACGGTCGCCGATCGCTCCGCCGAAAAATCAGGCTCGTAACCGAGCAGGCCCTTGACGTTGGCTGCGACGAAAGTGACTTTGAGACGATCCGGGCGATCGGCATCCGCCGTGAGGCCGTACATCACCGCGGGGTTGCGAGTCATGATCTCGATCAGACGATCTTGGGCTCGAGCGCGGCCGCGCACTTCGCGTGAGATGGCTTCAGTCAGAACGACCTGAAGCACCAGACCGCTGAGATAGAAGACCAGGAAGTCGACGAGCTTCAAATCGAACGAGAGGACCGATGGCAGCAGCAGCACCGCATACAGGGCGATGGTCGCGTAGCGGACCCAACGCGGATACCAAAGTGCCGCCAGGATGATCCCGGCGATCAACAGGAATCCCCCGATTTCGACCCAGCCCCAAAACAGGATGCCCGCATCCATCAAGCTGCCAAGAAGGAAGAAGATCAACAAGAAAGAAGAGGGTTGGGGGCGTCGGATCGTAGGCATAGGAAGCGTCGCACGCGCGGAGCCGCGTTGACTCGTTATAACCAGTTTCTAGCTTTGGGGGCATATCGAAGCCGTGAAACTGGCGCCAAATCGGCTGTTTTTATGGATAACTTGGGTATTCAAGCGTCGAGGGCGAGTTGTTCGGCTGGGCCGACATTCGTCATCGGCTATAGGAGGGAGCCGAAGGAGCTGGCCGCGGTTGTTGTGTCACGGCCGTCGCGCTCAAGAGGGTACGTTTGAGTCGGCCTCGACGTGCGGCAGCGGCGCGAGGAAGACGATTGCGTGGGCGGTGACTGGGCCGCCCTTAAGGCCGTGAGGGTGGGAAGGGGCGAAAACGACGGTACTATAGTTGCGCACTCCCCGTTCGACTATAACCAAGGCGGTTGACGGCCACCCATCGGAGCCCGGCAGGAGCCTGGCCGACCCGGTGTCGACGGCTCGAGTGTGGCGTCGCCCTTGTGCAGCGTTACAGATCCTTCATTCACAATCGGGTGTCATGAGCGGCGTTTTCGGAATCGTAGATCCGCATCGTCGAGTAGATGCGGCAGATCTGGCCGGCAAAATGGCGGCCAGCCTGTCACACTTCCCCTGGCATTCTGTCGAATTCCAGGGGACCGACGTCGTTAACGCCGTGATCGGGCGAATGGGGATCGGCGGCTTCAACCCGAATCCTCAGCCTGTCTGGAACGACTCACGGACAGTCGCCATCTGTCTTGCCGGTGAGTTCTACAGCACATCACGGGGTGGTCGCCCGCTGGAGTCAACCCAAAGACGCACCGACGAAGAGCAACTGCACGAACTCTACGCCAGGCAGGGCCTCGACTTCCCCTGTTCGTTGGACGGCGCTTTCGTCTGCGTCATCCTCGATCTGGCTCAACGGCGTCTGATCCTGGCGAACGATCGCTTCGCGTTGTATCCAACCTACTACAGCCATCAGAACGGCCGGTTGGTCTTCGCCCCGGAGATGAAGGCAGTCCTTCAGGACGCGGGCTTCGCGCGGCGCATCGATCTGACGGCCCTGGCACAGTCGATGCGTTTCCAGCAGGTGTTGGGCGAGCGGACTTTTTTCGAGGACATGCAGGTGCTTCCACCGGGCGGTCTTCTGGTCTGCGACCTCGACACCGGCGCCCTCAGGCTCTCCACTTACTGGTCCTTCGCCGACATCCCCGAACAGCCTGACTTGACGTTCGGCGAGGCCGTCGAGGAAGGCGGGCGGTTGTTGCGCGCGGCCGTGAGGCGTCTCGGCGCAGGGGCGCTGCGGCCCGGCGTGTTTCTGAGCGGCGGCCTCGACTCACGGGTCATCCTCGGGATGCTCGACCGGGGGCCGACCCCGTCGTTCACGTACGGCCCACGCCATTCGCGCGACGTGTTCTACGCGGCCCAGATCGCACGAGCCTGCAACAGCCGACATCACTGGTTCGATCTGGCGGATGGGCGCTGGGTGCTCGACCATGTGGACCAACACCTGGAGCTGACCGAGGGCTACCACAGCTGGATCCCCTCGCAAGGCATGCACGTCCTGCCGTCGGCTCGCTCGGTGATGGATGTGTTGCTCACGGGCTGGGACGGCGGCGCCGTGCTGGGTGACAGTAACACCATTGAACCGCTTCAGCAGAGCGCCGTGGATGACGCAGCGTTGACGGTCCACCTGTTCGGTCGGTTCAACCAGGACTACACCTGGCCGGGCATGACGGAGGCCGAGGAGCGCCTGGTGTACAGCGAGTCGCTCTGGCCGCGCGTTCGCTGCCTGGCATTCGATTCGTTTCGCGAGGAACTCAAGCCCTACCTCGGCCTGCGACCCGACGTGCGCACCAGCTTTTTCTACATCCGCCACCACTGCGGCCGTTTGACCCAGAACGTGGTCGTTCTCTACCGCTCGCACGTCGAGGTGCGCTTCCCGTTCTTCGACTACGCCTTGTTCGATTTCCTCTTCTCGCTTCCCGCCAGATTGCGCGCCGGTAAGGCCCTGTATCGGGCCATACTCGAACGCGAGACGCCGCGCCTGGCCCGGATACCTAACAGTCACGACGACCTCCTTCCTACGTCGCGCGAACCAGTACGCCGGGCGCATGCCTTGAGCGTCAAGGTCCGCCGGCGCCTCGGGCAGTTGTGGCCTGCGCTCTGGCCCGCTCGCGCCAGGGTGTACGCCCAATATGAAACCTACCTACGAAAAGAACTCCGGCCCTGGGCCGAAGATCTGCTGTTCGATCGACGTGCAAGCGAGCGAGGCCTGTTCGACCCCGGTTTCATGCGCACGTTGATGGCGCGGCACCAGTCGGGGATGGAGCAATCCATGATCGGCAAGATCTCGCCGATCATGACCTACGAGATGATGCTGCGCCGCTTCTTGGATTGAACGAGACCCTGATGATGTCCACGCCTTCCAGCGAAAGCTCCCAGAAAAGCGTCGGCCGCGCGATCGTGCGCAACGCCTTGTTCGTCATGGGCGGCGGCATCGCGCTCAAAGCCATGAACTTCCTGTACGGTGTCTTCGTCGTCAGGCAACTCGGAGATGACAGGTTCGGGCACTACAATATCGTGCTGGCCTGGGTCGGCCTGTTCTCGATCTTCGCGGAATTGGGCATCACCCAGTACGCGCTGCGCGAGATCGCGCGCGATCACAACAAGGCCGACAGGCTCTTTTGGGATGTGTTGGCCGTACGCGCTCTGTTGGCCGTGGTCGGCATGATCGGGATCACGGCCGGCGCAGCGGCCGTCGGCTATGAACCCGAAATTGTGTTGGGCGTCTTCGTCTATACCTGCACGTTCTTATTCTCGGCGTTGCAGGCTTCACTTGACATGGTCGTCGCCGCGCACGAGCGCCTCGACCTCACAACAGGCACCGTCTTATTGGGCCAGATCGCGTCGATGTTGCTCGGCCTTGTCGCTCTGTTGACCGGGCAAGGGCTCGTCGTGTTTATCGCCGTTGGGCTTGTCGCGATGTGGGTGCCGATCCTGGTCTCAGCCACGATCGTCCGTCGTCACGGCATGTTGGAATTCAAACCGCGTTTTCTGCCCAGGGAATGGCCGAGCCTGATGAGCGGCGGGTTCCCGTTCGCCCTGATCTCGCTGGCTCTGACGGTGGCTTTTAGCATCGACACCGTGATGCTGTCGTGGTCTGTCCCCGCTAACGAGGTCGGCTGGTACAACGTGGCGTACGGATTGGCGCGTTCGATCGTGAGCTTTTTAGGCGGCTTCACCGTCGCGCTTGTGCCTTCGCTGACTCGCGCGTACGTGAATGACACTGTCGTCGTCGAACGCTGGTACTTCCGCTCCGTCAAATTCATCGCCGTCCTCTCCATGCCCGCCGCCATGGGCGCCATGATGATCGCCTATCCCGCCATCGGCATGCTCTATAAGGCGAGCACGCTGCCTGCCGCCGGCGTGTTGCAGGTGATCATCTGGGATGTGCCCTTGCTGATGTTCACGGCGCTGTGCGGCAATATGAGCTACGTCGTGGGGGCCGAGAAGGATGCCGCGCGGATCTATGGGATCAACGCTCTGGCCAATATCGTCCTCAACCTGATCGCGATCCCGCGGTACGGGATCATGGGGGCTGCCGTGGTGACCGTGGCCACCGATCTGATCGGCGCGGTTCAGTTCTACATCGCCCTGAATCGTCATCTGCGCCTGCCCGATCTGCGCGGCACGCTCTTGCGTATCGGCGGGTCCACGCTCGTCATGGGGGCAGCCTTGTGGTTAACCCAATCCTGGCCTGTTGTGCTTGTCGTGACGGTCGGTATGGCGGTGTATGTCGCGTGCGCGCTGATCGCCGGTATCCTTGATTCATCGGAAATAGCGATGTTGAGGCAGGGGGCCGGGCGGGTCGTTGCCAGGCTACGGGCCGGACGCCAGACAGGGCAGTGAGGGGGGCGGCTGTGTGGTCGATTCATCCTGGAGTGACCGCCCAGCGCCACGACGAGAACGAACCGAATCGGAGCGAACGAGCACGGGCAGACCCAATCGACGTACCTATGGCGACGGCACCGACTAACGCAGCAACATCTCCTTGGGTCGTTTTTCCGCAACGGCGGCCCGAGGCCGGCCTACGATTGTTCTGTATCCCCTATGCCGGCGTGGGGGCTTCGGCCTATCACGCATGGGGCAGGGGACTCGCGCCAGACATTGAGGTCGTGGCCATCCAACCTCCCGGTCGTGAGACCCGCCTCCGCGAAGCTCGTTTCACGCGACTGTTGCCGTTTGTCGAGATGCTGGCCGAACAGGTCGATCCCTATCTCGATCGACCTTATGCCGTATTCGGCCACAGCCTGGGCGCCTTGATTGCATTTGAGTGGTGTCGATCGTTGCGCCGTCGAGGTCGACCGGCGCCGACGCATCTGGTGACTTCGGCGCGTCGCGCGCCGCAATTGCCCGACACTGACGAACCCATTCATGACCTTCCACAAACCGCCTTCGTGGATTTGGTTCAGAAGCGATACAACGCTCTTCCGGAAGTGATCCGGCAAGATCAGGAGCTGCTCGATCTGTTCGTTCCAGGATTGAGAGCGGATTTCGAGATGTTGGAGACGTATCGGTACGTGGAGGACGAGCCACTGACCTGCGAGATCGTGGCCATCGGAGGGCGGAACGATCCGCGTGTGAACGGCGATGGGCTCGCTTTGTGGCGGCGCCAGACCACCGGGCCATTCTGGTCGACGACCTTCGAAGGCGGCCACTTCTACCTGCAGCAACAGCGAGAGGCCTTGTTGAGCCTGCTCGGCCAAATCCTGAAGGCGCCCACACCACGTTGACAGCTTCCACCAGGACTTCGCTGTGTTCACCGATTGGCGGCCCTCTCCATCGCATTGGTTTCTGACCTCCACCGACGTGCATGTCTGGCGTGTCACTCTCGATGTGCCGGAGGCAAGCCTCATCGCATTCCGGGCGTTGTTATCCGCTGACGAGCGCGCGCGCGCCGATCGGTACCACTTCCCTGCTGACGCTCGCCGCTACAGCGTGGCTCGCGGCGTCCTGCGGCGGATACTTTCTAGATTCACGGCTGTAGCGCCCGAGGCTCTGGCGTTCGATTACAACGCGCATGGAAAGCCATCGCTACGTGACTGCACATCCACGCTGAGTTTCAACGTCTCGCACGCCGGCGAACGCGCCCTGATTGCTGTGACCGGCGGCCCGGCCGTCGGGGTCGATATCGAGCCGTTGCGCTCGATCGACGCTATGAACGACCTGGCTCGCCAGCATTTCTCGGTTCCCGAGCAGCAGGCGTTCTACGCCTTGCCGGTGCCTGCACGACAACGCGTGTTCTTCGAGGTGTGGACCCGCAAAGAGGCGGTGCTCAAAGCCCTAGGCGTCGGCCTCAGTCGGGAACCCGCGACGATCGACGTGTGGGGAGGTGGGCAGGAACCTCATCCGGTCGATGTAGGCGATCCCGCGGAGACACCTCTCTGGACTCTGATGGCGCTTGATCCGGGCGCTGGATATGTGGGGGCGTTGGCGGTGCGTGCCCCTACAGTGGCCGTGCAGACCTGGGATCTGCAGGCCGATGAACTGCCTTCATCCAAAAGCGATTCGCAAGCCACGTCGTGGCGAGGCAAAGCGTGAGCACCGAACCGTCGACCCAACCCCAAGCCCCTTGTTGGCCATAAAGGCGACGTGTGCCGGGCCAACACCCGCCTGTCCGCTTGTCGAGATCTCGTGTTCCCGAGGCTGCGCGGTTTAGAGACCCTATACGTCGCCACACGGTCGCCGGGTCGAACAGCCAGTTGCCTTCGCACAACCGAGTAGAATCGGACCAGTTTATTCGAATGAGGGTCCGCTTCGCGTGGACCTTGTGCTGGGAGGAGCTTCCATGTCCACTCACCCTCTGGCCGGCAAGCCTGCGCCGCGCGACATCCTGGTGAACGTCCCGCGCCTGATCACGGCGTATTACGCCAACAAGCCAGACCCGACAATCCCGGAGCAGCAGGTCGCATTCGGCACCTCCGGTCATCGCGGATCGTCGCTGCTCAACTCCTTCAATGAGGATCACATTCTGGCGGTCTGTCAGGCGCTGTGCGAGTGGCGTCAGGCGCAGGGCATCACCGGGCCGCTTTACATGGGAATGGACACGCACGCGCTGTCGGAGCCGGCGCTGGCCACGGCGCTCGAAGTCTTCGCCGCCAACGGCGTCGAGGTGTACATTCAACCCGGCCCGGGTTACACACCCACGCCCGCCATCTCGCACGCGATCCTCACCTACAACCGCGGCCGCGCGACGGGCCTCGCCGATGGGGTGGTCATCACGCCATCGCACAACCCGCCGGTGGACGGCGGCTTCAAGTACAACCCGCCGACGGCCGGGCCCGCCGGCACGGAGATCACGTCAGCGGTGCAGAACCGCGCCAACGAGCTGCTGCGCGATGGTAACAGGGCCGTGAAGCGCATGCCGCTGGCGCGGGCGACGAAGGCCTCGACCACTCACGAGCACGACTATGTTTCGGCCTATGTCGCCGACCTGGGCAACGTCATCAATCTGCCAGCGATTGCGGCGGCGGGCCTCAAGCTTGGCGTCGATCCGATGGGCGGCGCATCGCTGCCGTACTGGGCGCCAATCGCCGAGCGTTACGGCCTCAACCTCGAGGTCGTCAATCCCGACGTGGACCCGGCCTTCGGCTTCATGTCGGTCGATCGCGACGGCCAGATCCGCATGGACTGTTCGTCGCCGTACGCGATGGCGCGCCTGATCGAACTGAAGGACCGTTTCGACGTGGCGTTCGGCAACGACCCCGACGCCGATCGGCATGGCATCGTCACGCGCAGCGCCGGGCTGATGAACCCCAACCACTACCTGGCCACGGCCGTCTGGTATTTGTTCCAGAACCGGCCAGGGTGGGGCGCACGCGCGGCGGTCGGCAAGACCCTGGTCTCGAGTTCCATGATCGACCGCGTCACGGCGTCGCTCAAGCGCACGCTGGCCGAAGTGCCCGTCGGCTTCAAGTGGTTCGTCGACGGCCTGGTCGACGGCTCCTTCGGTTTCGGCGGCGAAGAGAGCGCCGGCGCATCGTTCCTGCGCCACGACGGCTCCGCCTGGTCGACCGACAAGGACGGCATCATCATGGATCTGCTGGCGGCCGAGATGCTGGCCGTCACGGGCCGCGATCCCGGTCAGCTGTACAAATCGCTCGAGGAGCAGTTCGGCGCACCGGTGTATGAGCGCATGGACGCGCCCGCCTCACCCGCCCAGAAGAAGGTGCTCGCCAACCTGTCGCCCGAGCTGGTCTCGGCCACCGAGCTGGCCGGTGACGCGATCACGGCCAAGCTGACCCGGGCGCCGTTCAACAACGCCGCGATCGGCGGGCTGAAAGTGGTCACCGACTCGGGCTGGTTCGCGGCCCGGCCGTCCGGCACCGAGAACATCTACAAGATCTACGCCGAGAGCTTCAAAGGCGCCGAGCACCTGGCGCGCATCCAGCAGGAAGCGCAGGCGATCGTCAGCAGCGCGCTGAAGGCCGCCGGGGTGTGAGGGCCGGGCGGGCTGGGCCCTCACCCGCGCCGCCTTAGGTGGGTTGATGGCCCAGTGAGTCTGGGCGGCGCACCCTCTCCCAGAGGGAGAGGGTCAATCGGTCATGAGGAGTAAAGGATATACCCAGGCCGATTTGCTGACTCACGCTCGCGCACTCAATTGCGAGGCGATGAGCCCTTGTGCCTCACTCAGGCTCCACCCTCTCCCTCTGGGAGAGGGTGCGCCGCCCAGACTCACTGGGCCATCAACCCACCTAAGGCGGCGCGGGTGAGGGGCCCCGGGCCCCTCAGAGCCACACCTTGAACGTCTTGATCTCGAACGGCGTCACGGCTGTCGCCAACGCATGACCGGTGAAGTCGACCGGCATTTCGCCTTCTTCAACGAGGTTGCACTCCACAGCCCGGCGCACGGGCCTGCCGAAGTCGAGTCTCACTGGGCCGCGAGATTGACGGTTTTCGTAGATCCGCACGATCCAGGCGTCGTCATCCTCGGACTTCTTGATCGTTTCGATCACAGCGTTGGGCGCATCGCAGGATACGAAGCTGAATGATGGGGGCAACGAACCCATCGAGTTCGCAGGCTGCTGAACCGCTCGCAAAGGCAGGTTGAGGTCATAGGCCTCAGCCGCCACATCCCCGAGGCGCCAATCGCCGGCGTGCGGGAGCAGGCTGTAGGTGAAGCAGTGGGAGCCCTTGTCCGCGAGCGCATCCGGCCGGATCGCGGACTTGATCAGCGTGAGGCGCAGGACGTTATCGCGAACGTCGTAACCATATTTGCAGTCGTTGAGCAACGCGACGCCGTAATCGCCCTCGGAGAGGTCGGCCCACTTCTGGGCGGGCACCTCGAAGCGCGCCCAATCCCAGCTGGTGTTCCAGTGCGTCGGACGCTCGACGAATCCGAACTGGATGTCAAAGGTCGCGCGGGTGGCGCGGACGTTGACCGGAAAAGCGACCTTGAGCAGCACCTGGCGTTCCTGCCAGTCGACCTCGGTGACGAAGTCGACGCGCGGTGTGTGAGCGTAGACCGTCACTCTCTGCGTGAGAGTCGAGTCGCGGAAGCTCCACGTCAGCCGCAGGACGCCCCGTACAGGCCCTGCCTCCTCGACGACGGCTTCGATCAAATCAGAGACGACCTCCATCTTCTCTTGATAAAAGATGTCGATGTCCCAGGCGTCGAACTTCAGGGGCTTATCTTGAAAGGCCTGCAATATGTTGCCGGGCGCCGCCAGCACGTCACGCTGATGGGCCTTGTCCCACAGTCGCGTGATCTGCCCGCGCTCGTTGAACTCGAGGGTGTGCCACGGGCTCTCGATCCGCTGCGGCGTGATCGTGAGAGGGTTGGGGGCTCCGCTGACAGTGGTCAGCGCGCTGACCTCGGTCAGCGACAGCGCGCGATAGCCAAGCGATGGGATCAACGATGTCATGAACAGCACCCGGCGCTCGCCGCTTTCGTCGATGACCTGTGCGGGCAGGGCGAAGCCGTTTCCGTCCTGGAGGGTGCGGCCTTCAAGCGATTCGGACCACGGCACCGAGACCAGGCCGCCGCGTGGCCAGCCGAGGCTGTTGAAAACCACCAGAGCATCGCCCGGCATGGCCGCCAGCAATACCTGCTGGGCGTCACCGACGGCTTTCAACCCGATCTCGCGAGCGCGTGCGTCGTCCGCCAGGCTGTCTTCGTAGACCTGACGGATCGACGAGCCCGGCAGGATGTCGTGAAACTGGTTGTGGAGGATCAACTCCCAACCGGCGTTGAGCTCGGCCTGCGGATAGGTCGCGCCCGTCAGTGTGGAGGCCAGCGCACTCAACCACTCCGCATCGTGGTACAGCCCTTCAGCCTTGCGATTGGCGCGCTTGCTCGCCGCCTGTGACGTGTAGGTGCCGCGGTGGTACTCGAGGTACAGCTCTCCATCCCACACCGCCAGATCCTTGTCGGCGACCCGGGCGGCGAGACGTTCGAAGAAGGGCTCGGCTCTTCCAAACGTCACCTTTGGCAGGCCCGGCAGGTTACGCAACACGCGGCCCGACTCGATCATCTCGCGCGTCGGGCCTCCCCCGCCGTCGCCCCAGCCGAAGAGCAGAAGCAACTCGGCGTTGACGTCTTTGTCGCGATAGTTCTTCCAGATGCCCGCGACATCCCAGGGCGTCAACTGGCCGTTGTACGTCTGCGTCTCGGTTCGCGAGCCCTCCTCGGGCGTGGTGACGAAGTGCGCCAACACTTCGCTGCCGTCGAGGCCGCGCCAGCGGAAGGTGTCGTGCGGCATGCGATTGAACTGGTTCCAGCTGAGCTTGCTCGTGAGGAAGTAATCGAGCCCGCTCTTGCGCAGGATCTGAGGCAGGGCGGCGTTATAGCCGAACACGTCCGGCAGCCACAGCACCCGCATCTCGATCCCGAACTCGTCGCGCACGAAGCGCTTGCCGAACAGGATCTGGCGGACGAGTGACTCGCCGTTGGGGAGGTTCGTATCGGGCTCGATCCAGGCGCCGCCCGTGATCTCCCAGTCGCCGGCCTTGATGCGTTCCTTCACCCGCGCGTAGATCTCGGGCTGATCCTGCTTCAGGAACTTGTACAGCTGCGGCGACGAGTGCATGAACCTGTACTCGGGATACTGTCGCATCAGGTGCAGAACCGTCGCGAACGTTCGCGCAGCCTTATCGCGCGAGTGCGCCGAGCGCCAGAGCCAGGCCATGTCGATGTGCGCATGCCCGATGGCGACGACCGTGGGCTTGAGCTCGTCGCGCTCGCTGAGACGTGCGACCTCGGCTCGCAGCCATTCGAGCGATCCCGCCACGGACGCATAAAAGACGTCGGAGGCCGGCTTCGCAAAGTCAATGCGTTTGAACGACTCGTCGAGCGCGGCGAGCAGCGTCACGCGGCGCAGATCGTCGGCCGCGAGTTCCTGGACAGCTTTGAGGAGCGTGTCCGCCAGGAAAAAGAACTGCTCGGTCGGAGCGTCGATGCGCTCGAGCCGCGCCAGCCTGAAGCGGCGGCGCTCGGGCACTTCGAGCACGCCGCTCCAGGAGCGCAACGCGATCGACAGGGTGCCGGTTGCCGTCAGCTCAGGCGGCAGCCAGGCCTCGTCGTGCCAGATGTCGATGGCCTGCAGCACCACGCCATTCACGTACAACAACGTCTCGGCTGTCGAACCGCCGCCATCGCGTGGCCCGACCAGGAAGCGCAGCACGAGCCGCTCGTCGCGCCATTCCGGCGGGATCTCCACGCGCGCTCGAAACCAGGCAACCCTGTCGTAGCCGCCCCACGCGCCGCCGATGGCGAACGGCGCCCATGGCACGTCGTCGAAGTCGGGGTGCTCGGCGCCGCGTACGTCTTCTTCGACGTAGCGGAAGTCCACGATCGGCGTCACGTCCCGCGCGACGGCGGCCTTGATCTCCGCCAGCAACTTTGCGATTTTCTCGACAGTGAAGAAGGCCATCAGCACCCTGCCTGTGTGGTCTCGAGGACGAAGCCGGCCGTCAGTTCGACCACCGCGTCAATGGCCAGGCGACCTCATCCGCGAAATCCGCGGCAAAAGACCTCACGCCGTGACGGACCTGATCTCGAACACGACGCTGGCAGCCTCCGCGGCGCCCAACTCGCGGCCGCGCCGGCCCGGCGAACAACCGCCGACGACGACTCTGAACTCACCCGGCTCGAGCACAGCCTGGCCGGCCTCGTCGATGAACTGCAGCGCCTCGGCCCCCAGCCGAAAGCGAAGGTCGCGGCGCTCGCCCGGCTCGAGATGGACGCGCTCGAAGGCCACAAGTTTGTGCTGGGGAACCGGCGCCGACGCCGCCAGATCGCTCAGGTAGCATTGCGCGACTTCATCAGTGGCGATCGATCCGGTGTTGGTCACCGTCGCGCTCACGTCGACGGCCACGCCGTCCACGATACAGCGCAGATCGCTGTAGGCGAAGCTGGAGTAGCTCAGGCCGAAGCCAAACGGGAAGTGAGGATCTTGAGTGAGATACCGATAGGTCCGACCCGCCATGCCGTAGTCTTCGAAGGGCGGCAATTGCTCGAGGCCGGTCGGGAAGGTGAGCGGCAGCCTGCCCGACGGCGACGCATCGCCGAAGATCACGTCGGCCACCGCGCGGCCGCCCTCCTGGCCCGGGTACCAGACGAACAGGATCGCGTCGACCAACTCGACCAGATCGCCGAGCGCTATCGGGCTGCCGCCCGTGACGATCAGGACGACCCTGCCGCCCGCCGTGGCGATTCGCCGCACGAATTCGACCTGAACGGCGGGCAGGCCGATCTCGCTGCGATCGCCGTTGGTCTCCGAGGCCAGCGCCTCGCCTTCTTCGCCCTCCATCAGCGGCGTGACTCCGACGCAGACGATGGCGACGTCGGCGGCCGCAGCTTCCTTCGCGATCCATTCAGCCTTGCTCGGCGACTCGTGCAGGAGCTGCACGCCCGCGCGATACTCGAGCCGCACGCCCTCAGGCACGCGCCCGACGATGCCCTCGAGCAACGTCGTCAACGAGCCGTTGATGCCGTAGTAGTTGCCGAGCAATACCTCGAGGTTCGAGGCCGTCGGCCCGGTGACGTAGAGTTTGTGGACGTCGCGCAGCGGCAGCACTCCGCCCCTGTTCTTGAGCAGCACGATCGACTCGAGCGCGGCCTGCCTGGCGAGTGTGCGGTGTTCGTCGCTGCCCACGACGCTCTCCGGGATCGAGGCGTAGGGCACGCGCTCCTCGGGGTCGAACAGCCCGAGCTTGAAGCGCGAGCGCAGCACGCGACTCAACGCCTGGTCCAGGTCAGCCTCCGTGATCAGGCCGCGTTCGATGGCTTCGCCAAGATGCTTGTAGGCGTCGCCGCATTCGAGGTCGCAACCGGCCTTCAGCGCGATCGCCGCCGCCTCGGCCAGATCCTGCGCGACGTGATGGCCGCTGAAGATGTCGCGCACGGCGCCGCAGTCCGACACGACGTGGCCTTCGAATCCCCAGGCCCTGCGCAGCATCTCGCCGAGCAGCACCGGGTGCGCGACGGCGGCGTGGCCGTTGACGCGGTTGTACGCGCCCATCACCGATTCGACTCTGCCTTCGATCACCAGTTTCTTGAAGGCGGGCAGGTAGGTGTCGTGCAGGTCGCGTGGCGAGGCCTGGGCGTCGAGCGTGTGGCGCAGCCGCTCGGGCCCGCTATGCACGGCGTAGTGCTTGGCGCAGGCCACGGCTTTGAGATACGTTGGGTGGTCGCCCTGCAGGCCTCGAACGAACGCCGAGCCCATCGTGCCCGTCAGATAGGGGTCCTCGCCCCAGGTCTCCTGCCCGCGGCCCCAGCGCGGATCGCGGAACAGGTTGACGTTGGGCGACCAGAAGTGCAGGCCCTGGTACCAGATCGTGCGGCCCGCTCGACGCAGTGCGGCGTGATATTTCGCGCGCCCTTCGTCGCCGATGGCCGATGCGACGCGGTGGATCAGATCCGGGTCCCACGTGGCCGCCATGCCGATGGCCTGCGGAAAGACCGTGGCGCGGCCGTTGCGCGCGACGCCGTGCAGGGCTTCGCTCCAGTAGTTGTAGGCCGGGATGTTCAGCCGTGGGATCGCGGCCGAGTTGTGCATCAACTGCCCGATCTTCTCGTCTCGGGTCAGCCGGTCGATCAGGTCGGAAACGCGTTCGTCGAGCGATCGATCGGGTTCGAGATACGGTTCAGGGCTCATGGATGCGGGTCGCCTCCAGCGCGACCGATAGACTCGCCAGATCGCCGACGGCCTCGCCCAGGCCGGCCGGTACGACGTCGCATACCGACAGTGCGCCTGGCAAGGCCTCTGCCCTCAAGGAGTCGAGCATGCGCGCTTCGAGCCGCCCGCGCTGCCGGGCGTAGATGCTGCCGATGATGATGCGCTGCGGATTGAGCACATCGACCAGGATCGCGAGGCCGCGCCCGAGTTGATGCGCGACGATGTCGAAGACCTCGAGCGCCGTCTCGTCACCCTGTTCGGCGGCGCGCGCGACGCCTTCAGCGGTCACCGCGGGCAGGCCCTCGAAGGTTGCGCAGTAAGCCACACGACCGCCGCTGCGGAGGCGTTCGGCGGCCAGGCTGCGCGCCAGGTTGGCGATGCCGCCGCCGCTGCAGAAGCCTTCGAACGAGCCTGCCTTGCCGTAACCGATCGGGCCGTCGGACTCGAGGCGCATATGGCCGACCTCGCCGGCGAGGTCGTTGGTGCCGGAGTAGAGGCGGCCCTCAAGGATGAGACCGGCGCCCATGCCTGTGCCGAACGTCAGGAAGACGACGTTGCGGCAGCCACGGCCTGCGCCCCAGCGCCACTCGGCGAGCGCGCAGGCGTTGGCGTCGTTCTGCAATGCCACGGGTACGTTGAAACGCGAACGAAAGGGCGTCAGCACGTCGACCCGGTCCCAACCGGGCAGGTTGGGTGGCGAGAGCACCAGGCCGGCCCGGCTGTCGAGCGGGCCGCCGCAGCTGATGCCGATCGCGCCCAAGGACTCGTGCGGCTGCGCATGGAGCAGATCCGCCAGCGCGATGCAGGCCAGGTCCAGCGTCTCGTCGGCGCTCGTCGGGGTGGGGAAGCGGCGCTTGCCAATGACGTCGATCTCGTCGCCGCGCGTGAGCCCGACGATGACCGCGCACTTCGTGCCGCCGATGTCGATGCCGCCGAGGATCTTCATCGTTCGAAGAGTTCCATCTCGAGATGCGCGCATAACGCGTGGTAGATCGGCAGATGACGCTCTTGCACCAGCGTGGCGCCCTCGGCCGGCGCGCAGATCGTGATGTCGCATAGCCCGACCAGGCCGCCGCCGCTCCGACCCGTCAGCCCGATGGTGCCGAGCCCGAATGCGCGCGCCACCTTTACGGCCTGCAGGATGTTGGGCGAATTGCCCGAGGTCGTGATGCCCAGGAACACGTCGCCGGGCTTGCCGTAGCCGTAGACCTGTTGGGCGAAAAACATGTCAGGCGCGACGTCGTTGATGAAGGCCGTGATCAGCGCCGTCTGGCTGACGAGCGAGATCGCCGGCAGCGCGCCCTGCAGGCGATCGGCCAGAACGCCCCAGCTATCGGGCCAGGTGGCCGCAAGGCGGGCACGGTCGTCGGCCGGGATCGGGCGTTTGAGGATGTAGCCCTTCATCAACTCGCCGACGATGTGCTCGGCGTCCGCGGCGCTACCGCCGTTTCCGGCCACGAGCAGTTTGCCGCCGTTTCTGTAGCACGCCAGCAGCATATCGCCGGCTGACTGGATGGCGTCGCGACATTCGATCAGATCTGGAAACTTGGCGATGAGTGTGTCGAGTGTTTGCATATCACTTCATCCTGACGGTTGTTTGGCCGCGGATTACGCGGATTAGGCGGATGATGAGTGTCGACAAAACCACTGGGCTGGGTGCCCACCGACAATCCGCGTGATCCGCGCAATCCGCGGCTGTATTCTTATTCCCGGCGCAGGTGGTCAAGCGCCTGCTCCAGGAAAGCGGCGTCGCCGAAGCTGCCCGACTTGAGGACGAGCAGCAGCGGATCGGGCGTCAACGACACGCAGGACGGAAGGCCGGGTTGGATCTCCTTCCAGATCCTCATCCCACGCACGCCGAGACGGCCACAGACGGCAGCGGACGTCTCGCCGCCGGCGACCACGAGCCGGTTCTGCCCGGTCATGGCCATCACGCGCGCGACGATCTCGGAGAGCGCCTCCGAGACACGCCGTGCGGTCTGCGAGCGCGAGAGGCCGCGCGCCTCGCCCTCGAGACGCGTGGCGTTCACAAGAGCCGGCACGCTGGGTGTCTGCACGATCGCGTCGTCGCCGGCCAGCAGCGCCGCCGCCGCGCCGGCGACCATGCGCTCGATCTCGGTCGCGCGCGAGCCCTCGTCCCAGATCGCGCCGGTGTCGAGCACGAGCGCCGGCACGCCGCGATCCCGCAGGTGGCTGATCTGGGCCTCGGTCTGAGGCATCAGGCTCCCGGCGGCCACGAGCAGGCCGACCTTCTCGCGGCGCGGCAGGTCGAGGCGCTCGGGCGCCTGACGCATGAGGCCCCAGGCGGCGGGTAGTTCTTCGGCCAGCGCCGACGAGCCGCACAGCACCGGCAGGTCGGCCACGGCCCGGGCGATCACGGCCAACGCGCCCTGGTCGATGACGTCGATGATGACGTAGTTCTGCTGGCCCTGCCGATGCCCGATCTCGGCGCGCAGGTCGGCGGCGCCCCGGGCCACAACCGTGTAGTCGATCAGGCCCACGGCGCGTTGCGTCTGCGCGCCGAGGATGCCGACGAGGTCCGAGCGCGTCATCGGGTGGATCGGGTCGTTGCGAAACTCAGACTTCTCGAGGCGTCTGCCGTGAACGTAGTGGACGCCCTCGACGGTGCGGCGGCCGTTCTTGGGGAAGCCCAGGACGACGACGGCGAAGTCCAGGTCGAGCGCATCGAGCATGGCGTCGAACTCGACCCCGATGTTGCCGCGGAAGACCGAGCAGGTTTTGTTGTGGAACTGGCGGCAGCCCGCCGCCATCAGGTCGCGCGTGGCGGCGTGGACCTTGTCGTAGGCGACCGGCGGAAGATCGAGGCGCGAGTTGGTGTCGAGGATAACGATGTCAGGGTCGCCCACGAGCGCGAAGTCGCCGGGATTCTCGTAGGCGTAGACGTGCGTGAGTAGCCCGGCTTTGGCGAACATGATGCCGATGTCGTTGGCGCCGGTGATGTCGTCGGCCACCACACCCATCTTCATGATGAAGCCTCCGTGTCGTGCTTGAGCGTTGGCCAGGAGCGGCGGGGGCGATAACCCGAGCGCTCGAGGAAGTCATCGACGACGGCCGGCGGCAGGCCCTTGAGCGCGACATCGGCTTCGCGCGCGGCCAGGGTCATGCGACAGACCATCTCGAGCGTGTGAAGGCTCATCAGCGCTTCCTTGACGCTGGTGTCGAAGACCAGAACGCCATGGTTGTCGAGGAGCAAGATGTTGGCGGCCAATGCCTGCTCGCGCACGACGTCGCCGAGCGCTGCCGAGCCCGGATGCGCGTATGGCACGCGGGCCACGCGCTCCAGGTAGTACATGTCTTCGACGAACAGATCGCCGCGAAGCTCGATAGCACTGCAGGCCACCAGCGTGCTGTAGAAGGGTGACGCGTGCAGGACGGCCCCGATCTCGGGCCGCATTTCGTAGATCGCGCGATGCATGGGCACTTCTTTCGACGGCTTTCGCCCCAGGTCGCGCGGCGTGGCGCCACCCCAGGCGAACTCGGCAAAGTCGTCGTCCGCGAGCGCGCCGAGTTGCGTGCCGCTGGCCGTGATCAGTCCGAGCTCGGGCCCGAGCCTGACGCTCAGGTTCCCGGCGTTGCCCCAGGCGAGCCCGTTCTCGAACAGATAGCGGCCGGCAGCGCGAAGGTCATCTTGGGGTGTAGGCATGGAACCTTGTGTGTTGACCGCGAACAGCGGACCGCTGACCGCAGCTTGAGGCGCCCAGGGCGCTGGCGAACGACGGGCGACGAATGACGAGCGACGAATGACGAATGACGAATGACGAACGACGAATGACCTCTTAGCCATGCCGCTCAACGGGCAGGGCATCCAGACGGTGTGCCACCTAACGCGCGGGGTCATCCGCATGGCGGCCACACGACGCGCTGGGTCACCCGCATGGCGTGCCACCTGACGCGCTGGGTCACCCGCATGGCGTGCCACCTGACGCGCTGGGTCATCCTCATGGCGCGCCACACGACGCGCCACATCATCCGCATGACGTGCCATCCAGCGTGCAGCGTCATCCGCATGGCGTGCCACACCATGCGCAGGGTCACCCGCATGGCGTGCCACCTGACGCGTAGGGCATGCGGATGGCGCGCCCTCCGACGCGAGAGGCCACCCGCGTGGCGTACCACAAACCGCCCAGAGCATCCGCATGGCGCGCCACACAACCCGCAGGAAATGCGTATGGCGTGCCCTCCACGGCGCGACGCCCCACGCGTCGCGTGTCATCCAGAGCGCCTGGCCCTCATGGCCCTGAGGCGCCTGTAATGAGCGCGAAGGATCTCCTGTCGGACTCGGTGGCTGTCGCCAGGACCCAGCGAGTCTTCGGAGGAGATCCTTCGCGCTCATTCGGCGAGTCCTTTCGCGGAGTAGGTTGGGCGCTCTGGATGACACGCGACGCGTGGAGGCAGAGAGCTTCGGATGACATGCGACGCGTGGAGATGGGGAGCTTCGGATGACACGCGACGCGTGGAGATGGATAGCCACGAATGACACGCGACGCGTGGAGGCAGGGAGCTTCGGATGACATGCGACGCGTGAAGATGGGTAGCCACGAATGACACGCGACGCGCGACGACGAATGTGTTGGACGACACGCGGTACGAGTAACCCAGCGCGATGGAGGGTGCGCCGTGCGGGCGGCCAAAGGCCTTGGATGATACGCGACGCGTGGCAGTGAGCGCTCCTATCGGCCGGGCCGGGTTGGACACGCCTGCGACTTCCTTGTGCCTCATCGGTGTTGATCCCGCATCAACCGTTGGCTCGCGGCGTTCCAGGCGCGCACCTGGATGCCCTCGGTGGTGGGAACGGTGGCCCAGGATGCGTCGATCGTGCGTGCCTCGCCCGGGAACAGGCAGAAGTGGTTGTCGCTGAAGAGGGCCGTGCCGACGACCTCCAGCGGCGCCTGATCCTCGAGCCAGACGAAGAGCGCGGTATGCTGGCCGGCGTTGGTGATGGTGAGTCGCCAGTCGGTGGCACCGGCATCACGGCGCACATCGAGCGCCGTCGTCGGTTCGTGGAAGAGCGGCGCCATGTCTGCGCCCAACGTGTAGAGATAGCGGTTGGCCGCCGCGACGCTTCCATCCGCCCGCTGCAGCGCCAGATCCAGGAAGAAGATCGGGCCGCGAACGCTCGCGATCGGGCAGGTGAGCGTCGTCAGCGGCGTGGTGCGATTGGCGTGAAGGGCCACGGGATCTCGATACGTCAGGATCTCCGAGCCATCTGCTTCCACCAGGCGGGCGTTGAGCGTCATATCCTCGAGCGGCTCGAGGCCGTTCCAGGTCGCTGAGACCACGGCCTCAAAGGTTTCGCAGTCGGCCCAGGCCTGGGTCGGGAACGCCGCCGTGATCGTCAAGGGCGCGTACGCGCGGGCGACGGCGTAGTAGACCGGCTTGGGCACGCCGAAGTAGTCGACGGCCGACGTGCAGGCCGGGTTTGGATACGGCTCGTTGAACTGCCACGGCAGCGTGCCGCTGCAACGCCACTGCCTGCGTCGGTTGGCCTCGACGGCGTAGCGCAGGCCGTCAGCCTGGAGAAACTGCAGCGCGCGCACCGTCGTCGCGACGTCCGGCATCTCGCCGAACACCTCGCGCCACAACGCCGCCTTGACCCACCAGGATGACAGGTGGCGCCAGTACGGGTTGTCGAGGGTTATCGGCCACTGGTGCTCGGGCGCGATCACGGCGTCGAGCGCGCGCGGGTTGGTGATGCCCTCGACGCCGAACTCGCTGTGCAGCAACGACGTGCCGCTGTTGTAGAGCACGCACTGCGCCACGAGGCCCTGATGCTCCCAGGGGCCGTGCACGTCGTGCAGGCCGAGCGGATCGGAGGCGATGTGTTCGAGCAGATTCGAGAAGAACCGGCCCGTCGAGGACGTCGGCAGCCAGGCGCGATCCGGATCGAGCCTGCGGACGACGTCGCGCAGCGCAGCCAGCGCGGGGTGGGTGTCGTCGAGCGGGCGTTCGATCTCGCCCTGCAGCTCGTTGCCCCCGCACCAGAGCGCCAGCGAGGCATGGTTGCGTCGCAGCGGCACCACTCGTTCGGCCTCGGCGCGCAACGCCTCGACCCACTCAGGGTCGTGCGAGGGCACATTGTCGATCCCTGAGCTCGATTGCGTGAACTCCTGCCAGACGAGCAGGCCGAGCCCATCGCAGAGGTCGTAAAAGGCCTCGCGTTCGATCAGGCCGCCGCCCCAGACCCGCAGTAGCACCACGTGGGCGCGCCGGGCCAGGGTCAGCAGGCGGAGCATCTTCTCCTGGTGCGGCACGCCGTAGAGGACGTCGATCGGCACCCAGTTCCAGCCGGTGATATAGATCCGGCGCCCGTTGACCTCGAGCGTGTAGGGCAGGGCTGTTTCATCGGTGGTGTCGTTGGGCAGGAAACGCAGCCGCCGGATGCCGAACGTCACCGTCTGCGTGTCGCTGACGGCGCCGTCCACGCTGACGTCCACATCGGCCAGGTAGAGAGCCTGCTCGCCGTAGCCGTTGGGCCACCACAGATCGGGCTCCAGAAGGACGACGGAGGCATTCACCACTGCGACCCCGGGTTCCAGCGACGCTGAGGCCTTCGCTTCGGCCACGACGCCGTCACGCAGGATGCGCACGCGCACCTCGACGTCCAAAGGTGTGTCGACGTCAAGCGACACGGCGACCGACACGTGCGCCTGCTGCAGGTCGTCGGCTAGCGTTGGCCGGACGAATACGTTGGTTAGTCGGGCCTCACCGGTGAAGTCAACCCACACGTCATCCCAGATGCCCTGGTGGACGACTCGTGGCGAGAAGTCCCAGCCGTAGTTCATACGAGATTTGTGCGTCCGCACCTTGCTGGTGCGCCCGACTTGTGGCTGCTCGAGCGGCGCCGCCTCGATGACCACGGCCAGTTCATTTTCGGCCCCGTAACGCAGCACGGCGTCGACCGGGAAGACGGCCGGCGTGTGCATGCCGACGTGCGTGCCGAGCAGGACGCCGTTGAGCCAGAACTGCGCTTCGTAGTCGACGCCATTGAAGATCAGATGTGCGCGCTGGCCTTCGCGTTCGGCCGGCACGTCGAACGACTTGCGGTAGACCCAGGTGCGCGCCGCCGTCCATTCGATCAGGCGCGTGTTGAGTTCGAAATACGGGCTTGGGATCTCGCCCGCCTGCCACACATCGTTCTGGACGCTGCCCGGCACGGCCGCCGGCCGCCAGCCGCGTCTGTCACGGGTCGCCGGCAGGTGCGAATCTCGCCAGCGCCAGTCTTCACCGAGGAAGTCTTTCAGGCTCCAGTCGGAACCGTTCAGCGAGAGTCGGTGTGGTGTCACTCGATCCACTCCAGGAGGTTGGTCTCGATCACGGGTTGCGCAGAGTCGCGCGCGATGCGGATCGTCTTGATCTCGGCCGGGCCCAGGTTGAGCGTGAACGTGCGATCCCACTGTGGGAACGTCACAGTGGCGCGCGTGGCCTTGCGTGAGGTCTCGACGACGCGCAGCACGAGGTCGGGCGAGTCTCCGGTTGCCGACGGCCTGTCCGCCGCGTCCTCGGCACGCTTAAGGACCGTGGCGACGACGTTGGCTGGCTGAACCTCAAGGAAGCTGGCACTGGGCGGCAGCGAACCATCGGGGTGATAGGTGCCTACGAGCGTCGTCGGCGCCTGGTTGAGTTCAGCCGCGCGCCGCACGGTGCCCGCTTCCTCCCAACTGCCGGCGTGCGGCAAGAGCATGTATGTGAAGCGCTGCACGCCCTGATCGATGAAGCGGTACTCGCGTTCGGGCACCGGCTGATCGGGGATGTGGTGGGCGTAGACGGGGCTGCGCAGCACGGTGAGCCCGACGTCGCGGATGTAGACGTCGAGGCTGTGCTTGCCGTCATTGAGGATGCTCAGGCCGTAGCGCGCCTCGTTGTCGCGCGACGTGCCCGAGACGTCGACCCAGCTCTGCATCGGCAGCTCGTCGCCGTTGGCGAAGTCCTCGATGACGCCATACGGCGCTTCGCGCGTGACCTTCATGAACTTGACATTGACAGGGAAGCGCAGCTTGAGCAGCTTGAACCGCTCGTGCCAGTCGACGGTCACGGAGACCTCGATCCGATCCAGCTCGCGGTACATGGCAAAGTCCTGCACCAGGCGCGAGCCTCCGTAGGTCGAGATCACGCGGACCACGGATTTGACAGGCCCATGCTCGACCCGCCTGACGCTCTCGGCCGTGAACGCGCCGACGACCTTGTCAAAACGATATACGTTGTGGCTCCAGGTGTCGCTAGGATCGTCAATCACCTGCGCGACGGCTGCAGGCCCCGTGAAGACCTGCAGACCCGCGCGTTTGTCGAACAGGCTGGCGATGCAGCCCGTGGTTGGGTCAAATTCGAGACGAAGGGCGTCGTTCTCGAGGACGCTGTCGTTGGCGGAGATGGGCTCGACCGTCGATGCCGTTCTCCCTTCGGCCGGCGTCGCAAAGTAGTGATAGGTGCGATAGCCAAGGGCGGGCAGCTCGGCCACAAAGCTCAACCGGCCGCGCCCGGCCGTGGTCGTCGATTGCACACTCTGCACAGGCACCGGAGCGCCGATCTCGTCGAAGAGCGCCGCCGTTGGGGGGATGCGATTGAACTCCAACTCGACGTTGGTCTTCGCCGGCCAGGCGTGCGGGTTGAAGACCACGATCGGCCGCAACCCGGCTTCCTGCGGGGTCTTGATGTGCCAGGCCACGGCCTGCGTGGCGTAGTTGAGGGCGCGGCCCGCGATCGCCATGGCTTCGCCGTACGAGTCGCGGGCGTCGTCGTACGCCTCGGGCAGGCTGGTGCCGGCCAGGATGTCGTGGAACTGATTGAACAGCACGGCCTTCCAGGCCTGGTTCAGGTCCTCGGGATACGGTTGCCCGGCGGCCCAGGCCGCCACCGCCGACCACTTCTCGGCGGTCATCAGCCGGTTTTCGGCCTTGCGGTTCCACTGCTTGATGCCCGAGTGAGCAGCGTAGCAGCCGCTGGCATGGTGCTGCAGGTCGGTGTGCGCGATAGGAAGGTTCCAGCCTTTGTCGACGACCGAGTCGAAGAAGGCCTCTGGCGTGCTCAGGATCAGGCGCGGCTGGGCTTCGTCGGCGTCGAGGCGTTTGATGCTCTCGAGGTTCTCGATCGTAGGGCCGCCGCCGTGGTTGCCGACCCCGTAAAAGCACATGAACTCGTCGACCGGGTCCTGCATCTCAGCCGCGCAGCGCGCGACATGGATGTCGACCTCGCGGCCCCAGGTCAGGTACTCGAACGGGATCCTGAAGGTCAGGACGCGCGAGCCGTCATCCGACTCCCACCAGAACAACCGCCCCGGCAGGCTCTTCTCGTGCGGCATCGGGCGCATGAAGGCATAGTAGGGCAGGCCGCTCTTCTTGAGGATCTGTGGCAGCATGGCGTGGTGGCCGAAACTGTCGGGGTTGAAGCCGACGCGCGCCGTGACGCCGAAGCGCGACTTGAAGTAGCGCTGGCCGAGCAGGCCCTGACGTACGAACGACTCGCCGCCGGGCACGTTGCAGTCGGGCTCGATCCACCAGCCGCCCACGAGGCCCCAGCGGCCCTCGGCCACGCGCGCCCGGATCTCGGCGAACATCTCGGGATCGCTCCGCTCGACCCACTCGTAGAAGGCCGCGGAGCTGGCGATGAACTTGAACTCCGGGAACTCCTTCATGCGATCGAGCGCCGACCTGAACGACGCCTTGACCTCATGAAAGCCCTCCTGCCACGTCCACAGCCAGACCGGGTCGATGTGGGCGTTGCCGATCATGTGCAAGGTCTTGTGCTTCAAGTGGGTCTCCTGGTTGTTCTGCCGCGGATTTCGCGGATGGGAGTGCCTCATTCACAATCCGCGTCATCTGCGACATCTGGGGCTAAGTTCTTAAGGATTTGGCAGGGGGTCGCGGGTCAGAGTCGGGAGGACCGGAAGCCCATCAGACCACTGCAGCGGCGCCAGGTACAGGCGACGGTAGCCTGCAGGCGACCACCCGTGAAACAGGATCCAGGTCTCGCCGCCCGGGCCGACCACCACGTCCTGGCCACCTGGCCCAACGATGCCGGCGGGGATGGTCGTGGCCAGGAAGGGATCCTCGCCCACCTTCTCGTATGGCCCCACAATCGAGTCGGCTACCGCGATGCCGGCCGCGTACTCAGGGCTGGCGTAATCGTTGGCCGAGTAGAAGAGCACGTAGCGGTCATCGTGTCGCCAGAGCGTCGGTCCTTCCACGAGGATGCCCTCCCAGCGCTGGTCGGCCGTGATCAGGCGCATCGGTTCGCCGACGAGGCCCTGACCGTCGGGCGTCAATTGCTGCAGATAGATCCAGGCCTGGCCGCCGCCGGAGTTGCCGTCGTTCTTCCAAAGCAGCCACGGCGTGCCATCGGCGTCGACGAACGAGGCCGCGTCGATTGAGCCGCCCTCGCCCGTCTGGCAGATGAAAGGGGCGGCACTGATCGGCGTATAGGGGCCGCCGGGCTCTTCGCTCGATGCGAGCCCGATGCACTGCGTGCCGCCCTGACCCATGGCGAAGCGCGCTGTGAAATACATCAGGTAAGTCTGGCCATCGAAGGTGGTCACATCCGGCGCCCAGGCCCAGCCGAAGTCGGGCACCGCCCAGTCGGGCAGCCGCGGCAGTGCATCGGCGAGCACATCCCAGTGGACCAGGTCCATCGAGCGCGCCGCCTGGATGTTGTGTCCGTTGCCGTTTGTGGCGAAGGCGTAGTAGGTGCCTTCGACTGTCAGGACGTCGGGGTCCGGGAAGTCACGATCGAGCACCGGATTCACGAACATGCCCGGCGGGACCGTGGCGGTCGCGGGCCGGGTGGTGTCCGTCATCGCCGGCGCAGCGGTCGGTTGTGTCGTCTCAGTTGCCGTTGGCGCGGCCGGGCCTGCACAAGCGGTGAGGGCGAAAAGCGCGAGCGCGAGGACGGGAGGCACCTGATGACGAGCTCCGATGTGCGATTGGCGAAAGCATGTGGACCGTTCAGTCATGTTGATGCGCTCCTGCGCTCCTCGCCGTCCGCCGCCTGCTGCATATCCTGAAGCTGTCGCACGATCTGTTCGAGCGGCAGCGACGGCATCGCCGCATCTGTGTTCACGAGCAAGACGGTGCCGAGCGAGACAGTGCCCTGCAAGTAGTAGTACGCGCCCGTGCTCAAGCCGAGCGCGACGGCGAAGCCGAAGATCAGGCGCGCGGTCACGAAGGCCAGATGGTTGCGCAGCCGCGCGATGCGATTGCGCTCGAAGATCACGCCCATCAGCCGATAGAGGTGATACATCACGTACTCGACGGCGCCGTTCGTGCGGATGTCTTCAGTGGCGATCAGGCGTTCCTCGTAATAACTGGCGAGTTCGGCGCTGGCCTGCCGTGCGGCAGCCCAACTGGGCGTGGCGAAGTCGCGCAGGCGATACAGCATAGGTAGCGCGAAAGGCACCACGACAGTCAGCGCTCCGCCGATGCGCTCGATCAAGTCGCCGGGTCCGTGCTGGCCGTGGAACGACAGATCCAGCCGGAGCGTGTGACGCAGCAGGTCGGCGCGCATGGCGTTCGTGGCCGACCAGCCGATTTGTTCGCCGATGTAAGTGGCGCCGATCGAAGCCGCCTGCTGCAGGAGCGCGGCGCCCAGAAACAGCACTCCGTCGCGGGTCAGGGCATCTTGAGCTCCGCCGCTGGTGGCCGTGGCGCCGAAGCTGCGCAGGATCTGCGGGCTGATGATCTGCAGAGCGATGCCGGCAAGCAGCAGCAGGCCCAGCACGGCCATCGCGCGCCCGTTCGGGCGCACGTAATCGACCAGAAGGCGCCAACACGTCCGAAACGGGATGCTCATGCGTGGTCAGCCGCCCAGGGCATCGGTTCTGGTGGTGTAAAGGTCGAGAGGATGTCAACCGGGTGCCCCTCCGTGTACGACTTCGTCGCGGCGGTCAGAATCTCGACGACGTGCGCGGCCTGCTCGCCGCTGGCGCGATGCGGCCGCCCCTCGGCGATCGCCTCGGCCAGCTCGACTGCGGCCGTGCCCCAGCGCACGCCGGTCTGCGGCTCGCGTACAAACGGCACAGGCTGGTAAGGCTGGTTGAAATCGCCGTACTCGACCGGCGCATTGGGCATGTGCCAGCTGTTGATGTGCAACGAGCCGACGTCGCCGTGGAACTCGATGCCGGCCTGCTTGCCCTTCTGCGTGACGTAGAAGTTGGCCGTCAACCGCACCAGCGGGCCTGAGGCCATTTCGATCATCGCCAGGATGAAGTCCGGCGCCTGCACCTGGAAAGGCGTCCCGGCTTTCGTCTTCCGCTCCGGCCAGAGCATGGCGCTGTAGGCCGTCACGCGTTTGGCCGGGCCGAAGATGCTTGTCAGGATGTTGAGCGGATACACGCCGACGTCGAACAGTGCGCCGACGTCGTAGAACGACTTGGGCTCCGGGTGCCAGGTTTCGATCCGTCCCCAGTTGACTTCGGCGTAGACCAGGCGCACGGTGCCGAGGCGGCCCGATCGAATCGCCTGCCAGGCTGTCTGTTGCGCCTCGAACATCCATGTGAACGGCGCGCACGCCAGCCGCAGCCCACGGGCCTTGGCCAATGCCACAAGCGCCTCTGCTTCGCCATACGTCATGGCCAGCGGCTTCTCGCTCTGCACGTGCTTGCCGGCCTCGAGACAGCGCTTCGTCACCTCAGCATGTGCGTGGTGCACGGTCAGGTTGATGATCAGGTCAACCGTCGGATCCGAGATCAGGGCGTTAACGCTTGGATAGGCCGTCCCGCCATACTTGTCTGCCAGCGCTTTCGCGCGGGCAGGATCCAAATCCGCATAGCCAACCAACTCGATCACCTCGGGATACGTGACCAGATCCCTCGTGTAAGGATCCGCAATGTTGCCGCTTCCGATGATGCCGACGCGGAGTTTGTTCGCCATGTTGGACTACCTCCCTATCAACCGACGAATGACGAAGGACGAAGGCTGAAAAGCCTTTCAACCTTCGTCCTTCGTCATTCCGCCTCTCTTAGCCACCGCTTTACCATCTCCAACCCTGCCTTCACATCCTCGCTGGGATCAAAGTGCTCGGGTTCATGTTCGATGCTGATCGCGTCGGTGTAGCCGAGCCGCTGCAGTGTCCGCACACAGCGCTCGATGGGCACGATGCCCTCGCCGAAGCGACAGGTATCGTGGGCCCCGACGGCGCGGACGTCTTTGAGGTGGATGTGGAAGAGGTGGTCGCGCAGCTGCTCGATCGCGTCAGCGGCGTCGACGCCCTGAGTGCCCCACCAGCCGGTGTCGACGCAGGCGCCGAGGACATCGGTGTCGGATCCGATTTGCCTCAAGATGTCGTCGGGCGACTTCTCGTCGGGATGGTTTTCGAGGCCGAGGCGCAGGCCATGCCTCTTGAGCGTGCGGAGCACAAAGTCACGATCTTTGCGCATCATTGAGGTGGTGCTGCCCAGCACTGTTGTGTCCAGTGCTTTCGCGATCTGGCACGACCGTTCGAATTCCTGCGGTGTCGAGCCGAGCCAGCCGCCGATGCTGGTCACCGTCATCCCACGCTTCTGCAACGCCTCGCGCGCCAACCAGATGTGCTCGTCAGATGCCCACGAGTAGTTGAGATGCGAGAGCCACACGTCGACGGCCCGAAATCCGAGCGCTTCGATTTCGCCCAGCATTGCGCCGAAGCGTTCGCTGTATGTCTCGAGCGGCCTGAAGTATTCGTTTGTCGCGTTGTCACCGTGGCCCCAATCAGTCATGTTGTACCTGACGGCCCTCGCCACGAAGTTGGCTGTCATGAAGGAGAGTGTGTTCGTCATATGCGTCTCGGTCTACCTCCGGATCTTTGCCACGATTTCGCGAATCGAGACGAATTGGCACGAAGAAACGGCATTTGAAACGACACGACAATCACCTGTTGTCAATTCGCCTCAATTCGCGAAATCCGTGGCTCACTTCTGTCCTGCTATCACTCCACCACGGGCGCTCTGCGGATCGCAGGGTCGGTGAAGATGTCGCTGTCGTCGTCGCTGTGAGTCGAGAACTCGGAGACCACGGCACCTTCAGGTCCGCCCTGGAACCAGTGCAATGTGTTTGGTGGGATCGTGAACTGCTCGCCCGGGACGAGCACCACCTCGTGCCAGACGGTGTAATGCTCGCGGCGTTTGAGCGGTGGCACAGCTTTGGGCGTCGCAGTGGCATCGCCGGCGACATAGAGGTAGACGATGCCCCAACGGCAGCGAAACGTTTCTTCTTTGCCCGGCCCGGTGATCGGGCCCGGCGGGTGGCGATGCTCGGGGCAGGTCTGGCATGGGAAGAGCACGAGCTCCTTGGCGCAGACTCGATCGGTGTTGACGTACGTGACAAGCTCGAGCCCCGTGTCGTCGAGTTCGTTAAGACCGAAGTCGGCCACCTCGACGCGTTCGAGCTCGGCCGGGGTCAGCACGATGCCGGCCTTGCCGAAGTACCCGACTGCGAGGTCACGCGCTTTCTCATAGGTCGCTTGCGAGATCATGCTCCTCCTCCGGGCCGAACGTTGATCAGCGCCTCGGCCAGTTCTCCCATATGGCGGCCGTTGACCACCACGTCGAGGGCGATGCGTGCCCGTCGGGCGGTGATCCCAACGGGCGGCGTCACCTGAAAAGCGAGTGTATTCGACGCACGGGCCTGCACGTCAAGGCAAAGCGGCTCGGCCGGCACATCCCAGCTGGCTGGCGCCTTGACGGTCAGGGCGACGTCGACGGCCTTCTCGTGCGAATTACGCACGTGGGCCGTGAGTTCGACTGGTTCACCGGCGCGAGCCTGGCTTTGGTAGGGCACGATCCAGGCGAGGAAGCCGTCGGTGCCATACCAGGTCGCGTCAGGGGCCAGCAGGTCATGGTGCAGATCGGCCAGCAGGGCGCCGCGCTCGGCCAACGCGTTGAAGTAACCTGGATGCTCGGCGACCCAGAACGGCGCCCAGTGACCGGTCAGGATCAGATCCGGATTCAGCCGACGATAAAGCTCGGCGCTGCGAACATAGTCCTCGGCGTCGAAACGATTCGCGTAGACGTAGTTCCACTCGAGTCCGTCGTCGCCCTGATACTGATCGCCGGTGACGAGGACGCGTCGGCCGTCGACTTCGAGCGAGATAGCCACGGCGAAGCGTGTGTGCCCCGGCAGCGCGTGAAGCGTGAACGCGTACTCGCGCCACGTGATCGGCTGGTCGAGCGGCAGTCGGCGATCGACCGGGATCGGGTCGGGCCACAGGCAGGGCAGGTCGAAGCGCGCCGGATCCTCGAGGATGTCCGCGAAAGTCTCGGCCGCCCATACCTGGGTGCCTTCGACGTCGCGCAGCAGGTTGAGCCCGGCGACGTGATCGTCATGGTAGTGCGTGGGCAGTGCGACCTCGATGTTGGTCACGCCGAAGTCGCGCTTGAGCGCCGGCAAGGTGTACAGCCACGGCCGGCGCGCCGCCCGATCGGTGCCCGCCGCGAGGCCGGTGATGAAGTCGTACCCGAAGTCCAGGACCAACGCGGCGCCACTCTCCGAAAGCAGCACGTACGTGTTGGCCATGCTGGCACGATGTCGAAGCAGATGCGGCGTGATCGGCTCGTAGGGCTTCTCACGCAGCTGAAACAGCCGCGGGTTCTCGCCGCGCGCCTTGAGCAGTCGCGCCAGCCGCTCTACGAGCAGGGCGATGGCGGGGCCGGGCGGGTCGATCGGGATCCCATGAGAGGGCAGGAGCAGGTTAGGCTGCCGATCTTTGAGATCCAGCAGCGATGCGACGGTTGCGGGCACCCCTTCGGCGCCGTTGTAGCTCCACTGCGTCGCCGCCAGCGACCAAATGACCCCCGGCCCGGCGATCAGGTCGCCCGTGAAGGCTACGCGCCTGCCGTCGATCTCGGCCAGCAGCGTGATCGAGCCCGTGGTGTGACCGGGAGTCGGCACGACCTGAAAGGCGTGACCGGCGAATGGGCGTGTTTCGTAATCACGCAGCGCGCCAGCGATGGTAATCGGTTCACGCAGTGAGAACCGGTCCTGGCGGTTGTTGTAATTGGTGTAGATCTCGCGGGCCTGCCAGTGCGCGCCGACATCGGCGATCAGATCCTGCTCGGCGTGCGGCACCCACACGCGCGCGCCGGCGGCGACGGCCTGCTCGAGGTTCTGGCCCTGATCGCGGTGGTGATGGGTCAGGATCACATCTCGAGCCGTCACGCCGATCCGGGCGAGTTCAGCCAGGGCCCGCCCGGCGCCGAAGTCGATCAACATAGCGTCGGCGCCATGCACGACGGCGTAGACGTTGCAGGTGTCCTCGATCAGATACAGGCTTTTCGAAAGCTGGATCATGACGCCACCTCGAAGCGCACGGTCGTCAGGCCCCAGGCCGGGACTTCGACACGCAGCGAGCCGTCGGCTTCGACGTCCAGGCTATGTCGTTCTCGCTCGAGCAGGTCGGTCTCCCAGGCGGCGACGATCGACCTGCCCGGGATGACCATTCGAGCCACTCGCGAGTCGCCACCGATCTCCTGGAAGCGAGCGACGTACCCTCGCGCCCAGCGTGAGCGCTTGAGCGTCGAGAGATGCACGGTCTCAGGCTCCACGCGCGCCAGCATTCCGCCAAGGGTGTTGGCATAGGGCTCGCCCGGCGCGCGAAACTCCTGCAGGCTGATGCGGTGCGCGATCAGCGGCCGGCGCGCCGCGGCCCCGAATCGAAAGGCCTCGTCTGGCGCGATGGCGGCGTCGCTCGTGAGTGCATAGCGGAACTGCAGCGTGCCGCCTTGCGAGGCCTTGTAGTTCGTGCGCCAGTAGTTGTTGAGTGCATAGGAGAAGATCCGGCCCCCGGTCAGATCGGCGTCGCGCAGCCAGCGACCTCGCACGACGTCGCCGACGCAGAAGAGGGGCACGTCCGGCGACGCGATGAGCACCGAGGCTCCGTCCCCGTCGAGCAGGATGCCGCTCTGCAGCGGCAGCCATTCGACGCAGGCGCCTGGCAACCGATCTCGGCTCCAGTCGACCCAGCCCAGCTGCGCGTCTGAGCGAACGCGCGCGGCCGGCAGGTCGAGCGGAAAGGCCACGTACGCGGCCTCGAGCGCCAGCTGGGCGTCCTTGTGCCATGTGAAGGTCAGGTCGACCCGACGGTCGTGCCTCGGCAGTTCCCACTCAACGTCAAGCGCGCCCTGAGGCAACCTGCCGATCAACCGCACGCGCTCGCCCAGCGTATCACCCAGCGTCTCCCATTGCATCAGCCGAAAAGCACCTGTCAACTGAGGATCACCGGTTGGCAGGCTGGCATGGTTGCTGATCAGGCGCGTGCCTTCGCCACCCGATGCCTGCACGAGTTGCCCGAGGCCCCACTCATCCGCGGCGATCAACTCGCGGTCGAGCGCCTTGTCGCGCCAGCTGACAGCACAGCCGCGGAGGGCGTCGATCACGAGACGATAGTGCATGTTCTCGAGCGTGATCTCATCGCCGGTCGGGAGCGGTTCAGCGAAGGCCGTGCTCTGAGTATCGCCGGACGCCTGGCGCAGGCCGAAGCGTTTGTAGCTCAGACCCGGCACCACGCTTGGATCGAGTTCGAGCCAGGCCTGAGTCGTCAACTCGCGTTTGAGCCGGGCCGGCAGGGTCAGCCCCGTGTCGAAATCGAAGACCTCTTCGCCGCGCGCCACTTCGACCTGCACGGAACCGCCGAGCGGCCAGTTATGCGGATTGAAGACCACGACCTCACGGCCTGACGTGTTGAAGCTCAGGCTGTGCTGGGCGATGGCCACGAGCAGCAGCCGATCCGCCCGGGCCGCGGCATCACGCGCCATGTCTTCCTTCACCGCCCACTGATCGCGCTGCAGGATCGCGTCGGGGTCGGTGGCGCTCAGGAACGCGCCCCACGTGTGTTCGTCGAAGAGCAGCACCTGCTTCCAGGCTTCGTCGAAGTCAGCCTGAGGAACCGCCAACCGCGGTTGATGCAGCATGGCAAGCGCAGACAACCGCTCGGCGGCCGGGAGCGTGGCCTGCGCCTGTCGGGCCAGACGGGTCGCATCCTGCGTCGAGCCCGCCCCGTCCTCCCAGAATGCGCCGCCGTCGCCCGTGATCGTCGTCAGGTGTTTGCCGAAGCGCGCTTCCACGTCGACGAAGAAGCTCTCGACGTTGCTCGGCACCAGGCGTGGATAGGCGTACCTGACGTTCCACTCGCGCGTGAAGTCGATAGGCTGTGGATCGAGATCGGTGTTGTCGGCCTCCTGACCGTAGAGCAACGCCATGTCCGGCGCGTAGCCAGGCACTTCGAACTCATCGAGCCAGAGGCCCAGGCCGCGCTCGGCGGCGCTCAGGTCAGGTGGGCTGCCGCAGACCTTGCGCAGTTCGCAGTACATCTTCGAAAGCCACACCAGCACCAGCCCCCCGTGCGGCCCCTGCCAGTAGAACGGCGAGTGCCTGTGCAGACCGCCGTGCAGGCGTAACGGCCCACGATCCTGATTGGCGGCGTGGATGAGATACGGCACGCCCGAGCCCTGCAGGATGGCGGGCAACGCGCTTGTCAGCGAGGGCACGTCGACGATCGCGGCGAAACGCGCCGAGCGGCCGAGCGGCCGGAGCACGTCTTCGCTGGCTTCGCCGTTTCGGATCAGGTCCTCGAGCGCGGCCAGATGCGTCAGCGGGATGACGGTGTTGGCAGGCACCCCCAACCGTCCGGCCTGGACCTGGTCGAGAAGCTCGTGCGCACGGTCCGGCGCGCGCGTCGACAGATAGTGATCGAGCGCGATCGAGGAGTCGAGGTGGTAGGCGAAGGCCTTCGGATGCTCGCGGAGCCAATCGACCGCCACGTCGAGGTTGCGGCTCATCCGCTCGACGGCTTCCCATTGACGATGGGTGTAGCCGACGTCGGTGTGCGCGTGCGGCGTGATGTAGACCTGCCACTTGCGCCGTCGTGTAAAGGCGCCAATCTCGGCGGCGGCGTCGATCACGCCGGTGTCGCCGTGCCCGGTCGGCCCGCGCAGGCGGTACTTGACCGGGCGGTTGCCGTCGGCGATGTCGAACAGGAAACGCCAATGTCCGAAGGCCAGGTCGGGCACCGGCACGGTCAGGCTTCGCGGCGCGGCGTCATCCGTCAGTTCGAGCGACCAATCCGCGGCTGCCAGCGCGCGCATGGTCTCGATGTGCAGGTGGCAGCGCTCGCGTAGCGAGCCGTCCGGGGTGCGGATGTAGATGACGCTGGGCTCGACGTGCGCCTGGACGGAATCGACGGGCGCCTCGCTCAAGGCGCGCCATTCGAGGCCACGATAGATGAAGCCGGCGCCCGTTGCCATTCGGTCGAGGCGCGCGATCTTTTCGCGACGATCGATGCGCGTGAAAGCCCCGCCATCGATGGCCTTCAAGGTCAATGTGTTATCGCCAACGCGCAACAGCTCACCGGGCACGATGACCTCGGTTGTTCCTTCAGCATAGATGGCAGCGTGCAGGCCGGGCTGCAGCAGGATGTCGCCCGAGGTCGATGGCTGGAGTCGCAGATAGACGCGCCCCGCGAAGCCGTTGATCGTGATCTCGAGGTGCCCGAGCCTTGGCGCGATCGCCAGGACGTGAAGGGTCAGCCGGTATGCCGGTGAGGGCGAACCCGTCAGCGCGAAACGCACCGTGTGGATGTACGGCCGATAGTGGCCGTCGGGATCAGCTTCGCTGGCGTGAAAGAGTGGCCAGCGCTGATCGGACTTTCCGACGATCCACGTCGCTTCGCCGAAGTGCGCCGGATCGCGGTAGTTGTCGACAAGGTCGGGCGACCGGCCGTCAGGTGAACCGATACGCCACAGCAGGCTCTCACTCATGCAAGTGTTGGCCAGCCTTCCTCAGCGTTGAAAACGTCGACGCGTTCCTGCGCGACAGAGTCGCTTGCGAACAGGTCGACCCGGTCCATGGCCTCGTGAATCTCGAGCAGCCTCCCGTGCGCGATCAACGCCGCGTCGGCCACGTTGGTATTGCCGACGTTATGCGGGATCTGGCCGAGCAGCGACTGAAAGCGTCGAAGCGTTTCGAGCGAACGGAAGTGAATGGCGCGTCCTTCGGCGTTGTCGCACAGCCACAATCCGTGTCCGCAGATCATGCTGTCGCGTGCCCAGACTTGCTGGTAGGCCATGCTCGATCCGAGCAAACCCAGTTGTCCACCGATCGCGGGGAGCAGTCGCTCGGCGTGTGCGCGACCTACGGCGACCGGGCTGTCATCCATTCACGATCTCCAGCAAGGGTTCGAGCAGCGCGGCGCCGACGTGTTTGGGGCTGCGACGCGCGGCTTCCCAGGAGTCGCGCATCTGAGCCAGCGGCTTATCGATCGATTGGTCGAGCTCGCGTGCGCGCAGTACTTCGATCGCGCGCCGAGCGGACCAGAACCAGTGCTCGAGCGCCTCGATCCATGGCAGCAGATCCTGACGCAGCGCCAGGTTCTCCATATCGAACTTGAGATGATAGGTAGCCTCATCGAGGGCGGAGATGTGCGCGTCGAGCACCGTCGCCGTGGTCCGCGCGCCGTCGAAGAGCTTATGACCCTGTCGGAGCGCCTCCACCATGCCGTTCGTCAGCGCGGCCAGCGCCTCCGACTCGCTCTGGCCGAGGCATGAGCGACGGGTGTTCTCAGCCAGCAGGCGCAGGGCCTCGGCCGACTCGGCTTCGCCTGCGACCTCGCGCAGCGCTGCGAGCCAGCTTCGTTCTGGCTCGTGGTGGCCTGGGTCAGCCAGGTAGTCGCCGACAGTAGCGAGGGGAATCTTCGAGGCCTCAGGCTGGTTCATGGGGTTGGCCAGCAGGCCGCGGACAGCGCCGCCCAGGTCAGCACTGCGGCCGAGAAGTGGGCCGAGGTGCAATTCGCCCTGCATGGCGAGGTCGTTGACTGGATAGTTGTCCCACACTATAGGCTGCCGTCCGACGGCCGTTGCGAACGCTGTGGCGTCGGCCGCCGTGATCGCGCGTGAGCAGATCTCGGGGCCTGTGTAGAAGACGTCGATCGTCTTAGGTAGCCCTTTGCCCAGAGCAAGCAGATAGTCGCTGAACGGGGCCGCGCCGTGATAGTCGGTCGGGCAGACGCTGAGCCTGTTGCGTGGATCGAGCCCGTGCAGCCAGGCCTCTGTCCGAATAGCGAGATCGACGTGCGCCTCGGCGTAGCTACCGTAGCGCTCCGCGTCGAAAGGATCCTGGAACTCGGCGGCGATATCGTCGAGGAACAGGCTGAAATCGCGGACGCCGCATTCATAAAGTGAGAAGAGCTTGGCCGTGAGAAGCGCAAAGTCCTTAGGAGAAGCGTAGGTGATCGATACTCCGGGCGCGATTGCGTAAGCGAACGTCACGCCCGACTCGTCGGCGACGGCGACACTCTGTGCAAATTGACGCAGTGTCCGGTCGGGATACGGATGCCGCCAGCGGGTGCGGTGGCGCCGATCGTTCTTCGGGCCGTACAGGTAGTAGTTGAACCCGTGCCGACCGAGGAACCGGATCAAGTCGTCGCGCTGCGGTGCTGTATAGAAGACGCCGTAGAAACCCTCCACGACGCCACGGATGGCGAAGGGCGAGTCTGTCATGCTGCTGACCGAGTGAAATCCCAGTCGGCGTCGGTCGCATGGCCGGCGCTGTCCAGGTAGTGGCGCATCTTGTCAAGCACGATTTCGCGCACAGCGACGCGGGCTCGTTCGAGTTGCTCAGTTGGCAGCGCCCACATCTCGGCGTTGCTTAAGCGTTCGCTTCGGCCGAGCGCGCCGAGAGCTGCGAGTTCGAGGTCTGTGGCGATGTTGACCTTGCTGATCCCGCCGCCCTGCAGTCGAATGGCTTCGAGCACCATCTCCGGCGGCACGCCTGAGCCGCCGTGGAGCACGAGGTGCACGGGCGTCAGTCGGCGGATGGCGCGCAGCCGTTCGAAATCAACTCTGGGCTGGCGCACGGTATACACGCCGTGCGCCGTGCCGACAGACACTGCCAGCGCACTGACGCCCGTCTCTTTCACGAAGCGCTCGGCTTCGTCAGGCCGGGTGTACAGCTCCTCGTCGTCCTCGGTCTCCACGAAGTCAGTCGTGCCGATCCGGCCGAGCTCGGCCTCGACCGAGACGTCGCGGGGCCGTGCGTATTCGACTGCTTCGCGCGAGCGCGCGATGTTGTCTTCGAGCGGGTGCTCCGAGGCGTCGATCATGACCGACGTGAAGCCGGCTTCGATTGCTTCCTGGATCGGGCCCAGCTCCTTAGTGTGATCGAGGTGCAACACCACGGGCACCGTGACGGGCAGGCTGTTGACTTGCTCGTAGAACTCGTTGGCGAACTCCGCCGGCGAGAGCCCGTAGCGCACGAGCTCCTTGTGCGAGATCTGGACGATCAGCGGCGAACGCGCCTCCTCGCCGGCCTGCAGGATCGGCCTGATCATGGCTGCGTAGCGCGGTGAGAATGAGCCGAGCGCGTAACTGCCCCGTTCGGCGCGCTCGAGGCCTTGCTTCAGTGTGACGACGTTGCGCGGTCGCTGGTTGACCATCGTCCAAACTCCCTGAGCGGCGCCTGCAGGGGCAGGTAGCCGTGCTCGAATAGATCGTTGTAGCGGGCGTGCCGTAGCGCATGCGGCACAATGAGCGATTGCGTCGCTCGCGTGCAGCGCTGCGCCACGGCCTGCGCCTCGGCGTGGTCGTGATAAATGCCGGCGCCCACGCCTGCGAGCAACGCCGCGCCTAGCAACGCCGCTTCAGCTTCCACGACGGGCGCGATCGTCACGTTCGATACATCCGCCTTCACCTGTAGCCATTCGGTTAGGCGTGTGCCGCCGCCGGCCGCCACCACTTCGCGGATCGGTCGGCCCGTGGCGCGTTCGCCGGCGCGGCGGATGACCTCGAGTTCGAACGCCAGGCCTTCGACCACGGCCCGCGCCAATGCCGCTCGTCCGTGCCGGGACGCCAGGCCGACGATCGCGCCGCGCACATCCGAGTCGCGGTGCGGCGCCGTTGCGCCGAGCAGATATGGAAAGAACAAAAGCCCGGTCGGCTCGCGTCCGGCTTCGAGCAGAAGACCACGCAGGGCCGCGTAGCTCGCCGGCGCATCATCGAGCAGGCTGCGCAGCCACTCCACCGAGCCTCCGGCCGCCGACAAGCCGCCCATCCAGTACAGGCGGTCTGGGACGACGTGGCATCCGTACATCAGGCCGATCGCCTCATCGGAGCCGCTCAGGGCGCGAGCCGGAAGCGAACCGAGCAGGGTTTCGGCGGTGCCCATCGAGTCGAAGACCTCGGTCGTCAGCGCTGCGCCGACTCCGTATGCCGCGCAAACATGGTCGTGGCCGGTCACCGATACAGGCACGCCCGCCAGTCCAGCAGCATTGTTCGCGCAGCCCAAAGCGGTGCCTGCCGGCAGGATCTCGGCGAACAGCGCGGGTGGGACCTCCCACTCGGCCAGCCACTCAGCATCCCACCGTCGGCGCTCGATGTCGAACGCGCAGGTCCGACCCGCCAGCGAAGCGTCCGTGGCGATTACGTCGCAGAGCTTCCAGGCCACGAACTCCGGCGCACCAAGCCATCGGGCATGCTCGATCAGCGAGTGATCGAGGTCGCGCAGCCACAGGATCTTGGTCAGGCTGGCCTTGAAGGTCACCGCCAAGCCACTGCTTCTAAAGCGCGTCGAGGCATCGGAACGCGCCGCGATGCGACGCGCCTGTGGTTCCGATGAGGCATCGAACCACGGCAATAGCCGCGAGCGCGTGGTGCCCTGAGCAACGTCGATCAACAAACCGGTCTCTGCCATGCCAGTGATGCCAATCGCGCCGGGCGCGGCGTCGGTCGTTACCTCGCTCAAAGATTCAAGAGTCGCGCGCCAGAGCGCGTCAGGATCGATTTCAGCACGCCCGTCGCCAGAACGGCTCACGGGGGTGGCGCGGCTCGCCACCCGCAAGGTGGCGCCATCCTCCGAGAACAGGCCGGCTTTGATGTGGGTCGATCCCACATCGATGCCCACAAGGCTCACGACGCCGCACCTTCCACGATCGACCTAACCCGTTCCATCGCGAGGCGCGGGCTTGTGAGGATGCGGCTCTGAACCTCGCCGCTCAGGCGCGGAAGGACGCGCGCCATCGATGCCTGGGCCAGCACCACCACGTCGGTGACGGCGCTCAGGCGGGTCAGCGTCTCGACGATCAGGTTGTCATGGCCGTCGCGATCCCCGGCTATCAGGCGTTGATAGGCGCCCGACACAAGTTCCTGTTGAAGGACGATGTTGTTCCCGTGTGTGTTGGCGATCGATCGCAGCAGGCGGGTGGTCGGCTCGAGCGTCGTGGGCAGCGTGGCCGCGACGCCGATGCGTGGGCCGCGCTTCACGGCGGTTTCAGCCATAGCGGAGTCGATGCGCACGACCGGCACGTTGACGGCCGCCTGCATCTGCGTCACGAGTTCACCGACCGATGAACAGGCCTCGAGGATGATGGTCGCGCCCGCCTGTTCGGCGAAGCGCGCGTAGGCGATCAGGCGCTCGACCACGGATAAGAGGTCGCCGCCGTTGCGGCCCAGCTCAGGCAGGATCGAGTCGTCGACGAAGTTGATCACCTCGGCGCCGGGCAGCAGGTCGTTCGCTAAGGCCTTGAGCGTGTCGATCGTGGCCGGCGTGGTGTGAATGATGGCCAATCGGGTCATCGGGTCTCGTTTTCCTCCTGGATCGATCGACGATACGTTGCCCAAGTCTCTCGGATCAACCGGTAATCGTCCGGTTGGAGCGGCTCGCGAGTCGAGTCGATGGCCGTGGCGAAGTACAGGGCGGGCACTCCAAGCGTCGGCTGAACCGTTACGTATGCGCGCCACACCGCGCGATCAGGCATCGGCCAGTTGTCGGTGTCGATGAGCGCGGACGGGCAGGCGAGCTGGGCGATCCTGGCGCGATGAGTCATCGCCGCCGGCACCGGGTGCGAGGTGTTGACATCGTTGAGCCGCACCATGTCGATGACGTCTGCCAGGTAGGGGTGCGGCGTGTGTGCGATCACGAGCGCGTCAGGTTTGGCTTCTTTGGCCGCCTGATAGATCAGCGCCAGGTAGGCTTTCATCAACTCCAGGCCCCACAGGTCGCCGGCCAGATACTGCCCCGGGCCTGCCGGGATGCGGGCCGTGAAGTCGATCTTGAAGCCGTCGGCGTCGTAGCCGTCTGCCGAGAGCATGCGCCTCACGCCAGCGCGAAGGCGCGCGGCGAAGGTTGGTTTCGTCGGGTCGACGGCTGTGACGCGGTTGGCAGCATTGTGCACGCATTCTTCGCCGGGCACGCCTTCGGGATCCCAGGCTTTGAGCCAGAGCAAGACGTGTCTCCCGCGTTCGTGTTGTCGATCGACGAAGCGGCGCAGGTTCGGCCACTTGATCGAGTCGACCTCGTTGTTGCCGTAGCTGGCCTGCCACTTGTCGTCGATCACGATCGTTCCCGGTTCAACGCCATTCGCGTCGAGCGCTTCGAGAAAACCTTCGTAGATAGACTGCCGCGCAAAGTCTGGAGCACGACCGCTTTCGCGCGAGGCTGTCTCGCACTGAGCGCCCCAACCGCAGAACAGCGGTTCCCGCCACCAGCCCGGGCGACTCACAGCGTTCACTGTCGGCGCGAGGTTATGAGCCCGGAGCGCATCAGCGTGCGAGCGGAGCGCCTCGTACGGATCGGCGCGACCGAGATCAATGCCGACCGCGGGCAACGCGTAAGCGCCATCGACACGCGTCTGGCCGTCGTACGCCAGCGAGAGATGGAAGGCACCCTGATGGCCGTGGTAACGGTATTCGGTGAAACGGTTCATCCCTGGAGCGGCTTCGATTCCAAGGGCCAGCCATCCAGACTCAGTCTCGAAGGCAAAACAGAACGGCGGCGGGGTGAAGAACCAGTGATCGCGGCCCGGAACAGGGACGCCCATCAGATCGATTGCGGCGCCGGACTCGGGCGGAAACTCATAGGCTTCCGCCGTCGTCGGTTCAGGGCTGAAGCCCTTGAGGAAACGTCCGCCGGATTCGAAGAAGCCCGATCCCCAGCGGATTTGGCCGGAGTAGTAGCCGCCGAACACGCAGACCTCGCTCAGTCGGCCGCGCCCCTGGACCTCGAGATGGAAGGCCAGGCGGTTGGGCCGGCAGGTGAGGATCGCGGTCTTGCTATCCCACAGCGAACTCTGCATCGGCAGCCTGAGCGTGATCGCGCCAGCGGCTTCCTCTGACTGCCACGCGCCGACCCCCACCGTGTCGTCGAGGCCCTCGAGCGTGTGTGCGCTGGCCGGCACAAACAGGTCGGCGATCCGCCGGCCGGCGTGGTCATCGAGGTGGACATAGGGCCGGTCCGCGGCGGTCGTCAGGGTGTAAGCCTCGGCGATCACACGCAGGGTGTGTTCACCGGTTTCGAGGCGCATCTGAGCTTCTTTCATGGTGACGCTTCGCGAGAGACGGGCGCCCAGAGTTGATTGGCCGTCCACACATCGTCAATGGTCCCTCGTCATTCATCAGGCTCCTGCCCGACGAAACCGTCGGCTACCTTCCCCCCATGCCGGAGAGCGAAATGCCTTCAATGAAGTTGCGCTGTAGTGCGATGAACACGATCAGCACCGGCAGCATCACCATCAGGCTTGCGGCCATCAACCAGTTCCAGGCGGGCGCGCCGCCGGCGGCGGCTTCAAACTGACGCAGGCCGAGTTGGAGCGTGTAGAGTCTCTCGCTCTGCAAGTAGAGCAGGGGGCCCATGAAATCCTGCCACGCACCCTGGAACTGGAATATGGCAACGGTCGCCAGCGCCGGTCGAGACAGGGGCATGATGATGCTCCACCAGATGTTGAACTCTGAGGCACCGTCGATGCGGGCCGCCTCGGACAATTCCATAGGGATGCCGCGCATGAACTGGCGCAGTAGAAAGATGTAGAAGGCGCTTCCAGTGAACGCAGGCACGATCAGCGGCAGGAACGTGTTCGTCCACACTCGCGAACCTTGAAATCCGAAGGCCGGCAGTTTTGCGAAGAGCACGAACTGCGGGATCATCACTACCACGCCTGGGAGCATCATGGTGGCGAGCACGATCGAAAACATGGCGTCGCGACCGCGCCAGCGCAGCCGCGCAAACGAATAGGCCACCATCGATGATGACACCACGACGCCCACCACGCTCGAGAACGTGATGATGATCGTGTTGAGCGTCCACTGCGGCCACATGCCGAAGCTGAAAGCGTCGACGTAGTTCTCCCAAGCGAACCGCGCCGGGATCCAGTTGGTGCCTGCTAGGTCCGAGGGCTCCTTAAGTGAGGTCGACAGCATCCAGAAGAACGGCACCATGAAGAGCACGCACACGCCGACCATGATCGCGAACCCGACGATCTTACCGGGCGTCCATTGCCGCAGGTTTGACCCGCGCGGGTTGGCCTTGAGCGCCGGGGGCACGACCGGGGTGTTGACGGTTGTCTCCATCGCAACCTCCTCAATGCGGACGGAAGACCGCTGACCGCTGACCACAGACGGCGGACAATCGACCGCCGATAGCCTTGCTGGACATCGAAGGTCTGCGGTCCGCTGTCTGCGGTCCGCCGTCGTTCGTCATCGCTCGCTTTCGTAGTACACCCAGCGTCGGGAAAGCCAGAGCTGGAAGGCCGTGACCGCCAGGATGATCAGGAAGAGGATCCAGGCCATCGCCGAGGCGTAGCCCATCTGGAAGCCGCCCTGACCGACGCGGCCGAACGCGCGGTTGTAGAGATACAGCACGTAGAACAACATCGATTGGCCCGGGCCGCCCAGCGCTGATTGAGTGCCCGAGAGGATCAGGGCCGTCGTGAAGATCTGGAACGTGCCGATGATGTTGGTTACGACTTCGAAGAACAGGGTCGGCGAAAGCAGCGGCAGGGTGACGTGGCGGATGCGATCCCAGCCGACCGCTCCGTCGATGGCGGCTGCGTCGTAGAGTTCCTTGGGGATGCCCTTGAGGCCTGCCAGATAGATGAGAACGTTGCCGCCGATCCACCAGGTGCCCATCACGACCATGCCCGGCTTGGTCCACAGCGGATCGACGAACCAGCCAGGCCCGGTGATGCCGATCGCATCAAGGCCGGCGTTGAGCAGGCCACGCGGCGCAAGGATCCACTGCCACAAGAACACGGCGGCCACGCCTGAAAGCACGTTAGGAAGATAGATGATCGTGCGGAAGGCCCGATCACCCGGCAGATCCATGTTGAGCAGCATCGCCAGCCCGAACGACAGCACCATCACGACGGGGGTCTTGATGATGACCATCCAGAACGTGTTCTCGAGCGCTTTGTAGAACATCGGGTCCGCGAACAGCTTCTCGTAGTTCTCGGTCCCGATCCAGCGCGGGTTGGCGATGATGTTGTATTGCGTGAAGCTTGTGTAAAGCGAAAACAACATCGGCCCGGCGGTGAAGAGCACGAGGCCGATGAGCCAGGGCAGTACGAACAACCAGCCGGTGAGCTCTTCGCGCAGCGCGGGGCGCAGGAAAGGGCGTCGCAGGTTTTCGGTGCGGGCGGCCATGCCAGCTCCTCCTCTCAGAAGCAACCCACCGGAAAGGCCGTGCCGGGCGTGCCCTTCGAGTCTGGCACGCCCGGCACGAATTCAAAGACCGTTTACTTGATCGCGTCTTCGACGGCGGCCTGCGCCTCGTCGAGCGCCTGTTGCGCGGTTTGGTCGCCCAGCCAGACTGCTTCTTCGCGCTGGGTGATCTGCTCGCTCCAGTTCGGATACTTCGGCACCGACACGCCGCCGGTGCTCACCGAAAGCGCCTCGGCCACCGAGCTCCAGCCGGGGAGGGCCAGCACGACAGGGTCGTTGGCCGCGATGTTGTTGGTCGGCTGCGCCTGCGTGTCGCGCGCCCAGGAGGCCTGGCCTTCGGGGCCCGTCGCGCACTTGATGAACTCCCAGGCGGCATCCGGGTTGGCGGCGCCGGTCGGGATCGACATCGAGAAGCCGCCGCTCCAGTCGGCCGGGCCGGCTCCCTCGTTGTACGGAAGCTGGCCGATGCCCCAGTTCATGCGCGGCTCATCGCCGGCGGCCGTGCCATCGTTGTTGATGTCGGCGCGCGGGCGGTAGAACTCGAGCTGGCTGTTGTAGCCGAAGATGTCGACGAACATGGCCACGCCGTTGCCCATGAACAGGTCGTTGGGCGCCGCACCGAAGTTGGCGCGGTAATTCTGCAGCGCCTGCCAACCGCCGTAGCGATCGACCCACTTCTTGACCCATTCCATCGCTTCTACGGCCTTTGGATCATTGAGAGCCGGGCTGCCGTCCTCGTTGATCAACGGAGCGCCATTCAGGTACGCCCAGAAGGGGTTGAAACCGCCATTCCAGAGCGGGAAGAAGGCGATGCGCTTGTAAGTGCCGTCATCGTTCTTGACGTCGAGCTTGTCTGCGTATTCCTCGAGCTCGGCCCACGTCGTCGGGGGCTTCTCGGGATCCAAGCCGGCGGCCTCAAACAGATTCTTGTTCCAGAACAACACGCGGACGTCGGTCTCATGTGGCAGACCGTAAATCTCGCCGTTGTAAGTGGCCTGATCCCACGCCCAGTCGTAGTATTGATCGCGGGTGACGCCGTCACGATCGGCATACGCCTGCAGGCTTTGATAGACGCCGTCGGCGGCATCCTTGGGAACCGTCGGGCGGTCTGAGACGATCACATCGGGCATGCCGGAGCCCGCGGCCACGGCCGCGACGTTCGCGGTCCAGATGTCGCCGAAAGGCTTCACCGTGTCGACCACCGTGATATTGGGTAGATGCTGCTGGCAGATGGCGATGACGCGCTTGATGGCGTTACGGCGCACAGGCGAGGCCCAGAAGTGCCAGAGCTCGACGTTGCCCGAGACATCCGAGTTGTACTTCACCGAACCAGCCTCGGGCTCGGCCGTGACGGGCACTTCGACGACCTCGGTCTCGCGGACGATTTCGGTCTCGCGCACCACCTGTGTCTGGATGATCACCTGGGGCGTCCCGGTCGGTGATGCGCACGCGGCCAGCACAAGGCCGGCGATCGACACCAAACTGGTGGCTCGCCACAAAGGACGCATGACGAGAGCCTTCATTTTCGCTTCTCCTTCCTAAGTTGCGCGTTTCGGCGGTTGCCTCCGGGCGGAGGCGGAAAGGGAACAGGGGAACGAAGTCGACTACAGTGCCGAGCTGCCGGGCCTCCTTTCGTACGCGACGGGGCGGACCAAGACGTCGGACAGGCTCACCATGCACTCTGCGGTTGTCGCGCTCTCAGACGGTGTAGCCAAGTGGGTTGATGCGGCTACCGAATTGACTCTGATATGATCTTCAGTGTACCAATGCGATACTCGAGCGTCAGCAACTTGTGCGCCATGTTTGTGCCACCTTGTGCCACATTGAGGATCGGCTTCTCAGCCGGATCGTATGAGCTCCATTAATTCTCTGTCAGACGATTCTGAGTTTATCGAGCGTGTCACCGATGCCTATGGGCATCTGTATGATCTTGTATATCTGCGCACCCATCCGCTGACCGATCAGCTGTTTCCGCAACCCGCGTTGACCCGCAAGGAAAAAGCCTGGCAGCTTCACACCACGTTGCTCGAGATCCTCGAGGAGCTGGATCCGGGCGCGGACCTGCCGGCATACGCGCGCGATCGTCGATTGTTCAAGCTGGTGAGCCTCCACTACGTCGACGGCCTCGACCCCGACTCCACGGCTGACCGGCTGGGGATCAGCCGGCGGCAGTACTATCGGGAGCACAAACGGGCGATGGAGGCCGTCGGGCAACTCCTGCTCGATCACTTCCAGCAAGAATCTCAACCCGCGGAAGCTCCTCAGACCACGACACCGGTTGATGTGACTCGGTTGGAGCTGCTGCGTCGTGAGGCCGCGCGCCTCGCTCAGGCCGGGCGGCAGCGTCGGCTCGATGACGTCGTGAAGCGCGCTGTGCCCTTGCTCCAGTCTCGCCTGGCTCAACACCATTCAGAGTTAGTGACCGCGTTGCCCCGCGATCTGCCAGCGGTCCTCGCCGATGAGGGCGCGATCCGCCAGGGGCTGCTGGCGACGTTGGGCTATCTGATCGAGCGAACGCGCAACGCCGTCCTTCGTATCGGCGCCCGGATTGGACCGTCGGGCACCATCCTGTCTATCGAGGTCGAACCAGCGGTGCCATTGGAAGTCGACCTCGACGCGGATTTCGACGAGCGATTGAAGGCGTTCGAGGAGATGTCGAGCCTGGGCGGCGCTGTGATCACGCCGTTGCGCGGGGCTCAGGAGCTTCTAGGTTTTGAGATGAGTTTCCCGACTCGGGCGCCACGTTCGATCCTGGTCGTCGACGACAATGAGGACATGCTCGAGTTGTTCAGCCGGTTTCTCACACCGCATGGGTATCGGGTGATCACCGCGCGCTCAGCCTCCGATGCACTCAAGATCGCTCGCAGGGTCCAACCCTACGTCATCATCCTGGATCTCATGATTCCCGGGCAAGATGGATGGGACCTGCTTCAAAATCTGTTGAGCCATGCCGAAACGCAGAGCATCCCCAAGATCGTCTGCAGTGTCCTCAAGCAAAAGGAACTCGCTCTTTCGCTCGGCGCGAACGCATTCCTCGAGAAGCCCCTCTCAGAAACCGAGTTGATCTCGACCTTGACCTTGCTCGAAGCACCTTAGGGGCTGGGAGCGACAGAGCGAGGGGCGACACGTGAAGGCGAGGTGCGAGCGTATGAGTGGCAAACGTGTGAGGTGCAAACGCGGGTGACAGGTTATCGCGCACCTCTTCCTCGACCCGGCTGAATCAACCCGCCCGTTGTGTCATCTTGAGGGCCATCCAAACGTGCTCGCAGGCGCGCTGAATGAGCCCGAAAGATTTCCTCCGAAGGCCTGCGTGCCGTCGACAAGCACCGCACTTATTGGAATAGTGCCCTCTCAACACACAGGAGTCTTCGGAGCAGATCTTTCGGGCACATTCGGAGAGACAGATCTTTCAGTTGGTTGGCCCTCAAGATGACACCCCGGGGTGCGAGCGCATTGTGGCGTGATGGATGGGATGGCGCAGTCGATCTCCTCCAGCGCTCCAGCGCGGCAGCGCCCTCATGCTGCCGCGCCCCCTCGTTCTCCTCCATCCAGCACATGTTGCGTCCAATGCACGATGTCGGCCGTCGTCAGGCCATTGGCCTTGGTAATGAGCATCGTGCCGGGCAGGGCGTCACGCGGCTCGATATCGTCGCGCGCTGAGATGACCAGAATGGGAATGGCATGGCCATCGGGCATGGAGCGGACAGCCTGGATGACATCCTGGCCGCTCATGTCGGTCAGGTTGAGGTCGAGCAGGATCAGGTCGGGGCGTTGCACGTGAATCTGCTCGACGGCCTCCTGACCGGTGAAGGCTGAGTCGACCTGATACGGTCGCAGGGTGCTGCCTTCGAGCACCCGTGTAAGCAGTCGCACGAAGTCGCGATCGTCGTCGACAACGAGGATGCGCGCGATTCGCTCGCCGAACTGGCGCAGCATGTCCCAGAGCGCATCGGGTGTGATGGGTTTGATGAGGTAACCTTCCACCGCCAGCTGCTGCCGCAGCCGATCTTCGCCGGGAAGCGGTGTAACGATCACGGGCATATCTGGGAAGCCCCAACTCAGTGCCATTTCTTCGATGCTTTCAGGCGAAAGCGCTGCCGTAGCCGAATCAATCACCACTCCCTCGGGCGCCAATTGCGTAATCGAGCGGCTGGCCTGGGCCAGGTCGCCAACGATGACGGCTCGATAACCGCGCACGTACCGCGTCAACAACGTCGCAGCCGACGGGCTCGATGTGACCGCTAGCAATATGGGCTGATCGCTCTGCTTGAGTGAGGCGACGTTGGGTTGAGCCGTCGCGTCTCCGGCGAGCGAAAGCGGAGTCGCACGCGCGGCCGGCAGACAGAAACTGAACCGGCTGCCAACGCCGACCTCGCTCTCCACCCACATCTGACCGCCATGCAGCTCGACGAAGGCCCGGCTGATCGCCAGCCCAAGGCCCGTGCCGCCGTGTCCACGCCGCGTCCCGCCGTCGAGTTGCTCGAACTCTTTAAACACACGCGGCAGATCCTCGGCCGCGATGCCGACCCCCGTGTCCGCCACAGAGAAAATCACGTTGATGTCGTCGGCCCTCACCGCGACGGTCACACCGCCGACCTCGGTGAATCGCGCGGCGTTATTGAGTAGGTTGAGCAAGACCTGCCGGATGCGGACTGGGTCAAGCCAGAGCGTCGGTAGGTCGGGCTGCACGTCGATGGTCAGGCTCAGGCCACGTGATTCGATCAGGCTGTGCGCCATCGCGCCCACTTCACGCACGAGCGCGTCTGGGTCGGTCTCTTCGGCGGCCAGGCCCATTTGGGCGGCCTGAATGCGGGCCATGTCTAGGACGTCGTTGACAAGGGTCTGCAGGTGGCGCGCGTTACGGTGAACGATGGCGAGATCGCGCAGGTAGCGGGCGGGCATCGGCCCGCCGTAGTATTCGGGCGACTGGATCATCAACTCGACGAAGCTCAAGATCATGTTGAGCGGCATGCGCAGTTCGTGGCTGACCGTTTGCGCGAATTGCTGTTTCAGACGCACTGCGGTCTCAGCCTGCAACCTGGCCTGCGTCAACATGTGGTTGGCGCGTTCGATGCGATACACGGCCTCGTCGAGCGCCTTGAGCACGCGTGAGAGTTCGGCCTGACGATCGCGGGCCAGATCCTCGTTGCGGCGAGCGCGTTCATAACCGCTCCAAACCCAGGTCAACGCCGTGTAGAGATTGCGCGCCGACAACCACGCCGCCACCGCCGTCAGAGCGATGATCGCGATCGTCTGCACCACGGCGATTGTCGAGTCGCTGTCGCGCATCAAATGAAGGCCCCACGTCATGGCGATACCAGCGCCCGCAACCAGGAACACCGTCCAGCGACCGTGAATCACGTTTGCGAATGTGATCGGCACGATGAAGAGATAGGCGGCCTGAGAGACGGAATACAGAGTCAACGCGCAGGCGATCGCGGCCACTGACCCCCATAGCAGGACCTGGCCGGCCAGGTAGGGCAGCCGCCCCTTGACCAGAAGTGCGATGCCGGCACTGACGACAAGAGCTAGAGATCCCGCCCACGACGCCGACGTATTGGGCACACCCGGGGCTGGCCACATGATCAACACGATCCAAAGGTAGCCCAGCCCGCCCGAAAATAGCGCCATGCTGACCAGCGACGCATCCCGCAGGCTCGCCAGGTTACGAGCGAAGTCCGCGGATCGGGCCGTGTCCGAATGGCCGCTGGCGAGCAGCCGACCCAGTCTTTGACGTAGGCCGTTTGCGCCTCCCGATTGTTGTTGAGTCACCGAATCCATCTCCCATGAAGTTCCGTTACGCATGAGTCTACCAAGGCCGGCTTGAAGGATATCGGGACACATCGGAACACTCCCGATATCTGGCAGGCAAGCACCTGTGATACCGTTCAGCCACCTCATGGGCCAACGTCCTGTCCCTAACAAGGAGCCGTCTGGTCTGATGAAAATACCCCGTGGTGGAGGTTTGCATGAGTCTACGAAGTCGTCTGTCGCTCGACGGTGCCTGGCGTTTCTGGCAGGATCCGACCGCCGGGCTTGAGCCGCGCACGTTGTCTGCGGCGTCGGCCCGAACGGTCGCGGTGCCCGCGCCCTGGCAATCGCAGGGACAGGGCCTCGAACGCGACACAGGCATCGGCTGGTACCAACGCGATGTCGACGTGCCCGCCGAGTGGCTGGCGCAGCGTGTCATCATCGGCTTCGGCGCTGTCGATGACGTCGCCGAAGTCTGGCTTAATGACGCCCGCGTCGGCGGGCATGAAGGCGGTTATCTGCCCTTCGTGGTTGACGTCACAGACGTCGTCCGCGCCGGCGCCAACACGCTCACCGTCCGCGTCGCTGATCCTGTCGATCGCTGGCCCGAGATCCCGCACGGCAAGCAGTCGTGGTACGGGCCTCTTTCAGGCCTCTGGCAGTCAGTGTGGATCGAACGCCGCGCGGCCACGCATCTCCAACACGTCAAAGTGACGGCCCATCTGGCCGACGGCATTGTCGAGGTGGCGCTGACGTTGAACCGACCGCTGGCAACGGCTCAAGCTCTCGTGATTGAAGTCCGAGACCCGGATGGCAGGGTGTGCGCCACGGCTGCGGGCACTGATGCCCTTTTCAGCCTGAAAGTGCCGTCACCACGAGCCTGGGACGTCGAGTCGCCGCACCTGTACACGGCCCGGGCTGAGATCGTTGAGGGGCAGGGCGAGTCGCGCCGCTCGTTAGACGCACAGGACGTGGCGTTCGGCTTCCGCACGATCGAGACCCGCGACGGTCGGCTGTGGCTCAATGGCCGCCCGCTCTACCTTCGCGCCGCGCTCGACCAGGACTATTACCCCGGGCTGATCAGCACCCCGCCGTCGCCCGCCTACCTTGAGGACCAGTTCCGCAAGGCCAAGGCGATGGGCCTCAACTGCCTCCGCATTCACATTAAGATCGGCGATCCGCGCTACTACGAAGCCGCCGATCGGGTCGGCCTGCTCATCTGGACCGAGCTGCCGAACTGGAGCCTGCTGACGGATCTCACTCGCCAACGCGCGCGGGCCACATTGCGCGGGATGGTCGAGCGCGATGGGCATCATCCGAGCATCATCATCTGGACCATCATCAACGAAAGCTGGGGAGTCGATCTGACGAACCCCGAGCACCGCGCCTGGCTGGCCGAGACGTACGACGAGCTCAAGGCGCTTGATCCGCATCGCCTTGTGGTCGACAACTCGGCCTGCTGGGGGAACTTCCACGTCGTCTCAGACCTCGAGGACTTTCACAACTACTACGCCATCCCCGACCACTACGCGGAGTGGCGCGATTGGGTCGCCAGCTTCGCGAGCCGCGGCCGTTGGACGTACGCGCATCCGTACACGTCGATCATTGATTGGCGCGAGTACAACAGCGTTCCCTGGAACTGGTCGGGCCTCAAGCTGGCGCCCGAGGTCAGGCGGCGCGGCGACGAGCCCCTGATCGTGTCGGAGTTCGGCAACTGGGGCCTGCCCGACGTCGATGCTCTGATCGCTGGCTATGGCGGCCAGGAGCCGTGGTGGTTCGAGACCGGCCAGGAGTGGGGCGACGGCGTCGTGTACCCGCATGCCGTCCAGCAGCGCTTCAGAGACTTTCACTTCGAGCGCGCGTTCCCGACGTTGTCGGCGCTGGCCCTCGCCAGCCAACGCATGCAGCATCTCGCGCTCAAGTACGAGATCGAACAGATGCGGCTCCACTCGAGCATCCAGGGCTACGTGATCACCGAGTTCACTGACGTGCATTGGGAGTGCAACGGGCTGCTGAACATGCACCGCGAGCCCAAGTCCTTCGTCCAAGCGTTGCCCGCGATCCAGGCCGACGACGTGGTCGTGCCCAACCCCGAGCGCGTGGTCTTCTGGCCCGGTGAGCGCTGCACGATCCCGGTTTCGGTCTCGCACTATTCGAGTGTCGACCTGGAGCGCGGTCATCTCACCTGGGCACTCGACGGTTCGCCTGACCTGAAGGGCGAGTTGAGCGTCGAGACGCCGCCCGCGCCGGCAGTGGTCGCCGCCGGGACGATAACCTTTGAGGCGCCGGCCGTCGCAGCGCCGACGCGCGCCCGCGTGACGCTTGATCTGTTCGATGGCGGCGGCCAACGCGTGGCGACCAACGAGCAGACCCTCTACGTGTTCCCGCGGGTCGAGTGGTCGAAGACGCTGCGGCTGTACGCGCCAGAACTCGAACCGGCGCTCGAGCGTCTGGGCTGCACTCTGGTGTCTCAACTCGACCAGGCCGACCTGGCTGTGGTCAATACCTTGAGCGACGATCTGCGCCTTCACCTGCTCGGCGGTGGCCGCGTGCTGTGGTTGGCGGAGTCGCCCGACTTCCTGCGCACACACCTGCCGGGCCTCGGCGTGAGGCAGCGGCAGGGCCAGAGCTGGCAGGGCGATTGGGCCAGCAGCTTCAGCTGGCTCTTCCAAGACAGGCTGTTCGCCGACATCCCGACCGATGGGCTGCTCGACTTTGCCTTTGCCGAGTTGACGCCCGATTGCGTCCTGACCGGGTTCGCTCCGCAGGAATTCGCCACGCTGGTGCACGCCGGTCTGACCGTCGGCTGGCTGCATAAGACCGTGGCGCTCGTCGGGGAACGCTACCTCGGGCGCGGCAGACTGCTGGCCTCGACGTTGCGGCTGAGCCAGCACCTGCTTGATCATCCGCTGGCAGCCTGGATCTTCGCGGACCTGATGAAGTTCGCGGCGCGTCAGTGATCGGCCCGTCCACAAGCGTAACACACGAGAAAGCGGCGCGGATGGGAGTAAGCCTCCCGCCGCGCCGCTTTTGCTGCATCAGTCAGTTGCCACGGACGACGCAGCGCCGTGAGCGTGTGAACCGATCTGTCCAGTGTAGATTCGCGTGAACTCGACTCCGAATAGCACGATCAGAGTCGAATAGTAGATCCAGACCAGGATGACGATGAGGGCGCCGGCCGCGCCGTACGCCGACGCGACGGCGCTGAAGCTGAGATAGAGATCGATCAGCGAGCGACCAATCGTGAAGAGGATGGCGGTCAGGATCGCGCCCGGCCAGACATCCGACCACTTGATGGAGACGTCTGGCACTTTCTTGAACATAGCGGCGAACAAGCCGATCAGGATCACAAGCGAGACGACCTGATGCAGCCCATCCCATAGCCAGGCCGCTGCAGGCAGCACGCCCTCCGCCAGCGGGTTGAGGGCGGCGAGGACCGCGCTTGTCACGAGCGAAAGCAGCAAAAAGGCTCCGAGCGCCAGCACCATCAGCAACGATGAGAAACGCTCCTGGAGTTGACCGCGCCAGCCGGGGCCCGTACTTTCGGGCACATGCCAGATGGCATTGAAAGCCTCCTGCAGTTGGCCGAAGACGCCGATAGCGCCCAGCACCAGCGTGATCGCGCCCACGATCGTGGCGATGGCGCCCGAGTGTGTTCCCTGGGTGCTTTCGACCATGGTCCGGATTAATTCCGCTCCCTCTTTCCCGATCCATGTGTCGAGCTGGCTATAGAGCTGACCCTGCACCGCGGCCTGGCCCAGCACGAGCCCGGCGATGGCGATCGAGATGATCAGCAGGGGAGCAAGCGAGAAGATCGTGTAATACGCCAGAGCGGCGGCCAGCATCGGAACCTTGTCGGCGTTCCAGGCCTTGAACGTCTCGCGCAAGAGAGCCCAGGTGCGTCGCATGGACAGTCTTTGTAGCGCGTTGGCGCCACAAAGACTGTCGAGCAAACACCGGTCCCTCTGTCAGCGCGAGCCGACAATGGCGGCGTCGGGTTGTTCAGGGCGTTCCCAGGTGGGTGTCGAGATACGCAAGGAAGGCTGCCACCACTTGAGGATCGAACTGATGACCCGCTTCCTGCAGGATGTGGCGTCTGACGTCCTCGGCCGGCCACGCCAGGCGATAGGGCCGATCGGAACGCAGCGCATCCCAGGCGTCAACGACCGCGAACAGCCGGGCCGCCAGGGGAATCTGTTCACCCTTGAGCCCGCGCGGATAGCCTGTGCCGTCCCAGCGCTCGTGATGGCTATACGGGATGTCGAGCGCGGGCTTCAGGAATGCGATCGGCGACAGCATTTCGAGCGCGAGCTCTGGATGGCGTCGCATGCTGGCGAGCTCGACCGGATCCAGAGGCCCGGCCTTGAGCAGGATCGAGTCCGGCACACCCATCTTCCCGATGTCATGCAACAACGCGCCGCGCCGGATGTGGATGAGATCGGCGGCGCCGATCCCCATGGCTTGCGCCAGATCCGTCGTCATTGTGGTCACGCGCTGTGAGTGGCCCTCTGTCTCTCGGTCACGCAGGTCGAGCGCGCGCGACCAGCCTTCGATGGTGGCATCGTAGGCCTGCATCAGCTCGGCATTCGAGCGCTGCAGTTGCCCGAGCAACTCGAGGTTGTCGACGGCCAGCGCCGCCTGGCCGGCCAGCGCCTCGAGGTACTCCATCCATTCGTCGTTGGGATGGAGCGGCGAGCGATGGAAGACCTCGAGCACGCCTTTCACCGAACCTCTGAAGACCAGGGGCAGGGCGAAGTGCGCGGCAAAACCTTCGGCCGCGATGAGATCGACCTGATCCGGCGCGGCTGTCGAACGGGTCAGGTCGGGGAACGTCAGCCGCTGCCGATCGCGCAAGACGCGTTCGAGGTAACCGCCGAACACTAGCGATCGTGGCTTTTCGACGAGTCGTGTTCGGAAACCGCGACTGCCGGCATGTTCGAGGCGCTGCGTGTGCGGGTTGAGCAGCAGGACGGCCCCCGCATCGACACCGAGTTGGCCCTGGGTTTGCTCGAGCAGAACGTTCAGGATCGCGCGCAGCTCGAGACCGGACGCGATCGCCACGTCCACCTGACGCAACGCCTGAACATGGCGCAGTCGCCGCTCTGTTTCCGCGAAGAGCCGCGCGTTCTGAATGGCGACCGCGGTTTGATTGGCGAACTGCATCAGCAGCCGCTCGTCTTTCAGCGAGAAGGCGCTCGTTTTGCGGCTGAGCACGCCCAGGATGCCAACCAGATTGTGATGACTCCGGACGGGCACCCACAGACCAGACCTGAGTCGCGGATCCACCTCGAGATAGCGCGGATCAGAGCGCAGGTCGCCGACGTTGATCGGCACCTGCGACACCACCACATCGTGAAGCATTCCGTCGGCCGCGATCATGCGCGGCAACAACGACTCGAGCGTCGATCGACCTGAAGCCGAATAGCCGATCCCCAGCTCCAGGCGCACCTTGCCATCCTCGACCTGGATGAACACAACGGAATCGGCGCTCAGGGCCTGGCCTGCGATCTTGCACAGGTATTCGCGCTGAGCCTTCGGCTCGAGCACGCTGTTCAGGGCGAGCCCCGCGTCGTAGAGCAACGACAACTGCGCCGCGCGTTCCTGGGTTTCCTCGAGCACCAGAGAGTTGCGGACCGCGCTGGCGGCGTGATTGGCCAACAGCACGAGCAGATCGATGTCGGCCTGCCCGCTGAGACGCTTCGTGGGTGCGACGTCCGCCAACACCAGGACGCCGATCAGGATGCCGCTGGCAATGAGCGGGATGCCGACCGCCGCGGAGATCGGAGCGGTCGTCGGCGTCAGTAATCGATCTGGCCCGGGTGACTCTGCGTTGACCGCGACGGGCTGTTCCATGAGAGCCACTCGGCCGATGAGGCCCTGGCCCAACAGACAGACTGTGTCGACCTGCACCGGAAGCCCGTGAACCGACCTGACGATCAGCGCCTCTTGCGCCGGGTCGTGGAGGGCCACGAGGCCGCCTTCGGCCGGGATGATCTCGAGGGCGCGGGTGACGATGACGTCGAGCAGCCAACCAAGGTCGCCCTGGCCCGCCAGCTCGCGCGCCGCCGAGTACAGCGCCGCGAACTCATCGGCCCGGCGCCGGTTGTCTTCGAAGAGCCGGGCGCGCTGAAGCGCGTTGGCGGCGATATCGGCGATCGCTGTGAGCAACCGCACCTGAGTGTCCTCGATGTCTTGCTGGCCGCCGGCCGCCAGCACGCCGAGGATCTTGTCGTCGGCCACAAGGGGCACGAACGCCGCCGACTTCACTTCATGCGCGAGCGGATGGACGACGGGATCGTGCGCGCAATCGTGGCTGAGATACGGCTTGCCGGTTTGGATAACCCGTCCGCTGGCGCTTTCGTCGTAGCCCATCTTCAGGCCTTGGGCGTTCGCCCAGGCCCCACTGGCAAGGGTGACCTGCAGTTCGCCGGCATCGAGCATCACAAGCGCCACATTGTCAAGATCCATCAGCGCCATCGTCTGATCGACAAGAACAGGCAGCATCTCCTGGCGGGTCGTGGCGGCGCGCAACGCCGTGCTGACGGCGATGATCGCTTGTTGCTGGCGTTCGTGTTGCTTACGGGCCGTGATGTCTTCTTTGACAGCCAGGAAATGCGTGATGACGCCGTGTTCGTTCAGGATCGGCGAGATCCGGGCGGATTCCCAGAAGTAACGGCCATCCTTGCGGCGATTGTGAAACTCGCCGCGCCACTCATCGCCCACGGAGATCGTGTTCCATAAGTGCCGGTATTCCTCGGCGCTCGTGTAGCCGCCTTTGAGCACTCGCGGGTTCTGTCCGATGACCTCTTCGGCCGTGTAGCCGGTGATCTGCGTGAACTTCGGGTTCACGTACTGGATGACGCCCGCCGTGTCGGTGATGACGATCGAGGCCGGGCTCTGCTCGACGGCGCTGGTGAGCTGGCGTACGCGGGCCTCAGCCCGCTTGCTCTCGGTGATGTCGCGCGTGAAATTCAATATATGCGCGACACCGTTGAGTTCGATCCGCGTCGCCGACAGAACGACGTCGATCTCGCCCCGCTTGCCCAACATCGTCGTCTCGAAGTCGCGCACTTCGTGGCCGGCGCTGACCAGCGCTACGAGGGTGTTTCGCTCAGCAGGCGCCTTCCACAGACGGAAAGCCGGGGTGTCGACGAGCTCGGCCTCCGAATAGCCCAGCATCTGAGTATGGCTTGGGTTGACCGACACGAAGCGGCCGTCGCTCAGGCGCGTGATGCTGATCGCCTCGCGGCTGGTGAGGAACGTCTTTCGAAAGCGCTCCTCGCTCGTTTTGAGTTCCTGCTCGGTCGCCTTCCGTTCTGTGACATCGGTAAAGATGGTCGCGAAAGAGCCCGGGTAAGGGCAGTACGCCACCACTTCGAAGGTTCGTCCGAGGTCATCCGATCGGTTCTCGAAGCGAGCCGGTTCACCGGTGAGCGCCACCCGGCCATAGGTCTCGATCCAATGCGCCTCGGTGCCCGGGAGGACATCGCGCACGGTGCGCCCGACCACCTTGTCACGGGACAGGCCCGTCAGCTTTTCAAACGCTGGGTTGACTTCGAGAAAGCGGTAATCGACCGGAACGCCCGCCTCGTCGTAGAGGAGTTCGTGGAGGGCGAAGCCCTCCTGCATCGAGTCGAAGAGGTTGCGAAAGCGCGCATCACTGGTGCGTAAGGCGAGATCACTCATCTTCTGATGCGTGATCTCCTGCGTGCTGCCGTAGAGGCGCACGACGTGGCCGGTCTCGGGGTCGAGCATCGGCTGGGCGTAGTTGCGCAGCCAGCGCACGCACCCGTCTTTGCTGATGATTCGATACTCTGCGGTGTCGCGTTGGCCGGCATTCAGACGGCTGATGTGCGCCGTCGCGATGGCGAGGTCGTCGGGGTGGACGAGGCTGACGATGCCGCCATGAGCGTCGATCTCATCGAGCGAGTATCCGAGGATGTCGGTGAAGCCGGGGCTCACCCACTCGTACGCCAATCGTCCGTCAGGCTCGATGCGAAAGGCGTACGCGAAGTCCGAGATCAGGCTCGAGATAATCCGATCGCGCTCGAGACAGCCGTGCAGGGCAGGGCCCGTTGGCGTGACTGCTGTGGCGACGGAGCGGATCGGTCGATGTAACCGGTGGCGTTGAACGCGCTGGCCCGTGAAGTCCATATTCGCATCATGGCTGCCTGCCTGCGATGGGGTCGACTCGATCTCGGACTACAAACCGGTCATCCGATATCACGGGGCATCCATGCTGTGGTTGGCGACCGCAACGGCGCGGTCTGTCCTCAATGGGCTAACTATAAGTTGGATTACGGTTGATGGCGACGGGAATTCACACAGAATTCAAGGGGATCTCCCCCTCGCGGGACTTTATGTAGTTTCGCAATCCTCTCGACAGACTGTCCAACGTGGCGGGAGGCGATTCCGGAAGGATGGGATCCGCTCTAAAAGGAAGGGTCGGCTCAGCACTGCAACGTCAGACAGCGCTGAGCCGACCCTGGTTGGCTATCTTCTTCGGCGCTACAGCGCCGCTGAGTCAATGGGCCTGGATGTACACGGCCTCAGAGTGGAAGACCTGTTCGACTGGGAACACGTCGACCAGCTCGTAGTCGCGCGAGCCGAGCCCGAGCTGCTCGGCGTACTCCGCCACAAGGTACGGATCTTTGAACGGGCCGTGCAGCCAGCGGAACGGGTGACCCTCGCGGCTGTGCACCTCGAGGCTCGTCGGCAGGTTCTCCTCGATCAGACGGCTCTGGCCCGTCGCGTCGAGGACGGCGGTCTCGAGCGCGACGATGTCGTCGGAACCGAAGATCCCGGCGTCGGGCAGGATCGGCATGCTCGTGAAGCCGAAGCAGTCGCAGACCGGAGTCATGTGAGTCGCCAGCACCATGTGGGTGCGCTTCTCCGGCGCGAACGTCGAGAGGCTGACGGAGGCGCTGATCGCGCAGGCTTCCTGGAATGCGTGAAAGTTTGAGGCGTTGATCTTCAGGCTGCCAGCCGGCGCGACCTTGAGGCAGCGTCCGCACTGATTGCATTCCTCGAAGTGCAGATGGATGTGCCCGGGCTTGTGCTTGTCCTCCACCAGGCCGCCATGTGGGCACGACGCCAGAATGGCCTTGAACGTCGCCTCGTCCGGGCAGTGCTCGGGGAACCAGTAAGGCTCGAAGTGCATCACGTCGTGCATGGCGCTGCGGGTCGTGCCCGTCATGCAGCCGAGCGCCAGGTTCTTGATCGCGCCGCCGTAGCCGCAGCTCGGGTGCCCCTTGGCATGCGCGAAGTTGATCAGGAAGCTGGCGTCCTGGATCATTCCGGCGACGTGCCAGTCCTTGATCGACTTGTAGGGATGCTCTGGGTGCGTGTACTGATAACGCTCATCGATGCCCGCCGAGGGATAGATCGGGCAGCCCAGCACCTCAGGCGTGTAACCGCGCGCTTCGGCGCCGCTGACGTCCCAGTCGACGTCCGTGATGAACGGCTTGCCACCGCCATCCTTGACCACTTGAACGAGCCGCCGCACGAAGAGCGGGTGGATCGTCGAATAGCCCAGGTTGTTTCCGGAGTGCAGTTTGATGACGACCGTCTCGCCGTTGACGCGTTCGCGGACGTTGAGCCGCTCGAGGATCAGGTCGAGTTTGGCGGGCAGCGTCTCATTCGCCTTGAGCCGCGCCTGGCGGGGCGAACCAAAGTACACCTTGCTGGTCATGGTCTCTCCTTGGGATGTGCGCGCGCGGCGGATCGGGCCGCGCCTATCCGGCGGAGGATATGCAGGATGTCAGAGGATCACCAGTGGCACTCGTCATCAATCGTGGTGGCATTTGCAGTGCGGCCTCGCTCCCTCTAGGCATCTCGCGGCATCCATAACCAAAACCTATTCGATCGATCAGCCGCAGCCATCCGTTCGAAGTTTCGACTTGTGTCCTATTTACCGACGACTTACAGACACCCTCAAGACGCGAGTGTTAGATTGTCGTTTGTGAGCCGGACGCCTGCCTGGGAGACCGCGCGGGCAATCCACTCTTTCTGATGCGACTGCGGTGTCAGGCGCATCGGAAAGCCGCAGTTACACCAGCCCGTCGGCAGGTCGCGCATGGAAACGCGCGTCCTCCGATCCGACAAAGGAAGTCAACGATGGTTGCATGGTTCTCGAATATGAAGTTCGGCACGAAATTGATGAGCGCGATGATCGGGCTCGCCCTGGTCGTTGGAGTGGGCGTGGGCGGGCTGGGGTACTACAACCTCGACCAGTTCACGAAGATCATCGCTCAGATCATCGATCAGCGCGTCCCTTCGGTCCGCAACGCCACAGTCGTTGAGCGCTTTGCGCTGCGCACGATCCAGGACGAGAAGCAGTATCTGTTGTCGGCGACGAACGTCAACATCGACCAGACGGCTTTTCAGACCTCCGCCATGGACAACATCACCCAGATCCTGGCGGCGCTCGATGAGCTCGACACTGTCGCATCGACCTACAACGACCAGGTCCTGATCGCCAAATCGGCCGACGTTCGTGAAGTCGTGCTGCAATATCGCGATCTGTTCAATCAGGCCGTCGCCACCGTCGATGCGAATGCTCAGCTCGAAGACACGATGGTGAAGAAGGGCGAGATCGTCGTCGAGCAGGCGAAGTCGTACTTTGAGGAGAAACTCAACGCCGACGGCGAGGTCGATCGAACGTCGATCGAGTCCATCGTCGAGATCTGGGATACGGCGCTGCAGGTGCGCCTTGCGGCGAACAAGTACCTGCGCTCTCGCGACCCGCAACAGTATGCCAAGATCGAGTCGAGCATCAAGCAATTGGCGACCCTGTATGCCGATCTGGCCGATCGCTCAACCCTGCCGGCGGACCTTGAACGCATCGGCACCGCCCAGACCGCCACAGACGAGTACTACAAGGCGATCCAGGAATGGAAGGCCAACGATGACTCGCTGACGGCCATCCTCGACCAGATGGACGAGATCGGCCACTCGGTTCAAGATGCCGCCCTCGCGACAGAGGACGTGGGATGGACGGCGACCGTCGATCTTGGCACCGTCGCCGAGCAATCTGTCGCTCAAGGGGTGTCGATCACCCTCGCCGCCATTGTGGCCGCGATCGTCGTCAGCGTCGTCATCGCCTTTGCGTTCTCACGTTCGATCACGAGCCCGCTCAACAGCGTCGCCAAAGCCGCAGCGGGCATCGCCCAGGGCGACCTCGACCAGACCATCGTCGTGGCATCGAAGGACGAGATCGGCCAGATGGCGGCCGCGTTCCAGCACATGGTGGCTTATCTGCAGGGCATGGCAGCCGCGGCCGGTCGGATCGCTCAAAACGACCTGACCCAGGACGTGACACCACAGTCGCAACGTGACCAACTCGGCCTGGCGTTCGCCGCCATGATCGCTCAACTGCGGCTGACGGTGGGGCAGGTGTCCGCAAACGCGCTGCGTGTCAGTGCCGCCTCCGGCCAGCTGGCCGCCGCCGCCAACCAGGCCGGACAGGCGACGTCGCAGATCGCCGCGACCGTGCAGCAGGTCGCGCGCGGCACGGGCCAGCAGACCGAGGCCATCACCAAGACGGCCTCGTCGGTGGAGCAGATGAAGCGCGCCATCGACGGCGTCGCCAAGGGCGCCGAGGAGCAGGGCGCCGCTGTGACCCGAGCCGCGTCGACGACGGCGCAACTGACGTCGGCCATCCAGCAGGTCACCGGAAATGCCGAAGCCGTCACGCGCGACTCGGCCGACGCCGCTGCGGCGGCTCGGGCCGGGTCGAAGACGGTCCAGGACACGATCCAGGGCATGAACACCATTCAAGCCAAGGTCGGCATGTCGGCCCAGAAGGTGCGCGAAATGGGTGAGCGCTCCGACCAGATCGGCACCATCGTCGAGACCATCGAAGACATCGCCTCGCAGACGAATCTGCTCGCGCTCAACGCCGCCATCGAGGCCGCCCGAGCCGGCGAGCACGGCAAGGGCTTCGCCGTCGTCGCCGACGAAGTGCGCAAGCTTGCCGAAAGGGCCGCGACCGCCACAAAGGAGATCGCGGGCCTCATCCGCACCATCCAGCAGACGGTGGCCGACGCCATGCGCGCGATGCAGGAAGGCGGCCAGGAGGTCGAGCAAGGCACTCGCCGCGCCAATGAGGCCGGGCAGGCGCTCACGGCCATTCTTCAGGCGGCCGAAGCCGTCAATCGTCAGGCCGAAGCCGCTCGTGAGGCGGCCCGCCGGATGGAGCGGCTCTCCGCCGAGATGGTCAGCGCGACCGACACGGTCAGCGCCGTGGTCGAAGAGAACACGGCCGCCACTGAGGAGATGGCGACCGGCGCGCGCACGGTCATGCAGTCGATCGAGAACATCGCCTCGGTCAGTGAAGAGAACAGCGCGGCCGTCGAAGAGGTCTCGGCCTCAGCTGAGGAGATGAGCGCGCAGGTCGAAGAGGTGACAGCCTCCGCCCAGTCGCTGGCTGAGATGGCCCGTGGCCTCGAGGTGCTCGTCGCCCAGTTCAGGCTGCCCGAAGCTGAAAGGGCGGGATCGCCCGCTCAGGCCGAGAAGACAGTCCTTCTCGACGTGCAGAAGCTCGTCGCTCAGACGCTGGTCCGCTGAAACCGGGCTGTTTTCGCTGAGGAGGCCGGTCGGCAACACGCCGACCGGCCTCTTGTCGTTCCGCGCGGGATATGGTGCAGAAACGGTCGGTAAGCTGGTCAGGGTAATACAATTAGCGCGAGACCGGCGCATTGACGGGTCGACGCCTGCGACGGAGCCAAAGGTTGATATCCACGCCAGGAGGACGCGATGACGAGCCCCTCGGTTCATTCACCCTTCACGCACGCGGGGCCTGTACGGGCCGGCCAGGATTGCTTCGGCGAAACGCGCGGATTGGGAGTCAGCACGATCACGTTCAAGGTCGTTCCGGCTGATCCATCCGGCCTCATGGTCCTCGAAAACATCTTTCACGCGCGCGGCGGGCCAGCGCGGCATCTCCATCACAACCAGGACGAGTGGTTTTTCGTGGTCGAAGGGGAATTCGTGCTGGAGATCGGCGACGATCGCTTCAGCCTTGGTGCGGGCGACTCGATCATCGGCCCGCGCGGCGTGCCGCATGTCTGGGCGTGTGTGGGAGACGGACGGGGACGAATCCTTGTCACGTTTTCGCCGGCGGGTCTGATGGAACCCTTCTTCCGCGAGGTCACACGCGCCAATGCGATGCCTCCCCAGGATCCTGCCCTGTGGCGAGCCCATGGAATGGAACTGCTCGGTCCGCCGCTGAAGGTGGAGTGAGATGACACGCCCCCGAGTCGAGCCGGCCGGCCAGGCCGATCATGTCATCCCGATCGATGCGAGAGGGGCAGGGCGTTGCCGGCTGCCGGGCGCGACGTCGACCAGCGTTCGAGTGTCTGCCGCAACGCCTCTCGATTAACCGGCTTGGCCAGATAATCGTCCATGCCGGCGGCGAGGCATTGCTCGCGATCGCCCGCCATGGCGTTGGCGGTCATGGCGATGATGAAGGCGTGTGGGGCGGTCGGCTGTTGGTCTTCCCAGGCGCGGATCGCGCGCGTGGCGGCGAAGCCGTCAAGCACCGGCATCTGACAATCCATCAAGATCACGGCATAGCGATTGGGCTCGGCCGTATAAGCCTGCATGGCCGCCTGCCCGTCACTCACGACATCGGCAAGGAAGCCGAGCTTTTCGAGTTGAAGCAGCGCGACCTTCTGATTGATCGCATTGTCCTCGGCCAGTAGCACTCGCCCGCCCACTGCCTCGCAGTTCGATGCCTCAACCCTGACGTTCTCGATCGGCGACCTATCGGAGCGACGGCCGGGTCGAGCAAAGGCAAGACGCTCGACCAGCGCGCTCCGCTTCAAGGGCCGAGTCAGGGCGTTCGCCGCCAGCACGGGATCGACCGGCATGTCCGATACCACGATCCGCTGCACGCGTTCGAGATCGGGATCGTGAACCAGCTTCTCGAGCAGGTGTTGGACGCCTGGGTCGTTCTGCCACAGACCAAGGATGATCGCGTCAATCTTGCGCGGACCGAGGCGCAGGGCCGACAGAGCCGTCGCCGGATCCGCGATGGCCTGGCAGTCGCACCCGGCGGCTTCCGCATACGCGACAAAGGTCTCGCGCATGAATGCGTCGGGCTCCACCACCATCACCCGTCCGCCGCGCGTGACGGGTTCTTCCGAATGCGAGGCAGCCTCGAGCGCGATCGAAACGGTGACCGTGGTGCCGACGCCGGGTTTGCTCTCGAGGCTGATCTGGCCTTCCATGATCTCGAGCAGGCGCTTGACGATGGCGAGACCCAGGCCCGTGCCGCCGAAGCGCCGGGTCGTTCCACTCTCGGCCTGTTCAAAGGGCTGGAACAACCGCTTGAGCGCGTCAGGCGCGATGCCGATCCCGGTGTCGCGCACCACGAGCCGCAGAGGCACATGGCCCGGCATCGGTGTGGCATCGGGGTCAAGCGTCGCCAGCACGTGGACGTCGCCGCCTAGCGTGAACTTGACGGCATTGCTCAACAGGTTGAGCAGGATCTGTCGCAGGCGTCCCGAGTCGCCGATCAGCACTTCGTGCACGGCGGGGTCGATGCGGCAGGCCAGTCGGATGCCCTTCTGGCGCGCGCGTGTGGCCATGAGATCGACGGCGCTCTCGACGACATTCGTGATGGAGAATTCGTGAAGGTCAAGCTCGAGTCGTCCGGCCTCGATCTTCGAAAAGTCGAGGATGCCGTTGATGATGTCGAGCAGAGCCTGGCCCGAGTCGATCATCAACTGCACGGAGCCGCGCTGCTCGTCGGGGAGCGAAGCGTCAAGCAGGAGTTCGGCCAACCCCACGATCGCGTTCATCGGGGTCCGGATCTCGTGGCTCATGTTTGCGAGGAAGTCGCTCTTGGCGCGGTTCGCGGCCTGAGCTTCGCGCGCCAGTTCGCGCGCCGTCGCCAGAGCCTGCTCGAGCTCGAGGTTCGACTGCGACAGGGCCTGCTCCATGGCCTTGCGTTCGGTCAGGTCCGTGAACACACCGACCGTGCCGATCAGAACCCCGTCTTGAACGCGCGGCGTCAGAGTGGTCAGCAGGTCGGCGGCCTGTCCATCGGCGCTGACATAGCGGACCTCGCTGGTGCGGCCGGCCGTGCCCTCTTTCTGGTGTTCGAGCGGCGCGATGGCTTCGACCCTGAGCGCCCAAGGATTGCGGATTCCGAGCATCGCGGCGCCGGCGGGATTGACGAAGACACAGGCGCCGTCGGGTTCGAACACCGCAACGCCCTGGCCAAGGGTGCTGAGGACCAGTTGGGCGAAGTCGCGCTCGGCCCTGACCTCGGTCTGCAGCGTTTTGTTGGCCGTGACGTCTTCGATCACGCCGACCACCTGCTTCACTGAGCCGTTCGCGTCTCGTTCGAAGACGAGGTCGCGCTGCTGCATCCAGTGCCAGTTGCCTGCGGCATCTCGAAGGCGGTATTCGCTTTCGAGGATCTGGCCGTCTTCGAGTTGGAATGTGTCGACGATGCGCTGCCGGAAGCCCGCCAAGTCGTCGGGATGCAGGCAAGCCAGCATCAACTCGGTCCAGCCACCCTCGCCGATTTGACCGGCCGTGTAGCCCAGCATCTCGTACCAGCGTCGGTTGGCATACACGAGGCCGCCCTCGCCCTGCATGTTCCGGTAATCCATCACGTACAGGATGCTTGGCACAGCCTGAGCCACACGGCTGAACAGGCGCTGGCTGGCCGCCAGATCTTCTTGAGCCTGGCGGGCGACGTGGATGTCGTCCATCACGCCGATGATCTGGGTGGGGCGGCCGCCCGGTTCGCGGTGAAAGACTGACATCCTCGACTGGAACCAATGCCACGATCCGTCAGGCGCTTGAAGCCTGAACTCCTCCTCGAGGATGTCGCCGTCCTTCAGCCGCCCGAGATGCGTCGACCGCTCGCGCCAGGTGTCGAAGTCATCGGGGTGCATCTTGGAGTAGATGAACGCCGGCGACGTCCGCAGACCAGGCGGCAGATCGCCCTCGGCGTACCCGAGCAGGTCAGGCAGATATCGATTGACGTAGGCGAACTCGTTCTGGCGAGTGACCGTATCGATGTTGACGACGTACACGCAGCTGGGCATCGCCTCGGCCATCCGGCTGAGCAGCCGTTGGCTTTCGGCGAGCGCTTGCTCGGCCTGGCGGGCGTCGGTCACGTCGTCCCATACCGTCAGCAGCTGCGATGCCTGGCCCAGTTCGTCGCGCTTGAACACGCGGAAGCCGAACTGGATGTGCCTCCACCCCCGCGTCGTGTCCATGACGCGAAGGCTCGTACTAATCGTGTCGTCATCCGCCAGTGTCCAAATGCGATCGAACACGGAGTCGAGTTCAGCCCGATCGTCCGGATGGATCTGCTGCCGCAGCGTCTCTTTGGGCGACAGCATCGGGTCGGAGGCGAAAAGGGCTTGCGGGGTGGCTTCAGGCCGATTCGCGTATAGGATCCGGCCGCTCGCGGCATCCGACACGTGCACATTGCTGGGGATTGCGGCAGCGAGTTGAGAGATGAAGCGCTGGCTCTCTTCCAGCTCGAATTGAGCGCGTTTTCGTTCGGTGATGTCCCGGATCTGACCGATGTACTCGATGACCTTGCCATTCGGGTCGAGAATCGGCTGCGCTGTGTCCGCCAGCCAGACCTCAACGCCATCAAGGCGGGTGTACCGGTATTCAAGCGACGGAGCGCGGATCACCTGGCCGTCGACCTGCGTCCAGATCGTCGCATGATCGTCCGGGTGGATGCGGGAAGCCCACAGGCGCGGATCGGCCACGATATCGGCGGCCGTGAGGCCGCTCAACTCTTCGATGTTCTCCGTCATGAAGTGACAGACCACGGCATCGCCGAGCTGCGCTGGAACGCTGACCAGGTAGGTCGCTAACGGGCTGTTGGCGATGATGTGGTGAAGACGCGCTTCAGCCTGGCGCATCGCTTCGAGCGCGTTCTGTTGTGCCGTGACATCCAGGTTCTGGCCGACGACAGACACGATTCGGCCATCGGCATCACGAAGCGCGCTGAGTGTGTATTGGACCCAGATCTCGTGACCATCTTTGCCGTGGTGGAAGCGATACTGATGGACGAACGGCGCGTCGTCGCTGGATGGCTCGAGCGCGAACTGCCTGGTCTTGGCGATCGCCTCAGCGCGATCGTCGGGATGGACGTGCTCGATCCAATCGGCGGCTCCGCTGGCCAAGTCGGCTGCCGACAGGCCGAACAGAGCTCCGACGTTGGGTGAGTTGTACTGGTAGCGGAGCCCATCGACGCACTCGGCGTCGGGCACAGCCCGGAAGGTCGCGGCCGGGCTGTGGCTCAGGATCTCCTCGATTTGGCGCCGACTGTCATGCAACTCCTGCTCGGCCAACTTGCGAGCCGTGACGTCGACGCTCTGGCCGAACATCTCGATCGGCAGGCCGTCGCCGGAGCGGATGATGCGCAGGTTGTTCTGAAGCCAGATCTCGTGACCGGCTTTGTGTTTGAAACGGTAGTCGAAGGTCAGTGGCTGGCTGCCAGCCGATGAGTCCCTCGCCAGCCCGCGCAGAATCTCGATCGAAAGGGCCTCATCGTCAGAAGGCAGGCGGCTCAGCCACAGGCGCGGGTCGGCCGCGAGTTCCTCGACGGTGAAACCGACCACGTCCACGGTATTGGCGCTGTAGAAGACAAACTGCCAGCCTTCGGGCGAGCCGAGATCGGGCCGCGCGCGAAACAGAATGGCCGGGCTCTGGCGCACACTCTCGTCCTGGATGCGGCGGCTCTCGGCCAGCGCGAGGTCGGCGGCCTTGCGGTCGCTGATGTCGACGGTCTGGCCGAACAACTCGACGATCTCGCCAGTTTCGTCGTACACGAGCCACCAGGTGGCCTCCATCGCGATCACGCGGCCGTCTTTGCGTTTGTACCCGAACTCGCAGGTGACGAGTCCCGTGCGTGCCCGTTCGACCAACACCGTCCGCCGCACCAATTCGACAACGCGCTGGCGATCCTCCTCGACGATCTCGCTCAACCACAGCGCAGGGTCGGCGCGCATCTCGGCTGACGTGTAGCCCAGCACTTCGGCGGTATTGGCGCTGAACGTGGTGATGAGCCACCCGTCAGCGTTGTCCGGATCGGCCACCGCGCGGTACAGCAGGGCAGGCGAATGACGCACGACCTCGTCGAGCTGCCGCCGATTCTCGGCCAGTTCAGCTTCAACCTGACGCCGGTCCCCGATATCGAGGCTCTGGCCGAACATCTCGATCGGTTTGCCGTCGGCGTCAACCACGACCCGCAGCGTGTCTTGCAGCCAGATGAAGTGACCGTCGCGATGTTGAAACCGGTATTCGTAGGTGACAGGGCCGCTGCGACCCGCCAGCTGAGATGCGCGCCTGGCTTCAGCAGCGATCCGCTCTCGATCTTCGGGGTGGATGCGGGCGAACCACAGATCGCGATCCTGCTGCATATCGCTGGGTGTGTACCCGATCACGTCCACGATATTGGCGCTGTTGAAGGTGAAGAGCCAGCCGTGCTCGACTGTCGGATCGGGCGTGGCGCGGAAGAGGACGGCCGGGCTGTTGCGCACGACCTCGGTCAATTGGCGTTCGCGCTCCGCCAACTCATCGGCGATCTGATGCTGGCGGGTGATGTCGATGACGTGGCCGATGATCTCGACCGTGCCACCCTTTTCATCGGTCAGGACGCGGCACGAGTCCCACAACCAGAGCACCCGACCATCGGGCGTGACAAGTCGATAGGTGATTTTGGCTTCGCCAAAGATCTTGAGTTGATAGCGCCAGGCTTGAGCTTCGGCCGACGTCACTCGTCCAGCCAGGCCCACGTCCTGATCCGTGAGCATCGCCTGGAGGGGATCGAGACCCAGCAGATCGCGCGCGTTTTCGCCGACGAACGTCAAGCGATAGTGCTCGGGAGCATCGCTCGTCGGGGCAAGGCCATACACGATCGCCGGGTTCCGATCCAGGATCTGGCGGAAGCGTTGGCTGGCGCGCTGCTCGCGTTCCGCGCTTTCGCGATAGCCGATCACGGCCCGGGAGAAGACTTCACTCAGCGCGAGAAGGATGGCGGTCAGCAGGAGATGGTAAATCCCGACCGTGAGGAGATCGGTCCCCAAGGCCATCGTCGCCATCACCAGAAAAACGTTCGTCAGAGCGATGGCAGTGAACTGGACCCAACGTGAGTACCAGAGGGCCGCGAGACCCACTCCACCAACCAACAAGACAGCGCTCAGGGCCAGATCGCGGTGGTAGATGACCAGGGCATTGTCGGCAATGCCCACCAGGGCGAAGAGCGCCAGGAATGCGATCGGCGAGATGGGAGAACCCTTGCGCGACATTGGACGTGACGACTGCCAGCCGTTGGGAGCAACGGCTCGTTTCCGGTCGAGGAAAGCATCCGTGCTCCGCTAACTCGAACCAAACCTGCTTCATTGTAAGAGCCGAGCGCGTGCCTCGTCCTGAAACCTACATAAAACCTGCCACAAAGTATTGGGGGGGGCCAGAACTCCCCACATGGTGTTGACAACCGGGGGGGAGTTCTATATGCTTAAAGTGTATTGTCATTTGTCTCAAGCCTTTGGACAATCGACGGCCCTGCAATGGGCTTCTGCCTTACCTGAGGGTGAGTGAATGGCTGCGTGCCGCCGATCGATACTGATGGGTCAGGCGAAATCCGGCCTGCCCACGAGGGCGTCGCCTGAACCGGGGAGGTGCCTGTCTGACGATCACTGACCGCTTCCATCCGGGCCCGATGTGGGCTCGTTCCAGTCTGACGATGGTGACCCGATCTGAATGGAGGAGGATTGTATGAAGAAGAGTCGCTTGAACCTGGCCGTTTCGATTACTTCGGCCCTTGGGCTCATCCTCGCATCCTGCGCGGCGCCCACTGCGACGCCTGCGCCGGAAGCGACGGAGGCCCCCGCCAACCCGACCACTGCGGCTGAGCCCACCAAGGCTCCTGAGGCTACCGCGGCGCCCGAAGCCACTCTGGCTCCGGCGTTGGAAGGCTGGCGCGCCCTCGATGCCTATTCACCGTATCCCGAGAAGCTGTCGCTGACCCTGGTGAAGGGTGGGCAGGAAAACGCCTCGCTGTTGCCCGAAGGCGAGACGATCGAGGACAACCGCGCGCTGCAGTACATCGAAGACACGCTCAACATCGACGTGAGCTACTCGTGGGTCGTGCCCAGCGACAGCTACGCCGATAAGCTCAACCTGGCGATCTCGAGCGGCGACATCCCGGATGCCATGATCGTCACGCCGATCCAGCTCCAGCAACTCGTGGAGGCTGGCGTCCTCGAGGAGATGACCCCGTACATCGACAAGTACGCGAACAAAGACATCCTCGAGAACTACAGCCAGACCAATGGCGTGGCCCTGCAGGCCGCCACGATCGACGGCAAGGTCTGGGGCGTCCCGAACGTCCAGCCGCAGGCCGATGCGCCGCTGATGGTCTGGGTTCGCCAGGACTGGCTCGACAAGCTCGGCCTGAAGGGGCCGCAGACCGTCGAAGATGTCGAGGCGATCGCCAAGGCCTTCATGGCAGGGGATCCCGACGGCAACGGCGAGGCCGACACGATCGGCCTGACCGGCACGCTCAACCCCGTGATGGTGCCCAGCAATCTGCACGGCTATGACGTGATCTTCAATTCGTTCGGCTCCTTCCCGACCCTCTTCTGGAAGCGGGACGGCAAGATCGTCTACGGTTCGACGCAGCCCGAGACGAAAGAGGCGCTCGCTCTGTTGGCGCGGTGGTATCAGGAAGGGATCATCGATCCTGACTTCGCCACCAAGAACACCGATGCCTCGAACGAGATCGTGGTCAGCGGGCGCAGCGGCATCATGATCGGCCCGTGGTGGATCTCGTGGTGGCCGTTGAACGACTCGGTCAAGAACGACCCGAACGCCAACTGGCAGCCGTTCATGATCAAGGACAAGAACGGTAAAGACACATACTCGATGGGCGACTACACGAACAGCTTCGTGGTGGTCAAGAAGGGCTACGCCCATCCCGAGGTCGTGCTCAAGATCCTCAACATCCAGAACGACTTCAGCTACGGCTACAACGACGCTCCGTCGTACTACGACAACTTCAACGAAATCTGGAACCTGCTGTTCCCGATCCCGTTCCTGATCGAGCAGCCGTACGTCGTGGAGCGCATGGGCCGCGACTACCAGTCAGCGCTCGACGGCAAGCTCTCGCCCGATACCTTCGGCGAGGCCATGAAGGTCGAGTTCCAGCAAATCCAGGCCGACATCGCGAGCCCGCGCAGCGACTCGGCCAACTGGGCGACTCGTATGGCCCGCCTTGACGCGGCGCAGTTGCTGGCCGCTGGCTACGACGAGGTCCGCTCCGACCCGAGCGCCGTGCGCTTCTACTCGGTCGACCCGAACTGGCCGTCGTTGAAGAAGATGGAAGAGGAAGCTCTCCTGCTTATCATCACAGGCGCGCAGCCCGTCGATTCCTTCGACACCTTCGTGCAGCAGTGGAACGACAGTGGTGGCGCGGCGCTGCTGGAGGCGATGAACAAGTAGTCCGGGTCTTTGAGACGTCCGTTAGCGGACCAATGACGAAGGACGAATGACGAAGGTTGAATGGCCGTTCAATCTTCGTCGTTCGTCTTTCGTCATTGGTCGCACCGTAGGCGCCCGGTTGACTGTCTGAGAGAGCGCGCAGGACAAGGAGCCGCATGCAAAGAAAAACCGACACGCTCGCGTACTATCTGATGAGCCTGCCCGGGCTCGTGCTGCTCGTCGCTTTCACGTTTGTGCCGCTGATTTATTCAGTCATCGCGTTTCAGAAGTTCACGCCGGCGCGCGGCATCGCCAACTCACCGTGGGTGGGTTTCGACAACTTCTTCTTCCTGTTTCGCATCCAGGATGCCTGGGAGGTCTTCGGCAACACGCTGTTTATCGCGACGGCCAAGATCGTGCTGATCCTGATCGTGGCTGTCACTTTCGCGTTGCTGCTGAACGAGGTGCGCTTCGCCACCGCCAAGCGGACCATTCAGACCATGGTGTACCTGCCGCACTTCTTGTCGTGGGTCATCCTGGCCGGCATTCTGCGCACGATCCTGGCCCGCGACGGGATGGTCAATGACTTCCTGGGCCTGTTCGGTATCGCACCCGTCCCGTTTTTGGGGCAGCCCGCGATCTTCCCGTGGGTGATCATCGGCAGCGACATCTGGAAGGAGTTCGGGTTCGAGGCGATCATCTATCTGGCGGCGTTGACCTCGATCGACCCGACGTTGTACGAAGTGGCCGAGATGGACGGCGCAAACCGCTGGCAGAAGATGCTGTACATCTCGATCCCGACCATCACGCCCACGATTGTGCTGGTGGCTTCGCTCGGGATCAGCAACGTCCTCAATGCGAACTTCGACCAGATCTACAACCTGTATAGCCCCATCGTCTACTCGACCGGCGACGTCCTCGACACGTATGTGTTCCGCGTCGGTCTGATCCAGGGGCAGTACAGCATTGGCACAACGGTGGGTCTGCTCAAGACGGGCGTGTCGCTGATCTTGATAGGCGTCTCGTACTGGGTGGCGGATCGTTTCGCCAACTATCGGATCTTCTGAGGCGGCGCCATGGTCACTTCACGCAACCCCATCGATCGCGCTGTCGACATCCTGATCACCGGTGCGCTGTTGCTGCTGGCCGCGACGGCCTTTCTTCCGCTGATCAACACGCTGGCCATCTCGCTCAGCAGTAAGTCGGCCGTCACGGGCGGCATGGTGTCGCTCTGGCCGGTCGGCTTCAACCTGTTCTCTTACGAGTACATCATCCAGGACGATAAATTCTGGCGCGCGTTCGGCATCTCGCTCGTTCGAGTGGCCCTCGGCGCTTCGCTCAACTTCGCCCTGACGGTCATCACGGCCTTTCCGCTTTCGCGGACGCGCAAGGCTTTCCCGGCGCGCAACGTCTTCATGTGGCTGATGGTGATCGGCATGATCCTCAACGTCGGCGTCGTGCCCTGGTATCTGACGATCAGCAACTACGGCCTGATCGACTCGATCTGGGCCCTCGTGCTGCCGACCGCGTTGCCGATCTGGAACGTCATCATCATGATGAACTTCTTCAGGAACATCCCGAAGGAGCTCGATGAAGCTGCCCTCATCGACGGCGCCAACCCGTGGCAGATGCTCTGGTTCGTCTATCTGCCGACGTCGCTGCCGGCGATGGCCACCGTGACGTTGTTCAGCATCGTCGGCCACTGGAACTCGTTCTTCGACGGCCTGATCTTGATGAACAACCCGGATCTGTATCCGTTGCAGACCTACATCCAGCAGCTCGTCATCGCTCAGCGGCTTGGTCTGCAGGGTGGGCAGGCGCAGCTGCTCGGCAAGCTGTCGAACAACACGCTGAACGCCGCCAAGCTCTTCATCGCCATGATCCCGATCCTGGCGGTCTATCCCTTCCTGCAAGGCTACTTCATCCGTGGCATCATGCTGGGGGCGGTGAAGGAGTAGGCGCCTGCGTCGCGGCGAATGACGAAGGGCGAAGACGAAGACTGAATTTCTATTCAGCCTTCGTCTTCGCCCTTCGTCATACCTCAACCGGCGTTGGATCGTGCGAATCGAAGCACATGCTCGGACTTGCCGTGAATAAACAGGCGCGAGGCGGCGCCGGCCTGGCGCTCGGTTTCGTTGGGGCCAAGCCCGACGACCTGCGGATACCAGCCGGTGGTCTCGAGAATGCGGGTCGGCGCGGTCCAGCCGGCGGGATCGGCCAGATCGGTCGCGAGGCTGAGGTAGATGCCTTCCTGCTTCCAGCGTGGGTCGATCGCGTGGTTCATCAGGATCACGTAGCGTTCGATCGCAGTGTTCCAATGGACGGACGGCCCCCAGAACGTGTCAGGGTTTTGGCTGTACCAGTCGGCGGCCACCGGCAGGACGGGCGTGACGCGCCCGTTGAGCCCAGGCTCCTTCCAGGCGCCGTCGTGCCACTTCATGACCTTGCCCACCGGCCCGCTGCGATCGCCGTAGCGCATGCGCGCGAGCGAGATGCCCTGCTGCGAGACGTCGCTGTAGTACGTGCCGAACAGGAAGTAGAAATATCCGCCGGCTTGATCCAGGATGACCGAGAAGTCGCCGTTGCCGCCGGCGAACCAAAAGTTGCGGGCTTCGAGGTTGAGCGTGTCTGGGCCGCCGGCCAGCACAAGACCGAGGTCGTCCCACGAGACGCCGTTGTCGTACGAGACGGCCGCGCCGATGAACGGCGCCGTCATCGGGAACTGGCGACCGACCTGGTACTCGTCGGGCACGTAGTGGGCGGGTTCGTTGTGATACCAGCCGTAGAGCGTGCCGTCGGGATCCTGGTGCACCGATTCGATCCAGCGGCCGCCGTCCCGCCAACCCGTGTACGTGATCGGCCCGCCGCGGGTCATGTGCTCGACATCGTCCCCCGACGAGCGCACCGGATGGCCGGTGGAGTTTAGGATGTGCATGCGTCCCTGCGACCACCAGATCGGGCTGTTGCAGTCGGTGTTGCTCGGGAAGCTCAGAAGCGGCGCCTCCTCGAGCGCGACCTGGACGCCGGCGATGTCGAAACGACTAGATGTCATGAGCGTGACTCCTTCGGTGTGATAGTGGGGCGATCGAGCTGCATCTTCCTCTGTCGAAACGATCTGCGTGGCTGGTTCTTGAAAGCTGGTGTGTCCTTCATGACGATCATCTCCTCGGATATCCCGTTCGACCAGGTTCACAACGTGCGTCTCGAAAACGAGCAGCTCATCGTCGAGGTCTCGCCCGAGACCGGCGGCCGGATCACGCGCCTGACTCACAAAGGGCTTGGCCGTGACTTCCTCTGGCGCAACCCTCGCGTGCCGCTGACCCGAGTCGAAGCGGGGGCCGCGTACGACCCGAACTTCACCGGCGGCATCGATGACATCATCCCGAGCGATCCGCCCGAGATCATCGACGGGCTCGCCAGCCCCGATCACGGAGAGCTCTGGTCGTTGCCGCTCGAGTCTCGCGTCGAGGGCGATGGGCTCATCGTGCACGGTCGGCTGCCCGTGTGGGGGCTCGACGTCACGAAGCGCGTGTCGCTGCGACCCGACGGCCCCTGGGTCGACCTGGACTACACCCTCGAGAATCGGTCGGGCGCGCGCCGTGTATTCCTCTGGAAGTTGCATGCCGCCCTGACGATCAGCCCGGGCGACATTATCGTGTGTCCGGCGAGGGCCGCTGCGGTGGCCGACCCGGCCTGGTCGCGCTGGGCCGCCACCGAGCCGTTCGAATGGCCGAACGTCGCGGGCTCGCGCGCCGACCTCGTCCCACAGCCCGATGGCACGACGGACTTCCTCTTCCTCTATGGCCTGCGGGCGGGCCAGGTCGGGATGCTGGCCGCCGGTGGGCAACAGGCCCGCAGCGAGTTGCGAATCGAATTCGACGTGGCGGTGTTTCCGTACGTGTGTTGTTTCGCGTCGTATGGCGGTTTCGACGGTCATTACACCGTCATCCTCGAACCCTGCACGGCCATGCCGCTCTCGGTCGTCGAAGCGGCCCGCCTCGGGCAGTGCTCGACGCTTGAGGCCGGCGACCGCATCGACACCCGCGTGTCGATCTACGCGGGCCCACCACTTAGCTAGCAAAGCGCGGTTCGGGCAACCCGCGCCCGGCGCCGCGAATGCGGAAGAGGCCGCCGTCGGGCGCGCCAGGGCGGCGTTCTTCGATCGGGATTTCACACCACGCCGATGTCACGTAGAGCTCGTCGAGTGCGGCTCCGCCAAAGGCCATGCTCGTCGGATACTGGACGGGCAGGGGCAACCGACGCTCGAGTTTGCCGGTCGGGTCGTAGCGCTCGAGGCAGTAGCCGTCCCAGATCGCGACCCAGATGAACCCTTCGGCGTCGACGGTCAATCCATCGGGTAGACCGCGCTGCCCCGACCTGTCGACCCAGATGCGTCGATGGGCGATGTCGCCGGACGCCAGGTCGAAGTCGTAGACGTAGATGGTGCCCGGGGTCGAGTCCACGAGATACATCAACCGATTGTCAGGGCTCCAGCCGATTCCGTTCGAGATGTCGAGGCCCGTGTCCATCTGGCGGATCGTGCCGTTAGGGTCGAGCCTGTAGAGGCTGTTCTTGAATGAGTCGCCGAGTGTGCCGGCCCAAAACCGTCCGGCGCGATCGACCGCGCCATCGTTGAACTGCGTCTCGGGTTTGTGAGCCTCGGGATCGCCGATCGGGGTGAGGGCGTTCGCGCCGGGGTCGAAGAACGAGAAGCCCCTGTCGGTTGCGAGCACCACGCATTCGTGCTGGCACAACGCCAGCGACCCGATCTTCTCGCCGACGACGATGACGTCGTGCCGACCCGACACGGGCTCGAGCCGATGGTAGCGCAGTCCGTTGATGTCGACCCAGTACAGGGCTCCTTCGTCGGTGTGCCACACCGGCCCTTCGCCCAATTCGTCGTTGGCGGCCAACACGAGCTCGACGTCGTTGGTCATGGCTTTGTCCCCTCTGCCGATTTTCCCGCACCGGCCGTGAACCACCCGGAAGGGAATGAAAGCGGGTTGCCTTCTGCCGGCTAGATGCGGCGCGCGTCAGGCGATCTTGAGCAAAGCCGAATCTTCTTCGAGCAGCGCCTTGAAGACCAGGCCGTCGGTCATCAACTCGCGGCCGGTGCGCCGCAGCCCGGTCTCACCTTCGAAGCCGCTGATCGTGTAGACGCGCTCAGGCTCGAGTTCCTGCAGCCTGATGCGACCTTCGGGACCGGCGCCGGGCATGCGGAAGACGAAAAGAAGGTGCTGGCTCTTGTCCGGCAGGCTGTACTGGAAGGCCGGCCAACGCTCACCCGCGCCGCTGCGCAGCGGCTGATCGGTCAGCCGATACAGATCGGCTTCATTGACGAACTTGCGCACGTGGTCTTTGTAGATCGCGATGTGCTCGACCGAGCGCTCGGCCATCCACGTTGGCATGGTCGGGAGCCGCTGCGAGAGCCCGAAGAGGCCGAGCATCGAGATCCGGCAGTAGTAGTCCCAGATCTTGCGGGTCAGTTTCGGATCGTGCGGGTCGAACGTCTGATACGGCGGCGGGTTGGTGTTGCGCCACTGACTGTAGGTCCAGTGCAGGAGCGTGTTCGGCGCGAGCATGGTGCTGGCACCCCAGAATATCTGCAGGTCGTGCACGGCCCAGTCGGGGTCCGACAGGAAGGTCATGGCCGTGCGCTGCATCATGCCCAGGTCGATGCGCAGGCCGCCCGAGGAGCAGTTCTGTGGCACGACCTCGGGGAAGTCCTTATGGATCCGCTCGATGACTTTGTAGTAGCCAGCGATGTGCTCGTACAGGCCGTCGCCGGCGCCGTGGCCATGGTCGGTGCGGTTGCAGCCGGCCTCGGGATCGAAGTTCGAGTCCAGCTTGATCCAGTCCGCGCCGAAGTCTGTGATGATGTGAGCCAGCGTCTGATACGCCCACTCCTGCACGGCCGGGTTGCCGAAGCAGACATAGCCGAGGCGCTTGCCGTCGCGCAGGGCCACGTACTCGGGGTGATCGATGGCGACCTGGGCCTTCTCGCCGAGGCCTTCGATCTCGCACCACACGCCGAATCTCATGCCGTGGGCGTGGACGTGATCGCCGAGCGCGCCGATGCCGCTCGGGAAGCGATCGCCGTTGACGACATCCCAGTCGCCGCGGTAGTGCTCCCAGAACGTCCCGGCGTCTGACGGGCCGAACCAGCCGGCGTCGAGCGTGCAGACCTCGAAGCCCATCGGCTTCGCCTTCTCAACGTTCGCGCGGAAGACGTCTTCATTGATCTCGGCGTCCTCATACGGCCACCAATGGTTCCACTCGACCGGCGCTTTGTCCGAGAGCGTGGTGTGCGGGTACCAGTGTTTTCGGCCCACGCGCGCGTAGTCCTGCGATACGGCGTTGGGCGTCGGCCCGACGACAAGCATGACGGGCGCGTTCGAGAAGGTCGCGCCGGGCGCGAGGTCCTTGTAGAACTCCCAATCGTTCAGGCCGCCGGTGAGGCGATACGCGCCGCCGGGCTGGGGCTCGAAGCGGAAGACCCAATTGCCCGACCAGGCGACGGAGCCCGAGAGCACGCGCCCGTCGGCGGTCGTCAACGCAAACCAGGGGTGATCGCCTTTCGACGAGCGGCCCTTGCGCGATTCGATTCGAACGGCGCCCTCGAGCTGGCGGTGCTGCGGTTCGTATTCGCTGCCCCAGTTGCCCGTGTAGCTGAACAGCTCGGCTGTCGTTGTCGGCACGATCAGGTCGATCGAGTTGCTTGACGCGATGCGGATGGGCGCCGCGCTTTCGTTGCGCACGTCCTGCCAGGCCTCGAGCACAGCACCCTCGGCGTAGATCTTCACATGCGCGGTGACCGCAAAGCTCGGTCCATTGAAATGGAAAGCTGTGTGCCGAATGCCCGGTCCCGGTTCATCTTCGTCGACGCCGGTCAGCGTGAGGGTTTGGGCCTCCCAGACGCGACCATCGATGGTCACCGAGAACAACGAAGATGGCGCTTCGACGCTGAGCCAGGGAGCGCCGCCAGCGGGGGACAGGTTCGCCCAGCGCAGCCGGTTATCCTCGGCGGCGAAGGACAGCGACAGACGCGAATTCGAAACATCGATCGTGCGAAGACTCATGGTAGGGCCTCGACCAGCGGCATGGATGACGTGTCGGAGCGCAAGCGACTGAGGCGCTCCTGTCGGATTTCGTTGATGCGCTGGTTCAGATACGCGACGGACTGTTCATCGATCTGGAAGTTCACGACCACATCGGGCGTCCTCTTGGTGATGGCGAACACCTCGTTGGCGCAGGTGTGGGTCACGATGAAGTGATCGCTGGCATCGGCCAACGGTTTGATGCGTTCGGGCTCCTCGAGCGACGCCGCATCGATGATCCATTCCGATCGATAGCCGGTGAGGAGGTGCTTGAGCATGTGCGCGGTGTTGGCGTTCGTGCACACGATGCCGATCCGCTGCTTTGGGAAGCGCGCGATGCGCACCATGGCGTCCGGCGACACTCGCGTCTCGATGCCCACCACCTTGTCGGTCGGCAGGCCGAGGCCAGCAATCGCCTCCGTGATCTCGGCCAGGTGGTGGTACGTCGTGATGATCAGGTCGTGCTTCTTGAAGTTCGCCGCGGGGTCGGCGTAGAAGTGGGGCAGGTTGTGGTACTCGACCGGCAGCGTCAGGACTTCGATGAGGCGCTGGCCCATCTCGATCGTGTCATGGTCGTTGCATTCGTAGAAGATCAGGTCGACCTGACTGTGCCCGAAAACTTCGGCGATCGCGTTCTCCCAGAGATCGCGCATTTCGTTCGACGTGATGCCGGCGGCCATCTGCTTCCAGGCCAGGGCGACCGACTGTCGCTGGAAGTAATCAAGCAATTCGGCGCGTGAGGTGGTGCCGCTCTGGCCTCCGCGACGGACGGTGTAGCCTTTGCGGCCGCTGTCGTTGTGGACAACGCCCATCTCGCTCAACATCTGATAGGCCTTGTTGACCGTGTTGCGATTGGAACCCAGTTCCTCGGCCAGCTTGCGCACAGGGGGCAGGCGGTCGCCGGGCGTCAGTTGACCTGTGGCGATTCGATGCAAAACCGCCTGAGTCACGGCGTCGGCAGTCACAAGTTCTCTAGCCATAGATACCTCGATAGGAGTGATTGTCTTATGGCTTGCGACAAATGACAATCGACGGTAGTATAATCAAGTCCGCCCGAATTGTCATCCCAGAGCATAACGCCAATGACCGCCCCTTCACCCACCTCTCCGGATCGTCGAAAACGCGTGATCGTGACGGGGGCCTCTTCCGGAATCGGAAAGGCCACGGCCGAACGTTTCGCTCGCGAGGGCTGGGATGTGGGCCTTGTGGCTCGTCGCGAGAGCCTGTTGCGCGAGATCGTGGCGGGGTTGCCAACCGGCCATCATCTGGTTTGCCCGGGCGCCTACGAATCGCCTGAGACTGGTGACCGGCTCGAAGCCTTGATCCAGACCGCCTGGGGCAACGTCGACGTGTTGATCAACAATGCTGGCGTGTCCATGTCGGCCGACATCCTCGACGCGCCGCTCGCCGAGTGGCGTCGGCCGTTCGACATCATGGTCGAAGGCGCGATCGCGATGTCCCGCCTGGCCGCCCGCTATATGGCCGGGGCCGGCCGGATCGTGCACGTCACGTCCATCCATGGCGAACGTGTGGAGGTCGGCAGCGGCGCGTACGCCATGGCCAAGGCCGCGATCAACCAGTACTGCCGTGCGCTGGCGCTGGAGCTGGCGCCGCGCGGGATCCTGGTCAACGCCATCGCGCCGGGCTTCGTCGAGACGCCGATGAGTAGTTCGCACGGCGTCAATGAACTGGAATCTGATTGGTTCAAACAGAACTACGTCGACGGGCACCATCTGCCGCTCCGTCGTGCTGGCCAGCCCGAAGAGATCGCCGGGGTGGCCTATTTCCTGGCAGGCCCTGACGCGTCGTACATCACCGGCCAGGTGATCACGGTCGACGGCGGGCTCACGATTACGTTCTGATCCGCTTATGCGCGTCATCGAGTCGATCGACTTCTTCTATCTTTCGATGCCCGAGATCCTGGACATCGCCGATGGCGGCCAGGATGCGTTGCTCGTGCGGATCGTCGCCGGCGACAAAGTCGGGTGGGGCGAGTGCGAGGCCTCTCCGCTCGTGACCATCGCCAGCCTTGTGGCGCCGATGTCACACAGCGCCTGCAAGCCCGTCTCAGCTTCAGTGCTCGGCCAGGCCTTCGACGGCCCCGACGACATCGCCCGCATCCATCATCAGGTCCGCCAGAGCAGTATGGATCTGCTCCAGGCTGACCACGCGCTGTCGGGCATCGACATCGCTTTGTGGGATCTGGCGGGCAAGATCCGATCGCAGCCCGTGTACGAGATGCTTGGGTTCAAGGCGCCGACCCCGAAGGTTCCGTATTGCTCGCTGCTTTTCGGCGACACACCCGAGGAGACGCGGGAGAAGGCGCTGTCGGCTCAGCGAGCGGGCTATCGCGCGCTCAAGCTCGGATGGGGCCTCTTTGGCCACGGCGACCTGCGCGATGACGTCGATCAGGTCGTGGCGGCGCGTGAGGGGCTCGGCCCCGACGGCATCCTGTGCATCGACGCCGGGACGATCTGGGGAACCGATTGCGACGAGGCCGAGCGGCGCGTCGAGGTGCTCGAACAGTGCGCTGTGACGTGGCTCGAGGAGCCCTTCCACACCGGCGCGCTCGAAGCCTATCGCAGGCTGGCGTCGAAGACACGTTCGGTTCGATTGGCCGGCGGCGAAGGCTCGCACAACGAGCACATGGCCCACCAGATGATCGACTATGCCGGCATCGGCTATGTGCAGATCGACGCCGGCCGCGTCGGCGGCATCACGTCGGCGGCGCGGGTGTTCGAGCACGCTCAGGCCCGCGGCGTCACCTTCGTCAATCACACCTTTACGTCGCACCTGGCGCTGAGCGCGTCCCTGCAGGCGTACGCCGGAGCGGCCGATCACATCCTCTGCGAGTACCCGGGCCAGTTGTCGTCGCTCGCTCACGACCTGACCCGCGAGCATCTCGTCCCCGACGAACGCGGCGAAGTCTGCGTGCCCGATCAGCCCGGTCTGGGCATCGAGCCCGACCCGGCCGCCATCCAGCGCTACCTGGTCGAGGCCGAGGTCAGCGTCAAGGGCCGCGTCCTCTATCGAACACCCACGCTCTAAAGGAGGCGGGTCCGGCGCGAGAGCGATGGGCCCCAACAGCCATGGATCTACGCTTCTCACAACGTGTGGCGATCGTCACAGGCGGCGGCAGCGGCATCGGCGAGGCGATCGCGTTGCGCATCAAGGCCGAGGGCGGACGCGCGATCGTCTTCGATCGCGAGCCTGCGGCGCTGGAACGGGCGCGCCAGCAGAACGGCCTCGAGGCCCTGGCCGTCGACGTCTCCAATGAAGAATCGGTCAAGGCCGCGATCGCTCAGGTCGTCGAGCGTTACGGCCGGCTCGACATCGCCGTCAACAGCGCCGGCATCGTCGGGCCGACCAGCACCAACATCGTGTCCTACCGCTCCGAGGATTTCCTGAACGTCCTCAACATCAACCTGAACGGCTCGTTCTATGTCACCAAACATGCCGTCGCGGCGATGGCGCCGGCCAATTACGGCCGGGTGCTGTTGCTGGCGTCGATGGCGGGCAAAGAAGGCAACCCGGGCATGGTCGGGTACTCGACGGCCAAAGCCGGCGTGATCGGCCTCGTCAAGGCGATCGGCAAGGAATACGCCGAGACCGGGATCACGATCAACGCCATCGCCCCGGCCGTCATCCGCACGCCTATGAACGAGAAGACCTCGCCCGAGCAGCTCCGCTATCTGACCGAGCGCATCCCGATGAAGCGTCTCGGCACCGTCGACGAAGCCGCCGCGCTGGCCTGCTGGATCGTGTCTGATGAAGCCAGCTTCACGACGGGCTTCGTTTTCGATCTCTCCGGCGGCCGGGCGACCTATTGAAGTCGACGAACGACGAAGGACGAAGGTTGAACGGCCGTTCAACCTTCGACATTCGTCCTTCGTCGTTCGTCAAAAGGAAACCACGATGACTCATCACGTCATCCCAGATTGGGAAAACCCGCAACTGATCGCGATCGATCGTCTGCCGATGCATGCCCGCGGCGTGCCCTACGCCGATGAGGCGACGGCGCTCAAGCGCGATCCCGGGAAATCGCCGTGGGCGATGAGCCTCGACGGCTCGTGGCGGTTTCACCTCGCACCAAATCCGACGACGCTGCCTGACGGCTTCTACGGCGAAAGCTTCGACGCCTCAGGGTGGGATGAGATCGCTGTGCCGGGCAACTGGACGATGCAGGGCTATGACAAGCCCATCTACTGCAACGTCAAGATGCCGATTCCGAACACGCCGCCACACGTCCCGGCCGACGACAACCCCACGGGCCTGTACCGGCGCACATTCGAGCTCCCGGCGGAGTGGGAGGGGCGGCGCATCGTGTTGCGCTTCGGCGGCGTCGACTCGGCCTTCTATGTCTGGGTCAACGGCCAGCGCATCGGATTTAGCAAAGACTCGCGGCTGCCGGCCGAGTTCGACATCACAGACGTCGTCAGGGCCGGCTCGAACACGATCGCCACCGAAGTCATCCGCTGGTCGGATGCCTCGTTCCTGGAAGACCAGGATATGTGGCGCAACGCCGGCATGTACCGCAGCGTCAGCGTCTACGCGTTGCCGCAGGTACATCTCGCCGACGTGTTCGCAAAGCCTGTGCTCGACGTGTCGCTGAGCTCGGGTCGGCTGGTTGTCGTCGCCAGGCTGGGCGGCGCCGTCGAGCAGGCGAGCGGCTACCGGGTCGAGATGCAGCTCTTCGACGCGGAAGGCGCGGGTTTGTTCGACGGGTACGCGGGAGCCGCTTTCAAGTTTGCCCAGCATCTTCCCCCGCAGGTGACGCTCGAGCACGCGGTCGAGTCGCCGCGCCTGTGGTCGCATGAGACGCCGAACCTGTACACGCTCGTCGTCGCCCTGCGCGATGAAGCCGGGCAGGCCGTGCAGTACGAGTCGTGTCGCATCGGCTTCCGACGGGTCGAGGTGCGTGAACGTCAACTGCTGATCAACGGCAGGCCGCTCTACATCCGCGGCGTCAACCGACACGAGTTCGACGAGGTGCATGGCAAAGTCATCACGCGCGAGTCGATGATCGCCGACATCCGCCTGATGAAGCAGAACCACTTCAATGCGGTGCGCACCTCGCACTATCCCAACGACGAGCGCTGGTACGACCTCTGCGACGAGTACGGCCTGTATGTGTGGGACGAGGCCAACATCGAGACCCACTCGCTCTACAACCGGCTCTGCCACGACCCGGCCTGGCGCGACGCCTTCCTCGAACGTGGCGCGCGCATGGTCGAACGCGACAAGAACCACCCGTCGGTGGTGATCTGGTCGCTGGGCAACGAGTCGGGCTATGGCCCCAACCACGACGCCATCGCCGGCTGGATCCGCGGCTTCGATCCCTCGCGGCCGATCCACTACGAAGGCGCCACGGCGCCGAACTGGAGCGGCGGGCGGCTGGCCACTGATCTGGTCTGCCCGATGTACCCCTCGATCGATCGGATCGTCGACTTCGCTCGCAACGTCGACGACCCGCGCCCGCTGATCATGTGCGAGTACTCGCACGCCATGGGCAACTCGGTCGGCAACCTGAAGGAATATTGGGAAGCTATCGAGACGACGCCCGGGTTGCAGGGCGGCTTCATCTGGGATTGGGTCGACCAGGGCATCCTTCAGACGACGCCCGACGGTCGGCGCTACTGGGCGTATGGCGGGGACTTCGGCGACACGATCAACGACATGAACTTCTGTTTGAACGGGCTGGTGTTCCCGGATCGCACGCCCCATCCGGCGTTGAGCGAGGCCCGTAAGCTGTTTCAGCCGGTGGCGATCGTGGCGCAAGACGCGGCGTCGGGCTGGTTCAAAGTGGTCAACAAGCGCGACTTCACCACACTGGCGGATCTGCGCGGCACCTGGGAACTGGCCGTTGACGGCGAAGTCGTGCAGAGTGGAAGGCTGCCGACGCTGACGACGGCGCCCGGGGCATCCGAGGGGCTGCATCTTCCGTATCGCTTGCCGCACGCGCCCGCGGGCGCCGAGTGCTTCCTCACCATTCGTTTTGCACGCGTGGCCGCGACCGCCTGGTCCGCCGCCGACGAGGAAGTGGCCTGGGAGCAGTTCGCGTTGCCGATCGTGGCGACGGCGCCTGCCACGCCGGCCTTTCCGGCCGAGCCCCTGGCGGTGACCCGGACTCCGGAGCGTGTGACCGTAACGGGTCCGCGCTTCGCCGTCGTTTTCGATCGCGTCAGCGGCACGCTCGTGCAATACGAACGTGAAGGGACGCGCCTGCTCGAGGACGGACCGCGCCTGAACGTTTGGCGCGCCGCGACCGACAACGATGGCTTCAAGTGGAATGCGGACGAACCTGGCAAGTTGTTGCAGCGCTGGCTCGCGGTCGGGCTCAACCGATTGGATTCGCGGCTCACGGCTTTCGAGGTCACGCAGCCGCGGCCCGCTGTCGTGGTCGCGCGTACGGAGCGTGTCGTCCAGGCACATGGGATCGAGGCGGGCTTCAGGCACATCGAAACCGTGACCGTACAGGGCGACGGCACGATCCGGTTCGATGAACAGGTCGTGTCGTTCGGCGATCTGCCTCCGCTGCCGCGGTTGGGTCTGCGGCTTGTGATGCCAGCGGGCTTCGAAACGTTCACGTGGTTCGGGCGCGGCCCGGGTGAGACGTACCCCGATCGGAAGGCCGGTGCCGCGATCGGCCTGTTCTCAAGCTTGGTCGACGACCAGTACGAGCCTTACATCATGCCCCAGGAGCATGGGAACAGGACCGACGTGCGCTGGGTCGCGCTGCGTGACGGCCAGGGCCGCGGGTTGCTCATGGTCGGCGAGCCGCTGTTGCAGGCCTCGGCGTCGCACTACACAGCCGATGACCTCTACGCCGCGATGCACACGATCGATCTGGTCCGCCGGCCCGAGGTGTACGTCAGCCTCGATCTGTTGCAGAGCGGGTTGGGTGGGGCGTCGTGCGGACCTGGCACGCTCGATCGTCATCTGGCGTGGCCTGGCGAGCACAGGTTCTCGATCGTCATGAGGCCGCTCGATCCTGCCGATCGGCCAGCGGTCGTGGCCCGCGCCACAGCGTTTTGATCTTCCGCGTGAAGACGGGGTGAAACTGGCGGCGCAACCCTGGTTTCACCCCGTTTCCAGTTAAATCGGCCGTAAATTCGCGTGCGGCCTGAGTGAATCAAGTGTGCAACCACGTGCGCTATGGGTCAGTGCGGACGTAAAATAGGGACGATGTCGGGGGAACCTGCCTGGCTGCGCGCCTTCTCGGAAAAAATAACCGGTCGCGAAAACCTCGCGACTGTACTGGCCTACACATCGCTGATGGCCCTTGTCGGCCACATCCTTTTTATCGCGGTGTTCGCGTGGCTTGACATCTGGCCGATGGTGGCGTTCAACGTCGTCAGCTGCCTGGTGTTTGCCGCCTGCTTCCTGATCAACCGGTTGGGATATACCTACCTGACGCTCGCCATTGGGATGACCGAGATCATCACCCATGCCGCGTTGGCCGTTGCCTTCGTCGGATGGAACAGCGGCTTCGGCGCCTATATTCTCTGGCTCGTGCCGCTTGTGTTTTACTCGGCGCGTTGGCGGCTCTCGGCCAAGGTCTCGTTATCCATCGGCCTGACCGTTGCTTATGTGGGCGTGTACGTCTACGCCGTCTCAGTTCCTCCGCTCGTCGTGATCGATCAGGCTCACCTGACGGTCACGGGCATCGTCAACGCGCTTGTGCTGTTCCTCGTGATCGCGGCCCTTGCCTATGTGTTCCGTCAGGCCGCGACGACCACCGAGTCCGTCCTGACCCAAGCCAACCTTGCGCTCGAGCGGCAGGCCAACACCGATCCGTTGACCGGCCTTTCGAACCGGCGGCAGATGCACGATGATCTCTCACAGTCCGTCGCTCAGCATGGGATGCACCACACCACCTTCAGCGTCGTCATCGCCGACATCGATGATTTCAAGGCGCTCAACGATTACTACGGCCACGAGGCCGGCGACCTTGTACTGATACAGGTGGCGCGGATGATGCGGGGCAGCTTACGCGAACAAGATCGTGTGGCACGGTGGGGCGGGGAGGAGTTCATGATCCTGCTCGCCGACACGGGCCTTGACGAAGCGAAGGTGGCCGCTGAACGGCTGCTGGCTCAGATCGCCGTCAAACCCATCGACATCGACGGTCAGAATCTGACGGTGACGTTGACGATGGGCGTGGCCGAGTTCGACGGCGAGTCCGATCCGAGCGCCTGCATCAAACGTGCCGATGCCGCGTTGTATCTTGGAAAGAACTCGGGCAAGAACCAGGTCGTCAGCCTGATGGACGTGCTGAACTTCGACCGGCGCGCGCCGCATGAGGGCGAGGCCGAGCATGACAATGATGACACGGCAACCTTCGTGTCGGCCGAGGCGGCCTGAAGCTGCAAGCTAGCCGCTCGCGTTCGCTCACACTTCACCGATCGTCAGCGCCAGCGTGACCGCGTCCTCAAGGCTCAGCGTCGGCTCACCCGACGCCTCATCCCCTTTCTGCGCCATGGCGGGTTGTGGATTGACGCGCTCTCTGGCCTTGGCGTAAGCCGATATCTCAAAGGCCGTGTTGAACAACCGGTTCATCGAACCCTTGCGATCGACTGTCGCGAACAGCTGTCGCGCCACGCCGGGATGGCTGTCGGACAGCAGCACGGCCAGGTTCTCCAGATTGTTCACGATGAACTCCGGGCTGAACGCGCCCGGTTGAACACGGCGCCAGAAGTCGATCGCGCGGCGCACGCATTCGTCGACGCGCGGCCGGTCGTCCATTTCGCTGGCGGCCAGCCCCTGAAAGAGCAGCCCGACGACCACAGCCTCGGGCAGACCGATGTCCGCGCCGAGTTGGGTGATCTCGGCGAAGTAGCGCTCGGCGCGGCGCGGCTGTCCGGTGTTGAGCTCGAGCCGGCCGAGGTCGAACAGACTGTTCGCCAGCCCGACGCGATCGCCGCTCTCCTGGTTGATCGTCATGCTGGCGGTGTACCGCCGGGCCGCCCCCGCCATGTCGCCCAGGATCATGCTGACCTGGCCGAGGCGCGAGAGCAGGATCGACTCCATCGTGCGATTGCGCACCGTGCGGAAACACTCATGGCCCTTCTCGTAGTGTTGCCGGGCCTGGTCGAAGTTGTGTCGGAGCAGCGCAATGTCGCCGAGCCCGAGGCAGGCCGTGCCGATCCCGTCCAGATCCTGCCCGATCTCGCGCCAGCGCAGGCTTTCACGCAGCGCTGCCTCGGCGTCATCCATCCGGTTTTGCTCGGAATACAACCCGCCGAGATCCATCGAGTACTCGGCCAGATAAAGCGGGTCGCCCGCCTCACGCAGCAGCGGGAAGGTATCGGTCAACAGCCGGGCACGATCCGCGCGGTCGCGGATCGCCTTCGAGAAGAAGAGCTGAGCCACACCGAGCCAGCGTTGCCCGTCCGGCCCTGCTCCGCGCAGGATCGCGATGGCCTGTTCGAGCGGAGGCCCGCCCTGATCGGCTTGGTTTTGGAACTGCGCCAGGAAACCGATCGCGATCAGCGCCCGGGCGCGGGCGAGGCGCGCGTCGACAGGCGTCGAGTCGTCGAGTTCGCCCTGCGTGGCGACGAACTGGCGCGCCCAGTCCATGCCTTCATTGCGATGACCGCGGATGTGCCAGAACCAGAGCAGGCTTCCGGTGAGGCGCAGGCCGAGATCGACGCTCGTCGACAACGCCCACTCGAGCGCGGCGCGGACGTTGTCGAGCTCGGCCTCAAGTCGATCGAGCCAGACGACTTGATCACCCTGCCGGAAGTGCGGCTCGGCCTCTTCGGCCAGCGCGACGAAGTAGTCGAGATGCCGACCGCGCACAACGGTGCTCCCGCCGACGTCGTGAAGCCTGTCGCGCGCGTATTGCCGGATGGTTTCGAGCAGGCGATAGCGCGTCTCGGCGGTCGAAGCCGCGGCGGCCGTGGCGGCCTCCACCGTCGACGCGTCGAAAGGCACGACAAGCGACTTGTCGACGAGCTGCGCCAGCAGGTCGAGGATCGCGGCTCGATCGAGCGCGTCGTCGGAGCAAATCGTTTCGGCGGCCGCCAGCGTGAAGCCGCCCGCGAAGACCGAGAGCCTGAGGAACAACAGGCGTTCGTCGGCGGTCAAGAGATTGAACGACCAATCGATCAAGGCTCGCAGCGTTTGATGGCGCGAGAGCACGGTGCGGCTGCCGCCGGTCAGCAGCCTGAACGAATCGTCGAGCCGGGCCGCGATCTCGTCGACCTTGAGCAGGCGCACACGCGCCGCGGCCAGCTCGATCGCCAACGGGATCCCGTCGAGGCGCCGGCAGATGCGGCCGATCACGCCGGCGTTGGCGTCGGTCAGAGCGAAGGACGGTTGCGCGGTGCGGGCTCGTTCGACGAACAGGCGAACCGATTCGCACTCCGCCAGTGTCGCGAGCGTCGCCTCGGAGCCACCGGGAAGCGCCAGCGATGGCACGCGAAACGGCGTCTCGCCCATCGTCCCAAGGATCTCGCGGCTCGTCGCCAGGATCTGCAGGCGCTGGCACGCCTGGAGCAGGGTGCCCGCCAGGCCGGCCGCGGCGTCGACGACGTGCTCGCAGTTGTCGAGGATGAGCAGCAACCGGCGGTTGCGCAGGTAATCGATCAGGGTCTGCGTGAAGGTCTTGCCGGGGGTCTCATGGAGACCGAGCGCGCTGGCCACCGATTGCGGGATGAGCGCCGGGTCGGCCAATGGAGCGAGCTCGACGAGCCAGATGCCGTCGGCGAAGTGCCCGAGCAGGCCGTTGGCCGCCTCGAGCGCCAGACGGGTCTTGCCGGTGCCGCCAGGGCCGGTCAGCGTGACGAGCCGCGCTGGCCCGCTGGCCACGAGTGTCTGCAGCGATCGCAGCTCGGCCTCGCGGCCGATGAAGGAGGTCAGCGCGGCCGGTAGATTGCTCTTCACTGAAAGCGATGCCGCGAGAGGGCCGAAGTCTTGGGGTAGGCCAGGAGCATTGACCTGGAACAGACGCTCAGGGCGCGCCATGCCTTTGAGTTGGTGGTCGCCGAGGTCCTTGAGTGCGATGTCGGCCGGCAGGTCGTGCTCGATCAGGTCGGCGGCCTCGCGCGAGAGCAGGATCTGGCCGCCCTGACCGGCCGACATGATACGCGCGACGCGGTTGAGCGTGTGGCTGACCGCGTAGTCCGAGCCGCCGGTTGTGCGTTCCACTTCGGCCGGCCCGACATGCACGCCCATGCGCACGGCCAGCGCGCCGATCGACGTCGGCCACTCGGCGCTCTGAAGCTCGCGTTGGGCCGCGACGGCGGCGGCCAGCGCGTGGCCCGTCAGCGAGAACGCTGCCTGAAACGCATCGCCGATGATCTTGAAGATGACGCCGCCGTTCACCTCGATCGCCTGCCGCACGATCCGGTGGTGCAGAGCGACGGCCGTCTTCATCGCAGCCGGGTGCTGTTCCCACAGCGGCGTGCTGCCCTGGATGTCGGTGAACAGGAACGTCACCATCCCGGTGGGGAGATCGACAAGGTGTTCGTGGTCGTTGCGTGCGGTCGACATGTTGATGCCCTCGTGTGCCGCCTGAGATCCATCATAGGCCATATCGGGCTACTGGTCGAATACCGCCTGGCATCATGGTAGAGTTCGACCATATTTCAAGGGCGACTATGCGTTACATTTCTCGGTTGATTGCGGTTGGGGCGGTGACTTGTTTCGCGCTGCTGGCTGTTCTGTTCGCGACAAGGCCTGTGAATGCTGCCGGTCCCTGGTATGTGTCTCCGACGGGTGATGACGGAGCCAGTTGTCTCTCACCGGCAGCGGCGTGCGCGACGATCCAGGCCGCCGTCGACAAAGCCGCAGACGGAGACGAGATCCGTGTTGCCACTGGCACGTATGTTGGCGCTTCAACCGCAGTTGTCGCTATCTCCAAAACCCTTAACCTGCGAGGCGGTTGGGACGGCTCGTTCACGGCGCAAACAGGTTTGTCGCGGGTGGATGGCGAGAATCTGCGTCTTGGGTTCCGAATCTGGAACTGCATCATCAGTCCAGAAATATACGTTTCAATAGATCGTTTCCACATCGTACACGGTGGCGTCACAGTGCCCTGCATTGGCACCTACACCACTCTTTCGCGGTCGTTGCTCAGCGATAGCCTCGCCGGCGGAATCGCGAACTCCGGCATCATGACGATCACGGAAACCACGATCACCAACAACAGCATACCGAGCCAGTACCGCGGCTCCGCCATCATCAATACGGGGCAAATGACGGTCGAGCAGAGCACGATCTCCAACAATCTCGGTAACTCCGGCGCTATAGACAACCCCTTCGGCAGCTCGCGCCTGACACTCATGAACAGCACTGTCAGTGATAACGGCGTGATGGGCATCACGAACGTCGGCGCTTTGATACTTCAAAACTCTATACTGGCCAATCACTCATTCTTGAATTGTCGCGAGGATGGCACCCTGAACAACCCGCAGGTCGTGAGCCGCGGGCACAACATCGTCGAAAAGCAAACCTGCCTTTCTCCGACGGCAACAGACTACTTCGACGTCGATCCACGTCTCGGCCCGCTGCAGGACAACGGCGGGCTAACCCCGACTCAGGCGCTTGGGTCTGATAGCCCGGCCATCAACGGCGGCCCTGCTTCCGGCTGCCTCGACGGCCGCGGCGCAGTGTTGACGACCGATCAGCGCGGCGCGCCACGCTCGGGCGTGTGCGACATCGGCGCGTTCGAGTCCACGCTCGGTATATCGAAGACTGTCACCGGGGCTTTCCTGCCGGGTGGCCAGGTCACGTACACGTTGTCGCTCAACACACTCGGCGGGGAGTTGGACCTGGCCGGAGCTCGCATCATCGACGACGTTCCCGCGCTGCTCACGCTGCTGCCACAGACACTATCCGCGAGCCAGGGCAACGTGAGCCTGAACGGAAACAGGGTCGCATGGACCGGAACGGTCTCGAGCGCGATGCCCGTCGTCGTAACATTTTCGGCGATCGTTTCGCCGCAGGCAGTCGGGCAAGCCATCACCAATACTGCCACGGGGGCCTGGCAGGGTTATGGGTTTGCCAGCAACGCCAGCGCCTTCGACACGATTTCGCGGCTTCGTCTGCCGGCCCTGGCGCGCAATGCCTGCAAGGATTTCGTTGACACCTTCAGCGATCCGACGAGTGGATGGTCGATTGCCGACAGCGCGACCCGCCGGTCCGAGTACCTGAATGGCGAGTACCGGGTCCAGTCCAAACTGCCCGGTTATCTTTTCTTGCAGCGCGCGCCGACCTGCCCGCGTGAGAATTACACAGCCGAGGTCGATGTCCGCTGGGAAGGCGCTACGGGCAGCGACCTGGGTTTGATATTCGGCGTCACAGGTGCGTTCGACCAGTTCTATATGCTGGATATCAACACGGACTATCGCGCCTATGCCGTGTACCGTTTCAATGCCGATGACACGGTGACCGTGATCGCGAGCCCGCAGGTCTCATCCTATATCAATGCCGGCACGAGCGTTAACCACTTGAAGATCCTTCGAGATGGAGATTACACGCTGTATGTCATGTTCAACGACGGTGCGTTCTCTTATTACGACAGTGCCATCACGGGTTTGACTCACGTCGGGCTTGTGATGGCGCCGTACGATGATCGGCCCGTCGCTGACGCTCGTTTCGACAATTTCAAAGCGTATGCATACCCGTTGGGGAGTGGGTCAGCGATGAGCCGATCAAGTCAGATCACTGCGTCAGGGATCGGCGCGGCTGTGGACTGGGAGCCAAACTTGAGCGGTTTGACCTGGCTGACGCCCTAGACGATAGGCTTCGACTTGGCTGATCAGACCTGTGCCAGGACGTGGAACACAGGCAGGTCCGCCGACAACTCATCAAACGCCTCGGCCGGCGCGTCCACAGCGACGGCGATGTGCGGTCGGGCGCCCGGGGCGACCTGGAGGTATTGGCGCACGATCCGCCCGCGCTGCTCGATGGGTGCGAGCTCGAGTCTGACGTCTTCGACGCGGCCATGGCGTAGCCTGGCGCGGCCGCCGGCAGCCTCGACGTTGCGCACCCACGAGGCGCCCGCACCGAGCATCGACACAAGATAGCGTTCACCGTCGACCACGACCATCACGAGCGGGAAGGTGATGGTGCGCCCCGACTTGCGCCCGACCACCTCGAGCGTGACATAGCGGTTCGGTGCAAGGCCCCACGCGTAGACGCTCGCCCAAAAGTCATTGAGCCGGCGCGCCAACCCGTTGGGCCGGCCGCCCCGATACAACAAGCGCTTGGCGTCGCGGAACATCGGCTCCCATGACCAGGCGAGCGCCAGGACCGTCACTCCCATCAGACTCGTGACGACCACGGGGTCATAGCTCGACCCGTAGTTGGGGATCAGGTATTCGGCGACGTTGGACATGGCGTGGAACACGATCACGGTCGGGAGGCTGCGCCCCGACTGGTGGTACAGCCAGACGATGATCACACGCATGAAGACCTGACCCAGGCAATGCCAGAGGATCCAGCTCGGAGCCCGCTCCGCCTGAAACAGCGGCAACACATGTATGAGGGCCCAGAACATCCCGAGGCCGAGGGCGGCCGGCGCGACGCCCCAGCGGGCTTCAAGCCTGTCGTAGGCGTAGCCCTGCCAGCCCAACTCCTCACCGACGGCGCCGATCAGAAACATGATGAACAGCACCGGCAGGAGCGTGATCTCCATGATCGCGGGCTGCGGCTGCCGACCCTGAACGACCACCCAGACATAGTTGAGCGCCATCACGACCGGCATGTAGAGGAAGGCCACCAGCCAGGCCGCCGCGCCAGGGCGACGCCACCCGTCGAGGAGCCGGCGGAGCAGGGCGGTCACGCCTGACCAACCGTCTTCGCGGCCGGCCATGATGAGTGCGGCGAGCGCGGGATTGAAGGTCATCAACGCCGCTGTGGGCAGGTTGATCGGGATCCAGGCAGGCAGGAAGCGCGGGCTCAGCGCGCCCAACACCCAGATGGGCGCTGAGAGCAGCAAAAACAGCGCGAAGAAGGCCCAGGGGGTCCGTCGTGTCATCGTCTCTACCTCTATTGCTTACAGCGTAAGTATACTAATGCTTACGATGTAAGTTGTCAAGGCCTTTGCCAAACGACCCGGCAGGAGATGGCCCAAGCGGATGTTGCCCGACGCGCCACCGGCTGATAATATTAGCCGGCTAATTATCTGTCGGCTAATGAAAGACGATGAACAAGCTCTTGTCCGAACCCGCCACGCTCGACCATCTGCTCGCCCAGGTCTCCCGCCTGCATCATCACCGCGCCCATGAGCTCCTGGGGGAGTTCGGCCTGTACCGCGGCCAACCACCGGTGCTCTTCGCGTTGTGGGAGCGCGACGGCCAGACGCTCGGGGAGTTGGCCAGGGTTGCCCGGGTCACGCCGGCGACGATGACGCGCATGGTGCAGCGCATGGAGAAGGCGGGTTTCGTGTTGCGCCAGCCCGACCCCGCAGACCAGCGCGTGTCGCGCGTGCACGTCACCCAGGCCGGGCGCGCGGTGCGTCGCAAGCTCGAGCGCGTCTGGGCCCAGATGGATCATGACAACTTCGTCGGCCTGTCGGCCGCCGACCGCCAGACCCTGGAGCGCCTGCTCTTGCGCGTGCGCGACAACCTGGCGGGCGCCATCCGGGATGAGGGACCGTTTTGACGAACGCCAAGGAGCGACCGACGAAGGCCGACCTCGGTCAGAACGTCGGCATGCGTCGGTCGTTGGCGCCGTAGGCGCGAGGGTGTGGGGAGAACCGCAATGACTGCAAGCTTGAAACTGGCGCGCTATCTGCGGCCTTACTGGCGCTGGGTGTTGATCGCGCCGATGTTGATGACGGTCGAAGTGGCGATGGACCTGCTGCAGCCGCGCATGGTCGAGCGCATCATCGATGAGGGCATCGCCCGGTTGGATCAAAACGTCGTCCTCGCCACAGGGCTTTTGATGCTCGGTCTGGCCGTGATCGGCGCGATGGGCGGGATGAGTAACGGCTTTTTCGCTGAGCGGACGGTTCAGGCCTTCGCCGCCGATCTACGCGAAAAGGTGTTTTCGGCGGTTCAGCGCTTCTCGTTCGGCGACCTCGCCGAACTCGAGACCGGGCAGTTGATCACGCGGCTGACCAACGACGTCACGCAGGTTCAGGAAGCGCTGTTGCTGGTGCTGCGCATCATGGTGCGCGCGCCGCTGCTCCTGATCGGCAGTTTGATCATGTCGATCATCACGAGCCCGCAGCTGGCGTTCCTGCCGTTGCTGTTGATGCCCATCGAGCTTCTCGCTTTGATCTGGATCATCAACCGCGCCACGCCGCTCTATCTGAAGGTGCAACAGCGGCTCGACGCGCTCAATCAGGTCGCCCAGGAGAACCTGGCCGGCGCCCGGGTCGTCAAGGCGTTCGTCCGCGCCGGACACGAAGAAGCGCGTTTCGGCCGAGCCAATACGAACCTCACGGAGAACTCAGTAGAGGCGGCGCGCATGGTCGCTTTCACACCGGCCTTCATGATGTTCACGCTCAACGTCAGCCTTATCGGCGTGCTTTGGTTCGGCGGGGTGCAGGTGACGTCGGGCGGCATGCAGATCGGACAGGTGGTGGCGTTCGTCAACTACCTGACCATCGCGTTGTTCTCGCTCATGATCGTCAGCCAACTCGTCATCCAGGTCGCGCGCGCCGACGCCTCGGCCCAACGCATCCTCGAGGTGCTCGAGCGCGTGCCGGGCGTCCAGAACCGGCCGGGAGCCGTGGCGGATTTCACGCCGCAGGGCAGGGTGGTCTTCGAGGACGTTTCCTTCGACTTCGAGGGCCGCGACGCTGACGCCGTCTTGCGTGGCGTCAGCTTCACGGCCGAGCCTGGACAGACGGTGGCCCTGATCGGCTCGACCGGCGCTGGCAAGTCGAGCCTTGTGCACCTGATCCCGCGCTTCTACGACGTCCGCTCGGGCCGGATCACCGTCGATGGGCATGACGTGCGCGACCTAGATCTCGCCACGCTGCGGCGCAACATCGGCATCGCGCTGCAGGAAGCCGTGCTCTTCAGCGGCACCATTCGTGACAACATCCGCTACGGAAGGCCCGACGCCCCCGATGAAGACGTGGTCGCGGCGGCGCGGGCCGCTCAGGCTCACGACTTCATTCAGTCCTTCCCGGAGGGCTATGACACAGTGCTCGGGCAGCGCGGCGTCAACCTGTCGGGCGGCCAGAAGCAGCGGTTGGCGATCGCCCGCGCGCTGCTGGTGAAGCCCGCCATCCTGATCCTCGACGATAGCACCAGCGCCGTCGACGTCGAGACCGAGACGCGCATCCAGGCCGCGCTCGAGACGCTGATGAAGGACCGGACGAGCTTTGTCATCGCTCAACGGATCAGCACCGTGCTGACCGCCGACAAGATCCTGGTGCTCGACGACGGCCAGATCGTGGCCGAGGGCAACCATCGCGAGTTGCTCGCCACAAGCCCTGTGTATCGCGAGATCTATGACTCGCAGCTGGGTGGAGGAGAGCGCCATGGCTGAGCAACGCCGCGCGACGCCCCCTCCGATTTCCTTCCGACCGGGCGGGCCGCCGATGGCCTTCCTGCAAGACGCCCCGAAATCCAAGAACACGGCCGCCACGTTGCGCCGCCTGTGGACGTACCTGCAGCGTCAGCGCTGGACGCTGACCGCTGTGGCAGCGCTGGTGATCGTCACGGCAGTGATCGATCTGATCGGCCCGTACCTGATGGGCCTGGCGATCGACACCTACATCGCGAAGGGCGACCTGGCCGGGTTGGCTCGACTGCTGGTGTGGATGGGCGTGTCGTACGTCGCCGCCGCCGGCGGCACCTGGTGGCAGACCTACCTGATGGCGGGCTTGGCTCAGCGGGCCGTGCGCGACATGCGCGCCGACTTGTTCGCGCGGCTGCAGACGCTGCCGCTGCGCACCTTCGACCAACGCCCGCACGGCGACCTGATGAGCCGACTGACCAACGACGTCGAGAACGTCAGCAACGTGCTGGCCACGAGCGCCAGCCAGTTGATCGCCAACCTGGTCGGTCTTGTCGGCGTCGTCGTGCTGATGTTCGTGATCAACGTGCCGCTTGCGATCGTCAGCCTGGTCGTCATGCCGTTGACGGTCATCATCACGCGCCAGATCGCGGCGCGGACGCGAGTAGGTTTCCGCGAGACACAGGCCGCGCTCGGAGCGCTGAACGGCATCATCGAGGAGACCGTGACGGGCGAACGGGTGGTGCAGGCCTTTGTGCGGGAGGCAGCCACCACGGCCCAGTTCTCGGTCGTCAACCGGCGTCTGCAGAAGGTGGCGTTGCGCGCGCGGGTGCTGACCAGCTTCATGGGCCCGCTGATGAACATGGTCAACAACTTCGGGCTCGCCGTGGTTGCCTGCACCGGCGGCTGGCTGGCCGTCGGGGGGATCGCCACAGTGGGCGAGATCGCGTCGTTCATCAACTACGCCGGTCGTCTCGGCCGTCCGTTGAACATGATCGCGCAGCTCTTCACCTCGATCCAGGCGGCCCTGGCCGGCGCGGAGCGCGTCTTCGAACTGATGGACGAAGACCCCGAAGCCGACGTCGACCGGCCGGCCCCGTTCGTACACATCAACGGCCACGTCAGGCTTGACCGCGTCAGCTTCGGCTATGACGCAAACGTGTCAGTGCTCAAGGACGTCAGCCTCACCGCCAAACCGGGCGAGATGGTCGCTCTCGTCGGCCCAACCGGAGCCGGCAAGACCACGATCGCCAATCTGTTGACCCGCTTCTACGACATCGCTGCCGGGACGATCGAGATCGACGGCATCGACGTCGCCACAGTGCGCAAAGACGATCTGCGTCGGCGGATCGGCCTCGTGCTGCAAGACAACTTCCTCTTCGCGGATACCGTGATGGCCAACATCCGCTACGGCCGGCTCGACGCCAGCGACGCCGACGTGATAACGGCGGCGAAGATGGCCAACGCCGACGCCTTCATCCACCGCCTGCCGCACGGCTATCAGACCGTGTTGACCGAGCGCGGCGGAAATCTGAGCCAGGGCCAGCGCCAGTTGCTGGCCATCGCGCGCGTGATCCTGGCGGATCCCGACGTGCTGATCCTGGACGAGGCGACCAGCAACGTCGACACGCGCACCGAGTCGCATGTGCAGGAAGCTCTGTTGCGTCTGATGCAGGGCCGCACGAGTTTCGTCATCGCGCACCGACTCTCGACCATTCGCCATGCCGATCAGTTGCTTGTGATCAAGGACGGCGAGATCGTCGAGCGCGGCACTCACGACAGCCTCCTCGCGCAGGAGGGCTTCTATCATCACCTGTTCACGATGCAGTTCAAGGGCCAGGAGATCTGAGACAGAGTTGAGCCGCGGATGACGCGGATGATGAGGATCAATCCCACCAGCCCCGTCATCCGGGCCATCCGCGGCTGATCCTCTATCGGGCCTGAGGCGCGAGGGCCGGTTGCGGCCGGCGCAGGAGGGCGTAGACGCCGGCGGCCAGGGCAAGGTCGAGCAAGGCGCGCAGCCAGAGCGGCGGGAAGAGGAAGGTCAGGATCACGAGAACGACCACGGCTCCCAGGCCGAGCGCCAGCGGCAGGCGCCACGAGCGGCGGCGCAGGGCGAGCACACCGGCGGTCAGGCCACAGGCCAGCGCGAACAGCCAGGCCGACACCTCGGCGACGGTCGTCAGCGGCGACACGGAACCGCCCTCGGACAGGATCTTAAGGGTGTCGAGCGTCTTCTGCTCCATCACGACGTCGGCGACCTCGAGCGCATGGAGGGCCACGTCGGGCAGCGCGCCGGGGGCGAAGCTCTCGCGCAGAACCAGGCGCGTGTGGCTGGCGTCGATTGGTGTCAGACCCAGAGCGAAGGACCAGAAAGTCACGCCGTTTGGATCGATCCCCTGAAAGACCAGCACGCGCTCAGGCTCGATCACCGTGATGTTCAAGAAGCAGACGCCGCGCGCCAGGCAGATCGGGTCACCGATGGCCGGGTTCTGGTGCTCGGGCAGGATGCGGCTGGCCGAGTGGATGTCGAAGCCGAGCAGATCCTCGAGCCAGTCGTAGCTGTACCAGCCGCCGCGCCCCTGACCCCATTGCACGAGGTAAGGCCAAACCGACTCCGGTGCCGCATCGATGGCGACGGCGCGCGTCCAGCGCAGGCCGTCAAGATCGCCGGGCATCGCCGACGCCACTTCAGTGTCCGTCGCGCCCCACCGCAACAGAGTCGGGCGCAAGAGCAGGTAGCCGAGCACGGCGACGATCAGCGCGAGCGCCAGCCCGCCGAGGGCGCGTCGCAGTCGAAGGCCACGGGTGTGGGTCGCCGGTGTCGCGGTCGTGGCGAGGTGCCCGGCGCCGGTGTGCATCTGGGTGTTCATGATTGTTCTCCTCAAATGATCGCAGGTTGGTTACTCATCGATCGTCAGCGTCTCGCCGTCGCCCCAGCCGTCGGGGCGGAGCAGGTGCAGGCGCGTGGGCCGAACCTCGATGATGACGCTCCAGGGCATGTCGGCCCGCCGGGTGAGGGCCAGGCTGTTCGATGGAGGCACGCATCTGGCGGCCCGCCCTTCGAGGCGCCAGTGTTCGCTCACGACGACGCCCTCGACAGACTCGGAGGCGTCGACGTTGACCAGGTGGTCGCAGGCCGACGACAGAAGCAGGTACAGCTTCAGGCCTCGGGCTTCGCACGGCCAGCGGCTGGCCTGCAGCCCGCTCGGCCCCTGCGTGATGAACAGCGCGGCCTTCGGCTCGTTCAGGGCGGCTTCGATGCGCGCCCGTAGATGATCCAGCATGGTCAGTTCGGCTCCCGGGTATTCACGCCAGCCGCAGGAAGTGCAGGTGAGCCAGCACCCACTTGGCGATGACGATCGCGGCCAGGAGATCGAAGGCCGCGCGATAACCCTTGAGCCATCCCAGCAGGTTGGCAATCGGCACGCCCGGGAGCATCAAAAAGGCCAGGATGCCCAACGCCATCAGCGGACCGTAAGTCCACCCGATCTGCGCCGGGGTGACGGTGACCTGGTCCCGGAAGCCGGCCAGGATCGACATCGTCAGGCCGAGCGCCCAAAGAACAAAGAAGGCCGGCGCTTCGATGCCGCCGCTCCGCTCCCGGCTGACGAAGACGATGACCACCCACGCGGCCACGACCGCGCCGGCCAGAAGCGATGCCGGCCCGGCCCATTGGCCGCTGACAGTTGATAACGGTGAAGGGTTCATGATCGGATCCTCTCGCTCTCAAACGAATGAATGGAGGATACGATCCGGCCGGAGTCGGCGCATTCGCCAAAAGGCGAAGTTTCAGCCGAGACGGGCGAAGTCCCGCCGAAGGGGCGTTCGTGGCCTAGATCAGGCCAAGGTCGCGGGCGCGGGCGAGGGCCTGGGTGCGGCTGTGCACGCCGAGTTTGCCATTCAGGTTCTCGATGTGTTTCTTGGCAGTCGCGACCGTCACCACAAGGCGCTCGGCGATCTGGCGGTTGGTCAGACCCGCGTCCACCAACCGCAACACCTCGAGCTCGCGGGCGCTGAGCGGTTCGGTGAGCTGTTGGGCAGCGTCGGCCGGGGCCGGCGCGCCGCCCGGCTGCGTCGGCGTCGCAAACCCGCCCGAGAGCTGTCGCGCGAAGGCGAAGAGGCGGCGTGCGTCGGCGGACCTGGCGCGACCGTGGCGCTCGATCCACTCGATGAGAAGGGCGCGCATCAGCTCGCCCGGGTTGGCGAAGACCATGACGTAGCCTTCGGGCTCGGCCAGTGTCAGCGCCTGCTCGAGCGTCGCAAACGCCTCGGCTCGCTCGGAAGTCGCAAACAGCGCCGCGGCGCGCAAGGCCAGGATCTCGAGCAGCGGCCCGTTGCGGCCGGCCGATCGAGCCGCTTCGGCCAGGTCGGCGAGCGCCTGCGCGGCGTCGTCGGCGTGGCCCAACGCGAGACGAATCTGAGCGACGGCCATACCCAGCACGTCACGCGCCGGGCCAGCGACGGTGGTCAGGTCGCAACCGTCGGCCCAGCGCTCGGCATCAGCGTGACGGCCCTGGGCGAGCCAGAGGCGCGCGCGGTCGGCTGCCAGCGCAGCCCGCGTGTAGGCGCTCAGTGGAGTCCGGGCATCGATCGAGTCGGCTTCGTCCAGCGACTGCCCGGCGCCCGCCACATCGCCCAGCGCGAGCTGCACACGGGCCTGCGACCAGAGCGCCGAGGTCAGGCTGGTTGGATTGCCCCAGGCGCGCAGGCGCGATAGCGCAACGGCCAACAACGTTCGGGCGCCGGCCAGGTCGCCGCGTTCGTAGCGCACGCCGGCTTCGGCCGAGTCGAGCAGGCCTGCCGGGCCGTAGGTCTGTTCGCCGCGCTCGGCGACAGCGCGCTGGGCCTGGGCGATGGCGTCGGCGGCGACGCTCAGCCGGCCGCGCAATCGAGCCGCGAAGACCTGTTGACCGATCGCCACTGCGACAGTCCAGACGTTGCCCAGCGAACGGGCCAACCGCGCCATCGCCGCGAAGGCCTGTTCGGCCTCGGCCAGGTCTCCCGTCGCGAGGAACGACCGGCCGCGAATGTACGGCAGGACGCTGCGCGCCAGGCCGTCATCGGGCGGCAGCCAGGCGTCAGCACGGTCAACCTCGCGCAACGCCTCGGCCGCCTGGCCATGCAGGTCGGCGGCGTAGGCACGCAGCGTCGCCAGCACACCCCGGATGTGTCGGCCGCGCTCCTCGTCGAATCCGTCCAGCTGCGCTTCGCACTGCGCTGCCAGCGCCAGTGCTTCATCGACGCGCCCCGAGAAGAGCAAAGCCATCGCTCGTTCGGCCATCAGCCAGGGATCGGTGTCGCGGATGGCGGAGGGTAGCGAGTCGGCGCGGGTCAGCAAGGTGGCCAGCTCGCCGCGGATCATCATCGACCGGGCCTGCGAGCGAAGAAGCCTGAGCGCCCGTTCCGGATCCCCGGCCGAGAGGGCATGATCGATCGCAGAATCCGGCTGGCCTGCGCCTTCGAACCACTCGGCGGCGCGACGATGCAGATCGGCCGCGCGTTCGGCTCCGGTCTGCGCCAGACGGCTGCGCAGCGCCTCGGCGAAGAGCGCGTGGTAGCGGAACCAACGTCGTTCGGCGTCGAGCGGGATCAGAAACAGGCTGGCGCGTTCGAGGCGATCCACCATGGCCGCGGCCTGCGCCGGCGTGTTGCCGGGTGGATCGAGCAGGGCGGCCGCGGCATCGGCCGACCAGCGCGCGAGGATCGAGGTTCTCAGCAGAAAATCCTGCACATCGGCGGGTTGATGCTGAAGCACTTCCTCGACCAGGTAGTCGAGCACATAGCGCTGGCTGCCGGCGAAGGCGCGCACAAACGCCTGTCGCTCGGTCGTCGTCTGAGCGGCCTGCAGGGCGAGTGCGGCGAGTTGCAGGCCGGCGGCCCAGCCTTCGGTGCGCGTCTCGAGCCTGTCCACGTCTGCGCCCTCGACGTCGTCGACCCACTGAGCGAGGAAGGCCCCGGCCTCATCGCGTTTGAAGCGCAGATCGGCCGACCCGAGTTCGATGAGCTGGCCGCGCACGCGCAGCCGGGCCAGGCCGAGCGGCGGTTCCGCTCGCGTGGTCAGGGCGACATGGACGGCCGGCGGCAGTCGATCGATGAACTGGCCCAGACTGCCATGCACGGCCGCCGATTGAATGAGGTGGTAATCGTCGAGCGCCAGGATGACCGGCGAAACGCCGTCGGCCAACTCGTTGATCAACACCGTCAGGATTGACTCGAATGCCAGGGGGCCGGGCGTTTGAAGCAGGCCGAGCGCCTCGGCGCCCATTCCGGGTCGTCTGACGGCCAGCTGCAGCGAGGTGATGGCGCCGCGCCAGAACCGCACGACGTCGTTGTCGCCCTCGTCCAGAGCCAGCCAGGCCACGCGCACATCATCCGACCGCTCGCGCTCCGCCTGGAGCCAGGCGCTCAGGAGCGCGGTCTTGCCGTACCCGGCCGGCGCCGCGATGATGGTCAGCCGGTGGCCCGGCCTGAGGGTCGCGTGAAGGCGGTCAAGCAGCCTGGGCCGGAGCACATGCCGGATCGGCGGCGACGGCAGGTGGAGCTTGGTCGTGAGCATTCTGCGAGTCTAGCGGCTCCTGGCAGGTTGTGGGCGGGATTCAGCTAGCGCCGATGAGGCAGACTCTTCGCCCACCCACGGTCGGAGCGGCAAGGACCCTGATCGGCGCACAGGCTACGTGGCAGTCGACGGGCTGCGCCCGGCCAGCGCGACGATGACGAACACACCGACCATCAACACGGCGACGATGCCGTAGGCTGTGAAGATGCCAAGGCTGTCGGCGATGCGACCCAGAACGAGCGGCAAGACCGAGATCGCCACGCCCGAGGCCAGGGTCCCACGAGCGCTGGCCTGAACGATCTGGGGACCGGCCGCGCCGATGGCCAGCGACAGCGTCAACGGATAAAGGGCTGCGGTGCCCAGGCCGACCACGAACAGCCCGATCAACGACACGAGCACGTCGGGAACCAACCAGTAGGCGGCGAACCCAACCCCGCCCAGTATCACCGAGCCCAGGATCACCTGCGTGTCTGTGAAGCGTGGGACGAGGCGGCTCACGAGCAGCCGACCCAGGATCATGCCGGCGAAAAACGCGCTGACGGATTGCGCGGCGTCAGCCTTCTCGAGGCCGCGCACATGCTCGACGAAATCGGCGCTCCAGAACACCATGCAGAACTCGACGGCGACGCCGAGGACGAGCGCCGCCCAATACACCCAGTACCTTGCGGGCAGCTGGCCGTTGACGGGCGTCGGCGTTGCCGAACTCGAAGCGCTGGCCCGGGCCGGACCGCGAGAGATCAGGAAGAGCACGAACGGCGCGAGGGCCGCCAGCCCCAGAGCGGGTCGCCATCCCAGGGCCGAACGCGCGAACCAGCCGACCAGCAGCGGCGCGGCAGTAGCAAAGAGCGATGCCATCACGTTGGCTTCGGTCAAGGCCACGGCGCGCCGTTCGCCATGCAGGTCGGTGAGCGCGGCCGGGACGATGGCCAGGATCAACGAACCCACCAGGCCCATGGCAAAGCATGAGCCGATCGTGACCGCAGGGTCCCGGCCCAGCAGGAGCACGACGATGGCGGCCGCCATGCCGAACGCGCCCACCCACAGCGCTCGCCATCGCCCCAGGCGTTCGATCACCAGGTGCCCACCCAGACCCGCGCCCAGGATGCCCAACGCGAAAGCCGTGAAGTGCAGGCTGCTGATGGTGTATGAGATGTTGAGTTCGGACTTGAGGAAGGGCGTGATCGGGCCGAGGCTGTTCAGGCAATAGCCGTAGATCGTCAGCATGCCGTACACCAGCCAGGTCGCGCGATCGCGAATCAATGTCGATGTCATGAACGTGAGTCTTTGAGAAGAGATCAGGTGGACCGCCGAACAGACAGGCGGCGTAGAATGCGACACAAGACCTGAGCATACGATACTTCGGCATTCCTGTCGCAATCTGAGTTTGCCGTTCGGCTTTGTGTCGTTTGCCGGTGAGTGGGCCGCTCTGATGCAACGCATTCTCGTGATCGGGACATCCGGGTCGGGCAAGTCGACGGTCGCGTTGGCGATCGCCAAACGCCTGAGCCTGACTTACACGCCGACTGACCCGTTCTATTGGGAGCCCGGCTGGAAGCCCGCGTCGTCGGCGAAGGTCGACGCCCGCCTGCGCGCCGTGCTGGCCGAACCCGCCTGGGTGTTGGATGGCAACTTCGACGATCGGCGCGACTGGGTCTGGGCGCGGGCGGAGGGCATCGTCTGGCTCGACCTCCCCTGGCTCCTTACGGTCTACCGCGTCGTGACTCGCAACGTGCGTTGGGCATTGTCACGACAGCCAGTCTGGTCGGGCAACACGATGTCGTGGTCGCGAGCCTGGTCAGGGGTGACGCATGCGGCGCGCTCGCATGGCCTGAAGCGCCGGCTCTATCCAGGCTGGCTGGCGGAAGTGAAAGGCGCGACGGTGTGGCGTCTCGGATCGAGCCGCGAGATCCGGGCATGGTTGAAGACACTACCGGGGCAGGATCCGGCCTTTGGTCCATCGTGATGGGCAACGACCACGTCTAGATCTCGGCGAGATCACGCTCAATCGTTGCGGTGGTTCCCTCAAGCCTGTGACAGGTTGATCACGGGCGCCGGCCAACCCGGTTTATGATGTGACCATAGTGTTGAAGGCGCTCGACGATGAAACCTGAGGACGCCCTGCTGAGCCAGGCGCGGCAGCTCCAGAATGAAGCGACAGCATTGCTGCAGGATCGCGGGCTCTTGCGGTTGGTGGAGTCCTTCGGCGAAGCCAGAGTGGGTGGCTCAGTCGCTCTGGGGCTGATGGCCCGGCGCGAGGTCGATCTCTATCTGAGGCTGGATGACGAACGAGACACAAAGCTGTTCTTCTCGGTGGGCGCGGCCTTGACCGGGGCGTTCTCGGTCGTCAAAGCTTCCTACTCGGACCACTTCATCCGTGGCTGGCCTGGTTTTTCGTCCGGGCTGTTCTGGGGGATCCAACTGGACGACGCCGGCAAACGCTGGAAACTCGACCTGTGGGGTGAGGGCCCGGAGGCGTTTGTCGAGCATCGGCAGACCTTCGAGACCATGCGAGAAGCTTTGCACGCCATTGATCCAGTGCAGGTCCTCAAGCTCAAACACATCTTCCGTGAAGGGGATGGCTACCGCGATCAGGTCACAGGGCTGGCGATCTACCAGGCTGTGTTGGCCGGCGTGGAGAGCGAGCGCGATTTCTGGAAATGGCGTCAATCGAAGGACCCGCGATGACATCTGCGGGCCCTTTGGCTGTGACGGATCGAGCAGCGGCGGTCGGTTTCGCCTTCCAGCGGACGGCGCCTGGCATCGCGTCGAGGAATCCGGGCACAGTCGCAGGCTCTACATGGGCAGGTGTGTATGTGACAGAGCGGCTGTGGTCGGCGCTTGGACCTGACACGCGCGACGCGATGCGAAGTGTGCGGCGATGTTGAAGGCCGCTCGAGCGGCCATCGAGGAGCGCGTGATCGCCCACGACGCCGGGATCTTGGGGGGACTGAGCGTCATCGGGTCCTGAGTGACTCATGCTTGCATGACGAGTTTCGTGTCTGAAGCTGTTCTTGAAATGAGGATGACATGCCCAATATCGATGTGAGCTTCCTTGGGACGTACGTGTTCTACACCGTGCTGATCGCGATTTTCCTGGCGGGGCCGCTCTACATCCTCGTCGTGCTCGTGCGCTTCTCCAGGCGTCAGCGCGATGCGGCGGCCGCCATTCAGGAGCACGACCGCATGCAGCGTGAAGTCCTGACCACGCTCCAGCAGTTGTTAGCGGAACAGCGTGAGATCAACCAGAGGCTTGATCGACTTTCGCAGAGCGTATCGTCCGATTGATCTGTCGGTCGTGACAATGCTCAGGCTATTTGCGTGAGGCGGTGCTTCACATCGGGCAGGCGCGTCCGAACCTGACTGGCAGCGTTTGACCGCCACAGATACTTCTGAAGGTCGCCGGCGCCCTGACCGTCCGGCGCAAGATCGACTCATGGTCGGCCGCACCGGTTAAGCCGGATGGGAGGGCAGGTCGCCTCGTGGCGACAACACCGCCTTGTCGTGCAACGATGCCGATACCCTGGACGTCCGGGCCAAACTCCTCGATCGAAGAAGCATCACAACAAACCCGATGACGAAGGTCAGGCTGACCCAGAGCCAATAGCGGGTCTGGGCAGCGCCTTCCACCATCACCAGTGTGGGAAACAACGGCACGAAGGCGTTCGCCCAACCATGGGCGACCAACCCGGCCAGCGTGCGTTTTCCGGAAGCCTGCCGCACCCAGGCAAAGATCCAGGAATAGCCGATGAGGAGCAGCATGAAGCCGACGAAAGGCACAAACATCTGACTGGTGCCCGGGATGAAGAACAATGGCAGGTGCCAGAGGGCCCACACCACGCCGAGCACCAGGTTGCCCAGCCAGGCGCCGAGACGGACTTCCAGCGGGTCCAGGATGTATCCTCGCCATCCCAACTCTTCCTGGCCCCCGCCCAGAAGGATCATGATCACCACATAGGGCGGAAAGACCCAGACTGAAGGCAGGAGCATATTCAGCCGAGGCTCGCCCCACAGTTCCGGGAGGATCCAGGCCAACCACGTGCTCGCCCCCAGCACCGCGATTGGAAGCAGCCAGGCCAGCCAGCCCAAACGAAAATCGAGCAGACCGCGCAGATATTGGCGAACCGCCCCTTCGCCGCGCAAGGTCCTGAGGCAATACACGGCGCCGACACCGGGGCCGAAAGCTGCCAGGATCGTGGCTGGAATACTCAGCGTCGTGATCCATTCACGTTCGAGCGGCAGATAGCCGGCGCCGGCCAGGACGAGTGGAAGCCAGATCAACCATGACCAGGTGAAGGTCACGACGAAGAACGCGTAAGGAAATCGTGTCGGTGTTGCCATATGTGATTCTCGTGACGGCTGTCCATGGACTCAAGAGCAAAGACCCGCTTGTCGTGGTTTCCTGTGGATGCGAACCCCTCAAGTGTTGCGAAGCGCCGAAGTCATCTCGGGCTGCGGCATCGTCGTAGCACCGCTGCGCAGCATGATGAGGCCGACCCACGCCGACCAGACGATCATGCCTGGCCCGAAAACCATGAACACGATCTCTGTGATCGCCGGGATCGTCGTCAGGAAGCCAAGGATGCCGAGCAACACGCCCAGAAGGCTGGATGGCCGCGTCAGCCTGCCCGATCGCCAGGCGGACAGGCTGGTGAGCAACACCCAGGCGCTCCGGGCCAGCGCCGTCCACGCAGCCGTCTGAGCCGGGCCGCTGCCATAGAGGTTGGGGACGACGCCGAAGTGGCGGAGCATGAGGTCGCTGTTGGCCATGATCAGTCCCGCCCAAAGCAATCCGAACGCCACGGCCGCCAACGCCGGTCCCGGTGCTCCGTCCTTCATTCGCTGGTAGAGCACCGCCACCATGACCACTGCCGTCATAGCCGTTCCCCCATCGACCCCCCACATCCACAGGTGCGCGAGGATTGGATGACCCGCGAGAAACACAGCGGCCTGAACCGGCGTGGCCTCCAGGAGTGGGAACATCACGGTGAAGCTCAAGATCATTCCCACCATCAGAGCCGCCGTGTGAGCCAGCGCGGCCAGGCCGCCTATCTCCTGCAACTTCCTCATGACTCGCCCCCGTTTTGGTTCGTTACTACCTAACCCCTACCGCGTGAGCGCGGGTCACGCGTCTGTTAGTAAAGCCAGGGCACCAATCGCCAGCTGCGGCGGCGATAGGCTTCATACGCGCCGGCAAAGTGCTGCTGCAGGGCGCGTTCTTCTACACTGATCCGCCGACTGAAGGCCACTGCGATCGGCAACATCAGGCCGAGGAGCGAGATCCAATTCGCCAGGGCCAGACCGATCCCCAAGAAAACCAGCAATTGCCCCAGGTAACCGGGATGGCGGATCAATCGATAGAGCCCGGTTTCCACCAACAGGTGCTGATCCTGGATCTCCACGGCATAGGTGAACAACGAGGCAAGCGTTCGCATCGCGCTGTACCGAATCCAGAGCCCAACCGCGATGAGCGCCAGGCCCGCTATCTGCCAAAGCGGTTGGCCCCAGGTGAGTCGGCCGAAGGGCGAGAAGCTGGTCGGGATGGCGACGCAATAACCCAACGTGATGCACACATACAGAAGGATCAGGCTCCCCCGGTCGCTGGAGGGCGAAGTGTTTCGTTGGGTCTTCCGCTGTTTGATCTGCTGAAAGATCTCCAGGCCTCCCCACACGTAGGCGAAGAGGATGACCAGGTATCTGACCATCAGGTCGGTTGACAAGAAGGCTGGCATGACAATCACCTTTCACGAGATGGAGCACCGGGGCTGGTCGGCTTGCGCCGTCGACCCTGAAGCTCCCCAGAGCATGACAACGACGAATGCGATCAAGAGCAGCGGCACCTGCTCGAGCCAGTTGTAAAGCGGCGTGCGGCTCACGCCGCTGGACATGACTTGCATCGCATAGGTCATTAACCAATGGAAGAGAATGGCCGACCACAGGCTGCCGCAGGTGCGGTTGTGCAACCAGGCATACAGGACCGATTGCCCCATCAGCCCGACGACGAACCCTACGAAAGGCACGGCGAGTTCATGTTGCGAGGTGCCGACCATAGCGAACAACGGGCCGTGCCAAAGGCCCCAGGCCAGGCCCACGATCAGCGCAGACACCGGCGCGCTCCATCGCGTCTGAAGCCGATCGAGGGCGTAGCCGCGCCACCCGAGTTCTTCCGACAGTGGCCCCAAAACGAGTAGGGGGAGAAAGCTCCCGGCTTGCGTGACGAACAGCCTCGGATCGAAAGGCTGTCCCAGCCCGGCCAGGACGATCAGTTTTCCGACGGTAGCAACGATCACCAGGGCAATCGTCGCCAGGTATCCGCCCCAGCCGAGGTTGAACTGGACGATCCGTCGCCCCAGTCGGCGTATGCCTTGCACTCCTTCGTGCTGTAACGTCAGCCATACGCCGACACTCGAAGGCACGAATCCGCCCAGGATGAACAGTGCCACGGCCCAGATCGGTCCCGTGGTGCTGCTCACGAAACTGATGGTGGGGATCCTGAAAACCGCTAGTGGCCCCCAGAACACGAGGTAGGACAGCGCCAGGGTCAGACCCAAAAAGACAAAGGCTTCTTTCATCGCGCGGTTCTTTGTCATCGAGAACTCCACACTGATCGCGCCGTTGCGTTGGCGCCGGACCCGTAGACCGCATTGGCAGGCGACTCCCGGAGAGCCAGACCCCAATGGCGTTTGAGGCTCATCAGCACACTCAGAACACTGAGAAGCCGCGAAGCAGCTGAGGCCTTTCGCCCGTCCGATGCCAAGCCCTGGTGGCAAGCATTCATGGATGTCTGTCCGAGTGTCTAGGCCGTTAACAGCGCAATCATCGGCAACAGCATGGTCAACATGAAACCACCCAACAAGATGATCCCGAGGCGTTTGCTCTTTGGGTGATCGATCCAGTACGTGAGGATGACTGACAGCAACAGCGTCTGCGAAAGCACCTCCGGCCAACCGGCAAGATGGTCCCATAAGGGTAAATTGAAGAAGATCATTCCCTCGATGCCTCCCCAACTGGCCGAAAAAGGTGTCAGAACCCCCAAAACGACAAGCGTGCACCACAGGATCAGCCAGCTTCTTCGCTTGCCAAACAAGGCTTCCCTCAAAAGAAAAAACACGATGGCCAACAGTGCAGCCCTCAATGGCTGGAATAGAGGCGTGGCGATCAGTATCGGATCGGTTATCGCTCGGATGATCGGGGCCACATCTGGTCGCGTCATTCGCGTTGCATAGCCAAGCAGACCAGCAGCGACAATGCCCGTCGCGAAATAGGTGACCGTGTGCGTCACAACCGTCCGATACAGAATCGACCGGAAAGTGGGCTGCGAGTCGTCCATCATTCTTCTATCCCTTTCGCCTCTACGGACCGACCCAATGAACCAGGCATCACGCGGCAGCTGATGGTTGCGTGATCGATCTCTACCTGTCGACGACGAGACTGACGACCAGGATCTGCGAGCCGTTGACGTCGGGCACGTCGCTGTACAGCGCGCCGGTCAGGTGAACGACCTTGCCGCTGTCGCGCAACGCTTCAATCTGGGCTTCGACCGCGGGGTCGCGCGAATCGATGCCGAAATCAATCGGCTGTCCCAAATCCTGGCGTTCAAAGTAGTCGTCGAACTGAGCGCCGGCATCGGTTTTCCGAATCACGCCCCACCAATCGACAATGACTTCAGTCGCGCCGGGCGGCAGTTGACTTCCCGGTTCGACGGTTGCCTGGCCGTTGTCGAGGGGTTGAGCCGTCGGTTCCGCGGTCGCCGTCGGCGCCGGGCCGCACTCTCCGCGGTAGTAGGCCCACTCGTCGCAGGCGCTGCCATCCGGGAAGACACAGACGCCGTGCTGACTGCCGTCGGCGGCCGTCTGGATCTCCAGGGCGTTCCCCGTCTCCCGGCAATGGACCGACGCGGGGTTGGGCAGGCTTGCTTTAGGGGTGCCGGTCGCCGCCGGAGTTCGGGGCACGGCACAGGCGGTCAGCGTCAGGGCCAGCATCGCAAATGTCACGATCTTGTTCATTCTTTCTTCTTTCTAGTCGCGCCGATATTCGACGGCTGCCTGGCCGCGCGGCGTGACTACGTTCACGGGGGTCACGGCGCTCGAGCCTTCCTCCGCGATGGTGATGACGACGTTGCCTCGCTTGTGGCCGGCCTCCACATAGCGATGCGCGTCAGCCAGTTGTTCAAGCGGGTAGCACCGATCGATGACGGGTCGGAACCGGCCGCTGTTGATCAACAGCGTGATGAATCGCAGGTCCTCGGCCTTCTTGCGCGCGGGTCTGAGCCCGGTGGCCGCGAACCTGACGCGGCGGGTCAGCCCGGCCAGGCCGAGCAACGCGTCGAACGTGGGCACCACGGTCAGGAAGGCGCCGTCGCCAGCGAGTGCGTGCCTGACGGTCGAAAACGAAAGCTTCCCGACGGCGTCGAAGATGACGTCGTAGCTCGCGTGACGTTGCGCGAAGTCCTGGCGCGTATAGTCGATGACGTCGTCGGCGCCCAGCGAGCGGACCAGGTCGAGGTTCGGGCCGCTGCAGACTGCCGTCACGTTGGCCCAATAGAACTTCGCCAGCTGCACGGCCGCCGTGCCGACCGACCCCGACGCGCCGTACACCAGCACCCGCTGACCCGAGCCGAGACGACCGAGATCGCGCAAGTAGGGAAGAGCGGTGAGCGCGCCGTTCGGCACGCTGGCCGCTTCGGCGTAGGTCAGGCTGGCGGGCATCGGCGCCAGCGCTCCGGCTTCCGCCATGCACTTGTACTCGGCATACGCGCCGAATGCGTCGATGCCATAGACCCGGTCGCCACACACGTATTGCGTGACCGCACGACCTGTCGCAACCACTTCTCCGGCGAACTCCTGGCCCAGGATCGGGTGGGCCGGCTTGAGCAGGCCGTTGATGCCCGGCGCCTTTCGCATGTCCGGATCCTCTTTGCAGACGGATGAGGCGTGGACTCGGATGAGGACTTCGTGCGGCCTGGGCTCGGGCGTCGGCACATCCTGGAGGCGGAGCACCTCGGGTGGGCCAAAGCGGTTGTACGTGACGGCTTTCATGTCGCCTCCGGGTGATGCATTCAGAACGGTCGTTGGGGTGATGAAGGTCGAGCCGATGCCCGGACCTTCATCATCACGGCGCTGTAAGGGTTCAGGCCATGGCCCGGCTCACCTGTCGAACCGCGGACGGTTGACGGCGCAGCAGCGCGACGCCGACCCAGACCGACCACACGATCATGCCGGGCCCGAAGACCGCGACCATGGGGGTGAACAACGCCGGGATCACGGTGAGCAGGCCAGCCAGGCTGATGGCCATGCCGAAGGCGCTTAGCGCCCGGCCCAGCATCCCGGTGCGCCAGCCGGCGGCGCAGACCAGGAACACCCACAGGCTGCCGACGATCTCGTTCCCACTCGTGATCCCGTTCTCGACGGCCTCGAGGATGACCCAGGTCGAAGCGGCCTGGGCCGGGCTGTGGGCGTACAGGTCGGCGATGACGCCGGTGTCGCGCAGCATCAGGTTGCCGCTGCCGATGATGAGGGCGGCCCAGATCAGGCCGAAGGCGGCCGCCACCTGCGCGCCGACCGGCGTCGTGGTCTTCAGCCGCTCGTAGAGCGCCAGCACCATCAGCACCAGGGTGACGGCCGCCACCCAGTAGCCGGCGAAGTTCAACACGTCCACCACGGCCCGGTTGCCGGCCACGAAGGCCACGTAGGGCTCCAGCCCGGCCTCTCTGGCCGGCAGCACGAGCGTCACCATCAGCACCATCGCCACGACATAGGCCAGCGCGTGGATCAATCCCGCCCAGCCGCCGAGTCTTTGTAAGTTGCTCATTCGTTGTCCCCTGTTGAGATGCGAGGTTGTATAGGCCCGTTGTTACGAGCTCTGGCTGTCCGATAGGCGCCAATGCCAGGCCAGCCAGACGATCCAGACCGAGCACAGGACTTCGATCGACGCGATGAAGATGTAATGCGGTGTGAGCGAGCCCAGACCGATCACGAAGATGATGGTGAAGACGCCACCTGCGATGTTGGCCCAACGGTTGAGCCGGTAGGGCAACAGCCGCGAGGCGATGACCATGACCATCGTGATCTCGGTCATGACAGCCGCTAGCAGCATGAACTCCGGCGTGATGGTGGTCCCATCCACAACGCCGGTCATGATCTTGCGCAGGGTGTCGGCCAGCATGAACCCGAAGATGTCGGCGAAGATCATGTTGATCAATACGAAGGTCCAGAGCGCCGAGAGCTTGGCCCGCATGTCGACGCGGGGAAGGGTGATGGCAGTCATGGTTCACTCCTTGGGCGAAAGATCGTGGGTCGGGTCGCCCGCATCGGGCGTGTTCGGCTCCACGGGGTTGACCGAGAGCAACGGCAGGCCGAGGTCGCGGATCTTCTTGAGCAGACCCTGCAACGCCGCCTGATCCACGATCCTTCCCGTGAGGAGGGTCTCGTCGTGGTCGGTATGCGTGATCGTCAGGCCGCCGAACCACTCGGCCCACGTCTCGCTCAGCCGGCCGCTGACCTTGATTTGATAGGCTTGAGGGCTGTGGAATTGGGGTGGGGTGATCGCGTCGTTTGCCATGGTGTTTCAAGCTGAGCGTTCCGGCCGGGCTGGCCTGTCTCAGCGCGAAGACACCCTACAACCAGCGAGGTATCGCCGTGTAGCACCGAAAGTGTTAATGCGGAGTGTTGTTCTTTTGACGCGGACGCTACAGCAGGCCGAGGCCGCGCGCGCGGGCCACGGCCTCGGTGCGCGTTTTTACCCCCAACTTGCCGAAGATGCGCAGATTGTGCCCCTTGACGGTGTTGACGGCCACTACCAGCCGGTTGGCGATCTCGGCGTTCGAGAGGCCCAGGGCGATCAGCCGGAGGACTTCCAGCTCGCGGCCGCTCAGGGGCTCTTCAGGGCCCGGCTGCGCGGTCGTGGCCGGCGCGGCGTTCGCGAAGCCCGAGAGAAGTCGATAGATGAAGTCGTCACGTTGACGCTGGTCGGCCTGAGTCGGTTGACGGTTGCGCCAGAGGCCATAGTCTGCGAGCAGGCGCTGCATGTCCTCACCCTCGTCGAGGAAGACACGCGTGAAGCCCTCAGAGGCTGCGAGGCTCGCGGCGTGTTGCAGAGTCTCCATCGCATGCGCCATGTGGTCAATCGCCTGGAGGGCCAGGGCCTTCAACACAAGGATCTCGATCAGGCTCCGCGACCGGCCACCGGCCTCGGCGGCTTGGCCGAGTCGATCCAGAAACCCGGCGTTCTTCTGAGCGGCCGTGGCATCGGGGCGCTGCCGAGCCATGGCCAGGAGGGCGCGGCCCAGGGTGACGTGCTCGAACTCGCGCGGATAGATCAGGTCGTCTTCGGCCGAAAGCCCGGCTCCTGTGGCCCAATTGAGGGCGTCATCAAGGCGACCCTGCCGGATCCAGATTCGGGCTCTGCGAGCGGCGACGGGACGCATCTCCGGCACCGCGGTCGGGAAATAGAGCTGCTCGGCCTCCAGCAGATGGCGCAGGGCATGCTCAATATCGCCGTTGACTTCGCTCCATCTGGCCTGCGACAGGCGCAGCTGATAACCCCAACCTGGCAGCCCGGCTGACTCGCCCAGCGCGAGGCTCTGCTTCAGATAACGCTCGGCGGCCTGAAGGTCGTTGCGCTCCAGCGCCAGCCCGAACAGGCCGAGCGCCATGTCGGCAGCGCCGGGCAGCGCTATGGTGTCGGGCGGGGTGGTCTCACGCAAGGCCTGGTCATAAAGGTCGGTAGCCTCGCGCAGACGGCCCTGGGTCAGCCGCAGGTCGGCCAAAACCGGGATGCCGCTCAGCGCGAAGCCCGGCTGCTCGGACTTCTTCACTCGATCCATACCCTCGATCAACGCATCCGCCGAGGACTCGAGGTAGCCCATGAGCAGATAAGCCGCGCCCAACATGGCCGCCGCGCCAGCGCCGCGGAAGAAATCGTCGGCCGGCACTGTGGCCAATGCACGGCGGGCGTGCCCGACGGCGTCAGGCGCGTTGCCCTGTGCCAATGAGAGCGTGGCGCGAGCCAGGGCCAGCGTGGCCGGGAGAGACGCGAACTCGGCTTCATCTGCGACTACGCGATCGACCGGAGAGTCAAACCCGCGCTCGGCGTCTAGCAGGCGCGGCTCAGCAGCTTCCAGTTCGCCGAAGTCGAGCAGCGCCCAGGCGTATCCGGCGCTGAGCACGGGCCGGGCCCGGATCACGGTGTCGGGCAGCGCCTTCATCCAACTCAGGAACACGGCGTTCTGGCGATACGTTCGGAAGGTCGAATGCCAGGCCAGCTCGGCGATCGTCGCCGCACGATCGAGATCGCCGGCTGCAGCGGAGTGTTGGAAAGCCTCGGACGGGTATCCGTGTTCGGCGTACCAGGCACTGGCCCGTCGGTGGCATTCCTGGAATGCGTGATCGTCCTGGCCCAGTCGTTGGCGCAGCAGATCGCCGAAGAGCCGGTGATAGCGATACCAGCGACGTTCACCGTCGAGCGCCACGCTGAAGAGATTGGCGCGTTCAAGATACTCAAGCGTGTCCTGGCCGCGCACGGTGGGCTCCTGCACGACGGCCTCACACAGCGGCGCGCACATGCGCTCGAGGATCGACGTGCGCAGCAGGAAGCTCTGGATGTGCTGAGGCTGGCGGTTCAGCACTTCCTCGAGGAGGTAGTCGAGCACGAAATGGTGGCTGCCGGTGAACGATTGGATCAGGCGCTCGCGGTCGGCGTCACTCGATCCACCCGGGGTGCTTTGCAGGGCGAGGGCGGCCAGCTGCAGGCCGGCGGCCCAGCCCTCGGTACGTGCCTCAAGCGCCGCGACCGCCTCTTCGGTGAGACTGAGGCCCATCATCCGATTGAGGAAGTCCGTGGCTTCTGCGGTCGTGAAGAGCAGGTCGGCCGCGCGCAGTTCGACGAACTGACCGCGCGCACGCAGGCGGGGCAGAGGCAGGTCTGGATCCTCGCGGGTGGCGATGACGAGATGGATCTGCTGCGGCAGGTGGTCGATCAGGAAGGCCAGGACGTCATCCACCGGTCGCGCGTCGAGGGCGTGGTAATCGTCAAGGACGAGGCAGACAGGCCCGGGAAGCGCGGCGAGCTCATTGAGCCAGGTGGCCAGCAGGGCCTCGACCGGCGGAGGCTGCGGCGCTTCCAACGCCCCGAGGAGGCCAAGCCCGGTCTCGGGCGCGACGCTCTGGACCGCTGAGGCCAGATAGGCCAGGAACCGGAGCGGATCGCCATCACCTTCATCTAATGAAAGCCACGCGAAGCGCACTCCGTCCAAATCGGAGGAAGCGGTTGCTGACGCGATCCAGGCGCTCAAGAGCGTGGTCTTGCCAAAGCCGGCCGGCGCCGACACAAGGGTGAGCTTTCGAGCGAAGGCCGGGCCGTTGCGCAAACCGGTGTTGAGCCGCTCGATCAAACGAGGGCGTCTGACAGCGTTGGGGCGCAGCGGGGGCAGATACAGTTTCGTCGTGAGGATCGTGGCAAACACGACGACCTCCTCCCGGATCGAAAGCTTCGTTGAGATATCGGGAATGGCCACCGGACAAGGATCGACATCGGGCAATGTTCGGCCATTCCCGATATCGATCTTTGGGCGGCCACACCCGGCGATATCCGGCCATTCCCAATATCGCAGCGCAGCCAGGCTTCAGTTGTCAGAACAGGTTTGGCGGGGATGTGTGCCTGGCCAGTGTACTCCGTTCTCGCGAACTTCGCGCAACCTGCTACGAATGCGGCACCCGGCCGCCTAGCCGGCCTGAGCCGCCAGCTCGCGCCCGCCGTCGGTTCGCGCCGGGATCCGGGCTGGCGCATTGAACCCTTTGACGATCAGCCAACCGGCCATGAACATCTCCTGGATGGCCGTCGGGATCATCAGCATGCCGATGCCGTGATCCAGCGTGAGCGGCAGTTGCTGTGGGTCGAACATCCCCCACACCTGGGCCGTGATGTAGAGCACGGCTCCGCCAAGCGCCCACACCGAGATCCAACGTGGGATCAACCGCGCGCGATAGAACAGGGTGTAGATGATGAGCGCGCCCAGGCTGAAGCAGATGGCCCCCACCAGGGTCATCCAGTCGGCGACGTTCAGGGCGAGCGTGGCTATCGTCTTCGCCAGAGCGGTGTCGGCGCTGCTTCCCATCCCGGGCAGCTGGCTCAGGCTGATCAACAGGAACCAAACCAGGACGGTCACGATCGAACTGATCTGCTCAAGCACTCCCCGGAAGATGACCACGCCGATCGCCAGGGTCTCGTCGTACTGCCTGAACAACGGGAACAGCACGGCCGGGATCATCGCCAGCGAGAACGCCATCGTGAGCACGCACAGCGCGCCGAGGACCAGCGAGTGGGCTTCACGGGCGGCGTTTGCCGGGAAGTCCGCAGCGCCGAGCACAGGCGCCGTGAACACCTGACTCAGCACGCCCGCCACCGTCCCCACGGCGAAGAGCACTCCAACCATAAGCGCTGTCATTCGATAGGATTTCATCTCTCAATCTCCTTCCGGACGCGGCCGGCCCATCAAGCGATTGCCCAGAGGATGATCGAGAAGGCGTGCGGCGTCATACCCCGCAGGTGTTAATCGCGTGTCAGGGTGCAGCCTGCTTCGGCCGAACGGAGATCACAGGTTCGGGGCGGTTTTCAGTCGGAGTTGAGGATGCCCAGGGTTCGTGCCCGGGCGATGGCCTGCGTGCGGCTGTTCACGCCCAGCTTGCCGTAGATGCTGCGCGTATGAGCCTTGACCGTGTTCAGCGCGAGGTACAGGCGATCTCCGATGTCCTGATTGCTCATGCCATCGGCCATGAGCCGAAGGACATCGCGCTCGCGCTCGCTCAAGGGTTCCAGCCCCTGGCTGTGGGCATCATCGCCATCGGCCGGCAGGCGTCGCTTCAGCCCAGGAAACGCCACCAGCAGACGCTGCACGTATGTCGGCGAATGCCCTGCAGCCAGGGCTTCGTAGAGCAGACGAGCCATCGGCGCACCCTCGTCTGCGAAGAGGCGCATATACCCTTCCGGCTCCGCCAGCGCCAGGGCCCGGCTCAGCAGTTTGAGCGCGGCAGGAAGGTTTTCCTGGGCCTCATGGGCCAGCGCTTTCAGCACGAGGATGTCGATCAGGCTTCCGGTGCGGCCGGCCGACTCCGCGGCCGCGGCGTATCGGTCGAGCACGCCTTGAGCCGCATGAATCAGGGAGGGATCTCGATCGCGTTGACCCTGGGCGATAAGCGCTCTGGCCAGGGTCAGATGCTCGAACTCGTGGAGATAGGTGGGTTCATCCTCTTTCGAAAGGCCGAGTTCTTTGGCCCAATGGAGGGCGTCGATCACCTGACCCTGTTTCACCTGTACCCTGGCCTTGAGGGCTGCGATGGGGCGCACATCGGGCACCGGTGTGCGCACGTGGTGGCGCGCTGCGCTTTCCAACAGGTCGCATGCCTGCTCCAAGTCACCCAGCGATTCGCTCAGTTCCGCCCGGGCGATGAACCAGCGATGCCGCCAATCCGGCAGGTCGACCTGCTCGCCGAGGCTCGAGGCTATCTCCAGATCGTGGGCCGCTGCCTCAAGCTCGCCGCGTTCGCGGTGGATGTGGCTGAGCCCGATGTGAACAGTTTCCGTGCCGATCGGCTGTGGCGGGTCGGTGCTCTGCGCCAGTCTCACTCCGCGTTGGAGGATCCCCTCGGCCTCAGATAGGTGACCCAGCGCCGTCTGCATCTCCGCCAGCACAAACGCTCCGCTGATGAAGGTCAGGTTGTCGAGGACGAGGGCCTTCGAAAACAGGCCGTAGGCAGGCTCGAGGTCGCCCTGCGTCCAATGCGCCAGCCCAAGGAGCATGGTCGCTGTGGCGCGCAGTTCGACCTCGTTTTCGGGGATCAGGTCCAGCGCCTGATGGACGTGCTTCACAGTGGCGGCTGCATCACCCCGAGCCTGGGCCAGATAAGCCCGGGTCATCGCCAGCGTAGCCGGAAGAGCTCGATACTGCGCCTCGTCCGCGACGATAAACCTCGTTGAAGCCTTCTCCGGCGGATGACCCGTGGCCAGGCACCGCTCCACATCCTGCAACCGCGCCTCAGCGTCCTCCAGATGCCCGCCGTTCAGATGAGCCTGGGCGCAGTTGGCGCACAACACGGGGCGGCCTTGAAGAACTTCCAGCGGCACCTGCTGGACCCATTCGAGCCACTGCAAGGATCGATAGCCGGCGGTCCAGTCGGGCCAGGCGAGCTCTGCCACATCCGCCGCTCGGGCGTAGTCGCGCGCGGCAAGGGCGTGGCGGATCGCCTCGGCCGACATCGACTGGCGTTCGTACCAAAGGCTGGCGCGTGCATGCAGTTCGGGCAGGATTCTCGGTTGTCCGACACGCAACTTCTGCCGCAGCAGATCGGCGAACAGGTGATGATAGCGGAACCAGGTGCGCTCGTGATCGAGCGGAACCAGGAATAGATTCGCGCGGTCGAGTGCCTCGAGGACGTCCTGGCTTCCCGTTCGCCCGGTGACTTCATCGCAGAGCGGGGCGGTCAGTCGATCCAGGATGGAGGTATGGAGCAGGAAGTCCTGGTTGCGTGGGCTCTGCCGACTCAGCACCTCTTCGACAAGGTAGTCCAACACCAACCGGTTGCTGCCCGAGAACGATCGAACCAGCTTCGAGGGCTCCGGTTGCCCCTTCAGCGAGAGGGCGGCCAACTGCAGACCGACGATCCAACCTTCGGTTCGCGTCTCGAGGGCTGTGACGTCGTCCGGCCCGAGGCCCAGCCCCATGACCCGGTTTAGAAACTGCGCGCTCTCGGAAAGCGAAAACCGCAAATCGGCCGCTCGCACCTCGATCAAGTGCCCCTGAGCGCGTAGCCGCGCCACGGGCAGCAATGGATCTTCCCGGGTCGTGATGACCAGATGCATGTTGGGTGGAAGACGATCCAGGAGAAAGACGACGGCATCGTTCACCGCCTGCGCGTCGATGACGTGAAAGTCGTCAAAGACAAAGAAGATGCTGCCCTGACATGCAGCGATCTGATTGAGCACCGGCGTAAGGATGACCTCTGACGACAGCGGTCCCGAACTCTGAAGCCAGGCCAGTGCCTGCTCAGCGGTGACGACGTCTAGGGCTTCGACCTGTCTCAACGCGGCGATGACGTACGTCAGGAAACGGCGGACGTCATTGTCTTCGTCGTCGAGCGAAAGCCAGGCGAACCGCATGCCGGTGTCGCGGGCAAAGGCCTTCATCCATTCCGCGACCAGCGTGGTCTTGCCGAAGCCCGCCGGCGCCGAGACGAGAGTCAGTTTGCTGGCACAACCGCTGTTCAACAGGTCGAGGAGGCGGGGTCTGAGGACGAGTTCTGGTCGCGACGGCGGGACGAAGAGCTTCGTGACCAGAAGGGGCGTGGTCATCGACACACACTATAGCTCAGGTGACGCCGCGGCAGCGCACCGCGATCAACTGCCCGGTCACCGACTGGGTGAGTGAAAGGCGCTCTTAGGGTTCGGTTGGGCTTGTACTGCGAACCGTACACAAGAGCCAATCGCGCTCAACCGCTTGCACCGTACGGATCACCCAATTTCCGAAACGGAAATTACCCCGTTTTAGGCTGTACCTGTTCGGCACAGTTCCTATAATGAAAAGACCCAACCGGAAACGATCATGGCCGACGCCTACCTGCCTGACGAAACCGACCTCGAGATCATCGATCTGCTCGTCGAAAACGGTCGCCTTTCGGCCGCCGAGATCGCCAGCCGCATCGGCGACGTCTCCGAGCGGACCATCCGCAACCGCCTCAACGCCCTGATCGAACACAAACTCATCCACATCGGCGCGCTGCCCGACCCGAACGCGCTCGGCCTGAAGGTCTTCGCCGAGGTGATGGTCAGCGTCGAGCCCGGCCAGACGGTGCCGGTGGCCGAACGCCTGGTCGAGTTTCAGAACATCAACTACCTCTCGGCGGTGCTCGGCCACTACCAGCTCATGCTCGAGTTCGGGGCCGAAGACGTCCCTGCCCTGTATGCCTTCGTCGACACCATCCGGGCCATCCCCGGCGTGCGCGAGACCGAGGTGATCGTCATCCCCATGATCCTGAAGACATTCGGATACACCACGCAGGCGTTCGAAAAGCTGCGGGCGGAGCAGGGCCGTGACAATGCCCAATAACTACCGCATCGGCATTGACGTCGGCGGCACCAACACCGACGCCGTCGTGATGGACGGCCGGGTCGTCGTCGGCTACGCCAAGCGCGCCACGACCGGCGACGTCACCGGCGGCGTGGTGGATGCGCTCTCTGGCGCGCTCGCCGAGACCGGCATCGATCCGACGGCCGTCGGCGCCGTGATGATCGGCACCACCCACTTCGTCAACGCCGTGGTCCAGCGCCGGCATCTCAGTCGCGTCGGCGTGCTGCGGCTGTGCGGGCCGGCGACGCACTCGCTGCCGCCCATGGTCGACTGGCCGCCGGATCTGCGCGACGTGGTCTCGGGCTACGTGGCGCTGCTCCCGGGCGGCGTCGAGTACGACGGTCAGCCGCTGGTCGACCTCGACGAGGCTGCCGTGCGCGGAGCCTGTGCCGAGATCAGGGCCCTGGGCCTGACCAGCGTCGCGATCAGCAGCGTGTTCTCGCCGGTCACATCGGCTCACGAAAGGCGCGCCGCCGAGATCGTGGCCGGAGAACTGCCGGACGTCGCGATCAGCGTCTCGCACAAGGTCGGGCGGCTCGGCCTGCTCGAGCGCGAGAACGCCACGATCATGAACGCCTGTTTGCGCGAGCTCGGTGCGCGCACGCTGGCGGCCTTCCGCCAGGCGATGACAGACCTGGGCCTCAAGTGCCCGCTGTATCTTGCGCAGAACGACGGCACGCTGATGACCGCCGACTTCGCCGAGCAGTTCCCGGTTTTCACCTTCGCGTCAGGCCCGACCAACTCGATGCGCGGCGCGGCCTTCCTGTCGGGCCTTCAAGAGGCCGTCGTCATCGACATCGGCGGCACGACCACCGACATCGGCGCGCTGACCCACGGCTTCCCGCGCGAGGCCTCGGTCGAGGTCGAGGTTGGTGGCGTGCGCACGAACTTCCGCATGCCGGACGTGCTCTCGTTCGGCCTGGGCGGCGGCAGCCTCGTCCTCGGCGACTGCCCGGATGTGAGGGTCGGGCCGCTCTCGGTCGGCTACGAGATCCGCACCAAGGCCCATATCTTCGGCGGCGACACGCTGACGGCCAGCGACCTGGCCGTGGCCGGCGGCCGCGCGGACCTCGGCGACGCAAGCCGTGTGAAAGCGCTCGACCCAGACCTCGTGCGGGCAGGCCTGGCCTTCATGCAACGCCGCGTGGAAGAGTCAGTCGATCGCATGAAGCTCAGCCGCGACGCCGTGCCCGTGGTCCTGGTCGGCGGCGGCAGCATCCTGGTCGACGACACGAACCTCAAAGGCGCCTCGACCGTCGTGCGGCCGCCGCATTATCAGGTGGCCAACGCCGTCGGCGCCGCGATCGCGCAGATCTCGGGCGAGGTCGATCGGGTCGTCGCGCTCGAAGGTCAGACCCGCGAACAGGCCCTGGCCCTCGTCAAACGCGAGGCAATCGAGCGCGCAGTCGCGGCCGGGGCGGATCCCGAGACTGTCAAGATCGTGGACGTCGAGGACATCCCGCTGGTGTATCTGCCGAGCAACGCCGTGCGCATGCGCGTGAAGGCGGTGGGGGATCTGCATGTCCGTTAACGTCGACCCCGCGACCGGGGTCTGGACCCTGAACGAGCAGGACGTCGAGAACGTGGCGCTCGGCGCCGCGATCCTGGGGACGGGCGGCGGCGGCAACGCCTACCTCGGCAAGCTGCGCGCCTGGCAGCAGCTGCGCGCCGGTCGCCGCATCCGCGTGATCTCGCCGGCGTCGCTCAAGGACGACGACGTCGTCATCGTGGTCGGGGGCATCGGCGCTCCGACCGTCGGCAACGAGAAGATGGAGGCCGGCGACGAAGGCTATCGCGCTGTGCGCGCCGTCGAGCAGGTCATCGGGCGCAAGGCGACGGCGCTGGGCACCGACGAGATCGGCGGCGCGAATGCGATCGAGCCCATGATCGCGGCGGCCCTGGCCGACCTGCCGATGGTCGACGCCGACGGCATGGGCCGGGCCTTCCCCGAGCTGCAGATGAACACGTTCTTCATCTACGGCGTCAAGCCAGCGCCCGGCGCGCTGTGCGACGAGAAAGGCAATGTCGTCGTCTTCAAGGAAGTCGCTTCGGCCAACTGGCTTGAGAAGCTGGCGCGCGCCGGCACCGTGGCGATGGGCTGCACGGCGGCGTTCGCGCTGCCGCCGATCACGGGCAGGCAAATCAAGGACTTCGGCGTCAGGCACACCGTCAGCCAGGCGTGGCGCCTCGGCAAGGCCGTCTTCACGGCGCGGGCCGAGAAACGCGACCCGGTGGCCGAGATCCTGGCCCACGAACACGGCAAGCTGCTCTTCCGCGGCAAGGTCGTTGACCTCAAGCGCTGGACGACGGGCGGTTTCGCGCGCGGGCTGGTCGAGGTCGAAGGCTTTGGCGACTTCGGCTCACAGACGCTCAAGATCGAGTTTCAGAACGAGAACCTGATTGCGCGCAACGGCGATCAGGTGGTGGCGACGGTGCCGGACCTGATCTGCATCGTCGACTCGGAGACGGGACGGCCGATCTCGACCGAGGAGACGCGCTACGGCCTGCGTATCGCCGTGCTCGGCCTGCCGGCGACGCCGCTCTTCCGCACGCCCGAGGCGCTGGCGGTCGTCGGCCCGCGCGCCTTCGGCTACGACGTGGATTACCAGCCGCTCGGGGAGTACGTCGACCCTGAGCCAGTGGTGGGTTAGGCGGGAGTGTTTAGCCGCGGATTTCGCGGATTGCGCAGAATGTCCAGACCGTCCAACAAAATCTGCGCAATCTGCGAAATCCGCGGCTAAGAGAACGGATCAAGGGGACTCGATGGCTGATCATCGACTGGCGGTGGATGTAGGGGGGACGTTCGTCGACCTCGTGCTGTTCAACGAGGCGACGGGCGCGATCACGCTCGAGAAGGTGCCGCCGTCAGGGCAGTTGGAGAAGCGATTCTTCGAAGGCCTCGAGCGACTGGGGCTCGATCTCGGCGATCTGGCGTCCATCGTCCATGGCTCGACGACCGTGATCAACACGATCGTGCAGGAGAAGGGCGCGCGCGTCGGCCTGATCACGACGCAGGGCTTCCGCGACGTGCTCGAGCTGGGCCGCGGCAACCGCGCCCAGATCTACAACCTCTTCTACACACAACCGCCGCCGCTCGTCCCGCGCTACCTGCGGCTCGAGGTGCCCGAGCGCTTGAACCGCCTGGGCGAGGCGCTCGTGCCGCTCGATGAAGCTGCGACGCGCGAGGCGCTGCTGACGCTCAAGGCGCAGGGCGTGGCAGGCGTGGCCGTCTGCTTCCTGCACGCGTACGCCAATCCCTGTCATGAGCGGCGCGTCGCTGAGCTGGCGGCCGAGGTGTTCCCGGAGGCCGTCGTCAGCCTGTCGTCGGACATCGTGCGCGAGTGGCGCGAGTTCGAGCGCACCTCGACGACCGTGCTCGACGTGTACGCCAAGCCGCGCATGACCGCGTACCTCAAGGCGCTGGATGCCGGCCTCGGCGAGCGGCGCTACGCGGGCACGTTCAACATCATGCAGTCGTCGGGCGGGATGACGTCGAGCGCTGCGGTGCAGGCCGCGCCGATCCGCACGCTCGAGTCGGGGCCGGCCGGCGGCGTGATCGGCACTGCCGCGCTCGGCGCGAAGCTGGGGCTGCCCGACATTGTGGCCGCTGACGTCGGCGGCACGACCTTCGACGTGGCCCTGATCGCCGATGGTCGCCCGCTCGAGAAGGGCGAGACGACGGTCAACCGCAGGCCCGTACTGCAGCCGACGCTCGATATCGTCTCGATCGGGGCGGGGGGCGGCAGCATCGCCTGGCTCGACGACGAGGGCGGGCTGCGCGTCGGGCCGAAGAGCGCCGAGGCGGATCCCGGCCCGGCGTGCTTCGGCCTGGGCGGCACAGCCCCGACCGTGACCGACGCCCAGGTCGTGCTCGGCTACCTCGATCCTGCTTACTACCTCGGCAAACGCATGACGCTCGACCGGGCCGCTGCCGAGCGCGCCATCGGCGACGCGATCGCGGCGCCGCTCAACCTGTCGCTGCGCGAAGCCGCCCTCGGCATCATCCGGATCGCGGCCAGCAACATGGCCAACGCCATTCGCAACATCACCATCGAGCGCGGCCACGACCCGCGTGGGTTCAGCCTGGCCTGCTTCGGCGGCGGCGGCGGCCTGTTCGCGGGCTTCCTGCTCGATGAGCTCGAGATGCCGCGCGCCATCGTGCCCGTCTACCCGGCGGCGTTCTCGGCCTGGGGCCTGCTCAACGCGCACTACCGCGAAGACCTGGCGCGCACGATCGTGAAGCCGCTGGCCGACGTGAGCCTCGACGATCTGAAGTCCGCGTTCGCGGCGCTCGAGGCCGAGGCCGCATCGCGGTTCGACGGCCATCGCGTGCAGGCCAACGCCCGCGTCGTCGAGCACTTTGCGGATCTGCGCTACGCCGGCCAGGAGCATCCGGTGCGCGTGCCGCTCGAGCCGGCCGATCTCGAAGATCCAGCGCTTTCAACCTTGCGGGCGCGTTTCGATGCCCTGCACGAAAAGGCGTATGCACATGCGCTACCCGGCCAGGCCGTCGAGCTCGTGCATCTGCGGCTGGCCCTGATCGGCCTGAGCCATCTGCCCGAGATGACGCCGTTGCCCAGTCGCAAGCCCGGCCAGGCGCTCAAGGGCACGCGCCAGATCGTCGTCGCCGGCGGCGCGCCCGTGGCCTGCGCGATCGTCGACCGCGAGAAACTGGCGGCAGGCGAGCGTTTGAGCGGCCCCGTCATCGTCGAAGAATGGACGTCGACCACGCTGGTGCTGCCCGGCCAGGCGCTGGAAGTGGATGCGTACGGGAACCTCGTGATGATGCGGGAGCAATGAATGACCGCAGATCACAGACGACGGACCGCAGACGTTCGGGCGGAGGCGTCGACGACATGTCGACAACGACTGCCGTCCGCGGTCTGCCGTCTGCGGTCGAAAAGAAGGACTTGGCAGCGATCATGACAACTGTGGATCCCATCACCATTCAGGTCATCCGCAACGCGCTCAAGGCAGCGGCCGATGAGATGCAGATCAGCCTTGTGAAGACCGCGCACAACCCGTTGATCTACGAGGTGCACGACTTCGGTGTCGTGCTGACCAACCACAAGGCCGAGATGCTGGCCGAGGGCTCGGGCCTGCCGGGTTTCATCGGCTGTCTGCCGGCCGCGATCGCGGGTGGGCTGGCGCTGTACGGGCCCGCGGGCTTCGCCGACGGCGACGTCCTGCTGACCAACGAGCCCGACGACACCGGCACGCACCTGAGCGACGTCGTCATCTACATGCCGATCCTGCATGGCGGCAAGCTTGTCGCATTCTCGAGCGTGATGGCGCACTGGGCCGACATCGGCGGGCACACGCCGGGCGGCTGGTGCCCGGACACGACCGACGTGCATCAGGAGGGCATGATCTTCTCGCACCTCAAGTTGATCGAGGCCGGGAAGGTCAATGCCACGCTCGAGCGCATGATCCTCAAGAACGTGCGCTTCCCCGATCTCGTGCGCGGCGACATGAACGCCATGATCGCGGCCTGCCGCACCGGCGCGCGCCGCTACCAGACGCTGTGCGCCAGGCACGGCGCTGAGACGCTCGACGCCGCGATGAACACGGTGTTCGCGCAGGCCGAGGCCACGATGCGCCGCAAGATCGCCGAGATCCCGGACGGCGTGTACACGGCCGAGACGTATATCGACCATGACGGCGTGATCCTCGACCTGCCGCGCAAGATCCAGGTGACGGTCACCGTCAAGGGCGACGAGATGTGGATGGATTGGACGGGCTCGAGCGAGGTCGCGGCCGGGCCGGTCAATCACCCGTTCGTCGAGACCAAGGCGCTGTGTCACACGATCCTCAAGTCGCTGACCATGCCGCTCGACGCGCTCAACGAGGGGCACCTGCGGCCGCTTGTCGTGACGGCGCCGCCGAACACGATCGTCAGCCCACTGTATCCGGCGCCGTGCGACTCGTACGGCTACGTGGCCGAGATGGCCATGCACCTGATCGTGCGCGCGATGTCGCAGGCGATCCCGGAGCGCTGCCCGGCCTGCACGTACCAGATGTTCGGACCGTACTTCTTCCGAACCGACCCCCGTTTCGGCAAGCCGTTCATTTACATCGATCCGGTCGACGGCGGTGGGGGCGCCTTCCCGCATGCCGACGGGCCGAGCGGCCTGATCTTCGTCGGCGACGGCGACTGCCCGAACACGCCGGTCGAGATCGTCGAGACGCGCTATCCGCTGCTGATGCGCCGCTACGCGATCAACCCCGAAGGGGCGGGGCGCGGCAAACATCGCGGCGGCTTCGGTGTGATCCGTGAGTACGAGATGTTGGAAGACCACATCCTGATGCAGTTGATGAACGAAAACACGCTTTACCCGCCGTGGGGCCTCTATGGCGGCGAGGGCTCGGGCGTCAACAAAGCCGTGGTCTGGGCCGGCACCGATCACGAGCAGACACTGACGCGGCGGGTCTCGTACTTCGGGCCGTTGCACACGGGCGACCGCGTAGTCGTCAGCTCGACCGGCGGCGGCGGTTGGGGCAACCCATCCGAACGCGACCCCGAGCGCGTGCGCGACGACGTCCGCAACGGTTTCCTGACGCCTACCCAGGCGCTCGAGCAGTATGGCGTGACTGATTGATAAGAGGGGATTTGGCCGCGGATTTCGCAGATTTCGCCGATCGATTCTGGAAATCCGCGTCATCCGCGAAATCCGCGGCTGAAACCCCGCTGCACCTGGAACCAAGTATTTCTTCAGGAGGAGAGAGCTATGCCCGCGAAACGACATGTGATGATGAGTGCGCTGACGGCCGCCGCCGTGGCGCTCGCGGCCTGCGCCGGCCCCGCCGCCCCGGCCGGACCGACCGCGACGCCCGCGCCCAAGATCCTGACCATCTCGTACCCGACCACGTTCCCGGACCTCGACCCGAGCACGTCGTTCTCGAACGACAACGCCGTCACGTCCAACATCTACGAGCCGCTGGTCTGGTACACGCCCGGCGGCAAGGATGTGTTGACTCCCGGCCTCGCGACGAGTTGGTCCTCCTCGGAGGACGGCCTGACCTGGACGTTCAAGCTGCGCGAGGGCGTCAAGTTCCACGACGGCACGGCCTTCAACTCGGCCGCCGTCAAGTCGTCGATCGAGCGCACCAAGACCCTGGCCGGCGGCGCGTCGTGGATCTGGGGCGTGGTCAACACCATCGAGACGCCCGATGACTACACCGTGGTCTTCAAGCTCGACTACGCCACGCCGCTCGACCTGGTGGCCTCATCTGGCTACGCGGCCTGGATCTTCAGCCCGTCGGTGGTCGACAAGGACGGCGCCTGGTTCAACGAAGGCCATGACGGCGGCACCGGCCCGTACACCATCGAGTCGTACGAGCCCGGCGCGCGTGTCGTGCTGACCCGCTTCAACGACTATTGGGGCGGCTGGAAGGACGGCCAGATCGACAAGGTCGTGATGGAAGTCGTCGAGGACACGACCGTGCGCCAGCAGAAGATCGAATCGGGCGAGGCGGATTGGACCTATCAGCTGCCGACCGAGAACCTCAAGGCGCTCGACGAGAAGCCCGGCGTGACGGTGTTGTCGAACCCGGCCTACCAGAACCTTGTCGGCCAGTTCAACGTCAAGAAGGCGCCGCTCGACAATGCCAAGGTGCGCCAGGCGCTGTCGTACGCCTTCCCCTACCAGGTCTTCATCGATACCGCGTTGGAAGGCTACGCCACGCAATCGCGCGGCCTGATCCCGACAGGCATGTTCGGCCACGACGCCGCCGCGACGCAGTACACGTACGACCTCGATAAGGCCAAGGCGCTGTTGGCCGAGGCCGGCGTTGGCGAAGGGCTTGAGCTGACCATGACCTACGCCATCGGCGACACGGTGGAACAGGCGGCCGGCGAGCTCTGGAAGGCCGAGCTGGCCAAGCTGGGCATCACGCTCAACCTGCAGCCGATGGCCTGGGAGGCGCAGTGGGATCTGGGCAAGGGCGATCCGTCGAAGGCGCAGGACATCTTCGTCATGTACTGGTGGCCGAGCTACGTCACGCCCTACGACTTCTTCTTCAACCTGTTCCACAGCGAAGAGTCGACCCTGTTCAACCTGGGCTACTACAGCGATCCGGCGTTCGATACCCTGATCGACCAGGCCAACGAGGTCAGCGGCGGAGACAAGGCCAAGGCCGAGGAGATGTTCAAGCAGGCCAACAGCATGCTGATCGACAACGCCGCCGCGTTGTTCTTCTTCGACCAGAGCAACATCCACATCATCCGTGACGACATCAAGGGATATGTGGATAATCCTGCGTATCCGCACGTGGTGTTTGTCTATCAGCTGACGAGGTAAGGAATGACCTCGGACGGCAGACCGCGGACCGCGGTGGGTGGTTGGAGCGCTCTGGCGCCCGGCGACCCACTCAGGCCAGAGGTCTGCGGTCCGCCGTCCGGGGTCGGCTGTCTATGACTCTCTACCTCCTCCGTCGTCTCGCCCTGGCGGGATTGGTGCTGTTCAGCGTCTCGGCGCTGACGTTCCTGATCTCGCGCGTGGTGCCGTCTGACCCGGCGGCGCTGTACGCCGGGCAGCGCCCCACGGAGGAGCAGATCGCGCTGGCCCGTGAGCGGCTGGGGCTCGATCAGCCGCTGGTCGTGCAGTACGCGAAGTTCATGGGCGACATCCTCACGGGCGACCTGGGGATCTCGTACAAGACCAAGCACGCGATCGTGAACGACCTCGAGACGTTCCTGCCGGCGACGCTCGAGCTTGTGCTGGTCAGCATCGCGCTGGCGCTGCTGATCGGCATCCCGGCCGGCGTGCTGGCGGGCGCGTGGCGCGGCGGCTGGTTCGATCAGACGACGCGCGTGCTCTCGATCGCTGGCGTGTCGATCCCGGCCTTCTGGCTTGCGCTCATCCTGCAGTTGATCTTCTTCGGCGCGCTGGGCTGGCTGCCACTCTCGTCGCGGACCTCGAACGAGGTGGCGGTGCTTTACCCGATCCAGACCATCACGGGTTTCCACCTGATCGACGCGGCAGTGACCGGCAACATGGCGGCCTGGCGCGACGCGCTCCTGCACCTGATCCTGCCGGCCTTCACGCTGGCGACGTATCCCATCGCCCTCACGCTGCGTATGACGCGCGCGGCCATGGTCGAGGTGCTTGGCGAGAAGTACATCATGGCCGCGCGGGCGCAGGGCCTGCCCGAGCGCGACGTCCTCTTCCGCTACGCCCTCAAGAACGCGATCGTGCCGGCGCTCAATGTGCTCGGTCTGTCGTTTGCGTTCTCGCTGACCGGCTCGTTCCTGGTCGAGGTGATCTTCTCCTGGCCTGGGCTGGGCAAGTACGTGACCGACTCGATCCTCAATGCTGACTTCCCCGTGATCGTGTCTGTGACGCTTGTGGTGACGGTGTTCTACGTGCTCATCAACCTGGCGGTCGACCTGATCCAGGCACAGCTCGACCCGCGGGTGGTGCTGCGATGACGCTTGTCGCGCGCTGGTTTGGGGCACGCTTCGCGCCGGATTCGATCCCGGGGCGGCTGCGTCGCGATGCGCTGGCGTGGGTCAGCGGGTTGATCATCCTGCTCTTCGTCGTCAGCGCCGTCTTCGCGCCGCTGCTGACTGCGCGACCGCTTGAAGGCGAGGGCGAGCCGAACCCGCCTGAGAAACTTCTGGCGCCCTCGGCCGAGCATCCGTTTGGCACCGATCATCTCGGACGCGACCTGTATGCCCGGGTCCTCTTTGGCGGTCGGACAGCGCTGGCGCTCGGGCTGCTTGTGGTGGCTGTGGCGGTCGCCGTCGGCGTGCCGCTCGGCGCGATCGCGGGCTACTTCGGCGGCTGGATCGACGAGGTCATCATGCGCTTGACCGACGTCTTCCTGGCATTCCCGCCGCTGCTGCTGGCGATCTTCATCGCCTCGGCGCTCGGCGCGAGCCTGACAAACGCTGCGCTGGCGATCGCGTTCACATGGTGGCCGTGGTACACGCGCATCGTGCGCGCGCAGGTCGTGGCGCTGCGCGACAGACCGTTCGTCGAGGCAGCACGCGTGATGGGCGTCAACGACCTGGTGATCATCGGCCGGCATATCCTGCCGAACACGCTCTCGCCTGTGATTGTGCAGGCCACGCTCGACCTCGGTTCGGCCATTCTGACAGGCGCGGCGTTGTCGTTCCTGGGCCTGGGCGTGCAGCCGCCGACCGCTGACTGGGGTCAGATGGTCAGCAACGGCCGCCTGTATTTTCCGGATCGCTGGTGGTACGTCACTTTCCCCGGGCTGGCGATCTTCCTGTCGACGCTGGCGTTCAATCTGCTCGGCGACAGCGTGCAGGACGCAAACAGCTGATGAGACCGATGATGAACCAGCGAGGACACGGATCACACGGAGAAAAGCAGATCGCACGGATATCAGTGGCATCGGAAGTACTCCGGGCGATCCGTGTACTGGAAAGATCCTTATTCGGTAAGGGTGCATGAGCTACCTCGAGGTTCAGGATCTGCGGATCGCGTTCCAGACCCATGCCGGGCGGTTCAACGCCGTCAACGGCGTGGACCTGACGGTGGAGCGTGGCGAGATCTTCGGGCTCGTGGGCGAGTCGGGCTGCGGCAAGACCGTGACAAGCCTGGCGCTGATGGGCCTCGTGCCGGCGCCCGGCCAGGTGACGGCGGCGCGCCTTTCGCTCGACGGCGTCGATCTGCTCGATCGGCGTGCATGGCACGACGTGCGTGGCCGTCGCGTGGCCATGATCTTTCAAGATCCGGCGGCGTCGCTCAACCCGACGTTCACGCTTGGCGAGCAACTCGAGCATGTCATCGGGCATCACCTTGGCTCGAAGGGCGCTGCCGCCCGCAAACGGGCCGTCGAGCTGCTGACGGACGTCGGGCTGCCCGATGTCGAGCGCGTCCTGCGCGCGTACCCGCATCAGCTTTCGGGCGGCATGCAGCAACGAGCCATGATCGCGTTAGCGCTGGCGTCGGGCGCCAGTTTCCTGATCGCGGATGAGCCCACGACGGCCCTCGACGTCACCATCCAGTCGCAGATCCTACGACTGCTCAAGCGCCTGCGCGACACACACGGCCTGACGATCCTGCTGATCACGCACGACCTTGGAGTGGTCGCGCAGACCTGCGATCGCGTCGGTGTGCTGTACGCCGGCACCCTTGTCGAGACCACGACGACGGGCGCGTTGTTCCGCGATCCCAGACATCCTTACACACAGGGGCTGCTCGGCGCGCTGCCTCGTCCGGGGTCACGCGGCCGGGACCTTGCGGCCATCGATGGGCAGGTCCCGTCGGGCCTGTCCGCTGTCGCGGGCTGCCCGTTCGCGGCTCGCTGCCCGCGCGTGTTCGAGCCGTGCCGGCTCGAGCGGCCGACGTTGCTCGAGGGCTCGCCGGGCCACCTGGCGGCCTGCCACCTCTACACACACGCGAAGGCGGCGCCATGACCCTGCTCGAAGTGCGCGGCCTGAGCAAGGCCTTCGCGATCCGATCTGGGGCGTTCAAACGCCAGTGGGCGCGCGTCGTCGATGACGTCAGCTTCGTGTTGAACTCGGGAGAGACGTTGGGGTTGGTCGGCGAATCCGGCTGCGGCAAAACGACGCTGGCACGCTGCATCCTGCGCATCACGGAGCCCACATCGGGCGAGATCGTGTTTGACGGGAAGGATCTGGCGAAGCTCGACAGCCGGGCATTGCGCGCGAGCCGCAGCGAACTCGCGATCGTGTATCAGAACCCGTACTTGTCGCTAAGCCCGCGCCTCAGCGTGCATGATCTTGTCGCCGAGCCGCTCGTGACGCACTCCCCGTTGCGCGGCGAGGCGTTGACGCGGCGGGTGGTCGAGTTGCTCGAAGCGGTCGGGCTCTCGTCCGACGATCTGCGCAAACGCGCGCGACAGCTATCTGGCGGGCAGGCTCAGCGAGTGGCGATCGCCCGGGCGCTGGCGTTGCGGCCGAAGCTGATCGTCCTCGACGAGCCGACGTCGGCGCTCGACGTGTCGGTTCAGGCGCAGGTGCTCAACCTCCTCGTGAAGTTGCAGCGCGAGTACGGCCTGACATACCTCTTCATCTCGCACAATCTCGACGTCGTGCAACATATGGCGGATCGGCTGTTGGTGATGTATCTCGGCCGCGTAGCGGAGATGGGGCCGACGGTCAACGTTTTCCGCGCCCCGCAGCACCCTTATACGCTGGCACTGCTCGCAGCCACGCCCGAGCCCGATCCTGACCGGCCGGCTCCGGCCATTACCTTGGAAGGCAACGTGCCGAGTCCGCTCACGCCGCCTCCGGGTTGCCGGTTTCATCCACGTTGTCCATGGGCGCAGGAGCGCTGCAAGGTCGAGACGCCGGCCTTGCGCCAGATGGCCGATGGGCATGTCTCTGCCTGTCACTTCGCCGAAACGCTGCCGGCGCCTGCCTCTTCAAGCCTCTGACCGACAGAGGCTTATTCATCGCGCTAGAGAGCCAAGGAGTCGGTGACGGTGCTCTCGCCGACGTTGAGGTGAACGACGTCGGCGCCGATGTGGCTCACCCACGCGATCGGCACCAGATGGCGTTCGCGGCCCATCCATCCGCGCGCGACATGCAGAAACGTGATCGTCGTCGCGTCAGAGCCTGTCGCGACAGTCTCGACGTCCCCCACGTCCACGCCGTCTGAAGATCGCACCCTGACGCCCTCACGCAGCAGGATCGCGCTCAATGAGGAGAGCGGGCTGGGCTGCGGCGCCGAGGCCTCCTGGTCTGGCACGGACCAGAGCGCATGCAACTGATCGGATCCTTCGATGGGCATCTCGTTCCATACGGGCAGGTGGCCTACGTCATCGGCTGAGCGGAAGAGCGTGATCATGTCGCTGGCCGCCTGCTCGACGTGGTCGATGGCCACGACTCGATCGTCACCGAAGAGGCCGCCTGTGTGGACGATGAGGTGCGTGACCTCGTGCGCCGACGGGCTGACCACGAGTCGATTGAGGTGGCCGACAGGGTCGCCGCCCAGGCCTAAGACGGACGCGTTGAGGCGGTAATGCATGATGATCCTCCGGCGTCGCTGGTTGAAAACGATGAGTGCCGCTTTGTGGACAGCGTAAGCCGTGTTCGCCTACGCCGCTATCGGATCACCCTGAGATCCCTGTCAGTCGACACCGGTGGGCCTCCGCCAAATGGTCGAGGAGGGCGCCGGCAGGAGATCCATCACACCCCATAAGGCTTGACGCGCGGCTGCCAGACCTTCGGCGTGCGGCCCATCAGAGGCCATGTGGGATGAAGACCGACGGCCTGGCCGAACCCACGAGCGGGACGCCAGCGTTCAGCAAGACGAAGGCCAGAACCGCCGGCCGTTCATCTTCGCGCGGCGCGCCATGCAGAGAACGTGGAGGAATCCAGAACGCGACGCCGAAGACCAACTGCGCGACCCAGCCGAGCATGAGCAGATGGACATACGTCGGCTGCAGTGCCGCGACGAACGCCAGCAGATCAACGATGAGCCGGAGCATCAGCACGAGTCCGACGATGAGAACCGCTACGAAATGAACCAGCGATGTCTTGATGTACCAGCGGGTCAGTGGTGGCAGGCCGGATCTCCGCGGAGGACCGGATTGTACCGTCACGCGTTCACGAAACGCTAAACCGGCAGCCTCCGACAAGACCGAATGCCACGACATCCGGCACTACAGTTCCACTCCACAGGTCCTTTTGTGGAGGAAGAACATGCCTCATGCCCTGGTCTGGGGCGCGGCCGGCGGGATCGGACGCGCGCTCACGATGAAGCTCGCAAACCTTGGCTGGCAGGTGCACGCCGTGAGCCGGTCCGGCGTCCCTGTGGACGGAGCGGCGCAGGTCGTCGAAGCCGACGTCGCCGACTCCTATTCGGTGCACAACGCTGTGCTCGAGATCGCGCAAGTTGTGTCGGATATCGATCTGTTTCTCTATGCCGCCGGCGACATCGTGGCGAAAGAATGCGACAGCCTGCCACCCGAAGTGTGGCGGCGCATCATCGATGCCAATCTGACCGGCGCGTACCTGACCACGCACCACAGCCTGCCGTTGCTGGCCGCCGACGGGCACCTCATGTTCATCGGCGCCGTTCATGAGCGCATGCGGCTACCGGGGCTTACGGCGTATGCAGCCTCTAAGGCGGGCCTCGAGGCTTTTGCGGATGCTCTGCGCAAGGAACAGCGCGGCCGGCGGGTCAGCGTCGTGCGCCCCGGTGCCGTCGACACGCCGTTCTGGAAAAACGTCCCGTTCAGGCTCCCGAAAAACGCGTTAACGCCCGAGGCTCTGGCCGATGGGGTCCTGGCCGCCCACCTGGCCGGCCAGCACGGCCAACTGGACCTGTAAAGGCCGATAGTTTCACCGTTGCTTTATGGTGTGAAAACCAAGCGCGCCCTAGACTCCAAAGAGGGATGAAGGGCACTGCCACGACGCGGCGGCCCGGATCGGGTGTCGAAAAATGGGCGCTATTCTGGGCAACAAACTACGAGAGGCACAACCCAGAACCTGGTTTGTCGTGTATGTCGCCTGGGTGGCGATAGTCAGCGCCCTGATCGTGACCCTGCGCATCTCATCTGCCTGGATCACGCTGCTGACGATCCCGATCCCGATCCTGGTGATGTGGAAGCCCACACGCTACTTCTGGCCGATGACGGTCCTGCTGGGCGCGGCCTATTGGATCATCAACCTCGCCAACCATCCTGAAGACATCGAGTCGAATCTGAGGGCCAGCACGCTTGTGCTCGTGACGGTCGTCGTCGTCTGCGAGGTGTTATATCGCACGGGCCGGGCCCGCTTTCAGGCCGAGGCCGCGCTCGTCGCGATCAACGAACAGCTGACCACCGCCATCGTGCGCGCCAACGAGATGGCGGCCGTCGCGCAGGAAGCCGATCAGATCAAGAGCGACTTCTTGGCGTCCACTTCGCATGAGCTGCGCACGCCCCTGACCGGCATCATCGGTTCGCTCGACCTCGTGCTGTCCGGGCAGTGTGAGGATCATGACGAAGAGCGGCGCTTCATTCAGATCGCTCACGACTCCTCACAACGGTTGCTCACCGTGGTCAATGCCGTGCTCGACATCGCGCGGCTGGAAGCCGGCAAGGTTGAAGTGGATGCGACGGCCGTGGACCTTGCCACACTGGCCGGCGAAGTATGTGACCTCTATCGCTTCCCGGCCGCCGATCACGGTCTCACCCTGGAGCTGCATCTTCCGGCTGATGCGCCTCCGTATGCCTGGGCCGACGCCGACATGGTGCGACAGATCCTGTTGAACCTCGTCGGCAACGCCATCAAGTTCACCGACAGGGGTTGCATCACGGTGAACGTGGAACATACTCCCAACGGCAGGGCGGTGCTCATCAGCGTCACCGACACGGGCATCGGCATCGCGCCTGACAAACAGCATCGCCTCTTCCAACCCTTTGTTCAGGCGGATCGTGAGATCGCGCGTCGCTTCGGCGGCACGGGCCTCGGCCTGTCGATCTCACGCAAGCTGGCCGAACGCATGCGCGGTTCGATCGAGCTCTTCAGCGCCGGCGAAGGGCAGGGCAGCACCTTCACCCTGACTCTCCCCGCCGCGAAACCGGTTCCGACGTCGGAAAAAGCCGCTATATCGGCCTGACACTGTCCGGTATGGAATGTGCTTTTGAGTTTGCGGATGAAGTCCCGTCTTGACGGGCCGATAACAATCCTGTTTTGAGTCGCCGTCAGCCGCGGGCGTTACTCGCGCTGACACAAGGTAGATACATATGCCCATCGATGTAACCCTCTCCGGATTCACGCGCGTAGCGTTGCTGTTCGCACTTCTCGTGGCGGGCATGGGACCCGTTCCTGCAGCCACCGCCGCTGACCCAATCGCTGCGGCTGCAGGCACAGTCGCGGCACACGCGACCCCGATACTGGTCGCTCTGCGAACAACTGCTGGGCCGCAACGTGAGGGCGTCGCCGCAAGCGGCTCTACCCTCAACAGCCTGGCGGACAGCATCGGCGCGATGACAGCGAGTCGGCTCTTCGACCTTCCGGTCGAGGACGGGTTGGCGCCGGTTGACGGAGCGCAGGGCGCCGCCGGACCCATCGCCGTCTATCGGCTGACGCTGCCCAATGAAACGAGCGCCGAGGCCGCGATCGCGACCCTGACGGCTGATCCGGCCGTCGTGTATGCCGAGCGCGACGCTGTGGCGCACCTGGTGGCCGATCCGCCGACGGATCCGCTCTATGCGAGCCAGTGGGGCCTCGCGAAGATACAGGCGCCGGGTGCCTGGGCGAGCACAACCGGCTCCTCCAGCGTGACTATCGCCGTGATCGACGCGGGCGTGGATCTCGGGCACGAAGACCTGGCCGGTCAGCTTTGGGTGAACCCGGGCGAGATCGCGGGCAACGGCTTCGACGACGACAACGATGGCTACGTTGACGACATCCACGGCTGGAACATCTACGGCAACAACGCCGATCTGAGCGATACGACCGGACACGGCACGCAGGTCGCCGGCGTGATCGCGGCTGCAGCCAACAATGGCCTCGGAGGAGCAGGGGTGTGCTGGGGCTGTCGGCTGATGATCGTCAAGGTCACGCAGCCGGGCGGCATCGCCAACTACTCCGACATCGCGGCCGGCATCGCGTATGCCGCGGCCAAGGGCGCGAAGGTGATCAACCTCAGCCTGGGCGGCGCCAGCGACTCGGCCACGCTGCGGGCAGCGGTCGCTGCGGCCTCTCAGACCGCCGTGGTGGTGGGCGGAGCCGGCAACGACAACGCCAGCGCTCCGTTCTACCCGGCGGCGTACGACGACGCGCTGGCCGTCGCCGGCACCGACGCCTCGGACGTCAAGACGGCGACGTCCAATTACGGCGCCTGGGTCGACGTGACGGCTCCTGGTGAAGCGATCACGACCACGCTCTCGGGCGGCGGCTACGGCGCCGCCTCAGGCACGTCTGTCGCGGCGCCCTTTGCCTCGGGCCTGGCCGGCCTGTTGCGCAGCCAGCACCCCGATTGGTCGGCCGCGCTCGTGCGCGCGCAGATCATCCACACGGCTGTGAGCGTCGACGCCGCGAACCCGACACATATTGGCGACCTCGGTGTGGGGAGGCTCAATGCGGACCAAGCTTTTTCGACCGCCCCACTTCCTGAACTGACGCTTGTATCCGTTCAGGCGAATGGCGCTCCGGTCGGCAGTCTAGCGCGGGGAACAACTGTTACCGTCACCCTCACTGTCCGAAACACGTGGGGAACGGCAGGCCAAGTAACCGGTCAACTCTTGACAACAGATCCATATGTCGCGGTGTCAGTTCCATCATTGTCAATGGGTGATTTGCCAAGCGGTACAACATCGACAGCTTCCTTCCGTGTGACGGTTTCGCCGACCGCCCCATATGGACATTCGGTCGCGTTCACCCTATCTCTTTCGAAGCCGGGCGGATATACCAAGAGTTTTCCTGTGTCATTGGACATTGAACCAGGCGAAGTTTCTGTCTCTGGCATGATCACGACAAACGCCAATTGGACGCGATCTCATGTTTACCATGTAACGGGAACAGTGAGTGTGGTCGCGGGCGTGACGTTGACCATTGAGGCCGGCACCACAATCAAATTCGATGCTGGAAAATCCCTTCAAATAGGCGGTACTCTCGTGGCCACGGGCACAGGTGACGCGCCCATTCGCTTCACATCTGCATTGACGAACCCGTATCCTCGCAGTTGGGAAAGCATCGTATTCTCTTCCGCGCAAGCAGGGTTATTCGATGGCAATTCCCAATACTTGGGTGGGTCGGTTATACAACACACCATCATCGAATATGGTCGATCCGTGGAGGTTAGCAACTCATCGCCATTTGTGGCGGACAATGCGATCTCCAATATGCTTACAGAGAGCACGAGGGTCTTGAACGGGACCACGGATCGGAACCATCCGATGTACATTGGGCGAAACCGCATTAGCGATGGAGACATCGCGATAGCAGCGAGTTCCGATCTCTACGTTGTCGAAAATGACGTCGAAAGAGGAAGTGTGGAGGTGTTTGAGAACAGCGTTCCCGTATATGGTTTCATCGCTGATAACAACGTGATCGGGCATGGACACCATTCAGGAATGATTGTGCGCGGCGGCAATATGGAGGTGGTGCGCAATCGAATTATTGGCACCGAATACGGGTTGTGGGTTGGAACTGAGGGAAGGGCTTATGGCAATTTGATCGCCAACGTCAGCGCAGTGGGTTTGTCTCCAATGGGGACCACAGATTGTTATAGCAACACGGTTGTCGGAAATGAAGGCGCAGCGGCATCCGTAGACACTTATCTGACTGACGTGCCCTCCATGCACCACAACAACATCATCCCAATGCCAGGCCAATTGGCACTCCGTAGCTATGTGACGCAGAACGCTGCGCTTCCCAGCAATTGGTGGAGCACAACTGATGGAGGGGCTATTGGTGCATTGATTTATGACGGCATGGACGAGTTTGGGCTGGGGATTGTCTCCTATCCTTCTCCCCTCACAGAGCCAGAGCCTTCAGCGCCGGCATATGTGACCAGTGTCGCGGTTGGGCCTGACTCCACACTCGGCATTCAGCGCGGCACTTTCGAGGTGAACTTCAGCCGCCCCATGGATACAAGCATCGATCCGATCGTGACATTTGGCCGAACGCCACCGTACACGGCGTATCCCGTAATGCTCCAGGCCGCCTGGGACTCTGACAGGATCTGGCGAGGTTACTTCGATGTCAGTTCGCTGGTTCCGCGTGGCGCCTACACCGTCAGCGTGACGACCGCTCGTGGGACCGATGGCGTCGAGATCGCGCCGGACACCCGCTTCCATGTCACCATCGACTATGCGGGCCAGATCACGGATCAAACGGCGCCGCGCATGATCGCTGTCGTTGCCGGGGCCGGACCTGTCGGCGTCAGCTCGGTCATGGGCACCTGGGGCGGCGCGGACCCCGACTCGGCCATCACCGGCTACCGCTATGCCATCGGCACGGCGCCGGGCACAGCCGACGTCGTCAGTTGGACCGAGACACCTGCTCTGTGGATTACTCGAAGCGGCCTTGGTTTGACGGTGGGCCAGACCTATTGGCTCAGCGTCCAGGCGCGAAACGTCGGCGGCCTGTGGAGCCCTGTCGCGATGGACAGTTTCACGGCCGGCCAGCCCCTGTATTGGATCGATCTGCCCCTCGTGCGGCGGCAATAGGTGCTGAAAGGACGGGCGCCGGAGCTCCGGCGCCCGTCCTTTCAGGTCTGTTTCTTTCGAGAGGTCCCGGCGCCAGGACCCGAGCGCCCGAGAAGTTGCCCGATAGGGCCCGCCTCGCATTTCGGGGCGATGGATCCGCGCCGCGTCGTAGCGGGCCGGGTAGTGACGACCTGGTGCAGCTGGAGATCTCGGCCCGACCGATGTCGGGGATGGCCGGAGATCGACGCGTTCGAGCCGCGACCCTTCGCGAAACAGCGTCACCCACGGCCCAGAACTCCCGCGATCCACTCGCACCGGCGGACGCCAGCCCCGCAGCGTTGACAAGGCCCGACCCGTCGTTATAATGCCTGGGAATCGCGCGCCATCGCACCGATCGCGCGCGGCATATTGGGCATACGCCCCCAACAGATACCCCCAAAAACAGGAAAAACACGGCCATGAAGCAGCTCAAAGTCGCCATCATTGGATGCGGTTTCATCGGGAACGGCAAACACCTGCCGAGCCTGGTGCGACAGGAAGGCGTGGAAGTGGTGGCGTTCTGCGACCTGGTGATCGAACGGGCGCAGGCGTCGGCGAAGCAGTTCGGGACGGCGGACGCCCTGGTCTGCACCGACTACCAGGACGTGCTCAAGCGCACGGACATCGACATGGTGCATGTCTGCACGCCGAACAGCACCCACGCCGAGATCTCGATTGCGGCGATGAAGGCGGGCAAGCACGTCATGTGCGAGAAGCCCATGGCCAAGACGGCCGCCGAGGCGAAGGCCATGCTCGACACCTCACGCGAAACGGGCAGGCTGCTGACCATCGGCTACCAGAACCGCTTCCGCGAAGACTCGCTTTTCCTCAAGTCGCTGTGCGACGAGGGTCAGCTGGGTGAGATCTACTTCGCCAAGGCCTTTGCGACCCGCCGCCGCGGCGTCCCGACCTGGGGCGTGTTCATGGACAAGGAGAAGCAGGGCGGCGGTCCGCTGATCGACCTGGCGACTCACGCGCTCGACCTGACCCTGTGGATGATGGACAACTACGAGCCCGACGTCGTGCTTGGGTCCACGTTCGACAAGCTGGCCAAGATCGGCAGCCCGGCGAACAGCGGCGGGCCCTGGGATCCGACGAAGTACGAGGTCGAAGATGCCGCGTTCGGGCTCGTGCGGTTCAAGAACGGCGCGACGGTGATGATCGAATCGTCGTGGGCGCTCAACATGATCCTGACGACCGAAGCCATGACGATGCTGTGCGGCACGAAGGCCGGCGCCGACATGTTCCCGCCCGGCGGCCCGATCCTGCGCGCGGCCGACTTCCAGGGCGCCGCGACCTACAATGTGCGCGTCAACGGCGAGCACGGCGGCAAACTGTACGTCAACAACTACGGGATGGGCGCGTCATTCATCCCGGGTGGTCGGCCCGAGGATTTCAACGGCGGCTTCAAGGAAGCCCAGGCCTGGGTCAGGGCCGTGCGCGGCGAGGCCGAGCTTGTCGTCAAGCCCGAGCAGGCGTACACCGTGACACGCATCCTCGACTCGATCTATCAGTCCGCTGCCCACGGCGAAGCCGTCAAGGTCGCCTGAGGGAAAACGGACGCGATCATGAATGCGCTGATCGGTGATATTGGCGGAACGAAAACCATCCTGGCCATCTTCTCCTCGGAGAAGGGGCCACACGAGCCGCTTGTCGAGCGGACCTATCAGAGCGGGCAGTACGCGACGTTCGAGGCGATCGTCTCCGAATTCCTCGCCGCCGTGAATCTGCCCGTTGAGCGCGGGTGCTTTGGCGTGGCCGGCCCGATCGTTAACGGACGGGCGCAGATCACGAACCTGCCCTGGATCGTCGATGCCGAGCGGCTGGCGACCGAGTTCAAGCTGAGCAAGGTCGCCCTGCTGAACGACCTCGAAGCCGTGGCCCACGCGGTCTCGATCTTGCGTGCCGAAGACATCCACACGTTGAGCGCCGGCACGCGGGTGGCGGGCGGCAGCGTCGGCGTGATCGCGCCGGGAACCGGCCTGGGCGAGGGCTTCCTCACGAGCGTCGACGGGAAGTACACGGCCCACGCCTCAGAAGGCAGCCACGCGTCCTTCGGCCCGGTCGGCGAGCTGCAGATCGGGTTGCTGCGCTACCTCAACCAGCAAGGCTACTCGCACGTCAGCTTTGAGCGCGTGTGCTCGGGCGGGCTGGGCATTCCGCTCCTGTACGCCTACCTCAAGGCGATCCAGCACGCTGAAGAGCCCGCCTGGCTGGCCGAGCAGCTGGCCAACTGCGATGACCCCACGCCCGTGATCTTCAACGCCGCGCAGGATCCGGCGCGCCCCTGCGCCCTGGCCGGGGCGGTGTTGGATCTGTTCGTCGAGATCCTGGGCGCCGAGGCCGGCAACCTGGCCCTGAAAGTCCTGGCCACGGGCGGCGTCTACCTGGGCGGTGGCATCCCGCCGCGGATCCTGCCGTATCTGCAGAAGCCGGCGTTTCTCGAGGCGTTGCGCGCGAAGGGACGCTTCCGCGAGTTGCTGACCCAGGTGCCCGTGCACGTCATCTTGAATTCGAAGGCGGGCCTGTTGGGCGCCGCGGCGTTTGGCTTGAGCCTGTAAGAGCGTCGCACGAACCTTCACGACAGAGCGGACGGGGTGCTCGAAGATGTCTTCGAGCACCCCGTTCTCGTTTCGACCGACACCGCGGAGGCGCGCCGTTCAGGGTGCCGGCGGGGCAGCGGCCACGTCGGCAGGCAGATCGATCGTCAGGCTTGCATCGAACGTGAATTCCTGAGTCGTCGTGCCCTCGTCGCTGACGATCTCGTTCTTGACCGGCAGCCCGCTGGTCGTGTCGACCCAGAGCCGGTGCTGAACGACCATGTCAGCACCCTTGAGTTGACTCGAGTAAGCATAGACCACGGCCTCGTGACCGTTGACGCTCTCGTTGCCCTCGACGCGAGCGTTCGAGTACGTCAGGGCATCGCTAAGCGCATCCGAGTCGTCGAACATGGCCAGCATGCCAGGTGTGCCGCCCGACACCTGCGTGCTCACCCAGCCGGTCTCCGGCGTGTTGTTGTAGATCGTGTCGCCGATGCTGTACTGCTCGGCGATCGCGTGGCCGCCGATCTCGACGATCTGATGCAACGAATCGGGCGGGACAAAGACCGCCTCAATCACCGTTCCAGCGCCTTCGGAGTCCGTGCTCGTTTGCACGACTCTGCGCGGCCCGGCGGCGCCCAGCGCGGCCCAGGCTGTGTGCACCGCCTCGATGACCCCATCTTCCGAAAGGACGACGGTCGTCGCGGCCGGCGCCACGGTTGGCTCGGCCGTCGGTTGCGACACGGGCGCCGGCGTCGGAGTGGCGACCGGCGTGGCCGAGGTGGGTTGGGGCGGCGCGGCCGTGGGTGTGGCCGACGCCTTGCAGGCCGTGACGATCGTGGCGGCCGCCAGCGCGAAGGCGAGCGCCCGCAGCGACGGGCGGGCAGTGGGTTTGTTGCTGGGAGAGATCATGGTCATCATCCTCATGTTCGAGAATCAGGTGGTTACTTCTGCAAGGCTGGCAGGAACACGAGCGGCCGCGGGCTGAGCTCGTAGCTGTTGTTGCCGGCGTCGATCTCGAGCGCCGCGAAGCTGCGGGCTGTGGGCCGGGGCACCCAGGCGTCGAACGGCGGCGCCGTGATGCCGGGCAGGAGCTGGCTCCAGCTCGCCTGGGTGTTGTTGACGAGCCCGAGCCGCAGGCCGCCACCGCCCGGCGCGCCTGGATCACCGATCGCGCTGTAGATGGCCGTGCGGCAGTTCACGCAACCGGTGCCGCTGAGCACGGGCGGGTTCGCCCCGGCGTTGAAGGCCGTCACCGTCGGATAGTTGAGGCCCGTCGGGCCGTCGTCGCCGATGTCGATCGGCAGCCCGCCGTTGAGCGCGATCAGCGTCGGCGCGATCGTGGTCCCGCCGCCGGAGCTGCGCGTCGCGATGCCGGCTCTGCCGCTGCACGACACCGTGTGCGGATAGATCGCCGCCGCCGTCGACGCGTTGTCGAGCACGATGCCATAGCCGCCATTGCCCCAGCCCGGCCGACAGGTCAACGAAGGCGCGGGCGGCTGGCTGGCCGTCATCAGCGGCGACCCGATCACCAGCGCGGTGCTCGCCAGCGCGCCGATCTGAGCCCCGACTGTGTTCGTGATCGCGATGCCGTCGCCGTGATTGGCCGCGATGATCGACGTGGTGTTCGAGTTCACCAGGATGTTGCCATCGAGCGAGACAAAGGCGCTGTCGTCGAAGATCACGCCGGATCCGCCGTTCCCAAGTGGCTGCCGGTTCCCGTTCCCGTCAGGGTTTGTGACGCCAATGACGTTCGTGTTGATCGACGCGTTGGTCACAGCGCGTAGCTGCAAGCCGTCGCCAAGATTGCCTGAGACCAGGTTGCCGGCCACGATCAGGCCGTCGGTGTAGGTCGACGCGATGCGCGTGGCGGTCGAGATGCCCACGCCGTTCGGCCGGGCCTGAGTTCCGGTGTAGTCCGTGCCGATGAGATTGGGGAAGGCCGGCGACGTGTTGGGCGTCGGCAGGATCGAGACATAGTCGGCGCCGTTCTCGATGTGGATGCCGGAGCGGCTGTGGCAGCCGATGGTGTTCATGCTGATGCGCGCGATCGGCGAGCCCGGCCCGCCGGCGCTGTTCGCCAGCAAGCGGATGCCATACGAAGCGTTGCGTGTGATGGCGTCCGAGTTGCAGCTCGTCGACGCGACAGTTTCGCCGAGGAGGTTGTTTTCGATCACGCTCCCGGATCCGCTCAGCACAAGCACATCCGCGCAGGCGTAGTTGACCAGCAGGCTGGCAGGCCGCAGGTTGACGATTGTCAAGACCGAGAGCTCGACGTTGTCGGCCGCGATCGTAAAGCCGTCTGAGCAATACGTGCTCGATATGCCGGCCCCGTCGATGCGCGGCCATAGGAACGAGTTGCCATCCGGCGTGCGGCCCTGGATCTTTGTGCCAGCAGCCGTCACGGGCGGGAGGGCGTCGGTCAACGACACCTGAGTCACGCTTTGATCGAAGCGGATGATGTCGCCGCCGTTGCCGCAGCCGCCGACGATCAACCAGGCGCTGAACGGCAGCGCGCTCGAGTCTTGCATGAAGGTGCAGCCGACCAGGCGGGCCTTCTCGGCATCGCTGACGTTGCGGTTGAGCCCGCTCGACCCCGTCCCACCATTGGCGACGAGGATCGCTTCGCGCAAGGTCAGCTCCGAGTCCCAGGTGTCGTCATCGCCGCCGCTGCTCACGCCGAACACGGCCCCGGCCGCGCGAGCAGGCCCGGGGCTTGTCGCTGCGGCGCCGGCCAGCAGCGCCGCGATCAAGCACAACGCTCGCACACCGCCGCGCAGCGCCCGGTCAACGCGGCCGCCTGCGTGGGCGATAGCGTTGGCGCCAAAGCCGTTTCGGTCGGGGAGTGGGAACATGATCAGCCTCCTGTGGGCGACGATCGCCAGACTGTGTGTCAGCCTGCCAGCTGACCGTCCAGGTCGTCGTCGTCGTGGTCGTCTCGGTGCGCTTGATAAGCCGTCGCATGGGCGCCTGGTCCAGCAGCAGTGCGGGATCACAGTACGCCTCAGGGGCTGGCGATACATGACATTTCTTACCAGCTTGCACCGGCTATAATCCGCAGCTAACCGGCTCGATCCGCAGGAGCAGGATCGCCAAGCGTTAATCGGGCCGTGAATGCTTTTGTCAGCCAACGGGCCGCTGGTCTTCAGATGCCGAAATCCCGCGCCGCTCTTCCCGCCGCCGCCGGCAATTTCGGCGACCTCCTCCATTACCTCCGTCGCCGCCGGCAGTTGACCCAGCGCGATTTGGGGATCGCGGTGGGCTACAGCGAGGCGCAGATCTCGCGCCTCGAAAAGAACCGGCGCGCTCCTGACCTGACAACCCTGGTGGCCCTGTTCGTGCCGGCGCTGCAGATCGAAGATGAGCCCGAGACCGTCGCCCGGATGCTGGAGCTGGCGGCCGAGAGCCGTGGCGAAGCGCTCGCCGGGCGGTCGGTGACCATCGAACGGGTCGAGACCCGGTCCAAGACGAATGACACATGGGCCCTGGAGCCGATCCCGCTGGCGCCGCCGGGAGCACTCGAACGCCGCGAGGTGCTCGACAGGCTTGAGGAGGAGTTGCGACAGCAACGCGCCGTGGTGCTGTGCGGCCTTCCGGGGCTGGGCAAGACGACGCTGGCCGCGGCGCTCGCGCGTCGTCAGGGGGACCGACAGCCTGCGGCCTGGCTGACGGTCAGCCCGGGCGTCAACGACACAGCGACGGCGCTGATCCGCTACCTGGCTTCGTTTTTGTTCGCTCACGGCCAGGCCGTGCTCTCTGCCGTGATCGACCCGCCGCGCGACGCCCCGGGCATGCCGCTCGATCAGACCCTGTCTCTTCTGACGGCGGCCATCACGGCCTGTGGCTCGCCGCTGGTGTGTATCGACGATGCTCACTCGCTCGCGCCGGATCCTGCGGCGCTGCAGGTGCTCCGACGACTGTGGCAGGCGTCGCCGCTGCGCCTGTTGTTGATCAGCCGTTCGGAGCTGCCGGCCAACGACTTCACCCAGGTCTGGTTGGACGGGCTCGGCCCTGAGGAGGGGCGGGCGCTGGCCCGCCAGCTTTGCCCCGATCTCGCGCCGGACCTGATCGACGACCTCGTCGCGCGTGTCTCCGGCAACCCGATCCTCATTCGGCTGGCCGCGAGCCAGTTGCGAGCCACAGGGACGCCAGCGCGCGCGTTTCTTGATCGACTGGCGACTCAACCGCAGATCGAGACCTTCCTGATGGAAGGCGTGATCGGTCAGCTTCCTCAAGGGGCTGCGGCTCTGGCTCAGTTTCTGGCGATCCTGCGCTGGCCGGTCGACCTGTTCAACGAAGCCCTGATCGACGAACTCGACGCTGAGGGGCGCGTCGGCGACCTCAACGTCGCGATCCTCGAACTCCAGCGACGGCATCTGATCCTTCATCCGGCGCAGGCCGAACTGCACCCGTTGCTCCGCGATCGGATCCGCGCCCAGCTGGCGACTCACCGCGCCGCGCGCCGCGCGCTGCATGGCCTGGCCGCGAACTGGCTCGAGCGTCTCGGCGATGATCCCGTTGAGGCGGCTTATCACGCCGTGCAGGCGGGCGCCGCTCAACAGGTCGCGGATCTGCTCGCAGATCGGACCGAGGCGTTGCAGCGGCGTGGCCAGGCAGCGGCGGCGGCTGAGCTCGTCACTGAGGCGCTCGCCCTGGCCCGCAGCGCGCCCGATCTGACTCGCAGGCTCCTGGTCGCGCGCGCCGATCTGTTGGTCAACGGCGAGCACGCCGAGCAAGCGGCTGACGACTATCGCAAGGCGATGGCGCTGACGGACAATCCCGCGCTTCGGGCGCAGATCGCGGCTCGCCTTGCGACGGATCTGATGCAGCGCGGTCGGGCCCCCGAAGGGCTCCAGATCACCGAAGCCGCCCTGGCGACGCTGCCCTCGGCCGACGCCTTGCTGACGGGCCAGTTGCTCGCTGTGCAGTCAGCGGCGCAGATGCTGCTGGCCGGCTATGCTGACGCGGCGTTCAACGCAGAGCGCGCGCTGAAAGTGGCCGAGCAATTCGGGGCATGGGCTCCGCGCGAGGCCGACATCATCCGCGCGCAGGCCCACAACACGCTCGGCGCCGTCACACACATGCGTGGTGAGCCCGACGAAGCGGTGCGGCACTGGCGGGCAGCGGTCGTTGCCGCGCAACGCGCCGGTCTCGAGCGCCTCGAGTGTCGGGCGACCTTCAACATGGGTAACGTGTACTTCGTGCGAGGCGATCTCGAGCGCGCCCTCGAGCACTACACCAAAGCGTCGACAGGGCTCGAGCGCTTCGGCGAACGCTACATCGCCGGCCGGGTCTATGGCGGCATCGCCTCCGTGCATTACCTGCGCGGCGATCTGGACGAGGCGCTCATCGCGCTAGGGCAGGCCGTCACGTTCAAGCGCGAGGCCGGCGACGGTCTGGGCGCCGCTCACTCGCTCGGCCTTCAGGCGAAGGTGCTGCTGGCCCTCGGCCGCACCCGCGACGCGCGCGCCCTCGTGGAGCAGGCCCTGGGCGAGGCCACGGACCTGGGTCAGACTCGCTCGCATGCCGGGCTGCTCGCGATCCTGGCCGAGGCGCAGCTCTGCGCCGGCGATGGCCACGGCGCGTTCGAGAGCCTGGCTGCCGCTGAAGCGATCCCGGGCGCGACGGCCGAGGCGCGTTTCAACGCCGACTGGCGCACTCACCAGGCGACGGCGCACCTCTTCGTCGGCGATCTCGCACGCGCGCGGCAGATCATCGATGAGGCACTGCCTGAGGAAGTCGGGACCGAGGTCGAGATCGAACGAGGTCTGGCGCGCTGCGTGTGGCTCGACCGCTCAGACCAACCTGACGAGGCGCGGCGCCTCGCGGCTGAGCTTGAGCAGAAGGCTCTGGCTGCCGGCAACGGCTTGCTGGCCCGCCGGGCCGGGGCGCTGGCCCGACCGGTGAGTGCTGCGTCTGTGAGCGCGATCTGGGGCGAGGTGCGAGGACGGGCCGGAGGACGGGCCGATTGAAGGTGCCCTCACCCGCGCAGCCGGGTCGCCAGGCCGGAGTACCGGCGCGCCTGCTCGGCGTTGTTCACCGCGATCGTGATCGCGCGGCGTGAGCCGACCAACACGCAAAGCTTGCGAGCACGCGTGATGGCGGTGTAGAGCAGGTTGCGTTGCAGGAGCAGGTAGTGCTGAGTGACGAGCGGGATCACCACCGCCGGATACTCGCTGCCCTGGCTCTTGTGGATCGACACGGCATAAGCCGGCGTGAGTTGATCGGCGTCAGCGAACTCGTAGACGATGTCGCGTTCGCCGTCGAAGCGCACAGTCAGGTTTTGCGCCTCGAGATCGATCGCCATCAACACGCCAAGGTCGCCGTTGTAGACGCCCTGGCGATGGTCGTTCTGGATCTGCATCAGCCGATCGCCGACGCGAAACGTCCGCCCGGCGACCAGCCGCTCGATCTTGTTCGATGCCGGGGGATTGAGCGTCGCCTGGAGCTTCTCGTTGAGCCGGATCACTCCGGCGTCGCCGCGCCGCATCGGCGTCAACACCTGCACGTCGCGCAGTGGGTCAAGCCCGAATTTGCGCGGGATGCGCTCCGACACCACCTCGACGACGCGGTCAGCCGCCCGCTCGGAGTTGTCCTCGACAAAAAGAAAGAAATCCTCCGACTCGCGCGGGAACTGCGGTTCCTCACCGTGGTTGACGCGATGCGCGTTCGCTATGATGTCGGATTGGGCGGCCTGGCGAAACACCTGCGTCAATCGCGCGACGGGCATCGCGCCGCTGTGTACAAGATCGCGCAGCACGTCACCCGGGCCGACCGACGGCAGTTGATCGATATCCCCCACCAACAGCACGTGTGCAGCCGGGTCGATGGCCTTGAAGAGGTGATTGGCCAACACGAGGTCGAGCATCGAGACCTCGTCCACGACGACCAGATCCGCCGGCAAGGGGTTGTTATGGTTATGGCTGAAGCTGCCCTCGGCGGGATTGAACTCGAGCATTCGGTGTAGGGTCTTGGCCGGCCGACCTGTAGCCTCCTGCAGGCGTTTGGCTGCGCGACCTGTCGGCGAACAGAGGGCCACCCTATGGCCGTGCGCCTCCGCCAGTGCTACGACGGCGCGCAAAGTGGTCGTCTTGCCGACGCCCGGGCCGCCGGTGAGCACACTGGCCTTCGAGGTCAGCGCCAGGCGGACCGCGCGGGCCTGTTCGTCAGACAGGCCACGGGTCATTGGGTCATGAGATAGCAGGTGATCCCACACGACGTTGGCGAACGAGGCGCTCATGCGCGACACCGGGCCGAACAGGTCTTGCTTGCCGATCAAGGCGCGCAGCCGCGTGGCGACGCCGATCTCGGCCTGGGCCAGCGGCACCAGGTACACGGCCGGTGGTTCGCCGGGCGTCAGCACCTCGCGGCGCACGCGGCCGAGGGCCTCGAGTTCGTCAAGGGCTTTCGTGAAGTCTTTGCCGGGCAGGGCGATCAACTCGCCGGTGCGCTCGAGGAGCTCGGGCTCGGGGAGAAAGACGTGGCCGTCGTCGGTGGCCTCGTTCAACGCGTACTCAAGCCCGGCGACCAGCCGCGCTGGGGAGTCGGCCGGCAGCCCGATGGCGCGCGCGATGCGGTCGGCCGTCTTGAAGCCGATGCCCGAGACGTCGCGCGCCAGCCGATAGGGGTCCGTCTTGATGACCTCGAGGCTGGCCCCTTCGTACTGCTTGTAGATCTTGACCGCCAGCCGGGTTGAAATGCCGTAGCCCTGCAGCACCGCCATCATCTCGTGGATGGCCTTCTGCTCGCTCCAGGCGGCGCGGATCTGCGCGATGCGTTTGGCGCCGATGCCCGACACCTCGCGCAGCCGCTCCGGCGTCGTGTCGATCACGGTCAGGGTCTGCTCGCCGAAGGCCTGAACGATGCGGTCCGCAGTGCCCGGCCCGACGCCCTTGATCAACCCTGAGCCCAGGTAGCGGCGGATGCCGTCGACCGAGGCCGGCAGGGTCTGCTCGATGCGCTCGGCGCGGAACTGCCGGCCGTAGCTGCGGTGCGCGGCCCAATGTCCGTGGGCCGTCAGATGCTCGCCGGGCTGGATCTCGGGCAGGTTGCCGACGACGGTGACGAGCGCTTCTTCATCGCGATGGTTGCGGTTGAACCGCACACCGTCGGGCAGGAGGCGCAGCACGGTATAGCCGTTCTCCGCATTGAAGAACGTGATGTGTTCGACGGACCCGGTCAGGGCTTCCATGATCAGGGCCATGGTACATCAGCCTCGAAAAAGCCATCAAAACCATACCGTTTTCGCACAAATGTTCCAAGCCTGGCTGGCCGGCCGTTTTCGAGGGGAGGCTGCGCCTCAGCCGTATATTGCGGATGGGGGCTGCCTCGATCTCTCCATGGTCGAGGCGGCCAGGCTTTCCTGCGGACCTCTCGCTCGGGCGCACGGCGCCGAAGCATCAGCGCGTGACAGCGCGATCGCGGCGACAATAGGGGCGAAAGTCAACGAGGAGGTGAGCGATGTTTTCCGCAAGGCTCGCGCCGACCGCGGGGTGGCCCCTGGAGAAGGTCGTCTCGATCTTAAGAGAGAGCCCGACCGTGCACGGCCTGCTCGCCATCGGGTCGACTGGCCGCGGTGAGCGGAACCACTCGAGCGACATCGACCTGGTTATCGTCATCGAGGCAGGGCGGGGTGGGCCGCGTCTGGCATTGTCGGTCATTGACGGCGGCGTGGCGGATGTGCTCTTCGTGGCAGTCGATCAGCTGAAGCACTGGCCGGTGTCCGGCGGTTCCGGGGCATGGCCCGCGGAGACACTCGGTCGCTGGTTGCGCTCCGGCCGGATCCTGTTCGATCGATCCGGTCTTCTCGCCGACGCGCAGCAGCGGGCATTGAACCCTATCGAGCACTCAGACACAGATGTAATAGACCGTTACGCGACCTGGTTCAGCATCAACTACAACCTCGTTCAGAATCGACGCATGGCGGGTTCAGCTGACTCTGTCTACACCCTGGCGCTCGAGCTACGGTTGCTATACAGCCTCAACGATCTCTGGCAGGCTTACTTTCGATTGCGGTGTCTCACGCAGCGCGGCGAGAAGGACCAGATCCGCCATCTTCAGGTATCGGACCCGGACTACCTGCGACTCTTCCAGGCCGCACTAAGGGCCACCGATGCCCGGGAGCGTGTTGCGCTGTCGGAAGAACTGGCCAGCCGTTGCCTCGAACCCGTGGGCGGCGTCTGGCCGCCAGGGTTCGCGTGCGTGCTGCCATGGTCGGACTCTCGCTCCGACGACAACCTGGCGGCGGCCTGGGTGGAGTGGGAGGCGTTGTTTGGCGTTTCGTGACGAGCCGTCGGGTGCAGGGCATCGCAACACGTTCTCAGACCGGCATTACTGACAGCTGACACGCGTTAGCCAAGGCGACCGGCCCAAATCGACGGTCGTCGCCGTGCTACACTCAGATCACCCGGACGGCTGGCGAGCTCCACCTGCTCCCGCATGTGCTCACGCTGGGCATCTCCTCCACCACGCCCCGGACACAATCAAACGCAGCGGCGATGAGTTGCTGCACTGCCATCCTACGGATCACGGTGAACGCATGCGTCGCGACTCGACAGTCTCGCCTGATGCCCGCTCCACGAAGGGCGCTCCTCCGGCCTCCCGCCTCTGGGTGACGGCGGCGCTCTTCTTCACTCAGTACGTGGCCTTCGGCCTGTACTTCACCTTCCTCAACGTCTACTTGAAGGCGCGCGGATTGAGCGGATCGGAAATCGGGTTCAACGGCATGGTTGTGGGCATCCTCACCATGCTGGGCACATTCGGGTGGTCTTACCTCGCCGATCGCACCGGGCGGCCGCGCGTGATGCTGGCCCTCGGCGCGCTTGGCGCACTGGTCGGCGCCCAGTTCGTGCCGCTCGTCGGCGGCTTGGGGCTTCAGCCTGCCTTTTGGTGGTACGTCGTGATCAATGCCTTCGTCGGGCTGATGAACGCGTCGATCACGACCTTGATCGACAGCACGGCCGTGGCCATGCTTGGCGAACAGCGCCACCGGTACGGCGTGTATCGATTGGGCGGCTCGATCGGGTTCATCATTGGCGGGGTTGGCGCAGGTCTGTTGTATGACCGCGTCGGGTATGAGTGGATGTTCGCGGCATTTGCCGTGGTCATGCTGACCTTTGTGGGGTTCACGTTCTTGTTGCCGGCACGCGTCACCCGCGCGGTGGGCTCGGGCAAGCAGCAAATCGGTCAGATGATCCGTCGCCCCGAATGGCTGATCTTGATCGTCAGCCTTTTTGTGTTTTGGGCGGGCTACAGCGCGTCGTTCGCGTTCAACGGCGTCATCCTCAAGGCGATGGGGGCCTCCGATAGCCTGATTTCGTATGCGGCAGTGATCGGCACCGTGATCGAGCTGCCCTTCATGGCATTGAGCGGCCGCTTGATCCAGCGCTTCGGGCCGTCACGTCTGTTGGCGGTCGGGCTGTTGTTGCAGGCCATGCGCTTTGCGTTGTTGTCTCAGATGAAGGCACCCGAGTGGGCGATTGCGATCAACATGCTCAACGGCCCGGGATATGTCTTCACCTGGAACAGCGCCATCTACCTCGTCGCGCGTCTGGCCCCACCCGGTCTGGGCGCCACGTCTCAAGGCTTCATGACCTCGTCGCTCAACCTGGCCAACATCCTCAGTTCGGCGGTGAGCGGCGTCTTGTACGATCAGTTCGGATTCAGCACGCTGTACGTGCTGTTCGCGATCAGTTCGGCGGTGTCGCTTGTGATCTTCGGCCTGGGTCGGTTCTGGAGCCGCCCCCCGCATGTTGCCACATCGGTGTAAGGCTTCAGTGAAGTGGGAAACAAACAGGCCCGGCGCATGCGCCGGGCCTGTTGCATAGGTAGCCTGGAGCCGCTATCTCGCCGGGACGCGTGCCTGGGCGCGAACGGCGACGGTTCCGACGACGCCAACCGGGTGGTTTGAGAGCTTGAACTGATCGACGACCCGTTGAAGATCCTGAGCCATCGATGCCAGCGACTGAGCCGCGGAGGATACTTCCTCGACCTGCGCGCTCATCTCTTCCGAGCTGGCCGAAACCTCCTCGACAGCTGCGGCGTTTTCCTCGGAGACGCTGGCCACGTTTTCGACCGACCCGACGATTTCGCCGGCGCCCGCGGCCATCTCTTCGGTGACCGCCGTGTTCTCTTCGATCACGGCTCTCACGCTCTCGGTCGCCTCAAGCAGTTGATTGGAAAAACCGATCATGCGCCCGGTGGCCTCGAGGGCCGCCGCCGCCTGCTGCTGCACCGACTGAGACGCGTGAGTGATCTGTGTCAGGGCATCGCCGGCCTGCTGACTGGCCGCGGCCCCGCGCTCGATCTCCTGCCCGCCCTCGTCCATCGCGCGGACGGCTTCTCCCACGGTGCCCTGCATGCTCGTGATCAGGCTGCCGATCTCCTTAGTGGCTGCGGATGCTCGCTCGGCCAGCTTGCGCACTTCGTCGGCCACAACGGCAAAGCCCTTGCCGTGTTCGCCGGCGCGAGCGGCCTCGATCGCGGCGTTGAGAGCCAGCAGATTGGTCTGCGAGGCGATGTCGTCGATGGCCTCGACGATCGTGCCGATCTGGTCGGAGCGTTGGCCCATCTCGCGCACCTTCGACGCTGAGACGCCGACCTTGGCGCGGATGGCCTCCATGCTGCGAATGGTATGGGCCACAGTTTCAGCCCCATTGCGCGCCGCCTCGGTCGCATCGGCCGAATTCCGGCTGACGGTCTCGGCGTTGCCAGACACCTGTTTGATCGCGTTGCGCAACTGATCCAGAGCCGACGCCACCTCGGCGACGGCGGAGGCCTGATCCTGGGCGCCGCGCGCGACGCCGTCGATGGCGCGCTTCATTTGCTCCATGCCGCTGGCTGTCTGGGTGATGCTGGCCGTCTGCTGCGTCGTGCCGCGGGCGACCTGCTGCACCGTAACAGCGATCTGGCTGGTCGCCTGACCGGCCTGTGCGGCCGACGACGACAGTTGCGTCGAGGCCGCGCTGACATGGCTGGCGTTCTCGGAGACCTGGCCGATCAGGGTCTTCAGGTTCACCAACATGTGCGCGAACGCATTGCCGAGCAAATCCTTCTCGCTCTTCGGCGAGACGTTATCGGTCAAATCGCCTTCAGCGATCTTCTCGCCGACGTCGGCCATGGATTGCAGGTAGACGATCATCTGCCCGAACGACATCGACATCTCGCCGATCTCGTCGCGTGAGGCCACGTCGATGACCTGATTGAGGTCGCCCTCGGCGATGCCCTTGGCGGCACGGTTGACGATCGCCAGCGGGCCGATGATGATGCGCGTGATCAGGAACCCGAGGGCGCCGGCCAGCACGACGGCGATTGCCGTCGACACGATCAGGATCAGGGTCGCCTGGTCGAAGGATGCGTCGCCCTGTTTATGCGAGTCATCGGCAAGGTCGACGTTGAGAGCCGACAGCGAGTCGATCGCAGCGCCCACCGCTTTGCGGGCGTTGGACACCGAGCTACCGTCGCGCAGGCTGTCGAGCACGACGTCGGTCTTCCCGGCATCGGTATCAGCGAGCATGCCGTCGACAAGGCCGAGGTAGGTCGCCAGATCCTGATCGAGCGCGTCGAGCGCGGCCTCTTCATCGGCTGTCAGCGGGTTTTCGCGAAAGGTGTCAAGCCGACTATGGATCGTTTCGATGTCGGCCTTGATGCCTTCGAGCGTGGCCTGGCGCTCATCTGGCAGGAGGATGTACTTGTACAAGTCGCCGCGCAACTTGTAAAGCGTCGCGTCGACTTCGCCGAGTTCTTCGATCGGCAGCACCCGGTACTGGTACAGGTCTGCCAGTTGTGTGTTCATGGTCCGCAGATTGACGTAGCCGACGATGGCAACGGCGACCGTGAAGAGCACCACGATCGAAAAGCCCAGGGCCAGTTTCAGGCTGACCTTCATGTTCTTAAGCGGGTTCATGTTTGTATCCCCTGATCCGGCGGTGCACGGCCCGAAAATGACCATGACGACTGCCAGATCCGCCTCCACATTAATCCTTCCATCGGTGCCTTTCAGTAAACCCGCAGTGAAGGCCCTGTCCAACCCTGCGCTAACTCGCAGAATTTAAGGCGTTTTTTGCGCTCCTTCACGACGGTTGCCTCAACGTACAATCAGGGTCGGTTGAGTATGAAACCCCGGCTCGGGTCCTGGTGTGAGTCGACGGACATCACTCTCGGGCGATGAGCGCGTGGCTCCAAAAGAAGCTGAAGGGAGACGAACTCGTGACCGTCATCCTGGTGATGGGTGTGGCCGGCTCGGGAAAGAGCACGGTGGGCCAACGGCTGGGCGAGGCACTCGGTTGGCCGTTCATCGACGGCGACGATCATCATCCGCCCGCGAACGTGGCCAAGATGTCGGCCGGCATTCCGCTTGACGACGAAGACCGCTGGCCCTGGCTGCGGCGCTTGCACGAGTTGATGGCCGAGGCTGACCGTGAAGGCCGCTCGGTCGTGATCGCAAGCTCGGCCTTGAAGCAGCGTTATCGCGACATGCTGACCGGCGAACTGGCCGATATGCGTGTGGTCTACTTGCGCGGCGACTTTGATTTGTTGATGGAGCGACTCTCCACCCGACGCGGGCATTTCATGAAGCCCCAGATGCTGCACTCTCAGATGGCCGCGCTCGAGGAGCCGCAGGATGCCCTGGTCCTCGATGTGGCGCGTCCGGTCGATGACATCGTGGCCGAGGTCGTGCGTTGGGTGGCGGGGAAGGTCGATGCGTGAACGACCTGGGCGACGACTCGGTTGTCACTGCTGTGGTCCGCTGGGCCGAAGAGCGTCCGGATGTCAACGCCGTCCTTGTGACGAGCACGCGCGCGAAAGCCGGCGCCGCGGATCCGCTCTCCGATTACGACATCGTGCTGGTCGTTGAAGCCGTTCATCCGTATGCGGCCGACCGCGGCTGGTTGAGCGCCTTCGGCGAGGTGCTGGCGCTCTATCAAGATCCGCCGCACGACGCCTATCACCTTGGGTTCGAGACGTTCGGCGCCGTCACGCAATACGTCGACGGGCTGCACATCGACTTCACGCTCTGGCCGATCGATTTGCTGCGTTACTGCGTCGACGCGGCGGTGTTGCCAGGCGATCTCGATGACGGCTACCGGGTGTTGTACGACCGGGATGGCCTGGCCGCTCGCCTGCGGGCACCGACCTTTCAGGTGTTCCTCCCCAGGCGACCCCGCGCCGAGCACTTCGCCAGATGGGTCGAGGAGTTCTACAGCGACGTGCCTTTCGTGGCCAAGCAGTTGTGGCGCGGAGAGCTGTTGCCGGCACGCTGGTGCCTTGACGTCGATATGAAGCACGTCTACCTGCGCCAGATGCTCGAGTGGCACGCCGCCTCGGAGTCGGGTTGGGACGAGCCCAACGGTTGGCTGGGCAAGAAACTCAAGAGTCGACTCGCGCCAGAGCTCTGGACGGCGCTCGAGGCGACCTTCGTCGACGCGCGCCTGGACTCAGGCTGGCAGGCCTTATTCGACACGCTTGACTTGTTCCTGGCCGCCGGGACCGAGGTGGCTGAGCGCCTCGGTTACGAATATCCGCTCAGCCTTCACGAACGCATGACGGCCTTCGCTCGGCGTATGCAGTCGCTCGATGGCGCCGCTCGCGACTGATCGGCGCACCGACCCCGATCCTTATTCCGGCCGACCGTTGAACCGCAATTCGCGCGCTGCGTAGAACGGACTGCGCGGATCGAGCACGCTGTGGTCGATCTCCAGACGCAAGCCCGCAGCGCCGAACTGACAGGTCAGGGTCGTGCGATGCGGAGTCTCCAGATACTGCCACGTCAGTGTCAGGGTGTCGGTGGCCGTCCACGCCGCTGAAGCGGCCAGCCGGATCGGCGTCTCGTACGCGCCAAAGTGACCGAGTTGCATCATCGTGGGCAGCAGAAGCGGCATTCGACAGGTATTCTCGATCCACCTGCCAAGGCCGCAGCGAACGATGTATTCCGCGTGCTGGTCAAGTAAGCGCAGGCGATACCCGTCGCCCTCGTCTTCGAGTTGAACCGAGCGGAGCCCGGTCTGGTTGGGTTCCAGCGCGAACGTTCGACCCACCTCGGATCGGAAGGCCGCGGGCGCCGCCTGTGACGCGTGCGTCTCCAGCCGCAGGCTGGATAGTGTCTCTGTGAGTTGAGTGGCGCCGGTGCTCGGGGATGTCGAAGCGTCGTCTTCGAGAGCTGGCAGCACGTGGTCCCAGACCCGGTTGAGGACGACCTGCATGTCCGGCGACTCGCTGGTGATCGCGAGGACCGCATCCTTCTCTGGCATCACGATGCAGTATTGGCCGAAAGCGCCGTCGCCGCGATAGGCGTTGTGACGGCAGCGCCAGAACTGATAGCCATATCCTTGTTGCCAATCGATGGGTTCTTGCTGCCGTTCGTCGCCGTGGTTCGGCACCTGCGCTGAAGTGGCCGCGTCGATCCACGAAGCCGGGACGAGTTGCCGGCCTTCCCACAGACCGCGTTGCAGACAGAACTGACCGAAGCGCGCGATGTCCTCGGTGGTGATGCTCATCCCCCAGCCGCCGACGTGGATGCCGCGCGGACAGGTGTCCCAGGTCGCGTTGACGATGTCGAGCGGCGTGAGCAGGCGTTCGGTCAGGTAGTCGAGCAACGTCCGGCCGGTGCGGCTCTGGACGATCGCCGACAGCAGATACGTCGCGCCGCTGTTGTAGACGAAGTGGGTGCCAGGCGCGTGGTCGACGGGCTGCGCCAGAATGGCCTGCACCCAGTTGACAAGGCCTGGTGTGAACAGGGCAGGGGTGGTGTCGGTGGCGTGCCCGGTGGTCATCGTCAGCAGGTCGCAGACACGCATGGCGGCCAGGTTGTCGCTGATGGTCGCCGGCAGGTCGTCGGGAAAGAACGACACGACGCGATCGTCGATAGTGAGCAGGCCGTCGCTGATCGCCAACCCCACCGCCGTGGATGTGAAACTCTTGCTGAGCGAATAGAGGTAGCGTTTGTGATCCGGCTTGAAAGGTTTCCACCAGCCTTCCGCGACGACCTTGCCATGACGTAGAAGCATCAGGCTGTGCAGACTCACGGGATCCTCGGTCACAGCGTTCAGGAATCCCAGGATGCCTTCCGAGCGAACGCCCTGGCTCTCGGGGACGGCGCGCTCCAGTTGCCTGATTGCCTCACTCATGTTGTCTCCTTGTTGTGGGCCGTACTCTGGCTCGGCACACCTGCCATTTTAGGCCCGGGTCAGATGCCCTGCGGAGACAGCCCCAAAGCCCGCGGAGCGGTTGACTTTTCGGTTAACCTAAAATACAATCCCCTAAATTAGGTGAGCCTAAAATCGGGCGGCGAGAGCGAGCTCGCCGGCCTGCAAGAAGGGCACACACAGAAAGCTCAACCATGGATTTCGACTTGTTATTCCGCATCACCTTCGGGCTGGCGATGGCGATCAGCATCGGCATCTCCAGCTACCATCGCTATCTGGCCCGGAAGGCCAGCGGCACGATCCCGCGCGCTGCCGAAGGATCGCTAGCCGTTGTCCTCCGTCTGCTCATGACCCTGCCAACGCTGGCCATCATCGGCGCCTATCTGTTTGCGCCCGCCTGGTTGAGCGGGACTCAGATCCCGTTGCCCTTTGAAGTTCGACTGGCGGCTGCGTTCGTCGTAGCCGTCATGCCCTTGTTGGTGCTGTGGGTCTTCACGTCGATCGGCAGCAACATCTCGGAAACCGTCCTGACGAAGAGTGAGCACACGCTGGTCATGCACGGGCCCTATCGCTGGATGCGCCATCCCCTCTATGCCGTGGCGCTGCTGGCGCTCCTGGCGCTTGGGCTCATGGCGGCCAACGCGCTCCTGATCCTGATCTGGGCGCTTGGCACGGCGATCTTTCGCCTGATCGTCATCCCGCGGGAGGAAGCTCATCTCATCGCGCGTTTCGGTTCAGCCTACGAGCGGTACCGCGCCCGCACCGGTGCGCTCCTGCCGGGACCGGGCGTTGCCCGAGCGTCATAGATAGCCGCATCCAGCTCGGAACACGGCCTTCGCGAACTCGACACGACGAAGGCTGTCGGGTGTCGGGGAGCGAGCCGCTCAGGATGTTGGCGCTTCGAACATCACGAGCTCATCGATGGGCGTGAACCCGAGCCGGGCGGCGAGGCGCCACGACGCCGGGTTGTTCTCGAGTGATTGCCAGACAGGTTGCTTGCCTAACGTAGCCATGTGGGCGGTCATCAACGCGGCGCAACGCGCGCCGTGGCCCTGACGACGAAAGTCCTCCAGGGTGTCGATGGACACGTCCCACAGCGTCTCGGTCTCGCTGCCCGCGTAGCAAAATGCCACGGGTCGTTCGGCCACGCGCGAGACAGCGATCGGCGAGTGGGCGCCGCCGGCCTCGAGTTCGGCCATCAACTCGTCGGGCAGGGCGCACGTTCGCAGCTCTGCGAGCGTGGCCCAGCCCGTTCCGGCGAGCGACACCTCGTGCATCCGTGCGCGCTCCGTCAGCGTGTGGACGATCAGGCGCGAGGATGACCACGCCGGCAGGGCGACTTTCAGCCTGGCCGTCAACTCAGCCGGCGCGACGACATCCGCCTGATCGCGCGCGATCGCCATGACCGAGTCGTCGAACTCAGACGTTTCCGGCATCCCAACGAAGAAGACGGTCCGAGACTCGACGTCCCTCAACACGAACGTGACAGGGTCGGGGCCGTCAGGCGCTGAGAGGCCGGAGAGCTCACCGTGACCGGCGAGAAGCAAATCGCGCACCTCTACCCAGCGCGGGATATCCGCCAGTCGACGAGCGAGTTCGTTGTGAGGCATACGAGCCCGTATCAGGGCAGCGGCGTGAACGCCAGGATCTCGATGCGATCGATGCGTCCGCGTGCCTTTCGGCAATTGATCGCACTCTGGCCGGTGGTCAGGACGCTCTCGAGCAGGTTGCGCTGGAGGCCGGTGGAGATCGTCTGGGGATAGCCCCACTCGGGGTCGTAGCTGGCCTTGACCACATAGGCACCTTCACACGCGCACCCGTTCGGCCCGCAGATGCGGTCCTCGACGTACTGGCTGAATACCTCGAAGATGCTCTCGATCGTCAGGGTGTTGGTCGTTGCGGCGCTCAGGCACGTCATGCCATGCACGCGAACAACAGTGCGTGTCTTGACCTCGATGTCGTAATGGCACTGCGCGAAGCCCGTGGAGTAGTTGGCCTCCATACGGTAGTGAGTGACCCGCGCGCTTGTCCACTGGTCTCGGGCTTCTCGAAACGCATATTCCGGGGATGACCGCCATGCGCTCCAGGCGAACCAGCCGATCACGGCCGGCACTGCGATGACGGCGATGCCGGCGAGGACAAAGAGCCAACGAGGGAACCGATGGACCATACGGATCTCCTGGCGAGCGCGGTGGCCGAACCTTACAGCGCAATGCTTAGCCCAGCATGAGCCAGGGAGCGGCATCCGCATTCGGCCTCACCATCCCGCTGCCGGTTGGTCGCTCGCGTCGCCAGGTCTTCGGGCGAACGGCGCTTGCGTCGCCCCACCGTTGCCAGACACAGGCGGCATGCTAGACTCCCTTCCCGGATGCCTGTCACACAGCAGGTTCCTGTTCGCCAACCTCTTTTTTGCCGCGCCTTCACCAGACGGAGGACCTGCATGTCGTTGGATCATTTTCGCCTGCACTTTGAGCCTGTCGCCGACCCTGCCGCGATCGTGACCGCTTCCCGGGTGCGCTTTACGGTCCTGACCTCGCGCCTGATCCGGCTCGAATACAGCCCCGCCGAGGCGTTCGAAGATCGTGCCAGCCAGGCTTTCTGGTTCCGCCGCCAGCCCGTGCCGCACTTCGAAACGCGCCGCACTGGCGACATTCTCGAGATCGAGACCGAGCACCTGTTGCTGCGCTACCTGTCGACGCCGCGCGGCTTCACACCCGTGACGCTGTCGATTCGGGTCAAGGCCACCGGCGCGACCTGGGTGTACGGTGATCACTTCTTCAAAGCCGGCAACCTGATGGGCACGACGCGCACGCTCGACGAAGCCAACGGCGCGATCCGGCTCGACCCGGGTCTCATGGCCCGCAACGGCTGGTCTCTCGTCGACGATTCGCGTTCGCTGGTCTTCGGCGCCGACGGTTGGGTCAGCACGCGGTCGACCGCGGCCGATAACCTCGACCTGTACTTCTTCGGTTATGGTCATGACTACGCGAGCTGCCTGACGGATTTCCAGAGACTCAGCGGTCCGACACCGCTCATCCCGCGCTGGGCGCTCGGCAACTGGTGGAGCCGCTTCTGGGCTTATTCGGCCGATGAACTTCAGGGGCTCATGAGCGACTTCGAGGCGCACGACGTGCCGCTCTCGGTCTGCATCATCGACATGGATTGGCATATCACACGCACCGGCAATGCCTCGAGCGGTTGGACCGGGTACACCTGGAACCGCGAGCTCTTCCCGAAGCCCGAAGCTTTTCTCGGCTGGCTGCACGACAAGGGTCTCAAAACCGCGCTCAACCTTCATCCGGCCGACGGCATCTACCCGCACGAAGAAGGCTACACCGCGATGGCGAAGGCCGTGGGCATCGATCCGGCCACGCAGGAGCCTGTGCCGTTCGACATCGCTGATCGCACCTTCGCCGAGGCGTACTTCAAGGTCTTGCATCATCCGCTCGAAGCCATGGGCGTGGATTTCTGGTGGATGGACTGGCAACAGGGCACCCAGAGCCGGCTTCAGGGCCTTGATCCGCTGACCTGGCTCAATCACCTGCATTCGCTCGATCTCACGCGAGACGGCAAGCGGCGGCCCTTCCTCTTCTCGCGTTGGGGCGGGTTGGGCAGCCATCGCAACCCGATCGGCTTCTCGGGCGACAGCGTGGTCAGCTGGGAGTCGCTGGCCTTCCAGCCGACGTTCACGGCCACGGCCGCCAACGTCGCTTACGGCTGGTGGAGCCACGATATCGGCGGGCACATGTGGGGGGTTGAGGACGGCGAGCTCTACCTGCGCTGGGTGCAGTACGCGGTCTTCAGTCCGATCCTGCGTCTGCACAGCACCAAGGACCTGTACTCGGAGCGGCGGCCCTGGGGCTGGGATCCGACGATTACCGAGCACGCCCGTGCCGCCATGCAGCTCCGGCATGCCTTCATACCTTATCTGTACTCCATGGCGTGGCGGAACACCGAGGCCGGCTTGCCGTTGATCACGCCGCTGTACTACAGCCATCCCGAGGACGCTGACGCTTACGAAACGCCGTCGGCGTACTGGTTCGGCAGCGAGCTGATCGCAGCGCCCTTCACGTCGCCGCTCATCGAGGATCTGCGCCTGAGCCGCCAGCGCCTGTGGTTGCCGGAGGGCGAGTGGTTCGACTTCTTCACAGGGCGCCGCTTCGCCGGCGGCTGGCACATCGTCCACGGTGGTCTGGCCGACACGCCGGTGTTCGCCAAAGCCGGCGCCGTCGTGCCGCTGGCGCCCAAAGTCGGGTGGGGCGGTGTGGGCAACCCCGGCGCGTTGGCCGTGCATGTCTTCGCGGGCGCGAGCAACCGCTTCACGCTCTACGAAGACGATGGCGAGAGCCTGGCCTACCGCCAGGGTGTCTCGGCGCGTACCGTGCTCGACTGGGCCTGGTCGGCGTCGACGGCAACGCTTTCGATCGTGCCGGTCGAGGGCGACGCTTCGGTGGTACCCGCCCAGCGTTCCTACGAACTCGTCTTCCATGGCGTGAACGCGGCAGCCGTCACGGTCGATGGCCGACCGGTCAACGATGATGCCTGGCGTTATGATCCGCAAAGCGAAACGCTCACGGTCGCCGTGAACGGCATCGCGCCGTCGCAGGGAGTGCGTGTCGAGCTCGCGGCGGCGGACGGTTCGCTGAAGGCGTCACGTGACCGTCGCGCGGACTCGGTTCGCGCGTTGCTCAAGTCATTCAGGCTCGATAGCCGCGTGAAGGGCCTGATCGACTACGAATTGCCGCAGTTGCTGGCGGGAACGGTCAGTCTCGAGCGCTACCCGTTGTCGGATGCGCAGGCGGCCGCGCTGGCTCAGGCGCTCTGATCACACGACCCATCGTCCGGCGCCGTCGACTTTCCGGCGGCGCCGGACCCCAGAGGTGAAACCATGTGCCGAAGCATCAAGACCCTCTACAACTTCGCGCCCCCCGTGACCGACGATGAGGTGAGGGCGGCGGCGCTTCAGTACGTGCGCAAACTGAGCGGCTTCGCAAAGCCCTCGCAGGCCAATGAGGCAGTGTTTGCGGCCGCCGTCGAGGAAGTGGCCGCCGCGTCGCGCCGCCTGCTCGACGGCCTTAAGACCTCGGCGCCGCCGCGCGACCGTGAAGTCGAAGCGGCTCGCGCTCGCGCTCGGGCTGAGCGACGCTACGGCCCGGCCGGACAGGCCGATCCGCCGGCCTGATCGCCCGGCATCGCTCCAAAGCCTCGCTCCACCTGCCTCTGCCAGACAACGCGGACACGTTGTCGGTGATGCACCGACATGGCGCCCGGCCCGCACCGAAAGTGCTTGTCGTGGTCGACCGATACCGCCCCTGAGCCTGACCCGATACTGTCAGGGGTATGTTGGATGTCTCTTCCTTTCCCGCCTACATTCGTTCGCTGAACCTCACCGAGCCCGTCACCACGAAACCCAAGCCCGTGGTCTCGGGACCGCCCCCTTCACTCGTCGATTTGGTGTTGTGGCTCGGACTTGGCCCGTGGATCTTCGACACTCCAAAGAACCGGGCGCTTGTCGCGGCCATGGGTCTTGATGAGACGACTCTGCCGATCGTAACGCGTCGGCTGCGAAACCGCAGCCAGTGGTTCAACGTCTGGGAGGGCCTGGCGCGCGACAAGGTCGAGGAAGCTGAACGATGCGCGGCTCGCCATGAGCGCGAAGCTGCACGAGCAGCCATTCGCTCAGCGCTTCTCATGCTCTCCATCGGTATGAGCGGTGACGGCCTGTACTTCTACTCGACGATGGAGACACGCCAGACCACTTACGCGCTCCGCCGCCGCCTTCACGCCCTTGACTGTCGTTTGAGCGAGGCTCACACCGAGCGCATGTACCTGCGTTCGAAGCACGGGCACACCTGGGGCGTCCTGCACTTCCCGCCCAACCACGAACCCGGCTCAGAGAAAGTGCCGGCGCTCGTCTGCCTGCATCCGCTCGCGAGCGACAAAGAAACGTTCGACTACGCACTGCGGCGTTACCGCGAAGCCGGCTATGCCACCCTCTGCGTTGACCTGCCGGCACATGGCGAGCTCCAGCAGGGTGGCCGGCTGCGAGCTGATTCCGAGTGGGTCGGGTTGCTGGCGCTCGAGGCGCTGGCCGATCACGCCGACATCGATGCTGATCGAATCGGCGTCTTGGGCGGGAGTCTGGGCGCGTTCTATGCGCTGCGCGTGGCGGCGCGCTCATCCAAGGCGAAAGTGTGCATCGCCTTCGCGGCGCCGTTCGACCTGGGCGCGCTCGGCCCGGCGATGGTGCCCGGAATCATCCACAACTTCTCGACCCTGACCGGTGCTGAAACCCCCAAAGACCTCGAACGGCTGGGCCTTGATTTCCATCTTCGCGACGCGACGCCAGACATTCATTGTCCCGTCGCGCTGGTCCATGGCACGCGAGACAGCGTCTGCGATTTCACGATGACGTATGCCATTGCCTCGCGCCTGAGCGGTCCGGTCTCGGTGATCCCGATCCCGGGCGCCGATCACGAAGTGTCGTATCCCGATCTGCCTCAGGTGAGCGAGCCGGCCATCGCCTGGCTGTGCGAGCACCTGTAATCCTGGTCGGAACGTCATCTCGACGATGAGGAGGTATGCAAATGTTGACTCAACCCTCGCCTCACAGTTGGTGGATCCTCATTGTAAGAGGGCTTGCCGCGATCCTCTTTGGCATCGTGGCGTTCATCTGGCCGGCGCTGACTGGCGTCGCGCTCGTGATTGCGTTCGGCGTCTTTGCCTTGCTCGATGGTGTGTTCGCAGTGGTGACGGGCATCAGCCGCCTGGGTCATGCGAGCCGCGGGTGGGCCTTCCTGCTTGAAGGCCTGCTTGGGATCGGCGTCGGACTGGCGGCTCTGTTGTTGCCGGGCGTCGCGGCTGTCGCATTGATCTATCTCATCGCGGCCTGGGCCGTGATCACGGGCATCTTCGAGATCGTGTCGGCCGTTCAACTTCGCAAGGAGATCACGAACGAGTGGGCCCTCGGCCTGAGTGGCCTGCTCTCGATCGTGTTGGGCGTGCTCGTGATGATCCAACCGGCTACCGGAGGCCTGGCGGTGGTCTGGATCCTGGGCGGCTACGCGATCGCCTTTGGCCTCCTGCTGATCGTGGCCGGCATTCGTCTTCGAGGTGTGCGCTATATCGACACCGCCGCTACGCGTCCAGCGCAGCCGGTGAGCGGTTCGCCATTGCGGTCGTAAGGCTGCCGCCTTGGCAGTCGATGTGAAAGACAGAGGATTTAGGAGGAACTATGAGCATTCAAACAGACCCGGTTGATCGCCGTGAGGAAGTCGTCGAACGTCGCGAGCCCGGCTATGTCGAGCGCGAAGCAGTCGTATCGGATGTGGTGGCGCAGCAGCGTTCGGCGCTGGCGCGGGTGAGCCAGTTGGTGTGGCTTCTGGCCGGCCTTCTGGAGGCCATGCTGGCGCTGCGCTTCCTGCTCAAAGTGCTCGGCGCCAGCACCTCCGCGGCCATCGCTGACTGGATCTACCGCCTGACCGACCTGTTCTTGTTCCCGTTCCAGGGGTTGTTGACCAACCCGACCGTCGGCCCGGCCGTGTTCGAGGTCACGACGGCGATCGCGATGTTGGTGTACGCGGTTGCGGCCTGGGCGCTCGTCACGCTGCTCAACGTCTTGTTCGCACGGAGTTACACGACGACAAGCAGCACTCACCGGCACATCACGACCGACAGCCAGTAAGGGCTCGGCCTGTTGCGCCTTCATCGGGCGCTAGAAGGCCAAGCCGGCGTGATCGACACCCGTCGTGGGATGTCGATCACGCCGGTCGGTCACGTTCAAGTTGCGTTCCTGATACATCAGCCCCGTGAAGGCTTCACCCATGGACAACACGCCCGGAATATCGCTGGCCGATGCGCCTGTGCAAACGAACCCTGTCAAACCTGCCGCTGAGCGCGGCGTCATCATTCATGCCCAACAGTTGACCAAACGATTCGGAGAGCAGACCGCTGTCTTGGACGTCAATCTCGACGTTCCACGGGGCGTGATCTTCGGATTCATCGGCCCGAGTGGCAGTGGCAAGACGACTACGATCCGGCTCTTCACAGGCATCGCCAAGCCCACCAGCGGTGAGTTGAACGTCTTCGGCGTACGCCCTGACCGGTTCCCGCCGGTTCTGCGCGAGCGGATCGGCTACATGCCGCAGCTCTTTGTTCTTTATCCCGACCTGAGCGTCTGGGAGAACCTGAGCTTCGTAGCATCGCTGTATGGCATGGGCTTCGGCCGCGCCAAACGCATGCGCGAACTCCTGGACTTCGTCGAGTTGACCGAACACCGCCACAAACTGGCCCGGCAGCTGTCGGGCGGCATGCAACGACGGTTAAGCCTGGCAGCCACGCTTGTGCATGATCCCGAGGTCCTGTTCCTCGACGAACCGACGGCCGGCATCGACCCTGTGTTGCGCGCAAAGCTCTGGGACTATTTCCGCGACTTGCGCACGCGCGGTCGCACGCTGTTCGTCACGACACAGTATGTAGGCGAGGCGGCGTATTGCGATTTGGTAGGTGTCATGCGCGACGGCCAGCTGATTGCCGTCGAGACACCGATGGGTCTGCGTCACCGCGCCCTGGGCGGCGAGTTCGTTGACGTCCGCCTGCGCCAACCCCTGACCGGTGATCAGGAATCGCGCCTGCGCGCGCTGCCTTTCGTGAATGCCGATCTGCGCACCCTCGGCCATCGACATCTGCGCGTGACGGTCGATCAGGCCGACTCGGCTATACCGACACTGATGCGTTGGTTCGAAGAAAACCAGGTCGACGTCGAAGGGATCGAAGAATACCAGCCGCCTTTCGACGACGTCTTCGTCGAGTTGATCCGTCGGGAGGCCGTCCATGCGTGAGTTGCTGCGCTTTCCAGTGCGGGCGTCGGCCTTTCTGGGCAAAGAGGTGTTTGAGGTGCTGCGGCAGCCGCGCCTGGTCGTGACCTTGATCCTCGGCCCATTCCTGATCTTGCTGCTCGTCGGCGTCGGTTACCGCAATGAGCCGCGCGTGCTGCGTACGCTGTTCGTGGCACACGACGATGCGACGGCCGGGCTTGTCGAAACGTATGCTTCCAATCTCAGCCCCAGCCTCGTCTACTCAGGGGTCCTCCGCGACGATGAAGAAGGAAAACAGCGCCTCCGCCGCGGCGAAATCGATCTGCTGATCATCGCACCGGGCAGCCCCGAGCTGGCGCTCGAAAACAACAAGCAGGCGACGTTCCAGGTCTATCACAATGAGATCGATCCGATCCAGGCCAGCTACGTCGAGTTCGTCGGGCAGTTTTTCGTCGAGGAGTTCAATCGGCGGGTGTTGCGTAACCTGACGCAGGAGGGGCAGGTTGAAGCGGCGGGGGCGAAAGACGACCTTGCGAAGGTCAGGCAGTCTGGCGATCTGCTGTTGGCGGCGTTGGAGAGCGGCAATGCGGCTGAGGCTCGCACGCAGCGCACCGCCTACAGCGACGATATCGATCAACTCAATCTCGCCGCCGGCGCCAGCGCGGCCGTGCTCGCCAGCCTTGCCCGCGCTCAAGGCGGTGAGCCCAATGCTGAGACCGCGGCCATCCTTGATGATCTGAGCGACGTGCGAGAGCGTTCGGCGGCGCTTGGCGAGATCGCTGACGGATGCACTACCTGCGCGGACCAGGCCCAGCAGGTACGAGAGATCCAGGGGCGACTCGACGAACTCGAGACGACGCTCACGAAGTTTCAGAACGTTTCGCCGGAGGTGGTGGTGAGCCCGTTCCGGAGCGAAACCCACAGCGTCCTGCCGGTTCAGCCGCGCATGATCGACTTCTTCGCGCCGACGGTGCTCGCGCTATTGCTCCAACACCTCTCGGTCACGTTCGCGGCGCTCTCGATCGTTCGAGAGCGCCGGCTCGGCACGACGGAGTTGTTCCGTGTGTCGCCGCTCTCGGCCGTTGAGGCGCTCGTCGGCAAATACCTCAGCAACCTGTTGTTCGGGGGCACCCTGGCGGTGGTGTTGACAGCTCTGCTGATCTACGGGCTCGGCGTGCCCATGTTAGGTCAGTGGAGCGACTACGTGCTGATCATCTTGGCATTGCTGTTCACGTCTTTGGGGTTGGGCTTCGTGATCTCGCTGTCGTCGCAGACCGAAAGCCAGGCGGTGCAGTACTCGATGCTCGTGTTGCTGGCCGCCATCTTCCTGGGCGGCTTGTTTGTCAGCCCGTATCTGTTGTGGGAACCCGTGCGCGCGATCTCGTGGCTGTTGCCCGTGACGTACGGCATGAACCTGCTTCAGGAAGTGATGCTGCGCGGCGCCGCACCCAACTGGTTGTACGTGGCCGGCCTTGTCGGCCTCGGCATCGCGTTGCTTCTCCTGGCCTGGGCGCTATTGCGACGCCTGCTTCAGCCAAAGTAAAACCATCTGCTTGCTTGTTGTTTGATCGAAGGGAGCATTTCATGACCATCACCACCCCGAAGCCTGTCGAGGCCGAGCTACCCGTTAGGTTTGTCTCGGCCGTCGAACGCCAGACCTGGCTGGATAAGCCAGCGAAGCAGTTTCAGGAAGGTGTGCAGGGCTTCTTCGAGCGGCTGCCCGATGGAGGCCGGGCACTTCAAGACGTTTTGAACGGCACCTGGCTCGGGCATGCGCTGCATCCCGTGCTGGTCACCGTGCCGCTTGGCGCCTGGACTCTGGCCGCGATCCTTGACTTCTTCGAAGCCACCGGGCGGCGAGGATACCGCAAAGGCGCTGATGCGGCAGTGGCCGTCGGTCTGGTGTCCTCGCTCGGGGCGGCTGCCAGCGGCATTGCCGATTGGCAGCACCTGACCGGCAAGACTAAGAGGGTCGGTGCGGCGCATGGCGCCTGGAACATAGCCGTAACCGGCGTCTACTTGCTGTCGTGGCTGCTTCGTCGATCGCGGCAAAGAGGGGCGGGGCGGCTGCTGGGTTGGTTGGGCCTGGCGGCGTCGATCGGTTCAGCGTATCTGGGCGGCCATCTCGTGGCGAAGCAAGTCGGCGTGGATCGCACGGCGGATCTGAAGCTGCCACGCGACTTTGTCAACGCCATGCCCCTCGAAGAACTGCCTGACGGTCAGTTGCGCCGAGCCGAGGTGAAAGGCGTGCCGGTGTTGCTGTTTCGTCGCGGTGAGCGTCTCTCGGCTATGGTGGAACGCTGCGCGCATCTCGGTGGACCCCTCTCCGAAGGCAAGGTGGAAGGGGAGGGCGTGGTCTGCCCGTGGCACGGCTCCAGGTTCTCCCTGGAGGACGGACGTGTGCTCAACGGCCCATCGGCCTTTCCTCAGCCGTGTTTCGAAACGCGTGTCCTGAACGGCCAGATCCAGGTGCGAGCGTCGCGGCAAAGCTAAGCCAGCGGCCCAAGAGGCTCCAAAGCAAAAAGCCGGTCGTGAACTCACGACCGGCTTTTTTGAACAGGAAGGCCAGCGGTTAAGGCATGGACTTCTTGTCGTTCATCGGCGGTTCATTCTTCTCCCAGGTTTCGCGGGCGGCATCGGCCACACGCGAGACCTGGTCGCGGCGCTGATCCATCATGGTCTGCGCGTCTTCGACGAAGGTCTGCGCCTTCTCCTTGACGTCCTCGGTCACCGTGCGTGCCTGGCCCTGCAGGTCACTCGTGGCCTGCTGGATCCGATCGCGGATCTCGTAGCCCTTCTCACGCAACTGCTCGCGCGTGGCCCGGCCGGAATTCGGAGCCAGCAGCACAGCCGCCACAGCGCCGATCACGCCGCCCACCAGAAGGCCGGACAGGAAGCCGGCACCGCCCTCTTCAGCGGCATACATTTCGTCCTTCGTGTGATTCATAGAAACCTCCACAGGTATGGCACCAAGGACTTCGCGGTCGATCGCGCCACATGACTCACTGTTGATGCTTGAATGGTAATAAACCCTCGAATACACCGTAATCGGTAGGGTGCTCGATCCGCCGTCAGATTTGCCTGACGTCACTGGCGGGGATAGCCGACAGGGCACTCCCAACTCCTGTGATAGCCGGCTAAGCGATAGACAGCCTCACAGATACAGCCGCCCTTGACCGCCTGTCGATTCGCCGTATGCTCGATGAAGTCTTTGTCCCCCTCTGTAACCGAGCGAGGTGCTATGAGCGACAACCCGGACCGCTTCGAAGAATTCAAGTTCGACGGCGACGCCTTGATGGGCAAGATCAAAGAGATCCTGCACGCCGGAAACGTGCGCCGAATCGTCATCAAGGACGAAGACGGCAAGTCCTTGATCGACATTCCCCTGACGGTCGGGGTCGTCGGCGCTCTCATTGCGCCGCAGCTCGCGGCGCTGGGCGCTATCGCCGCCCTTGTGACCAAAGGCACCATCGTCGTCGAGCGGACGGCGGAATAGGGCAACCCGGGCCGGATTACATCCTTCGGCACGAATCTAGGATGAACGTCATCAGCGAGGCGCGGCGGAAGGACCGTAGAATTGTCTGTTCCCAAAGGAGCGCTCGACGGTTCCAGTTCGAACGGTTTCGCCAGGTCTGATCAAACCCATCTGACCCAGGGTGAAATCCGGTGACGTCGGTGATTGAGCCGACCAGTCCGGTGCTGTCCCGCAACTGTGAGGTCGGCCGAAAGGCCCGGCTGAGCCAGATCCCCTGACATTCGGCATCCTTGCTTCTCGCGGAAGAAGCGGCCATCAGGCTGCTTTCGTTCCTTTCAGCTCGCCACACGAGCACGACGCGTTGGAGGCTGGGATGCCGTCTGTCATCATGAACACGACCGAACTGACCATCGCGGACGTGGTCGACCTCAACGTCCTACAACGCATTCAAGATACGTTCGCTCAAGCCATGGGCGTCGCCGCTGTGACCGTCGATCGGGAGGGAAAGCCGATCACGCGCACGAGCAACTTCTGCCGGCTGTGCCTCCTGATCCGGTCCACGCCGGAGGGGTTGCGTCGCTGTCAGGCCTGCGATGCCGCCGGCGGGCGACGCGCCCTGCTCCTGAATCGACCGTTCGCCTACAACTGCGCGGGGGGGTTGATGGACGCGGCCGCCCCAATCCTGATCGACGGGCACTATGTCGGCTCGATCCTGTGCGGCCAGGCCATCCCCGATGATGCGCGCGATGACTACGTGCGTCGGATCGTGCACCATAACGAACCGCTTGGTCTGTCGGCCGACGAGATCGAAAGCGCGGCGCGCGAGATCACGCCGCTGCCGCGCGAGCGATTCACGGCGGCTGTGGAGATGCTTTCAATCACGGCCAACTATGTGATCGAGATCGGTGTGGCGCGGCTGGCGCAGACCGAATTGCTCCACCGTGCTCATGAACAGGCCGCCCTCAAGGTCGCGCTGCAAGAAGCTCAACTGAGAGCCTTCAAGGCGCAGATCAACCCGCACTTCCTTTTCAATTCGTTGACGTTGCTTGGTTATACGGCTCTGGAAGAGGCGGCGCCGCGCACGGAGCGGATCGCCTACGACCTGAGCGACCTCTTGCGCTACAGCCTGCGCAACATCTCGACCCAGGTGGAGCTCGGTGAAGAGTTCGCCATGATCCGACAGTACCTGGAGATCCAGAAGGTCGGCTTCGGCGATCGGCTCTCGTTCAACGTCGATCTTGCGCCGGAGCTCGAGCGCTTCGAAGTGCCCTGCATGATCATCCAGCCGCTGGTGGAGAACGCCGTGCTTCACGGCGCCGAGCCGCTCAGCCGCCCTGTGAGCATCGAGGTCAGAGCCTGGCTCGACGACGACCAGATCGTTCTGGAGATCGCCGATGACGGCGTTGGAATGCCTGAGGAGATCGTTGACCAGATCAACGCCGGCGACTACGCCAGCCGGAGCGAGTCGCTTGGGCTGCAAAACGTCCTTCAACGATTGGTGGGCGAGTATGGCCCGACGTTCACAGCGACGGTCTGGGCTGCGCCCGAAGAGGGCACGCGTCTTCAACTGATGCTTCCGCTTGGCGGGCAGGGGGATCAAGACGAACGCGCCGGCGGGTTCTTCAAGGGCTCAGCCTCCAATCTGGTGGGCAACCAGGTCGATTTCGATCCCGACCTCGACGGCGTCTACGAGGACGCCATGGCCCCGTTGGAGATGGCCGGCAACGATCATCGAGTGGATCTGCCCATCGTGGACATCGTCCTCGAGCCCATCGACTCCATGGCTCCATAGGTCGACATGCCTGGCATTTTGATCGTCGATGACATGCCGGTGATCCGGACCGGCATCATGCGCGTGATCGAGCAGAATCAGCTGGGTTTCAGCCCGGTGCTCGAGGCCGCCGACGGCCAGGAGGCCGTCGACCTGGCGAGGCGCCACCGGCCGGACGTCATCTTGATGGACATCAAGATGCCGAACCTCACGGGTCTGCAGGCGACGGCGCAGATCAAGGCCGAGCATCCGGCCGTCAAAGTCGTCATGCTGACGGCGCACAACGAGTTCTCGTACGTCCAAAAAGCCCTGAAGCTCGGCGCTCGCGACTACCTGCTCAAGCCGGTGCGATCGACGCGCCTTGTGGAGTTGCTGCAGGAGATCGCGCGCGAGATCCAGCAGGAGAAGAACGAGCAGCGCACGATCGAGATCGTCAAGGGCTCGCTGCGCAAGAGCCTGCCCGTGATCGAGACAAGCCTGGTCGAGAACCTCGTGCGCGGGACGTCGCCGGAGAGTGCCAGCGTCGAAGAGGCGTTGGGGTTCCTGGGCAAGCGCCTCGAAAACCCGGCCGTCATCGTGTGTCGAATCGATCACTTCGACGACGTCGCCCAGGGCAAATCGGCGAGCGAGCTCCAGCAGTTGTATGCCGAGTTGCTCGAGATCGTGAAAGCCGAACTCCCCGACGTGCATCGCGCGGTCCTGGGTTACAGCAATCCCGGCCGTGTGGTGGCCGTGGTTTCATGTGATGCAGCGCGCGCCAGTTACGAGTCGATGATGGCGCTTGGCGAGCAGTTCCGCAGCGCCGTCTGTCGGCACTTCCCTTTCACGGTGACCGTCGGGATCGGCAACGCCTACAAGGACTGGATGGCGATGCCGTTCTCGTATGCCGAAGCCAACCTCGCGCGTCGATACCAGCACGTCTTCAGCCGCAACACCGTCATCCACATCCGCGACGTCCACGCCCTGACCGACGAAGCCAAGGGCGCCCGGCCATACCGCGTCCAGCTCGAACAGGAACTCGTGCGCTGCGTGCGCGACAACCAACAGGGGCGCGCGGCCGAGGTGATCAACGAGCTCGTCGACTTCCTGTCGGGATCCGTGGTCGATTCGATCGACGTCCTGCGCAATCACTGCGCCGAGATCGTCACGCTCGTGTCGTGGGCCGTGATCGGCACTGGCACAGACGAGCGCACGGCGCTTGAAGTGCTGCACAATCAGGTGCACAACCTGCCGGCCTGGAAAACGGTGCCGGAGGTGCGCGCCTGGACGACCAACTCCCTGGCCGAGTTGATGGCGATCGTGCCCTCGCGGTCGCGCAACGCCGATGTCGTCCAGCGGGCCGTCGCCTACCTGCAGGCGCACTACCAGGAATCGGAGATCTCGCTGCAGGACGTGGCCAACGCCGTCAACTTGAGCGCCTCGTACCTTGGTTCGATGTTCAAGACGGCGTTGGGGGTCAGCTACGTCAAGTACCTGACACAGCTGCGCATCGAAGAAGCCAAACGGCTGCTGCGCACGACTGACGCCAGCGTAACGGCGATCGCCGAGCAGGTCGGTTACCCCAACGTCACAAACTTCTACCGGCACTTCCAGCGCCAGACTCGGCTCACGCCCGCCGCGTTCCGACAATCGGCGACTTCTCCGACGCCTTCGTCGGCGCCCCCACCCGCGCCGCCATCGGGCGCGTGAGAGCTGAGGAGGCTGGGGCGGCGCGCCCTCCCCCTGAGGGGAGGGCAGAGGGGTTGGAAGGCGGGGCGGCCTATCGGCGGCCGGTGAGGGCAATGCGACTGCGAGGCCCCACCCGCGCCGCCATCGGGCGCGTGAGAGATGAGGAGGTTGGGCGGCGCGCCCTCCCCCTGAGGGGAGGGCAGAGGGGTTGGAAGGCGGGGCGGCTTATCGGCGGCAGGTGACGGCAATGCGACTGCGAGGCCCGACGTGCGTCGCGAGGGGCGCGTGAGAGTGAGGAGGCGGGGCGGCGTGGTGAGAAGGCCGAGCGGCCCGTCAACAACCTGTCAGGGGAGAGAAGTATCAGCCCATGGGATCGCCCCATGGGCTGATGGCTTTTCTGAGCCGGCAAACGAATCGAACACATCAGGCCCTCTCCCCGCAGGGGAGAGGGCAGCGTCGCCCAGGCGCCTGAACGGTCTCGACTCTACGCGGCGACGCGGGTGAGGCCAGCCGTCTGGCGTGCAGCCAATGTAGCCGCCGAAAGCGTGCCGTCCCACAGTGGCGCGACCGGGGGCGTGTAAGTCAGATCGGCCTCGGCAAGTTCCTCGGCCGTCCAACCCGCTTGCAGGGCAACGGCGACGACGTCCAGGCGCTTGGCCACTTCGTCGCCGCCGACCATCTGACAACCGAGCAGGCGGCCCGTGACGTTGTCGACGACCAGACGAGTCTGAATGTGCTCGCTCCCGGGCATGAAGCCGGCGCGCGAGGTCGAGGTGACCGTTGTGGCCGACGCGTCATAGCCGGCCGACGTCGCCTGACGCAGGGTAAGGCCGGTCATCGCGACGGTCAGGCCGAAAGCCTTCACCGCCGAAGTGCCAAGCGTGCCCGGAAAACTCGCTTGACCGCCGGCTGCGTTCACGCCCGCGACCCGGCCCTGCAGCGTGGCGGCACGGGCCAGCGGAAAGTAGATCGGTTGCTTCAAAAGCCGGTGATACGTTTCGCCGACCGCCCCGGCCGCATACACATCGGGCAGGTTGGTGCGCTGTTCGGCATCGACGGCGATGGCGCCGGTCGTGCCGAGCGTGATGCCGGCCGAGCGGGCCAGACGCGAGGCCGGACGCGCGCCACCACCCAGGAGCACAAGATCCGCCGGCAGGCAGCCTTTGTCAGTGACGACTTCGCGCACGCACAGCGCGTGGCCGTTGTGTGACGTTGCCTCGAGTTGATCCAGGACGCGCGCGACCACGTCTCCCACCAGCCCGGCGCCGATGAACGAGGTGAGCGAGGTGCCGAGCCGGATGTGGATGCCGGCGGCCTCGAGGCGGAGTTGCACGGCCACCGCCAGGTCCGGGTCGAGCGCGGGCAGCACCTGGGCCTGGGCTTCGATCACTGTCACGTCGACGCCGTGGGCGTGGATGGCCTCGGCCAGCTCGATGCCGACGTAGCCGGCTCCCATCACGACGGCATGCTTCGGCCTGTGCGTGGCCAGCCAGGCCTTGATCGTGTCAGCGTCCTCGATGGTGCGCAAAGTGAAGATACCGGGCAGATGTGCGCCGGGCACGTTCGGGCGCGTGGCTTCGGCGCCGGTCGCCAGGATCAGGCGATCGTAGGCCACATCGCGTTGAGCGCCGGAGACGAGATCGCTCACGGTGACGGTTCTGGATGCCGGATCGATAGCGACGCCCTCGTGGCGCAGATGAACCTGGATGCCGTCGGCGGCGAAGCGCTCGGGCGTGCGCGCGATCAGGCGCGCCGGATCGGTCACGTCGCCCTTGATGTAGAAGGGCAGGCCGCAGGCGCTGTAGCTTGCATAGCCGGAGCGCTCAAAGACGCAGACCTCGAGGTCGGGGTTCAGCCGTTTCGCGCGAGCGGCGGCGCTCATGCCGGCGGCCACGCCGCCGAGGACGACCAGGCGATTGCTCATGGTTCGATTGCTTTCGCGCCGTCGAGGCCGGGGTCGCAGAGCGCGGCGCCGATGGGCGTCACGAACATCGGATGCGGCGGCGTGAAAGTGGCCACGCCGGTCATGTCGTGAACGACCTCGTCGAGGCCCCTGAGCGCGCTGGTGCCGCCGACCATCCAGATCGAGTCGACCGGATGCGTTTTGATGTGCCGCGCCACGATGCTGGCGACCTTCTGCATGACGGGATACACGATCGTGCTGATCTCGCGGCTGCGCTTGGGATCGGTCTTGACCTTCTCGGCCTCAAGGAATGGCAGGTTGAGCGCGCCGGCCACGACCAGCGAGAAGTGTGTGCCGCCGGTCGGTTCGTCAGCGGTGTAGACGACCTGGCCGTCGCGCACCACGGCGATGCCGGTCGTGCCGCCGCCCACGTCGACGACAGCGCCGTCGCGCAGACCCAGTAAGGCATTGGCCACCGTCGGCTCATCGTCGAAGCCCGTGCACTCCAGGCCAGCGCCGATCAAGACGTTGCGCGTCGCACGCACCTCAGCGCGCGGCACACCCGGCGGATAGGTCGTGGCGGCGTGATCGAGCGTGAACCCCAGGTCCTTCTCGAGTTCGGCCTTCATGCGTTTGATCAGTTGGATGGCGCCGATGAAATCGACGACCAGGCCGTCGCGCACAATCTGGGCGAACTGGTAACGGCCGGCCAGCGGGCGCCCGTGCTCGTCGAGGACCACAAGCACCGTATAGGCTGTGCCCAGATCGACGCCGACCTTGACCGGGCCCTTGTAATGCTTGCGCGCCGGCTCATGGTTGAAGACCTTGTGCGCCTCTTCGAGAATCGCGTTGAGCTCAGGGTTCATACGTGTGTGTGGTACTAAGGTTGCCTTTGCCACGAATTACACGAATTTCAAAGAATTGCCACGAATTCGATACAGAAGTTAGTGGCAGTGATCGAAAACACTTCCGATTTATCCGTGTCAATCCGTCAGAATTCGTGGCAAAGCATTTTGTTCATCGCCTCTGAAGGGCCAGGCGCAGGGTGTCCATGGCGATCATCTTCTCTTCGTCGGTCGGCACGACCAGGACAGGGATCGGCGAGTGGCTCGGGTTGATGTGCAGCGCCTCTTTGCCGCCGACGGCCGCGCGGTTGCGGGCTTCGTCGACGCGGATCCCCAGGAACTCGAGGCCCTGGCAGGCCATCGCCCGGATCTCAGGGCTGTTCTCGCCGATGCCGGCCGTGAAGACCAGGCAGTTGATGCCGCACATGGCCGCCGCGAATGAGCCGACGTACCCGCGCACCATGTACGCGAACTTCTCCATGGCCAGCTGGCAGCGCTCGTTGCCCGCCACGGCCTGAGCCGTGATGTCGCGCATGTCGTTGCTGACGCCCGAAAGCCCGAGCAAGCCACTTTCGCGATAGATGATCCGTTCGATTTGATCGAGGCTCAGCCCGAGGGCGCGGTTGAGGTGGAAGATCAGGCCCGGGTCGATGTCGCCCGAGCGCGTCCCCATCATCACGCCGCCGAAGGTCGCGAAACCGATCGTGGTATCGACCGCGCGCCCGCCGTCGACGGCCGTCATCGTCACGCCGTTGCCGAGATGACAGACCACGGTCTTGAGCGACTCGATCGGGCTGCCGAGGACCTCGGCCGCGCGCGCGCTGACGTAGCGCACCGATGTGCCGTGGAAGCCGTACTTGCGAATCTTGTGCTCTTGATAAAAACGATAGGGCAGAGCGTAGAGATACGCCTTGGGCGGCAGCGTCTGATTGAAAGCGGTATCAAACACCGCCACCTGCGGGACGCCGGGCAGCAGCTTGCGAGCTTCACGAATGCCGATCAGGTTCGGTGGATTGTGGAGCGGCGCCAGCGGCACGCACTCCTCCATCTTGGCGATGACGTCTTCGTCGATCAAGGTCGACTCGACGAACAGGTCGGCGCCATGCACGGCCCGATGGCCGACCGCTTCGATCTCCTTGATCGACTTGATCGCTCCGTACTTCTCATCGAGCAACGCTGCGATCGCGGCTTCGAAAGCCTCATGATGACTGGGAAAAGGCCTCACATCATGCAATGTGCGCCCGTCGACGCGGTACGACAGATGTGAGCCGGGCTCACCGATCTGATTGACAGCGCCGCGAGCCAACACACGGCTCAAATCGGCCGAATACAGCTGGAACTTGATGGTCGATGAGCCGCAGTTGATGGTCAGGATCATGGCGCCTAGATCATAAAAAGCGCTTTAGTGAGCGGCAATGTCCAAACCGACGCTCTGTATACACGAATCCGTGATTCCTCGTTTTAAGATGACCGATTTGTCGAAGCGAATCGACCCGAAAGGATGACGCAGAGGGTGATCGCTTTCACCAACACAGTCGGATTCTGTACACATGCGATTGTTTTGAAAATTGAACCCCGACGCCTGGATCGGTAAGCTGACTTCGCCATGTCAAATGCCGCGCCAGGCACGCCTCCGCTGGACCGTGAAATCGCAACCTCGCGGGTCATTCAAGAGTACGTGCCTGGCCGGCAAGTGACGATCGCGCACATCATCGCCAACCCCGATCGTCCGTTGTGTCAGCGCGTCGGCCTGAAGGAAGCCGAAGCGATCGGCATCATGACCGTCACGCCGGGCGAGAGCGCGATCATCGCCGGCGATCTCGCCCTCAAAGCCGCCGACGTTGAAATCGGTTTCCTGGATCGGTTCAGCGGCACGCTCGTCGTGAGCGGGCGGTTGTCGAGCGTGGCCATGGCGCTCGAAGCGGCAGTGCGCGGCCTTCACGACGTGCTCGGCTTTTACCCGGCGCCGGTGACGCGGACATGAGGCCTCACCTGCCGGGCTCGCAGGTAGAACTGCATGGGCTCGGGCATTCGGCACAGGGCCGCCGCTGGCGGTTCATGCTGATCGGCCCCACCGGCGTGGGCAAGACGAGCCTGCTGGCGGCCCTCGAACATCGCGAGGGGGCCGAGGCGATCAAGACCCAGATGATCGACTACTCGGGCTGGGGCATCGACACCCCGGGCGAGTACAGCGAGCTGGGCCATCTGCGACGGGCGCTTGTCACGGTCGTGGTGGATGCGGATGTGCTGGTGGTCGCGCAACTGTCGACAAGCACACGCTCGGTGTTCCCGCCGAACTACTTCCTGATGTTCAACCAGGAAACCATCGGCGTGGTCACCCAGGTGGACCTGCCCGGCGCGGATGTGGAACGGGCGGGCGGACTGTTGAGAGAAGTCGGAATCACGGGGAGCATTTTTCCTGTGTCCGTAGTGACTGGCGCTGGGATCTCTGAGCTCAGGGACCTCCTCCAGGGCCAGATTGAATCTTCCAAGGAGTGACGTCATGGGAAAAGAGCAAGGAGAGGCATTGGGTTTGATCGAGACCCGCGGCCTGGTGGCGATGATCGAAGCCGCCGACGCGATGGTCAAGGCCGCCAACGTGACCCTGGTCGGCGTTGAGAAGATCGGGTCCGGCCTGGTCACGGTCATGGTGCGGGGCGACGTGGGCGCCGTCAAGGCGGCCACCGACGCCGGCTGCGCCGCGGCCAAGCGCGTCGGTGAAGTGGTGTCGATTCATGTGATCCCCAGGCCGCATGCCGACACCGAGACCCTGTTGCCGGGCGCGAAGTAATCGTCAATCACCTTTCACAGACACACGTTCTTACCTTCAGGAGTTACTTCCATGGAAGAAAAGCTCATTGACGCGATTGTCCAGCAAGTCATGGACAAGGTCGGCAACGGCAACGGCGCCGCTGCCCCCGCTGCCAAAGCCTTCGCGAATCCCGGCATGACCGAGTTCGTCGGCACGGCCTTCGGCGACACGATCGGCATCGTCATCGCGAACGTCGACAAGGCTGTCCGCGAGAAGATGGGGCTCGAGGCCAAGTACCGCTCGATCGGCATCCTTAGCGGTCGCACGGGCGCCGGCCCGCAGATCCTGGCGGCTGACGAGGCCGTCAAGGCGACCAACACCGAGGTCGTCTCGATCCAACTGCCGCGCGACACCAAGTCGGGCGCCGGCCACGGCTCGCTCATCATCTTCGGCGCCGAGGAAGTCTCGGACGCCCGCCGCGCGATCGAAGTCGCGCTCAAGGACCTCGGCCGCACGTTCGGCGACGTCTATGCCAATGACGCCGGCCACGTCGAGCTGCAGTACACGGCCCGCGCCAGCTACGCCTGCAACAAGGCCTTCGGCGCCCCCGTCGGCAAGGCCTTCGGCCTGTGCGTCGGCGCCCCAGCGGGCATCGGCGTGCTCATGGTCGATGCCGCCGTCAAGTCGGCCGATGTCGAGATGATCGGCTACCTGGGACCGACGACCGGCCTGTCGTACACGAACGAAGTGGTCGGCCTGTTCAGCGGCGACGCCGGCGCAGTGCGCCAGGCGATCCTCACCGCTCGCGAAGTGGGCTGCCGCCTGCTGGGCTCGCTCGGCACCGCGCCGGCCTGCCTGGGCGTCCCCTACATCTAAACCGTCCTAGGACCGTTGCACTCCGTTCAGGAGGATAGGCACGATGGCAAAACGACAAAAGAGATTTGAGGTCTTGGACGCACGGGAAGTCAACAAGGACGGTTTCGTGACGGAATGGCCGGAAGTCGGCCTGATCGCCATGGGCAGCCCGAACGACCCGCATCCGAGCATCAAAGTTGAAAACGGCGTCATCACCGAGATGGATGGCAAGAAGCGCGCGGAGTTCGACTTCAACGAGCTCTTCATCGCCAACTACTCCATCAACAAGGATCTCGCCGAGCAGATGATGGCGCTCCCGACTGTGGAGATCGCCCGCAAGATCGTCGACATCAACTGCCCGCGCGCCGAGGTGGTCAAGGTCTTCTCGGGCCTGACCCCGGCCAAGATCGCGGAGGTGATGGATCAGCTCAACCCCGTCGAAATGATGATGGGCATGCAGAAGATGCGCGCCCGCCGCACGCCGAGCATCCAGGCTCACGTCACGAACGTTCAGGATAATCCCGTCCTGCTCGCGGCCGACGCTGCCGAGGCGACTCTGTACGGCTTCGACGAGATCGAAACCACTGTGGCCGTGTTCAACTACGGCCCGTTCAACGCCCTGGCGCTGCTCGTCGGCGGCCAGACCGGACGCCCCGGCGTGCTCAGCCAGGACGCGCTCGAAGAGGCGACTGAGCTCCAGCTCGGCCTGAGCGGCCTGACGGCCTACGCCGAAACGGTGTCGGTCTACGGCACCGAGAAGGTGTTCATCGACGGCGACGACACGCCGTGGTCGAAGGCCTTCCTGGCCTCGGCCTATGCTTCGCGCGGCCTGAAGATGCGCTTCACCTCGGGCACCGGCTCTGAAGTGCAGATGGCCTACGCCGAAGGTAAGTCGATGCTGTATCTCGAGATCAAGTGCGTCATGCTCACCAAGGGCGCCGGCGTGCAAGGACTCCAGAACGGCTCGATCAGCTGCATCGGCGTCCCCGGCGGCGTGCCGGGCGGCATCCGCGCCGTCATCGCCGAGAACCTGGTCACGACCTGCCTCGACCTCGAGGTGGCGTCGGGCAACGACCAGACCTTCTCGCACTCGCCGTTCCGCCGCACTGCCCGCCTGATGGGCCAGTTCCTGCCCGGAACCGACTTCATCTTCTCGGGCTACAGCGCGGTCCCGAACAGCGACAACGTCTTCGCCGGGTCGAACTTCGACAGCGACGACTACGACGATTACCTCCTGCTGCAGCGCGACCTCAAGGTCGACGGCGGCCTGCGCCCCGTGCGCGAAGAAGAGGTCATCAAGATCCGCAACAAGGCGGCCAAGGCGCTTCAGGGAGTGTTCGAAGAGCTCGGCCTGCCGCGCATCACCGATGAAGAGGTCGAGGCTGCGACGTATGCCCACGACAGCGTCGACATGCCGGCCCGCGACAAGGTGCAGGACACCAAGGCGGCGCAGGACATGCTCAAGCGCGGCGTCACCGGCGTCGATGTGGTCAAGGCTCTGGCCAAGCGCGGTTACACCGACACGGCCAATGCCGTCCTCAACATCCAGAAGCAGCGCGTGTCGGGCGACTACCTGCACACGTCGGCCATCCTGGACAAGGATTTCAACGTCCTCGCGGCGGTCAACGACCTGAACGACTATCAGGGCCCCGGCACAGGCTATCGCCTGCAAGGCGCGCGCTGGGCCGAGATCGCCAATATCCGCAACGCCATGCGGCCTGAGGATATCTAAGGAGTAGGTTCCATGACGCAAATTACCGAAGCCATGGTTCGCGACGTCGTCAAGGAAATCCTCGCCCAGGTCGCGGCTCAAGGCGCTACGAATGGTGCCACGGCTAAGGCCTACACGCCGGCCGGCGACGCCAAGGAGCTGACGCTCCGCGAAGTCGGCGAGGCGAAGAAGGGCACGTCTCCCAAGGAAGTGGTGATCGCCCTGGCCCCGGCCTTCGGCGACAAGCTGAAGAAGCGCACCATCACCGGCATCCTGCACGCGGCTGTGCTGCGCGAGCTGATGGCCGGCATCGAAGAAGAAGGCATGACCCCGCGCGTGATCCGCATCTCGCACACGTCGGACGTGGCCTTCGCCGGCAAGCGCGGCGCCGAGCTCAGCGGCTCAGGCATCGCGATCGGGATCCAGTCGCGCGGAACCACAGTGATCCATCAGCGCGATCTGTTCCCGCTGCAGAACATCGAACTGTTCCCGCAGGCCCCCGTGCTCACGCTCGAGACCTACCGCAACATCGGCCGCAACGCCGCGCGGTACGGCAAGGGCGACTCGCCGGCCCCCGTGGCGCAGATCAACGACCAGATGGCGCGGCCCAAGTACCAGGCCATTGCCGCGGTGTTCCACATTCGGGAGACCGAGTTCGTGAACCCCGACAAGAAGCCGATGGATCTCGAGGTCCGTTTCAGTTGAGGGCACCCCCTCAACCGAAGGAGCACAGGCATGGCCCAACAAGACATGATTGCCGAGATCGTGCGCGAAGTGCTGGCCGAACTGAACGGCGGCAAGAGCACGAACGGCGGGACCCCGGTCAAGGCCGGCGGCGCCCTCCACTACAAGAACGACTACCCGATGTCCGCCAAGCACCCCGAGCTGGTGAAGACGTCCACGGGTAAGTCTCTGGCTGACATCACCCTCGACTCAGTGGTCTCCGGCGCGGTCAAGGCGGAGGAGATCCGCATCACGCCGCAGACGCTGGAGTACCAGGCGCAGATCGCCGAGAGCATCTCCCGGCCGCAGTCGGCGCGCAACATGCGCCGCGCGGGCGAGCTGACGCGCGTGCCCGATGAGCGCATGCTCCAGATCTACAACCTGCTGCGGCCCAACCGCTCCAGCAAGGCCGAGCTCCTGGCGATCGCCGACGAGCTCGATCAGAAGTTCAGCGCGAAGGTCTGCGCGGCCTTCGTGCGCGAGGCGGCCGCCGTCTACGAGGCGCGCGGCGTCCTGCGCAAGGACTGACGCCTGACGGGGATTTGTACACGGATGGCGCGGATGTACACGGATGACACGGATCTTTTTGAACGATCTGTGGAATCCGCGTACATCCGTGTGATCCGTGTACGAAACCCTTCACCCACGCCAACACCAAAGACGGTAACCCAAACGTGACCACGTATCTGGCTGGGATGGATGTCGGGAACTCGACGACCGAGGTGGCGATCGCCGCCATCGACTCGCCGGGCGCCAGGCCGCGCTTCCTGAGCGCGAGCCGCGTGCCGACGACCGGCATCAAGGGCACCCTGCCGAACGTCCCCGGTATGCTGCGCAGCCTGCACGAGGCTGTCGAGGCCGCGGGCATCTCGATCAACGCGATCGAGCGCGTCCTGCTCAACGAGGCCACGCCCGTGATCGGCGACATCGCCATGGAGACGATCACTGAGACGATCATCACAGAGTCGACGATGATCGGCCACAACCCGGGCTCGCCGGGCGGGCAGGGCATCGGCGTCGGCCAGACCACGCACATCAAGGACCTGGCCAGCAAGCGCAAGGGCGACGCCGTCATCCTGGTCATCCCGAACGGCTACGACTTTGAACAGACCGCGGCGCTGATCAACCAGGCGCTGGCGGCGGGCGTCGACGTCCAGGGCGGCATCGCCCAGTCGGATGACGGCGTGCTGATCGCCAACCGACTGAGCAAGACGCTGCCCTTCGTCGACGAGGTAGCCCTGATCGATCAGGTGCCGCTCGACATGCTCGCCGCGGTCGAGGTGGCCGTGTCGGGGCAGGTGATCCGCCAGCTCTCGAACCCGTACGGCATCGCCACAGTCTTCTCGCTGACTCCGCAGGAGACGGCGATGGTGATCCCGATCGCCAAGGCCCTGATCGGCCTGCGCTCGGCGGTCGTCATCCGCACCCCGGCCGGCGACGTGCGCTCGCGCCGCATCAGAGCAGGCAGCCTGCGCCTGATCGGCCCGACCCAGAATGCCGTGATCGAGGTCGACGCCGGCGCCGATGCGATCATGGACGCCCGCGCCCTGGTCGGCGAGCTGCAGAACGTCGAGGGCGAGCCGGGCACCAACGTCGGCGGCATGATCGAGCGCGTCCGCCAGACGATGAGCGACGTCACCGAACGTCCGATCGCGGGCATCCGCATCAAAGACATCCTGGCCGTCGACTGCCTCGTGCCGCAGCGCGTCACGGGCGGCCTGGCCAAGGAGTTCACGCTCGAGAACGCTGTCGGCCTGGCCGCGATGGTCAACACCGACCACCTGTTGATGGAGCGCCTGGCCCAGGCGCTCGAGCGCGAGATCGGCGTCAGGGTCGAGCTCGGCGGCGTCGAAGCCAACATGGCCATCCTCGGCACGCTGACCACGCCGGGCGTGGCCGTGCCGCTGGCCGTCCTCGACCTCGGGGCCGGTTCGACCGACGCCGCCCTGATGACCAGCGACGGCCGTGTCACCAGCATCCACCTGGCCGGAGCCGGCAACATGGTCTCGCTGCTCATCCAGCGCGAGCTCAACCTGCCGGCCGACGCCAACGTCGACCTGGCCGAGATGATCAAGCGTCATCCGCTGTGCAAGGTGGAGAGCCTGTTCCACGTGCGCAACGAAGACAACTCGGTCACGTTCTTCAAGGATCCGCTCGACCCGAAGCTGTTCGGGCGCGTGGCGCTGGTGACCGAGACCGGCCTGACCCCGATCGCGACCGAGCACACCCTCGAGCGCATCCGCGAGGTGCGCCGCGAGGCCAAGCGCCGGGTCTTCCTGCGCAACGCGCTGCGTGCGCTGCAGCAGGTCGCGCCGCTCGGCAACATCCGCAACATCGACTTTGTGGCGATCGTCGGCGGCTCGGGGCTGGACTTCGAGATCTCGCAGATGCTGATGCACAAGCTGGCCGAGTTCGGCACCGTGATCGGCACGGCCAACATCCAGGCGCGCCTGGGGCCCGTCAACGCGGTGGCCACCGGCCTCGTGCTTGGGTATCTGCAACGGTCGGGGCAGAGGTAAGCAATGGGCGACCCGATGCGCGAGCGGCCATGCATCCACATCGCCCTGGCGGCGGGCGCCGACGCGGCACTGGTGCGCGCGCTCGAGATCGGTGCCGAGGAAGAGGGCGTGCCCTGTCGGCTGATGCCGAGCGCCGAGGCAGTGGCGCTGACGGCGGCCCATGAAGCCGCTTCGAGTTCGCGCTTCGGCATCGGGCTTGGGCTCGACACAGGCGCGATCGTGCTGCACGAGATGCACATGCCGGCAGCGCAGCCAGTGCTGTGCTTCGAGTTGGGAGGCCGCGCGACAGCGGCCTGCCGGGCAATGGGCGCCAACGCGGCCCGGCTGCTCGTCGGCCGGCCGCTGCACCTGAGCCCGTTGCCGGAACCTGTGGCCGGTGGACGGACCGATGCGCTGGCCGCACTGGTGACGGCTGCACGGCCGGTCGCACCGGCGGTTGATCCTGACACAGAGTCGGCGGACCTGGCTCGATTGGTCGCCGCCGTCGTCGAACGACTTCGCGAAAGAGGCATCCGATGAAGAAAGCACTGGGGTTGATCGAGACCATCGGGCTGGTGACCGCCATCGAAGCCGCCGACGCCGCGGTCAAGGCGGCCTGCGTCACGCTGCTCGGCTACGAGAACACGCGCGGCGGCGGCAAGATCACGGTCAAGGTCGTCGGCGACGTGGGGGCCGTGCAGGCCGCTGTGTCGGCCGGCGTGGCAGCTGCCGAGCGCATCGGCAAGGTCTACAGCAAGCTCGTGATCCCACGCCCGAGCGAGGAGATCGATGCCCTGATCGCCGCGGTCGCTCGTGGCAAGAAGCCGGCGCCGCCACCCCTTGCTTCGGCGCCGAAGCCTGAGCCGGTCGCCGTTGCGCCGATCGTCGAGCCTGAGCCGTGCCCGGAGCCTGAAGCTGCGATGGCGGCTGAGGTCGATGCTGTGCCGGCGCCCGTGGCCGAGGCTGTTGAAGAGCCCGAGATCCCGGGACCTGAAGCCGCCGACGATGGTCCGACCGAGGCGCCTGCGAGCGCGTCGTTGAACCCGACCCGTGGCAGAAGCAAGCCGCGCGGCGGAAAGCGTCGCTGAGCAAGGTCTGTCTGAGGCAGGAGATCCAACGTGGAACGGATGACACTGCGCAACGGCACGCTCAACCTGGAGCAGATCTCGCAGGCCGTGATGGCCCGCCTGGCCCAGATCGACGCCGCCGATGACGAGGCGCCCGCTCCGGTCGAGCGCAATGGCCGGCTCGAGCTGACCGTGCCGATCGGGATCTCGGTGCGTCATCTGCACCTGTGCGACGAGCACGTCGCGATCCTGTTCGGGGAAGGCCACAGCCTGACCATCTTCAACGAGCTCTATCAGAAGGGCTACTACGCCGCGAAGGAACAGGTCATGGTGGTCGGCAAACGGCGCTGCATCGAGACCGTGCGCGTCCTCGGCCCGACCCGTCCGTATTCGCAGGTGGAGCTGGCGCAGACCGAAGCGCTGCAGCTCGGCCTCAAGCTCCCGGTCGCGACCGAGGGCTCCGACCCGGCCTGCAAGCCGATCACGCTGGTCGGACCGCAGGGCGTGGTGACGCTCCCGGGCGGCGGTAAGGGTGGGGCGTTCATCGCCCGACGGCACGTGCACATGAGCGACGTCGCGGCCAGGCGCTACGGCGTCAAGAACGGCGACCTGCTCGACCTGTTCATCGACGGCGCGCGCCCGACGACGCTTCACGGCGTGCTCGTGCGCGTCAAGGCCGGCTGGCGCAACGAGATCCATCTCGACACCGACGAAGGCAACGCCGTCGGCATCCGGAATGGGCAGACGGGGACTCTGGTTATTCCGATCAGGTGACAGGCCGGGAGACGGCGGACCGCGCGCAACCTTCGGTTACGGACCGCGGTCAAAGAACAACATGGACAAACAGGACCTTGACACCATCGTCTCACGCGTTATCGAAGGCCTGGCCGCGCGCCAGATCGCGAGCGCGTCGCCGTGTCGCGTGCTGATGCTGTTCAGCGGGGCGAGCACAGGTTACGTCGCCGGGCTGAAAGCCATTCGCATGCTGAGCGGGGCCGGACACCCCCTGCATGTGGTGCTTTCGGCTTCGGCCGTTCACGTCATCGGCGAAGACAACGTGCGAAAGGCAGGCGCCGAGAAGATCAGCGGGCCCGATACCTGGCTCAACGCTCCAAAGGTTATCGGCGAGACCGACGTCGTGCTCGTGCCGACGTTGTCGATGAACACGGCCGCGCATCTGGCGCTCGGCTTGATGGACTCGCTGCTGACGACCCTGATCCTCGGCGCGCGATTGGCTGACAAACCGGTCGTGGCGGTGTCGGCGGGCGCGGATCCGAACGGTTGCGGCGGGCGCGTGTTCAGCGCCACGAATTCCGGGGCGCCGGCTCTGCGCGCAATGCTGAGCAGCCATCTCGAGACACTCGGTACCTTTGGCATCCGGCTCGTCGACGACGGGCAGTTCCTGTGGGCGTCAGCGCAGGCAGTGGCGGGCGGTTCGACTGACTCGAAGCCCAATAACGCGACGTCTGCGCCAGCGACATTGCGGCTGAGCGGCCTCGTGACCGCCAGCGATCTCAGCGGCCTGACACAGGGCGCGACAGTGTCCCTGGCGGACGGCGCACGGCTAACCCCGCTTGCGCAGGAGATGCTCGAGCGCCAGCGGGCGCGGGTGTTGAACGGACATCAGGAGGTGTTGGCATGATCCTGGGACGCGTGATCGGCAGCGTGGTTTCCACGCGCAAAGAAGAAGCCCTGGTCGGCTTCAAGATCCTGATGGTCGAGGAATACGATCCCAAGAAGCCAGACGTCGCGGGCGCCAACTTCGTGGCGGTCGACACCCTGGGCGCGGGTCGTGGCGACCTGGTGCTGGTGGTCCGCGGCGGCGGCGCGCGCGTCATCTCGGACATTCACAGAAATGCCCCGATCGACTCAGCGATCGTCGGCATCGTCGACTCGGTGGGCATGTGACCATGAAGGCCGACATCTACACGCGCGGCGGCGACGCGGGGCAGACCTCTCTGCTCGGCGGCGTGCGCGTGGACAAAGACGACCTCCGCGTGGATGCGTACGGCACGCTGGATGAGATGACGTCCTGTCTGGGCGTCGCCCGCACGGCCGTGCAGGACGACGATCTCTGTCGAGAGATCATCGACTTGCAGGGCGAGTTGATCCCACTCATGTCCGAGGTGGCGACACCGGTGAACGCGGCGGGGGCCGCGAAACGACCGGCTATCGACGCCGCTCAGGTCGAAAGGCTCGAGCGCCTGATCGACCTCTACGACACGAAGTGGATTCACACCGGTCAGTTCGTCCGGCCGGGCGGGGCGCCCGGTTCAGCCGCGCTCGACCTGGCCCGCGCGATCTGCCGCCGAGCGGAACGGCGGCTGGTCTCGTTGGGCCGGGTCGAGCCGGTCAACCCGGTTTTGTTGAAGTACATCAACCGTCTGTCGGATCTGTTGTACGTGTTCGCGCGCGTTGACGAGCAGTGCGCGATCCGCGCCACGGCACGGGCCGTGATGGCGGGCGTCGCCGATGGCAGCGCAAAGGACGGTTGTATGCCTCTCCCGCTTTCGGAAACCGAGGTCATGATCCAGCGCGGGATGCACCGCGCCGCAGAGATCGGTGTGCCGATGGTGTTGGCCATCGTCGATGCCAATGGGGACCTGCTCCAGATGCGACGCATGGACGGCGCCCTGATCATCAGCGTGACTCTGGCGCCGCACAAAGCCTACACGGCCGCGATCGTGCGCTTGCCCACCGAGCAACTGGCTGCAGCGGCCCAGCCCGGCGGGAGCCTGTTCGGCATAGAGGTCAACGTGCCGAAGATGACGCTCGTCGGCGGCGGCATTCCGGTCGTCAAGAACGGCGTGGTCGTCGGTGCTGTCGGCGTCAGCGGCGGCTCCGTCGAGCAAGACGTGGAAGTGGCGAGGGCGATGGTGGGCTAGGACCACGGACGGCAGACGGCCGACCGCGGAAGGTGACGACAGGTCAACAAGACGAATAACGAGGGGCCGAACGGTACGCGGCCAGTGACTCGTCTGTGCGCTGAGGTCTGCGGTCCGCGGTCCGCAACCGCAAGGTTGCGCGCGGTCCGCGGTCTTGGAGCATTCGAAAGGACGCACTGCAATGACACAGCTTGCAGCACAAGAGTTCGAGGCCCTGGTTCAGCAGATCATGGCCGCCCTGAACAAGCCGGCCGGCGAGATGCCACGCGCGTCGGAGTTTCGCGGCGTGTTTGCCACACCGGATGAAGCCGTTGTCGCTGCTCGCCAGGCGCAGGCCTGCTTCAGGCGGACGCCGCTTTCGCAGCGCAAGGCCATCATCGAGGCGATGCGCCAAACGTCGATCGAGCACGCGCAGCCGCTGGCTCAGCTGGCCGTCGACGAAACGAAGATGGGCCGAGTCTCGGACAAGGTGCGCAAGAACCTGCTCGCGGCAGAGAAGACGCCGGGCCTCGAGTGCCTGCCGAATGAAGCTTTCGTCGGCGACCACGGCCTGACGATCGAGGAATGCGCGCCGTACGGCACGATCCTGGCGATCACGCCGACAACCAACCCGATCGCCACGGTGGTCAACAACGCGATCAGCATGGTCGCTTCAGGCAACGCTGTGGTCTTTGCCCCGCATCCGACCGCTCAGAAGTCGTCGCTGACGACAATGGACCTGCTCAACGAGGCCATCGAGTCGGCCGGCGGGCCGGCGAATCTGCTGACGGCCACCAGCGACGCCAGGATCGAGACCGCGCAGGCCCTGATGGCCCACAAGGGGATCAACCTGATCGTGGCAACCGGCGGCCCGGCGGTCGTCGACGCCGCGCTGCGCTCGGGCAAGCGCGCCATCGGCGCGGCCGCCGGGAACCCGCCAGCGCTCGTCGACGACACCGCCGATCCCGCCAAGGCCGCGCGCGACATCATTGCCGGGCACTCTTTCGACAACAATATGCCCTGCACGTCGGAGAAGGAAGTGATCGTCACCGCCGGCATCGCCGACGCGCTGTACGCGGCGTTCAAGGCCATGCCCGAGGTGTGTCTGCTGCCCGCTGCCCTGCTGCCGCAGCTCGAGAAGGTCGTGCTCAACGAGCAACGCAGCGGCCCGAACCGCAAGTACATCGGCCAGAACGCTGCCGTGATCCTTAAGGAACTGGGCATCGCGGCCGGCGAGGACGTGCGCGCCATTGTCGTGGACGTGCGCGCAGATCATGCCTTCGTGCGCCACGAACTGATGATGCCGGTGCTGGGCGTCGTTCGCTCGGGGACGTTCGAACAGGCGGTCGAGCTGGCGGTCGAGATCGAGGATGGCTTGCGCCACTCGGCCATCATCCACTCGAGCAACATCTACCACATGAGCGAATTCGGGCACGCGATCAACACGACGGTGTTCGTCAAGAACGCGCCGTCGTTCGCGGGCCTGGGCTTCGGCGGCGAGGGCCACACAAGCTTCACGATCGCCGGTCGCACGGGCGAGGGCCTGACCACCGCCCGCACCTTCACGCGCATCCGCCGCTGCACGCTGGTGGGCGCCTTCTCTGCGGTCTAGGAATTGGCCGCGGATTTCGCGGATGACGCGGATGCAAGGTGCTACCTCTCCATCC
>JBGAGY010000009.1:0-329126 GCA_044226485.1 Anaerolineales bacterium
GCGTCGAACTCCTTGACGCACCGCGACGCGACACGCTGGACAGACCATGACCTTCGATGTGATTTTCTCGCTCAGCAACGTCCTCGTCCTGCCGTTCTGGCTGTTGATGATCTTCGCGCCGCGTTGGCGCTGGACCCAGCGCCTCAGCGCGTCGCCCTGGATCGTCGCGGCGCCGGCCGTGCTCTATGCAGCGCTTGTCTTGCCGCAGGTGCCGACGCTCCTGGTCAGCCTGGCGAACCCTCAACTTGGCGCGATCGCGGCCCTGCTCGGCTCGCCCGCCGGAGCCACCATCGCCTGGGCGCACTTCCTGACGTTCGACCTGTTTGTGGGGCGCTGGGTCTACCTCGACTCGCGCGAACGCGGCTACTCAGCCTGGCTCGTCAGCCCCGTGCTGTTCTTCGTCTTCATGCTGGGGCCGTTGGGTTTCCTGCTATATTTGCTGCTGCGCGCCCTGCGCGCGCCCGCCACTTCGGGGCAGCCGCGATGAAGCTCTTGTCACGCAACTCGCTGAACGACCTCTTCATGTACCTGGCCGGTTGGCTGACGGTGCTGGCGGTCGCCATCGTCTCGTGGATCACCATTCAGGATCCCATCGCGCGCTGGGTGGGCACCGGTCTGTGTCTGGCTTTCGGGCTGACCGACATCGTGCCGATGATCTGGCCGAAGGCGCACAATCACTTCTATTACATCCTGGCGGGGACCCTCATCACTGTCGGCGTGTTCTTCACGGGCCCCAACACTTTCGCGGCGCCCATCTTGTTCTTCGTGTTGAGCTCCAAGGCGATGATGATGGTGCCGGCACGCGAAGGCCTGCTTTGGATCGCGGCCTTCGCCGCCATCACGTACGTGTTCCTGGCGATCGTGCTTGGCCCGCTCCCTGGATTGGTGACGCTCTTACCTTATCTGGGCGGTTACTTGTTCTTTGGCGCGTTCGGCAAGAACGCTCAGGACGCCGACAATGCGCGGTCCGAGGCGCAGCGCCTGCTCAGCGAATTGCAGGTGGCGCATGCTCAGCTGCGCGAGACATCGGCCCAGGTCGAGCGCCTGGCCGTTGTCGACGAACGCAATCGGCTCTCGCGTGAACTGCACGACTCGCTCGGCCATCGGCTCACCGTCGCCGTTGTTCAACTCGAGGGCGCTCAACGCCTCGCCTCGACGGATCCTGAACGCGCCGGCCGCATGGTCGGCACCGTCCGCGAACAGATGAAAGAGGCGCTTGCCGATCTCCGACGGACGCTCCAGGCTCTGCGCAGCCCGAGCGAGGATGACCTGCCGCTCGGCCCGGCGCTCTCGAAACTCACGCGGCAATTCCAGGATGCCACCGGGCTGAACGTCAAGTTGCACGTCTCGCCGGACCTGCCGCCGTTGCCCGACCCTCAACGCCACACCCTGTACCGCGGCGCGCAGGAGGCGCTCACCAATGCTCAGCGCCACGCCCAGGCCGGGAACGTGTGGGTCGAAGTGGCGCCCTGCGCAGACGGTGTGCGGCTCACCGTCGACGACGACGGCCACGGTCTGCCGGACGATCCTTCCTCGGGCCTGGGCCTGCGCGGCCTCCGCGAGCGCGCCGATGCCCTTGGCGGCGCACTGACCCTGGGCCCCAGCGCGCGTGGCGGCGCCCAGATCATGGTGACGGTGCCTGTGAAAACAGCCTGAGCGCCGGAAACACGATGACGACGAATGACGACGGACGAACGACGGAGCGTGAACGGCCATTCAGCCCTTGTCGTTCAGCTTGCTTTCGGACGTCGTCCGTCGTTCGCACCCCACGGTCTTTCCACCCATGATCCGAATCCTTCTTGTTGATGACCAACGTTTGATGCGCGATGGATTGCGCACCCTGCTCGAGCTCGAAGCCGACTTCGAGGTGGCGGGCGAAGCCGGCGATGGCCAGGCGGCGCTTGACGCCTACGAAAGCCTGGCGCCCGACGTCGTGCTGATGGACATCCGGATGCCGCAGATGAACGGCGTCGAGGCGACGCGGCGGTTGTTGAGCCGGCACGCCGACGCGCGGGTCATCATCCTGACGACGTTCGACGATGACACCAATGTCTTCGAGGGGTTGCGCGCGGGGGCGCGCGGTTATCTCTTGAAGGATCTGTCGGGGAGCGAGCTGGCTGACGCCATCCGCACCGTGGTCAGCGGCGGCGCTCTCATCGAGCCGTCTGTGGCTCGCAAAGTGTTCGCCGAATTTGCGCGGCTGGCGCCGGCCGCGAAGCCGGCCGATCTGCCCGAGCCTCTATCCGAACGCGAGCTCGGCATCCTCCGCCTCGTGGCCGACGGCCTGAGCAACAAAGAGATCGCGCTCAAGCTCAGCCTCGCCGAAGGCACCGTCAAGAACTACGTCACCAACGTCCTCGCCAAGATCGACGCCCGCGACCGCACGCAGGCCGCTTTGAAGGCGAGGGAGCTAGGCCTTTTGTGACGAAGGCTGTCTGAGGCAACCTTCGTCATTCATCCTTCGTCGTTCGTTTTCCAGCCGCTTCCACAAACCTGACGAACAACCGCTTCATCTCCGGGATCGCCTGCAGGTTCTCGGGGTGCCACTGCACGCCGACAAGGAACGGGTGGGCCGGGAGCTCGACGCCTTCGATGACGCCGTCGGGGGCGTGGGCCACGACTTCAAGGCCGGGGGCCACTTTGTCGATGGACTGATGGTGGCGGCTGTTGACTTTCGTGATCGGTGTGCCAAGGATGTCGGCCAGGCGCGAGCCTTCAGCCACCTTCACGGCGTGAGCGAGGTGCTCGCGCGGAGCGTCGATCAGCCTGAAGCTGTGACGAACCGCGTTGGGCACCTGGCTGGGGATATCCTGCACGAGCGTCCCGCCGAGCGCGACGTTGAGCACCTGGATACCGCGGCACACGGCCAGAAGCGGCAGGTCGCTCGCGGCGGCATCGCGCGCCAGGTTGAGTTCGAGCGAGTCGCGCAGCACGTCGACGTCCGATAGGGCCGGGTGCGGCTCCTGGCCGTATTCAACCGGGTCGATGTCGCCGCCGCCTGGCAGCACGACCCCGTCGAGCCGGGACACCATCGCCTTGCGATCGTCGTCGGATAACCCGAGCGGGATGACGACGGGCAGCGCTCCGGCGCCGAGCAGGGCCTCGATGTACGTCCGCAAGACGCCCTGCACGTTGTGATCGGGGGCCGGCTGATAGCCTGAGGACCAGCGTTCGGCGGTCAGGCCGATGAGAGGTTTGCTCATGAAGCCTCCGGAAATAAAAACGCGGCCGGCTATGGGCCGGCCGCGTCTCGAAAGACGGTGGGCTTACGCGTCGGCGCGAGCCTTTTCCTTCAGGCGGGCAGCCTTGCCACGCAGGTCGCGCAGGAAGTAGAGCTGCGCGCGGCGGACACGGGAGCTGCGGAACACGTCGACCTTTTCGATGCGCGGCGAGCGCAGCAGGAAGGTTCGTTCGACGCCCACACCGTGCGACGCGATGCGCCGCACCGTGAAGTTCGCCTGGTTCCCGCCCTTGCGCACGCGGATCACGATGCCCCGGAACTCTTGGATGCGTTCCTTGTTGCCTTCGCGAATCTTGACGTGCACTGAAATGTTATCGCCGGGCTGCAGGTACGGGATCGTCTTGTTGCGCGGCGCTTCGACAGCTTTGATTAGATCAGGCATGACACACGCTCACTCTCTGGGCAAACGAAACCGCCCACAACCCGGGCGGTCTAGCCCAAAGAGTATACCAGACAGGCGGGGGTCGATCAAGGGTGAGGAATCGCGGGAAAATCGAAGAGCGAGGAGCGAAGGGCGCGGTAGCGTCTTCGCTCCTCGATATCCCTCTATGACAACAGGGGCAGGCCCAAAAACAGGGTCGCCAGGCTCTTCGCATCCTGGATCTGGCCGCTGCGGGCCAGGGTCAGCGCCTCGGCGACCGGCACTTTGACGAGCTCGATGACTTCGTCTTCGTCCTGGGCGAGCGGGTCGGGCGTGAAACCGGTGGCCAGGAAGGCGTGCATGAGCTCGGTCGAATAGCCAGGGGCCAGCCAGAACGAGCCGAGTGGAGTCAGCGTGGCGGCGCGCTGTCCGATCTCCTCCTGGAGTTCGCGGCCGGCCGCGAGCGCGGGATCCTCTCCCTCGTGGAGCGTGCCCGCCGGCAGCTCGAGCAGCACCTTGCCGGATGGGTGGCGGTATTGCTTCACAAACCAGATCTGGCCGTCTTCGACGGGCAGCATGGTCACGGCCCCGGTATGCACGACGACTTCGATCCGGTGTCGTCGGCCCGGCGCATACTCCAGTTCGTCCACGCGGACGCCAAACGCACGGCCGGTGAACATCGTCTCGGAGCCGTGAACGGGCGGGATGTTCGTCATCGAGATTCCCCTTTGAAACAGACACGGGCGACGCATGCCGCGTCGCCCGTGTCACAACGTCGAGTCAACGGCCGCTTACGGGAAGCGGATGATCTGACCGACCTGGATCTGGAACGGCCACGGGATGTTGTTGGCGGCCGCCAGTTGCTCGGTTGTCAGGCCGCAGTTGTAAGCGAGGCGGAACAGATTGTCGCCGGTGCGGACGGTGTACTGGCCGCTGCAGATGTTTCCGCCGGGGACAGCCGTCGGAACGGGCGTGGCGGCCGGCGGGAGTCCGACGGTGCCATTCGGAATGGTCAGTTGTTGGCCGACCGAGATGTTCGTGAGATTGACGCCCGGGTTCGCAGCCTGCAGCGCATCCAGCGAGATGTTGCACTTCTGCGCGATCCGCAAGGCCCAATCGCCGGTCTGCACGATGTAGGGGCTGGCGCACGTCGCGCCGCCGCTGCTCACGCCGTCAGGCGCCAGTGTGAACGTCGGGGTTGGGAGCACCACCACGGCGGTGGGCAGCGCGGTGGGCAGCGCGTTCGGATCCGTCGTAGGAATGGGCGTGGCCACCACGGGCACGCCGCCGGCAGCGGCCGTCTGCGTGAGCGCGATGGCCGTGCTCAGCGCTTCGATCGTGGGGTCGCCGCTCTTTGGGCCCGAGGAGCCGCCTACATCGAGGCCGCCTTCCAGCGGGTCGGTTGGGATCGGGGTGCTGGCGGCGCGCGAGCACGCGGTCAGCAACAACGCTGCCGTGAGCAAGCAGGCCATCAGGCTATGGCGTTTGAACATACGAGCCTCCTTAAGCGGATTCAGCGTAGCCGCTCAGCACCACAGCGCGTCCCAAAAACAAAGCGCGTCATTTCTTCGACCGAGCAGTACGTTCAAGGTCAGTTATAAATCACATTGGGCGGCCCCGCAACACACCCGATTTCAGGCAGACCACAGTCCGGATCGCAATTCACGCATGAACAGGTCGGCCAGCGCGGCCGGTCGTTGGGCATGAATGTCGTGATCGGTGTCCCAGAACCACTCGGTTCGGCTGTGGCGAAGGAGCTTTTCTGCGGCGACCACCATACGCTCTGCCCGGGCCTGATCGTCGGGCGAATGTCGCGACGCCGGGCAGATCAACACCGGGGCCGACACGCGCGGATAAAGGCTGGCCGGCTCCTGTTCCCAAAGCGCGCGCAGGATCAGCATGTGACGATCCAGAGTCAGGTTGGCGCGCAAACCGCCGTTCGGGTCGACGGCAAAGTTGCCGAGCACCGACTCGACGGCTTCGAGGCTCCAGTCGGGGTGACCGGCGCGAATGCGTTCGCGCAGGAAGTCCGCCTTGATGCCCGTCAATTGCGGCGGGCGGAGACGTTCGGCCACGACATCCCAATCCGGCATTTCGCTGTGCAGGTTCAAGAAGCCGCCGTCGATGAAGGCCAACCCTCGAGCACGCTCGGGGTGTTCGGCTCCGAACGCCAGCACGACGTTGCCGCCCCACGACTGCCCGGCGATGATCGGGGGCTGTGTGAGGCCGAGGGCGTCGATCAAGCGGTCGAGGTCGTCGACGAACACGTCGAAACCGTACGAGCCGTCAGGCTTGTCGCTCAGGCCGTGCCCGCGTTGATCAACCGCGATGGCCCGATGCCCGGCTGCTGAAAGATGCTCGGCGACGCCAGCCCAGAGCAGGCTGTTGCTGGCCAGGCCATGGAGCAACAGAAAAGCCGGCTCGTCGCCCGGCCAATCGCGAACCGACAACGCGATTTCGCCCACTTTGACGCGGTATAGTTGTTGAGTCGAAGCTGTTGACATGATCGACCGATGTTAACCGAAGTTTCGTAACCCTTCCACGCTCACACAGAACGGCAGGCCAGTCAGGTGAGCATATCACGCCGCAGCGCAGAAGCAGAGAGGCGCGAGACGATGCCGCGATCAACGTACGGGGATCTTGTGATGATGGGCTCGGGCGAGATGGCCGACTCGATGGCCGAAGTCCATCGCATCCTGCTATCGAAGCACTCGACGCCGCGCCCGGTTTTCCTCAACAGCCCGGCTGGGTTCGAACTCAACCTCGAGCAGATCAACCACAAGGCAGTCGCCTATTTCGAACGCAACTTCGGGCTTTCTCTGATGGTGGCCGATTATCCGGGTCCACAGGCCACGCCTGCCCAGGTGGCGGCAGCTCTGACGGCGATCCGCACTGCGAATTACCTGTTCGCCGGCCCGGGCAGCCCGAGCTACGCGCTGCGGGTCTGGCGCGATCATCCGGTGCTGGCCGCGATGCTCGAGCGTTGGCGTGAAGGCGCGACGCTTCTGTTCTCCTCGGCCGCCGCGCTGACGCTTGGTGCTCACACTGTGCCGGTCTACGAGATCTACAAAGTGGGCGCTGACGCTCACTGGCTGCCTGGCCTCGACGTCCTGGCGGAGCTCGAGCTGCCGGCCGCCGTCGTCCCGCACTGGAACAACCGCAGCGGCGATCACCACGATACGCGCTACTGCTTCATGGGCGCGCCGCGTCTGCGTCAGCTGGAGGCCCTGCTTCCGCCTGAGGCATTGCTGATCGGGGTCGACGAGTACACAGCTGCGCGGCTTCACCCGGGCGACGACACCGGTGTTGTGCTGGGTGTCGGAGCGGTGACGGTCCACGGCCACGGCGGTGTGAAGGCTTACACGCAGGGGGAGCCCTTCGCTCTCGACGAGTGGCGCGGTCTTGATCCGAGTGTGGGTGGACCGGCGCAGCCTGAGGCTGCGGTGGCTGACGTTGTTGAAGCTGGAGATGGCGTCGATCCGGATGGCGATGACATCGCCGAGCTGCGCGAGCGGGCGGAGAGCGCGCTGCGTGCCAGTGAGTTCTCGAGTTCGGTGGAAGCGCTTGTCGGGCTCAGTCTGGTGGCTCAAGCGGGGCTCGAGCAGGGCGTCTACGATCGCGCCGATCGGGCCGCGCAAGCCCTGGCCACGCTCATGCCGCGTCTGGCCGCGCTCAAGCCCGCCAGCAGCGACGATCACACGCCGGCGTTGATGGAACTCGTCCTGCAGATGCGCAGTCAGCTGCGGGTTGCCAAACAATGGGCGCTCGCCGACCAGCTTCGCGACGGACTGACCCGCCTGGGCTTCGTGATCAGCGACACGCCTGACGGATCCACCTGGCAGCGCACCGCCTGACCGCTCGCTTTGCCGTAAGCCGCCTTCCAGAGGCGGCTGGGCGAGTTTGTGCAACCGCGGCACAGCCACGCTGCCTGCGTGATCTGTCCGGAAGAAGGCGATCAGCCGTTTACGCGCATCAGGCCTTCACCAGCCTGCGCGAGAGCTATGTTCGGCGCAGGACCTCGGCCGACCGGGTTTCTTCGGGGCCTGGCGCGGCAACTCCTCAACCCGCCACCCTGGTGTCGGCGCTGGCGAAGTGATCGGTTCTTCTCGGTTTGCCCACTCAACAACCGAGCGGTGTATTTGCTTCGACCTTCAGCCTGACGGCCGTGTCGTTCTTCGTCACGGCGGGCTGGGCCGTCTTCGGCGCCGCGATTAACGCAACGCCGCTTCGGCCGCGATGGCGACCGATTCTCAGCTTGATGCTCGCGCTGGCGTTTGGGGAGGAGGGTGAGCAGAGGCAGGTCTGCTCACCGGGCTTACTCACGTTTCAAAATGTGGGTGACGATCGTGGCGCCCGAGCCGCCGATGTTCTGGGCCATGCCGATGCGAGCGCCGTCGACCTGCGTGCCGGTGGCGGTGCCGCGCAGTTGCTCGACGAGTTCGCAGATCTGATAGACGCCCGTGGCGCCGACGGGGTGCCCGCGGGCCTTGAGGCCACCGCGCGTCGCGATCGGCACGCGGCCCGTCGGCACGATCTCGCCATTGAGCCCCAGCCGCGGCCCCTGGCCACGCTCGGCGAAGCCGCAGGCCTCGAGCGAGAGCGCGGCCATGATCGAGAACGCGTCGTGAAGCTCGAAGACGTCGATGTCCTTCGGCTCGACGCCGGCCTGGGCGTAGGCTTTGCGCGCCGAAAGCTCGGCGGCCGAAAGCCAGAGCGGGTCCTGACGGTCGTGGATCGCGAGCGTGTCGGTGGCCGACGCCGACCCCGCGATCGTGATGAGCGGTCGGCCGTTGACGTTCACCTGATCGGCCGGCACGACAAGCACTGCAGCGGCCCCGTCGCCTGTGGGCGAGGCGTCAAGCAAGTTGATCGGGTCCGCGACCATGCGGGCCTTCTTGTAGGCGCGCACGTCGACCTTCTCGTGAAGCCGCGCGAACGGGTTGTGCATGGCGTTGCCGTGAGCGTTGATGGCGAACGGCGCGAAGTCGTCCTTGGTCCACCCGTACTCGTACAAATAGCGCTGCATGATCAGGGCGTTGAGCGCGACAAAGGACACGCCCTGAGCGGCTTCCCAATCCGAGTCGGCGGCCGTGGCCAGCCCGCCTGTGGTGGTGGCGGGCACCGTGTCGGTCATCTTCTCGACGCCGACGGCCAGCGCGCTTTCCATCACGCCCGAGGCGACGGCCATCATGGCCTGGCGGACGGCGACGCCGCCGGACCCGCAGGCGGCTTCGACCTTCACGGCCTCGGTCCCACGCAGCCCTACCCAGTCGGTCAGCATGGCGCCCAGGTTCTCCTGGTGGTTGAGCGTGCCAGACAGCATGTTGCCGACGTACAGGCCGTCGACGCCTTGACGTCCGGCGTCGGCCAATGCTGCCAGAGCGGCTTCACCGGCCAGCACCCTGATCGACTTGTCCCAGTGTTCGGAGATCGGGGTCATCCCGATCCCCAGTATGGCTACTGAACGCATCCCGTTAACCTATCGCTGGGCCGCCCTCAAAAGCTCTCAGCCGGCCCTCAGCGCCTTGCGATTGAACCCAATCGAGCTCAAGCCATCCATTGTAACGCGTTGAGCGGGCCTCAACGCCTGAACCAACGGGAACGTGTGCAGGGTGAGCTTTGCGTGGCGGTGCCTGGCCACGACTTTCGCGATGCGCGTCCGTGGGATCCGTCGCGGTCGCCGCGCCGTTGTGCGACCCCGTTTGTGACAGGCGCGGCCTTGTCGTGCCGGCGCCATCGACAAGGTGCCGGGGCACCCTGTACAGCCACGTGAAATGCGATGGTTTCCGACATAACATGGCTTCTCGGCAGCCTGGGAGAATGCGATGGCCCCCAAGGATCCTCCAGCCAATTCAGTACATCCCGCAACTCGACGCGCCTGGCGCCAATGGTTGCAGAAGAATCACGCCCGGATGGATGGCGTCTGGCTTGTCACCTTCAAGAAAGAGACAGGCAAACCGCGGGTCGAGTACGACGAGGCTGTCGAGGAAGCCTTGTGCTTTGGCTGGATCGACAGCAAACCGAACAAGCTCGACGATGAACGCTCGCTGCTGTGGTTTGCTCCGCGAAAACCGGGGACAGGCTGGTCGCGCCTGAACAAAGAGCGCGTCGAGCGCCTGATCGTGGCGGGGCGCATGACGCCGGCCGGTCTGGCCAGGGTCGCCGCCGCCAAAGCCGATGGGAGCTGGTCTGCATTGGACGCCGTCGAGGCCCTGACGATCCCGGCTGACCTGCGCGCAGCGCTACGCGGTTGGGCGGGCGCTACCGCATTCTTCGACGCGTTTCCACGCTCGGTCAAACGCGGCATCCTTGAATGGATTCAAAACGCGAAGAAGCCCGAGACGCGTGCCCGGCGGGTTGAGGAGACCGCGCGACTGGCGGCCGAGAACAAGCGCGCCAACCAGTGGCGATCCTGACGAGGATATGATCAACCGAAGACGGATCGGTAAATCGTCCGCCAGGATGTCTTTGCCAGCAACCACATGGCGATCAGCGGGACAGCGACGCCGACCACGAAGAAGAACGGCACGATCAGGCCGGTCAGCGGTGCAAGCATCCACTGCTGCTCGGAGATGTAATACGCGAGCAGGATGAGCACGAGGCTGTGAGTGAGATACACGCCGTACGTGCGCGTGCTGAGGTAGGTCAGGAACTGAGCGCCGAAGACCTTCCCCTGGCCCAGCAAGAAAGCAAAGACCACGAGCAGCGAATAGATCGTGCCGAACGGCGTGAACGGCATGTCGATCCAATCGAGCCGCCCAGTCGCTTGAGACAGGATGATGGCTTCGATCACGGCGAGCGCCGCAGCCGGCACCAGCCCGACCAGGATCCACGTGCGGTACTTCTGCAACCAGGCCTTGAAGCGCTCGATATCCAGACCGGCATACACGCCGATGACGAAGAACAGGCTCCAACTCAAAATGAGATACCACACCAGTCGCGAGATCCGGCCGACGTCGGCGTACAGCGCGATCCCGATGACGATCTGCAGCGCGAACGAGAGCGCCAGGAACAACCGGGGTTGGCGACGAATCGCCGGGACCAGGAACGGCGCCACCAGATAGAACTGCGCCAGCAGCGGCACGAAGAAGAACGGTGCGAGCGCGCCGCCGTGGGCCAGCTTCCAGAAGAACTCGACGGGCGAGACCGGGCCGGGCTCGAACGGGTTCGCGAAGATGTAGACGACCGACCAGATCAGGTAGGGCACGATCAGGTCGATGAGTCGCGCGCGGATGATCTTCCAGCTGATGCGGCCCTGGGCACTACGCGAGGAAAACGCCAGGAAGAAGCCCGTGATGAAGAAGAAGGCCGGGACGCAGAACGTGGGCAGCCTCTCGAGCGTGAGCAACAGGTAGGTGACCCAGGGCGCGAGGGGTTCGCTGACAAGGCCGCCTGAAAAGCTCCAGTTCGCCAGCGTGACCCCCCACTGCACCGAGTGGTTCATGACGACCGCCAGGATCGCCAACCCGCCCAACCATGAAAGGCGTTTGATCAGATTCATGCGCGCGACAACAAACCTCGACGACCAACCCGGATCGCATCATACCGCCAAAGAGCGCGGCAGTTCGCCCTATATTACTGTGATCCGAGCTTGATCGACGGCGCGCGTAGATACTCTGTGGCTCGACGCTTGCTTTCGATATCGGTGACCACGCGTTCGACCTGATCGGTGGTCAAATCGAGCGCGGCGGCGATTTCGGCCGGCGCCACGCCCTGATCGTGCCCGAGCCAGATGGCGTCGAGCAGCGCGAAGGGGAGTCTGTAGAAGAACTCTTCCTGCGTCTGGCCGCCTGGGTAGGTATCTGTGGTGGGCGTGCGGGCCTGGATCTCTGCCGGCACGTTCAGCACCTTCGCCAGCTGGTAGACCTGGGTCTTGAACAGGTGAGCGAGGGGCTGCAGGTCGGCGCCGCCGTCGCCGTGCTTGACGAAGAAGCCGAGCTCGTGCTCGTTTTTCTGTGCGGTGCCGATCACGGCGTAATTGCGCACCTCGGCGTGGTAGTAAAGCATCGACATGCGCATGCGCTGCTTGAAGTTCGAGGCCGCTACAACCTGGGCGAACTCCTTCACAGGCAGGCGCTGGCTATGTTCGGTGCCGTCGGGCTCGGTGGCGATGAGCCGGAACACATTCAGGGTCGCCTGCTCGAGCACGTTGCCGGCCAGCACGATCTTGGCGTTCCAGCCCGGGCCGAAGCCGGGCACCACGCGGCGGATGGCCTCGTCGCGGCGCTCGTAGCAGCCGGCGCCGTCAAGCGCGCCGCTGATGTTCTCGGTGAGGGTCTCGACGTCGTACTGATCCGCCAGTTGCTGCGCCAGCGACGCGCTGTCGGGGCTGCTTTCCTTCTCGGGCAGCATCACGCCAAGGACGCGCTTCGACCCGAAGGCCTTCACGCACAATGCCAACACAACCGACGAGTCGATGCCGCCGCTGATGCCAACCACGGCGCCGTAGCGTCGCAGATTGTGATGGACTTCGTTGTTGAGCCACGCCGCGATGCGGTCGACTTCGGCTACGGCGTCAAGGTTCAGACTGTCGCGAGAAAAAGGTGTTGGCATAAATCGTTCAGTGTTGAGTGAATCAGTGCGCCGCCGAAGCGGCGCGATCGGTTACACGGCAGGCACGGCGTCGACGAGCTTCAGGGCGGGCAGCCCGCGCAGATCCGGCCCGCGCCGATCCGCGACGAACGCTCGATGCAGCAGCTGCGTCGACAGGATGCCCACCAGCATCATCTCTTCGACCTCACCGAGGCGTTGAGCGTTCTCGGCCTTACGGGCCAGCTGCGCCACGGCGGTCGGATTGAACAGTTCAGTGGCCGCGATCGCGCTCTCTGACAGCAACTCGGCCACGTAACCGGGCGCCTGCGCCTGGAAAAAGCTCCGCCTGATCGGCGCGCGGTACGGGCGTTTGCGTCGCGCCCAGATCTCGCGCGGCAGGTGCTTCTTGCCGAGTTGCCTCAGCAGCCACTTCTCGCTCAGGCCGAGGAGTTTCTCGCCCGCCGGAAGTCGATTGGCGAACGCCACGACACGATAGTCGAGGAACGGGAAGCGACCCTCGACGGCATGCGCCATCGCGACGCGATCGCCTTGCGCCGACAGCAGATACGGACTGAGGAAGGTCGAGATCTCCAGGAACTGAGCCTGGGCCAGCGGCGACCAGCTATCGTAGCCCACGGGAAGCGGCGGAAGCGGCGGCGTCATGGGCTCGATCGACAGGAACGAGCGTCGGAAGCGCGCCGTGTTCGTCCAGCGGATGCGATGTGAGTAGTCGGCGGCTCCGGTGTCGCCGAGGCCTTTGCCGAAGAAGGCATTGAGAAAGGCGCCTGAGGTCTGTCCGAGGGCCGAGATGTCGGGATACAGCCGGCGGAGCAGGGCGGGGCGCATGGTCGACTCGGGGTTCTTCGCCCAGAAGCGACGCACTGCGGCTTCTTTGAAGATGTCGTAGCCACCGAACATCTCGTCGGCGCCTTCACCGGTGAGCACGACCTTGAGCCCATGCTCGTGCACGAGCCCCGCCAGCATGTACATCGGCGCCGGCGCCGTGCGCAGGATCGGGGCCTCGGTGTGCCAGACGACGTCCGGGAAGACGTTTCCGATGTCGGCGTCGGCGGCGCGCACCACACGATGCTGAGTGCCGAGCTCGCGAGCCATCGCCATTTGGAAGGCGCTCTCGTCGAAGGCCTCGTCCTCGAAGGCGATCGAGAACGTCTCGAGCAACGGCGTGTGCCGCCGTGCAAGGGCCGCGATCAACGACGAGTCGAGCCCGCCGCTCAGGTAGCTGCCCACAGGCACGTCGGCGCGCAGGCGGATGCGCACTGCATCGTCGAGCAGGGCTTCGAGTTCGTCGACGTGTTCATCGGCCGAGCGCGCCGGCGCTTCGGGCGTGAAGTCCGCCGTCCAATACGGATGAACGCTGATCTCGCCTTCGCGCGCTAACAGGTAATGGCCGGCCGGGATCTGACGGACGTCTTTGAAGATCGAGCGCGGCGGCTGGACGCTCCAATAGACGAAGGTCTCATCAAGCGCGGCCGGGTCGATCTCGACGCATACCCCGGCGCCCACGAGGGTCTTGACCTCCGAGCCGAAGACCAGACGACCGTCGTTGATCGTGTAGAAGATCGGGCGCACGCCCATACGGTCTCGCGCCAGGAACAAGGTCTTCTTGCGCAGATCCCAGATCGCGATCGCGAACTGGCCGTTGAGGTGCTGCAGGCAGTCCGGGCCGTATTCCTCGTAGAGGTGGACGACGGCCTCGGTATCGCAGTGAGTGGTGAAGCGATGGCCGCGCGCCTCGAGGTCGGGGCGCAGCTCGACGTGATTGAAGATCTCGCCGTTGAAGACGATCCAGATCGAGCCGTCTTCGTTGCTGATCGGCTGGTCGCCGCCCGCAAGGTCGACGATGCTCAACCGGGCGTTGCCCAGCAAGACGTCGGGGTCGCGGTAGATGCCGAAGCCGTCAGGGCCCCGGTGTCGGATCATGGCCAGCATGGCCTGGCCGGTCTCGAGCGCTGGCGGCGCGGCCTCGCGCAGGTTGAGCACACCCGCTATGCCGCACATCGTCGCAACTCTCCTTTGTCGATCTTGCCGTTTGTGTTGACCGGCATGCGCGCCAGCACGACTACGTCGCGTGGCACCATGTAGCGCGCCAGCCGCCGGCCGCAATGCTCGATCACGGATTGTTTGTCGAAGGTCGCTTCGTCGCGCACCGTGACGAAGACGCGGATGGCCTCGCCGCTCACCGGGTCCTCGACGCCGATCGCGGCCGCGCTGACGACCTGCGACAACTCGAGCACGCAGTCTTCGACCTGTTGGGCGCCGACGCGATGCCCCGAGGATTTGATGAAGTCGCTCTCGCGGCTGTGCACGAACAGGAAGCCTTCGGCATCGACGGTGGCGAGGTCGCCGGTGCGCAGCCGGCCGCCCGGGAACTTCGCGGCCGTGGCCTCGGGGTCGTCTAGATAGCCGGGAGAAATGTTATCGCCCTCGGCCCAGATCTCGCCGACTTCGCCGGGCTTGACCGGCAAGCCGGCCGCGTCGAGGACGCTTAGTTTCACGTTCGGGATGCCGCGCCCGATCGAGCCAAGTTTGCTCTCGAGCAGGGCCGGCGGCAGATAGGATAGCCGCGCTGTCGCCTCGGTCTGGCCGTACATCACGAAGATCTCGGCCGACGGCGCCGCCTCGACGAGTTCTTTGATCAGTGGGGCTGACAGACGCCCGCCGGCCTGCTGGATCTTGGTCAGCGACGCGATCTTGCGTTTGGCGAAAGTGGTTCGGCGCAGAAGCGTCTGATAGAGCGTGGGGACCCCGGCCAAGCCTGTGGCGCCCGAGGCCTCGAGCAGATCGAGCGTCGTCTCCGGATACATGAAGCCACCACCGAAGATGATCGTGCCGCCCGAGCGCAGATGCGTGTGAAGCAAGGATGTGCCGAAGCAATAGTCGAAGGGCAGGAGCGCAAAGATCCGATCGCGCTCCGAGAGGCTCAGGTAGCTGACGATCGAGTCTGTGTTGGCCTGCAGGTTGCGGTGGGTGATGCGCACCGCCTTGGGTCGCGCTGTGGTGCCTGATGTGAACATCAGGGTCGCGTCAGCGTCGAGATCGATTGAGTGCGCGGGCCACTCTTCGCGCCCGGCGGATCGCAGGAGCGCGTCGGTCAGGACGACGATGCCCTCCTCGAAGCTCGCTCGAAAGCGCCCGATCATGCGCTCTTCGGCGCACAAGAAACCGCAGTGCGCCACGCTCTGCATGGCGCGTACATCATCGACGGTTCGAGTGTTAGGGAAGGGGACGGCGACGGCGCCGAGTTTGAGCGCCGCCAGATACGAGGCGACCCAGAAGAGCGAGTTGCTGGCCAGGATGCCGACGCGGCTGCCCGGCAGCGCGCCCTGCGCGATCAACTCAGCCAGGACTCGTCCGGACGCCTGTCGCAACTCGGCGTACGAGATGGACGTCTTGCCCGCGACAAGCGCAGGCTGGCGTTCGGACGACGCCTCGAGGAGATAATCGGCGGTGGTCACTACGTCCCCGCATGAATCGGTGCCGTTGACTTACACCTGCTTGCGGCGGATGTAGGCGGCGAGGCGCGCAACCGAGTCGAAGTTGTCGGGGACGATGTCGGCATCGTTGACGGAGACGCCGAAGTGCTCTTCCACGAACATCACGAGTTGCATGACGCCCATGGAGTCGACAATGCCGTTCTCCAGGAACGAAGCCGTATCGCTGTGAGGATAGGTCTGACCCGTGAACAGGATCTCACGCGCCAAGTGTTGACGTAATGTGGCTTCGATGGTTGTGCTCTCAGTCATCATAGAGTCCATGCCTCGTTTGGACAGCCCAACCCAAGGGGTTGAAGCCTCTCACCCGCCGCTGTTGTTGACTCACGCTCCCAAACCGGTCTCGAGACAAAAAGGAGAAGGGTTAAGGTGTCGCCTCTGGGGACGCCTTCTCTGGCTTCAGATCAACGGCGGCGTCCGCTTGATCTAATAAACGCTCGAAGCTCAGGAAATCGGAGGCGAGCCCCCCTCAGCCGACAATGTTTCAGGAGTATATCGACCCGCCAATCCCTTAACAATAGTACCCGTGTCCGTGAAAAATAAGTTGGGATGATAATCTCTCGCTCCAACGGGCTGGCCCGCCTACCGACCGCGGTGCGCCGCAGTCAAGACACCATCCTCATCGGCCGTGCGGCCCCGAGCCAACACCCGAACGGCCAGGCACACCGACATGCTATCCTCACGAGACAATCAAACACGACGAGGTGCTACGACATCATGACGCTCTGGGCCATCCTGTCCGACATTCACGGCAACCTGCCTGCGCTCGAAGCGGTCCTGGCTGATTTGCAGGGCCGCGCCCTCGAGCAAGTGCTCAACCTAGGCGACCACGCCTCAGGCCCGCTCTGGCCGGCCGAGACGCTCGATCTCCTGATGCGTCAGGGTTGGGCTGCGATCGCGGGCAACCACGATCGACAACTCGTGGCCGACGATCCGGCCGGCCATGGCGCTTCCGATCGTTACGCGTACGCGCAGCTGACACCCCGGCATCTGGCCTGGCTTCGCGCGCTGCCGGCGACCCTCATGCCACGACCCGACACTCTGGCCTTTCATGGGACGCCTGACAGCGACAGGACGTATCTGCTCGAGACTGTCGAGCACGGCCGAGCGCGTCTGGCCGATGAGGCTGAGATCTATTTGCGTTTGCGCGAAAAAAACGCGCCATTGATGTTGTGCGCGCATACCCACGTGCCCAGGTCGGTGTCTCTAGGGGATGCCCTCATCGTCAACCCGGGAAGCGTCGGCCTGCCGGCTTACAGCGACGACACGCCTGAGCCGCACGTCATCGAGACGGGGTCGCCGCAGGCACGCTACGCGCTGCTCGACGATGACTCCGGCGCCTGGCGTGTCACGCTGCGCAGTCTTTCGTACGATCACGTCGCCGCTGCCCGTCAGGCGGCCAGGCAGGGTCGTGCCGACTGGGAACGTGCGCTTCTGACCGGTCGCCTCTATACCTGAACATCAGCGTCTCCAACAAAGAAAACCGAATCGTTTGTTTGAGCGTTGCCCTGACGTTCATGGTCCTGACGAGCGTTCGGCGTTCTTGGTTCGGCCTGCGCGTGCCGAAAGTTCAGGAGCGCAGGCTGTCGAGTTCGACAGCCCTTCGAGCTGATCAAGCGTGGCGTGTTCGACGGCTACGCTATTGAGGGCCAGCTCGCGATCGCTCGCGAACCTGACATCGCCTTCGGCCGTTCTCGGGTTGGCTGATCCAGACGTCACCAGAAAAGAATGAGGGCGCTCTTGAGCGCCCTCATTCTTTGATACAGATTCGAAAGCATGTCGGCTCGCTCACGACGCGATCGGATCAGCGGCTCGCTCGTCTTTTGCTTCGCGAAGAGCCTTCAACATGCGCGGCGCCTCAGCCGCGTTGAACGATTGGTAGCCCCGGTTCTTCAAGACCTCGCGAATGCGCTGGCGATCGGGCGCGCCATCGACGGTCTCGTAGCCCAGCTCGCGGGCCTGGGCGTAGAAGTCGTCCAGGTCCGGCGACGAGGACTTGGGCGCGCGCGTGCTCGGTGTCGTCGGGATCTCGGGCGGCAGTTCGCGAGCCGCGTCGGCCTCGGCCAGGCGCGTCTCGTCTTGCACGGCGCCGCTTTCACCGCTCAGATGGCCGGTGTAGTTAAGGATCGTGTCGGCCGGGAAGCTCGTCATCACCTTGCCGTTCGGCAGCTCACGGCCGAGCGCGCCCTGCACCTTGGTGACCTGGCATTCCCAGGCGCCCTCGGGCGAGTTGCGCATCTTGAAGACGAGGTTCATGTCGTACTCGAGGCCCTTGATCGCATCGGGCGCCTCGCCGACCTTGAAGATCCTGTCCTTCTGGCGCGGATCCTCCTGATACTTATCCTGCGAACGTGCCGTGTAGATCATGTACTTGATCGGGCAGTTCGCCAGCCGCGTGTTCAACCGGATCAGCGGGCGCTTGGCCATGCTCCAGTCGAGTTGGGTCATCGTGGCCTCTTCGGCCGTCTTGCCCCAGCGCTGGCTGCGCTGTTCGGCGACCAGGGCGCGCGTGTCTTTGCGGATCGACCACAGCACCGAGATCGAGTCGAGCGCGACGGTCAGGATCGGGCGGCCGTCCGGGAACTTGTAGCGGCCTGCTGCGACGTCGTCGACGATCCGGATGATCTCGTTGACGTCTTTCGTGCGGGCCAACATGAACTCCGGGATTTCCGGCACGCCGACGCATTGCTCGCCGTTGCCTTCCGTGTCGATCAACAGCACATTGGGGAAATAGCGCAGGATCGACTCGGTCTTGCGGGTGCCGATGTCGCCCCAGAAGAGCAGTTTGAGGTGTCTTGGGGTCATCTGTCGGCTACTTATGATGGTGCTCATTGTCGTTCTCCTGTGTAGACAGATTAGAACATATATTCTATACAAATATCCTCAAAGAGTCCAGTTTCAAGCCGGGAACGTAGCCGCGCACTTTGCGGCAAAAGAGACGGGTCAGTAGGACAGGGGGCCTGCGGCAGGTCGAGGGGTCGGGAGCTTTGCAGTGGGGTCCGGGTCGGCGGGCCGGTCGGGGATGGTGACGAACATGGTCGTCCCCTGGCCCTGCTGCGACTCGGCCCTGATCGTGCCGCCGTGCGCTTCGACGATGGCGCGGACGATGGCCAGGCCGAGGCCGGTCCCTTCGCCGTGCATCTCGGTGCGCGACTTGTCGGCGCGGTAGAGGCGATCGAAGATGAAGGGCAGATCCTCAGGCGCGATGCCCTCGCCAGTGTCCGCCACGGTGAAGGTGACTCGGCCGTCGGCATACGTGGCGCCCAGGCGGATGCGCCCGCCGGAGGGCGTGTGGCGCAGCGCGTTGCTGAGCAGATTGGTGAACACCTGACCCATGCGGGCTTCGTCTACCAGAAGAGAAGGCGCCGGGGCCGCGGCCTCGAGTTCGAGCTTGACGCCGTTTTGTTCGGCCTGATGGCCGAAGGCGGCCACAGCCTGGCGCAGGAGATCCTGAGGCTCGACAGGCTGCCGGGTCAGCTTGAGTTCGCCGGCGTCGGCCTGCGACAGCACCCTCAGATCCCCAACCAGGTGTTGCAGCCGCTCGATCTCGCCGTAGATGACGTCGAGCCGTTCGGTCGTCGGGGCAAGATCGCCGTCGCGCATGGATTCGATGTAGCCGCTGATGACGGTCAACGGCGTGCGCAATTCGTGGGCGACGTCGGCGGTCATCTGACGCCGGGCATGGTTGGAACGGGCGAGCGCGCGGCTCATGCGGTTGAACGACACCGCCAGTTGGCCGATCTCGTCTTTCGACGTCACTGTCACTTCGCTGCCGAGTTCGCCGGCCGAGATGCGCTCTGTCGCCGCGGTGAGCGCGGCCAGAGGCTGAGTGAGCGTCCGGGTTAACAAGAAGCCCATCACCAGCGCGACGAGCACGGCGCCCCCCGAGGCGAGCAACAGGGCTGTGTCGGTGCGCTGAAGGAACGCGTTCTCTTCAGGCGAGAGGCCGGGTCGGCGCGCGGCGGTCAAAATCGTGCCGACCATCTGGCCGTTCACTTCGACGGGCGTTCCCTTGGCCAGGACGCTGGCCGACACCTGCTGCCCGACCTGAAAGTCGGACAGCAGTGGAATGACGATCACGCCGTTGGCATCCGCAAGCCCGAAAAGCAAAGGCCGCTCCTGACCGACGAAAACTGGGTTGCCCGTGTTCTGGCCGCCCTGAGGGCCGCCGTTGTCGCCGGCGGCAGGGACGAATTGTTTGCGGATGTTCAACGCGTCGATAGAGATGCCGGCCCACGAGCCGTGCTCCTGGTAGTAACTGACGACGGCGTCGTTGAACTCGCCGCGGCCGCGCTCGATCACCAGTTGATCGAACTCGCCGGCGTTCGACGTGCGCACGAGGATCGCGACCACGGCCACCACGATGATGGCCACCGTGAGGAAAGCGATCGTGAACTTCCGGGCCAGTGAACGCCACATGATCAGCGGTCTCGCGAAGCGAAGCGGTAGCCGACGCCGAACACGGTCTCGATGTGCGTCGGATTGTCGGGATCGGGTTCGACTTTGATGCGCAGATTGCGCACGTGCACGTTCAGGGTGCGCTCGAGGCCGTCGAAGCCGTTTTCAGAGAGTCGATCGGCAAGCTGCTGACGGGTGAGCACCTGGCCCGGCGCCGCCATCAACAACCTGAGCAAATTGAACTCGGTCGGCGTTAGATTGACGGGGGTCTCACGGACCGTGACGGTGTGGGTGGCTTCATCGAGGACGATATCGCCGCCGCGCAGAGGCACGCGTGGGCCGACCTCGCTCGGATCGCTGCGGCGCAGCACAGCGCGGATGCGGGCGACGAGCTCGCGCATGCGGAACGGCTTGATGATGTAGTCGTCTGCGCCGAGCTCGAGGCCGAGCACGGTGTCGGTCTCTTCCTCGCGGGCCGTGATGATGATCACCGGCACCTGCCGCTCGCGCCGGTATTCCTTAAGGAAGGTATACCCGTCCATCTCGGGCATCATCAGGTCGAGCAGAATCACATCGGGAACCACATGCCGCGCGGCGTACAGCGCTTCACGCCCGTTGACGGCCGTTTCGACGTCGTACCCCTGCCCGCTCAGATATTCCTGCAGGAGCTGGCGCACGTTCGCCTTGTCATCGACGACCAGAATTCGCTTGCTCACGTCCATCATTCTACTTGCTGGCAGTGGTTTTCGCCCCTTTTCTATGGGCGTTTCGGTCTGCGCAGCCTCCGTGATCGTCACGATAGCGATCCACGGTTCAGATTTGATTTAGCGCGGCTGCTCGCGATGACCACACGCGAAGCAGGCCCTTTTAGCTGATTCTCAAAGGGCCTAAATCGGTTCTAAACACCCGTTGCCTACAATCCGCCTCGCTCTGATGAAAAGGGCTGTTTCGGCGACATGAGCGCTGAAAGCCGTTCGAAGGGGAAACTCAATGACCACACCCGCGCGATTCCGGACCTCGAACCCGACCCGGACCAACTTCTGGCTCGACATCCTGCTGTTCGGCGCCGTGCTGCTGGCGCTGGCGCCGAACTTCACGGGCCTGGCCATTCACGAGTGGCTGAGCCTGGCCTTCTGGGTCACGATCGTGCTGCACCTGTTGCTGCACTGGTCGTGGACCGTCAACGCGCTCAAGCGCATCTTCGGCAAGCTGCCGTGGCCGACCCGGCTCAACCTGATCCTGAACGTGCTGCTCTTCATTGACATGACTGTCGTGTTGTTCTCGGGCATCATGATCTCACGCGAGGCGTTGCCGTTCCTCGGCCTGACCCTGACCGGCGGCCGTGGCTGGGAGGGCATCCACCGCCTGACCGCCGACTGGGTCGTCTACATCACGGGCTTCCACATCGCCCTGCACTGGCGCTGGATCCTCAGCACCCTCAAGCGTTTCATCTGGAATCCGTTTGCATACCTGTTCCGACCGTCGCGCGTCGTCGCGCCCGCCCCGGTCGTCGTCAAGAGTGAGGTGGAGCAATGAAGACCCTGTTGCGCATCGTGGCGATCGTGGTCGTGAGCCTGGTCGTTATCGGCGGCGCGTATGCCTACGTCCAGTATGGCGGCGACACGTTCCTCGGCGCCGGCCCCGGCTTCGGCGAACGCGGCACCCGACCTGAAGGTTTTGAGGGCGGGATTCAGCCGCAGCGCGGACAGGAGGGCCAGGGTCAAAACTTTGCGCCACCGGATGGGCAGAACTTCAACGGCTCGGCGCCCCTGGGCTTTGACGGCCAGGAAGGCTTCCGACGCGGCGGGCGCGAAGGCGGCAGCCTGTTCGGCTTGAGCGAGGTATTCAGGAGCGCGATCGTGATGGGCGTGATCACGTTGATCGTGATTGCCATCAGCGTGGCCTGGCGGTCTGTGAGTCACCGGTTGCGCCGCCCGGCTGCCGCCGCTCCGCCCGCGGCATCGTGAGTTCTCAAGTGGGAAGGGAGGTGGTTGAAGCCTACAGAGATCAGTCGATCGAAGCCAACCAGCGGTAACCAATCCTGCTCGGCGCGATGGCGCGCCGCAGGCTGTGAGGTAAAGCATGACGAAAACGAAACGCGCGATCGGCCTTGTTGCCGGTGGCGCCCTGGCCGCAGCTCTGGCCTTTGCACCGGGGTTCTTGAACGTCCAGGCGAATGCCGAGGCAATGATCTCGGGCGTGACAGCCGGCGTGGCTCATCACGGCGGTGGCGGTGGCAGCCTGATCGCGGCGACGGCGAGTGTGACCGGTTTGACCGAACAAGCCGTGCGAACCGCGCTACAGGGCGGCAAGACGTTGGCCCAGATCGCGGAAGCCAACGGCAAGACATCCGCCGACGTGATCGCGGCGGCGCGAACGGCCCTTCAGGCGCAACTGGCCCAGGCCGTGACAGACGGCAAGTTGACCCAGGCCGAGGCTGATACGAAGCTCGCGGCGTTCGACGCCTCAGCCGAGGCGCAGATGACCAGCACGATGCCGCTCCAGGGCCGCGGGCCGCGCGGAGGCGGGGCCGGCGGCGCACACGCGAACGGCGCGCAGACGCTGGTGGCGGCGACGGCCTCCGTCACCGGGCTCACCGAGGACGCGGTGCTGACGGCCCAGCGCTCCGGTCAGACGTTGGCCCAGATCGCGGAAGCCAACGGCAAGACGGCTGATGCCGTCATCGCGGCTGCCCGCACCACGTATCAGCAAAAACTGGCTCAGGCCGTGACAGACGGCAAGTTGACCCAGGCGCAGGCCGACGCCGAACTCGCGGAGTTCGACGGCTCGGTGTCAAGCTGGATGACAAGCGCGATGCCGGGTCGCGGTGACATGCACGGCGGCGAAGGCGGTTTCGGCCACATAGGCGGGCCGAAGAGCCTGATCGCTGCGACGGCATCCGTCACGGGCCTCAGCGAGGCCGACGTGCTGACGGCCTTGCGAAGCGGTCAGACCCTGGCGCAAATCGCCGAGGCCAACGGCAAGACGTCGACGGCCGTGATCGCGGCGGCGCGGTCGACGCTGCAGCCGGCGCTCACCGCTGCGGTGAGCGCCGGCACACTGACGCAGGCGCAGGCGGATGCTCAGTTGGCAGCGTTCGATGCATCGGCCGAGGGCTGGATGACGAGCGTGGTCCAGAACAACCACCGAGGCCCGCATGGCCCCGGCGATCAGGCCCCGCAGCAGACGCCGACTCAGGCGGCGCCCACGACTAACTCCTGAGCCTCCCTCCCCTCGAAATCAAACGGGGCTGGCGATCGCCAGCCCCGTTTGCGTTTCAACCCTGCCATCCATCAAGGCGCGATGGCGACCTCGATCTCTCCAAAGGCAAAGCGCGTCGGCCCACTGCGCAGGCGCACGTAACGAGCGTCGACGGGCGTGAAGCCGATCTCCTGATAAGACTGCGGCGTCATCGACAGGCAGTTGGTCGATGTGCCGCAGGTGCCGTTGGGCACATACGCATCCTGCCAGGTCGTGCCGTCGACGCTGACTTCGACCCGGGTCAGCGCCACTGTCGTTTCACCAGCGCCGTCGCGCTGTGGGAAGAGGCGTAGCCCCGCGACGCGTCGGGTGTCCCGCAGGGTCAGCACCCAGGCGCCGCCCTCGCCGCGCAGGCTGGCCCAGGTGAGTTCACGGGCGTCGCGCATGTCGCCAGGGGTGCCGATCACTTCGCCGCCTTCGTTCGATACCTCGTAGTCGCGCGTGAGCAAAACGCCCGGCGCGAGCGGCTTGGGGGCCGTGCCGGCCACCGAGGGCTGAGTCGCGGCGCCGGTGGCGGCGGCACCCGCGGCGGTCGGAGTACCCGTCGCCCGGGTGCCCTGCGCGGTGCGGGTCGGCGTGGCCGTGCGGGTCGGCGTCTGCGTCTCCGTCGGCGTCGGGCTGGGGGTGGACGTCTCGGTTGGGGGCAGAGCGATGATCGACGTCGGTGAGACGTTGGGCGTCGGCGTGGGCGCTGGCGTGTCTGTCGGCGCCGGCGTGGCGGTGACGGCGGTGAGCGCCGCCACGTGCGTCAGATCTTCGGTCGGCGTCGCTGACGGGATCTCGGTGTCCGTCGCGAGCGGCTGGATGGCGATCGGCGTCGCGATCTGCGGCGTGATCGGCGTGACAGTGATGGCCGGCGGCGAACAGGCGGCCATCAGGGCGGCCGCGCCAGCGGCAAGCGCCAGACGATAGGTCAGAGTGGAGAGACGTGCCATGAGCGGCGATGATAGCAGAGGATCATGAGAGGGCCTGGGCGTTTATACACCACAGGTTTGTTTCGGCACGGATTTTTCGCATGGGCATCGGCCGAACGTGACATGGGCCGCGATGACCGAACGGCGGGGGTCGTGTCGGGCGAGTGGGCGACGCATGCGTCGCCCCTACGGCGACCCGCGGCGACCGACGGAAACCACGACACCCTGCGGCGACCCACGACACCCTGCGGCAACCGACGGCACCATGCGACGACGGGCGATGATGGGCGAATGGCGGATCGTCGTAGGGTACTCGGCGCCTGCGCGCTAGGGGTGCCCGGACCATACACGCTCGACGCCGGCCCAGCCGATCGAGCGCGGCGCGCCGCAGCCCAACTCAACGCTGCAGCGCTGTGCTCGCCGTCGGGTTCGCTCATGCGATCAACGAAGCGTCGTCGGTGCGCGGGCTGTTGACGCGCGTGGAAACCGGCCGGGTCTTCATCGCGCCGTCGTAGGGTTGAATGAGACTGAGCAGCTCGGGCGCGGGCAACTCGCCCTCAGCCAGCCAGGTGTCGTAGTGCTCGGGCGCGAGGATGACCGGCATGCGATCGTGGATCGGCGCCATGACGGCGTTGGCCGATGTGGTGACGATCGTGCAGGTCGGAAGCTCCGAGCCATCGCTCGGGCGCCAGACTTCCCACAGGCCCGCGAACGCGAAGGGCCGCCCATCGGCGAGCTGGATGAAGTAGGGCACCTTCGCGCCGTCGGCTTCCCTCTTCCATTCGTAAAACCCGTCGGCCGGGATCAGACAACGGCGGCGCTTGAAGGCCGAGCGAAATGACGGTTTCTCGGCCACCGTCTCGCCGCGGGCGTTGATCAGCGAATTGCCGATCTTGGGGTCCTTGGCCCAGCTCGGGATCAGGCCCCAACGCATCACCTCCACATGCCTCGGCGACGTGTTCGGGATGACGGCCACGGCCTGGGTCGGCGCGATGTTGAAACGCGGGCCTAGCTCGCCTAGATCCGGCGACGCATCTGGATTCAGGGCGAAAGCCTCGATCAAGTCAGCGGGATCGACTGTGAGAGTGTAGCGGCCACACATGCGAGGAATATACCGCGAAAGAGGCGTCAGGGGTCAGGCGTCAGCTCACCTGCCGCAACAAGCGCGGCAGCGGAACGGATGCCTGACCCCTGATGCGTTTCTCGGCCGACGCCTAGCTCACGATGCCAAGCGGCGCCCCCGAGGTGAAGCCAGGGAAGACATAGCTTGGGTCCGGGTTGCCGAATCGTGTGGAGAGCAACTCGCTGATGACCTGGCGATAGTCTGTCGTGACGGCCAGGTCGGCCTGGTCGAAGAGTTGATCGTGGCTGAGGCCCGGCCAATCGCCGTAGACCTTGCCGCCGTTCACGCCACCCCCAAGCAGGAACAACGCAGAGCCGTGGCCGTGGTCGGTGCCCTGGCTGCTGTTCTGTTCGAGGCGCCGGCCGAACTCGCTCAGCACCATCACCGTGACATTGGCGGCCAGCGCGCCGAGGTCTTCATGGAAGGCGCCGAGGCTGCGGCCGAGTTCGTCGAGTTGCGCGCCGAACTGTCCGGTTCCCTGATCGCCTTCGTAATCGTGAGTGTCCCAGCCGCCGTAGTCGAGCGTGGCGACCTGCAGGCCCGCGCCGGTCTTGATCAGGCGCGCAAGCGTCGCCAATTGCTCGCCCAGTCCCCCGCCGGGATACTCGACGCCGGCCGCCGGCTGATAGTCGTCGACGAGGATGTGGCTCATCCCGTCGAGCGCGCGGAGCGTCTGAGCGCCGGCCGCGTGCGCCCAGGTTTCGCCCGTGTACAGTCGCCCGAGGACGCGCCGCTGTTCGTCGAAGAACGACTCGTCTCCCCAGAGCTTGAAGTCGTCGAGGTTCTCGACGGCCACGGCCCGCGGCGCTTCACGCAGCGACGTGGGAGCGCTGCCGATGGCCAACGCCGGCGCCAGCAATGCATCGTCGCGGACGCCCGTGGCGAGCAGATGACGGGCGATCCAACCCTCGCGCGTGGTCTTGATGCCCGGCGTGCCGAGCTCCATATACTCCATCGCGTCGAAATGGCTGCGTGTCTCGTGCGCGAGGCCTGCGGCATGCACGATCGCGAACGAACCATCTTTGTAGAGCTCGTGAAGTGGCGCCAGAGCCGGATGCAGGCCGAAGCGGTCGTCGAGTTGCAGCGCCGCGTTCTCGCCACGCTCGGGCAGCGCCAGCGACGGCCGCGCGCGCACGTAGTGCCGTCGATCGTCGCCGATTGGCGTGACCACGTTGAGCGCGTCCCAGCCGCCGCGCAGGGAGAGCACAATCAGGGTGCGATCGGCGCCAGCAGCCGGAGCGCGGCCCGCCGAACCATTCGGCTCCGCAAAGGCCAGCCGCGTGATGCGCGCGCCCGCCATCGCCGCGATCGCGGCCGAGCATCCGGTGAGGAAGTTGCGTCGGGTGATGCGGGGCATGGGGATCTCCTTATGGGCGGCGGGCGACGCATGCGTCGCCCGTACGAAGAAATGGCAGGGTTGACGAGTACGGCAGACGATTCGAGGCTTTGACGCCTGACGCCTGACGCCTGACGCCTGACGCCTGACGCCTGACGCCTATCTCAAGAGAAAGTCCGGAGCCATGAAGACGAGGTTGATCAGGCCGGGCAGGCGCCAGCGCAGGTACTCGTCGTCGGTGATCGGGTCGTCGACGCCGAACGCGTCGCCGGCCATGAAACGCGCGAGCTCTTCGACGACGCCTTCGTCTTGAAGCGGGCGGCCGAGCAGACGAGTCGGCCAGAACGCGGCCAGGTCGCGCGCGGTGCGAGAGCTCGGCGACTGCCCGACCAGGTCGAACAGGAAGAGCTGCCGGCTCTTGTCGGGATAAGCTTCATTCCATTCGGTGATCCAGCCGTGAGCGAGCATGGCCGTGAACTGCCAGCGCGTCAGGACGCCGACCGTGCTCGTCCACGCCTCGCGCACGTCGGGGTACCCGTTCGGTGCGACGTGCTCGAACATCGGCTGGCCCATGCGGCCCAACATCCACGATAGATCTTCAGTCGGGCGATCGAGCGTGGCGTCGATCGCGCGGATCGCGCTGAAGGCCGTCTCGAGCGGTCGCTTCACCTTGCTGCCCCACGAGTTCAAGAAGGCGTCCGTCGTCACGACGGCGCGCACGACCTGTGCGAGTTGGTCGGGCGAGTCGACGTTCGCCAGGAAGGCATCGACGCCGGCCTGCACGGCCTCCTCGGGCGGATCGTCGGCGATCAGGCGGCGCACCAGCTTCGTGGCGACGTGCCGGGCCGTGCCCGGATGTCGGGCGAGGATGGCGAGCACCTGCTCGCCGTCGGCCCTGTCATCCTGATCGGCCGGCAGGATGCGGCCGAGGAAGATCTTGTTGAAGCGGTCGTGCCACTCGGCGTAGTAGTAGAACGCCCCATCCGCCGGGACGTTGCCGCTCTCCCAGCCATCCTTGTCGTCGCCGACGCGCCAGCCCGAGAACGCCCGCGCGGCTTCGTAGACGTCGTTGTCCACATAGCCGACGGCGTTCGCATCGTCGAAGCCCTCGACAGTGGTCGGATCCTTCACGCCGAGGTAGTTCATGGCGCCCAGGGTGTGCAACTCGAGCAGCTCGCGCGCATAGTTTTCGTTTGGGCGCGGCGCCATGCTCGTGTACTGATCGAGGTAATAGATCATGGCCGGATGCTGCGCGACGGCCTTCAGCATGTCGGCGAAGTTACCGAGCGCATGCGCGCGGATCACGTCGCGGTCGTACAGGCCGAAGTAGGGCAGGGCCTGATCGTGCGCTCCATAGACGTTGAAGTGGTTGTGCCAGAAGTCGACCATCACCTCGAACAACTGACGCCGGCTGTGCGTGATGCGCAGGTACGTGGCGAGCCGGGCTTCGACGCCCGGCAGCGAATAGATCCGCCACTGGTCGTCGTTGTTCGATTCGTAAGTGACGTGATCGGTCCAGATCTGGGCCGGCGTCTTCGTGATCGTCGTCAGGTCGTTGTCGGCCAGCAGCGCCTCGAGCTGCGAGTCGTCGAGCGTGTCTGGCGCGAGCTGCTCGTCGAGCCAGGCCGAGAGCTGCCCGCGCGCGTCGCTTCCCGGCAGGGCCGCAAAGCGTTCGAGGTCGCCGGGTCGTGGGCCGTACGCCAGACGGTTGTAGACGAGCACGCCGAGCGGCACTTCGCCGGTGACGGGTTGAATGACAGCCGGCAGCTCAGGTGTCGGCACAGCAGGCGCCGTCGTCGGCTCGGTCGGGGCCTCGTTCGTGTTAGCGGGGCGGCCGGTGGGCTGCTCAGCAGTGTCGGTGGAGGCAGAGGATGGCGGACGCTGCGTACAGCTGGCCACCACAGTCGCGCCGACGGCCGTGGCCGCGAGCGCCAGCATCTGACGACGTTGAGTGAAGGACGACATGGCCGGACTCCTGGCGCATCGATGTGACGACACGCTGCAGCCACTGTATCGGCTGGTCCTTCAATCCACTGGGCTTCAAGGGGGCGCTAAGGGGGCGGGACGCGCGGGAGCGGCTGATGCCTCGGTCACCCGTTGTTCAATCGAAGGCCCTGGCCTCGCAGGACCTCGATGTATTCGCGCTCGGGCTGCGTGGCGCGCAGGCGCGAGCGCAGGCGTTTGATCAGGCCGTCGATGGCTTCTTCGCTGACGCCGGTGGGGTCGGCATCGGGCCAGACGGAGCGCACGATTTCGTCGCGCGAGACGACCTGGCCGATGCGCTCGTACAACAACGAGAGCAGCGCGAATTGCGCGGCAGACAACTCGGGCTCGACCGGCCGCGCATCGACCCAGACCGTGCGCGCCGTCCTGTCGAGCCAGACGCCCTGCAGCCGACCGACCCGCGGCCCCTCGACCGTCTCGCCCGGGTCGTGGTAGACGAGCGTCAGCACGCCGGCCAGCACGATCTCGTCGGCGTCCTGCAATCGCCGCGCTTCACCCACGACAGCGGCGCCGTTGACGAAGGTGCCGTTGCGGCTGCCGAGGTCGCCGAGATAGAAGCTGCGCTCGATGCGCGTGATCTGCGCGTGTTGACGCGAGATCTGGGGGAGTTCAATCACGACATCGGCCGGGGCTTCGCGGCCGATCACCACCCGCTCCTGATCAAGCGGCCAGCGCTGACCGTCGGGAGTGGTGAGCCAGGCCGTCATGGGGCGCCCTGGGCCGCCGGGCCGTAGCCGACGAGCGCCCAACTCGGCACGAACCACCAGCCGCCGCCGATCGCTGATCCGGCCCAACCGCCGCCCGGGCTCAACGTGCGCGAAGGATCGGGTGTGCCGTCGGCGGCATTGAAGAACAGGATCTCGCCGGCCGTGGTGTGCACGGCGACTGTCTCGCCGTCGGTCATGGGCGCCTGCACGATCTCGACGCCGGTGTTGAACGCCCACAGGTATTCGCCGCTGTGAGCGTCCCAGGCGTAGATCTGGCCGGCGGCCGTTGAGGCGTAGATCCGCGCACCGTCCGTGGCCAGGCCACGCACTTCATCATCCTGACCAATCCGGGGCGAGCCCGACCATTCCAACGGATGCCCGTCCCACAGGGCGAAGCCCTGCACGTGACCGCTGTTGGACGCCGTGACCACGATGTCCCAATCGGTCTCTGTCCAGATGATCGGCGCCGTCGTCGGTGGGCCGGCCAGGTCGGCCTTCCACGCGATGTCGCCTGAGTTGGGATCGAACCCGTACAGCTGTTCGTTGCTGCCCGCAGCGACCATACGCCAGTCAATGGCAGCGACGGGCGCCCAGAAGTCGGTCTCCTCGGCCAGGTTGCGCTCGCCGAGGATCGAACCGTTGGCGGGATCGATGCCGTAGATGATCCCGTCTTCGGTCGGCGCATACAGGATGTTGCAGCAGGCCAGGGTCAGACCGCCGTGAAGGATCTTGCCCTCGAAGCTGTCGGCATTGAGGCGCCAGACTTCTTCGCCGGTATAGGCGTTGAGCGCCACGATCGCGCGCGTCTCTTCCTCGCCTTCCCCGTTGGAGACCTCGACGACCACGACCTGGACGTTTTCGTTGAAGGCCAGCATGGGCTCTGTGATGACCTGGTCGCCGACGGGGCCGGCGCTGATCCAGCGCCGCACGCCGGTCTCCCAATCCAGGCCGGTCACCTCGCCGCTCTCGAGCCCGGCGAAGATCATGTGATCGCCGATGGTGATATCGGTGACGATGCCGAAGCCGGGGTACTTCTCCCACTGCGGATCGAGCGCCACGTTCGGGAAGCCGCCGAGGTCGCCGCCAACGAAACCGTTGCGGAGCGCGCTGCCCGACGACATCGGCCACCAGGTGTCGCCCTGGGGCGGGTTTGACACAGGCGTCGGGATCAGAGTGGGCTGGACGTAAGGCTCTTCGGTAGGCTCAGGCTCCGCCGTGGGCTCGAGCGTGGGCGTCGACGTCGCCAGGCTGGCCACCTGTGTCTGCATGCCCGCGAGTTGAGTCTGCACGGCGTCCGGCTGAGTGGTCGGCGTCGCTGTCGAGCGATTCGTCAGGAACTGGCTGAGGGTGATGATGCCCCACAGCCCACCCACGGCCACGACGCCGAGCGCGACACCGCCGATCGGCCAGGCCCATCGGCCGAGCGAGCCGCTCATGGCGAGCGGGCCGCTGGTGCCGGCCGGCGGCGTCGACGGCGGCCGGGTCGGCGGGCGGGAAGCGCCGCGAGTCACCGGTGGGTGCCCGCCCGTGGCGCCCAGATCAGGCTCCCCGGGTGTCGCGATCACCGGCGCGATCGTCTCCGAGACCAGCTCACCTTTGAGCGCCGAGACGAAGTCGCCGGCGGTGTGGAAGCGCTGCTCGGGATGTTTGGAGAGCGCGCGCGCCAGGGCCGACTCGATTTCGGCCGGCAGCGTCGGGCGCAGCTCGGTGACCGGCAGCGGTGCGGTGTAAAGATGATGATGAAGGAGCGAGGCCGTCGTCTCGGCGTTGTGGAACGGGATCTGACCCGTCAGCATCTCGTAGACGACCACGGCGAAGCTGTACTGATCGGCGCGTCCGTCGACGGACTCGCCGCGGATGTGCTCGGGCGCCGTGTAGCGCGGAGTGCCGAAGAACGACGACGTCTGTGTCAGCGCGGGAGCTGCGGCGATCCAGGCCAGGCCGAAGTCGACGAGCGTGAGGTGGTCAGTCGGTCCGATCAGGACGTTGCTGGGCTTGAGGTCGCGGTGGACGATTCCCTTACGGTGGGCCTCATCGAGGCCGGCGGCCAGCTGCGTTGCGAGTGCGAAGGCCCGAGCGGGGGGCAGCGGACCGGTGTCGCGCAGCAGGTCCATCAGCGTGCGGCCCTCGACCCATTCGAGCGCCATGTAAGGTTGGCCGTCGTGCTCGCCGAATTCGTAGACGAGGGCGATGTTGGGGTGCTTGAGGTTGGCGATGGCCGACGCCTCGCGTTGGAAGCGTTGGCGCGCGCTCTCCTCCTGCATCAGGTGGTGGCCGAGCACTTTAAGAGCGACTGGACGGTTCAGCGCCGGATCCACCGCGCGGAAGACCACGCCCATTCCGCCGCGGCCAACTTCCGCTTCGACGCGAAACCGGCCCACCAGGTCGCCGGGGGAGATTCGACCAGGCATCGACGCCATTATAAGCAATCAGAGTGCTTTAGGTGACGATGTCGGGAATTGGTCAGGCCGTCGTGTGTTGTTTCATAGTCCCCTTGGGTCGCAGGGATGCCATTTCTATGGAAAAGGGTCCCTCAGTCAGGGATTTGAGATGCTCGCGGCTCAAATCCTGTAGCTTTGTCCTGGCGGCCTAGTGCGCCGGGCTGCGGCGGGCAGGGGTGGGCCGCGCCAGCAGTTTGAGCGTCGTGGCGCGCGTTCGGATGGCGTCGACAAGGGCCTGGCCGGCCGCAGACAACGGCACTTCGCGATCCACCTGAACGAGCGCGCTCGTGCGCTGCAGGGCCGGCATGTCGCTGACATGCAGCTGTTTCAGTCGACCCTCCTCGATCAGGTCGGCCACCTGCATCCACGGGAAGAAGCCGGCGCCCGAGCCGGCCAGCACCATCTCGCGGGCCGTGGCGAACGGCACCGTCACCGCGTCGGTCGCGCGCTCCTGCAACTGGCTGAGCCGCGGCGGCGCCGCCAGCCACCAGCGCATCCACAGGAAGGGCCGCGCGTTCCGCAACAGATCGGTCGTCGTGATCGAGGACCGGCGCGCGAGCGGATGTCGCGGGGCCGCCACCCACACGACCGACTCGCGCAGGGTCAGCAGCGGCCGCAACGGCAGGTCGCGAGGCTCGTTGGCCGGCCAGACCACCAACCCCAGGGTCGCGATCCCGTCGCGCAGCAACGGCAGCAGCGATTCGTGGTTGCCCGCGCGCACGGCCACGGCGACGTCGGGGTGGTCGGCGCGATACCGCGCGATCACGGGGCCGAGGAAATAGCCGGACAGCGATTCGAGGATGGCCAGCGTCACGCGGCCCGCGCCGCCCTGCTCGGCGCGCTCGCCCATTTCGACGCCCTCGCGCACGATCTCGATCACGCGGCGCGCGTAGGGCAGGAAGGCCGCACCACGATCCGACAGCGTCACCCCTCGGCCGTGACGCACGAAGAGCTTTCCGCCGGCGTCGCGCTCGAGCGCCTGGATGCGAGCAGACAACGTCGGTTGAGCGATTCCCAGCTCGCCGGCTGCCTTGCCATAGCTGCCCTGGCGCACGATCTGGTCGAACGCCACGAGTTGTTGCAGATCCATGCGTTTCCCTCCCCGAAAGGCTCTGATCTTGTTATCGATATTTTCGATCAGTTCTATTGGACTGATCCTCTTGATCGATAGACGCCAAATTCTACAATCGTTGAGTGAGAGACGACATACTGTCGATGCCGTCCGGGAATGCGGCGGTCGGGTCGACCCGGGTCTTCAGAAGATTGTGGCTGGCAAGCTTCCTGTGCTTCGGCGTCCTGTACGCCTATGCCGAGCCCTTCACGACGATGCTCACGGCGCGCGTCAGTGATGCTGCGACGCGCAGCCTGGTGCTCGGCCTCTTCGGCCTGACCGCCTTGATCGCCCGGCCGTTGAGCGGGGCGATGGCCGACCGATGGCGGCCTCGCTGGGTGCTCGGGCTGGGTGCGCTGGCCATGGCCGTCGGCGTGTGGGCGGTGGGCGCGTCCCAGGCCGTCGAGGTGCTCATTCTGGCCCGCGTCCTGCAGGCGATCGGTTACGCGACGTTTTCCACGGCCGGCGTGGCCTGGGCGACTCGCCTGGGCGGCGCAGCCACGCGCGCCACGCGTCTCGCCCGGTACGGTATGGCGGCCAATCTGGCGATGGCCGTGATGCCGGCGTTCAGCCACGCGATGAGCGCCGTCGCGTCGGCAGGATGGATGTCGACGCTTCTGGGCATTGCCGCTGTGAGTGCGGGTGTGTGCGCCCAGATCGAAGATGGGGCGATGGGGCCACGTGTGAACGCTGGCCGACCGCCGCTTCGCGACGTCGTGCGTGGCGTTGGCCTGCGCGTGGCGGTTCTGGGGCTGCTGCTGGGCCTGGGTTTCGGCGCCTTCTGGCAATATCTGCCGCTGCGGGCCGGCGAGAATGCCGGCCTCGCATATGGCGAGTACGGACTCGTCATCCTGGCGACTCGCTGGGCCGCCGGTCCGTGGATCGATCGCCAGGGGCTCGGGCAGGTCGCGACCGTCAGCGGCCTTGCATTGACGTTGGGCGCGGCGACGGTCGCCGCCGGCGGATGGCTACAATGGCCCGGTGTGGCCGGCATCGCGATCGGATGCGGCCTGTTGCAGCCTGCCGTCTTCGCTGCGGCTGTCCGGCGCGCGCCGGAGAACCCGGGCCTGGCGACCGGTTGGTGTTACGCCGCTTTCGATCTCGGGCTGGCGCTGAGCGGTTGGGCGCTGGGCCCGGCTCTGAGCGCATGGGGCCCGACCGGCGTGTTCGCGACGATGACCGTTCTGATGGCGGTCGTTGTCGTGGTGGGGCGAGATCGTCATGACGTATCGAGACATTCAACTCAAGCAGGCTGATCCTTCCATGAAAGACGCTGTGCCGTCGCTGCTGCAGTCGGTTGGGCTGCCGCTCGCCGGCGTCGACGAGCACTTTCACGACTTCATCAGCGCGCATGTCGATGGCGAGCTGGTCGGCTGCGCCGGGCTCGAGGTCCATGGTGAGCACGGTCTGCTCCGTTCGGTTGCTGTCATGCCAGACCGACAGCGCGATGGCGTCGGCTCGCTGCTGGTTGACGCGCTGCTGTCGGCGGCGCGCCGTCGGGGGCTGAAGAGCGTGACCCTTCTCACGGAGACGGCCGCGGGCTACTTCCCGCGATTCGGTTTCGTCACGATCGCGCGCGGAGACGTTCCGGTTGCGGTGCACGCTTCGGCGGAGTTCCAGGGCGCTTGCCCGGACAGCGCCGTCGCCATGATCCTCAGCCTCGACCCTTCGGCGGAGGCCGCGTGAACCCAGACCTGAGCTTCAGGATCGTGCCTTACGCGGATGTTCATCAGCCGGGCGTGATTGATCTGATCGTCGGCATCCAGCGGCGCGAGTTCGGCCTGACGATCACGGCCGCCGACCAACCCGATCTGACCGACATCCCAGGCTACTATCGTCAGGGTGCCGGCAACTTCTGGGTCGCTGTGGCGGGCGCCGACACCGTCGTGGGCACGATCGCGCTGCGTGAGTTTGCGCCGGGGCAGGGTGCGCTGCGCAAGATGTTCGTCGCTCCAACGTATCGCGGCTCGGCGGGCATAGCGGCTCGGCTGTTGGAGACGCTGTTGGAGTGGGCGCGCAACCATGGCGTGGCGACCATCACGCTCGGGACGACCGACCGGTTCCTGGCTGCCCATCGTTTCTACGCCAAGCACGGCTTCACGCCGGTGAGCGCCGACGCGCTGCCGGCGGCGTTCCCGCGCATGACCGTCGACACGTTGTTCTTCAAAAAGGAGTTGTCGCCGCTGCGGATCGCTCGCCAGGAGGCTGTTGACGTCGAGGCCCGTGTGGATGAGTACGTCAGGCTCCTGCGGGCCTGCGTCGCCGACGGCGCATCGATCGGCTTCCTGCCGCCGCTCGATGAGCACGAGGCACGCGCCTTCTGGGCGCGTGTGGTGAACATGCTGCGCGCGGGCGACGCGTGGTTGTGGTCCGCCGACGTCGATGGACAGCTGGCGGGCACCGTGCAGCTCCACGCGGCCAGCAGCGCAAACGGTCGCCATCGCGGCGAGGTGGCCAAGTTGATGGTGGACCCAGACGCGCGACGCCGCGGGATCGGCAGGGCGCTCATGCTCGCGCTCGAGGCTCATGCGCTGGCTCAGGGCCGCACGACGCTCGTCCTCGACACGCGGGCCGGCGACCCATCGGAGAGTCTCTATTCAGCGCTCGGCTACCAAAGAGTCGGCGAGATCCCACGTTACGCGCGCAGCGCCGGTGGCCAACTGGATGCAACAGCCTTCTTCTATAAGCTCCTTGAACCATGACCCTCGACATCCGACCTGCGACGCCCTCCGACCTGGATCGCATCCACGCCCTCTATGCCTATCACGTCGTGCATGGCACCGGCTCATGGGAGTATGAGCCGCCGGCGCGCGATGTCTTCGCCGAGCGTTACGAGGCGGTGCGCGCCGCCGGCTTTCCGTATCTTGTGGCTGAGGAGGGCGGGCTCGTCCTCGGCTACAGCTACGCGAGCGCGTTTCGGCCGCGCATCGGATATCGCTTCACCTGTGAGGACTCGATCTACGTCGCGCCCGATGCCCAACGGCGCGGCATCGCGCGAGCGCTGCTGACGGACCTGATCGCTCGATGCACACAGATGGGTCTGCGGCAGATGCTGGCCGTCATCGGCGATTCGGAGAACACGGCTTCCATTGAACTGCATCGAGCCCTGGGCTTCGCGCTCGAGGCGGACGCGCGCGGCCTTGGCTACAAGTTCGGGCGCGAGTTGGGTTGGGTGATGATGCGGCGAGCGCTCGCGGCCGCGCCGCACGCCGCGCCGACGCTCGAGGTTCGCGTGGACGACCCCGCCGGCGCTGCCGGCCAGGCGTTGCTGTGGGCCCTGACGCTCGAACTGCGGGCCATCGATGGCGACCGCGGCGAAGATGGGCTGGCTTCGCTCACGCTCGGCGACCTGTTGTCACCGGACACCACGTTCGTCGTGGCCCGGCTCGACGGACAACCGGCGGGTTGCGGCGCGTTGAGGCCATTGGAGCCCGGTGTCGGCGAGGTCAAGCGCATGTACACCGCGCCATGGGCTCGAGGGAACGGGGTTGCCCACGCTGTGCTGACTGCGCTCGAGGAACATGCCCGGCAACGCGGTTATTCGGCTCTGCGCCTCGAAACCGGCGACCGGCAACTCGCAGCGCTGCGGCTGTACGAACGCGCCGGATATCGCCCGATTCCGTGTTACGGGCGCTATGCGAGCCGGGCGTGGTCGCGGTGTTTCGAAAAACAGTTGGTGTGAGGGGGATTGGTTGGGCGGCCACCCACAGAGTCGGCTCGCGGTGAGCACGACGCGAATGGCCGTCGCCAGCCACAGCACACGGGCGCCATGAACGCCGGGTCTGGCGATCGACATGCGCAGGCTGTCACCCCAGGAGCGCAGAGCCCGTGAAGACCATGATCACGTTGAACAAGGCGTGCGCCGAAAGGCTCGCCTCGAGCCCATACTTCTTGAACAACCACCCGAGCATCAACCCGAAGGGAAACACCTGCGCCAGCTTGACCCATTCGGGTTGAAGCGTTCCCGCGTGGCCCAGGGTCCAGACGAGGGTCGTGGTCACGATGGCGATCCAGTATCGGGGGCCGGTGAGCCGCAGATGCTTCGCCAGGTAATTCTGCAGCCCGAGCCGGAACGTGATCTCTTCGCCCACCGCAAATGCCAGAGCGATCACAAGGCTTTGGGTCGTCACCGTCACGACGTCGATCGAGGGCGAGCCACCGAGTGATCGCTTCAGGAGGTCGGAGAGGGTCGGGTGCGTCAGCGAAAAAAGCATGACCGAGTACAGAACTCCGACGGTTGTCACGGCCAGCGTGGCGATCAGAGCGTGGCGGCCATTCACCCTCACCACAGGTTCAGGAACCGGCGTCGCTTCAACTTGAGCCGACGGCTCGCTGACGGCCGTCGCCGTTGCCGCCAACGGGACCGCGAGATCCTCGCCGCGTTCGACCGGCTTGTCCTGAACAGCCGTCTCCTCCACGGGCAGCGACTCCGAGTCGAGGATCGGAGCGCTCACGTCGGGGTGAGGGTTCTGCAAGAACGGCAGGCTCGGCAAACCGAGCGTCACGCAGTAGGACATGCCCAGCATCGTGAAGCCGACGGTGCGCACGAACACCACGACGTCGGTCACCAGAGATATGAGCGCCTGAGCCGACCACATAGAGGGCGTCGCGACGATTATGATGACATCCAGCGCGACGATCAACACGCCGGCCGCAATGCCGTATCTCACGTAGGGACGCAGCTGCTTGCGTGAGCGAAACCAGTCGATGAGCGCGGCCAGGCTGAAAAGGGCCATGGCGGCAACATAGGAACAGGCCAGGAGTGTCGACAGCATGGATGCTCTTCCCGAAGGTGCATCGAGCCCGAATCGGTCGGGCGTCAACTCTATGCGACGTGCCTCTACAACTGTCGGGTCAGGGTCACATCTTCCTCCACGTAACCCAGCCGGCGATAGAAGCCCAGCGCGCGCTCGTTGGCGGCGCCGGTCGTGAGCGAGATCAGGCCGAAGCCCTGCGCGCGCGCCCATCCTTCACAGGCCGACACAAGGGCGCGCCCGACGCCGCGGTGATCGTTTCCTTCACTCGTGGCAAGCTCGCCGAGGTATGCCTGCGGCTGCGACGAGAAGTGCTCGCTCGCCGCGATCGTGGCAAAGCCCAATCGTTCGCCGGCCTCATCCTCGGCGACAAACACGATCCCTTGCGGTTCGCGCCGCTCGATGCTCTCCTTCAGCCAGCCTTCGACGGCCTTCAACCACAACGACCGGTCGCGCCAGGGCCGCATGCCGATCGTCAGGCGCGGAGCCAGGCTGAGGATGAAGTCGCGATCCGTCGGCAGGAAAGGGCGAATGCGGATCATCGTCAGGTCCCTCCGTGCGAGAGCCGCGGGCCGGCGGCACTGACTCAACCTAGCGGCTTAAGCTTCGCGATCGACGCCATAAGCCGCTTGACGCCCACGGCCTCGAACGCCACCGTCACTTCCTCGCTGTCGCCAGTGCCGCGGCTCTCGATCACCATGCCCTCGCCGAAGCTGGCGTGCTTGACGCGCATGCCCGTGCGGAACTGGCCCTGCGGCATCTGGGCCGAACTCAGGTTCATGGATCGGCCGCGCCCCGCTGACGCGCTCGGCGCCGGCTCAGATTTCTGGCCCGCGTAAGGGCTTTCCCAAGTCGTCATGCGGTTGTAGGTCGAGGCCGCGCGCGCCTGGCTGTTGGGCTTCTGGCCCGTCAGCAATGTGTCGGGGATGTCGTAGAGGAAGCGCGACGGCTCGCTGACCGAAGAGTCGCCATAGAGCGAGCGCCGGAAGGCGCGCAGCAAGTACAGCCGATCCTTGGCGCGCGTCATCCCGACGTACATCAGGCGGCGCTCCTCGTTCATGGCCTCAGGATCCTCGAACGAACGCGAGTGCGGCAGCACGCCCTCGTCGAGGCCGACGATGAACACGACCGGATACTCGAGGCCTTTGGCCGCGTGGAGCGTCAACAGGATCGGCGCCTGTGCGTCGGCGGGCGCGGTGTCTTGATCCGACACCAGCGCCACGTTCTGCAGGAAGTCCGCCAGCGTGACGTCGGGCTCGGCGGCGGCGACGCCGCGGAGTTCGAGCACGTTAGCCCAGCGCTCGTCGCCCTCGTCGGAGCCGTCGCGGATCGACTCGCGCAGGCCGGTGCGGTCGAGCACGGCGTCGATCAACTGAACGACCGAGAGCTCGCCGCGCGCCGCCAGCCAGTGGTTGAGCATCAGGCCGAAGTTGGCGATCGAGGCCGCGGCCTTGTTGCCGAAGTAGCCGGCGAAGATCGATTTGGGCCCGCTCTCGCCAAGGTCGCGGACGATGTCGCCGGGCGTGAGGTTGGCTGACGCCGCCACCGACTGCAGCTGGTCGATCGTCTTGGCGCCGATGCCGCGCGTCGGCACGTTGATCACGCGCAACAGGCTGACCGAGTCGGCCGGGTTGTGGATCAGACGCAGATAGCCGGTGAGGTCCTTGATCTCTTTGCGGCCGTAGAAGCGCTGGGCGCCGACGAGTTTGTACGGCATGCTGGCGCGCACGAACGCGTCTTCGACGGCGCGCGATTGCGCGTTGGTGCGGTACATGACAGCGAAGTCGCCGGCTTCATACCTGCGCTTGCGCAACAGATCCTGGATGGTCTCGATCACGAAGCGCGCTTCTTCATCTTCGTTGTAGGCTTCGAAGACGAAGATCTCCATGCCGCCCTGCTTGTCGTCGGTGGCGCGCAGGCGCTTCTTGGTGCGACCCGGGTGTTTGTCGATGACGGCCATGGCCGCGTTGAGGATCAGCTGGGTCGAGCGATAGTTCTGCTCGAGCAGGATCGTGCGCAGGCCCGGATAATCTTCGCGCAGCTTGTTGACGTTGCGGTAGTCGGCGCCGCGCCACTTGTAGATCGATTGATCGGGGTCGCCGACGCAGTACAGGTTGTTGCTGCCGGCCGCGATCAGCTTGAGCAGCGTGTACTGCACAGTGTTGGTGTCCTGGAACTCGTCGACCAGCACATGCTCGAACGAGCGCTGGTACTTGGCCAGCACGTCAGCGCGGTTCTGGAAGAGCCTGACCGTCTCGAGCAAGAGGTCGTCGAAGTCGAGGGCGTTGTTCTGCGCCAGCAGATCCTGATAGCGCGCGTAGACGCGCTTCACGACCTCGCTGGCGTATGAGGTCGAGGGATAAGCCTCGGGCCCGATCAACTCGTTCTTGGCCGTCGAGATCCTGTGCAGCACCGAGCCCGGCCGGTTCTTTTTGTCGTCGACGTTGAGCTCGCGCAGCGCTTGCTTGACCAGCTCTTCTTGATCGCCGGTGTCGAAGATGACGAAGTCGCCGGTGACGCGCAGGCCGACCCCGGGCGAACCCTCGCGGCCCTGGATGGCTGCCTCGCGGCGCAGCCAACGGGCGCAGATGCTGTGGAAGGTGCCGATCGTCAGGCCGCGCACATCGTCGCCGAAGAGGCGCGTCACGCGCTCCTTCATCTCGCGCGCTGCCTTGTTCGTGAACGTGACCGCCAGGATCTTCCACGGCGGCACTCCCACGGCGTTGATGAGATAGGCGATCCGGTGGGTCAGCACGCGCGTCTTGCCCGAGCCCGGCCCGGCCAACACAAGGGTCGGACCGTTCGGCGCGGTGACGGCTTCGTGCTGGGCGCTGTTCAACTTGTCGAGCAGATTCATGGTCAGGCGATTCTAGCATTATGAAGGCGTCAGGTCTCAGGCGTCGGGCGGGAGTTCACGCCACGCTTGTTAGCCGACAGAGGCACCGACGCCCGACGCCTGAGACCTGACGCCTTCTGCTACAATCCGCGGCGGAGAAGAAGGCCAGCTCATGTATCTCGCCATCGAGGGTGTGATCGGCGTCGGGAAGACGTCGCTCGCGCGCTTGCTCCAGCCCATGTTTGGCGCCGGGGTTCTGCTCGAAGTCTTCGAGGAGAACCCTTTCCTGTCGGATTTCTACGACGACCGCGCCCGCTACGCTCTGCAGACGCAGCTGTTCTTCCTCCTCTCGCGCTACAGACAACAGCGCGAGGTCCCCGAGTTGCTTGCCCGCCACGGCAGCCTGATCGCCGACTACACCTTCGCCAAGGACGCGTTGTTCGCGCGGCTCAACGTTCGCGGCGACGAGCTCGAGTTGTATCGGCGCATGCACGACGCGCTGGCCGAGAAGGTGTTGAAGCCGGATCTGACCGTCTACCTCAAAGCCCCGACGCCGCTCTTGATGACCCGCATCGCGCACCGCGGCAGGTCGTACGAGAAGAACATGGACCCGGGCTACATCCAGGCGCTCGGCGAGGCCTACGACGACTTTTTCGCGAACTACTCCGACGGCCGTGTGCTGGTGATCGACGCCGCCATGCTCGACTACGTGGCTAACGCCGACCACCTGTACTGGGTCATCGAACGTATTCAGGCCGCCATGGGCGAAGCCGACGTGCAGAGCCCGCTGCGGATGTCGACCGGGCCTGTGGATCAGGCCTAGAGACCCGATCGTCAACGGACCCATGAGGAAGGCCGCACGACGAAGGTCGGCGCCTTGTCGCCGGGTCCTGCGACCACAAGCATTCGTCGTTCGTCATTCGTCTCTCAATCACGTCTTGGATATCCTTCGAGGCTCTCGGTGATCGTCGATCGCATCTCCATGGAGCAGGCCACCTTGTTGCGGCTGGCGGCGGACGTCGCCAGGCAGCAGGTCAAGGAGCGCTCGTCGATTCTGTCGGCGTATCTGATCGGCTCCGTCGCGGCGGGCGAGCGCCCGCTCGGCGAGGCGACCGACCTCGATCTCGTGCTCATCGACGGCGATCCTCCGACGCGTCGTCGCGAGATCCTGCCGCTCTCCGACGGCCTCGTGGCTGACCTGCACATCCACACGCGCGAGGATTACCGCAACCCAAAGGCTTTGAGGGTCGATCCGTGGCGCGGGCCGGAGATGTGCGAGCCGATCTTCCTGTACGACCCCCAGCACTTCTTCGAGCTCGCGCAGGCCAGCGCGCGCGGCCAGTTCCATCGGCCCGATCACGTCGTCGCCCGCGCGCACGCCTTCCTCGAGCTTGCGCGGCGCCACCTCCAGGTGAATGACTTCGGACCTGAGACGACGCCCCAGTCCCCCGTCAGCGTCGAGGGCCTGTGCCTCGGGCTGATGTGCGCGGCAAACGCCGTCATCACCTTGACAGGCTTTCCCGGCGCCGGCCGTCGGCTGTTGCTTCGGCTCGAGACAGCAGCGGCGCGTTTGGGCAGGCCCGCGCTCTACGACAGCTTCCTGGCCGTTCTCGCCGCGAACGGAGTCACCGTCACAGACGCTCAGAACTGGGTGACCGAGTGGACGACGACGTATCGGGCCGCGCAAAGCGAAGACGTCCATCTCCTCCACCCCGCGCGCCTGCCGATCTACCTGCGCGGCTTCACGGCGCAGATCGAGGCGGACCGGGCCGCCGATCTGGTCTGGCTGCTGTTGTTCACCTGGCAGTCTGCGCTGCGGCGGATCCCGGCCGCTACGGCCGGCGCGCTCGGCTATGTGGATCTGCTCGATCACCTCGGCATGGCGGAAGCCGTCGGTTTCCAGAAACGCGTCGCCGCGGCCCTTGCCTACGGACGGCAGTGTCAGGTCGAAGTCGGGGGCTGGGCTGAACGCAACGGGGCCTAATTCGGATCTGGCGCGGTTCTTGCTCCTCAGGAAGCGGCTGAAGGCCCAGAGCGCGATGGGCTCGCCCGCGGACGACACCGGAAATGACCCAGTCGCGGGCACATGACCAATCTGCGATTCTGTGGCACAATGCCGCCGCCTAGTTCCGGTTATGTCACCGGGGCAAGTTGTCAGCCTGCAGTGTCATCATGTTAGAATGAATCGGTCGTTGCCCCGCGGCCATACGAAAGAATGACCACCCTTTCGCTTACCGAGCAACAGCGACTTGAGCTCCTCTATCGAGTCAGCCGCGAAATCTCGGACAGGCTGGACCTCAACGAACTGCTTGCGCGCGTGCTGCGCGAGACGGCCGCGAGCGCGCAAGCCGACGCCGCCAGCCTCCTGATCGTCAACGAAAACCTCGCCGTCGTTTCATCGGCCCTGATCGCTGACGGTGTGCTGCATTCCGATCCGCAGCGTGAGCTCGAGGGCGTCCTGCGCGACGGCCTGGCCGGCTGGGTGCTCACTCATCGCCAGCCCGTGCTGATGCCTGATACGTCGCTGGATCCGCGCTGGAGCCGTCGCCCCGATGACGCTCGCATGGGCGCCAAAAGCGCCATCGCAGTGCCGTTGTTGGGCCGCACGCGCGTGGTCGGTGTGTTGACGCTGGCCCGCCGGCCTGCCGGCAGCTTCGTCGAAGACGATCTGACCCTGCTGACCGTCATCGGCGATCACGCCGCCGTCGCTATCGAGAACGCCGCGCTCTACTCCGAGAGCCAGCGCCGCGCCGACGCCATGGCTGCCCTGGCCGAAACGGCGCGTGCCGTCAACTCCACGCTCGAACTCGATCAGGTGCTGCGCCTGGTCGTCGATCATGCCCGGGCGTTGCTGCGGGTCGAGACGGCCGGCATCGCGCTTGTGGACGCCGATGGGCTGATGTTCCGGGAAGCCTCCGGGAGGCGCCAGGAAGAACTGCGCGGTCTGCGGCTGCAAGTGGGCGAGGGCCTGGCCGGCTGGGTCGCCGCCCACAACCAGGCCGTCATCTCGCCGAACCGGCCGACCGATGCCCGCTTCGTCGGCGGCCTGTTGCAGCGGTTAGGGCTGCGCGTGCGCGCCAGCGCCGGCGTGCCGATCGTGCTGGATCCGATGACGGACGCTGCTTCGGTCATCGGCGTGATCGAGGTCATCAATCCCTTCGAAGACAGGTTCGGCGGCGACACCCTGCCGCTGCTTGACAGCCTTGCCGCGCTCGCCGCCACAGCCATCACGCACGCCCGGCAGATGGCCGAGCTGCAGGCGGCCGAGAGCCGCTTCTCGGGCCTGTTCGAAGACAACATCGACCCGATCCTGATCACCGATCTCGACGGCGTGATCACCGATGCCAACCGCAAAGCTGTGCAGATGTTCGGCTACGAGCAGCGCGCGCTGATCGGCCTGCGGATCACGACAGTGCATCGCACCGGCACCGCCTTCCTTGGGTCGGATCGGTATGCTCAGCTGCGCGATGGCAGCGAGATCATGTATCAGACCCGCGTCACGACGCGAGCCGGCGATGAGATCCCCATGGAGGTCCACGCCAAGCTGATCGTGCGCAGGGGGCAGTCGTTTATTCAGTGGATCCAGCGCGACATCAGCGAGCGCCTGCAACTCGAGGAGATGCGCGCCGACCTGATCAGCATGATCTTCCACGACCTGCGCAGCCCGCTCGGCAACGTGATCACGTCGCTCGAGACTGTCTCGTCGGGACTGCCGACCGATCGGGTGATGGAGCACTCGCTGCTGACGATCGCGCAACGCTCGGCCGGGCGCATGTCACGGCTCGTCGACTCGCTCCTCGACCTGCGTCGGCTCGAGGCCGGGCAGATGGTGCTGCAGCGCGATGTCACAGACCTGCGCGAACTGGTCGACGAAGTGCGTGAGTTGACGCTGCCGATGGCGACGGTCAAGCACACGACGCTCTCGGCCGAGGTGCTCGACGGCCTGCCGTTGATCGCGGTCGACAGCGACATGATCCGCCGCGTGCTGATCAACCTCGTCGAGAACGCCATCAAGTACACGCCCGTCCGCGGCCGGGTGACGATCTCCGTCACGGTCGAGCCGGCCGGGGTCATCCTGCATGTGACCGACACGGGCCCCGGCATCCCCCCGTCCGACCAGAGCCGGGTCTTCGGTATGTTCACTCGCCTCCAACGCGACCGTGGCGCCAAGGGGCTTGGCCTGGGCCTGGCTTTCTGCCGTCTGGCCGTGCAGGCCCACGGCGGCCGCATCTGGGTCGAGAGCGAGCCCGGCGCCGGCAGCACTTTCCACGTGGCGCTCCCCCGAGAACCCATCGACGCCGACTGACTCTGCCTGGCCCAAATGAAGCCCGCTGGAGCCGTCCGCGCGGGTTGCGTTTGTAATGGGCTTGATGCCTTGCATATAATGGCGCTCACTTTGGTCGTCAGGGCAGAGGTCAGCCATGCAAAAGATCGGAAAAGACATTTACGTGGAGTCCAGCTTTCCGGGTGTGACAGTGGGAGCCATCGTCACGCCCGAGGGCGTGGTGTTGATCGACGCCCCCACGCATCCCGCCGACGCGCAGCTCTGGCGGATGAGGCTTCGAGAACTGACCGATAAGCCGGTCAGGTACATCATCCTTCTCGATCACCACCGCGATCGCTCGATGACGATGAGCCTCTTCGGCGCCCCCGTCATCGCTCACGATCTGACGCTCGAGCGCATGCGGCTGTGGCCCGAGCAGTTCAAGCCGCTGCTGCCCGAAACCGGCGCCGACGCCGAATGGGTCAACGACTGGGGCGGCGCCCGCCTGACCCTGCCGGTCCTGACGTTCTCGGAGCAGATGCGGCTCTCATTGGGCGGCAAGGATCTGCGGCTGAGCCATCGGCCTGGTTCTGCGCCGGGCGCGATCTGGGTTGAGATCCCTGAAGCCGAGGCCGTCTTCGTCGGCGACAGCGTCGCGCTCAAGTCGCCGCCGTTCCTGGCCGAGGCCGACCTCGACGCGTGGGCGACGACGCTCGCGGATCTGCGGAAGAAGAAGACGATGGGCCGCGTCGTGGTCCCGGGCCGCGGCGGGCTTTCGAACAAGCAGGCCATCAAGCCGGCCGAAGACTTCGTCAAGCTGGTGAGACGCCGTCTCGACGCTTTCACGAAAGGCAAGAAGGGCCGCTCCGATCTGGAGAAGGTGGCGGTGGAGCTCGTGGAATGGTTCCCGGCCAACGTGGATCTGCGCGACCACTACCTGCGCCGTCTGACCTACGGGCTCGAGGCTCAGTTCAATGCCCTGATCCTGGCCACGGCTCAGAGGTCCTGACATGCTGCCGTTGATCGAATACGTGCGCGGCGGCCTGAGCGAGTCGGTGCATCGCGGGTCGGTCGTGGCGGTGACGTCGTCCGGTGAGGTGCTGGCTTCTGTCGGCGACCCTGCGGCCCGCGTCTTCGTGAGGTCGTCGGGCAAGCCGTTTCAGGCGCTGCCGTTGGTGTCGTCGGGCGCGGCGGCCGCCTGGCGAATGAGCGAGCGCGAGCTGGCGCTGGCCTGCGCCTCGCACAGCGGCTCGGCAACTCATCTCGCGGTGGCCCGCGGTTTCGCTGACCGAGTCGGCTTCACGGCGGCAGATCTGCGCTGCGGCACTCACGTCGTCGAGAACGCCCAGACCGAGGCCGAGTTGATCCGCTCGGGCGGCACGCGCGACGCCTTCTTCCATAACTGTTCAGGCAAGCATCTGGGGATGTTGGCCACGGCCCGCTATCTGGGTCAGCCGCTCGAGACTTATCTCGACGTCGACGGCCCGGTGCAGCAGGGCGTGCTCGCAGCGGTCTCGTCGTTCTGCGACGTCCCGGTGGGCGAGATCGGTCTGGGCACTGATGGCTGCTCGGCCCCGAACTTCGCGCTGCCGCTGACGGCCACGGCTCTGGGCGTGGCTCGCCTGGTGGACCCGGATGCCCCGGCGGCGGCCCGAACGGTCGTGTCGGCCATGAACCTTCACCCTGAGATGGTGCAGGGCGACGGCGGCTTCGACACCGAGTTCATGCGCCTGCTGGGCGGCAAGGCGATCGCCAAACGCGGCGCTGAGGGGGTCCAGATCGTGGGCCTGGCGCCGCGTAATGGCCGGCCGGCGGTGGGCCTGGTCGTCAAGATCGCCGATGGGGCGACGCGCGGGGCGGTGCCGGCCATCGCCACGGCCATGAGCCAGCTCGGCCTGCTTACCGACGGCGAAACCGCGGCCCTGAAGGCCCGAAACTGGCTGCCGCCCACGCCTCAGCGCAACTGGAGCGGCCTGCCGGTGGGTGAGGTGCGGGCTGTGTTTCAAGTTGGATCATGAAACGGGCCGACCGAGGGCGGAAGTTTGGAGGAGCGCTGTAGCCTTCCTGCCTCCCTCTTCGCTCCTCTGCCTCGATTGACTCCTCAGCATTATTCTGTTACCATTTGGCGCTAGCCCCGAAAGGGGTTATTTTGTCGTCAACAAGCGAGCAGCGAGGCAAACACTATTCCCGTTCAAACATCTGACTACCGGATCAACGAACAGATCCGCGGCGTGCCTGAGGTGCGCCTGATCGGCCCAAACAACGAAAACGTTGGCGTCGTGGCCATTCAGGAAGCACTCAAGATCGCGCGCGCCGCTAACAAGGATCTGGTCGAGGTCAGCCCCAATGGCAACCCGCCAGTGTGCCGTGTTCTCGACTACGGGAAGTTCCTGTATGAGAACACGAAGAAGGCTCGTGAGGCGCGCAAAGCTCAGAAGATCGTCGAGGTCAAAGAGATTCAGCTGCGCCCCAAGAGCAACGACTTCCACACCGGGCTGAAGGTGAAGGATGCGCGACGCTGGCTTGAAGAAGGCAAGAAGGTGCGTGTCCGCGTGAAGTTCCGCGGCCGCGAGATCACCTATCCGGAGATCGCCCGCAAAGATTTGCTGGGCATCGCCGAAGAACTGGCGGACGTCGGCCAGATCGAGGCTCAGCCGCTGATGGAAGGCCGGGCCATGATCATGCTGCTCGCGCCTGGCGGCCGCAAGCCCGCCAAGCCGGCCGGCGCCAAGAAGGAACGGGCCGAGGAGCCTCAAGCCGAGGGCCAGGCCTGAGCAGGGCGTACGACGCCAACCCAGCGTGACCAGTCGCCGGGGCAGAACGAGCGCCCCGGCGTTGTCTGTCGAGTAAACGTGTAAAGGCGGCCGAACGGAGCCGCCAGGAGTACGAACGTGCCACGAAAAGCCAAGCCCGCGGGCAAGAAGTACAAGCTCAAGACGCACAAGGCGACCGCCAAGCGCTTCCGCGTGACCGGGAGCGGTATGCTGGTCCGCACCAAGAAGGGCAAGAGCCACCTCCGCCGCCGCACGTCGGATCGGACGAAGGCGCTCCTGGCCGAGATGCTGCCCGTCAAGGGTAAGAAGATCGCGAAGCGCGTCCGCCGGCTGGCTCCTTACCTGCAGCGCTTCGACGACAAGTCATCGACCTGAGCGGCGCTCGACGCCGTCAGATTTTTCGCGCCGGCACCACCGGCGCCCATTGCGACCGACGCGGCACGAACGTGTGGATGGCAATCCCACAGGCCGGCGCCGAATCGCAGGAGTGATTCGAGATGCGAGTTAAGGGTGGAGTTCGAACCCGCCAGCGCCACAAGAAGGTCTTGAAGCTGACCAGCGGTCAGCGTGGCGCATACCATCGTCTTTTCCGCCGCGCCAATGAAGGCCTGCTGCACGCGCAGCTGTACGCCTGGCGCGACCGCCGCAACCGCCGCCGTGACCTGAAGCGGTTGTGGATCGTGCGCATCAACGCTGCCGCGCGCATCAACGGCGTGTCATACAGCAAGTTGATCGCCGGCATGAAGCGCGCGGGCATCGCGCTCGATCGCAAGGCCCTGGCCGACATCGCCGTGCGCGATGCAGCCGCCTTCGCCCAGATCGCCAGCCTGGCCAAAGCCGCGCTCTGATCTGAGTCGCACTGCAAGCAAGAGGCGCTGTGGAAACACAGCGCCTTTTTCGTTCCTGTGAACCCTCACCCGGGCCGACAGGGGTTGTCGATGTGGCCAGGGCGGTGTGGCGGCTCGCCCTCCTCCCGAGGGCGAGGGCAGCATCACCCAGACTCGCGCGGCTGATCTTCAACGCGTGGTGATGCGGGCAGCGGCCTGCTGGAATACAATCCCGTCGGCGTGATTACCTCAGTCCACAACCCACTCGTTCAGCGCATCAACGGCCTTCAGGCGAACCGTCGCGACCGCGAGCGTGAAGGCCGCTTTGTGATCGAAGGCGTGCGACTGCTCGAAGAGGCCAGCGCGGCGCGGATCAAGCTCGAGCTTGTGTTGCATGAGCGCGACCTCGACAGCCGCGCTCTGCGCGCGCTCGATCTCGCCGAACGCGCCGGCGCGCGGCCGGTGCCGGTGACCTCGGCCGTGCTGCGCGCCTGCTCCGACACCGAGACGCCGGCCGGACTGCTGGCCATCGCTGAAAAACCGGCCTGGGCCGCTCCGGCCGCCCCGACCGCCGCGCTCATCCTCGACGGCATCTCGGATCCCGGCAACGTGGGCACGCTGCTGCGCACAGCGGTTGCGGCAGGGCTCGACGCCGTTTATCTGGCGCCCGGGACGGCCGACGTCTACAACCCCAAGGTGGTTCGGTCCGGCATGGGCGCCCACTTCCGTGTGCCGACCGTGCCGCTTGATTGGAGCGCCCTTCCGCCGGAGCTGGCGCGGCTGCGTCTGTACGTGGCCGACGTGGATCAGGGTCAACCCTACGACGGCGTGGACTGGCGCGAGCCGGTCGGCCTGATCGTGGGCGCCGAAGCCGCCGGGCCGAGCGCGGCGGCGCGGGCGGCCGCCGTTCCTGTGCACATCCCGATGCCGGGCGGCGCCGAGTCGCTCAACGCGGCGGTGGCCGGCAGCATCCTGGTCTTCGAGATCGTGCGCCAACGGCGGGGCGGATAAGGGCGGACCCGCATATGAACGCCCGGTTGATCGAGGTGTTGCGCTTCTTCGTGCGGTTGGGCTTCACCTCCTTCGGCGGGCCGGCGGCCCACATCGCGCTCATGCGCGCGGAGCTCGTGACGCGGCGCAAGTGGGTGACGGAGCAGGAATTCCTCGACCTGCTCGGCGCCGCGAACATCATCCCCGGGCCCAACAGCACCGAGCTTGCCATGCATCTCGGCTACCGCCGCGCCGGGTGGCCCGGCCTGGTCGTCGCCGGCGCCGGTTTCATCATCCCTGCCGGCCTGATCGTGCTGGCCTTCTCCTGGGCTTATGTGGCCTATGGCACCACGCCGCCGGCCCGCGCGCTTCTCTATGGCGTTCAACCCGTCGTGATCGTCATCGTGGCGCAGGCGCTCGTGGGCCTCGGGCGCGCCGCCCTCAAGGATCGGCTCACGGCGACTCTGGCGGCGCTCGTCCTGCTCGGCACGACCCTCGGCGCCGGTGAACTCGTCCTCCTCTTGCTCAGCGGAGGCGTCGCCGTGCTCTGGCGGCGCTGGCGGAACGGAGGCCTGCGCGGTCTGGCCGCGCTGCCGTTCGGTTCGACCCTCGCGTCCTTCGTCATCACGACGGGCGCCGCGCCGTTCAGCCAACTCGAGCTCTTTACGACCTTCCTCAAAATCGGCTCCGTGCTTTACGGCAGCGGATACGTGTTGCTCGCGTTCCTGCAGAGCGACTTCGTCGAACGCCTCGGCTGGCTCACCAATCAGCAGCTGCTCGACGCTGTCGCCATCGGGCAGGTGACGCCCGGGCCAGTGTTCACGACGGCCACGTTCATCGGCTACATCCTCGGCGGCTGGACCGGAGCCGGTGTGGCCACCCTGGGCATCTTCCTGCCGGCCTTCGTGTTCGTCGCGCTCAGCATCCCGCTCATCGAGCGGGCCCGCCGATCACCGGCGGTGATCGCCGCCCTCGACGGCGTGACAGCGGCCTCGCTGGCCCTGATGGCCGTCGTGGGGGTCCGGTTGGCCTTCGAGGCCCTCGTCGATCCTCTGACGGTGGCGCTGGCCGTGGTCTCGGCCGCTTTGCTCTGGCGAACTCGGGTGAACCCGACCTGGTTGATCCTGGGCGGCGGCTTGGTGGGTCTGCTCCGGCTCGCCACCCTCGGCGGGTAAAAAGCGCCTTAAGGTCCCGCTGACTCCTTCGGGATTTAACGCTCGGAATACTCCCAACGCGCTCGGGATTCGTTATAACGAAATTGCATCGCTGGCCATTCAAGATGGCTCGCGTGCACTATATGCGTGAGCAGAAGCCTCCCCAACCAGCGTGGTTCCTGGTGATCTTCGTCGTCATCGGGGTTGTGCTGGATTCCGTGATGAACTGGATGGGTGGACCAGGCATCGGCGCCTTCCTGCTGATCTCAGGCGTCGTTGTCGCGGCACTGACGTATCCCCGTTGGGTGCAGTACGCCACGATCGTCTTGTTCGACCTCATCTTGCTGCCGACTCTCTTGAAGCTTGACATGGGAGTTCTGCGTTTCGCTGCCTTCATGGTGTTCGGCACATTGGTGTTGGTCGGGCTTTCTGAAGCCATCTCCCGCATGGTGCAGGGCTATACACGTAGCGTCGAGCGCGAGAAGCAGGCGCAAGAGCGTCTGCTCGAACTCCTTGAGCACAACCCCGCTGTGGTCTATGGCCTCGCCCCTGATCGGGTCGAGCCGTCAGGCTTCCGTGTCACGTTCATCGGACACAACGCTCGCGATCTCCTCGGCATCGACCCCAAGTCTCATCACCGTGGATCCGATGCCGTCGGCCTGGCCGGGTATGTCACCCAGGATCGGGCGCGCGTCTGGCACGACCAACTGCAGAGCGGTGGGCAAGCCGTGTTGGAGTATCAGCTCCAGCAGGCCGACGGGCGGATGCTGTGGGTGCGTGACGCCTGTCGCGTGGTGAAGGACGCATCGGGCGGCCTCCGCGAAATCGTCGGGCACGTCAGCGATATCAGCGAAACGCGTCTCATCGCGGAAGAGCTGGCCGAGCGCGATCGACAGCACAACGAAGTCGTCAAGAACAGCCCCGCCGTCCTCTTCCGCGCGATCCCCGACCCCAACCGCGACTATGGCTGGCTGTTCGGCTTCAACAGCGTCAATGTGGTCGACGTCCTGGGATTCTCGGCCGAGGAACTCTCCGCCGATCCCGATCTGTGGATGGGGCGGATTCATCCGGACGACCGGGCTCGCATCGCCGACGCCGCGCGTAAGGCGTCGCTCGACACCGCCATATCCGAACCCGTCGTCTATGAGTATCGCTTCCTCCATCGCGATGGCCGAACCCTGTGGCTGCAAGACACGCTGCGGATCGTGCACGGGGAAGATGGGCGGCCGCGCGAGGTATTCGGTCAGAGCCTCGATATCACGGCGCGGCGCCAGGTCGAAGAGGCGCTCGCCGAAAGCCGCCGCCAGCTCGATGAGGTCGTGCGTAACTCGCCGGCTCTGTTGTACCGAGCCGTTCCTGATCCGGCCGCTCCTGATGAAGCGTGGAAGATCCTTTACACGAGCTCGAACGCGGCCGGTGTGGTGGGCTACACGGCAGACGAGGTCAGCGTTCGCCCGCGGTTGTGGTTCGAGAGGATCCATCCCGACGATCTCAAACGGTACGCCGAGGTGATCCGACCTGCGCATCTGGTCGGCGCGGCAGGGAACGCGCCGTTCACGCACGAATATCGCTTCTATCGCGAAGACGGCGCCCTGGTCTGGCTCCAGGACACGCTGCGCGTGGTGGCTGACGAACACGGCCGCCCCGTCGAACTGTATGGTCAGACCCTGGACGTGACCGAGCGCAAGGTGATCGATCAGGCGCTCGCCGAGAGTCGCCGCATCCAGGACGAGAGCGTGCGGAACAGCCCGGCCATCCTGTTCAGGGCGATCCCCAACCCTTCTTCGGTTGAGGGCTGGACCTTTCTGTACCACAGCGCCAACACGATCGACGTCCTCGGGTATGCCATCGAGGAGTTGCACGCGAACCCGGCTCTGTGGGTGGAGCGCATTCATCCTGACGACCGCGAGTTGATATTGGGTAAGGCCAATGCGTTGGCTGCGACGACCCCCGCCACCGAGATGCCGATCACGTATGAGTATCGGTTCTGCCGGAAGGATGGGCGCTACATCTGGGTCCAGGACAGCCTGCGGATCTTATTTGATGAAAACGGCCGCGCGAGCGAGTTGTACGGGCTCAGCATCGACATCACAGCCCGCTACGAGGCCGAGCAGGCGTTGCGGATCAGTCGACAGGAACTCGACGACGTGGTGCGCAACAGCCCGGCGGCGCTCTTCCGGGCGGTCCCCGACCCGAACGCCGTAGACGGCCTGCAGTACATGTACTACAGCTCCAACATCGCTGACATCGTCGGGTATTCAATCGAAGACCTGATGAGCGGGGCAGTGGATTGGCTCGAGCGGATCCACGCCGACGATCGTGAGCGTTTGCTTGCGAACACCCGGGCGTTCGCCCTCAGCCTGACCGCTGACCCTGGCCCGCTGGCGCATACCTATCGGTTCTTGCGAGCCGACGGCCGCGAGGTCTGGTTGCACGACACGCTGCGTGCCGTCCGTGATGAGCAGGGGATGGTGCGCGAGGTCGTCGGCCAGAGCCTTGACGTCACGACGCAGAAGCACATGGAGCTCGAGCTGGCCGAAGCCAACGAGCGCGTCCGTCAGGTGCTGGCCAACAGCCCGATCCTGTCTTACTCAGCTACTCCCGTCGATCGTCAGGTCGACCCGTGGGAGTACACGTACATCAGCGAACGATCGCGCGAGATTTTGGGGATGGAGCCCGATGAAGTCGTGGCGCTCAGCCCACGCTGGCTCGACTTCATCCACCCGGCTGATCGAGATCGCGTCCGTGAGACGCTCGACCACCTGGCGGACACACCGGAGTTCAGCTACGAATTTCGCTTCGGCAAGGCCGATGGATCCTATGTGTGGCTGCATGACTTCGGGCGCGTGTTGCGCGGGCCCGATGGCCGCGTCACGGGCCTGTTTGGTCACCTCGAGGACATCAGCGCTCAACGTGAAGCCGCCGAGGCGCTTCGCCAGGCCGAGGCGCGGCTGCACCACATCGTCAGCAACAGCCCGCTTGGCACTTACACGCTGCAGATCGAGGACGGCGATGTCTCGCGGACGCGCTGCACGTTCTTCACCGACAATGTCGTCGACATCATCGGCTACACCGCTCAGGAGATCATGGACAACCCTGAGCTCTGGGTGAATCGGATTCACCCTGAAGATCGCACGACGATCTGGTTCGCCAACGATAAGGGCGCTCAGGTGCGCGCTCCGGCCGTCGAGTACCGTTTCATGAGGCGTGACGGCCTCGAGATCTGGCTGGAGGACACGGCTCACGCGATCCTCGGAGGCGATGGGCGCGTGGCCGAGATCATCGGCCAGATCCAGGACGTGACCCTGCGGAAGAAGGCCCAACTCCAACTTGAGGAGAGCCAGCGCTTTATCTCGCAACTGGCGGCCGCTATCCCCAGTCAGGTGTTCGTCGTCGATTTCACGGCGCGCCGCTACATCTACACCAATCGCGAGCAAACGCGCCTGCTCAGGACGCAAGACCCGCCTGAAGCCGAAGGGTCGATGTTCGAAAGGTTCTTGCGCGACGTCCACCCCGACGACCGGTCGAACGTCGTCGACGCCTTGACGCGATTGGCCGCCTTGAATGACGACGCAACGGCCGATATCTGCGCGCGTGTACGGGATTGCGATGGCGCCTGGCGCGACATTCAGTTCCGCTACAAGGTCTTCAAACGCGACGACACAGGCCGCCCGACTCAGATGCTGACCGTCTGGGATGACATCACCGAGACCCGGCAGGCCGAACGCGAGCTGGCCGACAACCAGCGCCTCCTGAGCCGATTGACCGGGGCGCTCCCAGGTGCCATATCGGTCATGGCCCTGAGACCCGATAGCGGTCCCACCTTTCTGTACACCAATCGCTACCTGTCCGACGTGCTCGGTTATGGCGACAAGCCGCTCGAATGGCGCGCCGATCCGAACTTCCTGGCCACTCACCTTCACCCTGAGGATCTAGAGGCCTGGCTTCAGTCAGCGACCGGCATCCAGACGGTAAAAGACGGCGAAATGATCGAGATCGAATCTCGCGTCATGGGCGCCGATGGCACCTGGCACTGGATCCATTCGCGCGCTCTGCCATTTCACAGGGACCTCGACGGCCAGGTCAGCCAATTCCTGGGCATCATGGATGATGTCACCGCGATGCATCGCGCGCAGGAGGATCGAGCAGCCAGCGAACGGCTGCTCAACCGAGTCGCCCAGGCCGTGCCCAACGTGATCTACGTGTTGGATCGTGACGAGCAGAGCAAAGGCGGTATCGTCTACAGCAATCGTTCACTGGCGGCGTTGCTCGGTTACCCCTCAGACTTGATCGGCGAGATCGGCTGGCGCGCGTTCCTGCGCGACAGGATGCACCCTGACGACATCGCTCGGCACGGCGGCATCTTCGGCATGGTCCTGGGCGTCGCCGACGGTGAGGTTGTCGAGACCGAGTTCCGCCTGCTCGACGCCGAGAACAACTGGCGTTGGGTGCGGGCGCGCGATCTGGTCTTCGAACGCGGAGCCGACGGCGAAGTGGCGCGGATCGTGGGCCAGATCGAGGATGTCACGATCAGCAAGACGCTGCAGACCGAGATCAAAGCCGAGCGTGACTTCGCGCAGCTCGTCTTGAGCACGCTCGGGCAGGGCGTCGCCGTCTTCAATGCCGATAGCCTGTGCGAGTACATCAACCCGGCCGGCCTCCGCATGCTGGGGATCGATTCCGCCGCCGCCGTCGGGTTGAAGGCTGCGATGCTTGTGCCTGCCGACGAGCAGGCGAGTTTTGTGGCGCAGCGTCTGGCGGCTCCGGCGCGCGAACTCACCCAGAACATCGAGCTCCGCCATGTTCGCCCGGATGGTCGCCCGATCGACCTCTTCGTCACTGTGACTCCGCGAAACCGGGACGGCGTCGTCGTCGGCGCTGTCGTCGTCTTCACAGATCTCACCGATCGCAAGGCGATGGAACTGGCGCTCTCGGAGACCAACCTCGAGCTCGAGCAGGCCCTGATGACGGCGCGCGAACTCGCCCGCGAAGCTCAGGCCGCAAACCGCGCCAAGAGCGAATTCCTGGCGAACATGAGCCACGAGATCCGCACGCCGATGAACGCGATCGTCGGGCTGGCCGAGCTCCTGCTCGATGCGGCGCTCCCCGATGAGCAGCGCGCCTCGGTGCAGTTGATGATCGACTCCGGCCAGGCCCTGCTCGATATCATCAACGACATCCTCGACTTCTCGAAGATCGAGGCTGGGCGCCTCGAGCTTGACCTGCATGAGTTCGACGTCACCGGGCTTGTCGAGAGCGCCGTCGACTTGATGGCCGCCCGGGCGCGTCAGAAGGGCCTCAAGCTCAGCAGCCACATCGACCACTCGGTGCCCGCTGTCCTCATTGGAGATTCGGGCCGCCTGCGCCAGATCCTGCTCAACCTGTTGAGCAACGCGGTCAAGTTCACGACCGAAGGGCACGTCGAGTTGCGCGCATCGGTCGAGCGTTCGGCCGAGGTCGGAGCGGCCCCCAGCCTCAAGCTGATCGTCAAAGACAGCGGCATCGGGATCTCGTCTGAGGCCCTCAAGCGCTTGTTCCAACCGTTCGAGCAGGCAGAGAGCGGCACGACCCGCCGCTATGGCGGCACCGGCCTCGGCCTGGCCATCGTCAAGCGCCTGCTCGAGCTGATGAACGGCGATATTTCGGTCTCGAGTCAACCGGGTCGTGGCACGACGATGGCCCTCACGATCCCGTTGAGTGAACCCGGCAACCCTCGGGCGGCCGAGCCTGCCGATCACTTCCGTGGCAAGGTGTTGGTCGTCGAGCCCGATGAGCAGGCTCGCGAGATCCTGGCGACCTATGCCGGCGCCGCCGGTTACGTCGTCGAGACGCTGGCGGATCCCGCGGCCGCCCTGGCCCAACTGCGGCAGCACGGCGGCTACGACGTGGTCATCCTCGGCGTCTGGGAAGCTGACGACGCGACCCAGAGACTGCTCTCAGTCGTCGCCGACGATCCTGAACTGGGTCGGCTGCGACGTGTCGTCGTCACCGACACCCTGCCCGAACGCAGCAAGGTCGACGGCTTCGTGACGCGGCCCATCAAACGCTCGCAATTGGTTGAGCATCTAGAGCAGGTTGCCGCGCGCCGATCGTTGCCTCAGGATCGAACGCTCGCCGTCCAGGCGGAGCCGATCGCGGCCAGCACCACCACGACGCGACCCCGGGTCCTCCTGGCCGAGGACAACCCGGTCAATCAACGGGTGGCGCTGCTTCAACTTGAGAAACTTGGCTATGACGTCGATGTGGTCAACGATGGCGAGGCTGCAGTGGCGGCCGTCCAGGCTGGGCCCGATCGCTATGCCATGATCCTGATGGACTGCCAGATGCCGGTCCTCGATGGGTTCGCGGCCACGCGTCGCATCCGACAATGGGAAGTCGAGCAAGGTCGAGGCAGGCACCTGGCCGTGATCGCCATGACCGCCAACGCCATGACCGGCGACCGCGAACAATGCTTGGGTGCCGGGATGGACGATTACCTCAGCAAGCCGGTCAATCGGCTGGCGCTGAGCCAGATGCTCGAGCGCTGGCTGCCCGATGCCTTGCGCGGCACCGAAGACGGTGACGCGGGCCACACTCTGCCACTTCAAGAACGGCTTCGTTCAAACCTCGCCGACCACGCCGATGTGATGGACGTGACGAACACGGCCGGGACGTTCGTGGCGCGTGTCAACCTGTGGTTGAACGAAATCGAACAGAACATCGCGTCAGGGACGCATGAGCGTGTCCGGGCCCTGGCTCAGATGGGCAAAGAAGAGAGCATAACTATCGGCGCTGTCGAGCTCGCTGGGCGGTTCCGCGCCCTTGAGACGGGCGCCATCCTCCGACGGCAAGATCGCTATGAAAGCCTGCTCTCCGCCCTCCGCCAGGTGGCCTCAACCGTCAACGCCGCGCTGCTTGCGCTCGATTGAGCCCGCCTGAAGCAGCCGTTCGTTCAATTGACAGCGATACATGCACGAAAGGTCCGTGCGGGTCAGAACCCGAGCACGGACCTTTCGCGTTTGTCTTGAGGAGAGTGAAGCGCTGTCAGGCGGCCAGCGGACGATCTCGGAGCGATTCGGATCCACCCTGTGGGGCGTGCACCGAAACGGCATCGCGTTCTTCTTGCGTCCGACTCAAGGCGCGCTGTAACTGCCAGAGGATGAAACGCACGCGTCCGGCCATCGCGCGGCTGATGTTCCACAACACGCTCGTGCCGAGTTCAGGATCCTCAGCGCACAGAGCTTCAAGCCGTGTCCGATCGAGCACCAGGATCGTGGCGCCTGACGCGCCTGCTCGGAGGTCGGCGCTGCGCAGCCCTCCGTCCAGCATCGCCAGTTCCCCAGTGATCTGTCCCGGAGTCAACGATGCCACATGTCGAACATGTCGGGGGCCCGCACCGACGTGGTCGGGGTCATTCCAGACTTCGACCGAGCCATCGCGCACGATGTACATCTCGTTGCCGCCATCCTCGATCCGCACGATCACGTCCCCGGCTGAGTAGTGGCGCTGGCGAAAGTGCCCGGCCAGCTTGACGCGCTGCGTCTCGGTGAGGCCGCTGCCGATATCCGAATGGCCGATAAAGCGCGCGACATCCTGGGCTAACGCCGCTTCGCGAATGGGCGCCGACTCCGGTCGGCTCAGGGGCAATCCGAGGAAGGCCGTCAGGTGCCGGCGGATCAGATGGGGTTGTTCGAACTGCGGCCAATGGCCGGCCTTGGGCAGGATGCGCAGATCGGCTTGCGGCCATTCGTCGGCCACGATGCCCGAGTCTCGCAGCGGCACGGTGTTGTCCTCGGCGCCCCAGACGACGAGCGTCGGCACCTCGATCGCGCTGAGACGCCCACTGAGATCGTTCTCGCGCATCGCGAAGTAACACTCGTAGCGCGTGCGGCCCTGACCCCGGCGACGGGCATCGGCTCGGAGACGCTCGTAGTCGCGCGGCTCGATCGAAGTGCGCTGCGCGAAAGAAATGGGGCGCATCAGTTCGTCGGTGATGCCCGCTATCAGGCGTTCACTGACGCGGACCAACAGCCCGGTGGCCGTGAAGCGCTCGAGGCGCGTGATCGGCGAGATCATCCAGTTGATGCGTGCGGAGAGTTTGCCCGAAATGGTCGGCGCGATCAGCACCATCCGATCGACCAATCCCGGGTGCCGCAAGGTCAGCGTGGCTCCGATCATGCCGCCCATCGAGTGCCCGACGTACACGACGGGCCTGTCGCTGATCTGCGCGATGAGGCGCGCCAGCAGGTCGGCATAGTACGAGATGGTGATGCGTTCGCGCGGCGCCGGCGATTCGCCGTAGCCAGGCAGATCGACGGAGATGCAGTGGTAGCGCTGCGCCAGGAGATCCATCAAGGGCGTCAGCGCGTAACTGGAGCTCGACCAGCCATGCACCAACAAAGCGATCTGTCGGCCGGCCTGCCCCTGTTCGACCGTATGGATGAGTTGACCGTCAAGAAGATACTGTGTCACAGGTCACCAGGGTCGCACGTCCTTGCGCGCGCCTGATGTGAATTCTAGGAAATACTTGATGCCGATGGGGTGAATTTCGAATTCAAACCGCGTAAAGGCCGCGTTTGTTCAGCTTCCGTCCCTCAGCCGTTTCGCCAAGGCCTCGGCCGCCTTCCATTCCTCAGGGGTGTTGACGTTGATGAATGAGATGAGCTCGGGGTCGATGTCGGTGAGCTCTGGAGGCTCGACGTAGCGCACTTGCACGCCATCCAGCAGGCCCTGGAGCCTGTAGCGGCCGCTCGCGAGCAAGCGCTCGAGCACGGGCAGGCACACTTCACGCCGGTAGGCGGCGCAGAACGGCTCGGCCCCTTCCGAATGGCGAGGAGCCACGGCGCCCCAATCCCGCGCTTCATCTTCCTGCGTCAAGGCGACAAGGTGCTTGAGCAGCGCTGCTTTCACGAAAGGCATGTCGCAAGCCAGACAAAGCACCCATGGCTTATCGGTCGAGCTCAAAGCCGTATGAAGGCCGCGCAACGCACCACCCTCTGGCATGATGTCGGCCACCATGCGCAACCCGAGGTGTTGGTAGAGTTCGGGTGTGTTGGTAACCAGATAGAGGTCGTCGGTCAGGCCGCTGGCAGCATCCAACACACGCTCGACGATCGCGCGCCCGTCGACGAGCGTGAGCGCTTTGTTTGAGCCGAACCGAGAGCTTTGGCCGCCGGCCACAATCGCCACACCGGCCACACTGATCGCTGTCATCGCCGGATTATAAGGTATAGGTTAACGCTTCCTGAGGAGAGTCGTGACAAACAGCTGTCTAGACCTACGACCAGGGTACCCTCTTCGCTGACAGTGGACGTGCTAGAATTCTCTCCAGCGTTCCACTGAAATGACAGCCGGACCGCGTTTAGTAAGACATGGAAGACGGAGGCATCATGCATCCGGTGAAGATGATCCTGACGTACGATATCCGACCTGATGTCCAGGATCGGTATTATCAGTTCATGCTCGGCGAGATGGTCCCGACCCTTAACGGCATCGGCTTATCGATGTCGGGTGTGTGGCACACCGCCTACGGCAACTATCCGCTGCGTCTGGTCGAGTTCGTCTCGGAAGACGAGAGCACGCTCGATCGCGTGATCAGCTCGGATACGTTCGAGCGCCTTGAGAACGAGCTGCAGCAATACGTTCTCAACTACCAGCGCAAGTCGGTCCCTTTGCGCGAGAACCTCTTCCAGTTCTGATCACAACGTGACTCTTAACATGAAAACGACCGCCCGATGAGGGCGGTCGTTTCATTTTCGGCGGGTGCGCGGCGTGGCACTCCTGATCGACACGCGTGAGTGATCAGGCCGGCGGCTGCACGCCGATGCGCTGCAGCGCGCCTTCGAGATCCTCGAGCCGGACCGGCTTAGGCAGGAACTCGTTAGCCCCGGCCTGGTTGACGGCCGTGATCAGGTCTGGCTGGTTGTCGGAAGACATGGCCAGCACCCGGGTATGGGCCAGTTTCTCGTGCCGGCGGATGAAGCGCACGACCTCCACCCCATTGATACCCTGCATGTGGATGTCGACCATGACCAGGGTAGGCGGGTATTCGACGAGCGTCTGCATGGCGCTGGGCGACCCGTAGACGGCCCGGGCCCGATGCCCCAGCAACGTCAGCATCTTCACCAGATTATCGGCAATCAGCCGGTTGTCGTCGATCACGAGCACGTAATTTGGCATAACGGCGTTGGTCCTCGGGCCCACTGGTGCAATGTCGGTGCCAGGGTGGGCATCCGTTGTCAGGCAGTGGCTCCCAGTGACGCTGTCGCGCTGAAATCGGCTCGAAACGCATATGGCGTTAGGCGCCGCCCTCTCCTGCAACCCACCCCCCTATAATGCGTATTAGGGGTGCCAGTCTCCTGCGTGCCGTGGGCGCAACGCCCGTGTTAACGGGCACATGATCCCACGTAGGAATAACCGGCTGGCCCCGAGGAACGGCAGGATCTCGTGAGCGAGACGGAACTGATCGCCCGCGCCTGTGCAGGCGACGAGCGAGCCTTTGTCGGCCTGGTGGATATGTACCAGACGCCAGTCTTCCACCTGTGCTATCGAATGCTGGGCGACCCGGCTGAGGCCGAGGAGGCCGCCCAGGAGGCGTTTCTGCGCGCCTGGTCTCAGCTGGCGCGCTATGACAGGGCCCGGTCTTTCAAGACCTGGCTGTTCTCGATCGCCAGCCATTATTGCATCGACCTGCTGCGTAAGCGGCGGGTGCTGTGGTTGTCGGTCGATGAGGATGACGCTGAAGTGCCCCAGATCGCGCTGCAAGACCCCGCGCCGGGGCCCGAACACGAAGTCTCTCGGCGGGAGCGCGCGGCCCAACTCGAGGCCTTGCTCAAACAACTGCCGCCAGAAGACCGTCGCATGGTCATCCTGCGTTACTGGAATGACCTGTCCTATGAAGAAATCTCGGCCGCGACTGGCTCGACGGTGTCCGCCGTCAAGAGCCGTCTGCACCGGGCGCGTGAGGCGCTAGGTCGGCTGATGGGGTCCGAGACACGAATGGCCCGGCCGGCGAGCGTCGGTTGATCCGGTGGGAAGGTGGTGAAACGAGATGGTCGATGAGAAGCTGAAAGATCTCATGCACTCGGCGCTGGATGGTGCGCCCGACGATGCCCTCCAGCTCCGTATCGAAGCGGCGATCGAGGCTGATCCTGAAGCGCTCGCGCTGTGGATGCAACTGCAAGAGTCCGAGCAGGTGCTTCGGGATGCGCCTATCTTGCTGCCGGTTATGGAACCGCGCCATGGCTTCACGGGGCGGTTCAGCGCGCGTCTCTCTCAACAACGCCGAAAACGACCTAGCTGGTTGGGCGTTCTGGTGCTGGGCTTCGGCGCGCTTGTCCCGGTCCTGATTCTCTTCGGCAGCGCGGCGGCCTTCCTGGCGCCACTCGCGACGGCTGTCGGGCAGCCGACGGCGTCGTTCGCGCTCCAGACCAGCGCCGAGATCTCGATCCGTGTCGTCAGCAGCCTGGTGATGGCTGGCCTGACTGTGCTGCGGGCTTCGCTGACCTGGCCGGCTTTGTGGGCCGGCCTCCTCGCGGGCCTTGTGGCGACGATTGCCTGGATCGTCTGGCTTGGACGGATTTTCGTGGCGCCGGTTCGACGCCCCGTGTAGGAGATGATGATGAGGGCTAAGTTCCTGAGCCGAATCGGCGGGGCGCTGGTTGCCATCGTTTTGACCGCGTTTTTGGCCGTTCCCGCCGCCCGCGCGTCAGCGCCGTCCCCTGATGACGTGACGGTGACCAGTGGCGAATACACGCTGGCTTCCGGCGACACTCTTGATGGCAACCTTGTCGTTCTTGGCGGGCAGGTGCTGATCGAGGACGGCGCCAACATCACCGGCGACGTCGTCGTGCTCGGCGGGTCGACCGTGATCTCGGGTCAGGTCGATGGCACCGTGTCGTTGATCGGCGGTAGCCTGCAGCTGACCGAGACGGCTGTTGTCGATGGCGATGTCACGCGGACGGGTGGTTCGTTCGAACGCGCGGCAGGCGCCGAAGTCAACGGCTCGGTGACCGAAGCGCCCGGGCTGACGAACTGGATTTCCACCCTCCCGGGTGTGTATGTCAGCCAGAGCGATCCTGTGCCGCCGGACAACGGTATCGCGTCGGGCATCTTCGGCGTTGTCCTGGCGATCGCCCAGGCCACGTTCTGGATCGTGCTTGTCACCGGCCTGTCAATACTCGTCGGGGCTTTCTGGTCCGATCAGACGGCGCGCGTGGCTGTGGCCATGCGCGATATGCCCTGGCAATCGATGGGCATGGGCGTCCTGACAGGCATCGCCGTTCCGATCCTGATGATCCTCTCGGTGTTGCTGGCGTTGACGATTTGTTTGATCCCGTTCAGCATCCTGGGCGCCCTGATCGTCGGCGTAGGCTATTCGATGGCCTGGCTGTTCGGCTGGATCGCGCTCGGCCAGTTGATCGGCCTGCGCCTGACCGACGCCTTCGGCCTGCGCGGCGTGAATACCCTGGCGGCCACCGCCGGCGGCACGTTCTTGATCAGCGTCTTGGGCTATCTGGTCGCGACCGTCATCCCCGTGTTTGGCGGTTTTTTCGCCTGGTTCCTGCTGCCCGCGATGGGCATCGGCGCCGTGGTGCTCACGCGCTTTGGTACGCAGACCTACATGCGCGGAACACCGCCGACCGTGCCGCCGGCAGAAGCCCTCGAGCCTCCTCCGGTGGTATAACGGCCTTCAGCCGACGCGGTCAGCATAACCGCGTCGGCTGGAGTCCTCATGTCCTCAGCCGCTCAACCTGTTTGGTCTCTCCTCGGCCTCGCCGCCGCAACCATCGCCTGCGCCTCGCTAGGCGGCGGGTCGAAACCGCCGACATCTCGCCCCGATGACTTTTCGGTGACGTACAACTGGTACGAGGGCAGCGTGCCGCCGCCCTATCACTATGAGTACATGATCACCATCGAGTCGGACGGCGCCGGTCTGGTCACTTATTCGCCCGACTACCCGGGCGCCGACGTGCCGACCTGGACCGAGCCTTTCACGCTCGACTCGTCGCAAATGGATGCGCTCTACACGCAGCTGCGCGATCTCGACGTCTTCAACACGGCCTGGTCTGAAGCTGACCAGGTGCCCGTCGGCGGCAGCCACTCGAACCTGACGATCCTGGCGGATGGACGGACCGTCGACATCCCGGCCTTCCCGGCTCAGGCTGCCGCCTCAGCGGAAAGCGCCAAGGGCGTCGTAATCGCAGTTGTTCCGGCTGACATTTGGGACCGATTGAGCGCGCAACGCGATCAATACGTGCAAGACCATCAAGCGCCGTAAGCCGATTGGGTGGACGAATAAGCGCCGGTTCGAAAGTGGCTTTGGCCTTCGAACCGGCGCTTTGTGTTGAATGTGTTCCGCACCTTCACGACATGGCAGGCGCGCCCGGTGTCGTGCCTGGGGCCGGCCGGAACATCATCACCATGATCACCATCGCCAGCAGCCCCTCGATCGCCAGGAAGATGGCGCGCCAATCCTCGAAGTTGAACAGCAACTGAGCTGCCGCCACCGCCAGCAGCACGAGCCCCCAATTGCGTGAACGAGTCTGACGCATCAGGCTGAACCCAGCGAGCGCAAGGCCGATCGATTGAACCAGCACACCCGCCACAAGCATCCCCCAGTTGGCCGAAGATGCATAGCTCTGCCAGAGGATCCCGGTGACCAGGCCACCGCCGGCGGCGATAAGCAGGAGCACCCGCGAGGGCAACTCCCATTGCCGGCCGGGCAGCAGGAAGACGCCGATCAGCCCCATGGAGAACAACTGCACACCGATGAAGAACAGCGGCAGCAGGTCGCCCACATCACGATACGTGACTCCCGAGAGGCCCATCGGGCGTTGCAGGATCAGAATGGATGCCAGGACCCAGAGCGCACCGCCGATCAATCCGGCACCGCTCAACATCCCGATCAGTACTTTGATCGACACGTTCATATCCTCCTCGGCGTGTTGTTCCGCCGCACTTGTGAAAAGATCGGGCAAGACGCCCAGCCACACACGCATCACGCCCCAGCCGCCGCTGCTGCGATGTCCGTCGAGCGCGCAGTCACGGAACACCAACAGCAGCTCTTCCTCATACGCCTCGCGAAAGCGTTTGGGGTAGAACCCGATCAGGGCAGAGTAGAGACGGATGGATGTCGTCACCCAGTTCATGATGCCATCGCCTCGGTGCCGAACGACAGCAGGTGCACCGCGCGGGCCCGCTCCACTAAACGCGCGAGCCGAAGCGCTTCCGCCCTGACGACGCGTTGACCGAGTTCGGTCAGGCGGTAGTAGCGCCGGCGCTCGGTGCCCTCATCGAGGTGATCTTCAACTTCGGCGATCCAACCGTCGGCGAGGAGGCGCTTGATCGTCCCGTAGAGCGAGCCCGGGCCAAGCCTGACCTGGCCGGCGCTCAGAGCCGTCACCTCCTGCATGATGGCGTAGCCGTGTTTGTCACCATCGGCCAGGGCCAGCAGGATGTGGAAAGCCGCGGGGGTGAGGGGCAGTTCTGGTTCGGATGGCATAGTGTATCTGTGTCCGATATATCAGGTATTGATATATTATCAAACCGGATCAGTGTTGTCAAGATCGAGTGTGCAATCGCGACTTTTGGGGCGCAAAGGCGCTGGATTGTGGCGAGCAATGGTGAATGCGGCTCACGAATGCCCCGGGCTCGGCATGCTCAAAACGGCGATATCCTCATGATTCACCGGGCTGATTTCCTCACGGGAACTGGCCTCGAGTTAGAATCGTTTACTACCCATGGATCGCATCTTACGAAGTGTCGTGTTGGGCGCCGGAACGGCGATGGTCATAGTCATCGCCGTTTTTGGCGTCATCAGCGTGGTGCGGCCGGGTTGGCTGCGCCTGTTGTTCCGTAACCCTGTCGCTGTTGCCGTCGACGCCAGCGGCATCGTGGCGCCGACCGAAGAGGGCGCTCCGACCCAGGAACCTCTCCCAAGCCCTGGGGCCGGCGGCTTCTGCGGCGCGCCCGAACAGATGACCATCGCCGTGCTCGGTATCGACGATCGCACGGGCGATTACAGCGTGCCGGCGCGCACCGATGCCCTCATGTTCACCAATCTGCGCTTTGCCGATCACGAGGCCGGTGTCCTCTCGGTTCCGCGCGACCTGTGGCTGCAACAGGCCAACGCCGACATCACCGGCATCTACGAAGACCGCATCAATCTCTCTTACCTCTACGGCGAGACCTATGAAGTGCCCGGTGGCGGGCCAGCCCAACTCAAGGCCACGATCGCCGGCAACTTCGGCTTCACGGTCGATCGATACATCTTGATCAACTTCGATGCCTTTGTGCGCGTTGTCGACGCCCTGGGCGGCATCGACGTCGACGTGCCGAAAGCCATCTATGACTCGCAGTTCCCGGCGCAGACCGGCGACGGCACGATCGTGTTCGAAGTTGAACCCGGCCTGCAGCATATGGACGGCCTGACCGCCCTGCGCTATGCACGCACGCGCCACCAAGACAGCGACTACGAGCGGATCAAGCGCCAGCAGCTGGTCGCCCTGGCGATCCGCGATCGTCTCCTCTCGGGCACGGGCCTGTCACGAGTGCCGGCGCTGCTGGCCGCCGTGCGCGGCTCGGTGCGCACCGACCTGACGCCCGAGGAGATCGCGATGCTGCTGTGCGCGGGCCCGCAGATCCCGAGCGAGCAGATTGAGACTTACGCCATCGACGGCGCCTATGTGACGCCGTGGACGTCGCCGGGGGGCGGCGCGGTCAGCCTTCCGAAACAAGACGCGATCGCCACACTGATCGCGAACTTCCTGGGAAACGGCACCGATGGGGCCGAAGCTCCCTGACGCATTGGATAGGAATGGTGGAGGCAAACATGCGACGATATGCATGGAGCGGGTTGGCTCTCGGAATGGCGTTCAGCATGGCGTGCAGCCTGTCGTTGAACGCAGCGACGCCGATACCGACGCCGGACGCCACGCTGGTTCGCAGTGACAAGCCGCGCCTGGTAGCACAAGAAGATCCCGCGGCCCTCACCGCTCTGACGGCCGGCCAGCGAGCCTTCGCCTTCGATCTCTACCAGATCCTGCGCGCCGAAAACGGCAACCTGATCTATTCGCCATACAGCATCGCCGGAGCGTTCGCGCTGGCGCAGGCCGGGGCGCGCGGCGACACCGCCGCCGAGATCGCCAGCGTCTTTCACTTTCCCGAGGGCGCGCTGCTCCATCAGACCTTCAGCGCGCTGGACCAGAGCCTGAGCAAGCCGGCGCCCACGCCTGAGCCGGATCCTTCGGGCACGCCGCAGCCCGACCATTCCTTCCAACTGCGCATCGCGAACGCAGCCTGGGGCCAGCGCGGCTACCACTTCGAGACGAGCTACCTGGACCTGCTGGCCGAGCAATACGGCGCCGGCCTGCACGTGGTGGACTTTGCGGACCCAACGACGGCGGCCGGCGAGATCAACCGCTGGGTGGCGGATCAGACCGCCGATCGGATCACCGACCTGGTGCCGCCCGCGCAACTCAACCCCGATACCCGGCTGGCACTGACGAACGCCGTGTACTTCAAGGCAGGGTGGGCTGATGAGTTCGTGGCGCTGCCGGACCCGCTGCCGTTCACACCGGCGGATGGCGCCGCCGTCGACGCGCCGGCGATCACGACCCACGGCTTCTTTTCGTATGCCGACGTCGACGGCGTGCAAATCGTCGCGGTGCCCTATGCGGGCGGGCGGATCTCGTTCGTGGCGCTCATGCCCACGGCCGGTGAGTTCGACGCGTTCGAGGATCAATTGACTCAGGCCTGGTTCGACAACGCTTTGGCCACGCTGTCGGGCACCGACGTGATCCTGACGATGCCCAAGCTGGACTACGACAGCCGCTTCGCGCTCGCGCCTGCGCTCGAGTCGCTTGGCGTGCTCGCGGCCTTCTCATCGGGCTCGGCCGATTTCTCGGGGATCGACGGCACGCACGACCTCTTCATCAGCGCCGTGATCCATCAGGCCAACATCACGCTCGACGAAACCGGCACTGAAGCCGCGGCGGCCACCGCCTTGATCATGGAGGCCGGGGCGGCTCCGCCAACCACGCAGCCGGTCACCCTGACGCTCGATCACCCCTACGTGTACGTGATCCGCGATGATGCCACGGGCGCGCCGTTGTTTGTCGGCCGGGTGGTTGACCCCACGAAGTAAGCGAACTCCGAGGCCTTTCGTGCGGGCGAGGGCGGCGGGATGCGTCGTTCCTCGCCCGTTTGATTCGGCCAGCGGCCCATCGCCACTCATTTGCCGATGGAATCCACCGGGATTAGCAGTCGAGATTCCGAGTTGCTAATTGGGTCTTGACGACTGGGCCTCTTTTGGCTAATATCGGAAGTCGTTCTGGCACTCACCTCGCAAGAGTGCTAAAGAAAACTTAACCTCGCAGGAGTTCAATTATGTCTATCTCCCTCAAGCCATTGGGCGATCGCGTCGTGGTGGAGCCCATCGAATCCGAAGAGATGACCGCCAGCGGGATTGTCCTGCCCGAGTCGGCCAAAGAGAAGCCGCAGCGCGGCAACGTCATCGCAGCGGGCCCTGGTGGGCGCGACGATGCGGGCAAGCGCGTCGAGTTGGACGTCAAGGTCGGCGACGTCGTCCTGTACGCCAAGTACGCAGGCACGGAGTTCAAGGTCGAAGGCAAGAAACTCCTGATCTTGCGCGAAAGCGATCTGTTGGCCATCGTCGATGACGACGGCGGCAGCAAGAAGTCGAAGAAATAACCAGGAGGCGTCAGGCGTCGGGCCTCAGGCGTCAGCAGGGGTGGGTTCACCCAGACTGACGCCTGAAACCTGAAGCCTGACGCCCTGAATGACACGCACACGTAGTAACACGGAGACACCAACATGGCTGCCAAGCAACTCGTTTTCAGCGAAGAAGCCCGCCGCAAGCTGCAGCGCGGCGTCGACATCCTGGCCAACGCCGTCGCCACGACCCTGGGCCCGAAGGGCCGCAACGTCGCGCTCGACAAGAAGTTCGGCGCCCCGACCATCACGCACGACGGCGTGACCGTGGCGAAGGAGATCGAGCTCGAGGACCCGTACGAGAACATGGGTGCCCAGCTCCTCAAGGAAGCTGCCTCGAAGACCAACGACATCGCCGGCGACGGCACGACGACCTCGACCGTGCTCGCTCACGCGATCGTCACCGAAGGCCTCAAGAGCCTGGCCGCCGGCTACAACCCGATGATGGTCAAGCGCGGCATCGAGCAGGCCACCGACACGGTGGTCGAGCAGCTGCGCAAGATGTCGGCCAAGATCGACACCAAGGAAGAAATCGCGTCGGTCGCGACCAACTCGGCCGCTGACGCTTCGATCGGCGAGCTCATCGCCGACGTGATGGACAAGGTCGGCAAGGACGGCGTCATCACCGTTGAAGAGAGCAAGAGCCTCGACAACGAAGTCGAGTACGTCGAAGGCATGATGTTCGATCGCGGCTACATCGCGTCGTACTTCATCACTTCGCCCGACACGATGGAAGCCGTCATCAACGAGCCGTACATCCTGATCCACGACAAGAAGATCTCGGCCGCGGCCGACATCGTGCCCGTGCTCGAGAAGCTCGTCCAGATCGGCAAGCGCGACCTGGTCATCATCGCCGAAGACGTCGACGGCGAGGCGCTGGCCACGCTGGTGCTCAACAAGCTGCGCGGCATGCTGAACGTCCTGGCCGTCAAGGCCCCGGGCTTCGGCGATCGCCGCAAGGCCATGCTGCAGGACATCGCGGTCCTGACCGGCGGCACTGTCATCACCGAAGAGCTCGGCAAGAAGCTCGAGAGCACGACCCTGAGCGATCTGGGCCGCGCCAAGAAGGTCGTGTCGTCGAAGGATGACACCACCGTCGTCGACGGCGCCGGCTCGGCCAAGGCGATCAAGGGCCGCGTCGAGGAGATCAAGGTCGAGATCGAGAAGAGCACGTCGGACTACGACAAAGAGAAGCTCCAGGAGCGCATGGCCAAGCTGGCGGGCGGCGTCGCGGTGATCCGCGTCGGCGCGGCCACTGAGGTCGAGCTCAAGGAGAAGAAGCACCGTGTCGAAGACGCTCTGTCGGCCGCGCGCGCCGCGGTTGAAGAGGGCATCGTCCCCGGCGGCGAGATCTCGCTGATCAACGCCGGCGTGTCGCTCGAGAAGCTCAAGGTCGAGAACGAGGACGAGCAGGTCGGCATCAACATCGTGCGCAAGGCGCTCGAGGCCCCGATCCGCAAGCTGGCCCAGAACGCCGGCCAGGACGGCTCGGTGATCATCGACACCGTCCGCCGCCAGGCCAAGGAGCAGAAGAACAAGAACATCGGGTACAACGTCCTGACCGACGAGTACACCGACATGCTCAAGGCCGGCGTCATCGACCCCGTCAAGGTCGTGCGCGGCGCGCTCGAGAACGCTGCCTCGATCGCGGCCATGATCCTCACCACCGATGCCCTGATCACGGATGCTCCTGAGAAGGACAAGCCCGCGATGCCTCAGGGCGGTGGCGGCATGGGCGGCGACTTCTAAGAGACGACGAACTGCAGACCGCGAACCGCTGATCTTGGCGCAAGCGGCGCTGTCGAAAGACGAACGACGAAGGTCGGCGCTCCCGAACAGGGGGCGCCGATTTTTGTTTGGCGGCAGGGAGGACGGCGGACCGCAGAGCTCGGTCCATAGACCACAGGCCGCAGCTAATGGATCGCAGATGATGGTCGGCCGTCCTGCAGACCGTCCGTGATCGGCCTTCGTTCGTGTCGGTGGCCTTCAGAGTGGCCGTCGGCCATAGGTGTGGAGAAAACGGGTGTCGACCAGCGCGGATTCGCCGCGCTGGTCGCCACCCGTTTTTCTCTTTCCATCCCTGTTAGGATGGGGCGGAGATTTCGCCGCCGCACAGGAGACCGCATGCCCAGCCTGCCCGACTTTCGACTCGAAGCGCACTTCTCGAAGTGGGAATTCAGAGCCCGCCATCATCTGACAGCTTCCGATATGGAAAGCGTCGAGGTGAGCGAGTTGTTGAACACTGCCGACGGCGAAGACCAGGAAGCCTGGCGGACGCTTCGGCTCGGTTACACCGAGACCTATGGGTCAATGGCGCTGAGGCGCGCGATCGCCGCAACCTACGAGACGCTCGCGGCCGAGGATATTCTGTGTTTCGCCGGCGCGGGCGAGGCGATCTACGTGGCCATGCAGGTGTTGCTCGGGCCCGACGATCATGCCATCGTCATGGTGCCGAACTATCAGTCGTTCGAGGAACTGCCCTTACGGCTCTGCGCGGTCACCGGTGTGCCCCTGAGACCCGAGGTCGATTGGGAGCTCGATCTCGATGACGTGAGCGCGGCGCTGCGTCCGAACACGCGCCTGATCGCCGTCAACTTCCCGAACAACCCGACCGGCAAGGTCATCGCGCAAGACACATGGCGTGGGCTGATCGAGCTGGCTCGTGAGCGCGGCATCTACCTGCTCTCCGATGAGGTCTATCGGGGCCTCGAGCGCGATCCTCGCCAGCAACTGGCGCAGGCCGCCGATGTGTATGAACGCGGACTGTCGATCAACGTCATGTCGAAGGCGTATGGCCTTCCGGGGCTGCGCATCGGCTGGCTCGCGTCACGTGATCGAGCGTTGCTCAGCCGGTTCGAGCGCTACAAGCACTACACCACGATCTGTAACAGCGCCCCGAGCGAGGTGCTTGCGACGATCGCTTTGAAGGCACGCCAGACGATCCTGACCCGCAACCGGGCGCTTGTCGTCGACAACCTGGCGCTGCTTGAGCGCTTCTTCGACGAGCGGCGCGACCTCTTCGAATGGAAGGCGCCCGAGGGCGGGTGTGTGGCCTATCCCCGTTACCTAGGGAGCGACGGCGTCGAGCACTTCTGCAACGTCCTGGTCGAGGAGGCCGGCGTGCTGTTGCTGCCCGCCAGCATCTACGCCTCGAGCCTGCTGCCGACGCCGACCGACCGGTTCCGTATCGGCTTCGGCCGCCGCGCCGTCCCAGCGGGCATGGAGGCCCTGAGCGCCTTTCTCGCCGGGCGATCTTTGGCCTGAGGGTCGACGGCGACGTTATCGTCAGGTCCGCGTCAGCAACCGGCGCCGCTCTGGCTCGTAGAGAAGCGTGGAGGTCACAATGATGGCGCAATCGCGACTACACACTTCTTCGACGAATCGTTGGCTGCTCGGCGTCTGCGGCGGCCTGGCGGAATGGACCGGCGTGGATGCCATTTGGTTCCGGCTGTTCTTCTTCCTCACGGCCGCGCCCGGCGGCGTCCCGGGAATCACGCTGTACCTGCTCGCGTGGTTGATCATGCCCAAGGGCCGCTGAGACCTGCGATGCGATCGAACAAAAACGCCGCCGTGGCCAACTGGCCCGGCGGCGTTTTTCGTCGCTCGATCACTGCCACTGCGGGGCGATGTAGATCAGGAAGGCTCCGGCCAGAGCGATGCCGGCCAGGACGACGCAGCCGCAGGCGAACAACTGCATGGTCAGCTTGAGGACGCGCTGGATGATCGTCCAGACCACGGCGAGCACGATCAGGGCGACGATCACGGAGACCCAGTCGATCTGGGAGAGGTCTGGCATGGAAGGATTATCTCCCTGAAAAACAAACGCCACCCGTAAGGATGGCGTTTGCGCATCGTTGTGTCAAGTCCGCTTACGGTCGACCGAAGTCCTGCACCCAGTACCAGACGTAATTGATGTCGCCTGTGTCATTGGCAAGCTTGTAATAGCCGATGCCGATCTCGGTGTACGTGCAATTCAGGATGTTGGCGCGGTGACCTGAGCTGTTCATCCAGCCACTCATCACCGAGGCCGGTGTGGAGTAACCGGCAGCGATGTTCTCGGCGGCAGCCGAGAAGCTGTAGCCGGCAGCCTGCATGCGATCGAAAGGCGAAGCGCCGTTGAGCGAGTTGTGATCGAAGAAGTCGTTCTCGGCCATGTCGGCGGCATGAGCCTGAGCCACAACGGCCAACGTGTTGTTGATGGTCAGGGCGCCGCAACCGACCTTGGCGCGTTCGGCGTTTGTCAGCGACAGCACCTGGTCAAGCTCAGACTGCGCTTGAACGGGGGCGATCCCGGCAGCCGTCTTGGCCGCCATGGAGATGAAGACGCGATAGGGCTGCGCCTGGGGGAACTCGCGCGCTGGCGGGGTTTCTTGAGCCCGCGCCGGCTGCGCCTGAAAACTGAACCCGAAAGCGAGTGCCGCAATCAGCCCGAGGACGGGTCCTCCCCAGACACCAGGCCGGCGGCTATACCAGTTCGTTTGGCCCACGCAACACCACCCTCTCTCTCTGCGCCAAGAGTAACAAATGCGCGTGCCAAACACTGTCCAACCATGTTGGGATTGGTTGGGAAATCTCACTCGGAATTTAGTTGCGAGCCCACCTCCATAGAATTACTGAGACGACCAGGTTGACGGAAGCCGCAAGCAAGGCGGCCGGCCAGATTCCTACGTCAAACAGCGCCAAACCGACCCAACTGCCGAAGAGCCTGCCTGCCGACTGCATCGCCCCGGCCGTGCTCAGCATGCTGCCCCGAGCGCCAGGCGCCAGCTCGGTCATGATCGGGATCACGCCGACCACGAGGATCTCGAACCCCAGGTACACGCCCGCCACGCCGACCAGTGCGAGGCCGACCTGACCCGTCGCCGACAGCGCCGGCAGGGTCAGATAGGCGACCACACCCAGCAGCGCCCCCGAGATCGCCAGGGTCCGCTTGCCGAGCCGGTCTGAGAACAACGCAATGCAACCCTCACCGGCCAGCTCGGCCAGACCCAGCACGATGGCCGACGCCCCGATCGACTCGACCGACAGGCCGAAGCTGCGTTCCAGCCACCGACCATAAATCGCGTTGAGGATCTCGTTGCCGAAGGGGATCAGCACGCTGCAGATCAGCATCGGGAGGACCGACGGCAGCCCGAGGAGTTCGCGCCAGGCAGGCCTCAGGGGCGCGCCCGCGCTGTGTCTGATGCTCGGACGTGAGGCCACCACTCCGCGAATGGCCAGCATGCTGACGGCGATCAGACCGGCTAGGACGAACAACGGGATCCGCACGCCGAAGCGACCGAAGGCGAGGCCGATGAGCGGGAGCCCGATCAGCGCCGCGCCGGACCACGCCATCTCGCTCAACCCGACGAGGCGCCCGCGCGTCTCATAGGTCGTCTGATCGCCGATGTGTGAGAGCACGCCGAGGTCGTAGGCGAGCTTGGCCATGGCCATCAGCGCCGAGCCGAAAGCCACCACCGCCAGGGCGTCGGTCGTCGCGATCGCTACAAGGGCCAGGCTGACGCCGCCGAGGCCGACCAACATCAGCGTGCGCCGGTTGAGCCGATCGGCGGCCGCTCCGATCGCCGGGCTGAGCAGGCCCACGAAGCCACGGGCCGAGATCGCGGCGGTCAGCGCCTCGGGCGAGACGCCGAACTCGCGGCTCAGTTCAGGGACGAAGGGATAGAGCAGCCGAAAGGCTGTGTTGACCACCATCCGCACGATGGTGGTGACGATCCAGGGCCACATGGATTGGAGCTGGGGCTCAGCCCAGGCTGAGGCCCGGGATCGGACAGCCGACTGCGGGTGTGCTCGATACCGCGATGTACCGGTTGTCGAGCAGCGCCGCGACGGCGTCGTCGAGATACAGCTGGGTGGGGCGAGGTTGATTGGGCGTCGCGTCGTCGGCGGCGCCGGCGTACCGGATCAAGCCGACCGCGTCGACGAGGAAGAAGCTGGGCGTGACGTCGACGTAGAACTGGCGCGCGATCATCTGGCCAGAGTCGAGCGCGATCGGGAACTTGAGCCCGCGCGTCTCGGCCTCGACCTGGATGCTCTTGACGGACTCGTCGGGGTGAGATGCGACAGCCACGACCCGCACGCCGCGTGGCGCCCACTTGAGCTGGCGGTAGACCAGCATGACATCTGCGCGACGGCTCCACGCGCATGTGGCGGACCAGAAGGCGATGACGACCGGCTGGCCGCGCCATTCAGCCAGGCTGAAGCGGCCGCCATTGGCGGTGGGAAGGGTGAAGTCGGGCGCAAACCGATCGACCAAATCGCTCACGGCAGCCACTCCGGGCCGAAACCGCCCGACACCACGGCATGGGCATCGGTGCCATCGGCGTTGCTGATCCAGATCTCGGGCGCGCGCGACGGGTCTGACGAGTCGGTGCGCATGTAGACCAGACGGGTGCCGTCCGGGCTCCACTCGACGGCGCTGTGGTAGGCGATCGGATCGTTCGTGATCGCCGTGGCCTCGCGGCCGTCGGGCCGCATCCGCCAGAGCTGGCGGCCCGGCGTCCACGTCGCGGGCGTCAGGCCGCGCCGCGTAAAGATCAGCCACTGACCGCCCGGAGCATACAACGGAGCGGTATCTTCCACAACCGCTTCGCCCGACAGGTTTGTCGCGCGGTTGTCGGCGAGGTTGACGGCCTGCAGCCGGCTGAAGAAGCTGAACGCCGATGCATAGAGCGTCTCGGTCGAGATGGTGGTCGTCGTCGTGAGCGGCGTATAGAGCTCGGGGAAGACGAGCGTGCTCCCGTCCGGCGAGATGTCGCCGAACTGACCCGACAACGCCGGAACGTACGACGGGCTGCCGAGGGCCTGATCGAGCACGATGAAAGCCTGGCGACCCGGATCATAGACGACGAGCTTGCCATCGCGCGCCCAGTTTGGATCGCGCGTCTGACCGGCCGCGGCCGACAGCGCCATTGGCGTGCCCTGCGCGAGCGCGAGCACCTCGACGTGCGGCTCGCCGAACGAGGGCAGGCCTGACACGTCGGTGATGGGGCTCTGGCGCTCGAAAGCGATGCGCGCACCGTCCGGCGAGAACGTCGGGCGTCGGCACGATTCCTTCGGGCAGGCGAGCAGCACGCGCGCATCGCTCCCGTCGACGTTGATCAACTTGAGGTCTGAGCCACCGTCTTCGCGCGGCGCCGAATACACGATCGCGCCGCCCTCGGGGCTGACGTCGAACTCGAGGATGCCGTTGGGTTCGCGGGCAAGGATGTCAGGCTCGACCTTTTCGAGAGGCAGGCGGCTGTCGGCCTCGACCGAGGCGATTACCGTGTCGAGGCCGTAGAGGAACAGCACGCGCTCGCCGCCGACGCCGAACGACCAGGTGCGGCGCTCGAACAAGGGCAGGCCGTTGGCAGCCTGGCCACCGTTCAACGAGACGGTGACCGTGATGTGCTCGGGCCAGGGCTGCTCGCCCGCGAACGTCGCGGTCTTGCCTGAGTCGTCCCACTGCCAGGTTCCCGGCGTTTCGGGCTCGATGGTCAGCGCGCCAGCGACGCTGTCGGGGTTCATCGGTTGACTGAAAGACACGTGGATCAGGGCCCGCGTTGAAAGGCCCGACGCGCCATCGCGGGGCGCGTTGTCGGTCAACACGGGCCGGCCGAGCACGACCACCACGGCCAGACCGCTGATGAGCGCGGCCAACCCGACCAGGAGCGCCAGCGGCCAGCGACGAGGCTGTCTGCGACGTAGAAGGGACATGACGAGGCAGAATACCATGAAGGGGCGGCGAGGGCGGGGGGCGAGGGGCGAGAGGCGAGGGGCGGGGAGCGAGAGAGAGACGGTGTTGACAGGCGAGCGATGGGCTAGACTTTGACCGCTGACCCCTGATGCGGAATGCCTGAAGCCTGTCTTGCGCTACACTCTTCCCATGCGACGACCGCGAGAACGCACGTGGGCCGGGCAACGGCCGGAGCCTTTGTCGGCGGTGGATGCGCTGCAGGCGATCCGGCTGATTCAGGCTGCGGCAGCGCTTCCCGAAGCGGATCCGCGCGCGATGGAACGGCTGCTGCGACGCTATCCGCGCGAGCACGGCAAGTTCGCCAAAGATCAGTTGATCGCGGTCTATCGCGATCTCGTGGCGAGCGGCCAGATGGCCGCAGACCCGGCGCTCTTGCGGCGGCTGCAGATGAAGCCGGTGCGGACGCTCTCAGGCGTCGCCACGGTCACAGTGTTGACGAAGCCCTTCCCGTGCCCGGGCGAGTGCATCTTCTGCCCGACCGACGTGCGCATGCCCAAGAGCTATCTGCATGACGAACCTGGCGCGCAGCGCGCCGAGGCGCACGGCTTCGATCCGTTCGAGACCACGGCCGGCCGCCTGCGGGCGCTCGAAAACATCGGCCACCCGACCGACAAGGTCGAGCTGCTGATCCTGGGCGGCACGTGGTCGTACTACCCGCCGGACTATCAGGCCTGGTTCATCAAGCGCTGCCTCGACGCGTTGAATGGCGTCGAAGCCCAGACGCTCGAGGAAGCGCAGCAGTTGAATGCAAAGGCCGCGCGACGCAACGTCGGTCTCGTGATTGAGACGCGGCCCGACTACGTCGATGCCGCTGAGCTGCGGCGATTGCGGTCGTACGGCGTGACCAAGGTGCAGCTTGGCGCGCAAAGCCTCGATGATCGAATCCTCGAACTCAATCGCCGCGGCCACACCGTCGAGCAGACGCGGCGCGCCGTCGATCTGCTGCGGGCGGCGGGCTTCAAGCTGCACCTGCACTGGATGCCCAATCTGCTTGGCGCGACCCCCGCGAGCGACCACGAAGACTTTCTGCGGTTATGGAACGACCCGGGGATGCGGCCCGATGAACTGAAGATCTATCCGTGCAGCCTGCTGGCCGAAGCGGAGCTGACCGCCTGGCACGAGCGCGGCGAGTACACGCCGTACACTGATGCTGAACTCATCGATCTCATCGCCGATTGCCTGACGGCCACACCGCGTTACGTGCGCGTCAATCGGGTCATTCGCGACATCCCGGCCGGCCATGTCGTCGCGGGGAGCACGCTCAGCAACCTGCGCGAGGTCGTCGAGCGCCATCTGGCCGTGACGGGACGGCGCAGCCAGGACATCCGCTCGCGCGAGGTGCGTGGCGGGCGAGTCGATGCCGAGTCGTTGGCGCTCGATGATCTCGCCTATGCGACCCGGGGTGGCACTGAGCACTTCCTCAGCGCCGTCACGCCCGACGATCGGCTGGCGGGCTTCTTGCGGTTATCGTTGCCGTCGGCTGAGGCGCAAAGCTGGCATGACCTCGAGGCGCTCGACTCGGCGGCCATCATCCGCGAAGTGCACGTCTATGGGCCAGTGGCTCCGTTGCAGGCCCGTTCAGCGGGGCAGGCCGGTGATGCTCAACACGTCGGCGTCGGCGCGCGACTGATCGCAGCCGCCGAGGAACAAGCCCGTGCCGCGGGCTACGCGCGGCTGGCCGTCATCAGCGCCATTGGCACGCGCGATTATTACATCCGTCATGGATTTGAGCCTGACAATCTGTACCTCACGAAAACCCTCAGCCATCGGCCATCGTGATCGTCAGCGCGCAGCGACGACTGGCGCGTATGCAAACCATCAAAAAAGCCCATAGATTTGGGCGAAATGTGACAATCAGCGCAAGTCGTGTGATTTTGCACGGTCACAATCTGCGTAAAGTCACTGCCCGCCTAATCGGATAAAACGTATCTTGAAGGCCAACAAGGGTATGTCACTGGTAATCGGGATCAGCACACAACGATGCGTTGATCCCACGCCTCAGGAGGCCTCATGAAATCCCTCAATCTGCGCAAGGGCACCGTGCTTCAGGATCCGCCTTTCGCGCAACAGCTGTTCGGCAATCGACTGTTTGGCTGGCTCTGGTTGCTGCCGCGCTTGTGGCTCGGCTACACCTGGCTCGATGCGTCGCTGCACAAGATCACGAACCCGGCCTGGACTCAGACCGGTGACGCGATCCTGGGCTTCTGGACGAAGGCCGTCACGATCCCCGACGGCGGCAAGTCGCCGATCGCGTTCGACTGGTATCGCGGCTTCATCCAGATGTTGATCGACTCACACTCGCAGACGTGGTTCGGCCCGCTCGTGGCCTATGCTGAGTTCGCGATTGGTCTGGCCCTCATCATCGGAGCGTTCACGGGCATCGCAGCCTTTGCCGGTGCATTCATGAACTGGAACTTCCTGATGGCCGGCACCGCCAGCACGAACGGCCTGCTCCTGGTCGTCGCGATCCTGCTGATCCTGGCCTGGAAGGTGGCGGGCGCCATCGGCGCCGACTACTTCCTCCTGCGTTGGCTCGGCACCCCGTGGCGCGCAACGGCTTCCAGCCCTGTCGCTGAACCCAGTCGCGCCTGACCCTCGATCCTCTGAACGCAAAGAGGCCGGCAACTCGCCGGCCTCTTTGCGTTCAGGGTCAAGGCGTCTTCAACTTGCTGATTGGACGTCGGCCGCTGCAGGCTCTGGCTGGGTCGGGGATGGGACGTCGGGCACGCGGAGCGGCAACGAAGCCGTGAACGTGCTGCCCTCGCCCGGCGTGCTGGCCACTTCAACGTGGCCGCCGAGCAACTGAACCAGCTGCTGCGTGATGGCCAGGCCGAGCCCATAGCCGCCATGTTCGCGCGTGAGGGTGCTATCGGCCTGCCAGAACGGTTCGAAGACGCGTCGCAGGTGTTCAGGCGCAATGCCCATGCCAGTGTCTTGAACCACGATCTGCCAGCTGTTCGCCGGCCCGGCTCGCAACTGGACGTTGACGTTGCCCTTCGACGTGAACTTGAGGGCGTTGCTGACAAGATTGGACGCGATCTGCAGCAGCCGTTTCGAATCGCTGACGATCTCTTCGGGAAGTTGCGGATCCACCCACACGTCGAGCTCGAGGCCCTTGTTCAGAGCGGTCACGGCGAATTGCTGCCGCAGCGCCTCACCCAGGTCGCGAATGCGTGTGGGCTCGGGGTGGATCTGCAGTCGCCCGCTTTCGGATTGGGCCTGGTCGAGGAGTTCGTTGACCAGGCGGGTCAGGAAGTGCGTGCTCTGGATCACGCGGGAAGTGGCTGACAGCTGCCGCTCGCTCAAATCGCCGTAAGCGCCTGAGTGCAGCAACTCCGAATAGCCGAGGATGGCCCCGAGCGGCGTCCTCAACTCATGGCTGACTTTGGCAAGGATCTGGCCTTTCAGTTCGCTGGCCTCGATGGCGCGGTCGCGAGCCGCGGCTAGCGCCTGTTCGTTCTGGCGCTGCGCCGTGATGTCGTGGATCACGATCAATCGCCCGGCCGGGTTGTGGTCGTCGATCAGGTCAGATGCGCCCGCCAACAGCCACTGCCCGCCGCGAGTCTGGAAAAGGCCTTCGCCCTCTCCATTCTGGCGCGCCAGAGTGATCAGTTCCGGCCAGCCCGCAAGGGCCACATCGTCCTGGCGCCCGATCGTATCGCCTGCGGCGTCAAGCAGGCGCATGGCCGCCGGGTTGAGATCGACGATGCGCCTGGTCGGATCCAACACGATCACGGCCTCACGCAGCCCGTCGACGACGGCCTTGCGAGCGACCGGCCGGATATCGAGGAAGCGATAGCGGAAGATCGAATAGGCCTGCACGAGCGCCGAGATCGCGAAGCCGAACGGCGTCAGATCGAGGTTCGGGATCGGCATCAGCTTGAAGATGTAAGCCAGATTGCCGATCCACGGTGCCAGCGAGGCCACGACAAGAAGGGTGAGCTGCCAGCGGTACAGATTGGGAAGACGCCACAGGCGCCTGATCAGCAGGACGGTGCCGACCAGCAGTTGAATCTGGGCCGACACCCAGTTGACCCAGAAGAAGAGGCCATATTCGAAGCGGAGGGCCGGGAAGGGGCCGCTCTCGTCGAGCGTGATCGTGCGCCAGACCAGCCCGTGAGCCTCGGTCGTCCACACGAGCACAACCGTAACCACGGGGATGACCAACAGGAGCGCGTGCCAGCGCGGCCTGAACCAGCGGCCCTGGTCGGTCAATTGGAGCGACAGCGTGAGCCAGCCATACGGCAGCAACACGATGCCCAGATATTGGGTCTTGCCCCAGATCACCTTGGTGGCGATGTCGGGCGCCGAGATCTCGCCGAGATAGCCCAGCGACCAGACCGCGGCGGCCAGAGCCATCAGCAAGAACGCGCGGGTGCCGGGCGTGGAGCGATGCTGCCAGGCGTAGACGATCAACGACAGGCAGATGATGCCCGCAGCGCCGAGCATCAGCACGCCGAAATCGAGCGGTGTCAACATGCGGCCTCGCACAGCGGCGTCGGCTCCCCTATTGAGCCGCGTCGATCATCAGGGTTCATTCGACCTCACCTCGGGCGCGCTCGACAGCGCGCCAACACGCACCAGCGGCAGACTGACGGTGAACACACTGCCCGACTGCTCGCGGCTGTCAACGGAAACGGAACCGCCCATCAAGCGCGTGAGCTCTGCCACGATGGCAAGGCCGAGGCCGTAGCCGGAGCGTTTGCCGGTCAACTCGTGCTCGGCCTGCCAGAACGGCTCGAAGATGTGGTTCTGAGCCTCGGGCGTGATGCCGACGCCAGTGTCGTGGACGGCCAGTCGAAGTCGTTCGCTCTCCCCGCCGGTCACGTCCACGGTGATGCCGATCTCGCCGGTCGTCGTGTACTTCAGGGCGTTGTTGAGGAGGTTGAGCGCGATCTGCTGCAGACGGGCGCCGTCGATCACGATGCGCTCGGGCACGGCTGGATCGATCTCCGAGCGAAAGGCCAGGCCCGCCGCGCGCGCCTGTTCAGCGATCTGGGTCGTCTGCGCGCCAAGCAGGACGCGCACGTCGACCGCCTGAGGATCGAGGCGGATTCGCCCGGCCTCGAGCCTGGCCTGATCGAGGAGGTCGTCCACGAGGCGGGCCAGATAGTTGGCGCTGTGGATCACGCGTTGCGCCGCCGCCTGCCCGCGGTCGGTGAGGTCGCCATAGGCGCCGCTCTGCATCATCTCCGAATAGCCGATGATCGCGCCGAGCGGTGTGCGCAGCTCATGACTGACTTTCGCCAGGAGCTGGCTCTTCATGCGGCTGGCCTCGAGCGCCTCGTCGCGGGCCCGGGCCAACTCGCGCGCTGCCTGCAGGATCTGCGTGATCTCACGCAGCACGAGCAATTTGCCGCTGGCTCGCTCAGGCCCGTCGGAGAGCAGGGCGCGGCGCGCCTCGAACATGCGAGTCGCGCCCATGGGGATCTCGGCGACGGCCTCGCCGGGCGCCTCCGCAAACGCCAGCAACTCAGGCCAGTGCGGCAACGCCGCCGACAGGGGATCGGTGATGCGCACCTTGCGATCGAGCAGCGCGCGCGCCGACGGATTGGCTTCGACGAGCCGGCCCTGCGGGTCGACGACGATGACGGCTTCGAGCATCGTGGCCAGGGCCTTCATCCGCGCAACGGGCATCAAGTCGAGGAGTCGATAGCGATAGATATCCCAGGCAAGCGCCAGCGCGGAAAGCGAAAACGAGAACGGCGTGGGATCAAGCCCTGGGATGGGGATGAGGCCGACGAGGTAGGCGACGTTCGCAAACCATGGCAGCAGCGACGCCACAAGCAGCATGGCCGCCTGATCGCGATAGAGATCGCTCGACCGGCTGACGTAACTGATCAGGAGAACCGTGCTCGTGATCAGGATCGTGTACGAATAGGCTGCCTGGATCCAGAACCATGGGCCATACGTCACGCGCAGAAACGAAAGCTGCTCGGAAGATGCCAGCTCGATGGTTTTCCAATGCAGACCATGCCAGCGCGTGGTCATCACCATGATCAGGGTCAACACCGGCACGATCCACAACGCGATCATGCGGCCCCGTGTGATGATAGGAAGCCTGCCGCGCAACTCAAGCGCGTAAAGGAACCAAAGAACCGGGACTGAGACGATGCCGACGTACTGGAGCTGCGCCCAAATGATCTTGTCGTCGAAGGTGGCGCCCGCCAGTTCTCCGGCGTAGGCCATCAGCCAGATGGCGAGAGCGAGGTTGAGCAGGCCAAACAGCAAGGCCCCCGGAGCGCCACGACGTCGCCAACCGTAAACGGCAATGCCGCCGTGGATGACGGCGGTCAACGTCAGCGATACGAGCAGGTAAGGAGCAGCGGATCCCATGAGCGCCTGTGGGCGAACGTTTTGTCATTATGCACGATTCGACTGAAATGGTGGGTGCGGGCTGGTTTCTTTAGGTCGCTTTTACGGCGCCGACCCGCAGGTGCCTTCTATCTGATCCTGACCTGAGAACTAGAGGGATTCTCTAAAATCGACCTTGCCAAATGCGACGAGGCGGTTACAATGGTCCGTGCAGGGGTTAACCCCCATAATAGCGAGGGGTATCCCCTGTGAACATAAGGGAAGACCGCTGGGTATTGGTGTCCCCCCATATTCGATGAATTGAGGTTGTAAGGAGAACAACATGTCAAGCGCTACTGTTCCCACCCGCGTGGGTGTCTTCGTCGACAGCGTCAACATCACACGAAACGGTGGATATGGCATGCAGTACGACGTGCTGCGCGAGTTCGCCTGTCGCGGCGAAGGCCTGCCCATGCGTTTGAACGCCTATGCCGCCTTCGATGCTGAACGAGCGGAGAGCGACAATCAGTATCGGATCAACCAGCGCAAGTTCTATGACGTCTTGAGGGAGCAGGGTTACAAAGTCATCCTCAAGCATGTCAAGTGGTATGTCGATGAGCGCGGTGTGCGCATCGGCAAAGCCAACTCCGATCTGGATCTCGCCGTCGACGTCCTTTCACAGTCGCAGAACATGGATCGCATCCTGATCGCAACGGGCGATGGCGACTTCGTGCAGGTCGTGCGCGCTTTGCAGAGTCGAGGGTGTCGGGTCGAAGTCGTGGCCTTCGACAACGTGTCGACGGACCTGCGCCGCGAGGCCGATCTGTTCCTCTCGGGGTATCTCATCCCGGGCCTGCTGCCGCTCGAAGGCGATGGCAATGTGCGTTGGGGCGAGGCCGGCGGCAAAGCCCGCGGCACCTGCTACTACTTCAACGCCGAGAAGGGCTTTGGGTTCGTGCGCTTCCTTAAGGAAATCGGCCCCAACCTGTGGGACGTCGATTCGCGCAAGCTGGGCTCACCCTTCGCCAGCGCGTTCTTCCACGTTTCGGAGCTTCCCCGCGGCGTGACCGCCGACGATCTGCCCAACCGCGACATGATCTTCGAGTTCGATCTATCGAAGTCGACGCGCCCACAGACCGGCGACAATTACACAGATCTTCTGGCCACGCATCTCGTGCGTGCCCAACGCGAGATCAGCACCGCGCGTCCCGAAAAAGACGCTGGCGAAGACGCGCAGCCGCAGGCCCGTCAAACCGAAGGTCGCGAGCGACAGCCTCGCTACAACGATCGCAATCCACGATCGGGCGAGAACGTCTCGCGCTACAGCGAAGGCGGCCGCGACAACACCGGTTACGTCAGCCGATACCTGGCAGACACCAACAACCGCGACTGACGTCACGGCACGTTTCAATCTCAGTCAACGAAGGGGCGCCCTTGGGCGCCCCTTTCTATTTCCAAACACCTCCCGAGCTCGGGCCAGGGAATTCGTGGACGACGCCGATGGATATGGCTGACGCAGGTCGACCCTCAGGATTGAACTGCATTCCAGCCGGTCAGCTTCTTCCGCAAAGCCGCGAAACCAGCGGCCAGGGTCCCTGACCGGTGATACGCTCACGCACACGATCTCGCCATCCGTCGTTTGTCTGGCGTTTTTGGTTACAATCCATCCATGCGACCCCAAAGCTACCTGCCGCTCAGCCTCTTGTTGACAGCGACGTTGGCTTGCAGCACTGTCTCGTTGCCCGGGATCAGCCCGACGCCGACAGCGACTCTGCCTCCAGCGCCGCCGACCTCAAACCCGAGCGATCTGCACGCGCAGACTCTTGATGCTTTCGATCAGGCCATCCGCGCCGGGTATCTGCGCGAGGACTACGACGGGGTCGACCTGGATGCCAGGGTAGGCACCCTGCGCGCGCAGGTCGTGGCCGGTATGAACTCCGAGACCTTCGATCAATCGATGGCCGACCTCGCCGCTGCCTTCCCGAACAACAGCGTTCAATACATGAGCCGCTCTGAGCGGGTCGAGATGGAGGCCAACGCCACCACAAGCACGACGTACCAGGGCATCGGCGTCTACTTCGGCGTGCGTGGAGCCCCCGAGCCCAGGATCGTTGTGTTGGCCGTCATCCCGGGGTCGCCCGCGGAAGCCGCCGGATTGAAGGCCCACGACGCGATCCTGGCCATCGACGGCGAGCCGATCCCGGAAGGCTTCCTCAACGATCAGGCCGCGAATCGGATCCGTGGCGAAGCCGGCAGTGACGTGACGCTCTCGGTGCGCACGCCGGGGTCCGAGCCTCGTGACGTGACCATCACGCGCGGCGAAATCACCAGCGGCGTGCCGCTCATCACCGACGTCCTTCCAGGCAACGTCTTCTACGCGCGTTTCCCGGTTGTCTTTGGCGCCAACGACCTCTCGGCGTTTGGCCAGGCCTATAGCGCGGCGGCCAGCGCCGGGCCGTTGCGCGGGATGGTGCTCGACCTGCGCATCGCCACAGGCGAGGCGGGCTGGCCGCTCGCCGAGTTGATCACGGTCTTTGGCAACGGCGACCTGGGTGAGGTGTACACGCGATCCGAGACTCAAACGATCGCGGTCACCGGCCAGGACATCTCTGGCACGCAGACCATTCCGCTGATGGTGCTGGTCGGGCCCGACACGCGCCAGGAACCTGAACTGTTCGCGCAATTCTTGCAGGCCAACGGACGCGCCCAGGTCTTTGGTCTCCCGACGATCGGTGACACCGAAGGCTTTGCAGCGATCGCGCTGCCTGACGGATCGCGACTGTCTTACGTGGCGCAGTCGTATCGCGACTCGACAGGGGTCGACATCTCCACCACCGGTCTGACGCCCGCTCATCTCATGTCGCAGGATTGGGATAGCTACCCCGACACGGCTGACCCCGTGCTCGACGCGGCGATGCAGGCCATTCCGTGAGTGGGCGATCAGTGCTCGAAGAGCACCGATCGCCCGCCCGACCACAACCATGCGTGTAGCCCTTCTGTCCGATATCCACGGCAATCTCACGGCGCTCGAGGCCGTGCTGGCCGATGTGTCGTCGTTCGGCGTCGACAGCCTGTGGCTGTTGGGCGACTTCGTGGCCATGGGCGCCCACCCTGGCCAGGTCCTCGAGCGCGCCGCGGCCCTGCCAAACGCGCGCTTCGTGCGCGGCAACACCGATCGGTATGCGGCCACAGGCGCCCGGCCCGAGCTCGAGCCCGGCGACACAGTGCCTCGCCGCAATCTCCCTTTGTGGGAGAGCTTCGCCTGGACCCAAGGCTTCATGGCTGGTGCGAATGGACAGGCCTGGCTCGAGGCGCTGCCGCTTGACTTCACCGAAACGTTCCCAAACGGCCAGCGTGCTCTGTGTGTGCACGCCGCGCCCGGCACCGATGACGGTGTCGGCATGCGCCCGGGGATGAGCGACGACCAGATCACGCCGATGCTTTCGGGCGTCGAAGCGGACTGGATCTTCGTCGGCCACACGCATTGGCCGCAGCACCGGGTGCTGGCGGGCAAGCATCTTGTGAACGTCGGCGCCGTCGGTCTGCCTTTCACGCCAGACGCATCGCCGGCCTACACCGTGCTCGAAGCGACCGAGCGTTCCGTGCGGATCGAGCAACGGGTGGTGAGCTACGACCCGGCGCCCGAGCTCGCGGAACTCGAGCGACTCGCGCACCCGGCCCGCGAACTGATCTCGGGCTTGCTGACCGGTCGCGAACGCTTCGCCTGGGCGCGTGTCGCCGACCAGGCTTACTGGCACATCGTGTTTCTGGAAGGCGGCCGGGTCGCGCTGACGAAGAAGCACTACGGACATTGGCGGCGACTCGCTGCCGACTTCGACGGCTACAAGACATCGGTCGGGCCGCTGCTGCCCGAGCACGTGATCGCTTACTTCCGCGCCGCCCACGGCGACGACGAGGCGGCCTGGCCGTTCAGCCAGGCCCAGCTGGCGGCATTCCTCGACTCGACTGAAACGGTTCGCCATCAGGAGAACGCATGACACTGTCCTTCATGGATCGCCTCGCGCAAGGTCCGTTGCTGGCCGACGGCGCGATGGGCACGATGCTGCACAGCCGCGGCGTCGCGCTCGACACCGCCTTCGACGAGCTGGTCCTCACGCAGCCGGCGGTCGTGGCCGACGTGCATCGTGCCTACATCGAGGCCGGGGCCGAGATGATCCTGGCGAACACGTTCGGCGCCAATCGCTACAAGCTCGGGCATCACGGCCTCGGCGAACGCGTGGTCGAGGTCAACGTCGCGGCGGTTCAATTGGCGCGGCGAGTGGTCGACGCGTCATACAAGGCCGTGTACGTCGCCGGCGACGTCGGCCCGCTCGGCGTGCGGCTGGCGCCGTACGGGCGCGTCTCGGAAGCCCAGGCCTTCGACGCCTTCCGCGAGCAGATCGCGGCGCTGATGGAGGCTGGCATCGACGCGCTCGTGTGCGAGACGATGAGCGACCTCTATGAGATCCGGGCCGCGATCCGCGCGGCGCGCGCGCTCGAGGCTGAGAGGGGCGGGGCGCCGTTGCCGATCCTGGCGACTCTGACCTTCACGCGCGACGATCGCACGCTGCTCGGCGACACGCCGGCGGCGGCGGCCGAAGCCCTGATCGCCGACGGCGCCGACGTGATCGGCGTCAACTGCTCGGGCGGCCCGGCCCAGATCTGGCGCGTGATCACGGCCATGCGGCAGGCGGCGCCCAACGCCCGCTTCGCCGTCAAGCCCAACGCCGGCTGGCCCGAGCAGATCGAAGGCCGGATCATGTATCCCGCCACGCCCGCGTATTTCGGCGATTATGCGGCGAGGTTCGCGGCGCTCGGCGTGCATGTGATGGGCGGTTGCTGCGGCACGACGCCGGCTCACATCGCCGCGATGCGGGCAGCGCTGGCCGATCCGGCGCGCATCGAAGCCGCCGCGGCGCTGGTGCCCGTGTGGCCGGCCACGGCCGAGTCGGCGCCGACCGAAGTCGCGCCCGATGAGCCGCCGAGCGCTCTCGCGCGCCGCCTGTCCGACCCAGAGGCCTTCGTCGTCACTGTCGAGATGGATCCGCCGCGCGGCGCCGACACTCACAAGATGCTGGCGGGCGCGCGCCTGTTGAACGCCGCGGGCGCTGACGCCATCGACGTGGCCGATCAGCCGATGGCGCGCATGAGGATGAGCGCCTGGGCCGTCGCGCACGTCATCGAGCGCGAGGTCGGCATCGAGACCGTGCTGCACTTCCCGACGCGCGGGCGCAATCTGCTGCGCGTGCAGGGCGACCTGCTGGCCGCTCACGCCCTCGGGCTGCGCAACCTGTTTGCCACGCTCGGCGACCCCACCGCCATCGGCGACTACCCGAACGCCAACGACGCCTACGATGTCGTGCCATCGGGCCTGATCAAGCTCGTCAAGCAGGGCTTCAACGTCGGCATCGACCACGCCGGCGTCAAGATCGGCACACCGACGCGCTTCTTCGTCGGCTGCGCGCTCAACCTGTGCGCCCCCGACGTCGACAAAGAGATCAAGACCCTGCGCAAGAAACTCGAGGCCGGCGCAGATTTCGCTTTGACGCAGCCCATCTACGAGGTCGCTCCGGCGCGCGCCTTCCTGGCGCGCTACGCCGAACTGCACGGCCCGCTCGAACTGCCGATCATCGTCGGCATCCTGCCGCTCTACAACGCGCGGCACGCGGCCTTCCTCAACAACGAGGTGCCGGGCATCCGCATCCCACCGACAGCGCTGACGCGCATGGAACAGGCCGGCGAGTCCGGCGCTCGCGAGGGCGCCAGCCTGTCGCTCGAGTTGATCGCCGAATTGCGCGGCCTTGCCCCGATCCGCGGCACGTACCTCATGCCGCCGTTCGGGCGCTACGAAATGGCGGCGGAGATCCTGGAAGGCGTGAGGGCCCTGCGCTAAGACATCGGGAATGCGAACGACGGTGGAGAGAACAAGACATCGGGTGTGCGAACGACGGTCCTTGTGGACCGAGACTCGTCGTTCGCACACCCGATGTCTTGAGACGACTTAATGGAGTGACAGAAACTTCGGGGCGTCGAAAACGTCGGTGGGCTCGACGGGCTGTCCGCCCGGTTCGAGGCGCAGGCGATAGTCGACGTGCGTGCAGGCGTTGCTTCCGGCCTGGTCGCTCGCATACGTCACCATCACCACTAGTGAATCGAAGTCGTCGGCGTTCAGCGCGACGCTGCTGTTCGAGAGATCGAAGACGCTGGCCTGGCGATCGCGAATGCCCACGGCGCGCGCGGTCACTTCGGGATCGCCGGAGAGCGACAGCGTGATCCGGCCGGACGCCGTCACGTCGATGGCTTCGAGACCGAGGTGGCCGACGTTGCGTTGCACGGTGCCCGGCCCTGTGAGTGTGTCGGCCGGGATCAGCGGGTGAAAATCGGCGCCGTCGATGAAGTCGCGCAGCAACATGGCCTGTGCGAAGCCCGTCCACTCGGTCGACAGATCCAGCCCGTCAACCTGCAGCGCGGTGCGCACCGCGTTGACGCCCTCGAGATCGCGGGCCTGCTCCCAGATCCGGCGAACAAGGTCCATGCCGTGTCGATCCGACACGTAGCGGAAGAACGGCCAGACGCTGTAGGGATCGGCGCGGCCGAGACAATCGTCGGCCGCCGATACGTAGTCGATGATGTAGGCTGTGTCATCCGACTCGCCCGGGAAGGCGAGGCTCTCGGACCACATCGCCACGGCCTCCCACATCCATTCCGCCCGTTCGCCGCCGTCGTAGCCATACTGAACCGAGTGCATGAACTCGTGCACGACGGTCGTGTCGAGATAGTCGGTGAGCTCCTGGTCGCTCGAGAAGCCGTCGCCGGTGGCGAAGCCGCGGCGCAGGTGCATGTACGAAGCCTGAGCGTGGCGCTCGACGACGTCGGTTGAGTTGGGGTTATCGCCCATGGGCAGCTCGTCGACCGTCCACACGTAACCGAGCTCGTCGTCCTCGTCGCGGCCGATGTAGACGTCGTACAGATTGTTGCCGCCCCATCCTGAATCGGGCGGAGGAGCCACCCAGCCCCAATCGTCGACCACGCGCGTCCAGGCGCCTTCGAGTCGATCGCCGAGTTCGACCACGAAGGTCGGCGTGCCCTGCCTGTCGGCCGGCGTCGCCGGGATCGAGTCGCGGCCCGAGAGCGTGTAATGGACGCGGAAGCGAGCCGTGTCGTACGTCTGCTCCTGGCCCGACAACTCGAGGTACTGGCCGGCGTTGGGGTCCGCGGCCGGTTGCGCCACGCCGTGGTCTCGGCCGGTGGGGTCCGGCCGATCCGTCGGATCAGGCTGCGCTGTTGGCGCAGGCTCCGTTGTGGGGGCGACCTCGGTGGGTGGCGGCTGGCGGCCGGGCACCAGCGTCTGACAGGCCAGCGAGGCCAGGGCCAGGCTGGTCCAGACGAGGGCGACGGGGTAGAGACGGCGCGACATCAGCATGAACCTATCACAGCCCGGCGGTGAGGGCCAGACAGAGATCGTTGGCGCTGGATGAGAATCGGCACCCTAGCGTTCAAGCGCGCTGTCGGCCGGGTTGGCTGGGTTGTAGTAGACCATCACCTGGGCGCCGACGGGATAGCGGTCGGTGATTGTGTACGGCTCGCGCGAACCCTGAACGCGGAAGAAGTTGCTGCCGGCTTTGATGACGTTGCCCTGGTAGGCCTGGCCGTGCACCTCATATTGGTAGACGACCACGGGCACGACGCTCGTGCTTTCGCCTCCGCCGCGGACCTCGACACGCGACATCAAGACCACGCCGGGCGTCGCGGGCCAGGCCTGGCTCTCCTGACGCTTGGTCTGACCCTTCTGGTAGCGCGTGTAGAAGACGTACCCGAGCCCGCCGATGATCGCCAGCGGCAGAAGCGCGCTGCAGCAAGTGATCAAGACCGAAAACACGATCGAACCGCTCATCAACCAGGCAAATGGATTGTCCATGTCTGCTCCGCCGCTCCTTTGTCATGAGGATGAACGCACTGATGAGTGCTTCTCAAACAGCAATGCCCGTCAGGGCATGGTCTGGCTCTGACGGGCACTACTTGAAGATCGAGTGAACGCAGTCGGTTCGGTTCAGTTGAACAGGCCAGCGCTCGTGATCGCCCAGGCTGCGGCTGGAAGACAAACGCACAGCAGCAGGAACAGACATCCGCCGCCGACCGCCCAGGGCAGCCAGCTGGGCCGGCCGCCGGAGCTGGCCGGGGTCGGCGAAGAGCCGGCTGGAGTGCTCGCGCCGGTTGCGGGCGGCAGGTTGAAGCTGCCGCCGGTTGAGCCGACCACTGGCGAGGCGGGCTCGGGCGTCGAGCCCATCGAGGGCAGCGCGGACACTGCGGGCTGCGGCGTGAAGACCGTCGCGGCGCCTTCGGCCGGGACGCCCTCAACTGCCAGCTCGACGGTCTGGCCGATGCCGATCACGTCGCCGACCTTTATGTCGGTCGGGGCGGTGATGCGCACGCCGTTCACGAACACGCCGTTCGTGCTGGCCAGGTCCTCGATCGTGAAGCCCGACTCGGTGGCACTTAAACGAGCGTGTTGGCGTGAGACCTCGACGTCGCTGACCGCGATGTCCGCTGACGCATCACGGCCGATGATGGCCACGATCTGCGTGAGGTCGAAGGTCTTGCCGGGGTTGGGACCCTTCTTGATCGCCAACCGAAAACGCCCTGAAGAAGTAGACATCCTGTGTGCTCCTTGCCTGGCCGGTCTCACTATGACGGGATCATCTTCCCGTCGAATCGCATCGATCCGATTTAACCACATTCAACGCCAACTTGCGATGAATGCTGATGGCATTAACGACGACTTTATGCGTTCTTACGGACCAACAAACGCAATCCGCGAACGCCTGTCACCTGGACGAGATCGCCGACGTTCAGGGCCTGTCCATCGCTGGCCTCGACCGTCCAGAGCTCGCCGCCGATCTGAGCCGACTGCCCGGTGCGCATGTGGCCGGTCTGCCCGAGCATGATCTGCGAGCCGAGCAGCGGCTTGCGCGGGATCGTGCGCAGGGCCACGAACACAAGCGTCAGCGACAGCGCCCCCAGGACCACGCCCAGGCCGATGATCAGCGGCACGCTCACCCGGTAGACCGGAAGCGTCCCGGGTGAGTTGAAGAACACGAGCGCGCCGATCACGAAGAAGACCACGCCGCCAAGCGTGAGCGCCCCGAATGTGGCGGGAGTATACGCCTCAGCCACAAAGAGGCCAAATGCAAGCGCCAGGAAGAGCACGCCGAACCAGTTGACCGGCAGAAAGCCCGAGCCGTACAGAGCCAGGATCAACATGCCGGCCCCGACCACACCCGAGACCCAGCCGCCGGGTGTCTGGACCTCGAGGTACAGCAGGAGCAGGCCGACCGAGAACAGAAGCGACAGCACTGTGGCGTTCACGAGGAGCGTCAGGGCCTGCTCGAGCAGGTTCATGTCGATCGGATCGATGATCAGGCCCGTCGTCGCAAGGGCGCGGGTCTGGCCGCCGATCTGGATTTCTTTGCCGTCGAGCTGGCGCAGCAGATCGGGCAGATCGGCGGCGACGACGTCGATCAGGCCGGCATCGAGCGCCTCACGAGCCGTGACGGCGCGCGCCGTGTCGACAGTGGCCTGAGCGAGCTCCATCGCGTCCGCGCCGCGGCGTTCGGCCAGCGCGCGCGCCTGGGCCATGAGCGCCTGGCGAGCCTTGGCATCGGCCGTGGTGGTGAGATCCTGGCCGCTGCCGTCGATCGGGCTGGCAGCGCCGATCAGGGTCTCTGGCGCCATGCCCGAAGCATGCCCCGCTAGCGTGATGAACGTGCCTGCGCTTCCGGCCATCGCGCCGTTCGGGCCGACGTAGACCACGACGGGTATCGGGCTGTTGCGGATCGCGCCGACCATGCGCTCCATCAGGCTGAGTTCGCCGCCGGGTGTGTCGATCTGAACGACGACGAGAGCGGCAGATCGTTCGGCAGCGTCTTCAAGACCGCGATCGAGGTAGTCGGCCATCGGCACGGTCAGCGGCCCGCTGAGGGTGAGAAGGACCGCATGCGTGGCCGAGCCGTCGCCCTGCTGGGCGCGCGCGACGGGGAGCGACCACACGCTGACGCCCAGAGTCAGCAGCACCAGTATTCGAAGAAACCTGAACATAGCGTCAGCTCCTTGAGTCAAGAAGGACGTCCTCTGATTCTACGTCCACTTGCCAAAAAAGTCGCATTTTCAAGGGAAATGACCGAACGGGGTCGGCGCAAACCGCCGCGGTTTTGGCCCGAAAGCGCCACGGGCGGCGACGAAAGGGCCCGGTACAATCCCCGCTGTGCCCACTCCGTTCAACCACCTGGTCCTGGCCCATGCCCTGTCGGAGCGATTGCGCCCGGAGCTGCGCGAGGTCGTGAAAGCCCAGGAGCCTGCCTGGTTTCTCGGGAACATCGCGCCAGACGTCCAAACCGTATCGCGTCAGACGCGTTATGCCACCCACTTCTTCCCGGTGCCGCTGGATGACGCGCCACGAGCGCACAACCTGTTGTTCGCGGAGCATCCACACCTGGCCAGGCCCAGAGAGCTCCCGGCGGCGCAGGCCGCGTTCCTGACGGGCTATCTGGCGCATCTGGAATTCGACCAGCACTGGATCTCGGACGTTTACGAACCCGTGTTCGGCCCCCAGCAGCACTGGGCGCCGACGACCGAGCGCATCTACCTGCACAATGCCCTGCGCGCCTGGTGGGACGGGCAAGACCTGCTCAGCCTCAGCCCACAGGACGGCGTGATCCTGGCGCAGGCTCAGCCGCGGCACTGGCTGCCGTTTGTGAGGGATGAAGACCTGGCTGCCTGGCGCGATTTCGTGGCCGATCAGCTGCGCCTCCATGTCGTGCGCACGGCCGAGGTCTTCGCCGAGCGCATGCAGGTGGCCGTGGCCGATTTCGCTGAGCTGGTCGGCTCGTCGGAGCAGATGGCCGAGCGTGTGTTCACGCGCTGCTCGCCGGAGCGGCTGAGGGGATACCGGGCCGTGGCCATGGATGCCGCCGCCGCTCTCTTGACACGTTATTGGGACGGCGCACTCGTAAGCGAGGCCTAACGTCGGCGCGGGTACAATCGCCCCATGACAATTCTGATCACCGGCGCCAACGGCCAGCTTGGGCAGGCCCTCTCGAAACTTCTGCCCGACTCCGTTGCGGCGAACCAGCCCGAGTTCGAGCTCGACAAACCCGAGTCGGTCGACCGCATGGTCGCGGCCGTCCGGCCCGACATCATCATCCACGCGGCGGCCATGACCGATGTCGACGGCGCGGCGCGCAACCCCGACCTGGCGTATCGTGTCAACGGCCTTGGCACTCAGACTGTGGCGCTGGCGGCTGCCCGCTACGGCGCGGCGCTGGCGTACATCAGCACTAACGAAGTCTTCGACGGCGAAGCGGGCCGTCCGTATGCCGAGTTCGATCAGGTGCGGGCCGTCAACCCGTATGGCGCGTCGAAGCTGGCGGGCGAGTGGTTCGTCCAGCATCTGTCGAATCGGTTCTACGTTATCCGCACCGCGTGGGTCACGGCGCCGGGTGGCCGGAACTTTGTGCATCGCATCCAACAATTGGCCGACGAGCGCGGTAGTCTGCAGGTCGTGAACGATGAGGTCGCCAACCCGACCTTCGTCGGCGACCTGGCTGATGGCATCGTCAGGCTGATTGCGACGGGCTGCTATGGCATCTACCACCTGACCAATGCCGGTCCGGTGTCGCGCTACGACTACGCAAAGCGCATCCTCGAGTTGACCGGGCGTTCGCACGTGCCGATCACGCCGATCACGCTCGCGGATTACAAACGAGCCTCGACGCCGCCGCGTTACGCGCCGCTCGCCAACTACATGGCCGCCGGCCTGGGCATCACGCTGCGGCCGTGGGAAGAGGCGTTGGCGGAGTTCGTGGCTGTTTCACAGACTCCTTGATTGTGGAGCGTAGAGGGTCGGGCGGAGAGCGATCACGCTACCGCGCCTCACGCTCCACGCCCCACGCTCCACCATGCCCCGCTTCTCGATCATCATCCCGAACTGGAACGGCGCACGCTGGCTGGCGCCGTGCCTCGAGGCGTTGCGTCGGCAGACGTACACGGATGTCGAGATCATCGTCGTCGACAACGCGTCGGTCGACGAGTCGCGCGCGCTGCTGGCCGAGCGTTATCCCGAAGCGCGCGTCATCGCGCTCGATCGCAACCGGGGGTTCACCGGCGCCTGCAACGCCGGGTTCGCGGCGGCAACAGGCGAGTATCAGGCGCTGCTCAATAACGACACTGAAGTCGACCCCAACTGGGTGGCCGAGGTGGTGGCGGCCTTCGAGCGACACCCGGAGGCCGGCATGATCGCGTCGAAGATGCTGCTCTTCGACAGGCGCGACACTCTTCACACGGCCGGCGATGTTTTCACGCGCGACGGCACGCCCGGCAATCGGGGAGTCTGGCAAAAAGATGAAGGCCAGTTCGTCGAGGGCGAGGTCTTCTCGGCCAACGGCGGCAGTGCGGCTTATCGGCGGATCATGCTCGAGAAGGTCGGCCGGCTCGACGACGACTTCTTCTTCTCCTGTGAAGATGTGGATCTGGCCTGGCGCGCGCAGCTCGCGGGATGGCGTGCCGTCTATGTGCCGCGAGCCGTGGTGTATCATCACCTTTCGGCCAGCGGCGGCGGCGTGACGGCCAGCTTTCACGACGGCCGCAACTTCATTTATCTGTTGGCCAAGGACGTGCCCGGCGTCGTCTGGCGGCGCTACGGCGGGCGCATGCTGATGGGGCAGCTGCGCATCACGTGGTCGGCGCTCAAGGCCTGGCGCGGGGCCGCGGCCCGGGCGAGGTTGCGCGGCCAATTGGCCGGCCTGATCAACCTGCCCCGGATGCTGAAGAAGCGCGCCGCCGTCCAGGCCACTCGAACCATCAGCGATGCCGCGGTGCTGGATCTGCTCAGCCCGTAGCCCAAGACATATGCACCTGTCGATCATCATCCCAGCTCACAATGAAGAGAAGCGCCTGCCGCCGACCCTCCAGGCGATCGAGGCGTTCCTCAAAAAACAGCCGTACGAGAGCGAAGTGCTCGTCGTCGAGAACGGCAGCCGTGATCTGACCGCCGTGGTGGCCGAGGCCTTCGCGTCCGATCATCCGCGGGTGCGCGTGCTACGCGAAACCGGGCGCGGCAAAGGCCTGGCGGTGCGGCGCGGGATGCTCGAGGCACACGGCGACTATCGTTTCATCTGCGACGCCGATCTGTCGATGCCGATCGACGAACTCCCCAAGTTCCTGCCGCCGAACTACCCGAACGCCGACGTCATGATCGGCTCGCGCGAGGCGCCCGGGTCACAGCGCTACAACGAGCCCGCTTACCGGCACTTCCAGGGGCGCGTCTTCAGCACGCTCGTCAAGTGGTTCGCGGTGCCGGGCTTCGAGGACACACAGTGTGGATTCAAGTGCTTCACGGCGCGCGCCGCTCAGGATATCTTCTCGGTGCAACGTTTTGATGGGATGAGCTTCGACGTCGAGGCGCTCTTCATCGCGTTGCGCCGCGGCTACCGCGTGGCCGAGGTGCCGATCGATTGGTATTACCGCTCCGAAAGCCGCGTCGACCCAATCCGCGAGCCCTTGCGCATGCTGCGCGATATCCTGATCATTCGCAGCAATTGGTCGAGCGGCCTGTACGGAGGCGGGAAGTAAGGAAGGGAAAGGAGCGAACGCTTCTTTCCTCCCGTTTTCTCGCTTCCGCGCTTCAGGCGCCCATCGGAAACAAGACATGCCGGATCTGTCGCTGGAGCAGGAATGGTTGGCCAAAGGCTATTCGCTCGTGGCGGGCATCGACGAGGCCGGCCGCGGAGCGTGGGCCGGGCCCGTGGTGGCCGCCGCCGTCGTCCTGCCGCTCGACAAGCCCGATGTCCTCGCCGAGTTGATCGAAGCAGGCGTCAACGACTCGAAGAAGGTCGTCGCCTGGAAGCGCACGAAACTGGCTGACCTGATCCGCGAACGCGCCGTCGCCTATGGCATGGGCGGAGCCAGCGCCAAGCACATCGACCGCGACGGCATCCTGGCCGCGACTCGCACCGCGATGCGCCGCGCCGTGTCGATGCTGCGACCGCAGCCGCAGGCATTGCTGATCGACGCGGTGGATTTGACGGCCTCGGTGCCGATCCCGCAGAAGCGCCTGAACTTCGGCGACTCGATTTCGCTCAGCATCGCGGCGGCCTCGATCCTGGCCAAGGTCAGCCGCGACACGTTCATGACCCAGCTCAACGAGCTCTACCCGGGCTACGGCTTCGCGCGCCATAAAGGCTATGGCACCTGGGTCCATCAGGAAGCGCTCGCCAAGCACGGCCCGAGCCCGATCCACCGGATGACGTTCAGGCCCATCAAGGAGTTGGGTGAGTTGGCGAATCGGTGATCGGGAGTCAATCGCCCGATCACTCAATCACCCACTTGTCCACCCATCCGATACCCATGTCCCTTGCTCTTGTGCATGACTGGCTCAACCAGATCGGCGGCGCCGAAGACGTGCTGGAGAAGCTGGTGGGGCAGTATCCGGGCGCTCCGATCTACACGTCGATCTACGCCCCTGAGTTGATGCCGGCGGCGTATCGACAGTGGCCGATCAAGACCTCGTTCATGGATCGGCTGCCCGGCGTGCATCGCCATCATCAGCCGTATCTGCCGTTGTATCCATTGGCGTTCGAACGCTTCGACCTCAGCGGCCACCGTGTGATCCTGTCGAACAAGAGCGGCTTCTGTCACGGTGTGCGCAAGCCCGAAGGCGCGACGCACGTCTGCTATTGCCTGACGCCGACGCGCTATGTCTGGGGCTTCGACGACTATGCCACGCGCGAAGGCCTGAGCCCGGCTGTGCGTATGGCGCTGCGGCCCCTGCTGGCCTGGCTGCGCGGATGGGACCTGCGGGCCGCAGCCGGCGTCGACACCTTCATCGCCATCTCGACCGCCGTGCAGGATCGCATCCGCCGGGTCTACAAGCGCGAGTCGGCGATCATCTATCCGCCGGTCGACATTGCGCGCTTCACTCAAACTCCGGCCACTGACAAGCGCCGCTATCTGCTCAGCCTTGGGCGCCTGATCCCGTACAAGCGCGTCGATCTGGCTGTCGAGGCCTGCACGCGGCTCGGCCTCGAATTGTGGGTGGCGGGATCCGGCCGTGATCGCGAGCGCCTCGAGCGCCTGGCCGGGCCGACGGTGCGCTTCCTCGGGCGCGTGCCTGACGCCGACGTGCCGGGGCTGTTCGCCAACGCCCGCGCCTTCATCTTCCCCGGGCTCGAAGACTTCGGCATCGCGCCGGTGCAGGCACTCGCGGCTGGCACGCCGGTGGTCGCCTTCGCCAGAGGCGGGGCGCTCGACACGGTTCAGGACGGCCGAAACGGCGTGCTGTTCGCCGAGCAGACCGTCGACAGCCTGGCGGCCGCGCTCGAGAGGCTGGATGGGCTAGAATTCGATCGCGCCGCCATCGCAGCGACGGCTGCGCCGTTCGACACTCAGGTGTTTTTGGACCAGATCGCTGACGCGGTGAACGCTGCAGCGGCGCGCTGACACGTCGGGGGCTTCATGACCATCACGCTTCCATTGATCGGGCGGTTCCTCAAACGCTGGTGGTGGCTGATCGTGCTGCCGGGCCTCGTCGCAGCGGCGTATACCGTCGCCACCTATCCCCTCAACCGACCGGCCAGCTATGCGCTGACGATTCGCTTCTCGGCCGGTGACAGCACGCCCGGCCCGGCCACTGCGGACTTCGACTCGACTTACTACAGCTACCTTTCATCTGAATACATCGTCGCCAACCTGAAGGACTGGACGCGGACGGGAGCCTTCATGAGCGCGGTCAGCGACGAACTGGCGGCCGAGGGCATCACGGCCACTCCAGCCGACGTGGCCGGCCAGATCACGGCGGCCGACAGTGACCGCAGCATCCTGTACGTGTTCTTTGGCGGCCCTGACCCCGAACGCCTGACGGCCATTGCCAACGCCGCGATCCGCGTCCTTGAGACACGCAACGCCGAGGCGCTTGCGCCGCTCAACGGCGAAAACGCCAAAGTGGTCGCGCTCGACGTGCCGGCCCCTGGCGCGACCACGTCAGGGCTCCGCGACCAACTCGAGCCGCTGCTGCGCGTCGCGCTCGGCTTCGCCGTCGGGCTCGTCCTCGCGCTGGCCGCCTGGGCGCTCGATCCGCGGGTCTATGACAGCCACGACCTCAGCAAACTGCCGCTCTTGGGGCGGATACCGCGGTAGGCGGGTAGTCAAGTAGTCGAGTAGTCGAGTAGTCAAGTAGTCGAGTAGTCGGGTAGTCGGTTGTATCAAAGACTACCCGACTACTTGACTACCTGACTACTCCACTAAAATGTCACGTTTCTGTGTCCATTCACGCCGCGGCGGTGGATGGCAGAGACCCCTATGCTAGAATGACCGGCGATGTCCGTCACTGATCTTCTGTCGCTGTTGAGGCGTCGCGGTTGGATCGTGCTGCTGGCTGCGGCACTGACCGCCGCCAGTGCTTTCGTCTTCAGCCGGCTGCAACCCACTGTCTATCAATCGACCATCGTGGTCAGCGTCACGCCGTCACGGCCCGACCTGGGGTTGGCGGAGGCGTCGATCCGGCTCCTGCGCAACTACGTCTCGTACATCCACACGCGGGCCTTCGCCCAAAAAGTGATTGACGCGCGGCATCTCGACCTGACGGCCGACGATCTGCTTGGCAATGTCACGATCGACAGCGACGAGTCGCGCCTGATCGTCCAGATCGACGTGCGCAATCAGAACGGCGACCTGGCCAACGACGTCGCCAGCGCCTGGGCTTCAGAGTTCGTCGGCTGGCGGCAGACCGAGAACGCCAAGGTTCGACGCGAAGACCAGGTCGACGCTCAAATCGTCGACGCTCCGAAGTATTCGCTTTACAGCCCGCGTACGACGATCAATGTACTGGCGGGTGGCATCCTCGGCGCCATCATCGGGGCCGTGATCGTGTTCGTGTTGGAATATTTCGCCGCGGCCTACGTCCGCACTCGCCAGGATCTGGAGCGCGGGCTTGGCCTGCCGCTGCTGGCGGCGCTGCCGGCCGGGGCCGAGCGCGGCCCGCAGGCCCAGGAACGTCGCCGCCCCGACGAGGCGCGACAGGCGCCGACGCGCTGATCGGCCGGAGTCACCCATGACGCCATCGCTGCTGACCCTGACCCAACCGAATTCGCCGGCCGCAGAGGCCTATCGCACCCTGCGCAGCAACCTGATCTTTGCCAGCATCGAGCAGCCGCTGCAGACCCTCGTCGTCACGTCGGCTGCGGCCGACGAAGGCAAGAGCGTGGCCCTGGCCAACCTCGCCGTCGTGATGGCCCAGGGCGGCCGCCGCACGATCCTGGTCGATTGCGACCTGCGCAAGCCGCGCCAGCACGTCCTCTTTGGCGTGCCAAACGTGGCGGGCTTCAGCGAATGGATGACAGAATCGGCCGGCGCTCCGCCTGCGCTGACCACGATCCCGGGCGTGGCGGATCTGCAACTCCTGCCGGCCGGCTCCGCGAAGGCCAATCCGGCGGACCTGCTCACCTCACCGCGGATCCGCGAGTTGATCACCAGCCTCAAATCCCAGGCGGACTTTGTGTTGTTCGATGCCGCGCCGCTGCTGGCCGTCTCGGACGCGGCGTTGTTGGCCGCCCACCTCGACGGCGCCGTCCTCGTGGTGACTTCGGGCCAGGCCCGCCGCGACGACGTTCAGCGGGCGCGCGAAATGCTCGAGAAAATCCGCGTCCGTGTGGTCGGCGCTGTGCTGACCAACGCGCCGCAGGAATAGTCGGGCGAGTAGTCCGGTAGTCCCGTAGTCGGGAGGTCGGCCTACTGGTATCGTGTCCCCGATATGTGGCCAGACCGGCTACCTGACTATTCAACTACGTGACTACTCGACTACAGGACTAACCGCATGAAAGGCTTGATTCTCTCGGGTGGAAAAGGCACGCGCCTGCGCCCACTGACCCACACCCGCGCCAAGCAATTGATCCCAGTGGCAAACGAGCCCGTGTTGTTCCGCGTGATCCGGGCCATCCGCGACGCAGGCATCAGCGAGATCGGCATCGTCGTCGGCGATACCGAGCCCGAGATCCGCGAGGCGGTCGGTGACGGTTCGCGCTGGGGCGTGTCGATCACGTACATCCGTCAGAGCGCGCCGGCCGGGCTGGCGCACGCCGTCAAAGAATCACTGCCCTTCATCGGCGACGATCGCTTCGTCATGTTCCTGGGCGACAACGTCATCCAGGGCGGCATCAGCCCGCTCATCCGCCAGTTCGCGGAGAGCAGCTGGAACAGCCAGATCGTGCTCAAGCGCGTGCCCAACCCGAGTTCCTTCGGCGTGGCCGAGCTGAATGCCGATGGCTCGATCAAGCGCCTCGTCGAGAAGCCCAAGAACCCGCCGTCGGACCTGGCGCTGGTCGGCATCTATATGTTCGACGAGCATATTCGTGAGGCTGTGCACGCCATTCAACCGTCGGCGCGCGGCGAGCTCGAGATCACCGACGCGATCCAGTGGCTTGTGACGCAGGGCTACGCCGTGCATCCGTACGTGCACGAGGGCTGGTGGATCGACACCGGCAAGAGCGTCGACATGCTTTCGGCCAACGACCACGTCCTCGAAGAGCTCAAGCCATACTGCGCCGGCACCGTCGACGCTGCCTCGAACGTGGATCCGCGCGTGACCATCGAGGCCGGGGCCGAGATCATCAACAGCGTGGTCCGCGGGCCGACGATCATTGGCGAAGGCGTGCGCATCGTCAACAGCTACGTCGGGCCTTTCACGTCGATCTATCATCACGTGGTCGTCGAGAACAGCGAAATCGAGCACGCCATCGTGCTGGAGCATTCCAAGATCCTCAACGTCGCCGGGCGCATCCAGGATTCGCTCATCGGCCGCGAGGCCATCGTTCAGCACACTCAGCGCCGACCCGCAGCGCTGCAAATGCACCTTGGCGATTACTCGCAGGTGGATCTACCGTAGGAGGCGTCAGGCGTCGGGCGTCAGGCGTCAGTAGAGGCGGCTCTTGTCGCCGCCCTGACGCCTGACGCCCGACGCCCGACGCCTCACTTGAGGCTTCCCAACGACATGAAGAATCTCCTCGTTACCGGCGCGGCCGGCTTCATCGGCTCGAACTTCGTTCACCATATGCTGGCGAAGTATCAAGGCTACAAGATCGTGGTCTTCGACAAGTTGACGTATGCCGGGCGGCGCGAGAACCTCAAGGCGGCCGAGGGCAACCCGCAGTTCGCGTTCGTGCGGGGCGACATCTGCGACAACGCAGCCGTCGAGGCCGCGATCCGCGAGCACGCCATCGATACGATCGTGCACTTCGCGGCCGAGAGCCACGTCGATCAGTCGATCCACAGCCCGATGGTGTTCACCGAGGCCAACGTGACGGGCACGCATGTGCTCCTCGAGGCCGCGCGCCGGAACAAACTCGAGCGCTTCCATCACATCAGCACCGACGAAGTCTACGGCGCGATCCCGGCGCCGAACCGCTCGAAGGAGGGCGACCCCTTCGAGCCGCGCAGCCCATACTCGGCCAGCAAGGCCGCGGCCGAGCACCTGGTCTACGCCTACTTCATCACTTACGGCCTGGCGACGACGATCACGCGCGGCTCGAACAACATCGGGCCGTTCCATTATCCCGAGAAGGCCGTGCCGCTCTTCACGACCAATGCCATCGACAACCTGCCGCTGCCGATCTACGGCGACGGCAAGCAGATGCGCGATTATCAGTACGTCGGCGATCACTGCGAGGGCATCGACCTTGTGCTGCACAAAGGCGTGCTGGGCGAGGCCTACAACGTCGGCACTGGCGTCGAGACCCACAACATCGACATGGCCCACAAGATCCTGGCTATCCTCGGCAAGCCCGAGAGCCTGATCACGCACGTCGCGGACCGCGTCGGTCACGACCGGCGCTACGCCCTCGACGTCAGCAAGCTCAAGGCGCTCGGCTGGGTGCCGCGTAACACCTTCGATCAGGCGCTCGAGAAGACCGTCAAATGGTTCGTCGAGAACGAGTGGTGGTGGCGGCCGATCAAGTCGGGCGAGTTCAAGGCCTGGTACGACAAGAACTACTCGGCCAGGTGAGGCGCCGGCGGCGCCAGCAGCGCTGACGAACGACGAATAACGAACGGCGAAGGGGGAATGGCCATTCCCCCTTCGCCGTTTTGTGTTCTGTGCACCCGTGAAGCGACTGGACCGCGATCGTCGGTTGCGCCGCGTCCCGCGTTGTATTCTCGTGCGCCGCCTCTCGTGTGCCGCGCCCAGCCGCTCCGCGTGTCGTCCAGAATGCCCGGCCACACGCGTGGCGTGTCATCCGGAGCGCCCTTGATCTGCGCCATCCAACGTGCGTAATGAGTGCGAAGGATCTCCTTTCGGGCTCCTTTGTCCGTGGAAGGGTTGTTGCCAGAGCCATGCGAGTCTTCGGAGGAGATCCTTCGCGCTCATTCAGCGAGTCTCGACTTCCAAGAGGGCTAGGCGCTCTGGATGACACGCCACGCGTGAGGCCAGGCGCTCTGGATGACACGCGGAGCGGTTCGACGTGGCAGGCTCGACGCGGCAGGCTCGACGCGGCAGGCTCGACGCGGCAGGCTCGACGTGGCAGGCTCGACGTGGCAGGCTCGACACGGCAGGCTCGACACGGCAGGCTCGACACGGCGACTGGACGACAGGCAACGCATAGGAACACCACGCACAGGTTGACGAAGCATCCTGGATGACACAGAGTATGAGGGGGGCGCGACGTGGCCAATGGCCGTCAACTCTGGCTTCCGGATTGCCTCCTCCTCACATGGCAGGCGGCCACGCTGAGCGAACAGCCACACATCCTTCGTCATTCGTCTATCATTGACGCGTGTCACGCTCCCTCGTCATCCCCGCTGACTTCCGGCAACGCTTTGTCGATGTGTACGGGCCCATGGGCATGGAGATGCTGGCCCACTTGCCCGAACGAGTCGAAAAGTGGGAAGGGCGGTTGGGGCTCAAGGGTCTGAAGCTTGTGGACGGCCTGTCGTATAACCTCGTGTTCTTTGGTGAGACGGCGGCCGGTCAGCCGGTCGTGTTGAAGGCGGCGCCGGAGCCCGAGCCCCTGGCCAGCGAAGCGGCAGCGTTGATCGGCTTTGGTCCAAATCGCGCGGCGGCCGTGCTCGATGTCCGGCTCGACGACGGCCTGCTGCTGACCGAAAGGCTACTTCCCGGAACGCAGCTGTCGCGGGTCGCCACTGAGCGTCAGGCGCTCGACACCGTCGTGACGCTCTTCTCGGACGGTTGGCCAGCGCCGGACCCAAGGGTGGTCGATGACGTCGGGTCGTTTACGCAGGCGCTTGAACGCGTCGCCGAGTCATCCGGGCCGCTTGACCCCGGGTTGATGCGTGAGGCCATAGATGTGCGGAAGGCTCTGCTGGCGGATCCCGCCGAGGTCAGGCTTCTGCATGGCGATCTTCACTACGACAACATCCTGGTGGATGGCCGGCGCGGCTTTCGGCTGATCGATCCCAAAGGGCTGCGCGGCGACCCGTTGTTCGATCTGGGCTACCTGGTCAGCCGGGTTCAACCGCTCGGGGTGGATGCGTTGCCGCTCAGTCGCGCGGTTGCACTGCGGCTCGACGTGTTGGCCGGAGCCTTCGGGTGTGAGGCGAAGCGACTGGCTGCCTGGGCGTTTGTGGCGGCGGCGCTGTCAGTGGTCTGGACGCTCGAAGATCATGGCCATGTCAGCGCCGTCGAGATCGACGTGCTGAGCCAGCTGGCCGCGGTTTTGGGCGGTTGAGCTTTTCCAGATGATTGTGGCGCTGAGCTCCGGCGAAAACCTGGTCGATGAAACGGTCGGGCGTTCGCGCGACAGCAACGGCGTTGTGGTCGAGAGGGAGACAGAAGACTTGCTGACCGCTTGGCTTAATCGGAGTGGGTGCGCCTAATTTGCGCTGTTTCTAAGCTAATCTTAGCGTTTGTGAATGTAGCCACGATAATGCTCATGATACAATCGACTTTGTATGAGTTGGACGAAGTCCACATCAAGACGATTCGCCGGTCGCCGTGGTGCGTGCCGGCGTTTTTAATGGAGGAGTTCAGCTTCCTATGACCACTACACCTGCCGCAGCACCTACTTTTGCCAAAGGTTTGGTCGGCGTCGTCGCCGCTCAGACTGCGTTGTCGTCTGTGGACGGCGCCAATGGGATCCTGACCTATCGTGGCCTGAACATCCACGACCTGGCGGGTCGGGTGTTGTACGAGGAGATCGTATACCTGCTCTCCTTCGGCAGGCTCCCGAACAAGAAGGAACTCGCCGCGCTGACAGCCGAGCTCGCCGCCAACCGCAAGCTGCCCAAGGCCGTCCTCGATCACATCCGCACCGCGCCGCGCAAGGCGACGCCGATGGACGTGCTCCGCTCAGCCGTCTCGATGCTGGCCTACTTCGACAAAGAGACCGAGGATATTTCGATCGAAGCCACTCAGCGCAAAGCGCTCAGGCTCGTGGCGCAGTTCCCGACGATCATCGCCGCGATCCATCGCTTGCGCCAGGGCAAGGATCCGATCGTCCCGCGGCCTAAGTTGAACCACGCCGCCAACTTCATGTACATGATGCACGGATCCGTGGCGTCGAAGCTCGAGAACGATGCCATGAACCTGTATCTGGTTCTGCTGGCCGATCACTCGCTCAACGCCTCGACGTTCACGGCCCGCGTGGCCTCGTCGACCAACGCCGACCTGCATGCCGCGATCACGGCGGCTCTCGGCGCGCTGAAGGGCAACCTTCACGGCGGCGCGGCTGAGGCGACGATGAACATGCTGCTCGAGATCGGCAAGGTCGATAAGGTCGACAGCTTTGTCGAGAAGGCCTTCGACACGAAGCGCAAGATCATGGGCATCGGCCATCGCATCTACAAGACGGGCGACCCGCGCGCGCGCCATCTGCTCGAGTGGGCCGCCAAGATGGAGCACGACCAGGGCAAGGGCCAGCGCTACGTCGACATGGCGCTCTCGGTCGAGCGCGCCGTGCTGCGCCACAAGGAACTGTATCCGAACGTCGACTTCTTCTCGGCGCCGATGCTGTACTACTTGGGTGTGCCGACCGCGCTCGATACCTGCATCTTCGCCGCCTCCCGCATCGCGGGCTGGAGCGCGCACGTCATCGAGCAGTACAAGGACTCGGTCCTGATCCGGCCTGGCGCCGAGTACATCGGCAGCAAGGTCGAGACGTTTGTGCCCCTCGAAGACCGCGCCTGATCGCTGGCCCTCGGGTTAACCGCAAAGACGCGCAGGGCGCGAAGACTCTTTGTTGAGAGTCGCGAAGACTCTTTGTTGAGAGTCTTCGCGCCCTGCGCGTCTTTGCGGTTAATGCTCACAACGCGCCGAGGACTTCCACGGCTCCACTATCGAGATCGTAATAGCCGGCGACGAGCTTCATCAGGCCGTCGCGATGCAGCCGGTTGACCGAGGGCGATCGGCGGCGGATTTGTTCGAGCTGGTATTCGGCGTTATAGCGGACCGAGCGGTCGACGATGTCGTCCTTCTCGGTTTCCATGACGTGGCCGATGATCGGCCGCAATGCCTCGACAAGGCTCTGGATGCGGCCCTCGGCGCGGGCGCCGAGCTCGATGGTCGTGAAGGCGGCCTTGACGGCGCCGCAGGCCTTGTGGCCGACGACCATGAGAAGCGGCGGCGCGATTCGCTCAGCCGCGTATTCGATCGAGGCCAGCATCGAGTCGCTCAGGATGTTGCCAGCGATGCGCAGGGTGTACAGATCGCCGAGGCCTTGATCGAAGATCAATTCGGGTGAGACGCGCGAGTCCGCGCAGGCCAGCACGATCGCGAGCGGGGCCTGGCCGAGGGCGACGGCCGAACGCCTGTCAGATCCCTGGTCGGGATTGACCCCCAGGGAGGCTTGAAAGCGCTGGTTGCCCTGCAGGAGCACCTCGAGCGCGCTGTCGGGAGTCAACGCTTCGACTCCGCGCGGAGTCGCGGTGGGCAGCGCGGTGGGCAACGCCTGCCACTGCGACGGATCGATCGAGCCATCCGCGGCTAGCCCACCGCTGCAGGCGCTCACGCTCGCCGCGCCCACGATGGCGCCGGCGGCGGCTTTCAAAAACTGGCGACGATGGAGACGAGGTGACACGGCTCTTTCGACGCGGTCAATGCGTCGCCTCCGGAGTGGCTGTGGGAACCGCCTCTTGTCCGCCGGCGCCTTCGAGCGTGGGGGCGGCTTCAGCGGGCGTTGCTTCGCCAGCGGGAGTGGTCTCGGCGGCCGGGTTCGTCTGGTCGGCCGGTGCGGCCTCCGCGGTCGGCGACCCCTCGCCAGTGGCGGTGTGCGACTCGGCGGCGTCTTCCTCGACCGACTCGGGCTCATAGCCTGGCGGACGCTTGAGCACCGTCACGAGCCCGGTGTCGAGATCGTAGCGTGCCGCCGCGATCTTGAGCTCGCCGATGGCCACGAAGTCGCTCAGGATCGGGCCGATGCCCGCCAGGCGCTCAGCGACCCGCAAGGTGTTCTCGTTGATCGCGTTCTCCCAGGGATCGCCCGCGCGCTCGGCTGCCGTCGTGATAGCGGGGCGCAGGCCCTCGACAAGCGGGGAGAGCTCATCGAGCACGGGCTGGTGCATGACGACCGACTCGAGAGCGACCCGCACGGCGCCCGAGCGCTCGGGGCCGAGCACCAGGATGACTTTGGCGCCGAGATGCTCGACGCCGTATTCGATGCTGCCGATCATCTCATCATCGAGGACCATGCCGGCGGCGCGCACGACGAACAGGTCGCCCAGGCCCTGGTCGAAGATGACTTCGGGCGTCGCCCGCGAATCCGAGTCGGTCACGATGATGGCGAACGGGTGTTGACCCGTCGCGATCTGCGTTCGACGTGGCTCCGTCCGTCCTGGGTTGAGGCGCAGGTCGAGGGCGTAACGCCCGTTGCCTTCCAGCAGCCGTTGCATGGCGTCGCCGGGAGCGACGGCATCGTCGGGCCGAAGCGTCGCCGTCGGATACGCGACGTTGAGCGGCTGGCGTTCCATCGGCCGACAGGCGGCCACCCAGGCGCCAATGCCGGTCAAACCAACCAGCCGGAGCATCGCGCGACGTGAGAGACGAAAGTGCGGATCCATCGTGTCCAAACCTGCATGAGGCATGCCAGAAACGGCACACTCCCGCTTCGATGCTAACATCCGCCCAACTTGACGTCCGTAAAGGCCTATGGAAAGCGATCGAAAACCCGCGTAAAGGACTGAGGGTCATTTGGCCGCGGCTGGCAGGGATGGCCTGAGCAGGAAGGGCCGTCGACCGTAAGGATCTGCCTGATCCGGGGCAGAATCCTCCGGACGAAGTCTTCTACAATGAGATCGTGACACCGGAAACGGCCGCCCAACTGGCCCAACTCAACGCTGAGTTCTACGAGCAGTTCGGCGATGACTTCGGCGACTCGCGCCCGAAGCTGAATCCCGGGGCGAAGCGCGTGATCGACCTCGTGCCGCCCGGGGCCGTCGTGATCGATGCGGGCTGCGGCGACGCCAAGGTCGGTCGTCGGCTGCCCGGCCGGCGCTACCTCGGCCTCGATGCGAGCGCGGCTCTGCTCGCCCGCGCGCTCGAGCTGACGAACTCGCGCTCGGCCGGCTCGGCCACTCTGATGGGTGCGGAGGCGCTGGCGGATTGGCCCGACCAGGGGTCGGCTCTGGCGTTGTGCCGCCTCGATCTGCTGACCGCCGCAGCGGAGCGGGTCCCGACGAGGAGCGCGGATTGGGTGCTGGCGCTGGCGGTCCTGCATCACATCCCGGGCCGCGACCAACGGCGCAATCTTGTGCGGCGCTGGGCTGCGTGGCTCAAGCCGGGCGGACGCCTGGCGATCTCGTGCTGGCAGCCGCAACGCAGCCCCCGGGTGGAGCGGTTACGGCGCCCCTGGGTCGACATCGGCCTGGCTGACGATGCGCTCGAGGCCAACGACTGGTTGTTGGGCTGGCAGCGAAAGGGCCGGTCCGGCCACCGTTATGTGCATGTGCTCGCGAACGACGAGGTCGCTGACCTCCTGAAGCAGGCGGATCTGGAGCCGTTGGAGCACTTTTCGGATGATGGCCATCGGCGCGATCAAGCCGATTACGTCATCGCGAAGCGCGTGTAGGCGGCGCTGATGAATCGCCAATACATCGTTGGTACAATCGGCCCACATGTCGGCCCGTGCGCTCGATTGGGGGCGCACCCCACGGAGATGACCCTATGTCGAAGTATCTGGAATTCCCGCTCCCCGGCGGCGGCAGCATCCTGATCGAGACGCCGGACGAGCGCAAGCCCGGAGCCAGCGGATTCGTCCGCTCCGCCGATCCGACCGATGCCGCTGACAAAGCCACTCAGACGTTCGAGGCCTCGATCGAAGGCGTCCGCGCCACAGCTGACGTCATCGTCCGCCAACTTCAATCGCTCGACACTCCACCCGATGAGATGGAACTGTTCTTCAATCTCAAAGCCGTGGGTGAATTGGGCAGGCTTGTGGTGGGCCGCACGAACAGCGATGCCAACTTCAATGTGACGCTCAAGTGGCATCGCGAGCCGCCGGCAGATGCTTCCGACAAGGATGACGAGAAGGGCAAGAGCGAGGCCTGAAATCGGTCGACCAGCCCTGACAACGCCGGCGAAAACCGCCGGCGTTGTCGTTTTAACGGGTACATGGGGCGCCCGTGTTTCTGTCGGAATATGCCGCACGACTCCATGGGTCATCGGCCTACCTGCCGCGTTTCCGCGGTTCGAGAGTGAAGCGCCAAGCCGTTGATATACTTTTTCACCCATGCTGATCGAACTGGGACCGGCCACGTCATTTTCCGATACACAACTCGAGGAGTTAGGACATGCGCTGCCTATGCTGCTCCGACATGGAGAGCCGGGTGAAGCCAGTTCGTGGATACAGCAGCATTACCGGATCGGTCCCGAACGCGCGGATGCTCTCGTGCGGTTGCTGCAGCAGGGTCTGCCGCTTCAAACGCAGGACGATGAAGGCGACTGGCTGACGTTTTCGGTGCGTCAGGGCGACGAAGCGGTGACCCAACACATCCTGCTCGAGGCCATTCGCTCTCTGGCGCAATCCGGGCGGCTCGCGGACGCCGCCAACTGGTACTCCACCGAGTTCGCGGCGACCCCGGCTGCCAGCTGGGAGGCGGTCGGGTTGATGGGCGCTCCGCTGGTGCCTAAGGTCGAGCCGTTTGATCAGACCCCGCGACGTCGCGGCCATCCCCGCAAGCGTCGCTGGACGGGCCTCTTGATCGCGCTACTGATCGTCTCGATCGGGGTCGGGGTCTTCATAACCCTCGTCCTCTACCGTCCGCCGTTCTGAGCCGGGAGACGCTATCCAGCTCCTAAACTCTCGCAGCACTCAGAGTGCGCGATAATCAGGCCACTGGTCGCCCTTAGGCCGGTTGGCTCGTCCGCCGACGGATCCCCACGACCTCGGCCGGGCGGGGTGGGCTTGTCCTCACGCCAACGGATCGACTCCATGTCTTTGACCGATCTTGCCGAACGCTTCGTCGCCCAGATCGAAACCGTCATCGTCGGAAAGCGCACGCAGATCGAGTACCTGCTTGTGGCGCTGCTGTGCCGCGGCCATGTGCTCATTCAAGATGTGCCGGGCACAGGCAAGACAATGCTCGCGCGCGCCGCGGCGGCCAGCCTGGGGTTGAGCTTCAAGCGTCTGCAGTGCACGCCGGATCTGTTGCCCAACGACATCACCGGCGTGAGCATCTTCAACCAGCGATCGACGGACTTTGAGTTCCGGCAAGGGCCCGTGTTCGTCAACGTGCTGCTGGCCGACGAGATCAACCGCGCGACGCCGCGCGCGCAGGCCGCGCTGCTCGAGGCGATGCAAGAGCATCAGGTGACCGTCGACGGCGTCACGCATGCCCTGCCGGCGCCCTTCATCGTGCTCGCCACACAGAACCCCGTCGAATTCGAGGGCACATTCCCGCTGCCCGAGGCGCAGCTCGACCGCTTCCTGCTCCGGCTGTCGCTCGGTTACCTGGATGCCGTCGACGAAACGCGTATGCTCCGTAACCTGCGGCGCGTGCACCCGATCGAGAACCTCAAGGCGGCTGTCGAGGGCCGGGCCTTGATGGAGGCCGCGGACCAGGTGGCCGACGTCAACGTCGACGAGACGCTCGAGCGCTACATCCTCTCCATCGTGCAAGCGACCCGCGCGCATCCCGACGTCGCGCTCGGCGCCAGCCCGCGCGGCTCGCTGGCGCTCTACAAGACCGGTCAGGCGCTCGCGGCGTTGCGCGGGCGGTCCTACGTGTTGCCCGACGACATCAAGGAGCTCGTGCCTTACGCGCTGGCGCATCGCCTCGTGATCCGGCCCGAGAGCCAGCTCCGTGGGCGCACGGCCGAGGCGATCCTGGCTGAGATCATCGAGCGGGCGCCGCTCGATCTGGGCGAACTGAAGTCGGGCTGAGAGCGGGCAGGCCGCGTCGATGCAACGACTGTTGTTGTTCTTGCTGCTCGTCTTCCTGATCGCCGCCATCCTGCGGGTCGATTTCTATTTCACGATCGCCTATCTGTTCTTCGGCGTCTACCTTCTGGCGCGTTGGTGGGTGCAGCGCGGGCTCAAGAACCTGAAAACCGAACGTCGTTTCATCGACAGAGCCTTTCACGGCGACACCGTGCAGGTGCGCCTGAACGTGCGCAACACCGGACGTCTGCCGATCACGTGGGTGCACCTGCGCGAATCGATCCCCGTGTCGCTGCGCTTGCAGGCGCCTCGCCATCAGGTCTTCAGCCTCGATCCGGGCGAAGAACACGCCTACGACTACCAGCTCTACTGCGGGCGGCGCGGCGTCTACAACGTCGGTCCGGCGCGCGTTCAAACCGGCGATGCCTTAGGCCTGGTCAGGCCGGAGACCGTCGAGGCCACGGCCGACCGATTGATCGTCTACCCCAAGGTCGTTTCGCTGCAGAGGCTCGGCCTGCCGACGCGTTCGCCGCTGGCCACGCTGCCGGCGCCGCTGCCGCTCTTCGAAGACCCGACGCGCGTCGTCGGCGTGCGCGACTACGCTCCAGGTGACTCGCTGCGGCGTATCCACTGGACGGCCTCGGCCAGTGCCGGCACACTGCTCGTCAAGCACTATCAGCCCGCGATCGCGCGTGAGACGCTGGTCTGTCTGGACATGAGCTACGACGGTTACCACACGCGCGGACGCTATGACGCCATCGAGCTCGCGATCGTGGCCGCCGCGTCGATCGCGAACCACGTTGTCGTGGGGCAGCGGCTGCCGGTCGGGCTGGCGACTGACGCGCAGGACGTCTGGCTCGGCGAGCGCACGTCGTTCCGTCTGCCGATCCGCGCCGAACGCGCGCACCTCATGTCGGTGCTCGAGATCCTGGCGCGCGTCAACCCGCTCGACAAGGCTCCGTTCGTCGAACTATTGAACCGGCAGCGCATCCACATGCCCTGGGGCACGACCCTGGTGGCGATCACCGGCCGCGATACGCCCGAGCTCCTCGACGCCCTGGCCCAGCTGGTGCGCGCTGGCTATCCGGCGGCGCTCGTGCTGGTGCAGCCTGAACGGCTGGCGCCGGACACGCGCCGGCGCGCGGCCATGCTGCGCGTCCCGATCTACCCGCTGGCGTTTGAGCGCGATCTGGAGACGATGCGATGAACGCCAGACCGTGGCTCCCGGCCTGGCTGCCCGAGATCCTGGTGCCCGCGCTGCAGGCCGGCATGGCCGGCTGCATGGCCTGGTCGCTGGCCGCGTTCGCCAAGTACTTCTACCCCGACTGGAACCTGTGGTGGACCGTGACGGTCGCCGCCCTCGCCGCCTTCGAAGCGGGCTTCACCTTCCATCTCTTCAAGCGCCGTTTCGTGTTCATGACGGATCGCTGGAAGATGCGGCTGGTCGAGGTGATCGTCGTGTTCATCGTGGTTAAGATCGGCGGATTGGTGACCCAGCCACTGCCGCCGATCGCTGACCTGTTGCGGGTGTGGTCAGACGATCTGCTCCACATCCTCGATCTGCAGACCGTCGTCAACTTCGTGATCGCGCTGTCGGCGCTTCTGACGACGACCGAGACGCTCGAGGATCTCGACAAGCTGTCGGACCCCGAGCGATCGCTGGCCACGAACACTCCGCGCGACAGACTGTACGGCCGCTACTTCAGCGGCGGATTCCTGTTGATCGTGATCTCGGGCCTCACGCTCGTGGGCCTCGATTTCCTGTTCGACTTCTCGCGCCCGCCGATCACGGGCCTGATCCTCAACGCGCTGCTGTATTTTCTGCTCGGCCTGGGTCAGATCGGCGTGGCGAACTACATGTACTGGGCGGCCATCTGGGATTTCGAAAAGGTGGAGGTCAGCGCCAGACTTGGCGGGCGCTGGGCGTGGCATGCCCTGGCCCTGGTCGCCATCGCGGCGGTCGTGGCCTTCCTGCTGCCGACGGGCTACAGCGACGGCGTGTTCGGGCTGGCGCGGCTCGTGATCGCCGCGGCCGGTTTCGTGATCTACGCCGTGTACGTGGCCATCGCCTACGTCTTCGCAGCCGTGCTCAGCCTGATCGCGATGCTGTTCCCGAATATGCCGATCGACCCCGCGTTCACGGCGCCGACCCCGCCGCCGGTGCCCACGCCGGACTTCGGGCAACAGGCCCCCGCCGCGTCTGACCCCTTCTGGGAGCAGCTGCGCCTGATCCTGTTCGGAGTGACCATCGTCGTGATGGTGGGCGGGATCCTGTTCCTGTACCTGCGCGATCGGCCTGAGTTGCTCAAGCTTCTGCGCGACATGCGCTGGCTGCGTGGCCTTATTCGGTTGTTCGAGTCGCTGCGAAAGCGCGGCCTGGGCTTGGCCAGGGCGCTTCGCCAGGGGCTGACTGAAGGGATCTCGCGTTTGCGGAGCCGAGTGCCGGACGTCAACCCGATGCGTTTCTGGAGCCTGCGGCGCGCTTCGCCGCGCGATCAGGTGATGTATTACTATCTCAGCACGCTGCGGCGCGCCGGCGATCAGGGCATTCGCCGCGAGCCCGCGCAGACGCCGAACGAGTATGATCCTGTGCTCGGCACGGCTGTGTCGGAGGCCGAAGAGGATGTGCACGCCCTGACCGAGGCGTTCGATCGCGCCCGATACGACTCGGAGCCGGTGAACGCCGAACAGGCCAACACGGTGCGAGCGGCCTGGGAGCGCCTGCGCTCGGCACTCCGGGGCACCCGCCGTCCACCCCCACCCGGAGCGGCCTGAGCCGCTCGTTCAACGAGGTCCTGCCATGACGACAACTGCTTTCCGGTTCGGCACCGTCGGTGCTCCGCTGTCCACGCCCAAGAATCCAGGCGGCACGGTCGGGGGCGCGCGACGCCTGGCCGAGCTCAAACTCGACACGCTCGAACTGGCCTGGGTGCAATCCGTGAGGGTGAGCGAGGGCCGTTGCGCCGAGATCAAGGCGGCGGCCGGCGGCTGCGACGTCGCGCTCTCGGTGCACGCCCCGTACTTCATCAACCTCAACGCGACAGCCGAGGAGTGGCCGAACAGCCGCAAACGTCTGATGGACGCCGCTCACTACGGCAACCTCGCCGGCGCGACGGATATCATCTTCCATCCGGGTTCGTACTTCGGGCGCCCGGCCGCCGAGGTGCTCGAGGTCGCCATCCCGCGCCTCAAAGCCTGCGTCGATGAACTGCGCGCGGCCGGCAACCCTGTCACGCTGCGGCCCGAGACGATGGGCAAGAGCGCGATGCTCGGCTCGCTCGAAGACACGCTCGAGATGGCGGCCGAGATCGACGGCGTGCTGCCGTGCATCGACTTCGCCCACCTGCACGCGCGCCCCGGCGACGGCTCCGTCAATTCTTACGCCGAGTGGACGGCGCTGTTGAAGCTGGTCAAGAAGAAGCTCGGCGCCAAAGCGCTCAAGCGCCTGCACATCCATCTCTCGGGCATCGAGTACGGCCCCAAGGGTGAGAAGAACCATGTCACCCTGGCTGACGGCGACCTGAAGTACAAGGACCTGTTCAAAGCGCTGCGCGACGCCAACTGTGGCGGCCGCATCCTGTGTGAGAGCCCGGCTATGGAAGACGATGCGCTTGTGATGCAGAAGGCGTGGAAGAAGATCGAGGCGCGTAAAGCATAGGGCGAGGCGCGAGGCGCGAGGGGCGAGGCGCGAAGGGCGAAGAGCGCGGTAGCGTGATCGCCCCTCGCCCCTCGCCCCTCGCCCCTCGCCCCTCGCCCCTCGCCCCTCGCCCCTCGCCCCTCGCCCCTCGCCCCTCGCCCCTCGCCCCTCGCCTTCCGCCCTTCGCCTTTCGCCCTTCGCTTTACGCCCCTCGCCCCTCGCGCAATACCTGCGTTCCTTGCCACGACTGGCCGGGTGCGAGGAGGACGGGGCGGCCGATGACGGCGGCTTCGACGCAGATGAAGTTGAGATGGCCGTCGGGGGGCAGGTCCTTGAGCTTGGCCGCAAGCTCGGGTCCGGGGTTCCAGACGACGACGTCGGGGAAGCCTCGCGCCGAGATGTCGAGCTCGCGGCCCGTCTCGCTGACCTGCACGGCGCCGGCGCCGTAGTACACGCGATCGACTTCGCTCTTGAAGCGCAGCACGGTCTGTCGATCGAGGCGCGGCGATGTGCCGGGCGGATCGCCCTGCGCAGCATCGCGATAGGCCAGGTCCTTCAATCCCGAAACGCTCACCGTTCGGCAATCGGTCACAGCCAGGTAGGTGTGCAGCGCGGCCGTGAACGAGAAGGGGCCGGCGTCCGTGTTGGTGACACCCAGCGTCACCGCCAGCTGATTGCCGCCGAACTCCACGCGACAGGTGGCTTGAAAGCGTGAGGGCCAGATCGCGCGCGTGGCGTCGCTGTCTTCGAGGCCGAACTCCGCGACGACGCCTTTCGCCCCGACCTCGGCCGAGTCGAGTCGCCACATCTGATTGCGCGCAAAGCCGTGCTTGGGCAGCGGCCCTTCTCCCGAGAACTGAGGGAAGACGACCGGCACTCCGCCGCGGATGGCGCGACCGGGCTCGAACTCGGAGCGCGGGCTCAGGAAGAGTTGCTCCTTGCCGCCGGCCGGTATCCAGGATGTCACCTGTGCGCCGTCGGCGTAGATGTCAACGTGGGCGCCGTCTCGGGCCGTCAGGGGCAGGTAGGGCAATCCGTTGCGTCCGGGTCTCAGATCCATGGTGCGGATGATAACCGGAAACTAGGCAGTCAGCTGTCAGCGATTAGCGGTCAGCAACGCTGCCGCGCCAACTTGGTGGGTGCGCGTCGCGTGAGCTGACTGCTGATGGCTGACAGCTACCGCCTCACCCCGTGGTAGAGTGTCCCCATGTCCCCCAGACTCGCGCGGCGCATCGCCGACTTCGGCACCACGATCTTCTCCGAGATGACCGCGCTCGCCGTGCGCGAGAACGCGATCAACCTCGGCCAGGGCTTCCCCGACTTCGACGGCCCCGAGTCGGTCAAGGCGATCGCGCAGCGCGGGATCGCCGAGGGCCAGAACCAGTACGCGGTGGGCGTCGGGCAGCCGGCTCTGCGGACCGCCATCGCTGAACACGCCCGACGGCACTACGGCCACGCGGTCGACGGCGAATCGATGGTGACGGTCACCTGCGGCGCGACCGAGGCGATCTACTCGGCCATCCAGGGCCTGATCGACCCCGGCGACGAAGTCATCCTGATCGAGCCGTTTTACGACTCGTATGTGCCGGCCGTGCAGATGGCGGGCGGTGTGCCGCGTTTCGTGACCCTGCACCCGCCGCTGGTCGGCGAGTCGGCGTGGCGGCTCGACCTCGACGAACTGAACGCCGCCTTCAACGCGCGCACGCGCGTCATCCTCATCAACACGCCGCACAACCCGACCGGCAAGGTGTTCACGGCCGACGAGCTCAAGGCCGTCGCGATCCTGTGTGTGACATGGGACGTGGTGGCGATCACGGACGAGGTCTACGAGCACCTTGTGTATGGCCAGGCCCGACATGTGCGCCTCGCCACGCTGCCGGGGATGGCCGAGCGCACGATCACGATCGGCAGCCTGGGCAAGAGTTTCAGTTTCACGGGCTGGAAGGTCGGCTGGGCGATCGCGGCGCCGGCGCTCACGCCGGCCGTCCGGCGCACGCATCAGTACATCACCTTTGCGACTCCGGTGCCGCTGCAACTTGCCGCCGCCGAAGCGCTGACGAACGGTGACGCCATCGTGCACGCGCTCGCCGAGGACTATGAGCGCAAGCGAGATTTCCTGGTCGGCGTGCTCGATGAAATGGGGTTGAGGCCGAACGTCCCCGACGGCGGATACTTCATCCTCACCGACGTGGCCGTTGTCAGCGCGCGGGCCGGCATCGGCGACGACGGCGCGGCGTTCTGCCGCTGGCTCACCACTCAGGTCGGCGTCGCAGCGATCCCTTTGAGCGCCTTCTACAGCCCCGAGCACCTCGACCAGACCCGCAACCGGATCCGTTTCGCGTTCTGTAAGCAGCAGGCCACGCTCGAGAAGGCGGCGGAGCGATTGCGCCGCCTGAGCGTTTGACCCCCTAATCGCCGTTAGTCAGCAACTGAGCGAAGACATCGAGGGCGGTGTTGACGTTGGCCGGGTTCTTGTGGAACGCGCCGTGGTCGCCGTTCGGGTCCTCGATCAACAGGTCGACCACGCCGCCGTAGTTCGTCACCCAGTCGCGAGCCTCGTGCATGCCCGGGCAGCCGTCGCGATCCGGGTGGGGATCACGCTCCCCGCAAACCATGACCCAGTGGGTGTCACTCAGAGGCGACGGACCGAACTTACCGTTGGCGATGTCGACGTTGATCGGGAAGTCCGTGCCGGGCTTGCCGGCGTTGGCGATCGTCAGGGCGAAGTAAGGCCGTTCGAGGCTGGCGTCGATGGCCGTCACGCCATACGAGTTGGCCGAGCCGCGGCTGAAGCCGTGGAACAGCACGCTGCCGGGCTTCACGTGCTCGGCCGCGAACGTGGTCGCGAAGGCTTCATAGATGATGGCGGGCACGTAGTAGTCGTCGATCTGCTCGCCGGTGCCGAGCCACCACTGCAGCGCGATGATGCCGTAGCCGCGCTCAAGCGCGTAGGGCTGCCAGAGATAGAACTCGTCGAAGGCATAGCTGCCGTGGCCATGCAGCGTGGCGATCACGGGCGGCGGCGCCTCCGGGTCCGTGCCCGGCGGGAACCACACGATCGAGAAACTGCGCCCATCTGGGGCTGTGACGAAGCGCGCGCCCTGATCGATCGCGAACTGATAGCGCTCGGCGTCTTCTTTCATGCCCTGCCGGAAGATCGCGAGCGAGTCGGGCGCGGGCAGGGCGGTCGCGGTGGGCGAGGCCGGTGTGGGCGGCGTCGTTGCTGTCGGAGCCGGTGCGTCGGTTGGGGCGAGATTGGCCGTGGGAGCTGGCGGGTTGGTCGGCCTGACGGTGGCGGGCGGCGGCGCGACCGGAGTGGGTTGCGGCTTTACGGGAGACGCGCAGGCTGTCAGAAGCACAGCGGCGATGAAGACGTGAGCGATCCCGTTCGAGCGACCCGGCTGCATCTACGAACTCCCGAAGAATAAGTCCGAGCGTGGCGCGAAGCCAGATGAGTGCTTCGCGCCACACCCGGTGAATGAAGCGATAGGGAACATTATTGGTAAACATGCGCTGCGGAAAAGAGGAGAACGGCGGGGGAGTGTTGGCGTCGTGGCGGCGCGCCGTGGATTACAATCGCCCCCGTGTCCGCAAACGTGGTCTACCAAGCCGACAACCTCGCCGTGCTGCGTGCGCTTCCCGACGCGAGCGCGCGCCTGATTTACATCGACCCGCCGTTCAACACCGGCAAACAGCAGACGCGCCAGCGGCTTCGCACGACGCGCGCCGACGGTGAGGCCGGCGATCGCACCGGCTTTGCCGGCAGGCGCTACACCACCGAAGTGGTCGGCCAGCAGTCGTACCGCGATCGCTTCGACGACTATCTTGCCTTCCTCGAACCCAGGCTGATCGAGGCGCGGCGCGTGTTGACGCCGGACGGGTCGCTGTACTTCCACATCGACTACCGCGAGGTGCACTACTGCAAGGTGTTGCTCGACGGCATCTTCGGCCGCGACAGCTTCTTGAACGAGATCATCTGGGCCTACGACTACGGCGCGCGCACGCGACGTAAGTGGCCGCCCAAGCACGACAACATCCTCTGGTACGCGCGTGACCCGAAGCGCTACGTCTTCAACGTCGACGCCATCGACCGCATTCCGTACATGGCGCCGGGGCTCGTCGGGCCTGAGAAGGCGGCGCGCGGCAAACTGCCGACAGACACCTGGTGGCTGACCATCGTCAGCCCGACCGGCAAGGAGAAGACCGGGTACCCGACTCAGAAGCCGCTGTCGCTGCTGCGGCGTATCATCGCCGCGTCGTCGGATCCCGGTGACCTGGTTGTCGATTTCTTCGCCGGCTCGGGCACCACCGGGGTTGCTGCCGTTGAGCTGGGTCGGCGTTTTCTGCTGGTCGATCATCACGCCCCTGCCGTGCGGGTCATGCGCCGTCGCTTCGCCGGGATGCCCGTCGACTATCGCAAGCTCTAGGTCATGCTCTCTTTTCAAATCAATCAAACCACTTTCATGGCGCGGACGGCGGGCATCGTCGTGCGTGAAGGCCACGTTCTGCTGCAGCGTCTGGCGGGTGAAAGCTTCTGGTTCACGCCGGGCGGCCGAATCGAGGCCGATGAGACCTCGGCCGAGGGGCTGGTGCGAGAGATGCGCGAAGAGCTCGACGCGGTGGTCGAGCCCGTGCGGTTGCTCTGGGTCGTCGAACACTTCTTCATCGATCAGTGGCTGAAGCGTTTTCATGAGTTGGGCTTCTACTGGCTGATGGCCTTTCAGCCGGACTCGCCGTGGAACGCGATCGAAGGCGTGCGGCGCATCGAAGTGGACGGGCACGCGATGGAGTACGCCTGGCACCCGATCGCGCACCTGGGCGCGCTGACGGTCTACCCGGAGTTCCTGCCTCAACGTTTGATGAACCTGCCGGCCTCGACCGAGCACATCATGATGCGGCGTCGAGCGCCTGAAGCAGGCGAGGCGCAGTGACCACTTCAGAGACGTTTCAAAAGCCTGTGGCGCGTCCGTGGCCGTTAATCGGGCTGTTGTTCGGCGTGATCGGCATGGGGTCCTCGGCGATCTTCGTGCGCTGGGCGGGCGCTCCCGGCGCAGTGGCAGGTTCTTATCGGATGGGTCTGGCGGTCGTGCTGTTCGGCCTGCCGTTTGCGTTCTCGGTGCGACGGCGGCCGATCACCAATCGCCGCGCGGGCTGGATGGCGGTGGTGGCCGGCCTGTGCTTCGCGGGCGACCTGGCGTTGTGGAACCAGTCGGTGCTGATGACCTCGGCCGCCAATGCCACGTTCCTCGGCAACACGGCGCCTCTCTGGGTCGGGCTGGCGACGTGGCTGGTGCTCAAGCAGCCGCTGAAGCGCGGCTATTGGATCGGGCTGGCGGTGGCGCTGTTGGGCGCGTTCACGCTCGTGGCCGGCGACTTCTCGCTGGGCGGGCAGGCCGGCCTGGGCGGCATGATGAGCCTGGGCGCTGGCGTCTTCTACGCCGCATACTTCATGGTGACGCAACAGGCGCGGGTCGGCCTGAACTCGCTGGCGTCGTGGTGGCTGTCGGCGCTGGCAAGCCTGACGGCGCTGCTGGTGGTGGCAGTGCTGTTCGGCCAGCCGCTGGTTGGCTATCCGCCGCAGACGATTCTGCTCATGCTGGCCGTCGGCGTCTTCACGCAGATCGGCGGCTACCTGCTGGTGAACTACGCGCTCGGCCATCTGCCGGCGTCGATCGTGTCGATCGTGCTGTTGCTGCAGCCGGTTGTCACCATGCTGCTGGCCATCCCGCTGCTCGGCGAGTACCCCGACCTGAGCCAGACGGCGGGCGGGGCGTTGTTGCTGGTCGGGGTGTGGATCGTGAACCGGTACGGGAAGTAGAAATCGGAGTGCCCCGATGTGTCCCGATGTCGCGTCGCGACCGACATCGGGACACATCGGGGCACTCCCGATTTCTTACTTGCGAATCAGACTATAATGCTCGACATTATCCACCAGGGGGATTGGCAGCAACGAGCATGTCATGACCCAACGTTTGGCAGACCGTCTTGTTGCAGCGCGTCGCCGACGCTTTGTGGGCCGTTCGACCGAATTGGCCTCCTGGAAGGCCGCCCTCCAGGCGGATACCCCGCCTTACCTCCTTTTCTACATCTTCGGACCCGGCGGAATCGGGAAGACGTCGCTGCTCGGCGAGATGGCGGACCTGTGCCGGCAGGTCGATGTCGCCCCGCACCTGCTCGACGCGCGCCTGATCGAGTCCGCACCTGAACCCTTCGTTCAGGCCCTGGCCGAGTCCCTCGGCCTGCCCGCCGGCCGCTCCGTGATCGACGCACTGGCGCACGGCCGACACGCCTTGCTCCTCGATACCTGCGAACGTCTCGAGCCGCTCGAGGCCTGGCTGCGCGACACCTTCCTGCCACAGCTCCCCGAAGGGGTGCTCGTCGCGATGGCCGGCCAGCGCCCCCTCGCGCCCGCCTGGCGCGCCGACCCGGGCTGGCAGGATCTCATTCACGTGGCGCCGCTGCGCAACCTCAGCCCTGATGAGGGCCGCGCTTTCCTGTCGAGCCATGGCCTTCCCGATGAGCAGATGCCGGCGGTCCTCGGCTTCACCCACGGCCACCCGCTCGCGCTCTCGCTCGTCACGGATGTGTTCAACCAGCGCGGCGGCCAGTCGTTTCAACCCGATGCCTCGCCGGATATCGTTCGCGCGCTGCTCGAGCGTTTCATCCAAAAGGTGCCGGGACCGGCCCATCGTGCCGCGCTTGAAGCCTGCAGCCTTGTGCGCGCGTTGACTGAGAGCCTGCTGGCGACGATGCTCGGCACGCCAGATGCTCATGATCTGTTCGACTGGCTGCGCGGCCTTTCGTTCATCGAGAGCGGCGCCGACGGCCTGTTCCCGCATGACCTCGCCCGCGACACGCTTGGGCGCGACCTGCGCTGGCGTCATCCCGACTGGTATACCGAGCTGCATCGCCGGGCGCGCCAGCACTACGTCACGCGCTTGCAGCAGAGCTCGGGCCTCGCTCAACAGCAGGCCCTGTTCGATCTCATCTACCTCCACCGCGACAACGGCGTCGTGAAGTCGATGTTCGAGTGGAGCGCCGGCGGCCACCTGCGCGCCGAACCGATCTCGCAGCAGGATCGCGCGATCGTGCATGCCATGGTCGCGCAACACGAAGGTGAGGCGTCGGCGGAGTGGGTCGACTTCTGGATCGATCGCCAGCCCGCCGGGTCGACAGTGGTGCGCGACCCGGCAGGCGTCATCGTCGGCTTCATGCAGGGCGTCTCACTCGAGGCCGCCGCGCCGCACGACCGCGATGCCGACCCTGCCACCCGCGCCGCGTGGCACTATCTTGAGACACGCGCGCCCCTCCGCGGAAACGAAACGTCGCTGTGCTTCCGGGCGTGGCTCGCTCGCGACACGTATCAATCCGTGTCGGCGGTGCAAAGCCTGCTCTTCGTCCTGGCCGTGCGTCTCTACCTCATCACGACCCATCTGGCTTTTCACTTCTTCGCCTGCGCGGCGCCTACCGATTGGGCGCCGCTGTTCGCCTACGCGGATCTCGATCGCCTCGCCGACGCCGACTTCGAGATCGAGCGACGATCCTTCGGCGTGTTCGGCCACGACTGGCGCCTGCGTCCGCCCTCCGCGTGGTTGGGGTTGCTGGCCGAGCGCGAAACGTCACCGACGGTCGAGGCCGCCGTCTCGCGGCCGGCATCAACCCCTGTCGTCGTCCTCAGCGCCGATGAGTTTGCGAGCGCCGTTCGGTTGGCGCTCCGCGACGTCGCGGCTCCGGATCTGTTGCGCGGCAACCCGCTCCTGCGTTCGCGGCTCATCCTCGAGCGCGGCGATGAACCGGGCGATGAGAGGGCCCGCGCCGCCGCGCTCGCGAGCCTGTTGAAACGAGCCGCCGAGCCGCTGTTGACTTCGGCTCGCGATGTCAAGCTGTATCGAGCGCTCGAAGCGACCTATTTCAAGCCCTCCGTCACCCAGGAACAGGCCGCTGAAAAGCTGGACCTCCCCTTCAGCACCTACCGACGACATCTCAAGGCCGGCGTCGACTGGCTGATCGATCGGCTCTGGCAGCAGGAACTCGGCGGCTGAGCACGATCGCAAAAGTGATCAACGAATGAGCATCGATTGGGCTGGTGAACCGTTCAATCCGGCCCTACCCTCTATTCACGGTCGATGCCTGAAACACGGCATCGGGAAAGGCGCACGTGCGCGTGGCTGAAAGCACCCTCTCATCGGATCGAGGGCCAGGCTCCGATCGAACGCACCCAGCGGCGACGCGCGACTCGCACGCGCGCCTGGTTCAGGCGTTGACCGACGCCTGGAACGCTCATGATGCCAGGGCGGTGGCCGCCCTCTACGCCCCTGATTTCGAAGGCGACGACATCGCGCTGGCCGAGCCGCAGCATGGGGTCGACGCCATCCGTCGGCTGACGCAGTACTACATGCGCGCGTTTCCGGATCTTGAAGTGACTCTCGACGGTCTGGCCGTCGACGGCGATGTGGTGGCCATGATCTGGACGTTGTCGGGCACTCATAAGAACACGTTCATGAATATCCCGCCGACCGGGCGCTACACCTCGGTGCGTGGCACCACCTACCTGACGATTCGTGACGGCCTTGTGTACCGCGCGACTCGCATCTGGGATCTGGCCGGCCTGCTGCGCGGACTGGGTCTCCTGCCGGAGTTGTGACATGACACGCTCGATCGGTTACCACTTCATCACCGTCTGGCGCGTGCCGGGCACCTGCGCCGAAGTCGCCGACGTGCTGGCTGACGCGCGCGGGCTGACTCGCTGGTGGCCGTCCGTCTACCTCGACGTGCAAGAACTCGCGCCGGGCGGCCCCGATGGAGTGGGACGTCGCATCGCGCTGTTCACAAAGGGTTGGCTGCCGTACACGCTGCGCTGGCAGTTCACGGTGACCGAGTCTGACGCGCCGCGCGGCTTCAGCCTGGTCGCAGCCGGCGACTTCGTCGGTCGCGGCATCTGGCGCTTCGCTCAGGAAGGCGCTGATGTCGTCGTGACCTACGACTGGTGCATCGAGGTGACCAAGCCTCTGCTGCGCAGCCTGTCTTTCGTGTTCAAACCGATCTTCTCGGCCAACCATCGTTGGGCCATGCGCATGGGCGAGATCAGCCTCAAGCTCGAGCTCGAGCGACGTCGCGCGTCGACGGCCGAAGAACGTTCTCGAATCCCCGATCCACCCGGCCCGACCTTCGCGACCTGGATCCCGCGACGGCCTGCGACGCCCTTGCGAACTGCCGATCTGGGCGGCTAGAACCTGATCGATAAGTCGCCGCAAGCCGCGGCGACAACCGACGTTTCAACCGTATCACTTGTGAAGGAGGAGCCGCATGGAGTCCACCTGCCTGCCGCCCGTCATCGATCGGTTTCGTCTGGCGCTCAATCTGCATGACGCCGGGGCTCTGGCCGAGTGCCTGCACACGGACTTCGTGAACACGCAGCCGGCCCACCCCGAGCGTAATGCTCGCGGCAAGGTCGCTGCAGCGCTGCGATGGGCCAACACTTTCGAGTGTGTGCCCAACCTCCGTGCCGATCTGTTGCGCCATGCCTGCTCAAACGGCCTGGTCTGGACCGAATGGACATTTTCGGGAGCCGGTGAAGATGCCAACTATCGCGCTGGCGGCGTCGTGATCTTCGCCGTCTGCCACGACCTGATCGTCTGGGCGCGGACCTACACCGAGGCCCAGCCGATCGAGGGCCCCGATTGGGAAAGCGTCATCGCCGAGGCCTTGCGGTTCGGCGACGATCAGCCCGTTGAGAATACGGGCGATGTCTCCGACGAAATCGGTAATTGATCGGTCAACGGCAGCCGATCTACAGGGCACCCTTATGGCTCACTCCCCAGCAAGAGACGTGTTTGACCCGGTTCGCGTCGCGCGCTTCGAGCGCGAAAACTACCAGGCGTATTACCGTCGCCGCTGGGCCGAACTGCTGCGCGCCTCAGTGTCGCTGGTTCGCGAAGCCTTTGGGCTCGGTCTGATCGACGGCGTCCACGGCGCCTATCTGGTGGCCAGGGCAGAGATGGCCTTCGCGCCGGTCCGCGGCAACGACGTCCCGCGTGCCGTGGCGTACATGCGCCGCTTCTATGAGCTGTTGAACGCGCGGCTGGGCATGGCGATCGACGTGGATCTGGCCGCCCGCCTCGACGTGAACTGGTGGCAGGTGCACCGCGATCACTTTGCAGATCCAGATACCGGGCCGCTGGCCATCGCGTTGGCCGAATGGATGAGCGTCGTTTACGGATTGGCTGCGGAGCAGTTGATGACCTCGGCGCGGTGGCGCGCGGCGGGGATTTTGTGCTCAGACCGTTGGGTGCGCGCGGGTATGCCCGAGCCCAGCACCCTCCTGGATGAGGAGGAGCACGCGCTGACCCTGAGCTATCAGATCCTGCAAGCCATGGTCGACGATCAGCCTCGTCGCCGCGATACCAGGCAGACGCGGTATCCGTGGTGGCGGGCATGGGCATCTCGTCGACATCTCGGCGTCTGAGACGGGTACGCTACAATTCTCCTCGCGTGACGAAGTCCACAGTACGCCAAAACGCCACCGCCAAAACTGAACGGCGTGTCACGCTGGAGACACGATGACATCCCTGCTCCTCGATGAGATTCACGATCAGCCCGGTGTGCTGGCTCGGTTGCTGCGCGAACAAACTGACACGATCGGCCGTCTGGCCAAGGCCATGCGGTCGTCCGATATCGATCGCGTGTTGATCGCGGCACGCGGCACCTCGGACAACGCGGCGCGATACGCGCAATATCTGCTTGGCGCTCACAATCAAATGGCCGTCGCTCTGGCCGCGCCATCCTTGTTTAGCCGCTTCGACTATGTGCCGCGACTGCGCCAGACTCTGGCGTTGGGCATTTCGCAGTCGGGTCAATCGCCCGACATCGTGGCCGTGCTCGCGGCTGCACGTCGACAATCGGCTCCGACGGCCGCGCTGACGAACACGCCGTCTTCGCCGTTGGCCGAAGCTGCCGATCACGTCATCGATCTGAGCGCCGGCGTCGAGCGCAGCGTGGCGGCGACGAAGACCTACACGGCGGCGCTCGGCGCCCTGGCGATGCTGTCTGTCGCGATGGGAGCTGGCGAGCTGGCGACGGGTCTCGACGCGGTGCCCGACGCGATGTCAGAGGCGCTGACGGCCGGCCCGGCCGCAGAGGCCGCGGCCCAACTGCTGGCGAAGGCCACGCGCTGTGTGGTCCTCGGGCGCGGCTATCACTACGCAACAGCCTTCGAGCTTTCATTGAAGGTCAAGGAGCTGACCCACCTGCTCGCGGAGCCGTACTCGACAGCCGACTTCATGCATGGTCCGCTGGCCGTGATTGAGCCCGGCTTCCCGGTCGTCGTGATCGACATCGGCGACACGTTCCGAGACGAGATCTCGGCGTTGCGCAAGTCGCTGGCCGATCAACGCGCCACCGTCATTGTCTTCACCGATCAGCCGGAAGAGGTGAAGGCCGGCGAACTCGCGGTGCCGGTGCCTGGCGCCGTGCCCGAAGCGCTGACGCCGATACCGGCCATCGTGCCCGCGCAGATCATGGCCTTCCATCTGGCTCGGGCGCGCGGGTTGGATCCCGACCGTCCGCGATCCATCCAAAAGGTCACAGAGACCTACTGAATCGCATCGACCGCGTCATCATGACGCGGTCGATTTGTTTCCCGGGAAGATCAGGGACACAGGTACGGTTTGGGCGGACAACCATCGATCGGCGGATCGATGATGTCGGTCGGCAGAGGCTCAGCCGTAAAGGTCGGTGGCACCGGTGTGGCGGTGGGCGGAACGGGCGTCGCCGTCGCTGGGATCGCCGTAGCCGACGGCACGGCGCTTGGCACGATAGGGGTGGCCGACGCCTTTGTGATCGGCGACGTCGGGCTGGCCTGAAGGGTCGCCTGAGTCGCAACCGCAGGCGTCGCCGTCGCCACAACGGGAACGGCCGTCGGTGGCACCGCTGTGGGCGGCACTGTCGTGTTGGCGGGAGCGGCCGGAGGCGGCTGGGTCGGTTCAACGGGCGGCGCCGTCGCTGTCGGCGGTTGCCAGACGATCGTCGCCGTGGGCGGCAGGGCCGTCACGCTTGGCCAGCTGGTGGGCGTCGCCGTGGCTGTCGTCGTGTCGGTCGCTGTCGGCGTGGAGGTCCAGGTCGCCGAGGCCAGCACATGTTCGCGGGCCATCCCCAAATTGTTGAGATCCATCACGGCGGGCGCGTACACGGGCGTGCCCCCAGGCGTCCTCTCCCAGGGCAGGCCGAGGACAGTGCCCGCCAGCGCTGCGAGGCTGAGCGCCATCGCCATGACGGCAGCTCCGGCCGAGCCGAAGAGCCAGGCGCGGCTGACGGGGGCAAGCGCGGGGCGCGGCTCGAGCAGCGTGGGCATCGGCTCGAGCGGCATGACCGCCAGTTCTTCGACGGTCTCGCCGGAGAGCAGTTGATCGATGGCGCGGGCCAATCGACCGGCTGTCTCGTAGCGATCCTGTGGCCGCTTCGCCAGGGCCATGCGCATGACGCCGTCGCCGGCGCGCCCAAGTTCGGGCCTCAGCGGGCTGATCTGTGGGATCGGGTCGTTGAGGTGCGCGAGGCTCAAGCCGAAGGGCGTGTCGGCTGTGTAGGGCGGTCGGCCCGTCAGCATCTCGAACACGATCACGCCAAGGCCGTAGACATCGCTGCGCACATCGACGTCGCCCCGGGCCGTCGCCTGCTCGGGGCTCATGTAGGCCGGCGTGCCCACGTAGGTGGCCGACGTGAGCGCCGCCGACGAGAGCGTCATCTTGGCGACGCCGAAGTCGGCCAGATAGGCGTTGTGATGCTCGTCGAAGAGGATGTTGTTGGGCTTGAGATCGCGATGGATCAGGCCGGCTTCATGAATGTGATCGAGGGCCGAGGCGATTTGCCGCACGATCTCTTTGACGCGCGCGTTCGACAACTTCGAACGCTGCATGAGGTCAGCCAACGTGCCGCCCGGCATATAGCGCATGGCGATGTAAGGCTGATCGTCGTCGTCGCCGTGGTCAAGCACTGCCGCGATGGCCGGATGGTTGAGCTTGCGCGCGGTCTGAGCTTCGCGGCGGAAACGATCGAGGAATTCGGGATCGAAGGTGAACTGGCGCGGCAGAACCTTCAACGCCACTTGCTCATGGGTTGCACGGTGTTCGGCCAGATAGACGATCGCCATGCCGCCCCGGCCGATTTCGCGCAGGATCTTGTATGGTCCGATGCGATCCGGTAAAACCATCGTTTCCCCCTTAGCGGCACATTATATCGATCCGTCGCGGCTTTTTGAGTCAGTACTTTGCTGGGATATAAGGTTTGCGCCTGGTTTATGCCCTGACTGAACGACCGGTCAGGAGCTGGGCGGAGGCGATCCCATTGGCCTGGATGGCGCACGTCGATATCAGCGGCGTAGAGCGTGAAGTAATCCTTAGCCCGACGCTCGCGATCCTCTTTTCGGCCGTGCACTTCTGCCCGACATGCTATGCTCCTGGCTCTATGGCTGTTCCAACTCGATCACCTATTGGGAAACCATCAACCCTGGCCGACCTGCAACTCGCGATCCGTGCCTGTCGCAAGTGCCTGGAGGCCGGCTTTGCGATCACGCCCCCGCCCGTCGTGCATGGTTCGCAGACCGCGAAGGTGATGACGATCGGGCAGGCGCCTGGCCCAACCGAGGTCATCGCGCAGCGCCCCTTCAACGCCGGCAGCGGTCGACGATTGTTCCAATGGCTCGGTCAGGCGGGCTTCGACGAGACCTGGTTCCGATCCACTCAAGCTATGGTGGCGGTCACGCGCTGCTATCCGGGCAAAGGGAAGGGCGGTCACGGCGACCGTGTGCCGAGCAAGGAAGAGCAGGCGCTCTGTCGGCCGTGGCTCGATCAGGAGCTGGCATTGATCCAGCCGGAACTCATCATCCCGATCGGCAAGCTCGCGCTTGGGCTGTTCTTCGATCCGCGGTTGTCGCTCGAGGAGTTGATCGGCACGCGCCATGAGATCGGCGGGCGCGTCTTCATCCCCCTGCCGCACCCCAGCGGCGCGAGCACCTGGCCCAACAAGCCCGAGAACGCGGCGCGCATCCACCGCGCAATCGAGTTGATCTCTGCCGAGCGCGTGTTGTTGTTCGGCGAGCGCGGTGGACAACGCACGGGGTAACGGTTCAAGCGATGGGCGTCTGACTGTGGCGTTCGGTTGTCTGCGCCTGCCGTTCTCCGGGGTCCGTTGTTCCCCTGAAGGCTGCACCTTCGATGGTGGGGCACCCTGCCGAATGAGCGAGAAGAATAGCTTCGAGGAAATCTTCGCTCTGGCAGACGCCTTCAACTGCCATGCTGCTGAGCGGGATCCTGCGAGCGCCGTTGGCTGATCGGAGAGTCTTCGCGCTAAGTCAGCGCGCCTGATAATCGAGGGGGTTGGCGCTCCGAGTAGCTTGGGGCCGTGGGGCTTTGTGTCATCGTGCTGGCGGTCCGTTTAAGTTGGGTGCTCATCTTCAAGTTGCTCAGTGCTGGCGCGATCCGAGGCAGGTGCCCTCGTGGCCTGCGACATGCGATTCGGCCCCGCGACTCCGACCCTTCGACTGCGCGCGCGCGGGCGCTGTTGCAGCCATGCGCGCCTTCCGCGCTCCGCTCAGGGTGGAGTCGCTACGAGAGGGAGGGCACAGCCGCCTCGCGACTCCGGCCCTTCGACTGCGCGTGCGGGCGCTGTTGCATTCATGCGCACCTTCCGCGCTCCGCTCAGGGTGGAGTCGCTACGAGAGGGAGGGCACAGCCGCTTTGAGTGACTCCGGCCCTTCGACGGCGCGCGTGCGGGCGTTGTTGCAGTCATGCGCGCCTTCCGCGTCCGCTCAGGGTGGAGTCGCTGCCAGAGGGAGGGCACCACTGCGGGCTACCCCAAAATAGCGATTCTGACTCTTCGACTGCGGGCGTATGAGAACGCCCTCCGCAGTCGGGATCCAATTCGTGCTCTGCTGAGGGTGCGTCGCCGAAATAAGCTATGCACCACCGTCGTGCCATCCCAAAAGCGACCCCACCCTGAGCGGAGCGCGGAAGGCGCGCATGGCTCGTCACAGGACCCGTACGCGCGCAGTCGAAGGGCCGGGGTCGCGGGGCCTCGAGTAGGGTAGCCATCAAGGCGCCCCCATGATCAAGCCCTCATCCGCTTCATTCGTTGTTCTACTCCTGCACCCGTCTCCACCGCGTCGCTTACGCTTCGACTGCGCGGCGCGGGGCTCACCTTAGCTCCCGATTGCCCACCGCTCCGTTCAGCGTGGCAACGCCGAAGACTCGATCCGCTACATCCGGTGGCAGCCAGCGCGTGCTTGACGCAGCGATCCTGATGCCCCTATACTGACTCAGCCGGTCTAGACCAGTACAGGTAACTTGAGGGTGCGCCGTGGCGGCGAGCTACGGCCGAGGGAGCGCGCCATGATCGTGGTAGGGATGATCTCGGGGACGTCCGCTGACGGGATCGAAGCGGTGGTGACACGGCTCGAGGGCGCGCCGCCGGCCTTGCAATGGGAGCTGCTCGCGCATCGGCACGTGCCCTACGCGCCCGAGTTGCGCACCGAGGTCTTTGCCTGCTTCAGGCCCGAAACCGGCACCGTTGATCGGCTGTGCGCGCTCAACTTCGCGCTCGGCCGAGCCTTCGGTGAAGCGGCGCTCGAGGTGATCGCGGCCGCCGGGTTGACTCCGGCCCAGGTCGGCCTGATCGGCAGCCACGGGCAGACGCTCTGGCACATCCCCGCTGGCCCACGGGCCTCAACGCTTCAGCTCGGCGAGTCGGCCGTGATCGCCGAGATCACGGGCATCCCGGTCGTCAGCAACTTTCGCACGCGCGACATGGCCGTCGGCGGGCAGGGCGCACCGCTGGCCCCGTACCCCGACACGATCCTCTTCCGACATCACACGCTTACCCGCGCCATTCAGAACATCGGCGGCATCGGCAACGTGACTTATCTGCCGTCGAACGGTGTGGGTGAGCTCGGCTTCGACACAGGGCCCGGCAATATGCTGATGGACGACGCCGTGAGCCGGTTGTCCGACGGCGCCGAGACGTATGACAAAGATGGCGTCCGCGGCGCGCGCGGAACCGTGCACGTCGGCCTGCTCGACGAGTTGATGGCCGAGCCGTATCTGCGTCTGCCACCACCCAAGACCACGGGCCGTGAGTTGTTCGGCGCGCCTTACGGCGCTCAGATCTGGGCGCGCGCCGATGCGCTCGGGCTTTCGGGCGACGACCGCGTCGCGACGCTGACCGCCTTCACCGCGCGCTCGATCGCACAGGCATATCGCGACTGCCTGCCCACGATCCCGGCCGAGGTCTACATCTGCGGCGGCGGCGCGCACAACCCGACGTTGATGGCGATGCTGCAGGCCGAGTTGCCGACGTCGATCGTCAGGCCCATCGACGCGCTGGGTCTTCCCAGCGAAGCCAAGGAGGCGCAGTTCTTCGCCGTCCTCGCCTACGAGTCGTTGAACGGACGCCCCGGCAACCTCCCCGCCGCCACCGGCGCTCGCTCGCAGGTCATCCTCGGCCAGCACACACCCGGCCCATGGATGCCGACGGCCGAGGCGCCTGGCGCGCTGACCGAATCGCGCAACCCACGCACCGCGCACATCGACGAGCTCTCGGCCGCTGAACTGGTGCGCGTGATCAACGCCGAAGACGCCAGGGTCGCGCCAGCCGTGGCGGTCGAGCTTCCCCGTATCGCCGACGCGATCGAACGCGTGACCGAACGGGTGCGTCGCGGCGGTCGCCTGATCTACTTTGGGGCCGGCACGTCAGGTCGTCTGGGCGTGCTCGACGCCGCCGAATGCCCGCCGACCTTCGGCACCGACCCCGAGCTCGTCGTGGCCAAGCTGGCCGGCGGACCACAGGCGATCACACAATCTGTCGAAGGCGCCGAGGACGATCGTGACGCCGGCGCCCGGGCCGTGATCGATCTGAACGTCACCGAGCGCGACTCGGTGCTCGGCATCGCGGCCAGCGGCGGCACCCCCTTCGTGCTCGGCGCGCTCGAGGAAGCCCGTCGCCGCGGCGCGTTGACGCTCAGCCTCGCCTGCAATCGTCCCTCGCTCGTCGAGGACCTCGCCGACATCGCTATCGCGCCGTTGGTCGGCCCCGAGGTGATCACCGGGTCGACCCGACTCAAAGCCGGCACGGCGCAGAAGATGGTGCTCAACATGCTGTCGACCGGTGTGATGATCCGGCTGGGCAAAACGTTGGGCAACCTCATGGTCGACGTCCGTCCGATCAATATCAAGCTTCGCGAACGCGCTCGCCGGATCGTTTCGGAGGCCTGCGATCTCAGTCCGAGCGCGGCGGCCGCCTTGCTCGAACGCTGCGGTGATGAGGTCAAGACCGCGATCGTGGCATGTCGGGCCGGGCTCGAACCTGCAGAGGCGCGAGCCCGATTGGCCGAAGCCGGCGGCCGGATCCAGGCCGCGATCCGTTTGGCGACAGGTGACGATGCGCAGCCACTTCCTCGGCGTTGACGGCGGCGGGACGCAGACGACGGCCCTTGTGGCGGACGAGGCCGGGCGCGTCATCGGCCGCGGCGGGGCGGGCAGCTCCAACCTGCATGCCGCGGGCGAGGCCGCCGCGTTGTCTGCCCTCGACGACGCCGTTCAGCAGGCCTGCGCGTCAGCCGGGATCCGACCTAGGGACCTGCGCGCGGCCTGCCTCGGACTTGCCGGCGCCGCGCGCCCCGACGATCAGGAGCGACTGAACGCGTGGGCGGCTCGTGCTCTGCCCGGGGTCGCTCTTCATCTGGTGACCGACATGGCCCTGGCGCTTGCAGCCGGGACGCCGGCGGGGTGGGGCGTGGCGGTCATCGCGGGCACGGGCTCTTCGATCGTCGGGCGCTCTCCCGACGGTCGTACGAGTCGGGCAGGCGGGTGGGGCTGGGCACTGGGCGACGAGGGCAGCGGGTTCGCCATCGGCCTCGGAGCCTTGCGCGCCATCGCGCGGGGCGCTGATGGACGCGGCCCCGAGACGGCTCTGCGCGACGCCGTCCTGTCGCAGTGGAGCCTGGCCGACCCCTCGCGTCTGGTGGCCGCCGTGTATCGCACGCCCTTTCCACGAGCCGAGATCGCGGCGTTGGCGGCTGTGGTTGAGCGCGTCGCTTCGGACGGCGACGCCGTCGCCCGCGCCCTCCTGACGGAGGCGGGTCGCGAGCTCGCCCTCGGCGTCGCCATGGTGGTGCGTGGCCTGTCACTGCCCGCGCCTGTGCCGCTCGCTCTCGCCGGTGGCGTCCTCACACGCGGCCAGGCCGTCGCTGAGGCGCTGGTCTCTCATCTGTCGGAGTTGGCCGTGACTTGTTCGCCCATCGAGCGCGTCATGGAGCCGGCGCAGGGCGCACTCGTGCTGGCCCGACAGTCGTAGATCCGTTCGGGCGCCCGCATCGTCAGCCTGGCGTTGCCGGGCCGATCATTCGTCGTTGACACTATCGCTTGACTTGCAAGGGGACTTGTCAGTATAGTGGTCTCGCATGGTCTATACCAGACTAGGCAGCCCAATGTGAAAACTCGACTCAAACGCGAAGCGCCCGATCCGCTCTACACGCAGTTGAAGGACGCTCTGGTTGGCGAGATCCAGGCCGGGCGGTTCCGCCCGCATGACCGGATCCCGTCCGAACGCGAGCTGTCGACTCAGTTCCGCGTCAGCCGGATGACGGCTCGCCAGGCCCTGCTCGACCTCGTGCGTGAAGGCTCGCTCTACACACGCGTGGGTAAGGGCACGTTCGTGGCTCAACCCAAGATCGAGCAGCCGCTGCGCTCGTTGACGGGCTTCAGCCAGGATATGCAGGCACGCAACACCCGGCCTGGAAGTCGCGTGCTCGAGGCCCGCACAGTGCCGGCCACCGCCGAAGTGGCAGCGGCCCTCAGGCTGCTGCCCGGCAACGAAGTGATCCTCCTCCATCGGCTGCGTCTCGCCGACGGCGAACCTCTGGCCATCGAGACCGCCTATCTTCCGCTGGCGCTCTGCCCCAGTCTGCTGACCCACGACTTCGCAAGCGAGTCGCTCTACGCCGTCCTGACAGACGATTACGGTTTCACGCTCACCCACGCCGAACAGACCCTTGAGGCCGCGCTCGCCGGCCCACGCGAACTGGAGTTGCTCAAGCTGACTCCGCCGGCCGCTGTCCAACACATCCAGCGCCTGACCTTTCGCCAGGACGGGATCCCCGTCGAATACGTGCTTTCGACTTACCGCGGCGATCGTTACAAGTTCCGCTCGATCTTGCAGACCGGCGCGGGCTGACGTAGCGACGCCGTGAGCCCTGCTCCCGAGCGATCGTCGGATATGGCCATGACCGTTCGTTCATTTCACCTTGACGACGTCGATGCCTGCGCGACCATCATGGCCGACAATCCGCTGTGGCGGCGCTATGGCGTCACTGCCGAGGTCGCTCGACGCCACTTCTCGTCAGGGCTCGAGCGGGGTGTCGCGTTGTTCGTGGTCGAGAGCGACGGAGAGCCCGCCGGGTTCCTGTGGCTCGAGCCGGTCGGCGCATTCGCGCGCAGCGGCTACATCCGCCTGATCGGCGTCAGCCCGACGCGTCAGGGGCAGGGCCTCGGCCAGGAGTTGATGGAACACGCCGAACGAGTCTTGTTCGCGCAGGGCGATGACGTCTTCCTGCTGGTGTCGGACTTCAACCTGGCGGCGCAGCGCTTCTATCAACGACTGGGCTACTGTCAGGTGGGAGCGCTCCCTGATTACATGCTGCCCGGTGTGGCCGAGTTGATCTATCGCAAGCGTAAACCACTCACGATTGCTTGACTCTGTAGTGGTTATGTGTGATAGTGGTCTTATATGGTCTATACCAGCACAGGCAGCGCTCCCAACCGGCCTCGGTCCGGGTCGCTGAGCAGCGGGCTGGTCCAGGACGACCGCCTCCAGCATTCAAAAGTCGATCAACCCCAAGGGGTCGGCCCGAGCCGACCCACGGGCGTCAGGCATCAATGACTCGCATGACCCTGACCGGCCTGGCTCGTCTCCGCGACGAGCCGCCCGCGGCGTTGAGGGATCGACGCCTCGGCCTCGTGTCGCATCCGGCGGCTATCCTGCCGGATTGCACGCACGCCCTGGCCGCGCTGCGATCGAGTGGCCTGAACGTCACGACCGTGTTCGGCCCCGAGCATGGCTGGGGCGGGGCCGCTGCGGATGGCGTGGCCCTCGCGCATGGTCGCGACTCCCGGAGCGGCTTGCGCGTCTACAGCCTGTACGGCGCCGACAAGCAACCCACGCTTGAGATGCTGTCCGACATCGATGCGCTCGTCTTCGACATGCAGGACGTCGGCGCGCGCTTCTACACCTTCATCAGCACGCTCTATTACGTCCTGCGCGGGGCAGCTCGGGCAGGCAAGCCGGTGTGGGTGCTCGATCGTCCCAATCCGATCAACGGCCTGGCGATCGAAGGCCCGCTTGTCGAACCCGACCAGGAGTCGTTCGTGGGCATCGCGCCGATCCCGATCCGACATGGCCTGACCATGGGCGAACTGGCCCGGTTCTTCAACGCTCACTTCGATCTCGGCGCCGAGCTGACCGTCGTCGCCCTGAGCGAGTGGCAGCGGTCGCAGTGGTTCGACGAGACAGCGCTGCCCTGGGCATTCACGTCGCCAAACCTGCCGCAGCTGTCGACAGCGATCGTTTACCCGGGCATGTGTCTGCTCGAGGGCACGAACCTGTCGGTCGGGCGCGGCACGGCGTTGCCCTTCGAGATCTGTGGCGCGCCCTGGGTCGAGGGAGAAGCGTTGGCCTCAACGCTCAACGCGCTCGACTTGCCCGGCGCACGTTTTCGCCCGGTTCGCTTCGCGCCGACCGCCGATCGTTTTGCAGGCCAGGACTGCGGAGGCGTGCAGGTGCACGTGTTGGATCGCTCAACCCTGCAGCCGGTACGCCTCGGCCTTCACGTGATCGAGACGTTGCGCGCGCTGTACCCGGATCGTCTCGAGCTCAACGCGCATTTCGATCGGCTGTTGGGCGGGCCTTCAGTCAGCGCGGCGCTCAACGCGGGCTGCTCAACTCGCGACATCGTCGGAGACTGGGCCGACGTTGAAGCCGCGTTCGCCACCGCCAGGGCCGAGTGGCTGCTGTATTCCTGAATCGACCAACGTGTAGGTGTCTTCATCTATGGCCACGATCACGACGTCTCCGCCCGCTCAATCAGCCTCTCTGGGTTTCGTGCGCCGCATCACGTCGAACTTCCTGCTGCGCCGGCTGTTGAAGGCGCTGTTCAGCATCTGGGTGGTCACCACCATCACGTTCTTCGTAGTCCGCGCCATGCCGGGCAACGCCGTCGACGTCCTGATCCAGGAATTGACGAATCAGGGCATGTCGCCCGAGGATGCGCGCAACCAGGCGGCGTCGCTAATGAACCTCGATGTCGATCAGCCGCTGCCGGTCCAGTACATCGAATATCTTGGCAACACCCTCCGCGGCGATCTCGGGAACTCCTACAAGTCCGCCGGCCTGGCGGTCACCGACATGATCGTCCAGGTGCTGCCGTGGACGTTGTTCAGCGTCGGACTGGCGCTCCTGATCACGTTCGTGCTCGGCATCGCCCTGGGCGCGATCATGGCTTACAACCGCGACACATGGATCGACCATGTCTTGAGCAACGTCGCGGCCACGCTCGACGCGATCTCGCCCTACCTGGTCGGCCTGCTGGCGATCCTGCTGTTCGGCATCGTCTGGAAGGCTGTGCCGATCATGGAGATGCGCGGGGCGATGTCGCCGGGGATGAAGCCTGCCTTCACGATCGAGTTCATCCTCGACATCCTCAAGCACGTGCGCGTCTTGCTGCTCGTCTACGTGCTCTCGTCGATCGGCTCGTGGATGCTTCAGATGAAGAGCAACACAGTGGCGACGCTGGGGGAGGACTACGTGACGGTGGCCCGCGCGCGCGGGCTGACCGACGGGCGCATCCTCACCGCCTACGTCGGGCGCAACGCGACGCTGCCGCTCTTCACGCGGCTGGCCATCTCGATCGGCTTCATCGTGGGCGGCTCGGTGCTGCTCGAGACGCTGTTCACCTATCGCGGCGTCGGCTTCCTGCTGGCCAAGGCGATCGCCGAGCGCGACTACCCGGTGATGCAGGGCGTGTTCTTGATCATCACGGCTTCGGTGGTCGTGTCGAATCTCCTGGCCGATTACGTGTACGGCTGGCTCGATCCGCGCGTGCGGATCGTCGGAGGCGATAACTGAGATGCAAGCCATCGGCGACTTCGTGGGGGGCCTCTGGCGCGAGAGCGTCAAGACGCTCAAGATCCTCAGCCGCAACACCATGGGCATGATCGGCTTCGTCCTGATCGTCCTCATCGTCTTCCTGTCGTTCGTCGGGCCGTTCATCTGGCCGCCCGAGACCTCGGCCAATGTGGCCGAGATCAACCAGGGTGTGTCGGCCCAGCACTGGCTCGGCACCGACTTCCAGGGCCAGGATAACTTGATCAAGATCATCAACGGCGGGCGTGACATCGTGCTGATCGCGGTGCTCACCGGCGTGCTGTCGATGTTGATCGCCGTGATCGTCGGATCGGTCAGCGCGTTCGCCGGCGGCTGGGTCGACAGCGTCCTCATGGAGCTCGTCAACATCTGGCTGACGATCCCCAAGTTCCCGCTCCTGGCGGTGCTCGCGACGGTGCTGGCCTTGAAGGACGTGGTCATGCTGTCGGTGCTGATGGCGATCCTCGAGTGGCCGGCCCTCGCGCGTCAGGTGCGCAGCCAGGTGTTGTCGCTCAAGAACCGCGACTACGTCGAGGCGGCCGTCATGCTCGACCTCGGCACGCCGCGCATCATCTTCCGCGAGTTGCTGCCCAACATGATGTCGTTCGTGGCGATCTCGACGATCTTCGCGATGACCCACGCGATCTATCAGCAGACGGGCCTCGTCTTCCTCGGCATCGTGCCGTACTCGAGCGCCAACTGGGGCGTGATGATCAGCGCGGCCGAGCGCCGCGGCGTGTTGTTCAGCCCGGGGGCCGCCTGGAGCATCCTGGCGCCGATGGCCGCCATCGTCATCTTCCAGCTCGCGCTCGTCTCGTTCGCCCGCTCGCTGGATGAGGTGTTCAACCCGCGGCTGCGCACGAGCGTGTGACGACGAGGCGACGAGTAAACGCTATGGCTCAACCCATGCTTTCGGTTCGGGAGCTCTCCATCGCCTACAAGGCCCGCCGCGGCCTCGTGCAGGCGGTGCGCGGGATCTCGTTTGACATCGAGCGCGGCGAGGCGTTGGCCCTGATCGGCGAGAGCGGCTCTGGCAAGACCACCGTCGGCCTCGGCCTGATGCACCTGCTCCCGGTCACCGCCAGCGTCACAGGCGGCAGCGCTGTCTACCATCGCTCGTCGAACGGCACAGGCACCGCCGGCGAGATCGAAGTGCTTGGCCTCAAGGGCGGGGATCTACGCCGCTTCCGCTGGGGCGAGTGCGCCATGGTCTTCCAATCCGCGCTGAACGCCCTCAACCCGGTTCTGCGCATCTCCGAGCACTTCAGCGACACGGCGCGCGCCCACGGCTACAAGTCTGGCTCAGGCCAGGGGGACGCGCTGCGCAAGCGCTCAATGGATCTGTTGGCGCGCGTGCGCCTCGACCCCGAGCGCGTCTGGCGTTCGTTCCCGCACGAGCTGTCGGGCGGGATGCGCCAGCGCGTCTTGATCGCGCTCGCGCTGCTGCTCGAACCGCAGCTGCTCATCCTCGACGAACCGACGACCGCCCTCGACATCCTGACACAGCGCAGCATCATGGATGTGCTCAAGGAGTTGCGGGGCCAGCTCGGCTTCTCGATGCTCTTCATCTCGCACGACCTGGCGCTCGCTGCAGAGCTGGCTGATCGTGTGGCAACCATGTATGCCGGGCGCATCATCGAGATCGGCGACGTCCGCACCGTCTTCAACAACCCGTACCACCCGTACACGATCGGCCTGATCAAGGCAGTGCCGACTCTCACCGGCGACAAGTCGGAGCTGACGTCGGTGCCGGGCTCGCCGCCGGATCTGATCAACCTGCCGACAGGCTGCAAGTTCCACCCGCGCTGCCCGCTCGCCGACGACCGATGCAAGCGCGACGACATGGATCTGACCGAAGTCGCTCCCGGGCACCGCGTGGCCTGCTGGCGCTGGACCGACGCCCGCGAGGTCTTGAAGGCGTTCAAGGTCGAGTAGATGACGATGTCTGAATCACTGATCACGCTCGAGCACGTCAGTCGGACCTTCGACGTCAAGGGCCAATCCATCACGGCCGTCGACGACGTCAGCCTCGACATCCCCTCCGGTGAAGTGCTCTGCCTGGTGGGCGAGTCGGGCTGCGGCAAGACGACGACTGGCAAGATGATCGCGGGCCTGCTGCCCGTCTCGTCGGGCCGGATCCTGTTCCGCGGCCAGGACATCGCGTCGTTGAAATCCGCCGACCGCAAGCACTATCGCCTCGGCGTGCAGATGGTCCATCAGGATCCGTACGCCTCGCTCAACCCGGTTCAGACGATCGCCGACATCCTGGCGGCGCCGCTGCAGCATCACGGCATCACGCGCGGCGAGGCCGACACGCGCCGACGCATCCGCGAGCTGCTCGAGATCGTCGACCTGACGCCGCCTGACGACTTCCTCGACAAGTACCCGCATCAACTCAGCGGTGGTCAGCGCCAGCGCGTCTCGGTGGCGCGGGCCCTGACCGTGAAGCCCGCCTTCATCGTGGCCGACGAGGCCGTCTCGATGGTCGACGTCTCCATCCGCATCAGCCTGCTGAAGATGTTCGCACGGCTGAAGGAAGAGATGGGCGTGGGAGTGCTGTTGATCACGCACGACCTGGCTCTGGCCAAGTACTTCGCCTGGGAGGGCCGCATCGGCGTGATGTATCTCGGCCGGCTGGTCGAGATCGGCCCGGCCCGGCAGATCGTCGGCCATCCGCAACATCCCTACACGCAGGTCCTGCTCTCGGCGATCCCGGAGCCCGATCCCGACGTGACGCGCGCCAAGACCCGGATCGAACTGCGCAGCGCCGACGTGCCCAGCCTGCTGCGCCTGCCGGGCGGCTGCGCGTTCCATCCACGCTGCCCGGCGTTCATCGGCGAGGTGTGCGAGCGCGTCGTGCCCGAGCTCAAACGCGCGAGTTGGGGCAGCGACGTCGCCTGTCATCTGGCGCGGGCCGATGAACCCTGAAGCCGGGCAGGCCTGGTTCCGCATCGCCGTGATGATCACGCTGGTCTCGGCGGTGCTCTCGTTCATGACAAAACCCGACAGCGCCGAACGGGTCGTGTCGGTGATCACGCTGGCCATAGGCCTCGTGTTCATCGGCGTGATCGTCTATCTGGTTCGGCGCGCTCGTTCGTGAAGCTCTAAGGTTCAATCGTCGCGGAAGGAGGAGCCACCTATGCCGTGATCGTTCAACGCTGATAGGCGTTCCCGACGTTCCGTTCAACGTCTCATCTATGTGGAGGAGGAAAGACCATGATGAAAAGAAGTCATGCCCTGATCAGCGTGATCACGCTGGTCACGCTGACCCTGAGTGCCTGCGCCGGGCCGACGCCCGCGCCCGAGGCGACTGCCGTCGTCGAACCGACCAAAGCCCCTGAGCCCACCAAGGCGCCTGAGCCCACAAAGGCCCCCGAAGCGACGGCCACCGTCGCCGCGACGGCAGCGCCCGAGGAGACTTTCCCCGAAGGCGTCAAGGCCGTGATCACGATCACGCTGCCTGAAGGCGCGGCGTGGAGCGACGGCACGCCTTTGACGTCCAAGGACGTCATCGGCACGTGGGACATCCTGTGGATGCGCAAGAGCGGCACGTGGAACTCGCTGGCCGACGTCGTCGCCAAGGACGAGCGCACCATCCAGTGGCTGATCACCACGCCTGGACCCGCCGTCCTCGACGCGATCGTGCGCTCGACACCCCCGCGTCCCTACTCGCAGTACGGCAAGTGGATGGACTCCGCGGCTCAACTGCGCGCTGACAATGCCGATCGCGACGGCGACGCCGTCAAGGCCGTCAACGACGAGCTCAACGCGTTCCTGCCGGACTCCGGCGTGACGTACGGGCCGTTCAACATCGACGCTGCCTCGGTCACCGAAGCCCAGCTCAACATGGTCAAGGTGCCGACCGGCTTCAATGCCGACAAGATCGGCTTCGACACCGTCACCGTGTACTACGGCGACACCGCCCAGGACCTGCCGCTGTACCTCTCCGGCGAGATGGACTACTCGTCCAACGCCTACAGCCCCGCCAATCTCGACGCCATCCGGACGATGGGGCCGCAGATGGTCGTGCTCGGCGGACCGGCGACCAATGGCCCGGGCATCTACTTCAACAATGACGTCTACCCGCTCGGCCGCAAGGAAGTGCGCCAGGCCATCGCCTACGCCATCGACCGCGTCGAGAACTGCACCGTCGCGTTCGGCGAGAGCTGCCGCCCGATCAAGTACATGGTGGGCTTCACTGACGCCGCGGTGCCCACCTGGCTCTCCGCGGACCAGATCGCCAAGCTCAATACCTACGACTACAACCTGGCCAAGGCCGAAGAGCTCCTGACCGGCATCGGCTTCACGAAGGGCAGCGACGGTATCTGGGTGGATGACAAGGGCAACAAGATGGAGTACGAGCTGAAGGTGCCCGCTGACTTCACCGAGTACCTGGCGTCTTCGGAGAACGTCGCCCAACAGCTCGCCAAGTTCGGCATCAAGGTCAACGTCAAGCCTTACGACTCAGCCGAGCGCAACGCCATGCACGCGGCCGGCGATTACCAGATGTCGATGGACATCGGCATGCGCTTCACCTACTTCCACCCCTTCGTGTCGTACGACTACAACATCCGTGTTGGCATCGGCGGCAAGAACAACCCCGAGGGTGAAGAGGGCGCTCGCGGCATGAACTTCCCGTATGACCAGAAGACCGCCGACGGGAAGGACATCAACATCAAGGAGTGGGTCGACAAGATGGCCGAAGGCTTCGATCCCGAAGCCCAGAAGCCCTACGTGGCGGACGTGGCCTCGATGTTCAACGACAACCTTCCGGTTGTTCAGATGTTCGAGCGCTATCTGACCGATCCGATCGACACCCAGACCCGCGTCGTCGGTTGGCTGCCGGCCGATGACCCGATCTACAACAACAACCAGAACAACTCGCCTGTCGCGCGCCAGTTCCTCAGCGGCTCGCTGAAGCCCAGCGACACGAATACGGCGAAGGAGTTCAAGACAAGCTATCCGTACATCCAGCCGCCCAAGGCGAACTACAACCTGTACTCGCCCGACACTGTGCTGCTCAACGGCGCCGTGCTGAGCACGTTCCTGTATCCGCCGTTCACGTTCTACGATGTGAACGAGGGCAAGTACATCCCGTTCTTCGCCGAAAGCTGGGACATCAAGATCGTCCCGTGATCGCCTGACGGATGAAAAGGCGTGGAGCGTGGAGCGCAGAGCGATGATTCTTTCGCGCTCCACGCTCCACGCTCTGCGCGTCACGCTCCACGTTGGCCTTGCCGCGCTCCTCGCGGGCTGCGGCTCCATGACGACGCCGACTCCAACCTCCATGCCCCCTTCGACGCCAGAACCAGCCACGGTCGAGCAGCAGCTCGCGCAGATGAGCCTCGACGAGAAAGTCGGCCAGATCATGATCGTCGGTTTCGCGGGCCCGCGGCTGACGCCCGAGCTCCGCGATCTCGTTCGTGAACTGCATGTCGGCGGCGTGATCGTGTTCCTGATCAACGGCAACATCGAGACGCCCGAGCAGGTGGCCACCCTCACCCGCGACTTGCAAGACGTCGCCCGGGCGGACGGCGCGCCTGGCCTGTTCATGGCCATCGATCAGGAAGGCGGGCGAGTGTCGCGGCTGCGCGAGACGACAGGCTTCACCGAGATCCCGGGTGCGATGGCCCTGGGCGCCACCGGCGATCCTGAAAACGCCCGTCGCGCCGCGCAGCTTCTGGCCCGCGAGATGCTGGCTGTCGGGCTCAACGTCGATTTCGCTCCCGTGCTCGACGTGAACAACAACCCCGCCAACCCCGTCATCGGCTCTCGCTCGTTCGGCTCCGATCCCGAAAGCGTCGCTGAGTTCGGCGTGGCTTACCTCGAAGGCCTGCAGAGCGAAGGCGTGCTGGCTTTCGGCAAGCACTTCCCAGGCCACGGCGACACGGACGTCGACTCGCACGTGGCGCTGCCCACAGTGCCGCACGAACGCGCCCGCCTCGAGGCCGTCGAGTTCGTGCCTTTCAAGGCCGCCATCGCGGCGGACGTCGCGGGAATCATGTCGGCTCACATCACCTTTCCGGCCATCGATCCCTCCGGCATGCCCGCAACTCTCTCGCGGCCCGTGCTGACCGACCTGCTGCGCCGCGACCTTGGCTTCGACGGACTGATCGTCACCGACTCGCTCGAGATGGGCGCCTTGAAGACCAGCCTGGGGTTGAGCCCGGCCGAGGCCGCCGCAGCCGCGCTGGCCGCCGGCGCCGATCTGCTGCTCTTCAATCAAGGGCAAGAGGATCATCGCGCCGCTCACGCGCTCATCGTCTCGAAAGTGGCCTCGGGCGAGATCCCGCTGGTGCGACTCGACGACGCGGTGCTACGCGTGTTGCGCGCCAAAGAACGCTTCGGCCTGCTCGCGCCGGTGTCGGCCGACCCGGCGGCCGCGTCAGGCGCTGTCTTCACGAACGAGCATCGCGCACTGGCTGATGCCCTGGCCGCGCACTCGATCACGCTGCTGCGCGACGACGCTCGCCTCATCCCGCTCGGGGCCGATGCTCACCCGTTCGTCTTCGAGATCCCGGCGATGGCCGGCCTCGGCGCGCGGCTCGGCGAGACGGCCATGGACATCGGTGAACACCCCACGCACGCCGAGATCCGCCTCGCGGCCGGGCTGGCGAGCCAGGGCCGGCCGGTGCTCGTGGGCGTCGCGGACGTGAAGCGCAACCCGACCCAGATCGATCTGGTCGACGCGCTCGTGAAGACGGGCGCACCCGTGATCGTGGTGGCGTTGCGCGAACCCTATGATCTGCTCGCCATGCCCACGGGGCCGACCCTGCTGGCGACCTTCGGCTCGCCGCCGCCGAGCCTGCGGGCGCTCAATGCCGTGTTGCGCGGCGAGTCGCCCATCACCGGGCGGCTGCCGGTCGAGCTGCCCGGCCTTTTCGCGATCGGCAGTGGACTGACTCGATGAGCCTTGACCTTCAGTTACTCTTGCCTGAACACGCGCCGTACCTGACGTCGTTGTGGAATGCCGCCTGCGGGACCGACCTCGCCGTGACCGAACGATTCGCGGCTTACAACGAGCGCGCGGCATCCGGCTCGGCCCAGGCCGGCCAGCTCGCGTTCATCGATGGCGAGCCGGCCGGCTTCGTTCAGGCCAGCGCCGCGCCATCGGGCGCGGCAACCAGTGGTTGGATCGATGCCATCGCAGTGGCGCCCTCCTATCAACGCAGCGGCCTCGGGAGCAAGCTCCTCGTGTGGGTCGAAGCGTGGCTCGCGGCTCAGGGCTGCAGGCATGCGAGGCTCGGCGGCGGCCTCAGACCTTATGCGCCCGGCCTGCCCAGCTCGCTCGGCACTCGCGCCTTCTTCGAAGAACGCGGCTATCGTTACTCACGGCCCGAGTGGGATGTGTCGCGATCGTTGTCAGACTTCACTCCGACGCATCCCGTTCCGGCCGGCGCCATCGCACGACCCGCGACTTCAGAAGACCTTGCGGCGCTCGACGCCTTTCTGCTTCGCGAGTTCCCGGGCCGCTGGCATTTCGAGTTCCGGGAGTTCCTGCGCGAAGAGGGCCGGCCGGCCGACTACTTCCTGCTGTCGGTCGACGACGCCATCGCCGGCTTCGGCCGTCTCACGCTCGAGGACTCCGAGCGTCCGATCGATCGCTTCTATCCAGGCCCTCTCAAACGACCGTGGGGCCAGTTGGGTCCGCTTGGAGTCGCCAAAGGCCTGCGTGGTCGTGGCTTCGGCGGCGTCCTCGTCTCGTCCGCGCTCGAGCAGCTGCGCCGGCAGGGCGTTGACGGCTGTATCATCGACTGGACGAACCTGCTGGACTTCTACGCCGTGTTCGGCTTCCGCCCGCATCGCGAATATGGCGTTCTCATCAAAGAACTCGCGGGACCGTTCGCGCCTCAATGAGCATGCGCGGGCGGCAGGGACCGGCCGCGGACGGCGCGAAAGCGGGCGTGCTCCATGACTCGAGAATCTTCATACAGACTCCGTGCCTGACGAAATGACTGAGCCTTTCGCTATGCCATCCTTCGCCTCTGTCGACACAATCCTCCGCGACGCGATCCCAACCGTCGCACCGGCCGCGCAGCTTGTCGCGCGCTGGCGTGGCGAGGTCGTCCACGCTCAGGCGGTCGGCGTGCTCGATCCCGAGACCGATCCGACGCCGGTCACGGCCGAGTCGCGTTTCGACATGGCCTCGGTCACCAAACTCTTCGTCACTGCGACGTTCATGCGCCTGGTCGAAGATGGCGCTGTGTCGCTCGACACACCGGTCAGCAAAGCGTTGCCCGACTTCCACGGCCTGCGCCCGATCAAACCGTATGAAGATCCGCTGCAGTCGGGTGATTTCATCACGGTCGCTGAAGGCGGCCAGGTGGACGCCGGCGCCATCACCTACAGGCAGCTGCTGACTCATACCTCGGGCCTGCCGGCCTGGCGTCCGCTGTTCCGCGAGCCGTCGGCCGACGCAGCGCGGGCGATGGCACTCCATACGCATTTCTCGTATCCGCCCGGCACGCGCGTGATCTACAGCGACATCGGCCTGATCCTGCTCGGCATGGCGGTCGAGCGGCTCACGGGGCTGACGCTCGAGGCGGCCGTGGCACGCGAAGTGGGCGAGCCGCTGGCTCTGAGCCACACAGGCTACCGGCCGGCGCCTGCCACCAACGTCGTCCCCACCGAAGTCTGCGCCTGGCGTGGCCGGCGCGTGCGTGCTGAGGTGCACGACGAAAACGCCGCTCGCCTGGGCGGGGTCAGCGGCCACGCCGGCCTGTTCTCCACTGCCTCCGACACAGCGCAGTTTGGCCAGTCCTTTCTCGATGGGAGCTTGCTCCGCGCCGAGACCGTCTCCGAGATGGTTCGCGAGCAGGCCCGCGACGGCGATCTTCGCCGCGGCCTTGGCTTTCTGCTCTGGTCGCCCGACCCTGAGGCCAGCAGCCATCCCTTCAGCCAGCGTGCGTACGGGCACACGGGCTTCACCGGCACCTCGGTGTGGATCGATCCCGATCGGCGCCTGGTCGTCGCGCTTCTCACCAATCGCGTCTATCACGGCCGGGCCGTTGCCGGGATCATACGGCTGCGCGTGGACCTCCATCGAGCCATCGTCGCAGCGTTGGCGTAGTTCGCCACGCACATGAAACAGGCCGCCGCCCGAGCCTCGGGCGGCGGCCTGTTTCATGTGCGTCTGGCGATGTGCCGGTCAGGCGCCGACGATCCAGCTGACGTGATTGCTCTCGTTCTCGAACATCAGCTCGAACCCCGTGTGCTTCTCAGGCACTTCGAAGATCAAGACGCCCGACGCCGACGCACCCGGCTTGAGCGTCTGGCTGCTCAGTTCGTCCTTGGCCGTCTTGATGATCACGAGCGGATAGGTGTCGACGCCGCCGGGGCCGGTGATCATCAGCTTGAGCGGATCGAAAGAAATGCTTGCCGTCTTGCTTGTGTTCTCGACGGTGACTTCGAAGGTCAGGAACACATTGCCTGTCTTCGCCTTGTCAGTGCCGACCGCCGGGGTCGCGTTCTCCTTGTTCGGCGTGATCTTGAGATCGCCGATCTGCTGACTCTGGCCAAGTTCGAGGGCCGTGGGCGTCACCTTGGTGGGAGCCAGCGTCGGCTTCGGCACTGCGGTCGGCTCGGCCTTCTTCGTCGGCGCGACCGTCGGCTTCGGCGGAGCTTCGGTGGGCTTCGCGGCCTTTGTGGCGACTATCGGAGCCGTGACCGTGCTCGCCGGGGCCTTGACGGTTGGCTTGACCGTTGGAGCGCAGGCCGCGGTGATCAGGCTCAGGGCCAGCGTCGCGGTGATCAGGATGTTGGAGCGGAAGTGAGTGTTCATGACGGCGTTTCCTTTCGTAAGGGCCATGCGTTTGATGTCTGCATCCTAGGCCGCACGGCCCTCACGTGGGTAACGTCGCCGTGAGGATGTCCTTACGATTGTCTGAAGGCCTCGACCCCTTCTGTCGCTGAGTCGCTCGTTGCGCCTTTGGGTGCACTTGCGGCAGCTGCCGTATCGTCTTTCAACCCTTGGCGGAACTGGCGGATCGCGTTGCCGAGTTCGCCGCCCAGCGCACCCACGCGACCGACGCCAAAGATGAGGATCACGATGACCAGGACGATCAGGAGTTCAGGCAAACCAATATCCATCGGGCACCGCCCCTTCCTGTGTTGTCGATGAGGGCCGAGATGGACCCTGCCCCTTGGCCCTCAGTCTACGTGTCGGCCGAGGCCATAGGCTTCGTATATCCCTAAGCCGACCTTAAGATCGGCTTAAGCCAGGGGCACCCAGAAGGAAAACGCAGCTCCACCTTCGGTTCGATTGCGGGCTTCGATGCCACCGCCGTGACTCGCCACAAGCGCCGAGGCGATGCTCAATCCGAGCCCGGCATGCAGGCCCGTTCCGCTTTGACGCAGCCTTCCGCGTCTGAACGGATCGAACATGACGTCCTCTTCGCCTTTCGGGAGTCCGGGGCCGGTATCCAGGACGCGGAACGTGACGCGCCGACGCGCCTGATCGTATTCGGCGCACAGCCGAATGGAGCCGCCCGCCGGCGTGTACTGCAGCGCGTTGTCCATCAAGTTGAACAGCACTTCCAGCAGTCGATCCGGATCGGCTCTGACGTTTGGGACGTCGGCGGCGGCCTCGACCTCGAGGCCGATCGCGTGATCTGTCGCGGCCGGCGCGAACGATTGCGCGGCCTGTTGCAACAATGCCTGGGGCGCCACGGCCTGAAGCCGCAAGGTCATCCCGCCGCCTTCGTAGGTGGCCAGCCGCAGCATGTCGTCGGTGAGCCGGCGCAGATACGCGGTCTGCGCGATCAGGCCAGACGTCAAACGGGCGCGCAGTTCGGGTTGATCGTATGCGCCAGCTTCGAGCGCCTCGGCAGCGGCGCGGATCGAGCCAAGCGGCGTGCGCACGTCGTGCGCCAGGTTGGCGAAGAGCGTGCGGCGCTGTTGCTCGACGCGTTGCAGGTCAGCGGCCATTCCATTGAAGTGTCGGGCGACCTCGGCCAGTTCGGCGACGCCGTCCTCGGCCACCCGGTGATCGAAGTGTCCGGCAGCGATGTCACGAGTGGCCACGCGCAGCCGATCGAGTGGCGTGTTCAGTCGTCGCGAATACTCGAGGCTGATCATGAAGGCCAGCACGGCCAACCCGGCCATGGCCAGCATGATGGCGTTGCGCAGGCCGGCGAGTTCGTTGCGCAGATCCGCCAATGCGTACGCTATGTACACGGCCCCAACGACCTGATCCGATGTGAACAGGGGTTGCGCGACAAAGGCGACGGGCGCGTCGAGCGCCGGGCTGTATTCGATCCCGCGGGCGAGGTTGCCGCGCAGGGCATCGCTCAAGCCCGGCTCATCGGTCGTCATTGTCGCGAGGTCACCCGACGAGGCGATCTCGCGACCCGTGGGATCGAAGACGATGACGCGCGCCTGAGTGTGCAAAGGCGGCGGCGACAACGTCGCCACATCGGGTCCCGACATCGCCGGGCCGTTGGCGAGGTCGGTCGCGATGGGGTCGCCGATGAGAGCCGCTTCGATCTGCAGATCGTCGAGGACCCGTTGTTCGTAGAACTGGTTCAGGCTGCCGAGCATGAACCAGCCGAGCAGGCCGATCGGCGCGAGGCTGAGCACGACGTAGCTGGCCAGCAGCTGAACGCGCAGCGCGTTCCAGCCCGACCGCAGCTGCCCGAGCCAGTGGCTGGCGCGCATCAGGGCTCCCGGAACTTATAGCCGACGCCGCGCACGGTCAGCAGATACTGCGGCATCGAAGGGTCGGTCTCCAAGGCCTCGCGCAGACCGCGCATATAGACGTCGAGGACGCGTGTGTCGCCGAAGTAATCCTGGCCCCAGATGGCGTCGACGATGTCCTGTCGGTTGAGGGCTTCGCCGGGCCGGCTGATCAACAACTGGAGGAGCGCGAAGTGTTTGGGCGGCAGGGTGACGGGCTCGCCTCGCACGGTGACGGTGTGACGCACGGTGTCGAGTTCGATGTCGCCGACCCTGAAGCGATCGGGCGCCGTCGCCGCCGCGGTTCCCCGCACTCTTCGCAGCACGGCCCCGATGCGGGCGATGAGTTCGCTGAGATTGAAGGGCTTGACGACGTAATCGTCGGCGCCGCGCTCGAAACCCAGGAGCACATCCATTTCGCGGTCGTGCGCGGTGAGGAAGATCACGGGCAGGTCGGGCTGCTCGGTCCGCAAGGTCCGGCACAACTGCAGGCCGTCAAGATCGGGCAGGCCGATGTCGAGGAGCGCCAGGTCGAAGCGCGCCTTGCGCGCCTCGCCGAGCGCCGCCTGTCCGCTGCCGACAGCGCACACCACATAGCCGGCCCGGCCGAGGCTGAACCTGACGGCGTCGGTCAGCAGCTGATCGTCGTCGACCAGCAGGATCCGTTCTCCCATCCGGCCACCTCCCGGCATCGAGCCACGCGTCATTCGCGTCGACCAGTCGCCGATGCCGTTGGGGGTTATAGGCCCGCGGGCCTATAACGAGCTATGGGTTGTCTATGAATCGGCTGAGTACTTGCCCGCGGTGGAACAGCCCGCTCTCTCAGCGCGCGAAGACGGCGAGGGAGATCGCGAAGCGGGCAGCGGGTGGGTCTCCGACTCTGTTGAGCTCAATGCGTCAGCATGTAGCGCATGTCGCTGGCGATGTCGGCGCCGGCGACGCCAAACGGTAGGATGAGGCGCGCGTACCCATCGCGATCGACGACCGTGAGGGTGGCGGTGTGGTCGATCAGATAGCCGGTCGCATCCGAGCCGGGATGTTTCTGGAAGACAACGCCGAACTCGGTCGAGATGCGCGTCAGCGTGTCGAGATCGCCCGTGAGGCCGATGAAGCGGGGGTCGAAGGCTGCCGCGTAGCTCTGTACCTCGGCCGGCGTGTCACGTTCCGGGTCGACCGAGATCATGATCAACTGGACCCGGTCGGCGTCGCCGCCGAGTTGCTTCATGGCACCGCTGACCTGAGCCAGCGTGGCCGGACAGACGTCCGGGCAGAACGTGTAGCCGAAATACAGCAACACGACCTTGCCGCGGAAGTCGCTCAGCTTGACGACCTTGCCGGAGGCATCGGTCAACGAGAAGTCCTGCGCGCGCTGGTGGGCCTGCAGCATCATGCCATGCAGATCCGGCGGGCGAAGCCAGTTCCAGGCCAGGTACGCCAGGGCTGCGATGGCCAGGCCCAGCAGGACCGCGGCCGGGATGATCACAATAGGTTTCTTCAACTTGCCTCCCTGCGGCATAGGATACCCGATACCGGGAAGGGCCGGATATGGCCGTCTATCGATCGATATCCGGCAAGGTCCGGCCCTTCACGATATCGCGGCTTAACGCACCAATCGGCTCGTCAGGGGTTCGGGGGAGGGCGCGATACGTACGATCTGGCCGTTCTGAAGATCGACACGCTCGTCCATCAAGACCAAGGTGTAGTCGCCGTTGTGTGAGATCGCGCCGAACCAGAGCCGTGTCGGCCCGGCCTCGATCGGCACTTCGGCGTAGATCGGGGCGATCTCGCCGGCGGTCAGCGCTCCTGGCGAGACCTCGCGCAACCAGGCGATTCGCCCATTGACCAGGAACGTGAGGGTCAGCGGCGCTGTGGCTTCCGAGGCCGTGAACGTGACCTGCCGGGTCGGGTCGAGCAGCACGATCTGGGCCTTGGCGCCCTGGCCGTTCCCGAGGAGATAAGGCACGCGAGTCAGCACGGCCTGGCCGAGCAGGATCACGGCCAGGAAGGCGAAGGCCGCGGCATAGTGGCGTGGGCCAAGCCGCCGGATGACGGCCAGACCGCGCGGCAGCTTGTCGGGCTCCGGCCCATTGGTCCAGGGCGCTTCGCCCGCGATCACGGCCGTCGAACTGCGGACACAGGTCGCGAAGTCGTCGGGCGCCGGGAAGGACGCCGCGACCGGCGCTCCGGCGTACTCGCGACGCAATCGCGGCAGCCGCTCACGCGTGAGTCGATTGTGCGCCCACAGATTGCCCTCGCGCTGGGCACAGTCCTCGAGCGGGCAGCCCACGATCTTGGTTTCGGTGGCGCCGAGGTCGAGCGTCTGCATCAGATCGCCCGGCGCCAGGCTCCCCACACACGGCACGGCGATGACGCTGATCAGCTTGCCGTCGACCTCGCGCGTCTGATCGATGAACGCGCGGCCGGCCTGGGCCGCATGCCGCTCGCAGGTGAAGATCATCTTGATCGGCCGCTCGGGCTCGGTCTTGCGGATCTGCTTGACCCGATAGGCCACCAGTTGCGGCAGGGTCTCGGCGGTCTGAGTGCCAAGCGTGAGCGCATCATATTCACACGATGCCAGGCAGAGCCCGCACGACACGCACAGGTTCGGCTTCACCTCGGCCACGTACTTGTGATGAAGCCCATCGGTGCGGGGCGCCATGACGATGGCCTTGTAGGGACAATCGACAGCGCACAGCGTGCAGCCGGTGCACTTCGCGGCAGTGACCTCGACCGGCGGCGCGATGGCCGTTCGTGGGCCGAGCCAGGGGATGGCCACCACGACGGCGATGACGACGGCGATCACGGCCCAGATCCACAAGGGCTGGCCGCTCAGCGCGGCCGGCAGCCAGAAGAGGAAGAGCGGATCGAGGTCGATCGGCCCGGGAACCACCTGCGGGTTGGCCGGCGGCAGCAGACCCGCTGGCACCAGCACCGCGGCGACGAGCATCAGCGCGACGACGGCCGCGAACCAATACACCGCCGGCAGGATCTTCGGACGCTGGAGCCGCAAGACATGGACCCACAGCGAGCCCACGAGAACCAGGAAGAGCGCGAAGTGGACGGCGAACAATGCCAGCATGACCGGCCAGCTCACTCCGCCGACTTCGATGCTCACCAGCCAGGCGGCTGCCGCCTCGCCCCAAGCCTGGCTGATCGACGAGATCGTGGCCAACGCCGCCTGCGTCACCAGCTGGGCGCGCTGATCCATCACCAGCCAGTAACCCGTGATCCCGGCCAGCAGGACCACGAACGAGCCGGCGACGCCCGAGACCCACGCCAGCCAGCGCGGTCCGCGCGAGCGCCCCATAAAGAAGAGGCGATAGGCGTGGATGAGGCTGGTCAGCAACAACGCGCCGGAGGCATAGCGGTGGATGGCTCGGATCGTGCGACCCGTCAGCAGGCCTTCCACGATGGAGACCGAGCGGTACGACTCGTGGATGCCATAGCCAAAGAAGAAGAAGAGATAGAACCCCGTCCCGGCGACGACGACGAGGAGCAGAATGCTCAACGTGCCCGAGTAGTAAAGGGGATTGAGTTGCGGGGCCGCGATCCAGCGTTCAAGCGGTCCCTCGACAAGAAGCGCAATTCGTTCCAGTGTTCGCTCGAAGCGCGAGCGCTGGTGACGAAACGCCTCAAGGTTGACGGGTGGGGCGGCGGACTCTTGGGTTGGGGCCAGCACTTCTGGGGGCAGCGCCTTGTTCATACTATAAGGATCGATTAGCTCGACTTAGGTGAGTTAGACTGTGCGCGAGTGTAGCATTTTCATGCATCGTGTAGCGCTGAATAAGCGTGCTAATTGCCTGTGACAAATGTCACTAGCTATAGCTCTTAGAAATGTCTAAGTTTGAGGAACTTGGACACTCCGTACCCAACTTGTCGTGAGTAGGTTGGTGCATGATCACCCGACAGGCGGATTACGCCGTTCGCTCCGTTCTGGACCTTACGCTAATACCAGACGAGCAGGCGGCGTTTTCGCGTGATATAGCAGAACGCCAAAACATCCCCCCCAGTTTCGTCGCCAAGATTCTCACGCGACTTGCCCGTCAGGGCATTGTGCAGACACAGCGTGGATTGACTGGCGGCGTGCGGCTGAACCGGCCGGCGGGGGAGATTACGCTGTTGGAAGTGATCGAAGCGATTGACGGACCGATCGCGCTCAACCTGTGTGTGCGCGGTCCGGAGTTGTGTCCGCTGGAAGAGAACTGCCGCGTCCACCCGATCTGGGATGTGTTGAACGGGGATCTGCGGCAGCGATTGAGTCGCATTACGTTTGCGCAGCTGGCGACGGGATCGTGGACGCTCGATCTCCTGGGTGGGGCATGAAGCGCTGGCTGATCCGTGGGGCGTACATCGTGGCTGGTTTGCTGGCCTTCAGCACACTGGCCTTCACCATCTGGCAGCCCATCAAGGTGCTTCCGAGGATCGGCCTCGGCCCTGGCATCCTCCTGGTCGACCAGGACGGTCGTTCGATATCGAGCGACAGTCTGCGGGGCAAGATCGTGCTGTATAGCTTCGGCTACAGCCGGTGCACGACCCCGTGCCAGGGGACGCAGACGGTGATGCAGGAAGTCCAGCGACAGCTGGCGGCTGAAGTCGGTACGCGCACGGTGCCGGTGCAGCTGGTGACGGTGTCTTTCGATCCGGGGAACGACACGCCGTCGGTGTTGAGGCAGATGGCGGCGTCGACCGGGGCAGACCCGGCGTTGTGGGTTTTTGCGACGGGGGAGCCGAACCGATTGAAGTATGCGATCGGCGGCGGGTTCGGCGTGTACTACGGCGCCAATGAGGAGGGTTCGTTTGATTACGACCCCACCATGGTGCTGATCGACGGTTGGGGGATCGTGCGCGCCGAATACCGCACGCCCACGCCGCGGCTGGCGACGGTGTTGCGCGATATCGCGTTGCTGACCGACGAGGCTAAGAACAGTCAGGGTGTCGCCCGTTACGCATACGAGGCGGCGCACCTGTTTCTGTGTTATCCGCAATGATTTGATCATCGAGGAAAAGGAGGACGCCTTGAACGAACCACAGTCTCCGCGGGGAACCATCGCAATCTTGATTGTCTACGTGGTGCTGGTCGTTGCCCTCTGGGGTAGCGCGTATCTCACCATGCTGGGTCGAGGAGTGACGCAATGAAGCAGGCGAGCTTGCACATTCATCCCGTCGAACGCACCTGGATCATCATCAGCTTCGTCATGCTTGGCGTGTTCTGCGCCGCCGTGCTGACAGCCGGTTTTGCGTACGGCTTCCAGCTCCCGGTGCCGGAAGACAGGCGGGTTGACCCCAACCTGGTCGCCACGCCCGGCGCGACGGCCTTCGGAGAACCCGGTGTGAAGGATCTTGCGCCTGGCTGGAAGGAAGTGCGCATCCTGGCGCAGGCCTGGGCGTTCGATCCGAAAGAGGTCTCGGTGCAGGTGGGCACCAAGGTCACGTTCTATGTGACCACCAAGGACGTCCAGCACGGTTTCGACCTGACCGACAGCAACATCAATATGATGATCATCCCCGGTCAGATCTCGAAGCTCACGACCACCTTCACCAAGCCCGGCACGTACAACTGGTATTGCCATGAGTACTGTGGCGTCGGGCATCAAACCATGTACGGCACGGTCACGGTCACGCCGTAAGGACGATCCGGAGATAACGACATGTACGCTCACGAGAACCGACTTACTGCCTGGCACATCGGGATCGCCTTTGTGGCGCTGATGGTCGGTCTGCTGCTGGGTCCGATTCAGACCTGGGAGCATGCTGGCCTCAACCTCTACCCGCTTTTGCGCAACGTTGGCATCCAGAGCTATTATCAAGGCCTCACCATCCACGGCATCCTCAATGCCCTGGTCTTCACGACCTTCTTCATCACGGGGTTCATCACCTTCACGGTGACCCACAGCCTCAAGCGCTCGAGCAAGTACCCGTGGCTGCACACGACAGCGCTTGTGGTGATGACCCTGGGCCTGCTCATCACGGCCGTCCCGCTGCTGCTCAACGGCGCGACAGTGCTGTTCACCTTCTATCCGCCGCTCAAGGCTGACCCGCTCTTCTACATCGGCCTCACGCTCGTCGTGGTCGGCTCGTGGATCACGGGCTGGGCCGTGCTGCTGACCTGGAGCGCCTGGAAGAAGGAAAACCCCGGCGTCCAGACCCCGCTCATCGCCTTTGGCTCGCTGATCACCATGGTCCTGTGGCAGATCTGCACCGTCGGCGTCGCGGTCGAGATGTTGGCCCTCAACATCCCGTGGTCGCTCGGCCTGCTGCCTGGCACCGACCCGCAGCTCGCGCGCACGCTGTTCTGGTTCACGGGCCACCCGCTGGTGTACTTCTGGTTGCTGCCGGTCTACATCTCCTGGTACGGCATGCTGCCCAAGCAGGCCGGTGGCAAGCTCTTCAGCGAGCCGCTGGCGCGCCTGGCGTTCTGGCTCTTCCTCCTGCTCTCAACCCCGCTCGGCCTGCACCACCAGTACGTCGACCCGGGCATCCCGGCCGGCTGGAAGGCCCTGCACGCCGTGCTGACCTACAGCGTGTTCTTCCCGAGCATGCTGACCCTGTTCAACGTCGTTGCTTCGCTCGAGATCGCCGGCCGCAACCGCGGCGGCAAGGGCACCTTCGGTTGGATCATGGCGCTGCCCTGGGATGAGCCGTCGTTCACGGTTCAGGCTCTGGCCGGCGTCCTGTTCGCCTTCGGCGGCATCAGCGGCCTCACCAACGCTTCGTACGACCTCAACCTGGTCACCCACAACACTGCCTGGGTGCCCGGTCACTTCCACCTGACGGTCGGCACCGGCGTGGCCTTCTCGTTCATGGGCATCGGCTACTGGCTGATCCCCAAACTGTCGGGCAAGGAACTGTGGAGCAAGAAGACCGCTCTGTATCAGGCCTGGACGTGGTTCGTGGGCATGATCCTGATGTCGAACGCGCTGCACATCCTCGGCCTGCGCTATAGCGTGCCGCGCCGCTCCGCCCTGGGCGTCGCCCCGTACGCCTCGGCCGAATGGACTCCCTTCCTGATCGAAGCTGCGCTCGGTGGTACCATATTGCTTGTCAGTGTGGTCCTGCTGTACGTCAACTATGGCATGACGGTGTTCGCGGGCAAGAAGCTGACCCGCGAGATCGAGATGCCCGTCGCCGAGAACGCCGAGGATCATCCCGCGCCGGCCTGGCTCGATGCCTGGCGCCCCTGGTTGATCGGCGCGGTCGCCCTGGTGCTTGTCGCCTATGGGCCGGTGATCTTCACGCTCGTGAGCAACATGCAGTTGACGTCGCCGGGCTTCAACAAATTGTGGTGACCCAATGGGGGGTCCGCACGTCTAGGAGGAGATTGTTACCATGCATAAGTCTGTTGTGATTGGCATCGCGGTTGCGGCGTTGTCTCTGGCGGCCTGCGGCGGCGGCAGCTCAGGCGGCGCCGGTGATGCGGCTCGCGGCGAGGCTCTGTTCAAGCAGAGCACGATCGGCACGGCCAGCGCGCCCGGCTGCAGCACCTGCCATTCGCTCGACGGTAGCCCGCTGGTGGGCCCGTCGCAGCAAGGCGTCGTCGGCCGCGCCGAGGCCGCGATCAAGTCGCCCGACTATAAGGGCACGGCCAAGACGGTCGAGGAGTACCTGAAGGAATCGATCGTCAACCCCGATGTCTTCGTGGAGCAGGGCTTCACCGCCGGCGTGATGTACCAGAACTTCGGCAAGGATCTCAGCGATCAAGAGATCGCCGATCTCGTCGCCTTCCTGGCCACGCAGAAGTAAGCTCCGGCGCGGAGCGTTTCCCCGCGCTTCGTTTGAACGAAAAGCCGGCCCTGAAAAGGGCCGGCTTTTGCTTTCGCCGCGCATGACCCCCGTCATCGGAGGAGATGACGCCGATAAGCTCGTCGGACGCCGCATCTGTGTTAGCGTTCAGACATGTCGTCGGTCTGGGAGCCCGGCTTGTTGACGGTGTTGCGCGGTTTCGTCGCGGCGCGCCTGGCCCTGGCTGCCACGCTGCTGCTGTTGCGCGTGGCGCTGTGGCCGACCGAGACCCAGGCCGTTGCGACACTGGTACTGGCGGATGCTGTGGGCGTCGGCGTGCTGGCGGCCGTCGCCTTCATCCCCGGGCTCGAGCGTCGACTCGGCCGCGGCTACCTGCTCCTCCTGATCGCCGTCGCGACTGTCGGTCCGCTCGTGGCCCAACGCCTGGCGCTCGGCAGCGCCGATTGGTCGGCTGCACCCGGGCCTCTGGCCCAGGGCTGGTACCTCATCCCCTTGTTGCTCGCGCCACTGGTTGCGGTCGCCGCTCAATACGGAATGCAAAGCGTCGCGGCCTATTGCCTGGTCACCGCCGCACTCGATTTCGGTCTTGTCGCGACGGCCGTCGGCAGGCACGGGGCCGAGCCCGGTCCGCTGGTCGCCATGCTCATCGTGCGCACGCTGGCCTTCACCGTAACCGGCTGGCTTGTGGTGAAGATGATGGACCGCCAGCGCGCTCAACGCGCCGCGCTCGCCGAAGCGAATCGCCGCCTGGCGCATTATGCGTCGGTGATCGATCAACTTGCCACGAGCCGCGAACGCAACCGCCTGGCGCGTGAACTCCATGACACGATCGCTCACACGCTCAGCGGCGTGGCCGTGCAACTTGAGGCGCTCCGGGCCGTCTGGTCCACCGATCAAGCCGCTGCACGCTCTATCCTCGACGAGTCGCTGGCGGCGACTCGCGGCGGCCTGGCCGACGTCCGCGCTGCCTTGCAGGCCTTGCGCGTCGAGCCGCTCGCCGATCTCGGTCTGGCGTTGGCCGTCACCGCAGAGGCTCAAACGCTGACCCAGCGCGCCGGCCTCGCGCTTGAACTCGATGTCGACGCCGATGTCGGCAGCCTGCCTGAAGCCATCGAGCACACTGTGTATCGTGTCGCCCAGGAGGCGCTCGAAAACGTCGCCCGACACGCCGAGGCCAGGCAGGTGGCCGTCGTCTTGAAACGGGCCGGCCCAGAGCTGACCCTGATGGTTCGCGATGACGGTCGCGGGTTCGATCCCTCCACAACGCCGGCCGATCGATATGGCCTGCTCGGTATGCGCGAGCGCTGCGCCGCTGTGGGCGCACGTCTCGAGTTCGAGAGCCGCCCCGGGGTGGGCACCCGCGTGCATCTCAAGTGGCAAGGAGAGGCATGATCACGGTCTTGATCTGCGACGACCAGGCCGTCGTCCGTGAAGGGCTGTGCGCGATCCTCAAGACGGCCGAGGACATCGACGTCATCGGCGTCGCCCAGGACGGCGTCGAGGCTGTCGATCTCGTGGCGCGGCTCAGGCCCGCTGTCGCGCTGATGGATTTGAAGATGCCGGGCGTCAACGGCGTTCAGGCCACGCGTCGTATCCGTGCCGAGCATCCAGCGACCCGCGTCCTGGTGCTCACGACCTACGATGCCGACGAGTGGGTCTTCGACGCGATCCGTGCCGGCGCCTCAGGCTACGTGCTCAAGGATTCGCCTGCCGAAGCCCTGTTGGCTGCCATCCGCGGCACGGCCGCCGGGCAGGCCCACATCGACCCGGCCGTGGCCCCCAGAGTGCTCTCGCGGCTTGCCGGATTGCTGCCGACCGCCGACAGCGAGATCTTGCATGACCTGAGCGAGCGCGAGCTCGACATCCTGCGGCTGATCGCGCGCGGCCTGACGAACGCCGACATCGCCGCGCGCCTCTTCCTCTCCGAAGGCACCGTGCGCAACTACGTCAGCCAGGTGCTGGCGAAGCTTGGGGTCACCGACCGCACTCAGGCGGCCGTGATCGCGCTCCGGCACGGGCTCGTTGAACTGGGTGATCTGTGACGACCCCGGCGGCCCGGCCGGCCACGGTGCGGGCCTACCTGTCGATCAAGTACCACGCTGACCATGCCAACCGCGCCCGGATCGAGGCGCTGTCTGGTGCTCTGCTGGGCATCGGGATCGCGACGTTTTGCGTCGCCCGCGATCTCGAGCATTGGGGCGCCAGACAGCTTGCGGCGCGCGAGTTGATGCAGCAGTCACTGCAGGCCGTGTTGGCCAGCGACATCGTCCTGATCGACCTGAGCGAAAAGGGTGTGGGGATCGGCATCGAAGCCGGCTATGCCCATGCGCACGGCCTTCCGCAGATCGTCATCGCTCCGTCGACCGAAGCGCTTTCGACGACGTTGCTCGGCATCGCCGATGGCGTCATCGTGTCGACCGACCTTGGCGATACCATCGAGCAGCTTCGTGGGCTCCTCGCCTCGCTTGAAGTCCGTCAGCCTCGCCATCTCAACTCAGGCCATGACCGCGATCACATCGCATCCTGACCGGCGTGAATAGACCCCGACCTTCGAAAACGAAATACTGAGACCTGTCAGCCGCCCTTCGCGCGGTGCCGACGAAAGGCAGGTTTCGCATGATCGACCTCATCGTCAATGGCCGTTCGTACCCTCTCGACGTCGACCCCGAGAAGCCATTGCTCTGGGTGTTGCGGGAGGAACTCGGCCTGACTGCCGTGAAGTACAGCTGCGGCATCGGGCTGTGCGCGGCCTGCTCGGTCTTCATCGATGGCGCGCCATCGTCGTCGTGCGGCCTGGCGGTCGGCGCCGTCGTCGGACGCGCGATCACGACACCCGAGGGCCTTGTGGGTCGCGTGGCCGACGTCCTGCGCGATCGCTGGGCCGAGGAGTCTGTTTCGCAATGCGGCTACTGTCAGCCAGCCCAGATCATGCACGCTGCGGCGCTGTTGTCGGCCAACGCCCGGCCCACCGATCAGCAGATCGACAACGCCATGACGCCTGTGTTGTGTCGCTGCGGGTCGTACCTGGCAATCCGGCGCGCGATCCACAGCGCCGTCGAGGAGCTGGCCCGATGAAGACCTTCTCGAGACGTGCTTTTCTGACTGTGGGCCTTGGCACGGCGGGCGCTCTCGTCCTGGGCACTTACTGGGCGACTCGCGGCGAGCCTGTCACGCCCGAGGCAGCTCTGTGGGGACCTCGACCCGAGGGCTTCGCGCCGAACGCCTGGCTGCGCATCGACGGAGCTGGCCGCGTCACGATCCGACTCCATCATTCAGAGATGGGCCAGGGCGTGATGACCGGCCTGGCCATGATCGTGGCCGATGAACTCGACGCAGATTGGCAGGCAGTACAGGTCGAGTTCGCGCCGGCCGAAGCGGTCTACAAGAACCCGGCCTTCGGTGTGCAGATGACCGGCGATAGCACGAGCACCCGCACATCGTGGGATCCGCTGCGCCAGGTCGGTGCCGTCGCGCGCGCCATGCTGCTGGCCGCTGCCGCGCAGACGTGGGGCGTTCCCCCGGGCGAGTGCCGCACCGCCGCCGGCGTCATCACGCATGGGTCGACCGGGCGGGCGTTGACCTATGGCGAACTCACGACGTTGGCCGGGACGTTGCCGGTGCCCGCCGAGGCGCCGCTCAAGTCGCCCGCGGACTACGTGTTCATCGGCCGATCGCTGCAGCGGCTCGACGCGCGCGCCAAGGCGGCCGGCGCCGCGCTTTTCGGCCTCGACGTGCATCCGCCGCACACCTTGACCGCCGTCGTCATCCATTCGCCCAACCTGGGGGCGACGCTCCGCTCTGTCGACGCCCGAGCGGCGCTCAAGGTTGCCGGCGTCCACAGCGTCGAGCGGCTGGAGCCCGACGCGCTCAGCGGCAGCCGCGGCGGTGTCGCTGTGTTGGCCGATACGTTCTGGCAGGCGCAGCGCGGCGCTCAGGCCCTGACACCCATCTGGGATGACGCTGAAAGGTCAGACTTGACCAGCGAGGCACTGTGGTCGCGCTGGGCCGCGCGCGACGATGAAGCCGGACGCACGATTTTCAATCTCGGCGACGTTGACTCGGCGCGACCCTCGGCTGCGAACGCTTTCGAGGCATCCTACCGTCTGCCGTTTCAGGCCCATGCCACGGCGGAGCCCATGAACTGCACGGCCCAGGTGAAGGACGGGCGCTGCACGCTCTGGGCGCCGACCCAGAATCAGGACACCGCTCAGGAGACCGCTGCTCGCCTGACGGGTCTGCGTTACGACGCCGTTGACGTGCAGACAACCTACCTCGGCGGCGGCTTCGGGCGCCGCCTGTATGCCGACGTGGTGGCAGAGGCCGTTCAGCTCGCGATGCTGGTGCGTTGGCCGGTCAAAGTGGTGTGGACGCGCGAGCAAGATCTGCGCAACGACTGGTATCGCCCGGCCACGCACAACGCTGTGCGCGTCGGCCTCGACGCCGACGGCCTGCCGGTGAACTGGTCGCACACCATCGTCGGACCCGACTACATGGTTCACGGTTTGCCCGTGCTGTTTCAGAGCATGCTGCCGTACGGTGTGCCGCGACAGGCGCGCAATCTGGTCGCCGGTGGCTTCGGCCTGGTCGCCCCGCTCGCAGTCGCGGGCCGCAAGGCCGTCGAAGGCGCCGGGCCGTTGCCGTACGACATCGCCAACGTTCGAGTCGCCTACGTGGCCGATGACCCCGGAGTGCCGACCGGCTTCTGGCGGTCTGTGGCGTTCTCGGCCAACGTCTTCGTGGTCGAGAGCGCGATCGATGAGATCGCGGCTGCCGGCGGGCACGATCCCGTCGAGTTCCGTGAGCGTTTGCTGGCGACGGCGCCGCGCCTGCGACATGTGGTGCGGCTGGCGGCTGATCGAGCGGGATGGGGCAAGGCCGGGCCCGGCGTGGCCCACGGCATCGCGGCCATGGACTTTCAGGACACGCAGGTCGCCGTCGTGGCCGAGCTGCGCGACGACGGTTCGGCGTGGCGGCTGAACCGCCTGGTGTTTGCCGTGGACTGCGGCCGCGTGATCAACCCCGCGCTCGTGATCGCACAGATCGAAGGCGGAGCGGCGTTCGGGTTGACGGCGGCGCTTAAGAGCCAGATCACCGTGAGCGGCCGATCGGTCGTGCAATCGAACTTCCATGACTTCACGTTGTTGCGCTTCGACGAGATGCCGGCCGTCGAGGTGCGGCTCGTCGACAGCGACGCTCCACCAGGCGCGGTCGGTGAGTCGGCCGTGCCGGTCGTTGGGCCGGCCGTCGCCAATGCGCTGTGCGCCGCCACCGGTCGCCGTGAGCGCGCCCTGCCGATCCCGGCTGAGGCCTTTGCCTCAGGCGGTCGCTCATGAAGCGTCGACCTTCTCGCCGCGGTTTGTTCCTGCCTCTTGTGGATGCTGGCCTCGTTGTTTTGGGCGCGTCGGCGTTCGCCACAGGCTTCGAGCCCGCGGCCGTCCATGTCTGGCTGGGGCTGGCTATGGCGTCGGTCCTGACCGTTCATCTCGGTCAGCATCGGGAAGCCCTGTGGGGGCTCGTGCGCCGATGGCTGAGCCCATTGGCCCTGCGCATTCGCATGCGAGCCGTGCTCAACATCCTGCTGTTGCTCGACCTCGTCGCCCTTGTGCTGAGCGGCCTGATCATCAGCCAGATCTACGCGCCGGCCGTCTCCCGCTTTCATGCGGCGACCGCCTGGCTCATGGTCGTCCAGGTCGGCCTGCATCTCGCGCTCAATGTCCGCTGGATCTACTCACACCTGAAACGCCTGATCGGGCGCCGCTTCAGCCCATCGTCCGTGCCGTGCCCTGCGACGCGGTCGCCACAGGAAAGGTGATCTCATGACACGCCATCGTTCTCTTTCACGACGCGGTTTTATGGTCGGGGCTTCGGTGCTCGCCGTCGGCGGCCTGGCCGCCTGGTCGGTGCAGCAGCCCACGATCGGCTTCACGGCCACACATTGTGGCGTGGCCGGTACGGGGAAGCGCAGGCTCCTGGTTGCGTACGGCAGCCAGTACGGGACGACCGGCGAAGTGGCCGACGCGATCGGCAAGGTCTACTGCGAGGCCGGTCATGCCGTCGATGTGGCGGCGATCAGGGACGATCCTGATCCGGCCGCATACGACGCTGTGGTGATCGGTGCGCCCGTGCACTCAGATGCCTGGTTGAAGGACGCCGTGACCTATGTCGGCGATCATCACATGGCGCTCGCCGGTATGCCCGTGGCTTATTTCTTGACCTGCATGACGTTGGGGATGTCACGACAGCCTGAGTCCCGACAGCGCATCGCCGGGATCTTCACCCCCGTTCGCGATGCGCTTCCGGATGTTCAGCCCATCGACACGGGGTTGTTCGCCGGCATGCTCGACTTCAGCCGGATGTCGCTGGCCACCCAGCTGCTGTACCGCGCCTTTGCCGAAAACTCGACCGAGGGCGATTACCGCGACTGGGCCGCGATCCAAAACTGGGCGACGTCGATCCAGCCTCAGCTGACGGCCGGGTGAACGCGCACCAGGTCTCGGAAGACGAAGTCGTGGGCGTGGCGCTCGTCGGCGGGATGGGGCGAGTTCAACACTTCGCGCCATTCGCCCGGATCCCAGGCCGGGAAGAAGGCGTCGGCGCCCTCGATGAGCGTGTCGACCTCGGTGAGGACGAGCCGCGTGGCGATCGGCAACGCCTGCGCGTACACCGTGCCGCCGCCGATCACGAAGAGCGGATCGTCCGCTTTGGCCAGCGCTTCTTCGAAGGTGAACACCGGCTCCACTGACGGGGCGTGGAACGACTGGTCGTGCGTCAACACCAGGTTGCGCCGGTTGGGCAGGGCGCGGCCGATGCTGGTGAACGTGCGCCGGCCCATGAGGATCGTGTGCCCCATGGTCAGCGCCTTGAAGCGCTTCAGGTCGTCGGGCAGGTGCCAGGGCAGGTTGCCGTCGCGTCCGATGGCCCCGGCGCGGTCGAGGGCGACGATGAGAATGATGTCCATGGTTATTCGACGAATGACGAATGACGACGGTTGTCTCACACAACCGTCGTCATTCGTCATTCGTCGCCTTTACACAGCAATCGGGGCCTTGATCCCCGGATGCGGATCGTATTGCGTGAGCTGCAGATCCTCGAAGCGGAAGGCGTTGAGGTCACGCACCTCAGGGTTGAGGGTCAGCGTCGGCAGTTGGCGCGGTGCGCGCGCGAGCTGGAGCTGCGCCTGCTCACGATGGTTGAGATAGAGGTGGGCGTCGCCCAGGGTGTGCACGAAATCGCCGGGCTCGAGCCCTGAGACGTGCGCGATCATGCGCGTCAGCAGCGCGTACGAGGCGATGTTGAACGGCACGCCCAGGAAGACGTCGGCGCTGCGCTGGTAGAGCTGGCACGAGAGCCGACCGTTGGCCACGTAGAACTGGAACAAGGCGTGGCAAGGGGCCAGCGCCATTTTGGGGATGTCGGCGACGTTCCAGGCGCTGACGACGAGCCGCCGCGAGTCTGGGTTGCGTTTGATCTCACTCAACACCCAGTCGATCTGGTCGATCACCTGGCCGTCTCGGGCTTCCCATGAGCGCCACTGTTTGCCGTAGACCGGGCCCAACTCGCCCCGCTCGTCGGCCCACTCGTCCCAGATCGTCACACCATGTTCTTGCAGGTAGCGGACGTTTGTGTCGCCTTGCAGGAACCAGAGCAACTCGTAGGCGATGCTCTTCCAGTGCAGGCGCTTGGTCGTCATCATCGGAAACCCGGCGCTCAGGTCGAAGCGCATCTGGTAGCCGAACACGCTGAGCGTGCCTGTGCCCGTCCGGTCGGACTTCTCGACGCCGTGATCCAGGATGTGCTGGAGGAGGTCCAGGTAGGTCCGCATGTCAGGAGTGTACCATCGCGGGCCCGTGGAGCCTGCCGACACCCGATAACCGTGCGAGAAAGCGGCTTGGTTCAGTCGCCTTCCGTCCCGTGGTCACCCCTGGCGCTTGACGCCCCGACGTAAGCGGGCTTACCCTTGACGAGTGGCCCTGCATCATATCGCCGGGCTGCGCCGCCTCGATACAGTTACTTGTCCTCAGGAGGTACATATGCCCAACCGAACGTGGCTGCCAGGCCGCCTGCTGTGGGTGGTGGGCTGCGCACTCGCTGGCCTGCTCGCGGCCCTGGGGTTGTTTCGCTCGACCGACGTCACGCGCGCGCAAGAGGGCGTTGCGCCGGTCGATGTCGATCCACGTTGGCTGGCGCTGCTCTCGGCCGATCGATTGGCGTTCGAACGGCCGAACGAGGCCGACTCCCCGATGGCCGGGACTTTGACGTTGAACGTGCTCGTTCAGGACGGCACCGTGGCCGGATTCGCTCCTACTGGGGCGCCAGTCACGATCGTGGTCCGCCGCGGCGGCGCGCCAATTGACAGCGGCACGGTCGCGCCTGTGCTCATGGATGTCGGGTGGTTGTACACATGGTCGGCCCATAACGCCTGGGAATTCGCCGGCGTGGGCTTTTCGACGGGCGATGTCATCGAAGTCTCTCAGGGCAGCGCCACGCTGAGCTTCAGCGTATCCGAGTTCTATGCAGATGCTTACGTGGCCTCCAACCACCTCAAGGGCAAGGCAGCGGCGAATGCCTCTCTGGTCATCTACCTTCAGCCGGCGCTGGATCCCGCCCAACAATACACGCAGACGACGACGACAGATGGATCCGGGATGTTCGACGCAGACCTCGGGCTCACGGCAGACATGATGGCCGGCGACTCGGGTTTCATCCGCTATCACCTGGACTCCGCCCGGAGCGCCGCGGCGCGTTTTGTCGCGCCCCGTCTGCAAGTTCAGGTGGGCAATAACCTGGTCAGTGGCTATACCGCGCCGCGTCAGGGCGTGCTTGTGCGCGTGTTGTCGGGCGGATCGTTGATTGCGGCAGGCTCGACAATCGCGAGGTTCGACGGCGCGTTCGAACTGTGCCTGCGCTATTGCTCCGGCCCGACCGCCATGTTTGCCACGCTCCTCCCCGGAAATCAGGTGGAGCTCACGGCGGGCGACCAGGTGTTGACGACAACCATACCGATGTTGTCGGCGTCATCTGATCTTGACGACCAGAGGGTTGTGGGCCTTTCCGCGCCCGGCTCCAACGTTTCAGTGCTGCAATGGTCGGGCCCGCTCGACTATAGCTCAAGCCACGCGATCACGTTCGACGCGTTGCATGTCGTGACGGCTTCCGTCGGAGGGGCATACACGGCCACGGTTCCGCTGCAGGTCGCCGATTACGGCGCCGCAGTGGTCCATGACGCGCAGGGACATCTGGCCTTCGCGCGATATGCCGTCCCACACTTGCGCGTGGTGCTCGACCGCCGCGACGAAAGTGGCGGCTTGCTCAGCGGCCAGCTCGACCTCATGTCTCGGCCCGTCACGCTCACCGTCGTCGGGCCCAGCGGCCTGCCCAAGGCCGAGATCGCGGCCTCGACATCAACCAATGGCCTGCTCGAGACAGGCAGTGCCAACACCTGGTTCATTCAGAGCGGCGTTCGAATATCGGCAGGAGACACCATCTCGGTGACAGACAAAGATGGCTTGTCGATCATCCTGCCGCTCCAAGGCATCTCGGTCACCGCCGATGTCCTCACGCAGCGCATCTCTGGCCAGGGCCCGGCCTCGGCGACCCTGCCGATCAATGTGTTCGGCATCGATCCTTATCCGGCCTGGCCGAATGGCTACGAAGCAACGGTGCTCACCGACCTGGCGGGCTTTTTCGGCCTCGACCTGGTAGGCGCTCGCCTCAAGACGTATTCATATGGGACCGTGAGTTGGACGAATCCCGCCGGGCACACGATCGTGCAGGCCTTCACGGCATCGCCGACCTGTGTCCCGAGTTTCTACGACGTCGTCGTCGGCGGGAACACGTTTGCCGTTGAGGACCCCGGTGCGGCGGCCATTGGTTGCGGTTCCTCGGTGGACTTTTCGCTGGCCGCTTCTTCGGGCTCGACCAAATTCGCGGTTGAATTGCCCTTTCCGTACGGCCAGTTCCAACTTGAGCTCGTGAATCAGCAGGGCGATGCGGTTCGTTTCGAACCGGGTGACGTCCTGTCGTTTCGAAACGGCAGCTCGGAAATCACAACGACCGTCCCGCTGTTTCAGGTGGCTGCGGATGTGGCCTCTCAGCAGGTGACGGGAAAAGCACCGCCAGGCCGCAGCGTCAGCCTCATCTCGGCCAACGCGTTTGCAACGATGTCCTCAGTGGGTCCCACGCCGAAGTGGAGCCATACGGTCGTCGCCGACACGAACGGCGATTTCGCATTGGGCGTGTCGATCGAACCAGGTGATCGCGTCGAGGCGTCCATGACGAGCCAGACAGGAGGCTCATACATAGCTGTGGCAGTGGTTCCGGCGATTGAGTTGAGTCTCTATCAGAACGTTCTGTTGAGCGCTCTGCCGCCCCTGTCGCCCGTCTTGGTCACGGTGCACGCGGGCGGAACTCTGACGCCGACTGTGTTCTCCGCAGCGACGAACGATCACGGGCAGATCCGTGGAACGACGCCCTACATTCAGGCGCTCCTCCCGACCATCGTGAAACCAGGCGACCGGGTGGTCGTGCAGGCCGGATCCTATCAACGCGATTGGCTCCTTCCGGCGCTGACCGCTGAGGTCAACTTTACCGATTCGCTTGTGGAAGGACAGGCGCCTCCCAACCAGGATCTGACCATCACACCATTCAATGGATCGCTTTCGGTTACAGCCCGAAGCGATGACGCGGGGCACTACCAGGCCTACGTGCCATCCAGCCTCACACAATTCGGCTTTGTCGTCACCCTCCACACCGCTCTTGGCGATCGATTGACCCTTGGAGGGGGATCGCTCCGGTGGAAGGTCATGATCGGTTCGCCCTGTCTGTCGATCCAAACGCCGCTTCCGTCTATGCAAGGAAACCTGACGTTATCGGATGCGCAGGGGCGCGTTCGTGCAACCCAGTCGCTCACCGGCTTTGGCGGATATCTGCTACAGGCCTGCTTCTCGTCCGATGGAGAGACGTCGGCCGAAGTGCGAGCGGGCGACCGGCTCAGGCTCACGACTGACTCGGGCGATTTCGTCTACACGGTGCCATCGGTCACAGCCGTTCACGATCCGTACCGTGGGGTGATCGTGGGCACGACGCCGACAGCCGGCTTCATCACCTTGAGCATGGGGGGATCCTGGGGGAGTTCTCCACTATCCGGCCGAACGGTGTCGGTTTCGGCGACGGGGCGATATGGCGTCGACATTGCGGATGTGACCTGGATGCCGGGCCAGCTAGGTTTTCTGTACTTCACGGATGCCTCGGGCAATTCGGTGCAGCAATACTTCACACTCACCGGGTTTCGCAAATGGTTGACGATCATCGGGCGTCCATGACAACCCGAGAATCGAAGACACGCTGGCTGAGGCAGACAGTCTGAGAGGCATGTACATTTCCAGTCGAGAGGTCCATGATGACAGACAAGATCGTTCGAGGGCAGCGCGTGATGTGGGGGCTGGGTTGTGTCGTGGTGGGCGTTGTCGCTGCATCGGCGTTTGCGATGCCGATCCGAGTTACCACAGCGCAGGAGGCGGTTCCGTCGACCCAGCCGGTTACCGGGACCGAACTGGATCCGCTCTGGTTGAAGTTGATCCAAACCGAGCGCCACTCCGGCAGCCCGTCTGAATTCGAGGGCATTGCAGCGACGGGTTTGACACTGCATCTTCTGCTGGAGGATGGCGCTGTGTCCGGGTACGCGCCATCGGATGGACCGATCGAAATCCGCTCGCATCGCTCCGGACAACCAGACCAGGTCACCTCGGTGACGCCAGTGTTTACGCCGGACGGCTGGTTCTATGCCAACAGCCTCATCCCCTACTACATCCCGCCGTATCTATCTCTACGACAGGGTGACGTCGTCGAGGTCGTCCAGGCTAACCATGCGATCTCGGTGACCGTCCCGGCCCTGAGCGTCTGGGCCGACTCCACCCAGGACGCCTTGTTCGGCGTCGGATCCAGCGGCACGTCGCTCACGATGCACTTCTTCCCGGCTCTGCAACCCGAGCAAGAGGTCACGGCCACCACGACCGCTGGACCCGGCGATGCGTTCCACTTCGATCTGAGTAGCCTCGTTGACGTCCAGGCTGCCGATCATGGTTTCGTGCGCCAGATCCTCGACCCGTCGCGAAGCGTTTCGGCGCGCTTCGTCGCGCCGCAGATCCAGGTCGAGGCCGAGGGCCAGTACGTCTACGGCTATGTGGCGCCTGGCCGGGTCGTCACCGTCAGCGTCCTGGAGGCCGGATCCGTGCTGACGCAGGTGCCCGGCCTGCCCAGCACAACCAGCGGCAGGTTCGGCCTGGTCCTCCAGAAGAACGGTTCGTCGTGGCTCATGCCTGGGCGTCAGGTTCGACTTGAGACAGTCGGTCAGACGGTTACGATGACCATCCCAACGCTGACGACCCAGGTCGATTTCCAGAGCGGCGTGATCCAGGGGAGCACGTCGCCCGGGCAGTGGCTTTCTGTGCTTCAACAGCCCGGCCCGATCAGCGCGTCCACAGGTGATTTCCTGGTCTTCGATCCATCATCGTCTGTGACGGCCACAGTGTCGGGTGAGTATTCGTCGACCCTGACGCTCGAACCGCTTGATTTTGGGGCCGTCCTGGCCCGCGATCTCGAGGGACACTTCGCATATCGTCGCTGGGTCTTGCCGGGCATCCAGGTTGTGTACGGTCGGCCCTTCGCCGCAGGTCCGCAAATCAGCGGGCAATCTTCGGCCATGTCTGCCCCTGTGACGATCTCTGTGGCGGGGCCTAGCGGCCTGCTCAAAGGCCTCTTCAGCTATTACACCTCCGAACAGGGCGCGATCGTCAGCCCCATGTGGCCCTCGGATTCTCAGCAGAACTTCGGCATAGCCGGCGGAGACGTCATCACTTTGGAGACACCTTCGGGCGTGGACACTGTGCTGCATGTTCCGGCCCTGGACGTCGCCGCTGACGTTCCAACTCAACACATTTCCGGCCACGCCCCGGCCGGCGCCACCCTGCGATTGCATCTCGAGCGCGTGGAACCATGGAACGAGTGGCCGTCCGGCTATGACACTGAGGTCGTCGTCGGGCCCGATGGCACCTTTGCGCTGGATCTTCAAGACGTGCGCCTCACTGAGATGTCGCCAGGCCGATTGGCGTGGGTCGGCCCCGACGGGAATTCGATCATCCTGATCTTCGCGACCCGTCAGTCGTGCCTTCCGACGGTCTTTGGGATCACGGTGCACGGCAACACCGTGCAGGTCGACGCCAACGATTCGAACCAGGCCTATCCCTGCCAGACGACGACTTTGGTGCGGTTGAAGAACGGAAACGGAGTCATCAAAGGCGAGACACAGGCGTCTTACTACGATCTTTACGTGTCTGACTCTCTCTCGTTTTGGAGTCTCCAGGGAGTGCCCGTGATTATCTTGCCGGGCGATCGCATCGAGATCCGCAATGGTGACCAATCCCGGGAATGGCTGGTCCCGGAGTTGTCAGTCATGGCTCAGGACGCCGCGGATCTGGTGACTGGCACCGCGCCCCCTCTATCGGTTGTGCGTATCGCTGTCACGGATCTTGGCGCGAGCACGGTCACGGCGCGAGGCGCGCTGTCGGTGACGACGGGCGCTAACGGGCAGTTCGCGCTGTCTGTTCCGCTGGACGCCGGAACGTTGATCGCGGCTCAAGTGTCCGACTCAGAGGCCCTGTCATTCTCGGCCTACACCACGGTCCCGGGGCTGGCGCTCAAACTCTACGGCTCAGGCGTGGGTGCTGCGCTCACTCCGTTGAGCACCTACACGGCGACGGTACAGACGACTCGCCCGCCCTCGCCAACGACGACGTCTGGCCGTGCCGACGACCGAGGTCAACCGGAAGACATGTACCAAGCGGGGAGCACGCCTCCGCTTATCTACTTCTCAAACACGATAGTGCCCGGTGACCGGGTGACGGTCCAGTCAGGTGTCTGGACCCGCACGCTCGACGTTCCCGCCATCACCGCCCAATATGATCAGACGACACAAAAAGTCGTGGGCCAGACACTGCCGCAGCGACCGGTTAGCCTGCGCTACATCTGGTCGAACGAGATCCTGACCACCACCAGCAACACGAGTGGTCTGTTCGAGTTCACTTTGACGCCGTCTCCTTACCAGCAAACCAGCTTCGAGCTCAGTGTTATGACGGCCCAGGGAGACATCGTCGCCGTCGACGTCGGCGCTGCACTCTGGTCGGTTCAGCTTGGACGAAATTGCTTGAGCATCACGTTGCCGACAGCGACCGAGCACGCGGTGCTCGAACAGCGAGGCGCCTCCGGGGCCTTGAAAGGAACGGCTGAGATCCGGCTCCAGGGATCCATTCAGTTGTGGTGGACTCCTTGCCTGACGTCCAATAGCGTCGCTTCACCCGTACAGCCGGGCGACAGGCTGACCCTGCTCGTCAACGGCCGTTCCTGGGAGTTCGTTGTCCCGCTTCTGAGCGCCTATCACGATCCCGTGCGCGAAACTGTGACTGGGCAGGCGCCCCCGAACGGAATGGTGGCCGTGCATATGAACGGTTTCGGAACGGGCGTGCCCACCAATCGGCGGGTGCCCACGGACGGCAACGGACGATATGGTGTTGATGTCAGTGATGTTGACTGGTACCCGGGCCAGCCGGGAAGCGTGATGTACAGAGATGCGTTGGGCAACGTCATCGAACTGCAATTCTCGTTGACGGGCCTCCAGCAGTGGCTTCCTCTCATCGGTCATCCTTAGCTCAGCGAGCGTGTTTCTCGGTTGCCTGCAGAGGGGTCAGATCAGCGTCGGTGTCGGGTCTGGTCCCTCTGTTGTTCTTGCTGACGAAAGCGCCGGCGAGACTGGCGGCGATGGCCGCGAAGCGCTGGTGCAGAGCGTCAAGCCGCGGCGAAGGGCGGTAGAATCGCGGCACCGACGCTGAGCGACGATGGCGAACGCCGTCGCTTGAGGGGCCATCATGACCACACTCGCACCGACCCGACCCGGCCTGCCGCCCGGCAGCACGAAGCGCCACTGGCTCCTGGGCGACCTGCCAGAGTTCCAGCGCGACATGCTCGGCCTATACGCCGGCATGGCTCGTCTCGGCGACGTGACGACAGTGCGCTTCATGTGGGTCGACACGTTTTTGCTCAGCCACCCGGATCTGGTCAAGCACGTCCTGCAAGACAACAACCGCAACTACGTCCGCAACGCCTTCCTGATCGGCACGCTCAAGCCCATCAACGGCCTCAATTTGTTCACGGCCGACGGCGACTCGTGGCTGAACCGTCGACGCCTGATGCAACCGGCCTTCCACCGCCAGCGCATCGCGTCGTTCGGTCCCGTCATCGTCGACTGCGCCCGCGCCATGCTCGATCGTTGGGAAGGGCGCTCCGACCTGGCCGTTGAGCAGGAGATGATGACGGTGACGCTTCAGGTGGCCGGCCGGGCGTTGTTCAGCCGCGACCTGTTGGGCGAGTCGGAGCAACTGGGCGAGGCGTTCGGCACGATCTCGGAGTACGTCAACTACCGCTTCCGCACGCCGTTTGCGCCGCCTGGTTGGTGGCCCGACCGGCACAATCGCGCCCTGCGCGCCGCGCTGGCCATCCATGACCGCGTGATCTACGACCTGATCCGCGAACGACGCGCCCTGCGCGAACAGCCCGCCGATCTGCTCGGCATGCTTATCGAGGCGCGCGACGCCGACACCGGGCAGGGCATGACCGACGACGAGTTGCGCCGCGAGATCAGCGTGATGATGTTCGCCGGCCACGAGACGACGGCCGTGACGTTGACGTGGGCGCTGTATCTGCTGTCGCAGAATCCGCAGGCGCAGCAACGCCTCGAAGAGGAAGTGGACTCTGTCCTGGACGGTCGCGAGCCTGCGATGGAGGATCTGCCCAAAATGGCGTACACGCGCCGCGTCATCGACGAAACCCTGCGGCTCTATCCACCCGCCTGGGGTGTGGCGCGCCAATCGGTGGACGCCGATCACCTGGGCGGCTTCACGTTACCGGCCGGCAGCGGCCTCACCCTGTTCACTTACGGCATCCACCGCGACCCGCGCTTCTGGCCCGATCCCGAATGCTTTGATCCAGATCGGTTTCTGCCAGAGCGATCCGAGGGCCGACCGGCTTTTGCCTATCTCCCGTTCGGCGGCGGCCCGCGCCTGTGCATCGGCAACAACCTGGCCCTGACCGAGGCCACGCTGATCCTGGCGATGATCGCCCAGCGCTGTCGCCTGAACCTCAAGCCCGGGCATCCGGTGCACCCCCAGCCGATCTTCACCCTGCACACCAGCCATGGCCTGCCCATGACCGTCGAGCGAAGGACCCTGTAGTTCCACGACAACGAAGAGGCCCTGCGGTCGGGTGTGTCTCCGACCGCAGGGCCTCTTCGTTGTTTGTTGCGCGCTCAGCGATCGTCAGGCTGAGCTGCTCTTGAAGAGCAACCGCCGCAGCGGTCGATAGAGTCTGGCGTTGCTGGCGAAGATACCGACGTCGTCGGGGTGCCAGGCGCCGCCCTCCGGCCCGCGTACGTGGCCGCCCGCCTCCTGGATCAACGAGATGCCGGCGGCCACGTCCCAGGCCTTGACCCCGAGCATGAAGGTGGCATCCAGACGGCCGGCCGCCGTGTAAGCCAGAAGCAGGGCGGCGCTGCCCAGCGCCCTGATCTTCTGGCAATGCGTCGCCAAACCTTCGAGCGCCGCGATGGCGCGCCTGATCGCCTCCTGATCGCGCGGAAAACCGGTCCCGACGATCGCCATCCCCAGATCAGCCTCGGCGCTGACCGACAGCCGGCGCGGCCGACCTGAGCCGGAGCGGACCCAGGCACCCAGCCCTTCTGATGAGTAGAACACTTCGTTGCGAGTTGGGTCGAGGATCACGCCCAACACCGGCCGGCGTCGTTCATCAATCAGGCCGATTGACACGGCGTAGACCGGGAATTGACGGGCATAGTTGCTCGTGCCGTCGAGCGGGTCGATGACCCACATCGGGCGGGGGAGTCGCTTGCGCCCAACCAGCCAGCTCTGCCCGAGATCTTCTTCGCCGATGAGGCCGATGTCGGGCGCCTTCGCCTGCAGGTACGCGGCGATGGCCGCCTGCGAGGCGACGTCGGCGTCGGTCACGATGTCGCGAAAGCCCTTGAGCCTCACCTGACGGCGAGCACTGAGCTTCTGCGTGAGGATGTCACCGCCGATCCGGGCCGCCTGGAGCGCGGCCTTGAGCAGGTCGGATCGCATAGCTTTTGGTTTCACAGATGTGCGCATATTTAAGAAATGACAACTCCCCATTGTTTATGGGGGTTTAACACCGTATACTGACCAGGTCAATTGTGAACCGAGTTCACAAAAGTGAATGGACACTCAATCCTCGACGATTGCTTCCAGGGTTCCGATTCCTCCTTTCAGCGACCGTTACGAGTTGCTGGCAAGGATAGCGAGCCTCTATTTCGAAGACGGCCTGAGCCAGGCGGAGATCGCCACTCAGACCGGCTACTCCCGATCGATGATCTCGCGCCTGTTGACGGAAGCCCGACAGCAGCAGATCGTCGAGATCCGCATCAATCATCCTCTATCCCGCAACCGCGAGCTAGAGCAATCTCTTGAACAACTGCTTAACTTGACGGGTGTGCGTGTCCTGACCCGGGGCTCGCTCAACTATAGCACCATGCTTCGCCGCATCGGCACGCTTGGGGCGCGCCTGATGGAAGAGCTACTGCGAGACCACACCGTGGTGGGTGTGTCGTGGGGCACAGCGGTCTGGGAAGTGGTCAACGCGGCGCGGGGTGGGGCTTGGAACGACGTTCAGGTCACTCAGATGATCGGGTCGCTCGGCACGCCGGACCCCGACATCGACGGCCCCGAACTGGCCCGACGGCTGGCGCGTATCTTCGGCGGCCGGTACATGACGTTGCCGACCCCGTTCTTCGTTGATGGCCGTCAGACCCGCGACGCCCTGCTCACCGATCTCAAAATCAAACGCATCCTGGCGCAGTTCGACAAGATCCAACTGGCGCTCGTGGGCGTGGGCACTGTCGACGCCGAGCGCTCGTCGATCTTGCGCGCCGGCTACGTCGGCGAGCGCGAGCTTGAGACGTTGCGCGACATCGGTGTCGTCGGCGACGTATGCGGCATCCACGTCGACCTGGACGGCCACTGCTCTTTCCCGATCCTCGACGATCGTCGAGTCGGAATCAACGCCGAGGAGTTGCGCGCGATCCCGGTCAAGCTGGCGGTGGCCGGCGGGCAGTTCAAGGCCAAGGCCATCGTCGGGGCGGCGCGCGCCGGGTTGATCAACTGGTTGGTGACCGACGAGGTCGCAGCGTTAGGCGCACTTCAGCTGGCCGCCTGAGCGGCGAGCATTGACACTTTCGGAGCACACAGGTATCGGAATGGCAACTCGAACGAAAGCCACTGGCGCGGCCAATGGGCAACCGCGCGCATCTGCAAAGCCCGCCAAGGCAAGCGCGATCCCGGCGGAATGGGGCGCCGAGGGCGCGATCGAACGCCTGCGCAAGATGATGCTCATTCGGCTCTTTGAAGAAAAGGCCGAAGAACTGTTTTCGCTGGGCCGCGTTCACGGCACGATGCACCTGTCGATCGGCCAGGAGGCCTCGGCGGTCGGGTCGGCCTCGGCGCTGCGTGAAGGCGACTACCTGCTGAACACGCATCGCGGCCACGGCCATTGTCTGGCCTGGTTCGGCAGCGACGAGAAGCTCATGATGGCCGAGTTCATGGGCAAAGAGAGCGGCTATTGCCGCGGGCGCGGCGGGTCGATGCACATCGCCAACGTCGATGCCAACAACCTCGGTGCGAACGGCATCGTCGCCGGCGGCCTGCCGATCTCGGTCGGCGTCGGCCTGAGCATCAAGCAGCGCGGCACCGACCAGGTCTGTCTCACGGTCTTCGGGGACGGCGGCGCGAACACCGGCGCCTTCAGCGAGTCGGTCAACATGTCGTCGATCTGGCAATTGCCGGTCGTCTACCTGTGCGAGAACAACCAGTACGCGATGTCGATGCCGATGAAGCGGGCGTTCAACATCCCGCGGGTCGCCGATCGGGCCAAGGGCTATGGCATCCCGGGTGTGACGGTCGATGGCAACGACCCCGTCGCCGTGTACCGCGTCATGCAGGAAGCCGTGGCTCGCGCCCGCGCCGGGCAAGGCCCGACGCTCGTCGAGTCGCTCACCTATCGCTGGCGCGGCCATTCCAAGAGCGACAAGCAGGCCTATCGCACGCGCGACGAGGTCAAGGAATGGCAGGCTCAGGATCCGATCCGGCGCTTCGCCAAGGTGCTGAACCTGTCTGAAGCGGATTTCGAGACGCACCTGGCCTGGGCGCAGGGCCGCATCAACGAGGCCGTCGCCTTCTCCGAGGCGAGCGCCGAACCCAAAGTCGAACAGATCCTTGAAGGGATCTATGCGTGAAAGCATTGGTCATGGGTTGTCGGCTGTTGCCATTGAGTGCTCAATGACCGACAGCGAACAGCCCATCGCCATTAGCCGATAGCCAATGACTATGCGTGAAATCACTTACGTCGAAGCGGTCCGTGAAGCGTTGCAGCAGGCGATGGCGGCGGATTCGCGTGTCTTTCTGATCGGTGAGGACGTGGGCGTGTACGGCGGCGCCTTCGGGGCCAGCGCGGGGCTGCACCAGCAATTCGGCGCGCAGCGCGTGATCGACACGCCGATTTCCGAGGCAGGCATCGCCGGCGCATGCGTCGGCGCCGCGCTGACCGGGATGCGGCCGGTGGGCGAGATCCAGTTCATGGATTTCATCACCATCAGCATGGAGCAGCTCGTGCTGCAGGCGGCCAAGATCCGCTACATGTTCGGCGGCAAGGCCACAGTGCCGATGGTGCTGCGCACGCCTGGCGGCTCGGGCACTGGCGCCGCGGCCCAGCATTCCGAGAGCCTCGAGAACTGGTTCGTGCACATCCCGGGTTTGAAGGTTGTGATGCCGAGCACGCCGTACGATGCGAAGGGCCTGCTGCTCGCGGCGATCGACGACGACAACCCCGTGATCTTCGTCGAGCACAAACTGCTCTACAAGACCAAGGGGCCGGTGCCCGAGGAGGCTTATCGCATCCCGCTCGGCAAGAGCGAGGTCAAGCGAGAAGGCAAACACCTGACCGTCGTGGCGACCTCGATCATGGTGCCGCGCGCGCTGCAGGCGACCGAGCAACTGGCGGCTGAGGGCATCGAGCTCGAGGTGATCGACCCGCGCACGCTCTCGCCGCTCGATGACGCTCCGATCATCCAATCGGTGATCAAGACCGGCCGGTTGATGGTGGTCCACGAGGCGCACCGCAACGGCGGCTTCGGGGGCGAGATCGCCGGGCGGGTGGCCGAGAGCGAGGCCTTCGACTACCTCGAGGCGCCGATCAAGCGCCTGTGCGGGCTCGACGTCCCGATTCCGTACAACCGTACGCTCGAAGCCGCGGCTGTGCCGCAGGTGCCGGACATCATTCGGGAAGCGAAAGCGTTAGTCAAATAGTCAAATAGTCGAGTCGTCGGGTAGTCGGTTGACTACTGGACGATGTGACTACCCGACTACAGGACTAAATTATGAAAGAAGTCATCATGCCGAAGTTCGGCTTCACGCAGGAGACAGCGGAGATCGTCCGCTGGCTCAAGCGGGCCGGCGAGGCAGTCGAGCAGGGCGATCCGGTCGCCGAAGTCACGACCGACAAGGTCAACATGGAAGTCGAGGCCCCGGCTTCGGGCATCCTCGACGGCCTGCGCTTCAAAGAGGGCGACGTCGTCCCTGTGACGCACGTGATCGCCTGGGTGCGTGGCGCGAACGAGGCGCTGCCGCAAGAGGGTTCAGGCGTCGGGCGTCAGGCGTCAGAGGATCGCGGCCCGCAGGTCGCGGACGGCGCCCAGACGGCGCCTGTCGTCGCGGCGGCCCCAAAGGCCACGCCGTTGGCGGCAAGAGTCGCTGCGGATCTGGGGGTTGATCCGGCTGCGGTGGCGGGCACGGGCGTGGGCGGCAAGGTGATGCGCGCTGACGTGCAGGCGGCGGCTGCGGCGCCGGCCTCTGTCGCCTCAGCCGCGCCAGAGGGCAAGGTGGCGGCATCGCCGGCGGCGCGACGTGTGGCGCGCGAGCTCGGCGTCGATCTGCACGCGGTATCGGGCTCCGGCCCGCGCGGTCGCATCCAGTCGGACGACGTCCGCGCGGCGGCTGAGGCTTCTATCCCTGTGGCAGAGCCGGGCAGCCGGGCAGCCGACCAGCCGACGACCCGGCGATCCGACAACCAGACTATTCGACTGCCTCTGCAAGGCATGCGCCGCACGATCGCGACGCGGCTGCAGAAGAGCTTCCAAGAAGCGCCGCATGTCTTCTTCGAAGCCCAGATCGACGTGACGGCGGCCGAGGCCTTACGCGCCAAAGTCAACGGTCGACTGGCCAAAGACGCAGCCCGCGTGAGCCTGACGGTCGTGATCGCCAGGGCCTGCGCCTGGGCGCTCGCGCGCCATCCATTGGTCAACAGCCACCTGGTCGGCGCGCCCGGCCAGGAAGAAATCGTGATGAACGCCGCAGTCAACATCGGGATCGCCGTGGCGCTCGAAGCCGCGCCTGACGACCCGACCCGCTCCGGGGGCCTGATCGTGCCCGTGGTGCGCGACGTCGGCGACAAGGGGCTCGAGGCCCTGGCGGCCGACATCGCCGATGTGAGCAAGCGGGCGCGCGGCAACAAGCTGCGCCCCGACGATGTGTCCGACGGCACTTTCACGATCTCGAACCTCGGCATGTTCGGGGTGGATCGCTTCACGGCGATCATCAACCCGCCGCAGGTCGCGATCCTGGCGGTGTCTGCGGCGCGCAAGCAGTTCGTGCCGGACGCTGACGGCAACCCTGTGGCGCGGCCGATCATGGCGGTCACGTTGTCCGCCGATCACCGTGTGGTGGATGGCGCCGTCGCGGCCCGCTTCCTGAGCGATCTGCGCGCCGCCCTCGAAGATCCGGCGCTCATGCTGGCCTGAACGCCAGCGGCCTGGATCGTGAGCGGAGGGGGAGACAAGAGGTAGAGGTGCACAAGATCCTGGTGGTGTGCGGCACGGGGACGGCAACGGCGGCTGTGGTGGCGGAGGCTCTGGGGCTGGCCCTACGAGCGCGCGGCCAGGCTGTGGAGTTCACGCTCGGGGCGATTGCTGACGTGGCGGGTCTGGCCCCTGGGCACGAACTGGTGGTCAGCACGATGCCGATCGCCGACGCGGCGGGCGTCACGGTCGTGCACACGCTGGCGTTCTTGACGGGCGTGGAGACAGAGGCCGCTGTCGACCGGATCGAGGCGCTGTTGCGAAGCGGCAGCGCGGATTGAGCGCGGCGGATAACAGGTTCAAGCGGGGGTAGAGGAGTCCAGCATGTTGGAAAACGCATGGGTATTGGTCGTCGGACTTGCCCTCACCTGGTTCCTCCAGTTGATCCTGACCGGCTGGCAGATGCGTCGCTACTACGGGCGCATCGCCGCGTTGCGCCGCGACGGCCAGGTGTGGGTCGGCCTGGCCGGGTCCGCCTGGCGTCGACGCACGTACGCCGTCATGGTGGTCGGCCCGGATCGGCGCGTGAAGCGCGTCGAGCAACTTTCAGGTTGGACTGTATTGGCGCAACTCAAAGACGTGCCCGGAGTGGCGGGCCACACCGTCGAAGAGATCGCCGATGACAGCGTCGTGCTTCCGGTGCCCAAGAAGCTCCGCGAAGCGCTCAAAAACGCTGTGAGCCTGATGCAGGCTCACGAGTTGAAGCAAAAGGCCGACTCTTCGACTGACCCTGACTCGGGCACGAGCGTTGTGCCCTCATCCCCCTGAGGTCAGCCTGAAGACGGTTTGATTTTGCAGAAAGGAGCTGCCTGACGACAGAACTCGAGCACTGGTTTGTTTCAGTTCATCTTGTGCGTGCCTTTATCCGTTTTCCGCAAAGGAGTCTGTTATGGACTTTCTAGTCCAACTCGCGCAGGGTTTTATCGGCATCTTCAAAGCCGGCGCCGACTGGTGGTGGGCGGTCTTCGTGGGGATCGTGCCGCTGGTGGTCGTGCTGATGACGGCCTTCAACGCTGTCATTGCCTGGATCGGCACTGAGCGCATCGAAGGCTTCGGCAAGTTCGCTTCGCAGGAAGGCATTCTCTTCCTGCCGCTTCGCTACCTGATCCTCCCGGTTGTCTCGGTGTTTGTGCTGACCAACCCGATGGCCTACACGATGGGTCGCTTCCTGCCGGAGAAGTACAAGCCGGCGTTCTACGACTCGGCAGTGTCGTTCGTGCACCCGCCGTTGGGTATCCTGCCGCACGTCAACCCGGGCGAGCTCTTCGTCTGGGCAGGCATCGCGAATGGTGTGCAGACGGGCTACGGCGACGCCGCCATGTACAGCCTCGCTGTCCGCTATCTGCTGGTCGGCCTGGTGGTCATCCTCATCCGTGGCATCGTTACTGAGCGTCTGACGGCCATGATGTGGAAGAAGCCCGCGGCTGCCTAAGGAGGATTATCATGGAAGCCCTGAATAGTTTCCTCACGCGCTTTGGGCGCCTCATGGGTAGCCTGGTCGGCACGATGTTCCAGTCCGGCCGTGAAGCGGTCGATCAGGTCTGGAAGAACATCCTTCCGTTCCTGGCCTTCGTCGCCGTGATCGTCGGTATCATGAATGGCACGGGCCTCGGCACCTGGATCGCCACGATCCTTGAGCCGCTGGCCGGCAGCATCTGGGGCCTGCTGGTCCTGTCGCTGATCGTCGGCCTGCCGGTGCTCTCCCCGCTCCTGGGACCGGGCGCCGTCATCGCGCAGATCATCGGTACCCTGCTCGGCACGCTGTTCGCGAACAAGAGCCTGCCGCTCTCGGCGGCTCTGCCGGCCCTGTTCGCGATCAACCCGCAGGTGGGTTGCGACTTCATCCCGGTCGGCCTGGCGCTCGGCGAGGCTGAGCCTGAGACCGTCGAGATCGGCGTCCCGGCCGTGTTGTTCTCGCGCCTGATCACAGGCCCCGTGGCCGTGATCCTGGCCTTCGTGGCTGCTTTGGGCATGTAACGTCGGTGAGATAGGCTCTCGAGCGGTGGGTGCCCGGTCTCATTGAGACCGGGCACCTGCTGCGTCAGTTTTGTCGGACGCATTCTCAGCCGCCTTTCGGGCTTTGGCCCGATGTTCCATGAGGTGACGATATGGCAGAAGGTCAATACAAGAAGGTCCGGATCAAGAAGGGCCCACGAGGCTGGGGTGGACCGCTCGTGGTTCAGCCCAAGCCCGGCAAGGAGTTGATCTACTCGGTGACGGGCGGCGGCATTCACCCCGTGGCCCAGCGCATCGCCGATCTCACCGGCGGGAAGCCCTTCGACGGCTTCAAGTCGAAGGCCGGCTTTGAAGAGATCGCCGTGGCCGTGATCGACTGCGGCGGCACGGCGCGCGTCGGCGTTTACCCGATGAAGAAAGTGCTCACCGTCGACGTGCACCCCACGTCGCCGTCGGGCCCGCTCATGCGCTTCATCACCGAAGAGCTCTTCGTCTCGGGCGTTCGTCCGGAAGACGTCGAAGTGATCGAATAGACGGCGGACGACGGACCGCAGACCGCAGCTGAGGGCTTTTGTGGCCGACTGCTGCGGTCCGCGGTCTGCCGTCTGCCGCCCGCGGTCTCCCAACATGATCAAATACTCCGCGACCGTCACCGCCATCGGGCCGTTGACGGGCGAATTCGTCGAGGCCGGGATCCTGGTCTTGTTTGGCGCGAGCGCGCCTGAAGAGCTCCAGGAGTTTGCCATCATCCACGATGGCGTCGAGCTGGCGGCGCCGGTCGCCGCCGGCGATGTGGTCTGGGTCGGTGCCAGCAGCTTCAACGTGCTGGCCGTCGGCGATGTGGCCAACGAGAACCTGAAGAACCTCGGTCACCTTGTCTTGAAATTCAACGGCCAGACGGAGCCCGAATTGCCGGGCGACGTCTGCGTCGAGTCACAACCGCTGCCGCCCGTATCGGTCGGCACGGCGTTGCGCATCGAGGGCGGCGAACGCCCAGCGTAAGTCAGGAAGTCACCATGTCTCTGCGAGAACGTTTGCAGGAACGGGCGTCCAAGCTCGGGCGGCCCGTACGAGTCGGGTTGGTCGGGGCCGGCCAGATGGGCACGGGCCTGCTCAGCCAGATGGAAAAGATGGCCGGCATGCGAGTCGTGGCCTGCGCCGACGTATTGCCGGGTCGCGCTCGCGCCGCGTATCAGGAAGCCAGCGTCGACGCCGCGCTCGTCGCGCCCGACACCGATGATCTCGAGTCGGCCGCCGATGCCATCGAGGCCGGCCGCCGTGTCGCCACCACCAACGCCGACTGGCTCGTCTCGATCCCGAACCTCGACGTCATCCTCGAGTGCACGGGCGTGCCTGAGGTGGGCGCGCGCGTGTGTGCAGCGGCGATCGAAGCCGGCAAGAACACTGTCAACATGAACGTCGAGACCGACGCCACGATCGGCTACATCCTGGCGAAGCGCGCTCAGCAGAAGGGCGTGGTCTACACGCTCGTGGCCGGCGACGAGCCCGGCACGATCAAGGAGATGTACGACTTCGCCGAGGCGCTCGGCTTCGAGATCGTCACGGTCGGCAAGGGCAAGAACAACCCGCTCGACCGGACGGCCAACCCCGACAGCTGCGCGCCCAAGGCCAAGGCCGCGAACATGAGCGCCAAGATGCTGGCCTCGTTCGTCGACGGCACCAAGACCATGGTCGAGATGACCTCGATCGGCAACGGCACCGGCTACGCGCCAGAGAAGGCCGGCGCCTATGGCCCGCAGTGCACGGTCAAGGACCTGGCGAACATCTTCATCCCGAAGGCCGACGGCGGGATCTTCAACGCCCGTGGCGCGGTCGACTACGCGGTCGGCGATGTGGCCCCCGGCGTGTTCGTGATCATCACGACCGATCAGCCCAAGATCATCGCTGACCTGAACTACCTGCGCCTGAACGGCAACGGCAAGTACTGGGCCCTGTATCGCCCGTATCACCTGGCCAACCTCGAATGCCCGATCACGGTCGCCAAGGCCGCGCTCGATAACGAGGTGACCCTGCAAACCAATCGCGCGCCCGTGGCCGAGACCGTGGCCTGCGCCAAGCGCGACCTGGCCCCCGGCGACAAGCTCGACTCGCTCGGCGGCTTCACCATGTACGGCCTGATCGACCGCGCCGAAGTCGCCCGCGCCGAAGGCATGCTGCCGCTCGGCCTGGCGGTGGGCGCCACCGTCGTGAAGCCCGTGAAAGCCGGCCAGCCGATCCGGTATGACGACGTGAACCTGATCGAGGGTCAGACGATCCTCAAGCTTCGCCGCGAACAGGACGCGCTCCTGGCCTGACGGCCGGGCGCGCGAAGAGATGACCTGCGCTCATGGCTGATCTCGACTTCGTCGTTCACGACTCTTTGATCGTGGTCGGTCTGGAGGCGGACAGCCAGGCGCAGGTCATCCGCGCGCTCGGTGAGAAGCTGCAGGCGGCAGGTTTCGTCAAGGCAAGTTACGTCGACGCCGCGGTGGATCGCGAGAAGGTGTACCCGACAGGCCTTCCGACGCCTGAGCCGATCGCGCTTCCTCATACCGACGTCGTGCACTGCCTCAAGCCGGCTCTGGCCGTCGGCCTGCTCGCTCAGCCCGTGCTGTTTCAGATGATGGGCGATCCGGCGCAGACCGTGGCGACCCGGACCGTCTTCGCACTTTCCGTCGTCGATCCGCAGCGACAGGTGCAGATCCTGGCCAGGTTGATCAAGTTCTGCCAGTCGGCAGAGTCCCTCAGGGCTTTGCACGCAGCCGGTTCTCCGGTCGAAGTCGCCGCCCGGTTGCGGCGCGACCTGATGACATTTGAAGGAATTCCCATGGATTCACAGCCTCAATCGACAGCCTCCGGCGCCTCTGTGGTTTTGAAGGTCGTGCACGGCGTCGGCCTGCATGCCCGCCCGGCGGCCAAGTTCGTGCAAGCGGCCGCGAAGTTTCAGTCCGACATCACCATCAAGAAGGTCGGCGGCACGGCCGCGCCCGTGAACGCCAAGAGCATCCTCAAGGTGCTCACCCTCGCCGTCAAGCAGAACGAGCAGATCGAGGTCAACGCCACAGGCGCTGACGCCGAGGATGCCGTCAAGGCGTTGCGCGAACTTGTGGAGTCGAATTTTGGAGAATAGGTGAATAATAGGTGTCATAGATCAGGCTACAGTTCTTGCACGAGCAAGTCTCGAGCGTCGACGCGACTGCGTCTCTAGAGCCTGATCCCTGACGCCTTTTCCAACGCTCTTTCCACCTATGCAACAATTCAAAGGCCTCCCCGCTTCGCCTGGTATCGCCATTGGCCCGATCTGGATCTATCGGCCGATCGAAACGGTGGTCGAGCGGCATATCGTCGCCGACCCGACCGCTGAGTGGGTCCGCCTGCAGGTGGCCATCGCCAAGGCGCGCACTCAGCTGCAGGCGTTGGAGACCCGCGCCCGCGAAAACATCGGCGAGGAAGAGGCCGAGATCTTCGCGGCTCACCAGCTCTTTCTGTCGGACGACGACCTCATGGTGGAGCTGCGCACTGTGTTGCGCACCCAGCGCCTCAACGCCGATGCCGCCGTCGAAGACGCCTTCGAGAACCAGGCTCGCGCCCTCGAAGCGCTCGAAGAAGAGTACTTCAGGGCCCGCGCCGCTGACGTCCGTGACGTGGCCCGGCGCGTGTTGCGATGTCTGCAGGATCGGGAGGACGGCGGCGGGGTGTTGCGCGAACCTTCCATCGTCGTGGCCGACGATCTCACCCCGTCGGACACCGTCCAGTTCGAGCGCGCCAATCTGCTCGGGCTCGTAACGCTCAAGGGCGGCCCGACCTCGCATACTGCCATCCTGGCGCGCGGCCTGGGCATCCCGGCCGTCGTCAGCGTACCCGCCCACATCGAGGACCTTCGCAACGGCTCTCTGCTGATCCTCGACGGCAGCACCGGCGAACTACGCGTCGCGCCCACGCTGGCTGACCTCAACCGCTATAAGGCCCGGCAGGCTGAGTGGGAGGCGCGGCGCAAAGGCCAGCTTCAGGCCGCTCACGCGCCCGCGATCACGGCCGACGGCCAGACCGTCGAGGTGGTGGTCAACATCGGCGGCGCCGAGGATGCGCGCCTGGGCATCGAGAACGGCGCCGAAGGCGTCGGCCTTTTCCGCACCGAGTTTCTGTATCTCGATCGCGAGACGATGCCGACAGAGGCCGAACAGGTCGCGGCGTATCGATCCGCGTTCAAGGTCATGGCCGGCAAGACCATGGTCGTCCGCACGCTCGACATCGGCGGCGACAAATCAGTGCCCTATCTGGGCCTCGAACACGAGCCGAACCCGTTCCTGGGTTGGCGCGCGATCCGCATGATCCGCGAGCGGCCCGATGTGCTTGAAGATCAGATGCGCGCGCTGCTCATCGCCGCCTCCGAGACCGAAACGCGGCTGCACATCATGCTGCCGCTCGTCTCGAGCATCGGCGAGGTCGAGCGCGCCCGCGAGATCATGGCCGGCGTGGTCTCGGCCCTGACGGCCGACGGTCGCCGCCCGCCCGAATTCAAGTTCGGCATCATGATCGAAGTCCCAGCCGCGGCCGTTCAGGCCGATGCCTTCGCGCCGTTGGTGGACTTCTTCAGCATCGGCACCAATGACCTGACCCAATACACGCTGGCCGTCGATCGTGGCAACGAACGCGTGGCCGCTATCGCGTCGCCGTATCACCCGGCTGTGCTGCGCCTGGTCAAGATGACCATCGACGCCGCGCATGCACACGGAAAGTGGGTGGGGATGTGCGGCGAGCTGGCCGGCGACGAGTTGGCCGTGCCGCTCCTCCTTGGCCTAGGCCTCGACGAGTTCAGCATGGTGCCCGCCGCGATCCCATCCATCAAAGCTGCCATCCGCCGCTGGGACTTGGCGCGGTGTCGCGAGGTCGCCGATCACTGTTTGTCCCTGCCGCAGGCCACCGACATCCGCAGCTATCTCCGCGGCCTGATGCCGAAAGAATGACGAGAGGGAGCGATCGTCGATCGCTCCCTCTTTCATTTCCCTGTATAGTTCCTGCATGACTTCGCCGAATCGCCAGGCTTTCGTCGGTCGCTGGATCGGGCAGACCATCGGCGGTCGATCGGCCGCCCACATCTGGGACGTGATCGACCGCCAGATCTTTCTCGAGATCCGCACGCGTTGGGAGGGCCAGGGTGTCGCTCACGCTCTGCGCGCCAACGCGATCGACGACAGCCGCTTCGAGATCGTCGGGCTCGAATACACCTTCACGGCCACGCTCGTCGATCCTCTGCACCTCGTCATCCGTGGTTGGGACACGAACGACACGCGCGGCTTCAAAGGGCCAGACTACGACGTCGTTTTCTCACGCCCCGGCCTGGCCGAACTCATGGCGCAGCAGGTCTGGGAGCAAACGCACGTGACGCTGCCTCCCCCTCGCCGCTCGCCCAACCCGCCCGGCGCTGCCTTTCTCACTCGCATACGCCGCAAAGCAGCCCGTTGACGGGCAACGATCCCTGGGTGAATCAAACGGCCAAAGGTCAGCGCCTTTGGCCGTTGTCTTGATCGTCTGAATGCCCCGACGCAGCGACTTGTCCGTCTCTCGCGCTGCTACTAGTCATCAGTCAGCAGATGGTCGGCGACGCCGCTCCAGGCGCCCTCGCTGAAGGCTACGGGGTCGATCCGTTCAGCCTCTGCCCGAAGCGCCGCCAGCGACGTCGGGACGTTTCGCAGCATGCGATCGAACAACAGAAAAGTGTCGACAAAAGCTTCAGCATGCGAATTCAGCAAATAGAGGGGCGAGCCTTGTCGTTTGGGGTCCAGACCATACACTGTGCCCGAGCCTTGCTGGATGCCGAGCAGCGAGCGCGAACCTCCGCCGTTGACGGTCACGCGTTCGCCAAAGACGTAGATCTGCGACCACTGAGGGTCAAGCCGCCGAAAGATCTCGGCTGTTGAAACGGTCTTGAGCGGGCTGTGCGCTCGCCTGAAATCGAAGACGACACGCTTCTCGTGCACACGCCAGTACACCTGATCGGGCAATCGGCTCAGCGTCCGCAGTCGCAGTTGTTCGAGGTCGAAGTCCGCCATGCCGCCTCCATGCCGAAGCCCAGCAACTACACATACCCGTTCAATCGCGCGAGGCCGAACGCCGCCACAGTCGTCGCGTCCTGGATCTCGCCGCGACGGATCATGGTTTCTACTTCCTCGACGGCGAAGGCCTTGACCACCAGGCCCTGCTCCTCGGGTTCACGCTCGGCTTCGCCCTGAACGAGTTCGCTCGCCAGATAGACGTCGTACTCCTGAGTGCAGAAGCCGTAAGCAAGGAACAGGTGTCCGACGTGCCGGATGCTGCCCGCCAACAGGCCCGTTTCTTCGCGCAGTTCGGCGCGCGCCAGGTCCGCCGCGTCCACCGAGCGATCCTCCCACGAGCCCTGCGGCAGCTCCCAATAGCGACGACTGACCGGATACCGATACTGCTCGACCAGGTAGATCCCTTCGCTCGATAGCGCGATGATCACGGCGAACGCAGGTTTTTCAACCACGCCATACAGGCCGGTCGTTCCATCGACGCGCTCGATCTCGTCTTCACGCACCGTCATCCAGCGGTTGCGATAGACAACGCGGGTGCTGAGTGGGCGGATTTCCGCCGGCGAGTTCACTGTGGCCTCCATCAGCGGCATCGATCCATCGCCCGACGCTCCCGCACGAACGTGCTCGCTGGATCGCGGCACAGTCCGACGTCATGAAGCGCGGCCCTGAATCGATACGACTGCTCGGTTCGATGGGACCATCATATAGCCTCGCCAGGTTGGGTTGTCCAGAATGGGTGCCCATCGTCATGGGCCGGGCACACGCGGGGAGTTCAGGCCAAAAGGGCCGCTGCGGCGACGGTGCCTGTGTAGTTCATATCAAAGATCGGGCGATTTCCCAAGCGCGCGTCCAAGGGCCCAACTTCAACGGGCTGAGGTTGCCCGCCGTCAGCTATCGAAGGACGCCAATCGCACCACCTCGCCGAAGGGGAAACCTTCGATCGAGCGGCCGCCTGCTGTCACCACCCAGAGCGTCGGCAGATCAGGCGCCCGCTCTGGGAAGGTGCCGAAGCCATCCGTGAGGTAGACGGCCACCTTGTTCGGCCAGTCGGCGTAGTCGCGTTCGGCCACGGCGAAGAACGGCCGAAAGTCTGTGCCTCCGCCACCCTTGGCCGGCGGAGGCGGCGTCGCTCCCGTCAGCGCGTGCGGGCCCTCGAGCGCGGCGTCAGCATAGTAGAGGTCGCAGCGCAGCCCCGGGTAGGCCAGCAGGATGCCGGACACTTCGCCCAGGAACTGCTCGAGCAGCGAGCGTTGGATCGACGCGCTGGTGTCGACAGCCACGAGCACGGTGACGCTTTGACCCGAGATCGTCTCGAGGTACAGGCCCTGCCCGACGAAACGCCGATCGAACTCCTCGAAATCCACTGGCGTGCGCGTCAGGAAGCGCCAGAGGTAGCTGCGCCAATCCAACTGCGGCTCGCGCACCGATTCGACTTCACGCTCCATGCCCGCCGGCGCGCGACCCTGACCCGAGGCCTCGGCCGCGTCGGAGGCTTCTCGCAGCGCGTTGCGCCATTGTCCTTCCCGGCGCATTCGATCCACCGCCTTGTCGCCTTTCGACTCGCCAGTGCCACCGGCCGCATCGGCCGGCGCGCCTTCGAGCAGGTCGGCCTCGACACTTCGGCGGCTCTTGCTCGCATCCTTGGCGACCCTGTCGTAGACCTCCTCGACGCTCAGCCGCTCGAGCCCGATGTCGCGCAGACCACCCTCGGGGATCGTGAAGCCATTGCGAACGAGGATGCCGTTGACCACGATGTCCGCCGCGATGTTCCAGAGTTGCGGGTCGCGCAGCCCGCGCCGGTTGACGTGCAGCAGCGCGGCGTGCAGAACCTCATGGAGCAGCAGGCCATCGCGCGCGGCCGGCGTCAGCCCTTCGAAGAAGCGCGGGTTGACGAAGACAGCCTGTCCGTCTGTGGCAGCGGTGGGCACGCGTTCGCTGACGTGGAAGGGTGTGTGCAGGGCGAGCGTGGAGAAGAATGGGCTCTGTCGGCTGAGGCGCAGCCGCGAGGCCGAGATCAGGCGTTTGAGGTCGGTGGGCTCGCTCACCGGAGCCGCCCTATTGCAGCAGCTTCGCGACGTCGGCCAGGAAGCGGCCCAGTTCGGCGTCGGCCGCGATCAGGCGTTGCAGGGCCGCGAGGGCGCCGTCGTCGGTGCGGCGCAGCAGCGTGAGCGTGTCGGTGGTGAACAGCTGAGCCCACTCCGGCTCAGCCTTGGCCGCCAGCCAGCGCAGCGCCTGATGGGCACGCGGCGCCGTTTGCGCTCGCAGCGTCAGGCCTGTCACCGTCGCGTAGCCGAGCGATGGCTCAGCCGGAAAGTCCAGCGAGTCGCCGTGGCCGTCGAGGATCTGTTCGAGGTCCGGCACCCCGTTCAATTGGCTCAGGAACGCCTCGAACTCGTGCATGGCCGCGGCCCCGACGGCCGGGGCGATGTCGAGACCGGCGGCATACAGCCGGGCCGCCATCTCCCACGAGCGCGGCGAAGGCCAGGCCGGCTGTTGAGCGTCGAGGCGATGCAGCAGGGCGGGGCGGAAGGCCAGGAAGGCGATGATCGGCTCGGGAAAGCCGCGCGACAGCGCATAGGCCTTGAAGCTCTCAAGATCGGGCGCGACATCGAGATGGAGGAAGCGATTGGCCAGCGGAGCCGGCATGTCGAACACCGACGCGCGATCTTCCTTGCGATTGCCCGCGGCGAAGATGAACCAGCCTGTCGGCACCGTGTACGAGCCGACCTTGCGGTCGAGGATCAGTTGCTGGGCCATGCCCTGCATGACGGGCGGCGCCAGGTTGATCTCATCGAGGAAGAGCACGCCCTTGCCGCGCCGCGGCAGGAACTCGGGCGGGTACCAGCGCGACACGCCGTTGCGCGCGACGGGCAGACCGCGTAGGTCGGTCGGCGCCAGTTGTGAGAGCCGCAGGTCGATCACGGGCAGCCGATGCGCGGCCGCCGTCTGCGCCACAATGCTCGATTTGCCAATGCCCGGAGGACCCCAGATCATGCAACTCAGTTTGAGCTGCGACTCGATCAGGCCATTCAGATACGCGCCAAGTTCGGCTGGCTTCATCAGGCGTCTCGACGGGTGGGGCTAGTCCGTCGAGTCCTTGAGGTGATGTTTGATCGCGAACGCCGCGGCCTCGGCCCGGTTCGACACGCCGAGCTTGCCCAGGATGTTGCTGACGTAGTTGCGCACCGTGCCTTCGCCGAGATGCAGGTTGACAGCGATCTCGCGGTTCGTCTTGCCTTCGGCCACAAGGATCAGCACCCGCCGTTCCTGCTCGGTGAGTTGCGCGAACGCGGCCGACTCCTGAGCCCGCGCGGCGCGACGAACCTCAGCGAAGACCCTCTCGGTCAGCGCCGGGTCGAGCAACGAGTGCCCCTGCCCGACAGCTTCGACGGCGCGGATCACTTCCTGGCCACCGGCTTGCTTCAGCACGTAGCCGGCCGCCCCCGCGCGGATCGCGGCGAAGAGCAGGTCGTCTTCAGCATAGCTGGTGAGCATGATGATCTTGGCCTCGGGCATCGTGGCCATGATCTTCTGGCACGCTTCGATGCCGCTCGTGCCACCGAGGCGGATGTCCATCAGCACCACATCGGGACGGTGCGCGGCGGCTTTGGTGATGGCTTCGCTTTCACTCGCGGCTTCTGCGATCACCTCCATGTCGGGCCGGCGCTCGATAAGGGCCTTCAGCCCCAGGCGTACAACTTCGTGGTCATCCACCAGCATGATGCGTTGTTTCATGGGGCGGATTGTACTCGCCTATCCTTATCGACTCAAGCGGTCCGCATTTGGCCCGGCCGACCGGCGGGCACCCCTCGTTTCCCTGGATATTTCCGCAGATTCTCGGGGTCGTAAATTACGATCCAGAGGGGTGGCTTTGGGGCACGCCATCCCGTACAATATGGACCGTGGCCCTCATCGAGACTGCGCCAGACCCGACAAACCGCAAACTGCTGGCACTCGACACTGCAGTGCTGGCCATCAGCGGGGATCTTTCGCTTGCCGATACCCTGGCCCGCATCGTCAAAACAGCCGCCGAACTGGCGGAAGCCCAGTACGCGGCCCTTGGCGTCCCCAACGACACGGGCGAATTCCTGGCCGAATTCATCACAACCGGCATTTCGGACGAAGACGCTGTGCGGATCAGCCACCGCCCGCGCGGTCACGGCATCCTCGGCCTCGTGTTGCGTGAGGGCCAGACGCTGCGCTTGCGCGACTTGAAGCACCACATGCATTCGGTCGGCTTTCCGGCCAACCATCCCGAGATGGCCAGCTTCCTGGGCGTCCCGATCCGTCGCAAGAACCGGCGCCTGGGCAATCTCTACCTCACGAACAAGCTGACGGCCGATGAGTTCAGCGTCGAAGATCAACTGATCATCGAGTTGCTGGCCGCCCATGCCGGCGTCGCCATCGAGAACGCCCGGCTGTACGAGGCCGTGCAGACGTTGAGCGTGGTGGAAGAGCGTCAGCGCATCGGCATGGATTTGCACGACGGCGTGATCCAATCGATTTACGCAGTGGGATTGACCCTCGAGTATGTGAAAGCTCAGCTGGTCGACGGCGACGTCGGCGGCGCGGCTGAACGGCTCGATACGGCCCTTGACTCGCTCAATGGCACGATCCGCGACATCCGCGCCTACATCCTCGATCTGCGCCCGCCACGGCTCGAAAACGACGATTTAAACGGGGCGCTCAACCGGCTGCTGGCAGAGTTCAAGGCCAACACCTTGATGCAGGCCGACCTCCGCATCGAATCTGGAACGCTCGACAAGCTGAGCGGCGGAGTGTCGCAGGTGCTCTTCCACGTGGTTCAAGAGTCGTTGAGCAACGCGGCCAAGCATAGCCGGGCCTCGCGCGTCGACGTGCGGATCGTCAAGGACGCGAGCTCCGTGCATCTGACGGTGCGCGATAACGGGCGAGGCTTCGCCCTTGAAGACACCGAACAGCGCTTTGGGCACGGCCTGCGCAACATGCGCGACCGCGCTGCCGCCATCGGCGGCGAGTTGACGATCAAAGGCCGGCTAGGGAAGGGCACCGAGGTGCGTCTGACGTTTCCGCGTGGCGACTGAGCCCACAAGAAAAGCGCAACAGGGCCAGGTCCGGTGGACACACCGACCTGGCCCTGTTTATTTTCGAGTGTTGCCGCGGGGCGAGACGCCGCCTGGCGCGGGCTTGCCGAACTCCGAGGCGTTGTGTGGCGGGTGGTCTCAGGCCGCGATCTGAGCCAGGGCCATGTTCGGGGCCGTCAACTGGCTGAAGGCCGTCCCTTGCAGCCGCTCGACGAGCTCCGCCTGGGCCTTGCACCAGACCGAGCGCACCGGGCAGACGTCCGACATGCTGCACACCTCAGGGTCGGTCACGCACTCGTTGAGGCGAACCGGGCCGTCGATGGCTTCGATGACTTCCAGCAGATTGACGTGCTCAGCCGCCCGAGCCAGGGCGACGCCGCCACGGGCGCCGCGCGTGGCGCGGATGATGCCGGCCGCCGACAGCTGAGAGATGATCTTGGCCAGGAAGGTCTGCGGGATCCGCTGTCGCTCGGCAATCAGCGACGTGGGCACGCGCTCCCCGGGCGATAGTCGGGCAAGGAAGGAAACGGCCCGCACTGCGTAGTCTGCCTGTCGTGTTATCTGCATGGTTCACCTTCGATTGGGCTAATTCCACGGCCCGATTTCGATTGTTGAGCGAATTTGGCGGAAAGGTCATGTTCAACGCAAAAGATACGGGAGCCCTCCAAATGCCGGTAGTGATATCTTTCACCATCCTGTTGTGCAATTAGGCAGAGATAGTCAGATTTCCGTTTGGGGGAACGAGCACGGCCCGCGGTGGATGCCGCGGGCCGTTCACACAGGAGAGAGTCATGTCCCGCAATCAGCGCCGGCAGGCTTTCACCCGCTGACGCCACCACGGAGCCCCGACTCTAGGGCGCTACACTCAGGAGGGCCGTCGAACTCCTGGTCAGCTCGGGGCCAAAAAAGGCCGTTGAGTGCCCCATTCTGTCAGGTCTTCAGGGTAGGACCTAGCGACATAGCTCCTGATTCGCACTGTCGATTGTCAGAGGCTAGCCTCGTACTCCTTTGGATTACACAATTCGGATCGACCCGGTGATATCTGTCAGAGGGTTGATGTGAGAGTCGCCACTCCGCCGATCTGGGTCAAACACCTAGAATGGTCGTTTATGGAAGACCACCTGCGCGTCATGATCGTCGACGATCATTCGGACGTGCTCCAGGCCCTGGCGACCCAGCTGAGCACCTCGCCCAGCATCGAGGTCGTCGGTCAGGCCAGCGAGCCGGAGGACGCCCTCGAAACTGCCGCGCGCCTGCATCCCGATGTGCTGCTGATCGAGCCCAAACGCCAGGACGGCCGGGGTCTCGAGCTCATTCACCTGATCGCCAACCAGCACTCGGTCGGTTTCCTGATCGTGCTCACCTCGTATGCCAGCGAGTGGGAAGCCTGGGTCACTCACAAGGCCGGCGCCGCTGCCTATCTACTGAAAGAGATCAACACGTCAGACCTTGTCCAGCGCCTCCTCGCCGTATCGCTTCATCGAGCCTGTTGAGCCGTTGGCGCTCAACGTGCAGAAAAAGCGGCCGGGCCAGGTGAATACCTGGCCCGGCCGCTTTTTTCGCCTTCGGGGGCCCGTTATCAGGCGTCTTCGAAGGGATCGTAACCCGGGTTTGTGTAGGACCACTGGCACTTGAGGCCGATCAGATTGCAGGCCTCGCCCAGCGAGCACTGCTTGCGCGGCTCATGGCCTTCAGTGGTCATCTCGCCGAAGTAGTCGGGTCGGCCGCTGTCTTCCATCAGCAACTCGACGTCGGTCTTGGCCCGTTGACAGTAAATGCGCTTGATCGCCACCCACTTGGTGTCAGACATAGGCCTCCTTGCGCTGTCTCGCGCGCTGCTCGTCCGGCCGATCAGGCCTCTGAGGGCCCGATCGCAATTGAGTTTGGCTCCAATGGCTCTCAGAGATTATGCCGCGGCCTTATGAGGAGATAGTGTCGATCATCACAGTCAGCTTATGAAAGCCTCATGGCGCAGCCCAAATGGGTGATATACGCAGTTCCTTTGCTTGTGCTCGATGTCACAAACGTGGCCGATTTCAAGGGATTTTCGTCTGGCTCAGGGAGGCCTGCCCCATGATTTTCGACACTGGCCCAGAAGGGTGAGTCGGGAAGATGATGACGAAAGAGGCGGTTTTGATCTTCCGCCACGGTTGAAAGGAATTGGTCATGTTTTCCCGAATACTTGTCCCCCTGGATGGGTCCGAACTTGCAGAACGGGCGATGCCCGTTGCCATTCGGCTCGCGGCGGAAGCCGAGGGCGAAGTGCTGATGGTGCGCGCCCTGGTGCCCGAGCGTGTCCTGATCCCGGATGCCCTGAGCGGCTACGGTTTGCTCTGGCCCGATCGGCCACAGGAAGATGCGCAGCGTGAAGCCCGCGCGTCGATGCTACGGCTTCGCGAAAGCGCCCCGAAGGGCGTGCGCACGCGCTTCCAATTGATCGACGGCGGGGCTGCCGAGTCGATCCTCGAGGCGGCGGTCGACGACAAGGCCGATCTGATCGTCATGTCGTCGCACGGCTACTCGGGCGTGACGCGCCTGGTGCTCGGCAGCGTGGCCGAGAAGGTCCTGCACGCGGCGCCGTGCCCGGTGCTCGTCCTGCGCGGCAAGCTCGACCTCACGCGAATCCTTGTGCCGCTCGACGGCTCGGCGTTGGCCGAACGCGCCCTGCGCTCCACCCTGGATCTGGCCGAGACTGTCGGCGCGAGCGTGACCCTTCTGCGCGCCATTCAGCCTGTTCCGCTCACGGATCTCGAAACGCTCAACCAGGCCGAGCGCGGTCTGGGCCAGCGCTACACCGAGGAGTTGATCCGCGAGGCGCAGGACTATCTCGACTTCACGGCGCGAACGAACGCACGACCGCATGTCGAAATGCATACTGTGGTGACGCCGGAAGCGCCGGCCGAAGCCATCCTGCGCTACACCGACGTGCACGACATCGATCTCATCGCCATGTCCACCCACGGCCGCACCGGCGTCTCTCGCCTGATCTACGGCAGCGTGACCGACAGGGTGCTGAACGGCTCGCACCATTCGATGCTTGTCTTCCGCCCCGGCGAGTAAGCCAGGCGCCGATCTGAAACGAAGCAGGGCCGCCACGAGCTCAACTCGTGGCGGCCCTGCTTCGTTTCAGATCGATGGCGATCGTCAGCCGCGAACCGGCACCAACATCACCGGAACGTGAGCGGCCCTCAAGACAGCGTCGACGACGCTGCCGTAGATCAGCCGGCGCGCGCCGGTTCGCCCGTGCGTCGACATCACGATCAGGTCGATCGGATCGGATTGCGCGATGCTGCAGATGACACCGGCGGCCGAACCGACGACCGCGCGCGTGCGCACCGAGATCCCCTGTTGCAAGAGGCGTTGAGCGACGTGTTCGAGGTAACGATCCGCCACGATTTGATCCTGGCGGATCTCCTGCTCGAGGCTCTCGAAGTGCGAGCCCGAGATGTTGCTGACGGACTCGAGGCGTTCGGGCAACACGGCCCTGATCAAGACCAGGCTCGCGGTGAAGCGCTCAGCGAGGCTGCTGGCGATCGGAAGTGCCCGCTCAGCGGACTCCGAACCGTCCAGCGGAACCAGGATCGTCCCCAGCATCGTGCGCACCTCCTGCGCGCCAGCGCCCGATCGATGGGGCCAGCGTAATGCGGGCTCCGTATGGCCCGCAGTAACGGATGTCACGATTCGGCCCGCAGATAGACGGCCCCGCGGCTGCATTTGTCACCTAAAAACCCGTGCTTTTCGCAACGCCGTCGGGGTCGGCACGAACTCCCGGGCCATGGCATGGATCCAAAAAAACCATTAATGAGTTCAAGTTTGGGCGGCCTTTACTTGCCGTAAGGAAAAGCCGCATGTACGATAAGTACCCATGCAACGAGATCAGTCGAACGCGTTTGCTCAAGCACTGCGACACTTTGGCGGCGTAGTCCTCGTCGGTATGGCGCTTGCCACCATCTTCACCATCTGGACGCCCGGTCAGTTCACGCCGGGCGACCTGTGGGGGCAGATCGCTCAGGCCTTGAATGCCTCGAGCGAGGTGCCCGATGTGCTGGCGCCGACACCCACATTCGTGCCGACCGAAGCTGTCGATCAACCGCTGTTCGGACTGGTGTCGGGGCACAAGGGCAACGACTCGGGCGCGGTGTGCCCGGATGGGTTGACCGAGGCCGCTGTCAACCTGGATATCGCGATCCGGGTCAAAGCCGGGCTCGAAGCAAATGGCTTTCGGGTGGAACTGCTCGACGAGTTCGACAAACAGCTCGAGGGTTTTCGGGCGGTTGCGCTGGTTTCGATTCACAATGACTCGTGCGAAGACTACGGGCCGACGGCCACCGGCTTCAAGGTTGCCGGAGCGCTCGAGACCGGTGCGCGTGAGAAGTCTTCGCAACTTGTCGCCTGCCTGACGGATCGGTATGCGGCTGCCACCGGCCTGGCGTTCCACGAGAACACCGTGACGCGCGACATGACCGAGTACCACTCGTTCTATGAGATCAACGGCGAGACGCCGGCAGCCATCATCGAAACCGGCTTCCTGTTGCTCGATCGCCCGATCCTGACTGAGCAACCTGAGCGAGTGGCTCAAGGGATCATCGACGGCCTGATTTGTTACGCGCGGGGCGAGCCAGTGGAGGCCCCGACGCCGGTTCCCTGATCCGCGGCACGGTTCGTGTACTGCGGAACAGGATAAGACGCCGTCTTGTTGGCCTGATTTGTACTGTTCCGCCGCTTTGGCGCACTCGCAAGGCTTCGCCGTTCTGAAGCTGCCTGCGGCGCGGCCTGGCGCAGAGACCGCCGTAGCCGAGGATATGGACAGCCTTCCCACGACTCTTCCCGATCCCGCCGAGCAGGCCGCCCCCGCGCCCAATGTCGCGCCCGGTCTTATGCCGTTCGACTCATTGGCCGACATCTCGCCGCAGGGCGTCTTCACGGCGACGCCTGATGGGCACCTGGTGTATGTCAACGCGGCGTTGGCCAAGATGCTGGGTTACGAGACCCCGGCCGAATGCCTGGCCAGCCCGACCGTCTCCAACAGCCGACTCTCCATCGAGCCTGAACAATACGAGGCGTTCGATCGCGCGCTGCGTCGACAGGGCCGCGTGCGCGACTACGAAGTGATCTGTTGCGCGACGAACGACCGACGGCTGTGGGTCAGCCTGAGCGCCAGGCTTGAGACCGATGCGACCGGTCGCGTCACCGGCATCGCCGGCATCGTCGAAGACGTCACGGCGCGCCGCCGCACCCAGGCCCAGATCGAGCGACAACTTCAAGAGTCTGAGGCACTGGCCGTCATCAGCCAGGCGCTCAACGAGACCCACAACCTCGACGATATCCTGCGCATGATCGTCGACGCCGCCCGGCAGATCATCCCCAAAGCCGAGCGCGCCGTCATCCATCTCGTCGACGAGAACGCCTCGGCGTTGCGGTCGGCGGCGGTGGCCGGGTACGACAAGGCCGGCCGAAGCGAGATCACGATGCGGCCGGGCGAGGGCGTGGCGGGGCGGGTCATGAGCGAGGGCGTGCCGATCAACATCGGCGACATCCGCAGCGATCCGCGCTACATCACCCTGGGGCGCGTGCCGACGATTCGTTCATTGCTCGTCGCGCCGGTGCAGTCGAAGCAGCGACGGCTCGGCACCATCAGCGTCTTGAGCGACACTGTCGATGCATTCGGCGAAGATGACGAGCGCCTGCTCAAAGCGCTCGGCATTCAGGCAGCCCTGGCTATCGAGAACGCGCGACTGCTGACGGCCGAGAGCAACGCTCGCCAGGAAGCCGAGGTGCTCGGCGAGATCGGCTACATCCTCAGTTCGACACTCGACCTCGACGTCGTGCTCGAACGTCTGCTCGAGCAGATCGCGCGGCTTGTGCCCTACGACGTCGTGCGTCTGATGCTGGTCGAACACGGCCACGCCCGCACCGTGCAACTGCGTGGCGCCGAGTATCTCTACGCCAGCGACGGTGAAACGCCGCGCCACCTTGTGCCGCTCGACATTCAGCGCGTGCCCGTCCTGCGCGGCCTCGCCGCCACCGGCCAGCCGCTGGCCATCGCCGACATCTATGCCGACCCCGATTGGGCGCCCGAGCTTGCCTCGGCATTGACCCGCTCGTGGCTCGGCGGCCCGATCGTCACCCGGCGCGACGGGGTGGTGGCCTTCATCATGCTCGAGAAGACCCAGCCCGGCTTCTACGCCGCCCGCGACGCTCAGCGCGTCGGCCTCTTCCTGGGCCCGGCCGCGCTGGCCGTTCAGAACGCGCGCCTGTACGCGGATCTGGGCAAGTCGCTGCACTACGAGCAATCGATGCGTACCCGCCTCGTGCAGACCGAGAAGCTGGCGGCCATGGGCCGGCTCGTCGCCTCAGTGGCCCACGAGCTCAACAACCCGCTGCAGGCGATCCAGAACTCGCTCTTCCTCGTGCGCGAGGAGAACACGCTCGGGCCGCAGGCACGCGAGGATCTTCAAGTGGCGCTGACCGAGGCCGACCGCATGGCCGATCTCATCAGCCGACTGCGCGAGACCTATCGGCCGGCCAGCGCCGAGCAATTCAAGTTCGAGTCGATGAACGCGTTGGTCGAGGAGACGCATCGCCTCATCGCCACGCACCTGCGACATCGCAACATCGCCTTCGCTTTCGAGCCGGATCCATCGTTGCCACGCATGCTCGTGATCCGCGATCAGGTCAAGCAGGTGCTGCTCAACCTGTGTCTGAACGCCGTAGAGGCGATGCAGCCGGGCGGCCAACTGCGCATCGAAACCGGGTTCAACGCGATGACCGGCGAGGTCATGACGGCGATCACGGACACCGGCACCGGCATCAATCCGACCGATATCCCCTCTATTTTTGACCCCTTTTTTACGAAAAAGGAAGGCGGGACCGGTTTAGGATTGTTCATAACGTACGAGATCATCCAGCGCCACAGCGGCCGGATCGAGGTCGAGAGCGAGCTCGGTCTGGGAAGCACGTTCAGGGTGTGGCTGCCGGCGGTCGGGGCGGCTCAGTAGAGTCGGCGGTTCGATTGAGCCGGCGGCTCACTCAAGCCGATGGGTATGGCGGGATGCGACCTGGAGTTGACAGAAGGCCGACGCAGAACACGTGCACACTCGTTCGTGTCTATGCGACAGGCGCCAACAAAGTCCAACTCTGGCCCGACACTTGCAAGGATGGTCGGCAATGCTGACCACGGCTCAGGCCGGTGAGGTGAATGATGACGATTTCCGGACGTGTACTCCTGATTGAAGACGAGAACAGCCTGCGCCAGACGCTCACCCGCATCTTGCGATCCGCGGGCGCCGAGGTGACCGCCGCGGCCAATGGGCCCGAGGCCCTGCAACGCCTGGGTAACTCCAAGTACGACCTGGTGTACCTGGACATCCATCTGCCCGAGATGGACGGACTGCAGGTGCTCCGTGAGATCCAGAAGTTCGGCCAGACCATGCCAGTCGTGCTCTTCACGGCGCATGCCTCCCTGGAGACCGCAGTCGAGGCGATGCGCCTTGGCGCGACCGATTACCTGTTGAAGCCGCTCAATCCCGAGGCGCTGCTCTCGCGGACCGAGTCCCTGCTCAAGCGCCAGTCGCTCGAACGGCGACGCCGCGAGCTCAGCAGCCAGATCACGAACCTGCAAGACGAGCTGCGTCGCCTCGAGGGCGATGCGAGCGTCATCGCCGACAAGGTCGTGCAGGTGCCGGTGAGCGATCGCTTCCTCAAGCGCGGCGGCCTGATCGTCGACCTGCAGGCGCGTCGCACGACCTTCACCGAGCGCGAAGTGCAGTTGCCTCCCGCGGCGTTCGACTACCTCGTTGTGCTCACCCGCCATTCGCCCGACGTCGTCGATTATCAAACGCTGGTGACCGAGGCCCAGGGCTATCAGACCGATCGACGCGAGGCGCAGGAGCTGGCCAAGTGGCACATCCATGAGTTGCGCGACTCGCTTGAGCCTGATCCGGGCAACCCGCGCCATGTGCTCAACGTGCGCGGCGTCGGCTATCGCCTGATCGTTGACTGACCGCACTGATCGAAACACAACGGGCGCTCGTGAAAACGAGCGCCCGTTTTTTGTTTCGCAGCCCGGTTTCAGGCCGGCGCCGACTCGGATTCCAGGTTTGAGCGCAGCGTTGAGGCAAAAGCTTCGGGCTGGTCGAGGAAACCGCCGTGATGGCCCGGGAAGGTCCTGAGGTCACAGCCGACACGCTCGGCCAGGACCCTGTCGGCCTCGACATACCAGGCACGTTTCTTCAGACCCCACTCGCTGACGGCGACGACCAGACGAACGCCGCCACGCTTGAGCGCTTCGATGTCGGGCAGGTAGTTCGTGACGGGCAGCAACTCCCAGCGGGTCAGGACCTCGGTGGCGGTGCGATCGCTGAGATACGACTCGCCGCTCGTCTTGCGATGAGCATTAACCTCGCGGGTGGCATCGATCAACGCGCGCACGGGCAATTGAGCGCCGAGCATGAATTGCAGAGCCGCCCAGGTCGGACCGAACCGGAACGAGGTCAGGTACACCTCGGCGAAGAACCGCTGCCAGCGTTCAGCCTTTGGGTGCAGACGCGCCAGCGGCGCTTCGTGCGCCACGACGACGCGCGCATGATCGGGATGACGGGTGGCCAGGTCGAGCGCGATGACGGCGCCGCTGCTGTTGCCGAAGACGTGGGCCGATTCTTCGCCGACGGCCCGTAAGATGGCCACGGCATCGTCGCTCTGTTGCTGGATCGTGAAATTCTGCGGCGCGTTCATTGTGCTGCGGCCATTAGCGCGGCGGTCAAACGTGATGACGCGAAAGCGGGTCGCAAGCAGCTCCGCGACTCTCGCGTATTGCCAGCCGTCGCCGCCGCCGGGCGCGATCATCAGCAGGGGCTCGCCAGAGCCGCGCACTTCAAAGAAGAGTTCGTCGCCGGCGACGGCCACGCGGCCGGTGCGCGGATCTTGAGAGGTGGACATGATCAGTTCCTCGTGTCGCGCCAGAGCGCTCACGGCTGCGACGGCGGGGCGCCGAAGAGCCAGTTGTTGAACGTCGCAGCATCCGGGCGTTCGAAGAAGGGCGGGGCGCGGAGCACGCGTTCGACGGCGTCGGCGTAGGCCGCATATGTGTCGACGATCGCGGCAACCGCGCCGTCACGATCCGGGCTTTGGCGCGCCGCAAGCATTTGACGTGTGACGGTCACGCCCAAACTGCGCATCAGGGCAAGGACGATCTCGGCGGCCTGCGCGGGGAAGGCGGCGTCGAGTGTGCCTTCGCGGGCGCCCTGTTGGATGATGCGGGTCAGTAACGGCAGCCGGCGGAACGCCAGCGCTTCCTCGACCTTCTCGCGGACCAGGGCGTTGTCGTCGGTGAGCCAGACCTGCGCCAACTCGTCGATGAACGCCTGCTGGCTGACGCGTGCCTGTTCGAGTGTGGTGAAGAAGCGCCTCAACTTGTCGACGCCCGAGAGGGCGGGGTCATCGACGAAGGCCTGGATCGGAACCTCGACGCCCTCCTGAATGCGCTCGATCAGGGCCGTCAAGACGGCGGCCTTGGATGGGAAGTAATGGAAGAACGCCCCACTCGACATCCCCAGAGCGCCGTGGATGTCCTGGATCGTCATGCGCTGAAAGCCCTTGGTGTAGATCAGGCGCTGGGCTGCATCCAGGATCTCGGTGCGTTTGCGAGCAACTTCTTCAGGCTTAACTGTGCGTGCCATAGGCGTTTATTGATAAACAGAGTGTCGGTTTATTAATTGTAGCGGGTCTTCCACGGAGGTTCAAGCCGGTCCGATATCCGGCTCCTCCCGGTATCTCACCCCATCCGCCCGATGACATCTATCAAAACTAGTCATGACTTTGTTTCATTACAGTGGCGAGCCTTCGTTGTCAAAATAAGGTTGACCTTCTAATTAGATCGAGCAGCACCGACTAGACTGAAGGCTGAAGTCGATCGTACTGAAGGAGCAGGGTATGAAGCAGATCGGACATAGCGAAGCCGTCGAGATGTACCTCAAGTCCCTGGCGGTGCTGGGGGGAGCCAAGCAGCCAGTGGCTGTGGCTCAACTGGCCGAGCGCCTGCAGGTGACGACCGTGTCGGTCAACGAAATGCTGCACCGGCTGACCCGCGATGGACTCGTGAGCCATCAACCTTACCGCGGCTTCCAACTCACCGAAACGGGTCGCGAGACCGCCTGGGACGTCATCCGCCGGGAGCGACTGTGGGAGCGTTTTCTGGTCGATCAACTCAAGCTCGATCCCGCCCAGGCGATCTCCTGGGCGTGTCAGCTCGAACATGCCACGGCGCCCGAGGTGATCGAAGCGCTCGACGCGTTTCTCGATTACCCGACGACCTGTCCGCAGGGTCAGCCCATCCCACGATCCGCTGAGGACGCCGTTCACGGTGAAGGCCGGCTCCTGAGCGACGTCGAAGTCGGTGAGCGGGTGAAACTCACGGCCTTTGACGACGAAGATCCCGAAGTGCTCGCCTATTTGCTTCGCCAGGGCCTTTCGATCGGTCAGGTGGTATCGGTCGTCGAGATGGGCCCGCGGCGCAGCCCCCTGACCCTGCGTCTTGACAACGGCCAGGCCGTCATCGGGCGCGATCTGGCGCTCACGATCCAAACCGAGCAATTGACGGAAGGCCGACGAGTGGCGAAGGGCGAATGACGATATTCGGAAGGCCACTCATCTTTCGTCGTTCGTCAACGCCGTAGGTATCAAGTCAGTATTCGCACGAAGCACAACGAGGCCCATGATCCCCCTCAGCCAACTTCAGCCCGGCCAGCAGGCCACGATCACGCGCATCGACGGGAACGGCGCATTGAAGCGACGCTGTCTCGAGATGGGATTGGTGCGCGGTGAAACGATCCTTGCGGAGCGTATCGCACCGCTGGGTGATCCCCGAGCTTTTCTGATCAAGGGCTATCGCCTCGCCTTGCGGCGCGAAGAGGCCGACCTGATTCACGTGGCAGACGTGACCACGCACCTGATCGAGGGCTGAGCAGGATGAGCTTCATGCCCGAGGCCGGCGAGCCCGTCATCGCCCTGGCCGGAAACCCGAACGCCGGCAAGTCGACGTTGTTCAACGCTCTGACGGGTCTGCATCAGCACACGGGCAATTGGCCCGGAAAGACCGTCGAGAAGCGCGAGGGAGTGTTCAAACGCGGCGGCCTGACCCTGCGCATCATCGATCTGCCCGGGGCCTATAGCCTGTCGGCTTTCACACCCGAAGAGATCATCACGCGCGACTTCATCCTCAACGCCCGACCGTCGGCCGTTGTGAATGTCCTCGACGCCACGAACCTCGAACGCAATCTGTATTTCACAGTGCAACTTCTTGAACTCGGAGTGCCCGTGTTGCTCGCCCTCAACATGGTCGACGAACTGCCGGGGCAAGGGATGAGCGTCGATTCCGCTGGGCTGTCGCAGCAACTCGGCGTGCCCGTGGTGCCGATGTCGGCGCGCCGCGGAGAAGGCATCGAACGCCTGGTCCGAGAGATGGTGAGGTTGGTCAGCACATTGAAACCGGAAGCAGGGCAGGTGTGATGGACACGACTGCGTTTCGCCTGGATTACGGCCCGGACCTGGAGGCTGAGATCGCGCGCCTCGAGGCGTTCTTCGCGACAGCGGGCTTCGACCCGCGCCCGGCTCCGTCCCGATGGCTGGCCCTCAAGCTGCTCGAAGGAGAACGCGACGTCGTCGACTCTGTGAGCGCTCGACCTGCCGCCGACGCCGTGCTGGCCCTGGCGGCCGAACGCGCCGCGTATCTGCGCACGGTCTATGGCGAGGACGTCGACCTGATGGCGGCCGACAGGCGCTTCGGCTACGTCAGCGGCGTGACGCGCCAGGTGCTGAAGCGCGGCGCCCTGAACCGCTTTGACCTGACGCGCCGAATCGACGATGTGCTCACAAACCGCTGGCTCGGGCTGCCGATCTTCTTCGCGGTCATGTACGTGATCTTCCGACTGGTCATCGATGTCTCAGCCCCGTTCCTCGACTGGGTCGACGGCGTGATCAACGGCCCGATCGCGCATGGCGTCGGCTCGTTGTTGACCGTGACCGCCGCGCCGGACTGGCTGCGCGCGCTGCTGGTCGACGGCGTGATCGGCGGGGTGGGCGGCGTGTTGACCTTCGTGCCCGGCCTGATGATGCTCTTCTTCTTTCTGGCCCTGCTTGAGGATTCGGGTTATCTGGCGCGCGCCGCGTTCGTCATGGACCGGTTCATGCGCGTGATCGGCCTGCACGGAAAATCCTTCATCCCGATGGTGCTCGGCATCGGCTGCGCGGTGCCCGCGATCTACGCGACACGCACGCTCTCAAGCCGGCGCGACCGGATTCTGACGGCGCTGCTGACGCCGCTGATGTCGTGCTCGGCGCGCCTGCCCGTGTACGTGGTCTTCGGCCTGGCGCTGTTCGGCGCGCAGGCCGGCACCGTGATCTGGCTGATGTACGCGATCGGCATCGTCGTCGCGCTGCTGGCCGGCGCCGTGTTCACGCGCACGCTGCTCAAGCCGGATCAGACTTCGGCGTTCGTGCTCGAGCTGCCGCCCTATCGCCGGCCCACGGTGCGCGGCCTGTTGATCCACATGTGGGAACGGGTGAGCGATTTCGTCAGCAAGGCGGGCACCACGATTCTGGGTGCCTCGCTGATCCTGTGGATGCTGCTCAACCTGCCCTGGGGCGTGACCGATCAACGCGACTCGTACTACGGCCAGATGGCGCACGCCATCAGCCCGGTTTTCGCGCCGCTCGGCTTCGGCGACTGGGAGACCAGCGGCGCCCTGATCTCGGGCTTCGCGGCCAAGGAAGTCGTCGTCAGCACCTTCAGCCAGGTTTTCGTCGGCGGGCGTGAACCAGCGGGCGACCCGCTGCCGACGCCGGGCGATGAGCTTTGGGGCGTCGTCACAGGCTTTGGCAAGGCCTCGTCTGACGCGGCGCGCACGCTTGTCAGCCTCATCCCGGGCGTCGACCTGCTGGGCGCGACGGCCGAGCCCGAGGACACGGCTCTGAGCGCTGCGCTGCGCGCGCATTACACGCCGCTGGCAGCTTTCGCGCTGCTCGTCTTTGTCCTCCTCTACGTGCCGTGTATGGCGACGCTTGGCGCGATCAAACACGAATTCGGCTGGAAGTGGGCGGCCACGTCGGCGGTGTATCAGACGGCGCTCGCCTGGATGGCGGCCTTCTTGATCTTCCAGGGCGGCCAACTGCTGGGGATGGGGTAGACGGCCATGATGCGGCAGCTCATCGATCTGTTGGCCGAGTCGCGCTCGGGCCTGGGCGTCGAAGATCTGGCGCGCCGGCTCGACGCATCGCCGGCGGCCGTGGAGGGCGCGCTCGATCTGCTGGTCCGCAAGGGGCGATTGATCAAGGGCGGCCCGCGTTCAGGCGCCTGCGAAGGCTGCGCGGCGGTCACGCTCTGCAATCCGCTGCAGGGCTGCACGACTCGCTACTTCATCGCGCCCGGCGGCGTGCGGCTCATATTCCCCGAAGATCAAGCCTGAATGTTCCATCTGTAACCAGGGTCAGGCCGGGTGTCGCCCGGCCTGACCGCTTTTGCGTTCCTATTATTTGCGTATTGACAATAGTGTGTGATATATACTATAGTGCGTCGCAGGGACAAACAACTTGGAAAACGACGAAACACTCGACGGGTTACGGCAGGAACTGAGGAGGGGAGTCATCAGCCTGGCGGCGCTTAGCCTCCTGTTCCAACCGCAATACGGCTACTCCCTCGTCTCGATGCTGGCGCAAAAGGGCATCGAGGTCGACCCGGGGACGTTGTACCCATTGCTTCGCCGCCTCGAAAAGCAAGGGCTGCTCGAAAGCCAGTGGGATGTCAACCAGGCGCGGCCGCGCAAGTACTTCCTGTTGACCGCCGAGGGTCGAAAAACCTATGAGCGGCTGTGCCAGGAATGGCACAGCCTGGCGTCGGGCCTAGACGCTTTGATCGGAGCGAGCCATGACAAACCAATGGATTGATCGTTACACATTCGCGGTGACGAGGCAATTGCCGGATGCGCAGCGCGCCGACATCGACCGGGAACTGCATGGCCTCATCGAAGACCTGCTCGAGGCGCGGACGCAGGGCCGCGAGGCGACGGATGAAGACGTGGAAGCCGTGCTGGCCGAGCTCGGTGACCCGACGCGTCTGGCAGACAAATACCGCGGCCATGAGCGCTTCTTGATCGGCCCCGACCTGTACCCGACTTACCTGATTGTGCTCAAGATCGTGCTCGGCGCTGTCACGCTCGGCATGGTCGTCGTCTTCGTGATCCAGACCATCCTCAAGCCGAATGAGGTGCCCGATCATCTCTGGACCCTGGTGGTCACACTTCTTTCGGCCTGGATTCAGGGCTTCGCCTGGGTGACGATCAGCATGGGGCTGGCCGAATACTTCCGTGCCCGTGAAGGCAAAGACCCCGGCAGGCTCGTCCCAGCCTGGAAAGTTTCCGATCTCCCGCAACTTCCTGAACGGAGGTTGCGCATCCGTCGAGCCGATCCGATCGCCTCGATCATCCTGGCCGTCCTGTTCGTTGTGGCGCTGACCTTCGCGCTGGATCTGTTCGGGATCTGGGTCTTCCTTCACGGCGGGCCGGGAGTCGTCGTTCCCTTCTTGAACCCGGCGGTGTTCAATCAGTATCTGCCGTTCGTGTGGGCTGTTGCCCTGCTGGGCATCTTCTTCGAGATCGCCAAGTTGATCGCGCGCCGCTGGTCGCTGCGGCTGATCGCGCTGAACATCGGGGTCGACGCCGCGAATTTCGCCCTTTCCCTGGCTCTGTTCTCGAACCCCGCCATCTGGAATGCGGACTTCATGGCGCAGCTGTCACAGACAGGGTTGGTGCCCGCCGGGAGCGAGGCCTTTCGCACGATGAGCGCGCTCTGGGGACAATTCACCGAGCGCTTCGTCTGGCTGATCGGTCTTGGCTTTGCGATTGGGCTCGTCACCACCCTGGTGCGGGCCGTGCAGGTGGGACAACGGACGAACGCCGCTGAGCGCCAGGCGACCCGCTGACGCCAGTTCACGAATGTGAACCTACTTTGTCATGAAATATGAGCACTAATGGCCCGACAGGTGTGACGATCTTCACTAGGGCCGTCGCGCCGCCCCGCCTAATGTAGTCAGGTCTTCGAGGTAATTGTGGTGTCGGTCACATATTGGTATTGGGGATAACCACACCCAATGGACCTCTAAGTCGTCGACGGCCGTTGTGCTGACCTGGCCACCGATTTATTTCGGGGGGCGGGGCCCGTCGGGGGACGGACTGGGCGTGCGTCGAGCACACCAGCAGGTCCGCACACGGCTGGACGAATGACCTCCTCCTCGACGCGCTTGGTTCACGCATAAACGTGGGCCCGGCGCGTCTCCGCTTTTTTTTACCAACTTTTTCGGCACAACGCCAACAGCCCAACGTTAGAGCACGGTTCATAATCGCAGACATGGCTCATACCGCCGCGGCACTCTCCCGGGTGCTCATCGTCGACGATCATCCGAACACCGCTTCCATGCTGGCCCGCGCGCTGGGTCAGTTTCAACGCCCCGTCGAAGTGTTGACAGCCCGGAACGGCAAGGAAGCGCTCGATATCGCCGGGCCGAATGGCGTCGACGTATTGATCACGGACTTCATGATGCCGGGCATGAACGGCCTCGAGTTGATTGAGCGCCTGCAGGCCGGCGCCGGCGGTCACGAGCCGGGCTACATCATCCTGGTGACGGCCTACGACAGCCCCGGCCTGGCGGCCACCGCCCGCCGGCTGAAGGTCAACCAGTACCTGATCAAGCCGGTCCAACCCGAAAAGTTGCGCGACATCGTCGGGCGGGCGCTGCACAAGCTGCATCAACCCACCCAGGTCGTCACGGGGCTGCTGACGGCCGCCAACTTCCGCATCCTGGTGGCCGACGACGAGCCCGACAACGTCGCGCTGCTCGCGACGCGGCTCGAACACGAAGGCTACCTTCACCTGCAGGCCAAAGACGGCCAGGAGACGCTCGACAAGCTGCGCAGTGAACAGCCGGATCTGCTGCTGCTCGACGTCAATATGCCGATCAAGAGCGGCTTCGAGGTGCTGGCCGAGATGCGCTCCGACCCGGCCATCAGCCACATCCCCGTGATCGTGATCACGGCGGCGCGCACCACCGTGCGCGATGTGCGCGAAGGCCTCGGCCTGGGCGCCGACGACTACATCACCAAGCCGTTCGACTGGCGCGAACTGACTGCCCGCGTCCGCGCCAAGCTGCGCGTCAAGCACGCCGAGGACAGCCTGCGGCGGCGCAATCGCGAGCTGAGCCTGCTGCCCGAGATCGGCCAGGATCTGAGCGCGCGCCTCGACGTCGATGAGCTCAGCCAGGTGCTGTTGAGCCGTTCTGTGGCGACGATGGGCGCTTCCACCGGCCACCTCGCCATCTTCCCGATGAGCGGCGACCCCGTGATCCATCACAGCTATGCCGTGCAGGCCGTCGACGGGTGGGATTGGGCGCGCGTGCAGGACGATTTTGTGCGCGAGGGCCTTGGCGCGATCGTGGCGCAGCGCAGTACCTCCATCCTTGTGGAAGACACCCAGCGTGAACGCCGTTGGCCCGACGTGCTCGGCGTGCCGCTGCGGTCCGCGGTGTGCGTGCCGCTTCTGAGCCGCCGGGGCGCGATCGGCGTGTTGACCCTGGGCCATGTTCAGCCGGCGCGCTTCAACGCCGAGCATGCCACGCTGCTGCAGGCGATCGCCAGTCAGGCCGCCATCGCCATCGAGAACGCTCAGCTCTATGCGCTCGAGCGGCGCCGGGCCAATGAACTCGTCGCGCTCAACGCCCTCTCGCGCGAGATCTCGGTGATCAATCGCTCGGCCGATCTGTATGGACGGCTGCCGCTGCTGATTCAACGCGCGCTCGGCTATCCGATCGTCAGCTTCTGGCTGCAGCAAGGCGGGGCGCTGCGGATGATGAGCCAGGCCGGCGTCGACGAAGCCGGGCTCTCGGCGGCCCAGATCGCGCTCGCCCCGCAGCAGGTCGCGGCCAGCGGCCAGCCGGCCCACATCTCGGGCGGGATCACCGGCGGCGCCCCGGCCAGCGGCCTGGCGGTGCCCATGTTCTGGAACGCTCGAGTGAGCGGCGTGGTCGGCGTGCACAGCGTCAAGGCCAATGCCTTCCAGGAGAACGACCGCGTGCTGCTCGAGACGCTGGCGGCCCAGATCGTGTCGGCGCTCGAGCGCATTCAACTCTTCGAGAGCGTGGAGCAGGAGCGCAAACGCCTCGCGGCCGTGCTGCGCGCCACCACCGATCCCATCCTCGTGCTGGACGCCGACGATCACATCCAGATGCTCAACCCCGCCGCCCAGAAGTTCTTCGCGGGCCTGGCGTTGACGACCGGCGCCCTGCTTCCTGAGGGCGACGGCTTCGCGCCATTTCGCGCGTTGATCGGCAAGGGCGAGACCGGCAAGTCCCATGAGATCACCTGGCCGGGCGGCAGAGTCGTGGAAGTGGCCGTCGCGGCAGCACCGGATCACTGCCGCGTGATCACGTTCAACGATGTCAGCCGCTTCCGCGAGCTCGAACGCGTCAAGAACGAATTCATCGCCACGGCTTCGCACGAGCTGAAGACCCCGTTGACCTCGATCATGGGCTACAACGACCTGATCGTGAAGATGGGGCCGCTCACGCCCCAGCAATCCCGCTTCGTCGATCGGGTTCGCCATGCCTCGGGCAACATGCTCGAACTGGTTCAGGATCTCGTGGAGTTGATGCGGATCGACCTGGCCGTGGACCTGAAGGCTGAGCGGATCGATCTTCGCGCGTTGACGGGTGGGATCGTCGACGAACTACGCGAGCCCGCCGAGATGCGCAAATTGCAGCTCGAGGTGGGGCTTGGCGAGACCATGGCGGACGTCAGCGCCGATGCGACGCGGCTCAAGCAGGTCGTGAGGAACCTGCTGAGCAATGCGATCAAGTACACGCCTGAGGGCGGTTTGGTGCGCGTGCAGCTGCGCGCCTCAGCCGATGTCGTCACGCTGGCCGTCGCCGACACTGGCCTCGGCATCCCGACCGCTGACCTGCCGTTCATCTTCGACAAGTTCTACCGCGTGCAAAGTCAGGCGACGCAGAACATCGAAGGCAGCGGGCTCGGGCTGGCGATCGTCAAGGCGATCGTCGATCAACACGGTGGCCAGATCACGGCCGAGAGCGTCGAAGGCCGCGGCAGCCTGTTCACGGTGACCCTGCCGCGCTGGCACGCACCGCTCGGGTGACCCATGGCCGAATTGCTCAGCAGCCAGCGTGCAATCGCCCGAACCGCGCCCCTCAGCACCCGGCAAACCGCGCCGTTGCGCCCTCTGCCCGAGCACTGGGGCGAGGATCGAGCCGGGCTGCCGCAACCGGGTGAGCGGATCGAGGGTCTCGAAGCGTCGTTGCACGCGCTCGAGGAGCGCGTGGCCGCGCTGACCCTTGACCTGTCGGTGGCCGCCGGCGTGGTCGCTCAGGTGTCGGAGCGGCTGGGCCAACACCTCGAGACGTTGCGACTGCAGGAGCAGACGCGCCAGGCTGAAGCCGAAGCTGAACTGCTCACGTCACTGGCTGTGTCGTTGAGCGCGGCGCAGGAGCTCGAGGACGTCGTGCACGTCATCGTCACGGCGACCGGCGCCGGGACCGGCGCGTTGTTCCTGTTCGATGGCTGGGATGCGCTCGGCCAGCCCGAGGTGATCACGTCGAAGTCGGTGTGGCCACCCGAGGCCGCTGCGGCGCTTTCCAATCGCGACTGGCCCGTCCGCGGGCTGCCGTTTTCGCGCTACTGGCTCGAGTCACCGGGCGATCCCCTGATCTTCGAAAACCTGGACGAACTGCTCAGGGCCGATCCGCCGCGCTATGCCCTGCTGCGAGCCCTGGCGGCTCGTTCTGCCGCGTTCCTGGCGTTGCGTGTGGCCGATCAATGGGTCGGCCTCGTCGTCCTGGCCTGGCCGGCGCCGCGCACCTTCCGCGACCGCGACCTGATGCGCTTCCGCGCGACGGCGGCGCAGAGCGCCGTCGTGGTCAACGGTCGTCTGTTGTACGACCAGGAACATCGGCGCGTCTCGCAGCTGGCCATGTTGGCCCGGCTCGAGAAAGCTCTGTCGAAGACGCGCAGCGATGAAGACGTCGTGGCCGCAGTGCTCAACCACCTCGGATTGAACGACGCCTACACCGTCTCGCTCGCCCACCTGCACGTCGGTCCAGGCGGATCTCCACACTCTTACGAGTTCGCTGCGTTGTGGAGCGGCGATCAGATGCGGCCGGTGGCGCCCCAGGCCATCCCGCTCAATGCAAATGCGTTGACGGCGTTCTGGCTCGACGACCCCGACGCGTTGGTATGCGTGGCGGACGCCTTCGACGATCCACGCGTGCCTGACGAATTGCGCGAGCAGGCGGCTCAGGATGGCTGGCGGGCCGCTGTGTTGATGCCGTTGCGCAGTGCCGGCGAGTGGCAGGGCCTGTTCACGATCACGTGGCGCGAGGCGCGAGCGTTGACCGTCGAGGAGCGCTTCCTGTTCCCACGCGTGGCCGAGTCGCTCGGTTCGGCGGTCGCCAGCAGGCGCGCAATGCTGGCCAGCCAGGCCGCTCAGCACGAGAGCGAGCGGCGGGCGAGGCGCGAGGGCGCGCTGCGCCAGATCACGTCGGCGTTGGCGAACGCCAACACGATCGACTCCGTCATCCGCACCGCGGGCGAGGAACTCGAGCGCGCGCTGGGCGCGCAACTGGCGTCGCGGCTGGTGCTGGATCCGGAAGGCGCTCACGACGATCGGCCGGGCGCGTCGGCCGTGCATCTCGATTTGCGCGGTCCGCTGGCGCCTGATGATCGCTCCTTCCTCGAAGCCGTGGCGTTGCAGGTGACTCAGGGGCTCGAGCGCGTGCGCCTCGCTCAGCACATGCACGAGAATCTGCTCGCCCAACAGCGGTTGACGCTGGAGCTCGAGACTGTGGCTCAGGTGAGCGTGGCGTCGTCGACGATCCTCGAGCGGCATCTGTTGCTTCAAGAAGTCGTGGACCTGACCAAGAGCCGCTTCAACCTGTACCACGCGCAGATCTGGGTGCTCGACGAGTTGAGCGGGCAACTGCAGCTGGCGGCCGGGGCCGGCCCGATCGGGCGGCAGATGGTCAGCGAGGGCCGCTCAGTGCCGTTGGATCGTGACCCCTCGGCCGGATCGCGCTCGGTGCCGGCCCGCGCGGCGCGCGGCCGCACGGCCATTCTGGCGCCTGACCTGGCGCGCGACTCGGGCGGGAACACTCACCGGTTGCTGAACGAGACCCGCTCTCAGCTGGCGGTGCCGCTCGTCGTCGGCGAACGACTGTTAGGCGTGCTCGACGTGCAATCCGACCGCGTCGGCTACTTCAAAGACAAAGACGTGCGGGTGTACACGACCCTGGCCGGCCAGATCGCGGTGGCGCTGCAGAACGCCAACCTCTATGCCGAGCAGGCGGCCACCGTGGCGCGGCTGCAGGAGCTCGACCACCTCAAGTCCGCCTTCCTGGCGAACATGAGCCACGAACTGCGCACGCCGTTGAACTCGATCATCGGCTTCACCGACGTGATCCTCGAGGGCCTTGACGGGCCGACGACGTCGCAGATGGAGACCGACCTTGGCGTGGTGCAGAAGAATGGCCGGCACCTGCTCGAGCTCATCAACGACGTCCTCGACATGGCCAAGATCGAGGCCGGGGCGATGACGATCGCGACGGAGCCCGTCAATGTCTGCGATGTGCTCGAGGAAGTGGTGGAGCTCAGTTCCTCGCTGGCAAACGTCAAGACGCTGAATGTGCGCCTTGTGACGGGGCCGCGCGCGACGCTGACGCTCGTGGCCGACCCGGTGCGGTTGCGCCAGGTGCTCATCAACGTGATGGGAAACGCCATCAAGTTTACGGAAGCAGGCGAGGTGACGATCTCGGCCGAGCGGGTGGGGGAGCGCGTGCGCATCGAAGTTCGCGACACGGGCATCGGCATCCCGCCGGACAAGCTCGAGACGATCTTCGAGGCTTTCAGCCAGGTCGACACTTCGACGACGCGCAAGGCCGGCGGGACGGGTTTGGGTTTGCCGATCAGCCGCAACTTGATCGAACTGCATGGCGGGCGGATGTGGGCCGAGAGCCCGGGCCTGCCGGGCAGCGGCTGCCGCATGATCATCGAGCTGCCGGTCAGCGGCGGCCCGGCGACGGATTAGGCCGGGCGCCAAGGAGGCAGACGTGACCGCCACCATACTGTATATCGAGGACAACGCCGACAACATGTTGTTGGTGCGTCGCGCGCTGGAGGCGCGTGGTTACCGCGTGGTGGGGGCCGAAGACGGCCTGACTGGGCTGAGCCTTGTCGAGAGCGAGCATCCCGACGTGGTGCTGCTCGACATCAACCTGCCCGACGTCGACGGCTACGACGTGGTGCGCCGATTGCGCGCTAACCAAACTTCACGATCGTTGCCCGTGGTGGCGATCACTGCCAAGGCGTTGCCAGGCGACGCCGAGCGCGCGCTGGCGGCCGGTTGCGACCTGTATATGTCAAAGCCGATCGCGGTGCGTGAGCTGTGGGCGACGCTGGAGCGGATTCTGGCCGCCCAACCAAAGGCACAAGCGGAAAGGTTTGTGGAAGATTAGTCGAGGCCAACCGTCGCCAACTGCGGCTTGCTAACGCAAACCATAGATGCCCCTTTTGGGCTATGACCGGGAACTCCCTTCGCCGATAGCATGAATATCACGTAAACGCGGCAAGGGAGGACACGACGACAGAGAAAACGACGATCAAGCGAAACACCGGTAGCACGACATGTGAGTGGTTATCAAGAGCTAATCGAAAAAGAGGTTCATCATGAAATCAGTGAATTGGCGAAGTGTGGTGGCGTACGGCGTTCGTCTGGTGGCGGTTGTGGCGATGACGGGCTTTGTGGCCTGGCTGCCCGGCGCCCGCACGACGGTGGGCACGACCACCACCACTGTGACGACGCAGGTCTCTTGGGGCGGCGGGACAGAGTGATCGAAGGGTAACTGGGGGACGTATGAATACCCAACGAAAACTCCTGATTCGACTTTTGGCGGTGGCCGTTGCGTTCCTGGCCACCATTACCTGGGTGGACCTCGCCGAGGCAAGCACGACCTACACGGCGACGACCATCGAATCGACGAGCACCGACACGATCGCTCCCGTGGTCCCCGTGTCGAAGCCCGTCTACACACTCTTCTCCGTCGGCTGGGGCGGAGGTCAATAGGCAAGGACGCCGTTCTTGAGCGCGTGAAAGAGCGGCCTCGAATGAGTGATCGGTACTATGCGCAACTACAAGCCCGCCGCACAACTCTATATCCTGCTGGTGATCTCGGCCGGTGTTGTGTTGGCGGGCTTCGAGTTGCCGCGTATCAATCCTGCTGACGGGTTGATCCTCACGGCGTTGTGCGGCCTGGCGTCGGCCGCGCAGGTGTTCAAGGTGCAGGGCGCCACCAAACAGTCGATGTTCCACATCAGCTGGGCGGTTTTTGGCTTCACGTATGTGCTGCTCGGTGCTCCGGCCGCCCTGGCCGTGATCATCGTCGCCCACACAGTCGAGTGGGCGTGGCACCGCTATCCCTGGTTCGTTCAACTATTTAACCTGGGCACGTTCACGGTCGTCGTTTGCGCCGCCAACTGGCTGCAAGCCACGACCATCAGCCTTGCGGGCGATGAGCCGTGGGCCGCGACGATCGGGCTGTTGCTGGCCGCCGGCGCTTTCACGCTCTTTAATCACATGCTCATCGCTGGGGTGATCTCGCTCACCCAGGCCGGCACGCTCGAGAAGTCCGGCGTGATGAGCAGCTTCACCATGCTGATGGACCTGGCGACGTTCGGCCTCGGCGCCGCCGCCGCTCTGATCTGGACGATCAACCCGGCCGCCGTGGCGCTGATCATCGCGCCGCTGTATCTGATCTACAGCACCCTCAAGGTGCCGGCCCTCAAGCGCCAGACCCAGCTCGACCCCAAGACCGGGCTGTATAACGCTCGCTACTTCCAGGAAGCCCTGGAGCGCGAGATCGCGCGCTCCGACCGCTCTAATCATCCGATGACGGTGGTGGTGGCGGACCTCGACCTGCTGCGCAACATCAACAACACCTACGGCCACCTGGCCGGCGATCAGGTGCTCGTCGGCGTCGCCAACATCCTCAAGGCGATGGTGCGCGAGTACGACGTCGTGGCCCGCTTCGGCGGCGAAGAATACACGATCCTGATGCCGGAGATGGCCCCAGAAGATGCGCTCGAGCGCGTCGAGGCCATCCGCCAGGCGATCGAAGCGGCCCGCTTCGAGGTGGCAACGAGCACGACGCCGATCCAGGTGACGATGAGCTTCGGCGTGGCCGGGCGTGTGCATCCGCGCCAGACGTCGCAGGAGATCATGCACGCCGCCGACGTCGCTGTGTACCAGGCCAAGCTTTCCGGCCGCAACCGGATCGTTCTGGCTGATGCTGCGCGCGCCGCGAACATGCCGGTGGTGCCTGATCTGCCTTCGCTTGACGTGACGATCAAGGTGGCGGCCCAGCAATCCACGCCTCCTCCTGTGGCGTCGGCCACCCCCATGTATCGGCCGAGCCCCTGGACGCCGTGGTACATCGGCCTGCTGGTGGTGCTGGCCTCGACGGCGTTGATGCTGACCTGGCCGACGCCATTCACGACCGATTGGCTCGGCCTTGCGGTGTTCGCAGCATTGACGATCGCGTTGGAGTTCGCGGCGATCGAGTTGTACTCGCGCGGGACGACTGTGTCGATCGGCGCTGTCGTCATGATCTCGGGCGCCGCACTGTTCGGCGTCCCGGCGGTCGTGGTCCTCTCGATCGTGACCCTGCTGCCCGCGCTGTTCCGGCGCCGCGCGCCACTCTACCGCGCGATCTTCAACCTGAGCAACTACATCCTGTGCAGTTCGGTGGTGGTCGCAGGCATCCGGGTCTTCAACGATTTCCACACTCAGCCGGCCTACGTGCAGCTGCCGGTCATGGTCGTGGTGTCGATGCTGGTCTACGCCGTCAACACGGCAACTGTATCGCTCGTCATGGGCTTCTCGACCGGCCAGCCGATCCGCAAGGTCTGGAGTGAGAACTTCAGCTGGCTGTGGTCGTACTACATCGGCTTCGGCGTGGTCGCCTACGCGCTGGTGTACGGCTATTCGAACTCCCGCCTCCTCGGCGTCTTCGTGATGCTTGTGCCGCTCGTGCTTCTGCGCTGGAGCCAGGCGCAGTACATCAGCCGCACGGCCCTGCTCGTCTCTGAGCTGCGCAAGACAAACGCCGAGCTCGTCACAACGAGCGGCCAGCTCGCTATGTTGAACGAAGGCCTGATCCGCGCTCTCTCTCAGGCCATCGACCTGCGCGATCCGTTCGTCGAAGGCCACTCGCAGCAGGTTGCGCGCTACGCCGTCATGACGGCCCGTGAGATGGGCCTCGACGAGGCGCGGATCGAGCGCGTTCGGCGCGCGGCTCTCCTGCACGACCTTGGCAAGATCGGCATCCCCGACGCGATCCTGCTCAAATCGGGCCGGCTGACGCGCCAGGAATACGAGTTGATCAAGCGGCACGCCCCGCTCGGCGCTGAGTTGATCGAGAAGCTGCAGCCGCTCTCCGAGCTGGCGCCCTTCATCCGCCACCATCACGAGCGCTTCGATGGTCATGGGTACCCCGAAGGGCTCTGCGGTGACCAGATCCCGCTGGAGGCCCGCATCCTCAGCCTGGCTGACACCATCGAAGCCATGGCATCGGATCGGCCGTACCGGCCGGCTCAACCGGCTGCGCGCATCATGGCCGAAGTCAAAGCCCAGGCCGGCGCCCAGTTTGACCCGATCGTCATCGCAGCGTTTGAACGCGTGCTCGAACGAGAGGGAACGGGCATCATCACCAATTCGGCCTTCAGTCTGTCGCGTCTCGCGCCGCAGTTCACTCAAGGCATCGAAGAAGACCGCGAAGTCGTGTATGTGCCGCATCCCACCGGCCATCTCGACAGCATTCCGCGGAGCTTCGTGCACGACTGACCTGCAGCGAGCCCTCCACGCAAACGCCGCCGGGATTCCCACACGCCCGGCGGCGTTTCGCATTTAACCCTCTGCCGTATCCACCCGGAGCTCGGCGATGAGGGCGGGCGAGGAGCGCCTCACCTCATTCGTGCATTCCGCAGCCGAGAGAACCGCGTCGCCCAGCAGCGTTGGTGGGCGACGCGCCAGGATCTCGATAAAATACCTCGATGTCTCTCTACATCGGCTGCCCCATCTGGCGCGTGAAGGAATGGATCGGCACGTTCTTGCCAGCGAGCACGCGCGACAAAGACATGCTGTACGCGTACAGCCGGCGCCTCAACACGGTTGAAGGCAACACGACGTTCTATGCCCTACCGTCGCCCGAGAAGGCCGCTAGCTGGCGGGATGCCACGCCGCCTGGTTTTCGTTTCTGCTTGAAGTTCCCGCAGGAGATCTCGCATCGCAAGCGCCTGGCGCATTGCGAGGCGGAAACAAGTGCTTTTGTCGAAGTGCTGCGTACTCTCCAGGATCGCTGCGGTCCGGCTTTCTTGCAGTTGCCACCCACGTTTTCAGGGGCCCATCTACCCCGGCTCGACGAGTACCTGAGTGCGCTTCCGAAGGACTTCAGGTACGCGGTTGAGCCGCGTCACGCCGATTTCTTCGGCGACAACTGGGCCGAGAAGCGCTTGGATGAACTCCTGGTCAAGCACGGAGCCGCGCGCGGCGTGTTCGACACTTCGGCGCTTTTCGCGTTGCCGAGTTCACACAGCCCGCTCGTGGCAGGGGCGCAGAAGAAGAAACCGCGCTACCCGGTTCGAGCGACACGCACAGCCGGGTTCGCTTTCGTCCGTTTCGTCGGCCAGCCGCTCGTCCAGGATAATCGGCCGTTCCTCGAACCGTGGGCCAGACGCATCGCCGAATGGCTGACCGCCGGCGACGACGTCTTCTTCTTCACCCACATGCCCGAAGACATCAACTCGCCGGTGCTGTCGCAATATGTGTACGACCTGATCGGCGAGCACATCAAGTTGCCTCCGCTCTCCGCGCCCGATGCGGCCGACGAGTCAGACGTGGTGCAGCCAACTTTGTTGTGACGCGCGGCTTTTCGCGGCGGCGGATGTCGACTTGAGAAGCCCGGCGGGCTGCGATCAACCGCGAGCGGGAGTTCCTCGCGCCAGGAAGAGCCCCGAGTCTTTGGTGATCCTGAACCGGCCCCCGAGGCCCTCGAACTCGCGCTTCACGAAAGCGCGGAAGTCCGGGATCTGATCGTCGGTTAACTCGATCCGCCCCGATAGGATGTAATCCACGAGATCGTCGGCCTCGGTCACGAGGAAGGCGTCGTCGTAACGCCGCGTCTCGATGGCTTCGTACCAGGGCGCCAGATAGCCAATGCCGTTCTCCAGCGTGAACGAGCCCGCCATGTGTGCGCCCACCAGATCAGCGAGCGATCATAGCGCTTCACAAGGTCCGCGATTTCGTTAAGGTGCGCGTCGCCGATGGTTGCCGCGCATAAGACGCCGCCCTCGGCCAGGACGCGCCGGATCGCTCCGACGGCTTTATGCTTGTCGGCGACGTGGTAGAGCATGTGGTTGGCCACGACGAGATCGAAGCTTCGATCCGCGAAGGGGAGCGTCTCGGCGTTCGTGACGCTGAATATCGGCCGCAAACCGGCCGTCGCCTCGCGAGCCTGCCTGAGCATCCCGATCGACAGATCCGTCAGGTGGAGGGCGAGGCTTGAGGGGACTCTGAGGGCGTTTTCACGCCAGAGCTCCGCGGTTCCACAGCCGAGCTCCAATACGCGCTCGATTCCCTGCACATCCAGTTGATCGAACACCCAGCGTTGCCAGCCGTAGGCGTTGACGCTGTAGCGTTGATGCATCCGGATGCGGATCTCGAGATTGGTCGGGCTTCTGTACTGATTCGCGACATAGCCCGCGTTCGAGACGTTGTTGCTCTGTGACATGACTTCCCTCCGGCAACGAGGGCTGTAGACTCCGACGTGCGCTCGGCCTGCCGCTCCATCGTCAAAAGCCGGCGAGTCTGCAACCGAGACGTCGAGGAAAGCGTAAGGTCGGCATGCTCGCCCTCAACCTTCCTTCCACTCTAACTGATCTCGCTCGCACGGCCAAACGTCTGCCGCCAGTCGCGGCGGCTTTCCCGCTTGCTGTGGCGTTCCTCCTCAGCGGCCCGATCGTCACGCTGTCCGCCGCGCTCATGGCGCTCGGCCTGGCGGTGGGCCCCGAACGCGCTGCCGCGTTGATCAGCGGCACGACGTCTGAACTGGCTGACCATCCGCTTCTGGGGGGGCTGGCAGCGGCGGGTGTCCTCATCTTCTCGTTTTCTCCGGCCCTGCTGACGACGTGGCTGTGGGTGCGGCTCTTCGAAAGGCGCCCATTTTGGACGCTGGGTTTCGTGAGCAGCGGCTGGTTGTGGAAGTACGCTCGCGGCTTTGCCGTCGGCGCCGTGTTCTTCGCCATCGTGGTGGGAGCGCTGGCGCTGAGCGGCCAGTTGGTTCAGAGCCAGGCCGGGGCGACAGCTTCCGGCGTGATGGACGTGCTCGGCACGTTCGCGGTGCTGGCGGGGTGGGCGGTCCAGGGCGCCGCCGAGGAGGTCGTCGCACGCGGCTGGTTGATGAACGTCGTCAGCGCGCGCTCGCGGCTCTGGGTGGGTGTGCTCGGGTCCGTGATCTTCTTCGCGTTCATGCACGGCCTCAACCCTGGGATCGGACCGCTGGCGCTGATCAACCTGGCGTTGTTTGCGCTGTTTGCTTCGTTGTACGCCCTGCGTGAAGGATCACTGTGGGGTGTGTGCGCCTTCCACACCGCCTGGAACTGGATGCAGGGCAACGTGTTCGGCCTCTCGGTCAGCGGCGGTGGTGAATCCGGCCCGACCCTATTTCGTTTTGGCTTGAGCGGCTCGGCACTGTGGACCGGCGGCGCGTTCGGACCGGAGGGCGGCCTCGTGGTGACTCTGCTCTTGCTCGCCGCGGTGCTTGCGACTGTGCTATGGCGAACGGAACGGCGGTCGGCCGAGTGACTCGCTCGGCCGACCGCCGAGTCGTCAATCGTTTTCGAGCAACTCGATGACGGCGCCGACGCGTTCCTGTCCGTCGACGTAGGCGTAGCGGCCGCCCGTGTAGTCGCCGCGCTGAACGAGGGACAGACCGTGGTCGGCAAGCACGGAGAGCCGATCCTTCATGCCTTTGACTTCGAACGCGATGTGATGCAGGCTCTGGCCATGGCCGACCAACTGGTCGTTCCAGGTGCTCGGCTCACCGATCGGTTCGATCAGCTCGAGCGTGATGGGCCCCAGGGGGAAGAAAGCCAGTTTGGCGCGCGCCGTCGTCGATGCCCCGCGGTATTCGGTATGAGCCGTGTCGACAGTGTCTGTGACGATGACGTTCGGACGCTCCACGCCCAACAGCGCGGCCCACGCCTCAGCGGCAGCCTCGATGTCTTTTACCATGATCGCGACCTGCGTGAGGGTCGCCTGGCCCAGCGGTGTTGTGGTCATTGGGTTCCTCGTTCAGTGGATGAATGCCTCGGACTTTAGCACAGCCGCTTCCGCGTTGCGGGTTTCGGCGAGCACCTGTTCACGATTGACCCAGACGTGCCCGGATCACACGGAGCCAAAGGTGTCAAGAGCAGCGACTCTTTACCGTTGCTCAGTCTCCGTGTCGTCCGTCTCTTTCCGTGGGATCGGTGTGCGCGTTGTGCCAGACCTGTACGATCAGGCTCGCCTGCCCTCATCCAGCGCGCGTCGGAAGGCGCTGGCGAACTCGGCCGCGGTCGCGGCGGGGTGGTCTGACGCGCCGACGGCCTTGACTGTCGCCGAGCCGACGATGACACCGTCGGCGATGCGGCTGACCTCACGGGCCTGTTCGGGCGTGCCGATGCCAAAGCCCACGCACAGCGGCAAGCGGGTCACGGCCCGCACCCGGCCGATGAAGTCACCGAGGTCGTCAGCGACTCTGGCACGCGCGCCGGTGACACCGGTCACCGACACCATGTAGACGAAGCCGGCCGCGCCGTCGAGGACACGGCCAAGGCGCTCGTCGGGCGTGGTCGGGGCGAGCATTCGGATCTGCGGAAGCGGCGCCACCGCCGCCTCGAACTCGGCGCTCTCTTCGGGCGGCAGGTCCGGCACGATGAAGCCATCGGCGCCGGCGTCCATGACGTCTCGGGCGAGCCGATCCAGCCCATAAGCCAGCAACGGGTTGTAGTAGCCCATCAGCACGAACGGCGTTTCCACGCCACGGCTTCGCAGCTCGCGCACGGCCGCCAGGGACTTCTTCAACGTGATCCCCTGCTGCAGGGCGGTTTGTGTGGCCTGCTGAACGACGGGCCCGTCCGCGAGTGGATCGGAGAACGACAGCCCTACCTCGATCAGGTCCGCGCCATTGCGGGCAAGCGCTTCGATCACGTCGATCGAGGCGGGCAGGGTGGGATATCCGAGTGGGTAGTACGGCATGAAGGCCGGGTGGCCGTCGAAGACTTCACTGATGCGGGACATGGCAACTCCGTGGATGGCTGATCGTTGACTTCTGACTGGCGAACGGCTCGCCATCAACCACCAGCGATCTCCTATTTCAGGCTCTCGATGATGGTCCCCAGATCCTTGTCGCCGCGACCGCTGAGGTTGACGACGATGATCTGGTCGGGCCGCATGGTCGGCGCACGTTTGACGACTTCGGCCAGGGCGTGCGACGACTCGAGCGCCGGGATGATGCCCTCGGTGCGGCAGAGCGTCTGCAGCGCGGCCAGGGCCTCGTCATCCGTCGCCGAAGTGTAGTAAGCGCGCTCGGTCTCGCGCAGATAGGCATGCTCAGGCCCCACGGCGGCGTAGTCGAGGCCGGCTGAGATCGAGTGCGTGTCGGCGATCTGGCCATCATCGTCCTGAAGGACGTAGGTGCGTGTGCCGTGGATGACGCCGAGCCGGCCCTTCTCGGGATCGCCGAAGCGTGCGGCGTGCTTGCCGCTGGCCACGCCTGACCCGCCCGCCTCGACGCCGATCATCTCGACCTGTTCGTCGTGCAGAAACGGATGGAACAGCCCGATGGCATTCGAGCCGCCGCCGACGCAGGCGATGAGCGTGTCGGGCAGCCTGCCGGTCATCTCGAGGACCTGGCGCCGCGCCTCGACGCCGATGATCGATTGAAAGTCGCGCACCATGGTCGGGTAGGGGTGCGGCCCGAGGGCTGAACCGAGCAGGTAGTGCGTGTCGCGGACGTTGGTGACCCAGTCGCGGATAGCCTCGTTGATCGCGTCTTTAAGGGTCTTCGATCCTGACTCGACTGGGCGGACCTCGGCGCCGAGCAGCTTCATGCGATAGACGTTCGGCTGCTGACGGGCGATGTCAACGGTGCCCATGTAGACCACGCACTCCAGGCCGAGCAGGGCGCTGGCCGTCGCGCTGGCGACGCCGTGCTGGCCGGCGCCCGTCTCAGCGACGACGCGCTTCTTGCCCATGCGCTTGACGAGCAGCGCCTGGCCGAGCGCATTGTTGATCTTGTGAGCGCCAGTGTGCGCCAAATCCTCGCGCTTGAGATAGATCTGGGCGCCGCCCAGTTTCTCGCTCAATCGCTTGGCGTAGGTGAGCGGCGTCGGCCGACCGACGAAGTCGCGCCACAGCGCCGTGAGTTCCTGCTCGAAGGCCGGATCTTCGCGCGCGGCCACATATGCGGCCTCGAGTTCATCGAGCGCCGGCATCAGCGTTTCGGGCACGAACTGGCCGCCGTAGGGTCCGAATTTGTGAGGCAGACGAGGCATATCCCCTCCGGTGAGTGCTGATTATTGATCTCTGATTGCTGATTGCGACCTCAACCGTAACGGCTCAGGCCAGAAACGATGAAAAGGCGAAAAACTGAGCGCTTCGTCTTCGCCCAGATCCCTGAGACATCGCCTTCAATCAGCAAGGAGCTTCTTGGCGTTTGCCACGAAGGCTTTCACCTTCGCGTGATCCTTTTTGCCGGGAGACGCTTCGACGCCTGATGCGACATCGACGCCCCAGGGTTGAACGCGGGCAATGGCCTCGGCGACGTTGTCGGCCGTCAGGCCGCCGGCTAACAGAAGGCTGTAGCGACGCGCGAGCTCGGCCGCTCCGTCCCAGTCGCCGGTCTTGCCCGTGCCGCCGAACTTTCCGGCGACGGCCGCATCCACCAGAAAAGCCGGATCGCCGGCGCCAGCCGCCGCGAAAGTATCATGGTCGTGACCGTTGCCGCGGAAGGCCTTGAAGGCCCGACCACCCAGCGCCCTCAAATCGTCAGGGCTTTCGTCGCCATGCAGTTGCGCGAGATCCAGGCCGCACTGCTCGAGCACTGCGGCCACCTGGTCGGTCGGTACGTTGACGAACAACCCGACAAGCCGTGGAGCGGGGCGCGCGATGCGGAGAGCGCTTTCTCGCAAACCGCTCACGATCTCGGCGCAGCGTTCGGGCGCGATGTAGCGCGGGCTGGGCGGATAGAACGTGAAGCCCAGCAGATCAGCGCCCGCATCCAGCGCCACGCGAGCATCCTCAAACGACGTCAGGCCACAGATCTTTACGTGCATAGTTGAGCAGTCAAGTTGTCGAGTAGCCGAGTAGTCGATTGGTCAGGACGTCTGGTTGTCGGAGCCGACCATGAGACGACCTGACGACTCGACTACCCGACCAACTCCCTCACTTTTTGGGCGATGTCGGGTGCAGTGACCAGCGCTTCACCGACAAGGATGGCGTCGATGCCGGCGGCGGCGACCTCGGCCGCGTGCTCGGCGGTGAAGATGCCGGATTCGCTGACCATCGCGATCTCAACCGGCACCTGGCTTCGGAGTTCGAGCGCCGTCTGACGACGGACTTCGAAGGTGTGTAGGTCGCGGTTGTTCACTCCGAGCAGCCGCAGGCCCGGGATCCGCAGCGCGCGTTCCACTTCGTCGGCCGCGTGGGCCTCCACGAGCGCCGTCAGACCGAGCTCGTGAGCCAGCGCGTGCAGGTCGCAGAGCGTCGCGTCATCGAGCGCTGCCACGATCAGCAGGATGGCGTCGGCGCCGGCGGCCCGTGCTTCGTAGAGTTGCACAGGCGCGAGCATGAAGTCCTTGCGCAGCAGCGGCACCGCGACGCGTTGTTCGAAGCGCAGGGCGCGCAGGTAGTCGAGCTTGCCCAGGAAGTATTTCTCGTCAGTCAGCACCGAGAGCGCCGCGGCGCCGTTCTCGACGTAGATTCGCGCGATGTCGGCCACATCAAGCCCGGGCGCGAGCACGCCCCGCGATGGCGACGCCTTCTTGATCTCGGCGATCAGGCGGACCGGCGCAGTCGAGCCGGCCAGGAGCGGTTGGGCGGCGCGATCCGGCCGCCTCACGGCCGCCAGGAAGTCACGGGTTGGGGGAGCATCGGCCGCCTTATCTCGCTCCGCAGCCAGATCCAGCCGAGCGATCTCGCCGCGCTTGTGGTCGAGGATTTCGAGTAGTCGGGACATGATGGGTGTAGGGCTGTGGATCATGGGCGCACGCAGCCCATCATCGGTAGCCAACTCCTCAAAGGCTCATCGACCGGCTGTACTCCACAAGATTTTCCATCTTCTTGCGGGCCGCGCCGGAGCCGAGCGATTCGCGGGCCTCCTCCAGGCCTGAGGCGAGGTCGCCGGTCTTGGCTGCGAGCGCGGCGGCGGCGTTGAGCAGCACGGCGTCGCGCAGGGCCGCCGTGCTGGTGCCGCCGAGAACGTCGCGCATCAGCGTGGCGTTGTCGACAGGCGTTCCGCCGGCCAGATCGGAGATCGGCGCCGCCGACAGGCCCAGTTGGATCGGGTCGATGGTGTAGGTCGTCACAGTGCCGTCCCGAAGCGCGCTGACCTGGGTGGGGCCGGCCAGGTTGAGCTCGTCGGCGCCGCCCGCGCCATGGATCACGACGGCGGCCTCGCTGCCGAGCTCGCCAAGCACGCGCGCGAGGGGCTCGGTGAGGGCGTTGCTGAACACTCCCACAAGCTGCACCTCCGCGCCAGCCGGATTCGTCAACGGTCCCAGAAGATTGAAGATCGTGCGCTGGCCAAGTTCGCCGCGGATCGGGCCGACGTGTCGCATCGCAGGGTGAAACTTGGGCGCGAACATGAAGCCGATGCCGACCTCGTCGATGGCGCGGCCGACCTGCTCGGCCGACAGCTCGAGGCTGACGCCCAGCTCTTTGAGCACGTCGGCGCTGCCGCACTTGCTCGAAGCCGCCCGGTTGCCGTGCTTGGCGACCTTGCGACCAGCGCCGGCGATCACGAAGGCTGCGGCCGTCGACAGGTTGAAGGTGTGTGTGCCGTCGCCGCCTGTGCCGGCCGTGTCGAACAGCGGCCGGCTCGAGCCCGCCACGGGCACTTTGACGCCGTGGGCGCGCATGGCCCGCGCCGCGCCCGTGATCTCCTCGACGGTCTCGCCCTTCATGCGCAGCGCCGTCAGGAACGCGCCGGTCAGCGCCGGAGTGGCATTGCCGCTCATCAATTCGTCGATCGCGCTTTCAGCCTCGGCTGCCGTCAGGTTCTGACGATGAACGGCCTTGGCGTAGAGTTCTTTCATCATGATGCGCTCCTTTGCACCCGCGTCACTTCGCGGGCCTTACACCATTTCAAGGAAGTTCTTGAGGATCAATTTGCCGTGCTGGGTCAGGATCGATTCGGGATGGAACTGCACACCGTAGGTCTTGTGCTGCCGGTGCTGTAGGCCCATCACCTCGCCGTCCGCTGTGAAAGCCGTCACCTCGAGCACCTCGGGCACGGGCTCGAAGACCACGAGCGAGTGGTAGCGCGTGGCCTCGAACGGTGATGGAACGCCCTCGAACAGGCCGGTGCCGTGATGGAAGATGCGTGAGGTCTTGCCGTGCATCAGCCGTGGCGCGCGATCGACCTTGCCGCCGTAGACGGCGCCCAGGCATTGATGGCCCAGGCACACGCCAAACACGGGGATGCGACCCGAGAACCGTTCGATCGCCGCGTTCGACACCCCGCCGTCGTAAGGGGTGCCGGGACCGGGCGAGATCACGAGATGAGTTGGAGCGAAAGCGACCAACTCATCGACGGTCACCTGATCGTTGCGGAACACGCGCACGTCAGCGCCAAGCTCGCCGAAGTACTGCACGAGGTTGTAGGTGAACGAGTCGTAGTTGTCGATCAACGCGAGCATCTCAGTACCCCCGCAGAGCCGGCCCGTTGGGTCGGATCATCTCAGTGACGTAGGCCAGGCCCATCGCATCGCGCACCTGACGCATCGTCTCGTGAGCTTCGGTCTGCATGCGCCGCGTGCCGTCGGCCAGGATCTCGTGTGTCAGCGCCGGGCGCGCGAGGTAGAACGCGCGACGTTCGCGCAGCGGCTCGAGGAATTGGTTGAGCGCCTTCGCCAGCTTTGTCTTCACCTCGACGTCGCCGACGCGCCCGGCCCGGTAACGCTCCTTCAGGTCCTCGACCTCGGCTGTGTCAGGGTTGAAGATGTCGTGGTAAGCGAAGACCGGGTTGCCTTCGACGGTGCCTGGATCGGTGGCGCGCAGCCGCTTCGGGTCCGTATACATCATCTTGACCTTGGCCTCGACCGTGGCCGCATCGTCCGAGAGGTAGATGGCGTTGTCGAGGCTCTTGCTCATCTTGGCCTTGCCGTCGGTGCCGATCAGGGTGGGCACGTCGCCGATCAGGGCCTGCGGCTCCGGGAAGATCTCGCCGTAGAGCAGGTTGAAGCGTCGAGCGATCTCGCGGGCGAGCTCGACGTGCGCCTGGTTGTCCTTCCCCACCGGAACGACTTCGGCGCGCGGCAGCAAGATGTCCGCGGCTTGCAGCACAGGGTAGCCGAGCAGGCCGAAGGGCATGGCATCGAGGTCGGCGTCGCGCACCATGTCCTTCAGGCTGGGCAGGCGCTCGAGCCGTGGCACCGTGACGAGCATCTCGAACAGCAGGTTCAACTCATACGTCTCGGAGATGGCCGACTGCACGAACAGCGTACTGCGCTCGGGGTCGATGCCGGCCGATAGGTAGTCGAGCACCATCTCGCGGATGAAGCCCGGGATCTCGCGGACGTAGTTGCGCTGCGGCCGCGTCGTCAACGTGTGCAGGTCGGCGATGATGAAGAACGACGTGTACTCATCCTGCAGGCGCACGCGGTTCTTCAGGCTGCCGACGTAGTGTCCCAAATGCAGGCGGCCGGTCGGCCGGTCGCCGGTGAGGAGTCGGGGTTTGGTCATGGTGGTTTCTCTGACCGCGGACCGCGCGCAACCGAAAGTTGCTGACGGCGGACCGCCGATCTCTATTTCTTGAAAGGCTCGCCTGCGGGCAGCGGTCTGCCGTCCGCGGTCGTTTCAGCTGCCTCCACCGCCTTCATCACGGCCTTGGCCTTGTTGACGCTCTCCTGGTATTCGGTCGCCGGGTCTGAGTCGGCGACGATGCCGGCGCCCGCCTGCACGCTGACCCGCTCGCCCTGGCACACAAGTGTGCGGATGGCGATGCACGTGTCCATCGCGCCGCCGTACGAGAAGTAGCCGATCGCGCCGCCGTACGGCCCGCGCGGGCCGCGCTCGAGTTCAGCGATGATCTCGCAGGCGCGCACCTTCGGCGCGCCGCTGAGCGTGCCGGCCGGGAAGGTGGCGCGGAGCAGGTCGAAGGCCGAGAGGTTCGGCCGCAGCGTGCCCTTCACCGCCGAGACGATGTGCATGACGTGCGAGTAATGCTCGACGACGAAGAAGTCGGGCACCGAGACGGTGCCGTACTGGCAGACGCGGCCGAGATCGTTGCGGCCGAGGTCGATCAGCATCACGTGCTCGGCGCGCTCCTTGGGATCGGCGAGCAGTTCCTGCTCGAGTGCGGCATCCTCGGCCGGCGACTTACCGCGCGGACGGGTTCCCGCGATCGGGCGGACCGAGGCGCGCGGCCCGGAGTCCGTCATCTCGAGCCGCGTCATCATCTCCGGCGAGGCGCCGACCAGAGCCAGCGGCTCGCGCGAGCCGTCTTCGAGATCGACGTCGCCGAATTCGAAATAGAACATGTAAGGCGATGGGTTGAGGCGTCGCAGCGAGCGATACACCTGGAAGGGCTCGGCCTTGAGAGTCCGGCTGAAGCGCTGTGAGAGCACCACCTGGAAGATATCGCCGGCCGCGATGTACTCCTTGGCGGCGCGGACCATGGATTCGAACTCGGGCTGAGTCAGATTGCTCTCGAACGTGGCTGGCCCGGCGCCGTTGTTCGCGAGGCTTGCGCGGGGCTGCTCGCTCAACGGCCGGCGCAACTGCTCTTCGAGCTCGTCGAGCCGGGCTGTCGCCGCCGCCACGTCGCCGTCGAGGGCATGCGTGAGCAGCAGCAGGCTCGAGCGGGCATGGTCGAACGCCACGAGCGTGTCGGTGTGCAGAAAGACGGCGTCGGGCAGGGCGCCCTGGCCGAGGTGCGTGTCGAGCACCGGCTCGAAGTGCCGCAGCGTCTCGAAGCCCAGGTAGCCGACCAGGCCGCCGACGAAGCGCGGCAGGTTCTCGGTGTCGATCGGCGGGATCGCGGCCATTTCGGCCTGGAGCGCGGCGAGGAAGTCCTGCCCGGGGCCAGCGAGCACGTCGACGTGCCCGGCGTCGGCGCCGCTCAGGGTCTCGCGGGTCAGAGTCTTGCCGCGCAGGAGATAGCGCGCGCGCGGAGCCACGCCGATGAACGAGTAGCGCGCGACGCGTTCGCCGCCCTCGACCGATTCGAGCAAGAATGACGGGCCGTTTCCGCGCAGCTTGAGGTACGCGCTGGCCGGCGTCTCGAGATCGGCCGGCAGTTCGCGCGTCAGCGGGCGCAGCGCCACGGGGGATTTCGCGAGCATGACACCTCCAGGCATCGCTGATGGGTGAGTTGTGATTGTTGATTGACGCCCAATCAGCAATCAGCAATCCTCATTCAGCAAAACAAAAGCTCCTCACGTTTTGGGACGGAGGAGCTTTCCGTGGTGCCACCCAAGTTCTGAAGCTGTCTGCCAGAAACAAAAAAACCTGTTGTGATGACAACAGGTGTTGGCCAGCCTCACTTTTCGGCGACGCTGGCTCGAAAGCCATTAATCGCCTCAGCCCGATAACGGTGGCCTTTCCGGCGCAGGCTACTTGGCGGATGCCGTTCGCTGCGCAACTCGGAGGTCCATTCCACGCCGATTCACGGACCGGGCTTCCACCAAATCGCCCGGCTCTCTGGCCGCTTCACGTCGTGTACTCGTCCTCGTCGACGTCTTTGTTCTCAGTTGTGAGTGCATTGATATCACAGAACCCAAGGCAGAGTCAAGGCCGCCAGCACACAGTGCCGTTCCAGGCGCGTTTGCGCGAAAAAACCACGTCATTGGCGGCCCGTAGCCGAATCAATCATCGCGGGGCGACCTCGAACGCTCCACGTCCGTGAGGCCATCACATCGTACTGTCCGTGTTGGATACTCACGCAGGCCGAGTTCTGCGAAAGAATCCTTAGCTTCCACGCCGCGTTGGCCGATACGAAACGGTGCGGGGTTGTAGGCCGTGCCTCCCTGCTGCGTTTTCGGCGGCCGCCCCAACAGGCTTCTTCTGGCGATTGGTCTGACGATATTCGCCTAGGACCTGATCAACTCAACGCCAATTCACCACCAGTGCATCATCGGGCAACGGCAGGCGCCCAAGTGACCGCCAGGTTTCGGTCTCATAGAGGACATAGCCGCCCTCAGGTCGATAGACTTCGTGGACGATGGCTTGCCGCCCATTAGGGCTGAAGGCCACAACCTCGCCCGGGATCGTTTCAGCCAGGAACCCATCCGCGATGCGCACTGGTCGCAGGCCATTGTGATAATCAGACTCGTTGAACAGCAAGACCCATGCGCCATCCGGCGTCCAAACGCCCGGGTGGGGCCCAATCTCCCGACCTTCGCTGATCAAGGTGTCGCGGCCGATGATATGGGTGGCTCCAGTTGCTGTCTCGTATAACGCGACGGCCTGATTCAAGTTGTCAGGTGACCATCTCGACAACACGCGTGCCGCGATCCAGCGACCGTCAGGCGACAGCAGCGGATTCAACACGTAAGCGTCTGCATCGACGGCATCGCTCAAATCGATCTGCCGCGGTTCGGCTTCCGACAGGCGACGGAGCAAAATCCTGTCATTCATGTACACGACGCTTTTTCCATCCCGCCCGAGATCGAATGAAGTCAGCCAGTGCCAGGGGGTTGAGAGAGTCTGTTGTTGGCTGCCGTCTGCCTGGATCAACCCCACATAGGTCGGCGGATAGTCTGAGCCTTCAGGCAGGTCCACCGTGGTGTAAAGATAGGCAATCGTCTCGGGTCGCTCTGGCCACCACCGCGCGGATGACTCGCGCCGATCGACCGAGTTCGTGACGTTCCAGGTGTCGCCGGTCGTCAGATCGGTGATCCAGAGATCGCCGTCGCGCTCGAACAACGCGCGCTGGCCATTGGGCTCGAGAATGCCGCCGGGAGGGAACGCCTCGTCCGCTTGAGGTGTGCCCGCGGCATCGACGATCCAGAGTTGCTGGTTCGAAGCGTAGGCGATCCCCGCAGGCGCGGCAGGCAGCATGGCCGCTGCGGTGGCCGTCGGGGCAGGCAGTGGGGTAGGTGTGTTGAGCGATTGGCGCAATATCTGCCACTCGTCGGGACTGACAACGTCCAGGCCATCCGCCAGTTGCAGAACCTCGTCGAGGCTGCCGTCCATGATCGACAGGCAGAACGCATTGGCAAGCTCTATCCAACACACTCCGCTGCCCCATGTCGAGCCGGGTTGGTTGCGGACGGTGATCGGAGTGGCCTCTGCGGGGTTGCCGTGTGCGATATCCATTTCTGCGTGGGAGCCGGCGGATAGGGTAGCTGTCAAAATGAATCCACCCTCGCGTCCCGATTGTGGCGGACGAAGCTCGATGGTGTAGCCCCGATCCTCGACATCGAATACACCCAATATCTGATAACCCTGCGGAAGGCGGCGCGGCCAGAGATAGACGAGGGGCGGGATCGGTGTGGGGGTGGGCGTCGGCGTCCAGGTGGGCGCGAGTGCAAGCGTTGCATCGGTCGACCGCCATCCGAGGATATAGGCGCCGTCAGGCAGACCGTTCAGTGGGCGAGTCTGCCTGGTTGCCAAATCGACGATGGAGGATTCGCCGCCCCACCATGGTTGTACGATGGCCCGGGTTCCGTCCGGGCTCCACGCCGTCAAGTGATCGGCGCACCAGGGCGATTCGCTCCCATGGCGGCTGATGAAGCAAACCCCAAAGATCGAGGACAAGGCCATATCCACCCCTTGGAAGGTGGGCACGGCCAGCCATTCGCCGTCGGGGCTCCACGTGATCTCGGCAGACGTTCGCTGAACGGGATTGGCATCGCGCACGATTTGCCGAACCGACCGCGCCTGAAGCGAGTAGGCAACGATCGTCCGCCAGCCCTCCCCCGGATTTCCACGGATCCCTGTTTCGATGGCGAGTTCGACCCCATCGCGCGACCATCCCAGATGGCCGACCCATTCGGCCTGCGTATCGAGTTCGGCCAGAGTCAGCGTCGTCATCTGCCCGGAATCGATGTCGAGGATCACGACGGAGTCGGTCAGACTGTAAGCCAGGGTCTTGCCATCGGAGGAAAACGACACGCTGGCGTCGGGCGGCACCTGATCGCTCAACACCGTGGACTTGCCAGTAGTCAGGTCGACAAAGCCGATGGCACGCGGCAGGCCACCTGTGCTCAATTCGCCGCTCACCAGGAGCCGATCGTCGTGGCCGGGCCACACACCTCGCTCGGTTGTGAGTTCGGCTGGCAAGACGCCCAACTCTCTTTGCTGGCCTGTCCGTCGATCGACCTCCAGCAGGATGCGGGGCATCACGTCGTACCGGAGCACGAACTCTCGTTCTCCATCCGGGCTTAGCACGCTCTCAGGCTGCGCGACAGGTCCATACGTATGGGCCTGCCCGCTCTGGTCGACTTGAAAGATAGTGTCGACAGATCGGAACACCAGGCCGGGAGGCAGGTCGGCGCCCGGTGTCAAAGCCAGTGTCGGCGTGGGTTGAGGCGTCGACGGATGCAGGCAATCGGCCATGTACTGCGCCTGCCGGGCAGGAAGGGACCGCGTGGCATCAGCGACCTGGGTCTCGAAGAACTGATATGCGGCGCCACCCTCTTGCATGCCCGGGTATCCTCCTGGCAGCGCCGCAGCCTCTTGCGTGGCAATCACACTGACTGGTATAGGCGTCTGAGGCATTGGCCCAAAGGTCTGGGCGCACCGCGCGACGTCGGTGGCATTCCAGGTGGCTTCCGGTGTGGCGGAGGCGGGTTGGGCCACATCGCGGGGGCGCGACAGGATCAGCCACATCAGGGCCAGCGTGGCCAGCGCCAGTCCGCCTCCGATCAGCGCAAAGGTTCGATTTCGGCGTGGCGTTGTCCGAGACGTGAGCCTGGCTCGAAGCTGCCTGTTGAAAGCATCGTCAATGGCGGGTGGATCGGTGCGCCGGCCTCTGAGGCGCGCGGCGAGTTCCAGTTCGGCGTCATCGACGTCCCCGACTTCAAGCTTACGGCCCCAAAGCTTGAGATCAGTCGGCATGGCTCACCTCTCCCTCCGCCAGGATCCTTCGCAGGCGCTCGAGGGCCCGGTGGAGTCGAACGTAGAGCGCGTTGGGTGTGATGCCCAGCACCTCGGCCAGCAGTGGCGTCGGCAGGTCGTCGAAGAAACGGCTTCGGAGCAGTTCGCGGTCGTCGGCGCTGAGCCGAGCAAGGCCTGTCACCAGGTCGACGTCATCGGCGAGGCTCAGATCAGTGGCCGGCTCACTGCTTTCGCTCAGTGGAGTGGCCGCCCGGCGGCGGTAATGCTGCGCGATCTCGTTGCGAGCGATCTGAAAGAGCCAGGCCCCAAAGCTGACGTCGCGCCATTGATAGCGCGGCAGGCCGCGCAAAGCCTTCTCGAAGACCGTGGCCGTCAGGTCCTGCGCAACGTCGACGTCGCCGCGAACCCGTCGAAACACGAACGCGTAGATTCGTTGTACGTAAGCGTCGTACAACGGGCCAAACGCTTTCGGATCGCGCTGCGCGGCGGCCACCCTTTCGCGTTCGCCGGCGCTGCTGACCATTGGTTGATGTCTCCCTGTGGCCCTGTCAACTATATCTATTAAGAGAATGCCATCCCGACCAATATCTTACAACCCGCCCCGCCCTGCGCCTTCCTAGCGTAACGGTTCGCTGGCGCGCAACTCCGAGATCACCAGCAAGCGCTCGTCGTATGTGAGGCGCGACAGGTCCCAGCCTTCACAGGTGAGCAGCACCAGGCGGTTGCCGTCAGGGATCAACACCTTGTTGACGTCGGCGGGCTTCGCCGTGCGGCGGTCGATGACTTCGTAGGTGTAGCGCCAGGCGCCGATCTCGAGTTCGATTGTGCCACCGAGGCTCAGGCTCCAGAGATAACCGAACGGGCCGGCGACGCCGGTATCGGTCGAGACGTGGGCGGCCAGGACGGGCGCGTAGTCGTCACCCGGCGCGCTGCCGGTTCCCGCCAGCCAACCGACGCGTGTGCCGAGGTCGTCCACGTTCCAGGTGTTGTCGACGATCGGCACGTCGACGATCTCGGCGTCGAGCTTGATTTCGGGGATGATCAGTCGCGCATGCTCGGCCTCGGCCGTCGGGTCGCCGAGCGCCTGGGTCAGGCTGACCGGGCTGGCTTCGGCCGGCGGGGCGGTCGCGGTCTGGGCGACCCCAGTCACCGGGGCCGTGCTCGCTGCCGATGGCAACCCGGTGACCGGCACGGTCGGCCGCGGTAGCATCGTCAGCCGGCTGGCGGGCGTCGGCGCCGCATCTTGTGTCGTGCAACCGGCGACGACCAGCGCGACGAGCAGGGCCGCCGATCGAAGGGGCGGTCGGGTCATGTGAGGTGCTTTAAGCACACTGGCCGGCCCTTCAAGGCCGGCCAGTGTGTTCAGCGCGGGTGTTTTCGGCATTCAGCCGGTTATTTCTTGATCGTCTCCGGCTGCTCTTGCTGGTCGGGCTTACGCGAGCGATCGTACAACGCCAGCGCCGTCAGGGCCGCCATGCCCAGGATGAGCGAGAACGTCACGATCTCGCGCGGGCCGGGCCCGATGCCGGTTTCGGGCAGGCTGCCGGGCACCAGTTCCGCCGTGACCGTGTTCGACGAGCCTGTGCCGCGGGTGCGGCCATAGATGATCGTGGCCTGATTGACGATCGGGCTCGGCGTCGCCGCGTTGGCGTTGATGCGCGCCTGGATCGAGATGGTGATTTCCTGGTGGGCCGCCATGGCTCCGAGCGAGGCCGTCACGGTGCGGGAGGCCGCGTCATAGCTGACCGTGCCGACCGGGCTGGCGGCGCTGACATAGTCGACCTGCGCCGGCAGCGCATCTTGAACAACGACATCGTCGACCGTGACGTCGTTCGGGTTCGTCACGATCAACTCGTACGTCACGACGCTGCCCATCACCACGCGGTCCTGGCTGATGCGCTTGACAAGATTGACCACGGGCACTGAGGTCGCTTGCGGTTGTGGCGGGGCAGTGGGGGTAATGGTCGGCGTCGCCGACGGGACCGGAAGAGTTGGGGTGGGTGTCGCGGTGACCGTCGTCGTGACGACGGGCGTCGCTGTGACTGTGGCCGTCGCCGTGGGCGTTGGGGTCTCGGTCGACGCAAGCACCGGGGTGACGGTGTCGGTCGGCGTCTCGGTCACGGCCTGTGGGCCTTCGTCGGCCGCCGCCAGACGCGGCATCGTGAGCAGGGCCAGGGCGGCCACCAACGCAGCTACCGCAAATCCTTGGGTCCAGAGGCGAATCGTTTTGTTCATGAGCACTCCCTCAACGCCGGATCACCGGCAGAGTCACGATCGATGTAGGCGTGGTGAGGTTGACGCGCGTCGCGGGATCACCCAGCCACGTGAAGGTGTCGATCAGATCCAGGAACTGCCCCCGGCTGGCCAATTCGAGCTTGCCCGCCAGGATCGCGGCGCCCACGTCGGGCTGCCGATTGACGTACACCCGGGTCAAAAAGCCGTCGGACAGGGCGTCGTGGCCGCTGGCGATGCCCAGGCCTGTGGGGCCCCAGGTACCGACCGCTCCGCCGCCGTTCCGCCGGATCAGGGATTCATCAAGGGTCGACAATCCAGCATCGTGATACGACGACGTGAAACACGTCATCGAAAGCACGATCGGCAATCGTCCACCGTTTGTCAGTTGATTGGCGTCGTCCATGTGGAACAGGCGCTCACCTGCCCACTGGCGCATGGAAGCGTGGCCATTATAGACGAGAAGACCCACCCCGAGGTTCACGGTTGTCGAGATATTCTGTCGGGTTTCAGTTAGGACCGCAGCTGACGTAAAGTAGGCCCTCGAACCGCGGAACGGCCACGAAAGATGAGTGGTGATCGCTGAATCGGACGCCGCGTGGAAGTCCCCGGCGCCGTCCGGGTTATCGGCCGCGAACAGGGTCTGGACATTCCAGAAGCCGGAGGCCGGGTTCTGCTCGTATGCCACGACCTTGCCGACCACGGTCTGAGCTTCGGCCGCGCTGTTGACCGGCAGCCGCCCCACGACGAGGTCGGGCAATGCATCATTGCCGTCGACTGTCGCGTACCGGTTGTCGGCTGCCGTCTCTCCCAGCCAGGGGTCCACAACGGCCAGATACGGCGGGATGAACGTCGTCGTGCTGTTGGCTCGGTAGCGCCTGGGATCGTAGGTCCCATCGCCGACGAGCAGCACGTAGGTCGGCTTTGGCGACCAGTGAGCGTAGGCGTCGGCGATGAACGCGGCGATGGCGTCGGCGCTCGGCCGGCCCTCGTCGTAGGCATCGTAGATCGCCTGCACATTCTCGACGGCCACCTGCAGCCCGCGCCCCGCGCGCCAGTCGCGCAACGGCGCCACGCTGCTCAGGAAATCGGGGTGGCTGATGATCAGGTAGTTAGCGCCCGAAGCACCGCTCAACGCGACGGGCACCCTCACGGCCGCCGGGCTGCGGATCCCGGCGCCCGACGACACATGCAGACGCTGACCACCGGCCGTGTTGTTGAATGAGACAAGTGTGCCGTTGACCGTCGGGCCTGTCAGGATCGTGGGCGACGCCTGCGTCGAGACGTCGTAGACGTAGACGCCGCCGCTTGTCGTGCTGAGCGTCACCGAGTTCAAGCGTTCGGCGTTCTCGCTCACGACCGTCGCGCGCGTGTCGCCGCCGGAGCTCGCGTACGACACCTGGAAGGCGTCGAGCCAGGTTCCCTCGGGCGTCACGTTCGGCAGGCCCGGCAGGGTCAGCGTCAGGTTGTTGGCGCCGCTGACCAGCACGTTGGCCGGCACCGACACCGTGTGGGTGATCGCCTGCCGTCCATCCCAGTCGAGGGTGCCCACCGAAGACCCGTTGAGGCTCAAGTTCAAACGATGGTCAGGGTTGGCCGCGAGCGTGGTGTAGCTGATCAACCACACAGTGAGCGACGCTGTCTGATTGGCGACGACGCCGGTCAGTGTGAAAGGCAGCGTCACGCTCGGCCGCCCGGGTTGACGCAGATCTTCCCAGGCCCAGCGATCTCCGTTGCGGCCGGCCGGCAGCAATCCACAGGCGCACAACGGCATGTACACGGTGTTCTGCTCGATCGTCTCAGTGGCTGTGACAAGACCGGGCTGGCTCACCACGGTCAGCGCCGGGCGCGTGGCCATGCGGGTCACCGGCGATCCAGCGACGCTGAGGGTGTAGACATCCCGGGCCGTGTAGCGATTGAAGCGCGGATCCGCGTAGAACAGCAAACGCTCGCCGGCTTCGAAAGCCGAGTCTCCGTCGCCTTCCCATTGCATGCGCGTCGCGACGCCCGCTCTCGTGAGTTGAAGGTTGACCGGATCCGCACCCAGGCCGCTGAACCCGGCGGCCGCCAGGGCTTCGTACGTGATGGCGGTCAGTCCTTCAGCGCTGACCTCGATCAAGGCCGTCGGACCGGCCGCCTGAACGGGCTCTGGCGCTGGGCTCGGTGCCGCTGGCGCCGTGCGTTCGATGATTTCGGGATTCGCGACGCGATCGGTCAGAAGGTCGCCGAAGCTATCGCCGAGCGGCAGCGTCACACGGGCGCCCGCAGCGACGTTGTAGTGCACGCGCACCTGCAACTCGGTCGTCACATCGAGGCCGCCTTCGACAGGCAGTGCGGGATAGAACACGACCCGTGCGAGATCGACGCCACGCATCCGGCCGATGCGTTCGAGGACGACGGGGCCGGTCGGATCTCCGGCGGGCAGCGCCGTCGTTCCGTCCAGCGCCGGCGCCGGCGCGTCATACAGGCCGGCGATGATGTCGCCGGTGCTGTCGCGCTCGACCGAGCCGGGCGCCCTGGCGATCTCCAGCGGCAGGGACAGGGTCTCGCGATGGGTGTTCGCCGACACAATCTCGAGCGTAGGCTCGCTGCCGGCGGGCAGGGCGATCAATTCGGACGTGAAAGGGATCTCGGGCTGGCCCGGGCGCTGCAGGGTCTCGAAGCCCGGCAGGCGCAGCGAGGCAGTGCCGTCGACGCCCTGGGCCATCTCCAGTGAATCGGCTTGCCAGGCCAGCGTGACGCCCATGTCAGCCGGGGGCCTGGCCTGGGCAATAGGCGCCGTCCAGCCTGTAACCGTAATGGCCAGGACAAGGCTGCCCGTCAGGGTGGGTCTAAGTCTACGCATAACAGAAAGCGGCATGACCATAACATGGGCGCGGTCGGATTCGACCTAAAACGCCGATAAAGAAACGGGGGACCGAATAGCCATTCGGTCCCCCGTTTTGTTCGCTAAAGGGGCGCGTATCAGCGCCTCAGCAGACTTGGCAGGAACAATCTCGTCGGGTTGGCCTGCCCGGTCAACGCCGTCGTGGCATAGCCCGCCACGGTGCGGCTGCCGTCCGTGCCGACCTCAACCAGCCAGTAGTGCCACGGGCCGGCGCCAGTCGGCGTGTCGATGTAGGCGTAGGCCGCGCCATCGGGGTTCGACTCGTGGATCGAGTAGATCACCTCACCGGCGCCGAAGTTGGCGGAGCTCGCGCGCACCAGTTCGAAGCCGAAGTGGTCGGTCTCCGATACGGTCTGCCAGGCCAGGCTCACCTTGCCACCCGCCGCGCCGTCGATGCGGAAGTACTCGAGCTCGGCGTTGGTCGGCGCTTCGACGAAGCCGAAGTCGTAGGTGTGGTTGTTGTCGCCGGCCACGCCCGTCGTCAACGTGATGACGGCGTCGAGGCCCTGCGGCAGGCCGTCGTTATCGCGGCTGTCGCCGTTCGGAGTCGAGTCCGCGTCGGCGACCGTGAGCAGGTAGCCGATGAGCGGCGCCTGGGCGGTGTCGATGCGCACCTGATAGCGCGTCAGCGGCAGCAGATTGGTGAAGTAGTAGCGACCCACCGAGTCGGTCGTGGTCGTCGCAACCGGGACGTCGTCGGCGGTGCCGAAGTTGCCGTCGGGCCCTGGCGTGTACAGCCGCACGACCACGTTGGCAAAGGGCGTCTCGCCCGCATCCTGCACGCCGTCGCGATCGCGGTCGAGCCAGACGTAATTGCCGATCTCGATCGGAGCGGGCAGACAGAGCGGCTCGAGGTCACCGAGGCCGCCGGCCTTGCCGAAGCTGCCGGTGACGCTGACGTCGAAGAGCTGGAAGGAGCGCGGGCGGGTACCGTCAGCGGCCACGAACCAGCCCAGGCCACCGGTGTTGACGGCGCCCAGCGGGTTATAGAGCGTGGCCACCACATCGCCGACCGCGGGCATCACCTTGGCGGCGCCCACAGCCGTCTCGTCGTGCACGCTCGAGTTGAGCGGCCCACCGTTGACCGGATGATTGTCCTGCCAGAACCACTCACCACCGCCCGGGCCCTGAGCCGGATTCTCGTTCGCGCCGGCCGTCGCCGGGAGCCCCGGGCAGCTGCCGTTGCTCTCGAGCTGGTAGCCGCTGCCCGCGCGGCACAGGCGAAGGATGTCGCCGGCCGACGCGCCGTCGTAGCGCGTGATCGGGCTGGGCGTTGGCAGCGGCGCCGACCCGTCGGTCACGATCAGAGTGGGCGGCGTGCCGGTGTCGTAGTTCTGATAGCCGGTCTGGAAGCCGTTGCGGTCGAGCAGGCTGATCACCATCGCGCCATCGACGTCCACGTCGATCGAGGTGACGATGGCCTGCGGGTAGATCAGGTGCTTGTCGAAGGCGAGATCGCAGACGCCGTCGGCGGTCTGGTCGACGCACAGCGTGCGCAGCTCCGACGTCCAGGGCCGCCACTCGGCGTCATAGCAGGATCCGCCCACGCGGCTCGCGCAACCGCGCGGGTAGTTGAGCGGGAACTGCGACACGAGCGTGCGCGTGCCGTTTGTCGGATCGAGGCGCACGATGTAGGCGTATAGGTTGGCGACGTTCTGAGTGCTCTGGCCGGAGCAGACGACGCCGATCAAAATGCCGCCGTTGTAAGCCTTGAGAGCCCACGGCCGCAGGTCGCTGGCCGCGCAGGTCTGAGCGCCGGCGGGAAGCGGCAGGACGTCGAAGCTCGTGACGTCGGCCGCCGTCGGCGTGATGATCGCGCCGTTCGCATCGGCGACGCGCAGGGCGTAGATGCGGCGATCGTTAAGGTTCATGACATACAGCGTGCGCTCGTCTTCCGAGAGCTCGATGTCGCCGATGGAGACCTTGCCGACCGCATCGACTGACGCGGGGTCGTTGCTCGGCTGATCGGCGGCCGTTGGCAAACCCACGTGCGGATCGGCGCCGGTGTTGATCCCGATCGCGTTAAGGTCGACGTAGGGCGCCACCGAAACTCGCGCGCCGGTGGCCGGGTCCACCTGAACACGATACAGACCGCCGGTGCCAAGCGGGCCATAGCCGCTGTGCCGACGCTGCAGCGCCGAGACGAAGAGCGTGCTTGTCGCGCGCTGATACGCCAGGCCCCAGACGGTGCCGATCTCGGAGCCCAGCGACACGCCCGTCGCCTGGCTCGGAGCCGAGCCCGAGGCGTTGTAGGCCACCGAATAGACTGAAGAGTGCTGGCCCGCCGTGCCGCCCCCCAGGGGATCGCCGTTGGCCTGGCACGACGTGGCGAGGAACGGCAGCGACTGACAATACTCGGATGGATCGTTTACGCCGAGGTCGACGCTGCCGCTGTTGCCATCCGGCACGAACTGGATGGTCGTGTTGTTGTTGGCGCCATGCGGGCCGGGCTTGAAGGGTGCGGGGATGTTCGTGAACTCTACACGGTACGGCCCGGTGCCGCCGGCCGCGAGGGAGTACGTGCCATCGGCGCCTGTCGTGGCCGTGCCCTGCGGCGCCCCGGCCGAGTCGAACGCCGAGGCCGTCACACCCGCGACGCCGACCTCGCCGCTATCGCGCAGGCCGTTAAGGTTGAAGTCGCGATAGACGGTGCCCGAGATCGTGCCTGCAGCCATGGCGACGGGCATCGACGTCGGCCAGGCAGCCATCAGCAGCGCCAACGCTGTATAGATCGACAGCGCTGACCAGGCTCGCCGGTGGCCATTCCCATGAGAGCGAGAAATCATTGCGGTGCTCCTCTTATCCTGACGAGGTCATCGGATAGAGACAATCCACTTTGGCAACATACTGGCCACGGGATTCACGAAACCGATATTCGACTGTAGATGATGGTTGTGATGTTCGGCTTGCCGAGGCTAACGTAGCTCCGGGTTTGTTAAGCCGATACTGGTCGTGATTATACCCCTGACTCAGGCGGCCCGATCTGGTAAGAAGGTCACACTTGGTGCAGCGCCGAGGAAAAATAACGATGAACTGTCTACTTGGGCTTCGTTATGTGACGCTGGCCTGACGTCAGTCGCCAACCAGGGATTGAGGTCCGCTGTCCGCCGTCCGTAAGCGATCTCGCAGGTTGTTGATAGGGTGGCGCTGGCCCTCGCCGTCTTCGTAGTACCAGTGCTCCCAACCGTTGCATGAAGGCGCATTTTGGATGGTGCGCCCGACCATGTGGATCGAGCCGGTCAGGCCGTTGTGTCGGATCTGGCCGTTGGCCAGCACAATCGCGGTCGCCAGGCCGCGCGGCCCAAAAAACAGCGTCTGACCGGGCTGCAGCAGGCCGTTTTCGATCAACTGACCGAACGGGATGCGCGCCGGCGGCCGGGCATCCGGGAACGTGAAGATCGTCTCGTCTTCGATCAGGTCCGGCTGAGCAACCGCCAGGCGTTCACGCGCCAGACGCACATAACGTGCCTCCCGCTCGATGCCGACGAAGTGGCGCTTGAGCCGCAGAGCCATCGCCCCGGTCGTGCCGGTGCCGAAGAACGGATCGAGGACAGTGTCGCCTGGCCGGGTCGTGGCCAGGAGCACGCGATAGAGCAGGGCCTCGGGCTTCTGAGTGGGATGCGCCTTCTGCCCGTTCTCCTTGAGGCGCTCCTGACCGGTGCAGATCGGCAGATACCAGTCGCTGCGCATCTGCAGATCCTCGTTGAGCGCCTTCATCGCTTTGTAGTTGAACGTATAGCGCGCGCCGCGCACCTTCTGCGCCCAGATCAGGGTCTCGTGCGCGTTCGTGAAGCGCACGCCGCGGAACTGCGGCATCGGGTTGTGTTTGACCCAGATGACGTCGTTGAGGATCCAGTAGCCCAGATCCTGCACCGCCGTCCCGACTCGAAAGATGTTGTGATATGAGCCGATCACCCAGAGGGTGCCGGTGTCTTTGAGGACGCGTCGGCACTCGCCGAGCCAGGCGCGCGTGAAGGCGTCGTACTCGGCGAAGGATCCGAACTTGTCCCACGCGTCATCGACGGCGTCGACGCGAGTCATGTTGGGGCGATAGAGGTCGGCCTGCAGTTGCAGGTTGTAGGGCGGATCAGCGAAGACGAGGTCGACGGAGCTGTCGGGCAACTCGCGCAGTCGTTCGATGCAATCGCCTTCGAGCACGGTGTCGCGGGGAAGCACGTCCATGGGCATCGCCTCAATCGCGTCTCACTGGCTTGTGGCGACGGCCGTGCAGATCAGCACGACGACGGCGCAGGCCAGATTGAGCCAGAGCAGCTGAGTCTCGCGGCGTTCAAGGGCCTCGCCGCCCGTCGGGGCCGCTTCGGGCCGGCTGCGACGCAGTTGGAGTTGAGCGCGGGCCAGGGCCGGCTGGATGAAGGCCTGCGACACGCCGCCGATGACCGCCATGCCGGCGGCGGCGCCGTGCTTGACGAGCATGGCCACGCTCCACGGGCTGTCGATCACGAGCGTGCCATGGTAGTTCGGGTCCGCAGTCATCTGAAACAGGCCGGTGACGATGAGGACGGCGAGGCTCATCCATGCCAGCGGATTGAACACCCGGCGCCAGCGGGCCTGCACGTCGGCCAGGAGCAGGCCCGGGCCGAGGGCGCCGCGCGCCGCCGGCCAGACGATCAGGGCCTGCACGAACAGCCCGCCGACCCAGACCACGGTCGCGAGCAGATGGAAGCCGTACAGCACCGACAGGGTCCAACTGGACATCACGGGCCCGATTGTAGAGTCTCGATTCGGAAAAGGCAATTACCCCCACCCGCGACGCCGTGAGTTGAAGCAAAGCCTCGGAGTCCTGGCGTCGCGCCCTCCCCCAGCGGGGGAGGGCAGCGCCGCTCTTCAACCTGGCGGCTTATCGTCCGCCAGTGCGGCGCGGGTGAGGGGCCAGCGCGCAACTCCGTCCATCGCCGCGGCGTAATTCCTGTCAGGCTTGCTGCGCATCCGGCACGAATTGTGCGGCAGAGCGCTCACCTGCCGGCTCGCGTAAGCGCTTCGGGCCGGCGTGACTATAATCGTTGGAAATCAAGCCGCAGATCGTTGCGCTTCTTTTCCGTCGTCACCGTTCACGGAGGACATTATGGATGGGTTGTTCGCAGGAGGCACTCTCTTTCTCTGCATTGGCGCCATTGCTTTGGTGGCCATCGGCTTTCTGCTGGTCACCTCGGTCCGCATCATCCCCGAGTATCAGCGGCTTGTCGTGTTCCGCCTCGGCCGCGTGATGGGCCAGAAGGGCCCCGGCCTCGTGCTGCTCTTCCCGGTCATCGACCAGGCCCGCGTCGTCGACTTGCGCGAGCAGGTGCGTGAGGTTCCGCATCAGACCTCGATCACTAAGGACAACGCTCCGATCTCAATAGACTTCCTGTGGTACTACAAAGTCATCGACTCGGTGCTGACCGTGACCCAGGTCGGCAACTTCGAGATGGCCGCGGCCGGTATCGCCACCACGACGCTCCGCTCGGTCATCGGCGGCATTGCGCTCGACGACGTGCTCTCGCAGCGCGATCACATCAACCAGACCCTGCGCGTCAAGCTCGACGAAGTCACCGAGCGCTGGGGCGTCAAGGTCACGAACGTCGAGATCCGCGAGATCATCCCGCCCCGAGACGTGCAAGACGCGATGAACCGGCAGATGTCGGCCGAGCGCACGCGCCGTGCCCTCGTCACCGAATCGACGGGTGACAAGGAAGCGGCCATCAACCGCGCCGAAGGCACCAAGCAGGCCAACATCCTGCAGGCCGAAGGCGAGCGCCAGTCGAACATCCTGCGCGCCGAAGGCGAGAAGCAGGCCCAGCAGTTGCGCGCTGAAGGTTACGCCGCTGCCCTGCAGGCCATCTACGCCGCGGCCGCCAACATCGATCAGAAGACGATGACCCTCCAGTACTTCGACGCGCTCAAGGCGCTTGGCGCCAGCCCGTCGACCAAGTACATCTTCCCCATGGAGTTCACGTCGCTGATCCAGGGTGTGATCAAGAAAGACTGACTCTCGAAAAGCGAGGAGCGAAGGGCGAGGAGCGATGACCTCCTTCGCCCCTCGCTCCTCGCTTTTCGCCCTTCGATGCAGATCCTGCCGGCCGGCTGGCGCGACTTCTGGGCCATCTGGCTCCTCCAGAACGTCACCTTCGGACGCGATTCCTGGGACCCGATCGAACTGGGTTGGCAACTCCTGACGGCGCCGGTGCGCTTCAAGGCCGTCGAGGACGCGCAGGTGCAGGGATACGTGTTCGGCGAACGCCGCGATCGCGAAGGCGTCGGCTGGATCACGACCCTCGGTGTGCATCCTCGCTTTCGACAGCGCGGCCTGGGCCGTCAGTTGCTTCAGGCCGCGGAGGCCGCTTTGGCAATGCCGGTCATCCGTCTGACGGTTCGGCCCTCCAACACCATTGCGCTCAAGCTGTACGAGCAATCCGGCTATCATCAGATCCGGCGCATCCCAAGCTACTACGTCGGCGGCGAGGACGGATTTGAGATGGAGAAGCCCGCCGCTGGCTCGGGCTGAGCGGCCGGTGACCGAGGGATGCTGGGCTTTGCCGAGTCGTTCATCGATTCGTGGATGCAGCCCCGGCGCCGGCGAAGTGGGCACGAGCGAGTGGACGGTCAGGATCCCCTGGCCGACAGGCTCGCAAACCCTCAAAACAACGGCAAATTCCGGCTGATGGATCTGGTATAATGCCGGTCCGTAACCGCATATCGGGCGTCTGTACCCTTCGCCCGGTCAACAAAGAGAGGAAAGGGCTAGACCCATGCGTGTCTTACTCCTGAAGGACGTCTACAAACTCGGGCATGCCGGCGAAGTCAAAAAAGTCGCCGACGGCTACGGCCGCAACTATCTGCTGCCGCACGGCCTCGCTGTGCCTGCCACCGCTGAGGCGCTGAAGCGCGCCGAGACGCTGCGCCAGAACGCCGCCATCGCGCGCGCCAAGCTCAATGCCGAGCTCTCGGGCGTGGCCGATAAACTGGCCGGTGTCGTGCTGTTCTTCCCGTCGAAGGCGGGCGAGACCGGCAAGCTGTACGGCTCGGTCACCAGCGCGCAGATCGCGGCCAAGATCAAGGAGGCTTCGGGCCTCGACATCGATCGCCGCAACGTCGGCGGCCAGCCGCTCCGCGAGCTGGGCGAGTTCAAGGTGCCGGTGCGCCTGACCGCCGATCTCGTGCCGACGGTCACTGTCGTCGTGCACCGCGAGGGCGAGGCGGCCAAGCTGGCGACGGCCGAGGCGCCCGTCGAAGCGGCGCCCGAGGCTGCCGCTCCCGCCGAGGAAGAAGCCGCCAGCGCGGCCTGAGCGATCTATCACGAACGCCGAGGGGTGAACGGACTTGGCTGCCACGCTGAGCTCGTTCACCCTTTCGCTTAAATCGGTGCCATGAGCACTCCCGGCGAGCAGTTGCGAGCGGCGCGTGAAGCCAAGAATCTGACGCTCGAAGATGTCGAGCGCGCCACACGCATCCGCGCCAAGTACCTGAACGCCCTCGAGTGCGACGATCACAAGAGCCTGGCGTCTCCCGTTCAGGCTCGCGGCTTTCTCAAGAACTACGCCGAGTATCTGGGCCTCAACTCGAATGACCTGATCGCTCAGGCCGTTCCGCCGAAGGCCAGGCCCGTGATCGCTCCTGGCGCTCAGCTTCCCAAACCCAAGGCGCCCCTCCAGCCGCTTCGCCCGTCCACGCCGAAGCCTGCGGCGAAACCGGAGGCGGGCGATCCGCCGAACGGCAAGCCGCAAGCCAACACCGGCGCGACAGCCCGGCCGACGCTGGTGACCGGCGCCCGCGGAACGCCAATCGTCGGCCAGCGGCTCGTCACCCCCGAAGCCGCGCGGAAGTTCCGTTGGTCGCGGCTCTGGTCGATCGACACGCTGCTGGGCGTGCTCGTCACGGCGGCGCTCGGCATGCTCCTGTTCTGGGGCGCGGCCGAGCTCCAGTTGACGAACGAACTCCTGGCCACGCCGACTCGCTCGGGCGTCGCTCTGGGCGACGCCACAGCCGTGATCACCCAGGCGACGCAAACGCCGGTCATGACGCCCACCACCGATTCGCCGCTGCCGACCGCGCGGCCGAACACGTCGGGCGTCAACGTTGTGTTGCGGGTGGATCAGCGCACCTGGCTGCGCATCGTCGTCGACGGCGCCGAGACGTTCCAGGGCCTGCTGCCGCCCGGCGAACTTCGCGAGATCGCCGGCGTGCAGAAGGTCGAGATCTGGACGGCCAACGCCGGCGGCACCCGCATCCTTTTCAACGGCCAGGACCAGGGCAGCCTGGGCGGCTATGGCGACAACGTCATCCGCGTTTTTACGCCCGAAGGGGCCAGCGCACCCACGCCGACGGCGGCACCTTAAGACTGCCGACGGCAGACCGCAGACCGCCGCAAGAGTCTACTCGTCGTTCGTTCTACCACTGCGGTCCGCCGTCTGCGGTCTGCGGTCAATCTGAGGCTCCTTCATGTCACGTTCCTCAAACGCCCGCGCCGGCAAGTTCCATCTGGTGAATCTGGGTTGCTCCAAGAACCTGGTCGACAGCCAGTCGATGGCGCAGTTGCTCGGCAACGACGGGATGATGCCGGTCGAGTCGGCCAAGAGCGCCGAGGTGTTGATCGTCAACACCTGTGGCTTCATCGGACCGGCCAAGCAGGAGTCGATCCGGGTGCTCAACGAGCTGGCCGCCGACAAGAAACGCGGCCAGTTGCTGATCGCGGCGGGCTGTCTGTCGCAGCGCTATGGCTCGCAACTGCTCGAGTGGGTGCCCTCGCTCGACGGCATCATCGGCACCCGACGCTGGATGGACATCGTCGACTTCGTCCATCGACTGCGGGAAGAGCGCACACCAGGGCCACTCTATCATCTGCCCGAGGCGGCCCAGACCGTGGGCCTCGACGAGGGCGGGGTGGTGCGCGCCGCGATCCAGGGCGCCAGCGCCTATCTCAAGGTCGCCGATGGCTGCCGCCGGCCGTGCGCGTTCTGCGCCATCCCGCTGATCAAGGGCACGGCGGTCTCGCGCCCGCTCGAGTCAATCGTGGCTGAGGCGCGCGCGCTTCGCGACGCCGGCGTGCGCGAACTGTGTCTGATCGCTCAGGATACGACCGACTGGGGCCATGATCTCGGACTGAAGGACGGCCTTGCGACTCTGCTTGAATCGCTGGCCACCGCGGTGCCCGACATCGACTGGCTGCGCGTGATGTACGCCTACCCGGGCTACGTCACCGACCGCCTGATCGAGGTCATGGCGACGCACAAGCAGATCGCGCACTACCTCGACATCCCGCTGCAGCACGGCCACCCCGACACGCTGCGCCGCATGCGCCGTCCGGCCAACATCGACTGGGTCTATCGCACGCTCGAGAAGATGCGCGGTGCCATGCCCGATCTCGCCATCCGCTCGACGTTCATCGTCGGTTATCCGGGCGAGACCGAGGCCGAGTTCGACGCGCTCGTCAAGTTCGTGCAGGATCAGCGTTTCGACAGGATCGGGGCTTTCACGTTCTCGTATGAGCCCGGCACCGAGTCTGCCCAATATGGCGATCCTGTGGCCGAAGACGTGAAGCAGGCGCGGCGTGAACAGTTGATGGAGGCGCAGCAGCGCATCTCGCTCGAGAAGAACCAGGCCCAGGTCGGGCGTGTGCTGGACGTGCTGGTTGAAGGCGAGAACGACGGGATCAGCGTCGGGCGCAGCTACCGCGACGCGCCGGAGGTCGACGGCCTCGTCATCATCGACGGCGAAGTGCCCGTCGGCGAAATGGTGCCGGTGCGCATCTCCGGCGCGATGGCCTATGACTTGAGCGGAACGGTGGAGACGACAGCGGGGACGATCGTGTTGTAAGAGACGTCATGCGTCAGTGAGCTAGAAACCGGCACTGAACAAAGCACAGGGGCACAGCCGATCAGCTGTGCCCCTGTGTCGTTCCAATTCACTTGACGTCGTAACTTCAGCGTCGCTGACGTCCGACTTACTTTTCTTCCTGGAAGTTCCCGTCGATCACATCGCCTTCGCCCTTATCGGGGTCGCTGGACCAGTGACCGGCGTTGACGATGCGGCGCAGGTGCTCGCGTACGACGGGCACAGGCGCGAACTCCAGGAACGTCCGCAGGCCAAGGAACACGATCGCCAGGTCGTCGACCTGACCGAGGCCCGGGATGACATCCGGCGAAAAATCGATCGGCGAGAGCAGATACGCCAAGGCCGCGATCGGGATCAGCTTGGTGATCACGGGGACGCGCGGATCGAGCATCAAGCCGTAGGCCAGCTTGACCTGCTGGAGGGCCTCACGGAAGAATCCGCCCTCCGGGATGTACGGTCCAAGCCAGTTGCGCTTTTCTTCGGCCATCACAACCTCCTGCCTGAGTTGCGAGATAACCCAAAACAAACGTCAGAAGGATTATACGTTGGTCACCGGGCCCGGTTGCGAACTCAGGCGAAATCGGTGTGGGGAAGGATTCTATCGCGGCTGGGGCGGAAAGCGACTTCTAAGAAGGTGGCGACGGCTCCGTTGCGACTGCCAGGGGAAGACTGTTCACGGATCTCACGCGGGCGCCACTGAAACAGGACCCCCTGTGGACCCCCACGATCTCTGCCAGCAAACCCCTACTCAATGAAGTTATAGAACGTGCGCGTCTGCTGTTTGAGCGCGAACTCGAGGCGTTCGCGGGTGAGGATGCCCTTTTCGACCAGGATATCGCCGAGGCGCCTGAGCTGCCCGGTGGACGCTGCTTTGCGTTGCGCCAGCAGGGCGACGCGCAGCTCTTCTTCGCTGATGAACTTGTAGTCGATCAGGAACTTGCCAAGCCGCGGGACGGGCCGATCCTGGTCGCCGGGCTCGTCGATCTTGATCTCGCCCAGGGCGGGGTCGGCCTTGTCGTCGTCAAGAAGGTCGGTGATGGTCGAGCTGTTGGCTTTGCGCGCCTGCTGCTCCTGGCGCGCGAGGTTAAGCCATTCCTTGGCGGTGGCGTTGGCGGGGTTGATGATGAGCACGCGCTCGAGGCAGTCGATGGCCTGGCTCATGTCGCTCAGGACCGACGCCAGGGCGAGCCACGATTTCTCATGGCGCGGTTCACGGCGGACGGCCTCGACGAGCAAGCGCCGGGCTTCGGTCAGATTCCGGGCGCGAATCGCCACCAGCGCGCGTTCATGCAGCGTGTTGGCATCCATGCGAACAGCTCACCCGCTCCCTTTCTACATCCATTTGACCCGGCCCGCTTCGCCTTTGTGGCGACGCGACATAAATCGGCCCTGGTGCCACCCAGAATGCATGCAATATCCATGCCCCAGGGGCAGAACGCCCCGATTGTAGTTCATTTGGTAAACCCGATGAGATGGGATGAATCCCGGTTTGGTGAGTAGGGGCGGCCGGTAGATCGCCCAACAAAAAAGGGCGGCCCACCGGCCGCCCTTCGAGCGTCGATCCCCTGGCGGCGTCAATGCCCGCCGAGGTAGGTTTTCTGGACTTCTTCGTCGTCGCGCAGGATGGCGGCGTCGCCCTGAAGCCGGATCTCGCCGGTCTGCAGCACGTAGCCGCGGTTGGCGATCGAGAGCGCCATGCGCGCGTTCTGCTCGACGAGCAGGATGGTGATGCCCTGCTTGTTGAGCGCCACGATCGTGTCGAAGATGGTCTCGACCAGGAGCGGGGCGAGGCCCATCGACGGCTCGTCGAGGAGCAGAAGGCGCGGGTTGCCCATCATGGCGCGGGCCATGGCCAGCATCTGCTGTTCACCGCCCGAGAGTGTGCCGCCCTTCTGCTTGACGCGCTCCTTGAGGCGCGGGAACAGACCGAAGACTCGCTCAAGGTCCTGACCGATGTTGCCGTGGTCGGTCCGCGTGAACGCGCCCATCTCAAGGTTCTCGAGCACTGTCATGCGCGGGAAGATCAGGCGGCCTTCGGGCGACTGGCAGATGCCGCGCCGGTTGACCTCATGGGCCGGGAGCCTGGTCAGTTCTTCGCCCTCGAGCGTGATCGAGCCGACGCGCGGGCGGATGAGGCCCTGGATGGTGCGCAGCGTGGTCGTCTTGCCGGCGCCGTTGCTGCCGATCAGGGTGACGATCTCGCCCTTCTCGACCGTCAGCGAGATGCCCTTGAGGGCGTGGATGTTGCCGTAGTACGAATGAACGTCGTTGAGTTCGAGGATGGCCATCGCTGCACCTATTTGCCCGTCGCGGCGGTGCCCTTGCCGAGGTACGCCTCGATCACCGTCGGGTCGTTCTGAACTTCGGCGGGCAGGCCCTCGGCGATCTTCTCGCCGTGGTCGAGCACTGTGACTCGATCGGAGATGCCCATGACCACGCGCATGTCGTGTTCAATCAGCAGGATCGTCAGCCCGCGTTCCGAGCGCAGCTTGTGGATGAACTGCGTCAGGTCGGCGGTCTCGGCCGGGTTCATGCCGGCGGTCGGCTCATCGAGCAGGAGCAGCTTCGGGTCTGACGACAGCGCGCGCGCGATCTCGAGCCGGCGCTGCAGACCGTAGGGCAGGTTGCGCGCCGGCCAGTCCGCGAACTTGCGGCCGAGGCCGACGAAGTCGAGCAGGTCGAGCGCCTTGGCCGCGGCGGCTGCCTCTTCGTGGCGCACGCGCGGCGGCCTGAAGAAGGCCTCGAAGATGTTGCCCTTGAGCCGGCTGTGCATGCCGACCAGGATGTTCTCGAGCGCCGTCATCTGCCCGAACAGGCGGATGTTTTGAAACGTGCGGGCGATGCCGCGGGCCTGCACCTCATGCGGCTTGAGGCCGCTGACGCGCTGACCGTCGAAGATGATCTCGCCCTTGGTGGGCGCGTAAAGGCCGGTGATGTTGTTGAACAGCGTCGTTTTGCCGGCGCCGTTGGGGCCGATCAGGCCGGCGATCATGCCCGGCGCGATGAGGAAGTCGACGCTGTTGACGGCGATCAGGCCGCCGAAGGCCTTCGTGACGTTGTTGACTGCGAGCAGGTTGTCCATGGCTAGGCCTTCCTCTCGGCGGTGCTTGGGATCAGGCCCTGCGGTCGGAACTGCATCATCGTCACAAGGATGATTCCGAAGAGCAGCAGCTTGTACTGGCTGGCGTTGAACAGGCTCTCGAGGAAGTTCTGCATGGCCAGCGACGGGATCGCCTGGAAAAGGGTCGCCTGCAGGAAGCCACCGAGGACGACCTGGAGCTTATCCAGCAGGATCAGGTCAGCGATCTTGATGATGAAGGCGCCCAGCAAGACGCCCGTGATGCTGCCTGTGCCGCCCAGGATGACCATGCACAGCACGATGACCGAGATCGAGAAGTCGAACGCGCCGGGGGAGATGAACGAGACGTAGCTGCCGTAGAACGCGCCGGCAAAGCCCGAGAACATGGCGCCCAGCATGAAGGCCGTCAGCTTGGTCCGCACCAGGTCGATGCCCATCGAGTTGGCGGCCAGCTCATCCTCGCGCAGCGCGACCCAGGCACGGCCGATGCGGCTGTTGCGCAGGCGCGAGATGAAGAAGATCGAAACCACCAGCATGATCAGGATCAGGAAGTACCAGGGGATGTACTGGCCGGTGACGAACTGCAGGCCCGGGATCTCGGGCCTGCCGATCGGGCTGACGCCGTCGGTGCCGTTGGTGATGTTGAGCGGGGCCGAACAGCCGACCAGGCAGATCGCCTGCTCCGCTCGACCCATGATCGTGGCGATGATCTCGCTGATCGGCTCGACGATCCTCACAGCGTTGAGGTTCTTGAACACGATCGGCACGATCTCGCCGAAGCCGAGGGTCACGATCGCCAGATAGTCGCCGCGCAACGGGATGACGGGCGTGCCCAGGATCAGGCCGAACAGCGCGGCGGCCGCTGCGGCGACCCAGATGATCAGCCAGAACGACACCTGCAGGTTGAACTGCGGCGAATTCAGGAAGGCGATGGTGTAGCCGCCGATCGCGAAGAAGGCCACATAGCCGAGGTCGAGCATGCCGGCGTACCCGGCCACGATGTTGAGACCGAGCGCCTGCATCGCGTAGATCATGGCGACGATGATGGCGCTGGCCCAGAACAGCTGCGCGAATTGCTCGAAGAACGGGAAGGCGAGCGCGAAGACCGCCAGCAGGCCGAGCAGTCCGAAGCGGCGCACCCGTTCGTCGGGGTGGGTGCGCAACCAGATCACGGCGACCGCCGTGGCGGCGCCCAGCAGGATCGCCAGCAGGTAGACGAAGATCGACGTCGACGCCGCCGGGATCGCGTCTTGCTTGGGCAGGCCGGCGATCACGGTGTTGTGAAAGATCGTGATCAGGGTGATGACGGTCGAGCCGATGGCGCTCGAGATCGCGACGCTGCGCAGGCCGCGCGATTCGGTTGGCCGCGTCAGGCCGGTCAACGCGCCCTGCATGATCGTCAGGATCAGCACCGACCAGCCGCCGGTGATCAGGGCGATGAAGCCCAGGAGGGCGATGCCGATCCACTCGGCGTTGGAGAGCAGTTTTTGCTTCATCACGCCTTATCCCCCGATTCCTGGCCGAGCAAGCCGGTGGGACGGAAGAGCAGCACCAATACCAGGATGAGGAACACCCAGGCGTTGGTCCAGCGCACCGCCAGATATTGATCGCTGAAGGCGGCCAGCAAACCGATCAAGATGCCGCCCAGGGCCGCGCCGCGGATGTTGCCGATGCCGCCGAGCACGGCCGCCGTGAAGGCCCGCAAGCCCGCTGTGAAACCCAAGGTGAAGACGGCGGTGCCGTTGTAAAGGCCGAACATCATGCCGGCCGCGCCGGCCAGGCCGCCGCCGATCAGGAACGTCAACGCAATGATCTGGTCGACGTTGATGCCCATCATGGCGGCCGCGTCGCGGTTCTGAGCCGTGGCGCGCATGGCCTTGCCCAGGCGCGTGTTCTGGACGAACCAGTTCAGCGCCAGCATCAGCACGAGGGCCGTGACCATCACGAGCACGTCGGCTGTGGTGATGCGGATCGGGAAGTCGCCGAGCAGGTTCTGGGTGCTCAACACCACCGGGAAGCTCTTGGGCGCCGCGTTGTTGCTGCCCAGTACTTTGAGGAAGTCGAACTCCGGCCCGACCTTGGTCAGCTTGCCGAACGCGCCGAGCTGCAGGCCGATGTTTTGCAGGATGAAGGACATGCCGATGGCGCTGATCAAGACCGCCAGCTTAGGCGAGTTGCGCAGGCGCCGATACGCCAGACGCTCGATACCGGCGTTGAGCAGGCCGCACAACAGCATGGCGGGAATGAAGCCGATGAGCGCCGCCCAGATGGGCGCCGTCTGCGCGCCGTTGGGCGCTGTGGTCGAAAAGATCGAGAGCGTGATCAACGAGATGAAGGCGCCCAGCATGAAGACGTCGCCGTGCGCGAAATTGACGAGCTCGATAATGCCGTAGACCAGGGTGTAGCCCAGGGCGATGATGACGATGATGGCGCCGTTGGACAGACCGATGATCAATTGCTGGAGGACGTTGGCCGGCGTTGTTGCGACCTCGGTCGCGATCCGGGCTACGTCGAGGCCGGCCGGCTGCCCGATGAGCAGGCCAAGGTACACGACGGCCACGCCCAGCAAGACTCTCAAGAGGCGTTGGTTGGCTGGTTTGGTTTCAGTCATAGGTCACCGCACAGTTGGCCGGCATAAACGAAAAGGGAGCGGAGCGAACTACACTCCACTCCCTTTTCATACTTTCCCGTAAACGGGGCAGTCAGACGTGAGCGTTACGGCAGGATGTCCGCCGGAGCCTCAGCCCACTTGCCATCCTTGACGACGTTGCCGAGCATGGCGTACAGGTCGGTGTCGCCGTTGGCGTCGAACGACCAGGTGCCGAGCACGCCGTTGAAGTTCTTGGTGGTGTACACGGCGTTCAGGATCGCGGCGCGATCGGCCTTGCAGACCGTCGAGATCGCCTTGATCGCGACGCTGGCGGCTTCGAAGCCGTAGATCGCGTACGCCTCGGGCTCCGACTGGAACTTGGCGTTGTAGTCGGTGTAGAACTTCTGGCCGGCTTCGGGCAGCTTGGCGCGCGGGGAACCCGCGATCGTGCCGTACACGCCCTCAGCGACGTCAGCGCCGGCGGCTTCGATGAACGCGCTCTCGAGGATGCCGTCCGGGCCCATGAACTTGGCCGTGATGCCTGCCGCGCGGATGTCCTTGAGCAGCTGGCCGGCGTTGTTCTGGGTGATGCCGCCGAAGTAGATCAGGTCGGGGCTGGTGCCGGCGATCTTGGTGGCGAGGGCCTTGTAGTCCGACGCCTTGCCGTCGATGCCGTCGCGGCCGACGACCGTCAGGCCGTTGGTGGCAGCGTTCTTCTCGAACTGATCGGCCACGCCCTTGCCGTAGATTTCCGTGTCATCGAGGATGTACACGTTCTTGGCGCCGAGCTTGGCGGCCCACTTGGCCGCGAACGCGCCCTGGAACTCGTCGCGAGCGACGACGCGCGTGTAGTTGCGCGTGCCGTTCGGATAGTACTTGGCGGTGTCAGCGCCGGCGGTCAGGTCGTCGGCGGTGTTGGCCGGGCTGATCATGACAATGCCGGCCTGGTTCAGGATCGGGATCGAGATGCGCGCGGCGCCCGAGTTGAAGGTGCCGATGTACACCATCGTGGCGGCGTCTGCGACGGCCTTGTTGGCGTTCTCCTGCTCCTTGGCCTCATCCCACTTGCCGGCGGCGGCAGTGGCGTCGTCGAGCGACGTGTACTCGATCTTGACCTTGCCATCGCAAACGAGGCCGCCCTTGGTCTGCTGCTCGAGGGCGAGGTTGATGGCGTTGACGATCGTGGTGGTCTGGCCCGCGCTGGAGCCGGTGAGCGGAAGGCTCGAGTAGATGTGAACGGTGGTGACATCGGCAGCGGGCGCAGCGGCGGGCGCGCAAGCGGCCAGCACCAGGGCGGCCACAGAAGCCGCCGAGAACAAAGCATAGGAAGTGCGATTCATGATTCTCTCTCCTCCGGACATAGCTGACAGTGGCATTAACGACTGGGACGAGCCGATGGCTCGAATGTTATTCGGTCGTCAGGCTCACCTCCTTTGGATGGTCGGTTGCACTTCCGAATCTGGAATGTCGCATTATCACCAACCAAACAAGAATTGGCAAGGGTGCAAAGGATGCTCACCCGTTTGGGCCGGAGGACGATTCGAGGATTCGCGCCAGACTTTGCGCCCTATGCTGCCCCCCAAGCGTCGCGCCGTTCAAATGAACCCGGCGGAGAGCCCGCGCTACTGCTCGGATCTTGCCACCTGCCGGCGCTGCAGAGCTCAAGGGGGGAGCGATGCATACGTCGAAACACCGACAACCGGCCGGGATGGCCCTGGCCTGTCTCTTGATCATCACCTTGTGCGCCAACCTGATCGTGCCGTGGGCGCCACAGCAGGTCTTCGCCGATGATGCCGAGACCGCCACAGCCTGCGCGGCAGCCTGTTCTTCCACCACGCAAGCGCCGTCAACCGCAACCGAGCATCTCGTCACTGCCACACCAACCACTGCCACTGATGCGACTTCAGGTCCAACGCCCACCGCGAGTGAGGCGTCCGCTACTCCAACCATGACGGGATCCTCCACGGCGACTTCAACGGCGCCGTCGGATCGAACGGCGACGTCCACTCGCACGTCGAGCCCGACGCGCACGCCCAGCCAAACGCGTACACCTACCGAGACTCGCACGCCGAGCCCGACTCGAACCGCCAGCCCGACGCGCACACCGAGCGAGACTCGCACGCCGAGCCCGACACGGACTGCGAGCCCCACGCGAACACCAGGCGCGACGGTGACCGTCGTTCCAACCGGCACGTCGACAGCACTACCGGACGCCACCACGCCGGCCGTTTCATCGGACACGCCGGCGCCGACGTCATCGTCCACCCTGGAGCCCGACACGACTGCCACAGCGGCTGCGACGTCGACGCCCTCGACTGCGGCTTCACCCACCCAGACCGAGCCTGCGCCATCGGCTACGGCGAGCCCCACACTCGACTCGGGTGTCACGCCCACACAGGACGGCACGGCCACAGCCTCGTCAACCGGCACGGCGACGGACAGCGCCTCCTCCACACCCGCCGCTGAGACACCCTCCCAGACGCCGAGCCCGACGCGGACACCCAGCGAAACGCGGACTCCCACCGAAACGCGAACGCCAAGTCCGACGCGCACGCCGAGCGCAACGCGCACTCCAACGGAGACACGCACCCCAAGCCCAACCCGGACACCCAGCGAAACTCGCACACCCACCGAAACACGAACGCCAAGTCCGACGCGTACGCCGAGTGCAACGCGCACCCCAACGGAGACGGTCATCGCAACTGAGACGCTGACGCCGACGAACACGCGTACCGCTACAGAGACCCGCACACCCACGCAGACCCGCACGCCGAGCCCGACGCGTACGCCGAGCGAAACGCGCACACCAACCGAAACCCGAACACCCACTGAGACACGAACACCCAGTCCAACTCGCACATCAAGCCCGACGCGCACGCCGAGCGAAACGCGCACAGCAACCGAAACCCGAACACCCACTGAGACACGAACACCCAGTCCAACGCGTACATCAAGCCCGACGCGCACGCCGAGCGAAACGCGCATAGCAACCGAAACTCGAACACCCACTGAGACACGAACACCCAGTCCTACTCGAACACCGAGTGAGACCCGCACACCGACTGAGACTCGCACGCCAAGCCCGACCCGCACGCCGACTGAGACTCGTACGCCGAGCCCGACCCGCACTCCGAGCATGACACGCACGGCGAGTCCCACACGGACGCCAAGCGAGACGCGGACACCCACGCAAACTCGCACACCCAGCCCGACGCGAACCCCAAGTCCGACTCGGACGGCAAGCCCAACCCGAACGCCGAGTGTCACGCGGACACCGAGCCCAACTCGGACTCCGAGCGTCACGCGCACCGCAAGCCCGACTCGAACTGCCAGCCCGACGCGGACGCCGAAGCCATCAAAGACGCCGAAGCCCACCGCCACGCTGACGCCGACCGTTACGCCCGTGCCCATTGCCGTCCTCAAGACCTGGCCGGTCGGCGCCTGGGTGGAACTCGACGCCACAGTGATCGTGCCGCCCGGGCCGCTCGGCGCGCGTGTGATCGTGGTACAGGACGCGACCGGCACCATCCCGGTCTACCTCGGCAAGGGCGCCTGGCCGCAGGGCCTGATCGCAGGCAACGGCTTTCACGCTCTTGGCCTGACGCGGATGCGGGGCGGGGCGCTCGAGTTCTACGTGCGGCTGCTCCCTCAGGCGAGTTTCTCGCCGCCGGGCGCCGTGCCACCGCCCACGACGATCGCCACAGGCTCTGCCGCACAGCATCCCTATGAAGTCGTCACCATCACGGGCCGCGTGGTCAAACTTGAAGCCTCAGCCCTATGGATCGACGACGGCAGCGGCGCGGTGCGCGTCCCGTTCGGCGTCGCCAACGGCCTGAAACGCCCGAGCGTCACGCGCGGTCAGTCGGTCACTCTGACAGGCATCGTCATCGTCCAGTCTGCGACCACCACGCGCCAGGCCGGCTGGCAGGTCCAACCGCGCGGCCCCGCCGACGTCGGCGACCTCGCGGTGCTGCGCCCGACTTCGACGCCCCGCCCGTAAGGAGCCAGGAGGGAAGCGGGACGAGGAACCGAACATTCCTCGTCCCGCTTCCTGAAATGCCCCTCATATCCCTGACCCGACAGGCATCCGATCGCATCACCTCACCGGTGCAGCTGAAATTGAGCGATGAGAAGTACGGTCGTGTTGCCAGCATCTGCCAGCCGTGTTCGACAGTATTGCCACGCAGGGCGAGGTAGACAGGATGCCCAGCTCGGAACGGCGACAGTGTCGCGCCCTGGCTGGCGGTGCCCGTCCTCTTGGCCCAAAGCCTTCAGGCGCTGGTGAGCGGGTGGTGGGGCAAATGGATAAGAAGGATGTGGTGTACGATGACCATCAAGCGCGTATCTACAGGGGGTCGTTACTTGACACTACACACTGTTGTAGTGACTGGATATCTAAGTGGCAAGTCCCCTATCCCCCGATGTCGTGCAAGCCATCTGTACCGCGCACGGGCTTGGCAAAATCGAACGTATGGAGCAGCCCGTTCAGGGCAACATCAATCTGTGCTTGCTGATCAACGATGCGTATGTGCTGCGCTTCGATGTGCTTGATTGGGGCGGAGCCAATCGCTACGCAGGCGAAAAATGGGCATACGAAATCCTCAGCAGCAGTGATGTGCCCGTCTCGCAAGTTCTGGCACTCGATACAAGCAAGCGTCTCTCGCCCTATGACTATCTCATTCTGACAAAGATGCCGGGACAAACGGTCAGAACCAGTTCTGCCGCCCTGTCGCCTGATCGTCGCTATGCCATCGGTTACAGCGCCGGGCAGCATCTGGCGACCATCCACAACCACGTCTTTGATCAGTTTGGGCTGCTCTACGAGATCATCGCGGGAGCACCCAAGCCCGATTGGGCAGCGTATGTCGCCGCGCATTTTCGTTATTACCAGGGGCAGGTCCAGGCGCTCGGCATCCTGACTGCCGACAGTTTGGGCCGGATCGATGCACTCATGGAGCGGATGCGGCCCCTGTTGTCCGCTGTCCAGCAGGGCGTATTCATCCACGGCGATTATCACTTTCTCAACATGTTGCAGCAGGACGGAGAACTGAGCGCTGTGCTTGACTTCGATTGGGCCTCGTCCGGAGATCCATCCTGGGATTTCCGCATCGACGACTCGATCGAGTCGGAAGTCCCCGGCAGCCGAGAGGCGTTGTACGCCGGGTACACGAGTCGCCGCCCCCTTCCCAGCGGCCATTGGGAACGCGTGTCGCTCTATCGAATCGGCTTATACCTCGACTATCTGGAGGCTGCGGCCCAGGACAAAAGCGAGATCGCCCAGATCATGGCCCAGCTGCTGCACGAGATGGATTGGCTGGAAAAGCGCGTGTAACCTTCTTCGCCATTCCCACATCAACCGAAGCGTAGGTGAGCCCGGCCGCACATCTGCCCGAGGTCGTCAGCGATCCGGTTTGACAACGGCAGGCGGGCAGTGCCGCGGTCGACATCGACGCCGCGGCCGTCAGGAGCGGGAGGTCGCGAGGGCGGGGTTGGTCGGCCCTTAGGATGGAACCGGAAAAGCGGGCACCGACGCTCCACGCTTCTCTGTTCAGGCGCCCTCTCATTTCCACGCTCCCCACGGCGCGTATAATCCCGGCATGTCCCTTACGAATGAAGAGATCGATCACATCGCTTCACTGGCGCGGTTGAAGCTGACGGATGAGGAGAAGGCGCGCTACCGACAGCAGCTGTCGGCTGTGTTGGATTACATCGCCAAGCTGGGCGAGATCGACACGACGCCGATCCCGCCGACAGCCACTGTGCTGCCGCTGCGCACGGTGCTGCGCCCCGACCGCCCGACCCCATCGCTCTCTGTGCCGGAACTCTTGCTCAACGCCCCGCAGGCCGAAGACGACATGTTCCGGGTCCCACCCGTGCTCGATTGAGGCGCGCCAGGTTCTATGTCCCTCACAGACCTCACCTTACAGGGCGCCGTCGAGCAGTTGGACAGCGGCGCCGTCAGCAGCCGTGAACTCACTCGGGCCTGCCTCGATCGCATCGCCGCCGTCGATCCGAAGCTCAACGCGTTCCTGACCATCACCGCCGATCAGGCGCTGGCACAAGCCGAAGACGCCGACCGACGCCGCGCGGCAGGCGAGACGCTTCCATTATTGGGCGTGCCGCTCGCGATCAAGGACGTGCTCTGCCTGAAGGGCGTGCGCGCGACGGCGGGCTCACGTATCCTCGAGAACTTCATCGCGCCGTACACGGCCACTGCCGTCCAACGCCTGCTCGACGCCGGCGCCGTGATCCTGGGCAAACTCAACTGCGATGAGTTCGCGATGGGCTCGAGCACCGAGAATTCCGCCTATGGCCCGACTCGCAATCCGTGGGACACGACGCGTGTGCCCGGTGGCTCGTCGGGCGGAAGCGCTGCGGCGGTCGCGGCCCGGATGGCGTTCGGCGCCCTCGGCTCCGACACCGGCGGCAGCGTCCGCCAGCCGGCGTCGTTCTGCGGCGTCGTCGGGCTCAAGACCAGCTACGGCCGCGTAAGCCGCTATGGCCTGATCGCCTATGGCTCGTCGCTCGACTCGATCGGGCCATTCGGCCGCACCGTCGCCGACGTGGCAACTCTCTTCAGCCTGATCGCCGGGCACGACCCGCGCGACGCGACGTCGATGCCGACACCCGTGCCGACGTTGGGTGAGTGGACCCAGGACCTGCGCGGCGTGCGTGTTGGCGTGCCGCGCGAGTATTTCATCGACGGCATGCAGCCCGCCGTCGAGTCGGCCGTGCGCGCCGCGATCGATCACCTCAAGGCGCTCGGCGCGACGCCGGTCGAGATCTCGCTGCCGCAGACCGAGTACGCGCTGCCCGTCTATTACCTGATTGCGCCGGCCGAGGCCTCGGCCAACCTGGCGCGCTTCGACGGCGTTCGCTATGGCCCGCGCGCCGAGGCCGACGCGCTGTGGGACGTGTTCGAGCGCACCCGCGGCGAGCGCTTCGGCGCCGAAGTGAAGCGCCGCATCATGCTAGGCACGTATGCGCTGTCGGCCGGGTACTACGACGCCTACTACGGGCAGGCCCAGAAGGTGCGGACGCTGATCAAGCGCGACTTCGACAGCGCCTTCGAGCAGGTCGACGTCGTCGCCTGCCCCGTTGCGCCGACGACGGCCTTCACGATCGGCACCAAGGTCGACGATCCGCTGGCCATGTACCTCGAGGATGTGTTCACGCTGCCGCCGAGCCTGGCCGGCATCACGGGCCTCTCAGTGCCCTGCGGCGCCGATGCCGAGGGCCTCCCGATCGGCCTGCAGTTGCTAGGCCCCGCCTTCGGCGAAGAGCGCGTCTTGCGGGTCGGCCACGCCTTCGAACAGACGACGGATTGGCATCTGGCAGCGCCTGCAGTGTGACGAAGGGCGAGGGGCGAAAAGCGAGGGGCGAGGCGCATAGAACAGAACGCGCCTCGCCCCTCGCTTTTCGCTTATTCGAATTCCAGCTCGGTGAACAATGCCTCGTCGTCAGTCCAATCCGTCAGGGCGACGAGCTCGATCACGCCGAAGAGCTCGGTCTGGCGTGCTTCGACCTTGCGGCGCTTGATGAGTTCGAGGGCCGCAAGGAAGGTCACCATGATCTCCATACGGCTGGCCGACTGCGCCAGCACTTCATGGAAGGCGACGTGACCCTCGCTGACGCGGAAGGCGTCGGCCAGGCGCCGGATCTGATCGCGGATCGTGACCTTGGGCGGCGCGACGACGGTGGAGAGCTCGGGCGTGTCCGGCGGCATCAACGCCAGCGCTCGGCGCACGGCCTCGAGCAGGTCGATGGTGGTGACGTTGCTCAGGTCGAGCTGCTTCTCGATCTTCGGCGGCGGCGCCAGGCGGACGTAGGTGTGCAGGTTGGCATCCTCGCGCTGCCGCAGGCCGAGCGCGACCTGCTTGTAGCGCTTGTAGGCCAGCAGACGACGCGCCAGTTCTTCGCCGGGATCTTCTTCGCCGGGAGCGCGTTCGACAGGCCGCGGCAAGAGCGCTTCGGATTTGATCAGGATCAACCGCGCCGCGATGCTTAGGAAGTCCGCCAGTTCGCCGAGGTTGAGTTGCTCCATCACGCGCACGTAGCTGACGAACTGATCGGTCACCTGCGCCAGCGCCACGTTCGTGATCTCGAGTTCCTCGCGTTCGATCAACTGCAGCAGCAGATCGAGCGGCCCGGAGAACACCGGCAGCTGAACCGTGTACCCGGGCCGTAACAGGCTGATCGTGTCGGGCTCGGCGATCTGCTCGGGCAGATGGACGGCGTGCTCGGTCTCCTCCACGGCAGAAGAAGGGCCAGTCTCAGTGATCTCCGAGGTCTCGAGTTCCGCCGTCTCCGGCGAAATCTCCTCGATATCGTTGTTCTCAACGGGTTGCTCGAGCGAGGGCTCGGGCGAAGGCACTTCGGTCATGGGCGCGATGATACCGCCTGCGCAGGGTCTGCGCTACTGGCGCTTGCGACGCGACGGCAGATCGCGGTGCGGAGTCGGTCAGTGGGCGAACAGGAGGAAGGCCGAAAGCCCCACGGCGGCGGTCGAGAAAAGCGCCGTGATCAGCAGGCCGCCGACGACAAGGCGACGGTTCTCGATGCGTCTGCGGCGTTCGTCGGCCGCGACCTGTGCCAGCCGCCGATCCTCGATTTCGTGCATCTCGTCCATCACGCGTCTGGCTGCCGCGCTGTCGAGTTGCTTGCCGTAGACGAGTTCGTCGGTGCGCGCCGCCTGGCGAACATGGACGTCGATGTGTCGGTCGAGCATGTGTTCGAGCGCGTCGACGTGACGCGAGCAGCGTGGGCAGGTCGGCGAGCCAGACCAGTTGCGGGTGCCGCAGTTCGGGCACGATCGCCACAAGCCCGCGTTGCACGAGATGCACACCGTCCGATCCGCGGGGTTGATCCGCCCACAGTCCGCGCACAGCACGTCGGTGACTTCGAGGTTGGCGCCGCAGGCCGGGCACTCGGCGGCGTGGGCGTCGAGCGGCAGCAATCCCAGATGACCACAGCCTGGGCAGGAGAGCTCGCGGGCAAACGCTGCGACAAAAGTCGGGTGGGCGGCCATGCCGACATCATAGGCCTGCGCCCTATGTCCGGCGGTTGGCGATGGCCCGTGATTGGTTTGTAAGGCGCTGACGAGCGACGAATGACGAAGGTTGAAGGGCTGTTCAACCTTCGTCATTCGTCGTTCGTCAGCGCTCACCGCTTTGGTGCGTAGACGTGGTACTGGAAGTTGTTCATCACGATCGCGCGCTGCCAGTCGTAATTGCGGCCGATCGCGTCGAGGACGGGTTTGGGATAGAAGAAACCGCGCAGGACGACGAGGCCGAACTCGCGTCGCTCGATGGCCGCGATCTCGTCGGCCGGGTCGAACAGGCCGGCCTCGTACATCACAAGCTGCGGGAAGGCATTGGTCACGACCGGCTTTCCGGCCGCAAACAGGAAGCCTGCTTCCTCCGAGAAGACAGGCCCGTCGGCCTCTTTGACGAGCGCCGCGATTTCGTTCCCGGCGGCCACGTCATCGGCGTTCGGGCGCGGGCCGAGCTGTGTGTAGCCCTGGCGGTCGTAATAGCCGCGCGGCTGGTCGGCGATTCCAAGCGCCGCGGTCACCGTCGCGTAGGGAAAGCCGTAGGTGTAGGTGTGAAAGGTCAGGGCGGTCTGAGCGATGAAGAGCGCGGCGATCGTTGCCGAGCTCAGCCGGGCCGGCCAGATCGCGCCGGAGCCGCCGCGGGTCATCAGCCCCACGGCGCCGCGGCCGAACAGCACGCACGCCGCCGCCGTGGCCGTGACAAAGTACGACTCGCCGGCGCCGACCTTGCCCGACAGCGCGCCGGTCGCGACGGCCGCCAGGAACCACAAGCTGTAGAGCGAGAGCCGGCGCCCGAGCAGTTCGCTGCCGACCATGAGCACAGCACCGGCGACAACCACGGCGTGCAGGCTCAACCACTCGCCGTAGAAGCCCAACATCTGCGGCAGGTCGAAGGCGTTGATATTGGCCTTGATGATGCTGACGTAGAACCAGCCGTCGGTCTGCAGGTTGATCCAGGCGAACAGCCCGCCGGCCACAAGGGCAGAGACGATCGCGGCCAGCACGCCGCGCGCCGGATCGCGCAACACAAGATAGAGCAGCCCGGCCGCGACGGTGCCGAGCGCCAGTTGTTTGCTGAAGCCGGCGGCGATGAGCAGCGCCAGAGCGAGCCCAAGCCGGCGCAGGTCAGTGTCGGCCGGCCGGTCGGCCTGGGCGAACCAGCCCTTGGTGCCGGCCCAGTCGAAGACCGCCAGGGTCGCGATGCCCAGGCACTCGAAGGTCACCATCGTCATGTGCTGCCGGAAGAGCGGGCCGATCATGAACGTGTACGTCGAGGCCAGGAAGGCCAGCCCGCTCAGGCTGCCGATCAACCAGCCGGCTCCGCTCGAACTTGCGACCGCCGCGCGCTTGACCATGACGCCGATGGCGATCGCCGCCACAAGCGAGCCGATGAACGACACGAGTCGGCCCGTCCAGAGTTGTGGCCCGAAGGCCATCACGAGCGGCGCCGTCAATAAATGAAAGAGCGGCGGATAAATCGAGGTGTAGTAAGGAAAGACCTGGCTGTTGGCGTAGGGCCAGAGACCCTGTGTGTGAAGCACCGTATCGTAGAGCTCGAAGCCTTCGCCCTGATCGTAGTCGAATGGAAAGCGGATCAGCGCCGCTGCGTAATGAACGTAGACCAGCAGTTCGTAGAGCAGGGCGATGGCGGCCACGACGAACAGCGCGATGGTCAACGCGCGCAGCCAGCCCCGGCCCGCCCTTCGGGAGCGTCTCATACCAGCGCGAGTATACCGGGCTTCAACGGTCGCGAAAAGAAAACGGGGTGTGTGGCTGCCCACACACCCCGTTCGTCGGTTCCGAGGGTCAGCGTCGTCTATGGCAGCGGGATGATGACGCGCTGCATGAACGGCCACATGAGCCCGACCACCAGCGCGAACGACACGCCGGTGAGGAGCACGAGCGCGTACCAGCGGCTGTCGTAGCGCAGGTGCATGTAGTAGAGCACAACCAGCGTCGCTTTGAGGACCGCGAAGGCCACCAGGATCGGGATCTTGATCTCGTCAGCCGGGATGAACGAGACGAGCAGCTCGATCACCGTGAAGCCCGCGAGCCAGGCGAAGATGCGGACGTAGTCGATGCGCGGATGCGCGTGATCCGACTGAGCGGCGTTTGTCATTTCGGGAGTGGAGGTCTGTTCCATGATGCGCGTTCCTGACGCTCAGATCAGATAGACGAGCGTGAAGATGAAGATCCAGACGACGTCGACGAAGTGCCAGTACAGGCCGAAGACCTCGACGCCCATATGCTCGGTCTTGCTGAAGCCCTTCCACAGCCAGTTGTAGAACACGAGGATCAGGGCCCACAGCACGCCGGCGGCGACGTGCAGGCCGTGGAAGCCAGTCAGGAAGAAGAAGCCTTGCGAGAAGGGATTGGCCGCGAGGTCGAAGCCTTCACTGAAGAGGCCGGTGTACTCATACGCCTGGATGCCGATGAACACGGCGCCGGCCAGCGCGACCAGAAACAGCCACAGCGTCAGTTTGCCGCGATCGCCGCGCTGAATGGCCGACAGCGCGAGGACGACAAAGAGGCTCGACGCGAGCAGGATGAAAGTGTTGGCCGACACAATCATCAATGAACTGAAATGATGGAGGAGTTCGTTGGCGGTCTCGCCTTGAGCGCGCAGCAGGATCCATTGCAGCACGGCGTTGGAGATCAGGCCGCCGAAGATCACGGTCTCGGTGCCGAGGAAGCACCACATCGAGAACTTCGCGATCTCGACACCGCCCATCGGCACACCGTGCGCGCGACGGCGCTCGGCGATGCCCGAGATGATCCATCCGCCGACGCCCACAGCGAGGACCAGGGCCCCGAGGCCGAGCACGACTTGCCAGAGCAGGTTGGGGTAGGAGAACGACGACAGCGTCGAACGGATCATCCACAGCAGGAGGCCGGCGACGACTCCGAAGAAGCCGACGCCCAGCACCAGCGGCCAGTAGGTGGGTGCGGGCAGATGGATCTCGTCCTGGGCGTGTTCTGTGACAGCAGCGTGAGCCATGAGTTATCCGATGGTCTATATCTGAAATTAGAGTGTGGGCCGGCCCGCGCCGATGACGCAGGTACGATCAGCAATGTACCATAGCCAAATGTCATCGTCAAAGTCCATACATGTTTAAACCGGACAAAAAGAGCCGATTTGTCTTGTGATTTCCGTCACTGGCGATTGACGACGCACATCAATTGCGTATAATCTCACCTGTTCTCGCGCATTTCTCTTCCATGCACGTCAAGCGCTGCGAATCCGTTAACATTCAATCAGGCCCCGACAACGCGCGGGGCTTTGTTCACGTTCGACTGACCCCGCGTGTGCATCGGCGGGACGAGGAGGAAAGTTGAAAGCACCTGTGTCGAGCCGCTGGTGGCTCTTTTTCGCCCTCATCGGAATCGTCGTCGTGGTGGGCATCGTAGGCGTGGTGTGGGCCAACGTGTTTGACGGCGGCCCGACACTGGCAGCCTGCCCGCCGGCCTGCCCTTACACCTTCCCGCAGGTGCCCAGCTCGCTCGCGCCGGAGTCGACCGAAGCGGTGCAGATCGCCGACCTGTTCTGGATCATCCTCGGCATCGCCGGCGTGATCTTCGTCCTGGTCGAGGGCGCGCTGGTCTGGACGGTCCTCAAGTTCAAGAACCGCCCGACTGAGCAGGCGCTGCAAATTCACGGCAACACCAAGCTCGAGATCGCCTGGACGGCCGCGCCGGCCGTCATCCTGGTCGGTGTGATGGGCCTGACCTTCCGCACCATGGTCGACGTGCGCGCACCGGCGCGCTCCAACTTCATCACCGTCAACGCGGTCGCCCAGCAGTTCTGGTGGGAGTTCCGCTACCCGGGCTACTCCAGTGAAGACGGCACGCGTTCGGTGGTGACGGCCAGCGAACTCGTCGTGCCGGTCGACACAGTCATCGACGTGCGGCTCGAGTCGAAAGATGTCGAACACGGCTTCTGGGTGCCTGAGTTGTTCGGCAAGATGGACGCGATCCCGGGTTACCTCAATCAGATGAAGTTCACGCCGACCACGGTGGGCACTTACTACGCCGGGCAGTGCACGCAGCTCTGCGGCACCCAGCACGCGCAGATGCGCTTCGCAGTCAAGGTCGTCACTCAGGCCGAGTTCGAGGCCTGGATCCAGAACCAGCTCAAGACGGCAATCGAGCCCGCTGCGGGTTCGGCCGAGGAAGCCGGCAAGGCCGCTTTCCTCGAGCCGGGCAACGGCTGCATCGCCTGCCACGTCATCGACGGAGCTGGCGGCGTCGGCGTGATCGGCCCGAACCTGACCCACGTGGCCGAGCGACGCTTCCTGGCCGGCGGCATCATCGAGAACACGCCCGAGAATATCGCGCGCTGGTTGTCGAGCCCGCAGACGGTCAAGCCCGGCAGCCGCATGGTGCTGCCGCGGCAGCTCGACGACACCACGATCCAGAACATCGTGGCCTATCTCAGGAGCCTGAACTGACCGCGGCGCAAGCCGCAGCAGGAGAACGCGATGGCAACCGTTTCCCGACCTATCACGACTGAGAAATCGACGCTGGCCGTGATCGTCGATTGGCTGACGACGGTCGATCACAAGAAGATCGGCATGATGTACCTGGTGCTGAACGTGGTCTTCTTCGTGATGGCCGGCGTGCTGGCCCTGCTCCTCCGCACGCAACTGGCCTGGTCGAACCTCAAGCTGGTCGACCCCAACCGCTACAACGAGCTCTTCACCATGCACGGCACGGCCATGATCTTCCTGGTCATCGTGCCGATCTGGGCCGGCTTCGCCAACTACATCCTTCCGCTGCAGATCGGCGCGCGCGACATGGCCTTCCCACGCCTGAACGCCTTTTCGTTCTGGCTGCTCCTGTTCAGCGGCGTGGTGATGTTCTCGAGCTACTTCTTCAACTCGGTGCCGAACGCCGGCTGGACGGCCTACCCGCCGCTGACCGGCCCCACCTACACGCCCGGCCCGAACACCGACTTCTGGATCCTGGGTCTGCACCTGGGCGGCCTGTCGTCGCTTTTCGGCGCCATCAACTTCATTGTCACCACGCTCAACCTGCGCGCGCCCGGCATGAAGCTGCTGCAGGTTCCGATGTTCACGTGGTCGATGTTGATCACGAGCTCGATGGTGCTCTTCGCGACGCCGATGCTGACCGTGGCGATCACGCTGCTCCTGGCCGACCGGCACTTTGGCACTCACTTCTTCATGGCCGCGCAGGGTGGCGACCCGCTGCTGTGGCAGAACCTGTTCTGGTTCTACTCGCACCCGGCCGTGTACATCATGATCCTGCCCGCGATGGGCGCGGTCTCTGAAGTGCTGCAGACCTTCTCGCGCAAGCCGCTCTTCGGCTATCGCTTCATCGCCTTCTCCTCTGTGTTCATCGCCGTCCTCGGCTTTCTGGTCTGGGCGCACCACATGTTCCAGGTCGGCTCGAGCCTGGCCGTCAACGCGTTCTTCGCCGGCATGACCATGATCATCGCGGTGCCGACGGGCGTCAAGATCTTCAACTGGATCGCGACGATGTACGGCGGCGCGCTTCGGCTGACGAGCGCGATGCTGTTCTCGATCGGCATGATCACCATGTTCATCATCGGCGGCCTGTCGGGCGTGATGCTCGGCGCGGTGCCGGTCAACTGGCAGGTTCACCAGACCTACTTCGTCGTCGCGCACCTGCACTACGTGCTCTTCGGCGGCTCAGTCTTCGGCATCTTCTCGGCCTTCTACTTCTGGCTCCCGAAGATGACGGGCTGGATGATGGATGAGCGCCTCGGTAAGATCCACTTCTGGATCATGCTCATCGGCTTCAACCTGACCTTCTTCCCGCAGCACATCCTGGGCCTGCTCGGCATGCCACGCCGCTACTACACCTATGCGGCGGGGCAGGGCTGGGAGATCTGGAACCTGATGTCGACGGTCGGCGCCTACCTGATCGCGCTGTCGGTGCTGGTCTTCATCATCAACTTCTTCGTCAGCGCGCGACGCGCTAAGGTCGCCGGCCCCAATCCGTGGGAGGCCGCGACTCTCGAGTGGTCGACCTCGTCGCCGCCGCCGGATTACAACTTCGCCAAGATCCCGACCGTGACGCGCATGAACCCGCTCTGGCCTGAGCATCCCGACGCCGAGCACTGAGTTCTCGCTGAGGAATGGGCGAAAACGGGGTGGGTGGCCAACAAGGCCGGAGCTCCGGCCCGCGAAGCACCCCGTTTTCGCCTTCTTGCCCGGTTTTGCGCTTGAAACGAGCATCGCGACAAATGGAAAGGAAAGACGTCCCCAATCCGTTCGTGATATTCGTTACAATTCGTGCAATTCGTGGCAAAATACGTAGCAATCCATGACCCTTCGCGCTGCCCCGCCCATCGCTCCATTGACCGGCCGTTTTCGTTGGCTTTCGCTGGCGGCGGCCGTCGTTGCGTTCTTGATGCTGCTCCTCAGCGGGGTGGCGGCCTCACCTAGCTCCTCCTCGCTCAGCGGGTCGATCTGCGTCGGCCAGTGGCCGTTGTGCAATGGCGCCTGGGCGCTGACGACGCCGGCCAAGGGCTGGGCGGATGTCGCGGCCCGGGCGGCCGCCGTGGCGTTGTGGCCGTTGATGTTCGGCCTGACGGCGATGGCGTATCGCAGTTACCGCAAAGTGCGCTGGGTCTATCTGCCGGTTGTGGCAGCGCTCGGCCTGCTGGCGGTGCGCGCCCTGATCGGCGGCATCGACGCCGCGACGCTCGCTCCGGCCGGCGTCACGCAGGTCGCGATGGTGGCCATGCTCGCGGCCCTGCACGGCGCGGCCGGGCTCGGCCTGCTGGCTGCGCTGATCACGGCCGGCATCGTCGCCATCGGGCTCGAGCGCAACCCGCGCCTCGGCGACTCGCTTCTCCACTTCGACCTTGTCAGTCAGATGGCCGGGCAGGCGCTCCTGGCGCTCTTCGTCCTGTTGATCGCCGGCGCCGTGGTCACGGCGACGGATGCGCGCAGCGCCTGCGCGGATTGGCCGCTGTGCGGCCCCGAGGCGCCCAGCCTGCTGATCGGCTGGCTGGCGTTCGGCCATCGCGTCGCGGCGGTCACCGCCGGCGTCCTGCTGGCCGGCTCGATCTTCGTGGCCTGGAAGATGCGCGCGACGAATGTGCCTCTGCTGGTGTCGGCCGGGCTGGCGGGCGCGTTCTTCGTCGGCCAGGCGTTCATCGGCGCCGCCAACGTGTTGACGGGCTTCCCGCTCCAGCTGGCCTCGCTGCACTCGGCGACTGCGACGACCTCGTGGGCGGCCGCTGTGGCGTTCACGGTGTTCAGCCTTCAGGCCGTGCGCCTGACACCGCTGGCCGCGCCGTTCCCGGCGTTCAACGCGCGAACGATGCGGGCCGCGACAGTGGCAGTGCGCTCGTCGATCGGCAGCTACATCCAGCTGACCAAGCCGATCGTCATGGTGCTCCTGCTCGTGACGACGGCGGGCGCGATGGTGATGGCCGTCAACTATGCGCCGGCTTCCTCATCGACGCCGCTCTACAGGGTTTCGCAGTGGCCGACGCTCGAGATGTTCCTGTGGACCATGTTCGGCGGCGCGCTCGCCTCGGGCGGGGCCAGCGCGCTTAACCAGGTGATCGACATCGACCGCGACAAGGCGATGACGCGCACGAGCAAGCGCCCGCTGGCCAGGGGCACCGTGACGGTCGCCCAGGCCGTCGCCTTCGGCCTGATCCTCAACGTCCTGGCCTTCTACGCGCTGACGGTGTTCGTCAACGTGACAGCCGCGATCCTGGCGCTGGCCGGCTCGCTCTATTACGTCGGCTTCTATTCGCTGGGGTTGAAGATGAACACGCCGCAGAACATCGTGATCGGCGGCGGCGCCGGCGCGATCCCGCCGCTGGTGGGGTGGGCGGCGGTGACGGGCGGGCTCGAGGCCCCGGCCTGGTTCCTGTTCGCCATCATCTTCTTCTGGACGCCCCCGCACTTCTGGGCGCTGGCGCTGCTCAAGAAGAACGACTACGCGCGCGCCGGCGTGCCGATGCTGCCGGTCGTGGTCGGCGAGGCCGAGACGCGGCGTCAGATCATGCTCTACACGGTGGTGCTCGTGGCGCTCTCGCTGCTGCTCACGCCCGCGCGGGCGGCCGGGCTGGTGTACTTCGTCTGCGCGGCGGTGCTCGGCCTCGGTTTCCTGATCCTGGCGCTGCGGCTGTATCGCGCTCCGAGCAACAAGATGGCCCATCAGCTCTACAAATACTCGAGCTATTACCTGTTGTTGGTGTTTGCGGCGCTGGTCGTGGATTCGCTGTACCGGGTGATGGTGTGAGCGCGGCGCCGCAGCGGAGGTGGTCTTGAACAAACGCGAAGCGCTGCGCAATATGGCCTTCGGCGTGGTGGCCGTGATCGTGACCCTGCTGTTCACCTCGATGGCGTATCACTACATCACCGAAGTGATGGCCCGGCCCCGATGAGCGCTCGAGAGCCCGTCGCCATCGACGAGCCGCCGATCGACACGCCGATCGGTCCTCACGACGACGAGCCGCCCTTCGAGCCACCGCGGGCAAAACGCAACAGCGTCTTTCCGCTCATGGTGGACATCGGGGCCGTGATCGCGTTGTTCGGCCTGATCATCGGCATGCCGCTCTGGGGAGGCATCGTGGGCGGGGCCATGATCGGCGTCGGGATCACGATCGCCGTGATCGGCTTGATCGGCTGGTTCGTGGAGGCCCGCGCCGACTTTCGGCGCATGCCGGATTGAAGCGTATGCTGGCGAGCGTGTTGAGGCGATCGGCCCCCTGGGCCATCGCCCTGGTCGCCCTGGCGCTGCTGTACAATGCTCTGCCGTTGGCCTCAACGCCGGAAGACGATGAAGTCACCTGGCGGGGCGTTGTCGGGTCGCGCAGCCTGATCGCGCGGTTGCTTCAGGGCACCGAGGGCGATCGGCTGATCGTCACCGGGCTGAACGGCGCGAGCCGTCTGCTTGTGACCTGGCTGCCGGTTCAGGGACAGGGGGTCATTGTCGAGCGGCCGGTCGATCTACAGGGGGATGTGGGTCAGACGAATCTGCTGACCCTGACGGCTGACCGGTGGCAGCTCCTGCTGACCCTTGATGAAACCGACGGGACCCAACATCTCGCGGTCGTCGATTGGGTTCGTGGCGACGACGGCGTCCTGCGGCCCGCGGGTCAGGCACCCTCGCCGATGGCGCAGTGGGTCGGTCGGGTCAACGCGTTCGGCCCGGCCGTGATCGCCGGCGCCGCGGCGCTGGTCGGTCTGGCGGGTGTGTGGCGTGTCGCGAGGAGACCTCGCGTTGTGGAATCCAATTGACAGCCTCGCGCTGTTCAGCACGGAGGAGTGAGCGTTGCGTCGTTTTATCCCCACTCTGTTGTTGGTGTTCGTGGTTATGGTGGCCGGCGGTGCCCTGATCCTGTTCCAGGGCACGGGAGGAGGAGCGACTGTGTCGAGCTCGATGCTGCCCACGATCCTGGCCATCCTGGCGGCACTGGCGGGGTTGATCCTCGTCGGCTACCTGGTGGCGCAGGTGTTCAACCTGGTGGCCCGTCTGTTCGGCCGCACGCCCGACGTGCAGCCTGACCCGGCCAAAGGCGCTGCGGCGAAGCCCGCCAACGTCTTCCTTTATGACCGCCAGTCGCTGCTTGTCTTCGCGGCCGCCACGGTCGTGCTGGTGTTCGGATTCCTGATCACCCGCGCGCTGGCCACAAACGTCCCGCCGGGTTATCCGCTCGATCGCGTGCCGGATCTGAGCAACACGGTCTTCGAAGTAGGCGGTGTCGCGGTCCTCGAATGGCAGGCCCTGGTGGCCCTGATCGTTCTGGCCTTTGGCGGCATCGTGGTCGTGGGGATCGTGCTGAGTTTCCTGGCTCAGAGCGGTGAAGCTGCGACCCGCCGGATCGAAGCGGTTGCGGCGGCTGCAACATCGGCGGCTGTCAAGCCTGCCTCGGCCGCCCGGCCGGCCCCCGGCGCCGCCAAGCCCGCGCCGGTCGTGCCCTTCCTTTACGAGAACCGACAGCACATCCTGTTCTATGTGATCGTGGGTGTCGTGGTCCTGGCCTTCCTGCTCGTTCGTTGGCAGGCGACGGGCACGCCGCTCGCGTATCCGTTCGACGGCTCGGTCAGGCTCGACAGCGTGATTCTGACTCTCCCTGGCTCGATCGAGGGCTGGCCCGAAGGCCTGCCCGGCCCCGGGCAGCCGCTGCTGGTCTGGCAGGCCCTCGCCAGCCTGGCTGGCGCGATCGTGGCCGTGCTCGTCGTCGGCTTCCTGCTGGCACGCGCCGTTGTCGCGCTCGACAACGGCATCCGCACCAGCGAGAAGGCAACTGGCCAGTGGCCGGCTCCGCAGGTGGCGAAGATCGAAACGGCCATCAAGGAAGGCGCCGCTCAACCGCGACGGCTCAACGCCCTCGATCAAATCATCATCGTGCTCCTGGGCGCCATCGTCCTGCTGCTGGCCGTCTGGGTCGTCCCGACGATCGGCGGCATGTTGAGCGTCGACAACAGCGTCGAGCAGACGCGCGTGGCCTCGTTCTGGACGCCGACGCCGTTGCCCGGCCCGACGGCCACGCCTGGCCCGTCGCCCGATGAAGCCGTGGCTGCACTCCCGGCCGGCGACGCCGCCAAGGGCAAGACGCTGACCGAGCAGCAGGGCTGCGTGGCCTGCCACCTCCCGAACCCTCAAACGCCCGACGCGAAGCTGGCCGGCTCGCCGTGGGTGGCGTCTGCTTCGGCGGACGGCAAAGGCATCGCCGACCACGCCGTCGAGCGCATCGCGTCTCCCGACTACTCCGGCAAGGCGACGAGCCCCGAGGCCTATCTCTACGAGAGCATCGTCAACCCGAGTGCCTTTGTGGTGCCGGGCTTCGTCGACGGCGTGATGCCCAAGACGTACGGCGCGGCACTCTCCCAGCAAGACCTGGCCGACATCGTCGCGTATCTCAAGACGGTGCGTTGAGAAGACCGCGGACGGCGGACCGCAGACCGCGCGCTTGCGCACCGAAGAACGACGAAGGACGAGGTTGAATAGCCATTCAACCTCGTCCTTTTTTCATGGCGCCTGTCGATTACCCCACACAATTCGCGCGTTTGTCCAAATGCACTCCGCTGCCTGTGTCATCCAAAGCGCTTGACCCGGTGCGTCGCGTGTCATCCAAAGCCTCGGATCCGGCGCGTTGCGTGTCATCCAGAGCGCCACTGACCTGCGCTATCAGACGCGCCCAATGAGCGCGAAGGATCGCCTGTCGGACTCAGTGGCTGTTGCTCGGGCCTTGTGAGTCCGACAGGCGATCCTTCGCGCTCATTACAGTGGGTCCCGGACCGCTTGGGCTAGGCGCTCTGGATGACACGCGACGCGCGGGGGCGTAATCATCAGCGCGCTCTGGATGACACGCGACGCGCGGACGGGGAGGCATGGGCGCGGTCATTGACCCCCAGCCCAACTGCAAGGGCCGGCCCATCCAGACGTGGCAGACCCGATGGAAGAGCCTTTCAACCTTCGTCCTTCGTCGTTCGTCATTCGTCATTTTCCGCCCCGCCAACGCCTTTTGGCGCCTGATCTACGGTCCACGGTCCGCCGTCCGCGGTCTTACGTATAATTCCTCCCATGAATGTCAAAGACCTCACCTTCTTGCTCAAGGAAAAACGCGAGCAGCTCGAGGCTCTGCTGAAGAGCCTGTCGACCGCCGAGCTCGAGCAGCCGGGCGCCGCGGGCCCGGAGTGGTCGATCAAGGATGTGCTCTCGCACCTGACGGCCTGTGAGGCCGAGGTGGTGACGCAGCTGGCCAAGGCCCGCTCGGGCAAGCCGCCGACGAAGGTCGATTTCACCGATGCCGAGATCGAAGCTCAGAACCAGCGCTGGTATGAGGCCAACAAGGATCGGCCGCTTGATCGCGTGCTGGCCGACTTCCAGGGCGTCCGTCGGCAACTGTTTCGCCAGATCGACGCCTACGGCGACGCAGGGCTGAAGAGCCGCCCGGCCTGGCTCAAGGGCAAGACCATCGCCGAACGGATCGTCGAGGAAGTGGTCGATCACGACCGCGATCACCTCGAGGGCCTCAAGGCTCGCGGGTCCTCAGTCAGTTGAAGGCACAGGCGAACGTGGACACTTATCGCCAGGCCCTGACGGCGGCCGTCGTCTTCGATCGCTCAGCCGCCGGTCGCGTGCGCGTGACGGGTCGCGACAGGCTCGATTTCCTTCATCGCCTGTCCACTCAGGATCTCAAAGCGCTGCCCGCCGGGCGCGTCGCCAGCACGATCCTGACGACGCCGATCGCGCGCATCGTCGACCGCATCGACGTGCTCAACGTCGGCGAGGAATTGCTGCTGCTGACCGGCGTCGGCCGTTCGACAGCCGTGCGCAAGTGGCTGACCGGTTACATCTTCTTCCGTGATGAGGTCAAGCTGCAGGACGTGGCGGCCGAGCGCGGCGAGCTTGTGCTCGTCGGCCCAGCGGCCGAGTCGGTGCTCGGCGCCGCGCTGCCCGGAGCGCGCCTGCCTGCCGAAGGCGAGGTCGTCATGGTCGACGACGTGGTCGTCGCGCGGCTGACGGTGCTCGGCGGCGTCGGCTTCGTGGTGGTGCCGCCGGCCGCGTCTGTTCCCCCATGGCTGGAGCTCCTCGAGGCGCGTGGCGCCGCGCGCGGCGACGAGGCGGCCTTCGAACAACTGCGCGTGCGGGCGGGTGAGCCGGCCGCGAGCCGCGAACTCACTGAAGACTACATCCCGCTCGAGCTCGATCTGTGGGGCTCGGTCAGCTTCAACAAGGGCTGCTACATCGGCCAGGAGATCCTGGCGCGGATGGAGAGCCGCGGCAAGCTGGCCCGCCGGCTGCGCGGCTTGCGCGCCGAAGCGCCGCTGTCGGTAGGCGTCGACGTGCGCGCCGTCGGCGACGACGGTGCCCCAACAGGTTCCGCGCTCGGCGCCGTGACAAGCGCCGCGGATCTCCCCGATCTGGGCGCGGCCGGCCTGGCCGTGCTGCGCGCGGCCGTCGAGCCGGGTGTCGCGGTTGATGCTGGCGGGGTCCGCGCAACTGTGGTTGAATTGCCTTTCACGGCCTGATAGGTCGAGATCCGCTTGCCGCGTGGCGGATCGATTGCCAGCTCTTCATTCGGAGGTCCCCCCATGGTCGTCGCAGCCCAGGCGCCGCTTGCCGAGCGCATCCACAACTGGCTCAAAACCACGCAGGTCAGTTTCGTGCCGGCCGCCGGCGGTGAAGATCCGCTGATGCAGACCGTGCTGGCGCGCCTGCAAGAACGGTTCGCCGCGCTTGGCCACTACGTTCAGGAGCGGCCCAACGCTCAGACGACGCTGTTCGTCACCACGGCCCGCTATGGCGAGCCCGTCAACTGGCGCGAGTCGGTCATGCTCACGGGGCGGCGTCGCTTCGGCCTCAACCATACGCCGCTGACGTATACCGTGCTGCACGTCACGCCCGCGCAGCTCAAGGAACGGTTGGGCTACTTCGAGCAAGTGCTGGCCAAGGAAACACCTGACGCCGCGGACTTTGCCTTCCCGGGCCTGGCCGAGACGGCCTATCGCACGCTGATCGAGCAGGGCAGGCGCGGCGGGCCGATCATGTCGTTCATCCGATTGGTGCAGGCGCAGGCCAAGTGCATCCGCCTGGTGATCGTGGTCGGCGACGCCACAGTCGAGTCGGCCTACTACTTCGACCTGGTCGGCGGCTACCCGCACGTGTTCATGGGCGACGATGCCGAGGCCTTCTACGACGACATGGTGCGTCGCATCGTCACAAGCGTCAGCACAGGCGAGGTGACCCAGCACGCCGTCACCGAGCCGATCGTGATACAGGCCGAGTGGCAGCGCCTGGTGACGCCGCAGGCGATGAAGACCGCTGGCCTCGAACTGGGTCAGCGCAACTTCTTCACAGAGATGGTGCGCGTGTCGGATCTGACCAACGTGCCGGCCGTGGGCGACTCGATCGCCAGCCAGTACAGCGAGGGCTGCTTCGCCACCTGGGATGCGCATCTGCAGGCCCTGATCGCCACGATCACGGGCAGCGCGCGCCCGGTCGAGAAGCAGAACCTGACCGACGACGAGCTGGCCGTGATCGTCAGCGTGCGGCCGGATGGGCTCGGCGCCGTGGTGCGCCATGTCGAAGGCAAGCGCAACGACTCCCCCTCGTCCGAGGCCGTCGAACTGCGCGACCTCGACTTTGCGCTGCCCAGCATCACGCTCGGCGCGGCCTGGGGTGATGACACCGGAGCCAGCGTGCCGGTGGTGCGCTCGAAGCTGCACGGCCATCGCGGCGTCTGCGCCTACGACCCGAAGATCGTGGAGTTCGTGCCGCTCGATGTGCCTTACTACCACTACCCGGTCTCGTGCGCGACCGACGCTCAGGCGCGCGCGATCAAGACCTCGTTCGGGCGGGCTGAGTGCCTGCGCAACCCCGACGATCCACGCAAAGTTGCCTTCACGATCCTGCCCACTCACGGCCTCGTGGTCGTCGAGAAGTGGGTGGAGGGCAAGGCCCCACTGCAGCTCCTCTGGGAGCTGATGGACAGCGGCGCGTTCGAAGTCGACCGCCTCGTGCCGCAAGGCCCGCACGGCTTCGACCTCGGCTCCGACGGGCGGATGCATTTAGTCGAGTAGTCGGGTAGTGGAGTAGTCAGGTCGTCGGCTACTCAAGCCACCGAGTCGTTGCATTTTTAAACTACAACGGGCCGCCGTGCTGCTTGAAGCCCGGCGGCCCGTTTCGTTTCGACTCCTTCTCCCCTCCATCGATCCGCGCCAGGCGCGTTCGCCCATCGTCAGTTCGTGCGCGGATCGGGGGAGGGGCCGGGGGTCGGGTCAGGGGGTGGCAGCCTCGACGGCGTTGACGACCCCGTTGGCCGAGGCGCTGTCGGTCAGCGCGTTGCTCTGAACGATGTCGGGCGCGATCCCGGCCGAGAGCGCATCGGCGGCGGCGCCGGCGACGAGCGGCGACGCGAACGACGACCCGACCCAGTAGGCGAAGCCGACGGTATCGGCCTGCTCGGAGACCAGGCTGACGATGCCGTACGGGCAGGGAGCTCCGGCGTTGCAGTCGGCGAGCCGCGGCGCGCAGTTCGACGCGGTGCTGGCCGGGTCGGTCGGCACTGGCGTGACGGGTCCGCCGTCGGCGCCTGGTGCGCCCGTCTCGCCGATGTTGGCGTAGCACGAGCGGTTCGAGTCGAGGTTGGTCGCCTGGACGCCCAACACCGAGTTGAAGCTGGCCGGGGCGTTCTCGGTCAGCGCCGGGTTGAGTTCGGCCGAGTCGTTGCCCGCCGCCGCGATGATCACGGCCCCGAGCGCGCGCGCCGAGTTGATCGGCGCCTCGAGCGAGAGCAACGGCAGGCCGTCGACCAATTCGGGCGGCGTGAGGCCTTTGTTCTGCATCTCCTGGATCAGCTTGCTGTTCAGGTCAAGGATGTCGGCGGGCAGCGTTCCCGGATCGCGTTTGATGCCCAGGCTGAAGTTGTACACGTAGCCGTTGAGCCGATTGCCATTGCCCAGGGCCGAGTTGATCGTGAACTCGGTGATGCCTTTGACCAGCGTGAACATGTCCCCGACGGCGTTGTCGTTGAGCACGCGGACGAGATGCAGTTCGCTGTTCGGAGCGACGGCGTAACTCAGGCCAGCAGCAAAAAGGCCGTGATCGCGCATGTACCCTGTCGCATCTGCGGGCGCGTCGTTCGCGGGCATGGGCACGAGATGACTGCACAGGTTGACGCTCATCCGCGCGCGCGTCTCGGTCTGCAGCCCTTCCGTCGTGTACGGTGAGGTATCGAAGATCACGATTCGCGAGCCGTCGCCGTTGCTCTGCGTGAGGCGATCGTACGGGCCGTTCGCGTAAACGCCGAGGCCGGCGTCAACCTGGAACGGCCATTGCGTCCAGTACGCACGCTCCGCCGTGGTTTGATATCGCGCAAACTTATCGGCATCCGACTCGAAGGGGCTGCCGGTCACGCTCCACGGGCTGCCCGTGACGCTCCATGGACTTCCAGTGACGCTCCAGGGCGAAGCCTCCACGCCCCAGGGGCTGCCGGTCACGCTCCAGGGGCTGCCGACCACGCTCGGAAAGCCCGTGACGTAGTTCAGATCCGCGAACACAGGCTGCGAGATCTCGCCCGCGCGGAAGAGGTCGAGCGACGTTTGCAGCACGCCCTGCACGGCGGCCAACGGTGGGCGAGGTTGCCCGGCATCGACCCCGGTGGGATAGAGCGCAAGGGCCAATTGGCTGTAGCGCCGAAGAATCGGGAGCGTGTTGTCTTGCGACTGCCCGGGCAGCAGCCGCCCGAGGCCGCTCAGGTCGGAGCTCGCCAGCGGCTGTTCTACGCCGAGCGCCTGAGCAGCGACGCGCTGTACGTCCGCGGGGACGCCGCTCAGGATGATGGCATCCTCAAACCAGAGGCCGCTTTCGCCGAGCGTGAGCGCCGGGCCGGGGACGCCTGTGAAGGCGACGGCCTGGCAGGCTGCGCTGACGGGATCGGGGATCTCGATGTCGTCCAGGGTGATGGGTTTGGGCCAGAACAACCCGCCACAGATGAGTGCCAGGATCAGCAGGAACAAAAGGCAACCGAAGGGGCGAAACGGCGAGGGGTGTTGAGGAGGATTGGGCGCCATAATGTCGATCTTAACGTAAGAACTGCGCGAAGTTAAGCCCGGCTCTCGTCCTCGAAACGCCCCTGGAAAGCACAATGCTCCGAGCGTGGCCCAGAGCATCGTGTTTGAACGCAGACATCCCTCCCAATCTGGCTAAGGCTTGATGGCCGCTTCGGCGTCGACCACGCCCGATGTGGCAGCGGATGCTTGCAGCCCGGCGATGATCTTGTCATAGGTCACGCCGTTCTCGAGCGCGTCGGCGGCCACCCCGCTGACCAGAGGCGCCGCAAACGACGATCCCACCCAGTAAGCAAAACCGACCGTGTTGCTTTTCAACGAAACCAGGCTGACAAGGCCGTAGTCGCAAGGCTCTGCCGCATTGCAGAGCTGGAGCTGCGGATCGCAATTCGGCGCGATGCCGCCGTCGCCGCCCGGGGCTCCGATCTCGCCGACGTTGCTGTAACAGGCCTTGGCCTGCTTCGTGTTGGTGCTCTGCACGCCGAGAGCGAAGCTGTACGCCGCCGGCACGTTCTCGGCCGCAGCGGTGCGCAGGCCGGCGGAGTCATTCCCAGCCGACGCGATGATCACAGCGCCCATGTTATACGCCGTCCGCAACGGGATCTCGAGCGAGAGCAGCGGCACGCCATTGATCAACTCGGGTGGCGTCAGTCCCTGGGACTGCATGGCCTCCACCAGCTTGCGATTGAGTTCGATGATCTCGGTCGGGATCTCGGAGGTCAGCGGCTTGAGGCCGAGGCTGAAATTGTAGATGACTCGACGTAGCGTCCCCGCGTTCTTGGGCAGCATCGATTGGTTAAAGCCGTCGATCCCGGACGCCAGCGAATACAGATCGCCCACAGCGTTGTCGTCGAGGACGCGCACGAGGTGAAGTTCGTTTTGTGGAGCCACCGCGAACGTCAGGCCTGAGCCGAACAGCCCATGGTCGCGCATGTAACCCGACTTGTCGGCGGGTGCTTCGATCATCGGCAGCGGGACCAGATCCACACACAGGTTCATCGACAGCCGCTGTCGCGTTTCGTTGTGGTAACCAGCGGTCGTGTAAGGCGCCGTATCGAACAGCACGACCTTGCTGCCCGACCCGTCGGCGGTATTAGGAAGCGCCCGCTGGTAGGTCTGGTCGTACAGGCCGACGCCGCGATCCTGGAACGCCCATTGCCGCCAGAACGCGCCTTCAGCGATGCTCTGCATCGTCGCCAGCTTTTCGGCATCGGTTCCCTGAAGCGGACTTCCCGTCACACTCCAGGGGCTGCCGGTGACGCTCCAGGGATTGCCCTCGGCCCCCCAGGGGCTGCCGGTGACGCTCCAGGGGTTGCCGACCACGCTCGGAAAACCCGTTACGTAGTTGAGATCGACGAAGACCGGCATCGAGATTGCGCCAGAGGTGAAGAGCGTCAGGGATTCATTGAGCACGGCCTTGACGGCGTCGATCGCCGGTCGCTGTCCGCCGCCTGAGACAGTGCCTGTGCTGTACAGGCTCACGGTTTGACGAGAGTACTGCAGCAGTTGATTGATCTTGTCCTGGCTGTCGGCGCCGCGCGCGAATTCGACGATGTAGCTCTGCGGTCGATTGTTGAGCGGTTGCCCCTGGCCAAGCGCACGGTTCGCGACCAGTTGCACATCGGCTGGCCTTCCCGTCAGGATGACGACACCGTTGAGGTAGGTGCCGCCCGGGGAGAGCGTCAACCGCTGTTCGCTGGTGCCGACCCGCCCAAACGGTGAGCACGACACCTTCGCCGCATCTGGAATATCGATGTTGTTCAACGACATCAGCGAATTGAAACCGTTCAGCAGGGTCGGTACGAAAATCGGCCCGCCGTTGACCTGCCCGAAGGCCGCCGCCGAGTTGCCTCCGAAGAGGCACATCCCGACCAACGCGATGCGCATCAGCAGGTGACCAAGAGCCTGACGAGTGTGTTTGAGCTGAATCATCATAACGGACCAGAATCCCCGACTAAAAAGAATGGCGCCCAGAAATAAGGATGGCTGTAGCCTTCGGATCGCAGACCCTGCTGTGCGTGTTGCAGGGCCAGGCTCTTGTGTTGACCGGCGGCAAGCGCCGTGTAGAACCGTTTCATCAGCGCTTCGGTTGCTGTGTCTTCAACCGGCCACAGGCTGGCCACGATGCTGCGCGCCCCGGCATAGAGCAGCGCGCGAAGCAGACCGAGGATCTCGTCGCCGCCGCCAATGACGCTCCGGCCAGTCTGACAGGCACTCAACGTGACGAGCGACGCATTCAATCGCCAGTCGAAGAGGTCGAGCGTCGTCAACCAGCCGTCGGCCAGCGCAAGTCCGGAGAAGAGCGGGTTGTCGGCCCGGAACTCGGCGTGCGTGGCGAGATGGGCTGCCCGAAGCCGCGGCGCCCAATCGCGCAGGGCCGCCGCCGTTGCCGCTTCTTCGATCAACGCGGTCCCCGACATGAGGCGCGCGATAGAAGTCGCTTCGCTTCGTGCGGCCGGTAACTGGTCGTTCGACGAGTATCCGACTGCCAGGAATTCGCCGCCCATCGATCGCCCGCCGCTGGAATCCAGAGTCGGTGCGCCGACATGACGCAAGAGGCCGGCGCTTGGCAAGAGCCGCAGCGCAAAGCGTTCCGACAGATAGGTGTGACCGTCGAACAGCGCGGCGAAAGGCAGATAGTGGAGCGGTCCGTGCGGAACGACGATCAAGTCTGTTCCCGCGTTCGCCGTTAGGTCGGCGGCCAGAGGTGCGAGCAAGGCATCGTGAAGGCGCTTCAAAGCGGCTTTGGCGCCGAGGACCAGGCTTTCGGCCGGCGCCACGCCTCGGGCCGCAGCATCCTGGCAAGACGTCAGGTTGAGCAGCCAGGGCCGTGCCAGTCGTCCGATCTGGTCCACCGTCACGCCGAGCCGATGGGCCGTGACCCGCGCGGCCGAACCGACGAAGGCCACGAGCTCGCCATGCACCACGAAGTACTCCAGCAGCGTCGTGCCGGATGGCAGCATCGAAAGGACGTCGTCGTTCTGCACCTGCCAGAGGTCCGCTGCCCGAGCATAGCGTGCGTTGCGCATCAGCAGCTGATGCCAGAGAGTCGTCAGCCGTTTCTCGATCCGGGCCAACTCCATGCGGATCTGCTCGGGGGCGTCCGTTTCGGCAAGACGAAGCAATGAGGCGTGCTCGCCCTGCCAGCGGCGCACGGCCTCGTCGCGCTGGGCTCGCAGGCTCAGGAGTTCTTCGACGATCGGCCGGTCTTCAGGCGTGTGAGCTTCAAGGCGCACGCTGACGCGCTGGTCCAGCATGTCGAGCAGCGCACGAGACTTGGCCCGCTCGGCATAGCCGAGGCCACGGGCGGGTTGGCCGCCTTCGAGGCTGGCATCCACGGCTTCTTCATAAATGGAAAGCTTGTTGCGCAGGAAGAACGAACGATCCTCGATCATCATCTGACTGCGGACTCGTTCGAGTTCGGCCATCGATTTCTCGAACGTCGACAATGCGGCTTCGAGATGGCCTTCCTTGCGTTCGATTTCGCCGAGGATCTGGAGCGCAGGGTGGATCAGGTCCGACGCGCCCGACCCCTGGCCGGTTTGAAGGGCAGCCTGCGCCAGTTCGCGAGCCTGCGCGCTGTGGTCAAGTCGAAGCGCGGTGCGCGCTGCCAGCAGTCGCGCCAGCGCCGCGTTCTGCGACTGGCCGAGCTGCGTAAACGTTTCAGCGGCGTTGAGGGCAAGGGCAAGGCTGTCTGAAGACGCGCCGTGTCGACCGATCAGGCTGGCGCGCGCCATCGCGGCCTGTGCCAGCCAGGCGCCGCTGTCTTCAGCCTCGAAGGCGTTCTGAGCGATCGCGATGGCTTCCTCGGCCTGCGCCGTCTGGCCCAGATTGTCGAGGATCTGGGCCTCGAACAGACACGCCTGGCCTAATTCGATGCGGCCACCCAATTGTTCAAAGGCTTGACGCGCGCGCTGGGCGTGCTCGAGCCCATCGACCAGCCGACCGAGGTTGAGCAGGCAGGCGCTGATCGAGAGCTCGACCGTCGCAGCGTCGCGCCGGCGTTCGCCCGACACCAGGATGTTGAGGGTCTTCTCGAAGAGCAACAGCGCGTCGTTGTATCTCCCGAGAAGCGAGTACGTGATCGCCAGGCATTCGTAGGCGTTGGCGACGTCGACCTGCATGTGGAGGTCGTTGGCGATGGCCATCGACTCTTCGGCGGCCGCGATCGCTTCTTGAAAACGCCCGAGGTTGCGCAGGACGATGCTGCGATTGATCCCGGTCTGCGCGAGCTGGCGGCGCAGGTCTGGCGTGGCCCGGCAGATCGCCATGACCTCATCGAAACACGCCAGCGCTTTCTTGTCCTGTCCGGCTCGGCCGTAGATCAATCCGATGTTGCTGAGCAAACCCGAAAGCAGGTCAGACCGTTCGGCGTTTCGGAAGACCTCAGCGGCTGCTTCGCCGACCGCGAGCGCCTGATCGTAAGCTTGCTGGGTGGCCAGCGCCACGACCTGACCGATTCGCGAGCGGGCCGCATCGACGGGGCGGTTGAGGCCCAGGTACAGATTGGCGGCTGTTTCGTAATCGGGGATGGCGGCGGCGTAGTCGCCGTGGCCAATGCCAACGCCGTTGGCGCGGGCCAACAGGCCGAGCGCCCGGATCGGCGCGATGTTTGTTGCGCCGCCCAGGGCGAGCAACAGATCGGCGATGTCGAGGCACTCGCGCAGATCGTTGCGCAAAGCGTGGTCGGCCAGGGCCTTGAGCTTTTTGGCGTACGACTCGTCGACCGCCGACGCGTGCTGAGACACCAGCGCGGCGCGCGTGGCCGCGTCACCTGACCGCCAGGCGGCGACCAGGTCTTGCGGCTCGGGCAGGGGACCCTGTCGGGTGTGGGGTACCGACATGAGCGTGCTCACAGCCTTAAATCCAAATCGGCCTGGGCGATGGAGCCGCCAGACCGTGGCATAAACGTCCTTTTTGGTTGGTTTGACGCGGGGCCGAGTGACCCCGCGTCAGTTCATTCAGACACCGTCCATTGCCGAAGCAACGGATCGTGCTCGATCAGACGCTGAAGCCCGGGACGTGGATCTCCAGTTCAGGCGCGGTCAGCGCCAGCGTGTACTGGCCGCGAGCCACGTTTTCGAGCGAGAAGTTGCCGACTTCGTCGACGGGCACGACCTTGGCCAGGGCATCGCCCTGCCACAACTCGACCTCGAGGCCCTCAGCCTCGGCGCCGCTCACAAGGCCGAGCACCGTGCGCGAGCTGCCGTTCTCCATCACGTCGAGCGCGATGCTGACATCGCCGGCCCTGTAGAGCCGGGTGCTGTCGTCTGAGGCGCCGCCACGGATGCCCGCCAGCGCCGGAGCGAAAGCCGGCCCGGCCGCAGGCCCGAAGCCGCGAACCAGCTCGGCCACCAGCACTTGCACCCGCTCGAGCGGCGTGAACTCGACGTCACCCTTGAGCGAGTCAAGATAGGCGCGCAGCTGGGCCACATCAGCCCGACCGCGGTCCGACTCTTTCAAGAATTCTTCGATTTCGCGTTTACGGGAACCGGGGATCAGCCCGAGGACGTACTCACCCAACTCAAGCGACGACGGGGCTTCAGTCTGGCGCAGATTCGTCATGAGCGACCTCTGTTGGACGTCGAGGGTCGCCAGCCGCTCACGACAGGCCGGGCAGCGTACCAGATCAGCAGCCAGCTCGGGGTCGGGCTCGCCGTCGAGAAAGGCCAGCAGCCGGGCGTCTTCGGGCGGTGTGGCGCAGGTGCACATGAGGGTGGTCACGATCGTACGTCTCCCTTGCTCAATCTCCCAACCAGTACCATCGTCCTACTTAACGTCGCTCGGGGGTTTTTTCCCGGATGTCGAAGGAAGATTGTCCCGGCATCCCACCCGTCCGGGAAATCGTCATTCGGCGGCCCCGATGATCATTCGGTTAACGATCTAGGCCATGCTTTCGAGATACTCACGCAACTCAGGATCGCGACGCAGGCGCTCGAGCACGTTCTGCTTGATGCGATACACCTCGGCCACCGAACCGAAGGCACTGCCTTTGGCGGCTGCCAGTTCGCGGGGCTTCATGTCAAGGACGAAGCAGCCGTGCATGACGGCACGTTCGAGGTCGTCCTTGAGGCGCCCCTCGAGCCACTGCCAGAAGCGCGCGCGGGTCGAGTCGGAGAGCGCGGCGCCTTCGACCGATTCAGCTTCGGGGTGGCTGATGTGCTCGGCCTCGTCGAGGGCCACCTGCTCGGCCGTTTCGAGCCTGCGAACGGCATCGATGATGACGCTGCCCGTGCACATCTGCAGATAGCGCAACACCTGGCGCAGGTCCTCGAACTTTCCGAACTTTTCGGGGGAGATGGCGGTGAACATGCGCTCGAACGCGCGATTGATGTAGTAAGCGGGTTCTTCGCCCAGGCTCGCGAAGCTCGGATGGCGGACCACCCAGCCCTTCACCAGCGGTTGATACTGGGCATACACCATGTCCCAGGCGCGGCTGTCGCGACGCGCGAAGGCGCGACGGAACAGCTCGAAGCAGAACCGGGCGTCGTAGCTTTGACGATTGAAGAAGCGGCGACTTTCCTCAGCGCAACGATCGGCCACGCTGCCGAGAGCCAGTTTGTGCAGGGCGTCTTCTGCCATGCGCGAATGTCTTTCTGGAAGCCGATCATCGATGATCGGCAGGTATGTTGGTCTCCGAGAAGGCCACCAGTGTAGCCCGTGAGCTGACTGGCGGCAATCGGTCAGGGGAGCGATTTGTGGCGGACGTCACAAATCCAAGGCTCCCTAACCCTTCAATTATACGACGAGAAAAGTCGGCTTCGTCTCCAATGACGCCGGAATACCCGATAATTCCGCGCAAATGGGGGTTGGACCCGTCGCTCCGGGTGGAAGGTCTCCGTTGAAGAACATCGGTGAAACCCGGCGCTTCTTCACATTGGTGTGGATTGCTCCTAGTACTGAAGTTCAGATGCGGAAAGGCTGCTAAAGCTATAATCCCGAAAGCGCGCGAGACCATGCCACTCCATCGGACGCGCCACTTCAGGGATACACACATGAAAGTTGTCATTCCACTCGCAGGGTACGGCAAGCGTTTGCGCCCGCATACCTTCACCAAACCGAAGCCGCTGGTGAACGTCGCCGGAAAGCCCGTCCTCGGGCATGTCCTGGATATGTTCCAGACGCTCGAGGGCGTCGACGAGATCATCTTCATCGTCGGCCACCTTGGCGAACAGATTGAAGCCTATGTGGCCCAGAACTATCCTCACATCAAGGCCAGCTACTTCGAGCAGAAAGAGCTCAACGGCCAGTCGACGGCCATCTACCTCGCGCGCGAGCGCCTGAGCGGCGCCAACGCAGCGCCCATGCTGATGGTCTTCGTCGACACCATCATTGAGACAGACCTGACCAAGCTGAAGACCGAGACCGCCGACGCGGTCACCTGGGTGAAGGAAGTCGAAGATCCGCGCCGCTTCGGCGTGGCCAAGGTCGGGCCGGACGGCTACGTCACCAACCTGATCGAGAAGCCCAAGGAAAAGGACAACAACCTGGTCGTGGTGGGGTTCTATTACTTCAAAGACAGCGGCCAGTTGATCGAAGCCATTCGCGAACAGATCGAGGGCGACGTCCGCACGCAGAACGAGTACTTCCTGGCCGACGCCGTCAACGTGATGCTCAAGCGTGGGTTGAAGATGCGGGTCGAGAAGGTCGACGTCTGGCTCGACTGCGGCAAAACCGAGACCGTGCTCGAAACCAACCGCTACTTGCTTGCGCACGGCCACGACAACGCCACGCAGTATGAAGCCGGCGATGGCAGCGTCGTGATCCCGCCCGTGAATATCCACCCGACCGCCAAACTGACGCACTCGGTGGTGGGGCCGCACGCCACGATTGGGGCCGGTTGCCGCGTGATCAACTCGATTATCCGCGACTCGATTCTTGACGAAGGCGCTGAGGTCGACGACGCGTTGCTGACAGGCTCGATGATCGGCAAAGATGCGCGGCTCTCCGGCCGCTTCCGTACATTCAACATCGGTGAAGCGTCGGAGGTGGGGTTCCATACTGAAGATTGAACGACAGGCGCCAGGTATCAGGCATCTGAGCGGTGCGGCAACAGGCGTTGCCGCACCGCTTTTTTGTTGGGCTGTGCTGAGAATGCGTGTGTGACGGGTGATCTACCTTGATGACGTCGCCGGCCCTTCGACTGCGCGCGTGCGCGGTGAACTCGAAGGCACACGCGTCTGCCGCGCTCCGCTCAGGGTGGTGGCGCAGTTGGAGAAGGGCGATGGATGTTGTGGTTTGAAGCGCGTCACCGGCCCTTCGACTGCGCGCGTGCGCGGTGAACTCGAAGGCACACGCGTCTTCCGCGCTCCGCTCAGGGTGGTGGCGCAGTTGGAGAAGGGCGATTGTTCTTGTGGTTCGAAGCGCGTCACCGGCCCTTCGACTGCGCGCGTGCGCGGTGAACTCCAAGGCACGCGCTCCATCCGCGCTCCGCTCAGGGTGGTGACGCTCTTTGAGGGCTGGCAGGTGGTTTCTTCTTGATCAAAGAGCGTCACCACCCTGAGCGGAGCGCGGAAGACATTTATGCCGTCGACGGTGCGCTCGTCCGCGCGTAGTCGAAGGGCCGGTGACGCGAGCCATACCGCCACCCACGCAGCCGATAGTTGTTGAAAGGGCCGGAGCGCCAGGGCGGCGCGCCCTCCCCGAGAGAGGGCAGCATCGCCAATGTCCCCAGGGACCTATGCAGGACCAGCGGTGGTGCGGGATGCGAGGCGATTCTTGACAACCACAAGGGTCGTCCTTATATTTGAAGACATCAGACGTCCTACGTCTGACCACAAATTTACTATAACGAAGGATAGAGTCGCGCTTATGCAGGATCTGCGGATCGATCGTCGGAGTCTGGCCATTCAGGTCAGGGACCGCATTCGCGAGATGCTGCGCAGCGAGCACCTGCGCGCCGGAGACCAGTTGCCGTCGGAGGCCAGCCTGGCCGGCACCTTCGGGGTCAGCCGGGGCTCCGTGCGTGAGGCTCTGAAACTCCTCGAAGAAGAACGCGTCATCGTCTGCCGCCATGGCACCGGCCGTTTCCTGGCCGCGGATCCTTCAAGCCTGATCACCGAAGACATCACCCGTCTGCGCAGCGTCACTGACCTCGCGCAGGAGCTGGGGATCGAGATCACGACCCGCGTGCTCTCGGCGCGAGTTGAGCCTGCCGATGATGTCGTGCGCTCTCACCTGCGGCTGGCGCCCGGCAGCCCGGTGCTGATCCTCGAACGGCTGCGACAGGCGGCGGGCGAGACCGTCATCTACTCCGTCGATGTGCTGCCGACCACGCTCGTCAAAAGCACCGTAGACCCTGAGGCGTTCACGGGATCGCTTGTCGCGTTGATCGAAGGACAGTGGGGCGGGCAGCTGGCCTACTCGCGGGCCAAGATCAGCGCCGTGAACCTCGCCGACGACCTGAGCCAGCGTGTCGAAGCCAAGAACGGCGTCGCCTGGGTGCTCATGGAGCAGGTCAACTGCGACGCCAACGATCAACCCATCCTCTATTCGCAGGACTATCACCGCGGCGACATGATCCACTTCTTCGTGTTGCGCCGTCGCAAGTAGCCAAGGAGACATCATGACGACGATTCGCATCCCGGCCGAAAACATCACGCGCCAGTTCGAGCAAGTGAAGGCCGAAGTCACGCAGGCCATGCTCGACATCCTGCCGACCGGCAAGTACGTCCTCGGGCCAAACGTCAGCGAGTTCGAGCGCGAGTACGCCGCGTACACCGGCACCACCTACAGCCTCGGGATCAGCAATGGCACCGAAGCCCTGCATCTCGCGCTTCTGGCCTGCGGCGTCGGGCCCGGCGACGAAGTGATCACGGTGCCCAACACCTACATCGCGACGGTGTTTGCCATTTCCTACACCGGGGCCACTCCGGTGTTTGCGGACGTCGACCCGCGCACCTTCAACATCGACGTGACCCGGCTTGAGCGCTTGATCACGCCGCGCACCAAGGCGATCCTGCCCGTGCACCTTTACGGCCATATCGTGGATATGGACCAACTGCTCGAGATCGCGAAGCGTCACAACCTGTACGTGATCGAGGACGCCGCCCACGCCCACGGCGCCACGTTCAAAGGGCGCAAGGCCGGCTCAATGGGGCACGTGGGCTGCTTCAGCTTCTACCCCTCCAAGGTGCTGGGCGCCTATGGCGACGGCGGAGCAATCACGTGCAACGACCCCGAGATCTACGATCGGATCAAGACGTTGCGTTACATGGGTCAGCACAAGAAGTACCTGCACGAGATCCTGGGATTCCAGCAGCGCCTCGACGAGATCCAGGCCGCGATCCTGCGGATCAAGCTGCGCTACCTCGACGGCTGGATCGACCGCCGAACCGAGGTCGCCGAGATGTACACCGAGCGGCTGCAAAGCCTGCCGCTGCTCACGCCGCTGGTGAAGCCCGACCATCGGCATGCGTACTACATGTACACGATCCTGACGCCCGACCGCGACGACCTGATCGCGTTCCTGGCCGATCGTGGCATCGGCAGCCAGCCGATGTATCCGCTCGAAGTGCCGCACCAGCCGGCTTACGCGCATCTGGGCCACAAGCCCGGCGACTTCCCGGTGGCGGATGCACAGGTCAAGGAGCTCCTCTGCCTGCCGATGTTCCCGGAGCTCACGGACGCCGAAGTCGGTGAGGTCTGCGATGCCATCAACGACTTCTTCAAGGGGCGATCGGTGGCGTCATTGGCAAGTCAGAGCTTTGGCATCGGAGCGCGCTGATGGCGATCAAAGTCGTCGTCCTTGGCGGCAGCGGCGTAGCGACGCCGGCTCTGGCCCAGGCCCTGCATCAAGCGCCGGATCGGACGCAGCCGATCGAGCTCGTGCTGGTCGGTCGTTCGGCGAACAAGCTCGAGATCGTGGCCGGCATCGCGCGCCTGTTCGGCGAGGGCGATCCGCTGCTCACAGTGAGCACGTCCACCGATGTGGATGCAGCCCTCTCGGGCGCCGACTACGTGCTGAACCAGGTGCGGGTCGGCGGGCTCGAAGCCCGATCTTTCGACGAGAGCTTTCCGAATGAGCTCGGCCTGCCCGGCGAAGAAACCGTCGGGGCGGGCGGGTTCGCGAATGCGTCGCGCACGATCCCGGCCGTCTTGGATTACGCGCGCCGCATGGAACGGATCTGCCCCGACGCTTTGATGGTGTCGTTCGCCAACCCGAGCAGCCTGGTGCAGTACGCCGTCGCGCACTACACGACGCTCAATGTGCTCGGGCTGTGCGACGCGCCGATCAGTCTCTTGCAGAACGTCGGGCGCGCGCTCGGCGTGCCTGCGCATGAGCTCGAGATCGACTACGTGGGCATGCACCACTTCGGCTGGGTCAGTGGCGTGCGCCACGCCGGCCGCGACCGAATGGCCGAGGTGCTCGAGCGGGCCGCCGTGGCCAACCCAAACGTCGATGTGGCCCTGACGCGGGCGCTGGGCGTTGTCCCGGGCAATTACCTCAACTACATCTTCCACGCCGACCGACTGCTCGCCAGCAAGCGCGGCAAGCCGACCCGGGCCCAGGAGCTCATGGGCCTTCAGGACGAGGTCCTTGTGGAATATGAGGCGTGTCTGGTTTCAGGTGAGAAACCCGCCGGCCTGGCGCGTCGCAAGGCGGCCTGGTACGACGCCATCATCGCCCCGGTGCTGCTCGCGTTCATCGAAGGGCGAGCGGGCCAGTCGGCGGCTTACAGGAGTCGGGCCTTCATCCTGAACGTCACAAACCACGGGCGCGTGCCCTGGCTGCCCGACGACGCGATCGTCGAGCTGCCGTCGCGCATCGAGGCCGGCAAGATCGTGACGCCGCCTGCAGCGGCGCTCCCCGACGACGTCAGGAACCTGGTTCAACGCAACTGCGCGTACGAACAGATGGCCGTCGCCGCCATCGTCGAGCGCGATCGCGAGCGGGCCTTGCGTGCCCTGCTGCTCAACCCCATGGTCCGTGGCTACGATCAGGCCGTCGCGATCCTCGAGCGAGCCTGGAGCTGGACGCCTGAAACGTCCGCGAGCGTCGGCGCGACGGGCGGGCAGGGAGGGGCTGCGCGGTGACCGCTGCACCGGGCTGTGTCGTGGTCGATATGGGCGGCACGCAGACGCGCGCGGCCTTGTGCGACGTCCACGGCCAGATCCTGCGCCGTTCCGTTCGGCCCACGCCGGCATCGCAGTCGGCCGACCAGCTCGTGCGGCACATCGAGGAAGCGATCGAGGAGGTCTGGCCCGCGCAGGAACCCGTCAGGGCGATCGGCGTCGCCACGCCCGGCCCGTTGGATCCGTGGACCGGCACCATCCTGCATTCGCCGAACATCCCCGGCTGGGACAACTTCCCGCTGCGTCAGACGTTGCAAGATCGTTTCGCCGTGCCCGTGGTGGTGGCCGATGACGCCAACGCCGCGGCTCTGGCCGAGCATCGGTTCGGCACCCACCTGCGTTATGCCCACCTGATCTTCATCACCATCAGCACGGGCGTCGGCAGCGGCATTATCGTCGACAACCAGCTGTTGTTGGGCGCGCATGGCCTGGCGGCCGAGCTCGGGCACATGACCCTACAGGAAGACTCTCCGATTCGATGCGGGTGCGGCAGCCGTGGCTGCCTCGAGTCGCTGATCTCGGGGCCGTCGCTGGCGGAGCAGGCCCGCCAACGCCTGCTGGCGGGCGAGGCCAGTCAACTGACCGAACTGTGCCACGGCGATCCGGCCGCGATCACGGCCAGCCTGGTGGGCGCTGCCGCGCTGAACGGCGACGCGCTGGCCATCGAGCTGTTCCATCGAGCCGGCTACTACCTGGGCGTGGCCCTGACGAACCTGCTGTACATCCTCAACCCCGAGATCATCATCGTCGGCGGCAGCGTCAGCAAGGTCGGGCCGCTGCTGCTCGATCCGGCCCGCGCCGTGCTGCGGCGGCGGTGCATGGAGTACTACTGGAAGGACACGCCGATCGTGCCCTCGACGCTGGGCGACGACGTTGGCCTGCTGGGGGCGTGGTGCCTGGTCAACCCGCTCGCGGCCGTGAAGGACTGACGATGGCGTCTCAACCGCTCACAGTGGCCGATCTCCTCGCGGCGCGACACGTGCTCTGCATCCAGCCGCACTACGACGACAACGACCTCTTCGCGGGCGGGACGATCGCGCGTCTGCACGATCAGGGCGTGCGGGTGAGCTACCTCACCGTGACCGATGATCTGGTGGGCGTGCTTGATCAATCGCTCAGCGAGGCCGACATGGCGGCGCAGCTCGAGGCCGAGCAGTACGCTGCCGGGGCGCTGATCGGCGTCGATGAGTTCTACAAGCTGGGGTATCCGGACGCCGGGGACTACGATTACTTCAAGCTGCGGCGCGACATCATCGGTTATCTCAGGCGCCTGCAACCCGATTGGGTGCTCACAGTGGATCCCTGGTTGCCGTATGAAGCGCATCAGGATCACATCATCACCGGCAAGGCCGTGTCTGAAGCTGTTTTGCTTGTCGAGTTCACGCGCCTCAAGACTCGGCCCGACATCGACGATGCTTATCAGCCGAGACCCATGACGGGTGTCGCCTATTACCTTACCGCGCACCCGAACGCCCTCGTGGACATCAGCGCCACGACGGCGCGCAAGCATCAAGCCCTACGAGCCTACCGGGCGCAGTTCACGCCGGAGAGCCTGGCCGACCTGAGCCGGGATCTGGCCGAGCAGGAACGCGCCGCCGCTGAGGGTTATGGGTTCGACGCCGCCGAACTGCTCAAGCTGGTTCGCCCGGCCGGTTTGCATGGAGACACGCGCACATGGCGCGCGCCGCTCGAGCTTCCATCTGCAAAAGAAAGGAAGGCCACCGACTCCTAACCCACCCGCACGCACCCTGGCGTCGGCAGCAGTCCGACATGGCGGGGGCCAGGCCCGCGCAGTTGCGTTTCGCCTATCGATCGAGAACAAGCACACAAGGAGGAGGGAGTATGCGTAAGTACCGGGTGATGGCGATCATCAGTCTCATCGGTTTGATCCTGGCGGCGTGCGGGCCGGCCACGGCGCAACCCACAGCGGCAAGCGGCGACGCTTCGGGGAAGCTGGCGCCGATCGTAGTGGCCGTGTGGAGCGGCCCCGAGCATGACAACCTGGTGAAGCTGGCCGCGTCTTACACGGAACAGACGGGCAACGAGGTGACGGTCGAAGAGATCGCGCGCGAGTCGTATCAGGACAAGCTGACGACCACGTTCGTGGCCGGCGGCAGCGACTACGACGTGGCCTACGTGTCCTCCGACTGGCCACCGGCCTGGATCAAGGCCAACGCCCTGAAGGACCTCGACCAGTACTTCACCGACCCCAACGTCGTGGCCAAGGACTTCGACCTCAAGAACTATCAGCCCGCCATCAACACCTTCGTGTTCGACGGCAAGACCTATGCGTTCCCGTCCGAAGGCGACACGGCCTGGCTGTGGTATCGCACCGACCTGCTCGAGGCCAAGGGCATCGCGGTGCCCCAGACCTGGGACGAGTATCTGGCGGCAGCCAAGGCGCTCAACAATCCGCCCGAGGTCTACGGGGCCGTGATCGGCGCCAAGCCAGACGAAGCCCTGTGGGACTTTATGCACTACCTGTATTCGTTCGGCGGCGAGATCCTCGATAAGGACAACAAGCCGATCATCAACAACGAGGCCGGCGTCGCGGCGCTCACCTTCTATGCGAACCTGCTGCTGACCGAAAAGGTCGTTCCGCCCGACGTGAACACGTACGGCTACAACGAAATCCTCACGGGCCTGCAGGAGGGCAAGGTGGCGATGGGCGTCGAGTGGATGGCCGCGACCCAGACGCTGACCGACTGCGCGCAGTCGCCGAAGGTATGCAAGGATGGCAAGCCGCTGCTCGGCTACACCTTCATCCCTGGCTCCAAGCAGGCGGACGGCACCGTCGTGCACGGCACCGGCGGTTCGAGCTGGGGCTGGGTCATCCCGTCGGGCTCGAAGAACGGGCTCGCCGCGTACAAGTTCATCGAGTGGCTGACCGGCCATGACGGCGGCAAGCAGTGGGCGCTCAACGGCGGCATCCCGTCGAACCAACTGGCGCTCACGGATCCCGAAGTCGCCCAGAAGATCCCGCAGTTCAAGATGCTGGGCGAAGTCATGCCCATTCGGCATCTGGTTCCGTCGACCACCGTCACCGGCGACATGGTGACTGCCATCGACGAGGCGATCTCCGCGGCCGTGACCGGCACCAAGTCGCCGCAGGCGGCCCTTGATGACGCCGCGGCCCGGATGACGGACCTGCTGACCAAGGCGGGCTACATCAAGTAATCCTTTGCGCCGGCCCGGGGTTCGCGACGGGCCGCTCCAGGAAGTCAGGGCCGGGTGGTGGGTCGACAGGGCTCGCCACCCGGCCTCCGCTAGGGGAGAATGGACTGCATGGTCGCGACGCCCGCCCCCGGACGCAAACGCCACTGGCTGCGTCAGCTCGAGCCGGCCCTGTATATCGGCCCGGCCTTCTTGATCCTGTTCGTCATCCTCATCTATCCGCTCGGATATTCGTTCTGGCTCAGTTTTCACGAATGGACGCTGGCCGGTTTCGTCAACGGCGTTCCGTGGGTAGGCCTCGACAACTATCTGAGTCTGATCGCGCAACAAGACTTCAGGAATTCGCTCGGCCTGACGTTCACGTTCGTGATCTGCGCCCTGGCGTTGGAGTTCACGCTGGGCATGGGCGTCGCGCTGTTGCTCAATCAATCTTTGTTTGGGCGTAACCTCGTGCGATCGCTGATCTTCCTGCCGATGATGTGCACGAACGTCGTCATCGGCCTCACCTGGCGACTGTTGTTCAACTACGAGTACGGCATCATCGATTTCTATATCCGGCAGATCGGGCTGCCGCCGGTCGAGTGGCTGAGCGCTCCCGGCGTGGCGATGGCCGCGGTCATCCTGGTGGACGTCTGGAACACCACGTCGTTCGTGGCGCTGATGTTGTTGGCCGGGCTGCAATCACTGCCGGAGGAGCCGTTCGAGGCGGCCCGGATCGACGGAGCCTCGGCGTGGCAGACTTTCACGTACCTGACGCTGCCGATGCTCCGCCCCGCGATCCTCGTGGCGCTCCTGTGGCGCCTGATCGACACCTTCCGCATCTTCGACGTGGTGTATTTGCTCACGGCGGGAGGGCCGGCCCGCACTACTGAAGTGATCAGCCTCTACGTCTACAACTACGGGTTCAAGTCGTTCAACCTCGGCTACGCGTCGGCGGCCTCGTACACGATGATCCTGATCATGCTCGTGCTCGCGGGGATCCTGGCGCGCAGCATCGGCCGCTCGTCGGAATAGGGGGAGAGCATGTCACGCGACCGACTCCTCCACTCGCTCAATTCGATCGCCATCCACGCCCTGGCGTTCATCGTCGCTTTGTTCTCGGTCGCGCCGATCGTGTATCTGCTGATCACGTCGTTCAAGCCGCCGGAGCTGACGTTTGCGCTGCCGCCCGTCTGGCTGTTCGAGCCCACGCTGAAGAACTACATCGATGTGGTCACGAACGGCGAGTTCTTCAAGTACTTCCTCAACAGCCTGATCGTCGCAGTGAGCACCACGATCATCGCAGTGGCGGTTGGCGCGTTCGCGGCCTACGGCTTCGCGCGATTCCGTTTCAGAGGCGCCTTCTGGTGGCGCATGAGCGTCCTGATCCCGCAGATGCTTCCGCCGATCACGATCATCGTGCCGCTGTACGTGCTCTTCAATAGCCTGGATCTGATCGACAGCCAGTGGGCCCTGATCATCTCGTATCTGACCTTCACGATCCCGCTGGCGATCTGGCTGATGATCGGGTTCTTCGAAGACGTGCCGATCGACCTCGAGGAGTGCGCCATGATCGACGGGTGCACGCGGCTGCAGGCATTGTTTCGAATCAACCTGCCGCTGGTTCTCCCGGGGCTGGCGGCCACCTCGATCCTGAGCTTCCTGTACTGCTGGAACGAGTTCCTCTACGCCGTCATCCTGACCGGCCGTGACGCCCGGACCCTGCCGGTGACGATCACGAGCTTCATGACCAACAAGGCCATCCTCTGGGGCCGAATCGCGGCCTCGGGCTCGCTGGTGCTGGTGCCCGTGCTCATCTTCGCGTTGGTGGCGCAGCGCTATCTGATTCGCGGTCTGGCCAAGGGCGCCGTCAAGGGCTAGACGCCGTTTGAGAGAAGGAGGCCGATGATGCTGGCTCGACCGACTGTGGGCTTGATCCTCCTGCGCGCTCAATGGTTCGACGACGTGGTCGCGTTGCCCGCGCTCGTGGAGGGCTTGAAGGCCGACACAGAGGCCCTCATCGGCGCGTTGCCCGGCGAGTTGGACGTGCGCCATACCTGGGTCGTCAACTCGCCGACGAGTCTGCAGGCCTGCGTCGGGGAACTGCGCGCGGCACGGCTTGACCTCGTCCTCCTGACGTTTCAAGTCTGGGCGGAGGATTTCTTCCTGCAGCCGTTGGTGCGAGCGCTGAACGGTCAGCCGCTGGCGATCTGGTGCTTCCAACCGACGGCTCAGCCGCCGCGCCCTGCGAGTTTCGTCGACGTCCTGCGCTTTTCCGGGCCCGTGGGGACGCTCGAGGGATTGGGGACGCTCAAGAACCTGGGTGTGCCGTACCTCTTTCTGACGGGCGCGCCGGACAGCCCATTGATGAAGCAGGAGCTCATCAACGCGGCGCGCGCCGGGCAGGTGCATCAGGCGCTCAAGACCACGCGCTTCGGTCTGCTGCCGGCACACAACGACCAGATGCAGTCCACGTACGTCGACGAGATCCGGCTGGCGACCGAGCTTGGTCCGGTCGTGCAGTATCTGTCGGTGCGGGATCTCGACCTCAGCGCTCAGGCCATCTCGGTCGCTGAGATCGATGCGTATCTGGAGCAGGTCAGGCGCGACTTCCCGGTGAAGGGTGTGTCTGACGAGACGCTTCAGCGTGCGGCGCGCTACACGCTGGGCCTGGGCCGTCTGGCCGACGAACACCGGCTTGACGTCCTGTCGTTCAACGACACCGCCAACGAGCTTCACGCCGTCTGTGGCCTCAGACCGTGTCTCTTCCCGCCGCAGGCCGCGGGGCCGCAGGCGCGGCTCTTCGGCCTTGAGGGCGACCTCGGGGCGGCGCTGGCGCTGCGGGTGCAGTCGTTGCTGGCGGGCGGGCCGGTGTTCTTCGTCGAGTTCTGGTTCTGGGACGAAGCCCACAACCTGATGGTGGGCGGGCATGCCGGTCTTCAGGATCCGCAGGCTGCGCGACCTGGAGAGGCATACATCAGCCAGGACTACGAGTACTGCCAGACCGACCCGACCGAGGGCGCGCACTTCCAGTTTGCGTGCCGCCCCGGCCGCGTGACCTTGCTGCAGCTGCGCTGGACGGCTCAGGGCGTCTGGCAGGCCATCGTCTGCTCCGGCGAAGTGGTCGATCAGCCGGCGTGGATCGAAGGCTACCCGCACGCCGTGTTCAAGCCCGACGTGAACGTCCTCGACTTCTTCAGGCAGGCGGCCACAGTCGGCACCACCCAGCACTGGATCCTGGCCTACGGCGACGTTCGCGAGAGCATCGCGGCGTGGTGCAAGCTGGCGAACGTGTCTCTCAAAGTCATTGCGTGATGTATCAGGGATTCTTGCCACGAATTCCACGAATGGAAACGAATTGGCACGAATGGTTTCGGGTTGGTCGCCACAAGACTTTGCGTCACCTTCAGTTATTCGTGCTCACTCGTTTCTATTCGTGGAATTCGTGGCAAATCTCTTAGCGTGGTTCGATCGATGCGGTTGCCGTGTCGGGCGCGACGGCCACCGGTATAATCGGCGGTATGCGCCGCTTTATCTCACAGCGCGTTGACGCTGTACCCCCGTCTGGAATCCGCAAGTACTTCGACATCGCCGCCACCATGCCCGACGTGATTTCGCTGGGCATCGGCGAGCCCGACTTCGTCACGCCGCGCCCGATTTTGGACGCCGGCGTGCGCTCGCTCGAAGCCGGCAAAACAGGCTACACCTCGAACTCGGGCCTCGTCGAGCTACGCCAATCGATCTCGCGCTATCTCGAGCGCCTGTACGGCGTGGGTTACGATCCCGATGCCGAGATCCTGGCGACGGTCGGCGTGTCGGAGGCCCTCTATCTGACGCTGACGGCCATCCTCGACCCTGGCGACGAGGTCATCGTGCCGCAGCCGTGTTTCGTGGCCTACACCGCTGAGGTGCAGTTCGCGGGCGGTGTGCCGGTGCCGCTGGGCACGCGGGTCGAGAACGATTTCCAGGTGACGGCGGCCGACATCGAGGCCAAGATCACGCCGCGCACCAAGGCGATCCTAATCGGTTATCCCAACAATCCGACCGGCGGCGTGATCAGCCGCGAGCACCTGGCCGAGATCGTGGCGGTGGCGGTCAAGCACGACCTGCTGGTCATCTCGGACGAGATCTACGCGCGCCTGGTCTACAGCGGCTTCAAGCACGTCTGCGTCTCGACGCTCCCAGGCGCCCGCGAGCGCAGCATCCTCCTCGGCGGCTTCTCGAAGAGCCATGCCATGACCGGCTGGCGCCTCGGCTATGTGGCCGCTCCGTCCGAGCTGCTGGCCGCGATGCGCAAGGTGCATCAATACACGATCATGTCTGCGCCGACGCCGGCGCAGTGGGCGGGCATCGAGGCCCTCGAGCATGGCGACGAGCACGTCGAGGCCATGGTGGCCGAGTATGATCGTCGCCGCAAGCTGCTGGTACCAGGCCTGAACTCGCTCGGCCTCGACTGCTTCGAGCCCAAGGGCGCGTTCTATGCCTTCCCTTCGGTGGCCAAGAGCGGCATGAACGAGGTCGAGTTCGCCGACTCGATCCTGTCTGAAGAGCAGGTGGCCGTCGTGCCGGGCTCGGCCTTCGGCGAGGGCGGCGACGGCTACGTCAGGCTCTCCTACGCCACGGCTTACGAGAAACTCGAGAAGGCGCTGGAACGGTTCGCGAGCTTCATGCGAAGGCACGGATGAGGCGTCAGGTTTCAGGCGTCAGCTCACGCTGGCGCGATGAACCCACTGATCCCTGACGCCCGACGCCTGACGCCTCCAAATGCCCGACAAAGACTACTCCCACCGCAGCGTCGTCGATAAGCTGGGCGTGAGGCCCGGCGATCGGGTGGCCTGGGTCGGCGTGTCGAGCCGGGCGGCGGGGGTGCGCGAGCTGGCGGCGCAGATCCGAGAACGAGGCGGGAAGGCCGGGGCCGGGCCGGCTGACGTGATCCTGTACTGGCCGAAGGCGCTGGATGAAGTGGTTCCCATGTTGACCGAGCTCAGGCAACAACTTGAGCCGGCCGGCGGCATCTGGGTGATCACGGCCAAGAAGGGCACGCCGAGCGCGCCTTGCACGGCTGCCAATGGGGCCGGTTATCTCAAGCAGGACTCACTCATCCCGCTCGGCAAAGCCGCCGGCCTGGTAGATAATAAGATCTGTTCGCTCTCGGATTGCGAGAGCGCGATGCGGTTTGTCATTCCGAGAGATCAAAGGGCGAAGTAGCACGGCCGACCACAAGGGAGGGTCGGCCACATGAGTTGCCCTGCTGACGCCTGACACCTGACACCTGACGCCTTTCATATGCCCTACGAACCCGTCATCGGCCTGGAAGTCCACGCCGAGTTGCTGACCGAATCGAAGATGTTCTGTGGCTGCGCCGTCGTCGACTCGACCTCGGCGGCGCCGAACACCGTGGTGTGCGAGGTGTGCGCGGGCATGCCCGGCACGCTGCCGGTGATCAACGAGCGGGCCGTCGAGTTCGGCCTGCGCGTGGCGCTGGCCCTCAACTGTGAAGTGCCCGGCGTCAACGTCTTCGCGCGCAAGAACTACTTCTACCCCGACCTGCCCAAGGGCTATCAGATCTCGCAATACGAGTTGCCGCTGGCCATCAACGGCTATCTCGACATCGAGACCTCGGCCGGCCCCAAGCGCGTACGCGTCAGGCGGGTGCATCTTGAAGAGGATACAGGCAAGCTGAACCACTCCGAGGAGCGAGGAGCGAAGGGCGAAGAGCGCGGGAGCGTTCGCCCTTCGCTCCTCGCTCCTGGCTCCTCGATCTCCTCCCTCGTCGACCTCAACCGCGCCGGCGTGCCGTTGCTCGAGATCGTCACCGAGCCTGACCTGCGCTCTGTCGAGGAGGTGCGCGCCTACGCGACGGCGCTGCGCCAGCTGCTGCGCTACCTCGGCGTCAACAACGGCGACATGGAGAAGGGCGTCATCCGCTTCGAGGCCAACATCTCAGTGCGACCGGCCGGCAGCGACGAGCTCCGCCCGCGGACCGAGGTCAAGAACCTGAACTCGTTCAAGGCCATGGAACGCGCCGCGGCCTACGAGATCGAGCGTCAGAGCGCAGTCTGGGAGTCGGGCGGGGCCGTCGCCCAGGAGACGATGGGCTGGAACGATGCCGACGGCGTCACAGTGTCGCAGCGCGGCAAGGAACACGCCCACGACTACCGCTACTTCCCCGAGCCCGACCTCCCGCCGCTGGAGCTCGAGCGGGCCTGGATCGAGCGCATCCGCGCCGACCTGCCCGAACTGCCGGCCGCCAAGCGGGATCGTTTCATGCACGCTTTCGGCCTGACGCGCTACGATTCTGATCTGTTGACGTCGGAGCGCGCGGTGGCCGAGTACTTCGAGGCGGTCTGCGCGGCCGGCGCAGCGCCCAAAGCCGCAGCGAACTGGATCACGGGCGAGCTCTTCCGGCTGATGAACGCCGCCGGTCTGGGCATCGACCAGGTGAAGGTGACGCCCCGGGCGCTGGCGGGCCTGGTGGCCCTGGCAAACGCAGGGACGATCAACTCGAACACCGCCAAGACAGTTTTCGAAGAGATGTTCGCGACCGGCCAGGACGCCGACGCGATCGTAGCGAGCAAAGGCCTGGCCCAGGTCAGCGACACGGCCGAGATCGAGGCCCTGATCGACAAGGTCCTCGCCGCCAACCCCGAGCAGGTGAAGACCTTCTTGGGCGGCAAGGCGACCGTGGAGCAGTGGTTCTTCGGCCAGGTCATGAAGGCATCTCAAGGTCGTGGCAACCCGCAGGTTATCCGCGGGTTGCTGGCGGAGAAGCTAAAAGCATTAGCTCTTGGCTAATGGTGATTTGCTATTGGTGATTTGCTCTTGGCTATTCGGCCTTCACTAGCCAAGCGTAAATGACCAATAACCCAATGGAAAGGACCACGATGTCCACCAAGGTAGCGCCCGTGTTCAATCCGTTTGAGGCAGCGCAGGGTCAGTTCGATCGGGTGGCCGATCAACTCAACCTGGACTCCGAGATCCGCTCGATCTTGCGCTGGCCGCTGCGCGAATTCCGGTTCCAGATCCCGGTGCGCATGGACGACGGCACGATCAAGGTTTTCTTTGGCTTCCGCGTTCAACACAACGATGCGCGCGGGCCGGCCAAGGGCGGCATCCGCTTCCACCCGAACGAGACGCTCGACACGGTGCGCGCCCTGGCGATGTGGATGACCTGGAAGACCGCTGCGGCGGATCTGCCGCTTGGCGGCGGAAAGGGCGGCGTCGTGGTGGACCCGGCGACGCTGTCGGTCGGCGAGAAGGAACGCCTGTGCCGCGGCTGGATCGACGGCATCTGGAAGAACCTCGGCCCGCGCATCGACGTGCCGGCCCCCGACGTGGGCACCACGCCGCAGATGATGGGCTGGATGATGGACGAGTACTCGAAGCTCACCGGCCAATACGTGCCGGGCGTGATCACGGGCAAGCCTGTCGGCGGCGGTGGCTCGCTCGGCCGCACCGAGGCGACGGGCTACGGCGTGATCTACACCGTCCGCGAGGCCATGGCCAAGTTTGGGATCGACTCGCGCAAGACCACGGCCGCGATCCAGGGCTTCGGCAACGTCGCCCAGTATGCGGCGCGCGGCTTCGTCGAGGATCTCGGCGGCAAGGTCGTCTGCATTTCATGCTACGACCGCCACGAAAAGGCGGCCGTGACCTTCTCGAAGGACGACGGCATCGACGTCAAATTCCTGCAGTCGATCACGGACCAGTACGGCACTGTCGACAAGGCCAAGGCGAAGGCCGCCGGCTACGGCATCGAGCCCGGCGATGCCTGGATCGCCAAGGACGTCGACGTGCTGATCCCGGCCGCGCTCGAAGGCCAGGTGACGGCCGAGAACGTCGGCTCGATCAGCCCCAAGGTGCAGATCATCGCCGAGGGCGCCAACGGCCCGACCACTCCAGAGGCCGACGAGGTCATCCGCGGCCGCGGCACCTTCCTCATCCCCGACTTTCTATGCAACGCCGGCGGCGTCACGGTCTCGTACTTCGAGAGCGTGCAGAGCGATGCCAACTACTACTGGGAACACGACGCCGTGCTGCGCCGCCTCGACCAGAAGATGACCTCGGCCTTCAAGGGCGTGGTCAGCATGGCCGAGGCCCGCGACGTCTACATGCGCGACGCCGCCTACATGGTCGCCATCGACCGCGTGGTCAAGGCCATGGAACTGCGCGGCTGGGTGTAAGACAAAGAGGCATTGGTTACTGGCTATTGGCTATTGGAGATCAACAGCCAATAGCCGATAGCCAATAACCAATCGCCAATGACGGACCAGCCCGAACTCCCCAAGATCCTGTCGCTGTACCTGCAGATCACTCAGTATCCGATCCTGGCTCGCAAGATCCGGGATCGGATGCGCGAAGAGTTGATCCGACGCGGCGTGATCACGCCGCTGCGCCTGGAGGAGGAGGCCAAGGAGAAGGCGGTGCTCTCGCAGCACCGTGAAGGCCTGATCGACCCGTTTGGCGAGGAGGATTCGGCGGCGTGGGATCAGCGCATGCAGCAGATCCGCGACCACCTGATCGACTTCTACTTCGCCTACAACCTCCCGCTCGAGCTCTTCCACCACATCGTCGATGATCTGCTGGCCACGCGCCGCGGCCGAACGACGGAGCCGCTGGCGCACTTCGACGAGATCACGCTGACCTTCAACCCCGAGCTGGCGCCGACCGATCTGCTCATCCGCAAGATCGAGCAGTATGAGGCGCTGCCCGTTCCTGAGCGCGAACGCGTCGCCCACCATATCGAGGAGATGCGCGTGGTGCTGATCAAGGCCCTGATCAGCGATCAGCTGGGTTTCATCGGGCGCGCCAAGAAGTGGCTCGACGTCGACGACTTCCGCTACATCCTGCAACGCCGCATTGGCAACGGCAAGGTCGGCGGCAAGGCGGCCGGCATGCTGCTGGCCTGGAAGATCCTGCAGCTGCAGGGCGAGGTCGAGGGCATCGACCTGCGCGGCCGCGTGGCCATGCCGCGTTCGTACTTCATCGCCGCGGACGTCTTCTACGAGTACCTGGCGCTGAACAAGGTCGAGTACATCAACCAGAAGTACAAGCCGATCGACCAGATCCGCGCCGACTACCCCATGATCCTGGCCGAGTACGAGCAGGGCCGCTTTCCGGAGGAGATCGCGGACCAGTTGCGCGAGATCCTGCGCGAGGTGGGCGATCGGCCGGTGATCGTGCGGTCGTCGAGCCTGCTCGAAGACAACTTCGGCACGTCGTTCGCGGGCAAGTACGACAGCTACTTCTGCCCGAACCAGGGCAACGACAAAGAGAACCTGCGCGACCTGACGCGCGCGATCCGGCGCATCTACGCCAGCGTCTACAGCCCCGACGCCCTGATCTACCGTCGGCGCATGAACCTGATCGACTACGACGAGCGCATGGCGATCCTCCTGCAGGAAGTGCAGGGCGAGCGCTACCGCCAGTATTTCTTCCCGACGCTGGCGGGCGTCGCCTTCAGCCAGGCGCCTGTGGTCTGGAACTCGCGGCTCAAGCGTGAGGATGGTTTCCTGCGTCTTGTGACGGGCCTCGGCACGCGCGCCGTCAACCGGGTCGGCGAGGACTATCCACGGCTGGTCTATCTCAGCCACCCGACGCTGCGGCCCGAGACGACGCCCGAGGCGATGACGCACTACGCCCAGCACCTGATCGACGCCATCGACATCGACCAGAACCGTCTGGTCACTCTCGCGCCTGGGGATCTGTTCGCCGAAGACTATCCGCCCCTGCGCTACCTCGCGTCATTGCGCGACGAGGACGGGCTGACGCCGATCCGCAGCATAGGCGCGCGTTTCGATCGCGACAACATGGTGCTGACCTTCGACAACCTGCTGGCGCGCACGGACTTCGCGGCCGGGATGCGGGTCATCCTGCAGCGCCTCGAGCAGCAGTACGGCTTCCCGGTCGACGTCGAGTTCACGGCCAGCCTGCGCCCCGGGCAGAACGGCAAACTGACGCCGATCTTCCACATCCTGCAGTGTCGCCCCCAAAGCCTGGTCCGCGGCGGCGAGGCCCCGACGCTGCCCGCCGACGTGCCCGACGATCTGATCCTGTTCACGTCGGCGCGCATGGTGCCGCGCGGCAAGATCGACGGCGTGGCGTGGATCGCGTATGTGCGCCCCGAGATCTATCGCACCCTGCAGCCGCGGGCACGGGTCGAGGTCGCCCGGCTGATCGGGCGGCTGAACAAGAAACTCGAGGGCCGTGAGTTCATCCTGATCGGCCCCGGGCGCTGGGGCTCGTCGAACATCGAGCTCGGCGTGCCGGTGTCGTACGCCGACATCTTCAATGCGCGCGCGCTGATCGAATTGGCCGGGGCGGGCGAGGGTATGCCGGACCCGTCGTACGGCACCCACTTCTTCCAGGACCTGGTCGAGTCGAACATCTTCGCCATGGCCGTCTCACCGTCCCAATCCGGCGACAGGCTCAACGTCGAGTTGCTCGACAGGGCAGTCGATTATCTTGGCGAAGAACTCCCCAACGACGCGGCCGTTGCGGCCTCTCTCGGCGTCAAACTCATGCAGGTCGGCCAGGAACGCCAGGGCCGCACGCTGCAGATCTTGATGAACGGTGAGAAGGCGCTGGCGCATTTTGTGTGAGGCGTCAGGTGTCAGGCGTCAGGCGTCAGTGTTGAGTCGTTAATCGTTAGCCTTCAGCGGTCAGCTTACGCGACGCGATATGGCGCGGTAGCGTGAGCTGACCGCTGACCGCTGACCGCGAACGGCTCACACTGACGCCCGACGCCTGACGCCTGACGCCTAATTTGTTTCGTTGTATACTCGCCGAGCGTTGAGGACGCCGCCTCAACCACATCATCCTGAACGGCAACAAACACCAGCATGAAGTTCACGTGCCTGCAAGACAACCTCTCGAAGGGCCTGGGCATCGTCTCGCGCGCGGTTTCTGCGCGCAGCACGCTTCCGGTGCTTGGCAACATCCTGCTCGCGACCGATCAGGCTCAGGTGCGGCTCTCGGCCACCAACCTCGAGCTCGCGGTCACCTGCTGGATCGGGGCCAAGATCGAGGATGAGGGCTCGGTGACGCTGCCGGCCAAGACTCTGGTCGACCTCGTCAACACCCTGCCGGGCGAGCCCGTCAGCCTGGCGTTGACCGCGCGCACTCAGACGGTCAACATCAACTGCGGCCGGATCAAGGCGAGCATCAAGGGCATCGACGCTCAGGAGTTCCCGACCATCCCCCCGGCGGATCTCGACAAAGCGATCCAGCTCAACGTCGAGGACCTGCGCTCGATGATCACGTCCGTGATCTTCGCGGCGGCCACCGACGAGACCCGGCCGATCCTGACCGGCGTGCTGGCGCGGCTCGAGGGCAATCGCTTCGTCCTCGCGGCCTCCGACGGCTTCCGCGTCGCCGAGCGCACGGCGTACCTGTCGAGCCCGGTGTCCGAGCCCGTCACGGCTGTCATCCCGGCGCGTGCGCTGGCCGAGCTGGCGCGCATCATCGACCCCGAGCAGCCCGTTTACATGCAACTGCCTCCGGGCCGCGGCCAGGTCATCTTCCACAACGGCACCGTCGAGCTTGTGGCCCAACTGATCGAAGGCGCCTTCCCGGTCTATCAGGGCATCATCCCCAAGGCCTATCGCACGCGCACGGTCGTGGGCACCGATGAGTTCCGCAAGGCCTGCCGCTCGTCGGATATCATCGCCCGCGAGGCCGCGCACACCACCCGCCTGAAGATCAAGCCCGGCGAGGAGTTGACGCCCGGGCACGTGACGATCTCGGCGACGGCTGCCGAGATGGGCGACAACGTCGCCGACCTCGACGCGACCATCGAAGGCGACGCCGTCGAGATCGCTTTCAACGTCAAGTATCTGGTCGACGTGCTCGGCGTCATCGACACGCCGAACGTCGCGCTCGAAACGGCCGGCGCCACGAGCCCCGGCGTGATCAAGCCGGTCGGCCGAGACGATTACATTTACATCGTCATGCCCATGCATCTGGGCAAGTAAGTCGGAAACAAAAGAGGCCCGCGGAGATCATCCGCGGGCCTCTTTTTTTTGTTGCCTCAGTCACGGCGCCGGCTGCAGCACGTATTCGATCATGTGGATGACGCCGTTCGTGGCCGGGATGTCGCCGATGAGGATGCGCACGTTGTTGACCAGCAGCTCGTCGCCGCGTTGCCGGAGCAGCAACCGATGCCCGGGCAGGGCCGAGTCGACGCCCTCCATCTCGCCAAGCGCCTTCGCGCTCAGGGTCTGCGGCACCAGATGATATCGGAGTAGGTCGGCGGTCTGTTGCGCGTTAGCCGGGTCGAGCCAGGCCTCGACGGTGCCGGCCGGCAACTGGTCGAAGGCGGAGTTGCTCGGGGCGAAGAAGGTGAACGACCCTTCGTTGTCGAGCGTTTCGGCGAAGGCCGCGGCGTCGATCAACTCGACAAGCGTGCTGAAGCGGCCGTCATTCTGGAGCGTGGGCAACAGCCCGAGGATGTGCCCGGCGAAAGTCGGGATCGGGGTGGGGACCGGCGAGGCTGTGGCGGTGGGTTCGGCCGGCGTCTCGGTCACCGTCGCCTCCGGCGATGCACAGGCAGCGAGCACCATCGCCGTCGACAAAAGCGCCGCCGGCATCGTCGTTCTCCAACGCAACAACCCGCCCGACATGTCGACCTCCCGACCTGCCCACTTGGCGTGGACAGGGTTCCGACCCCCGGACTCACCTCCCTGTGAGTTGACTTGAGTTTCCACCAAGGCGGTGCTGTGCGCAAGCCATCGGGCCGTGAAAACTGCGTGCAAGATCGGGCCCGCGGCGAACGAAAAGCCCCGGCGCGATGGCCGGGGCTGTCGATTTCTGCAGGAGGCGAAGGTCAGCGGCCGCGGGCGAGCAGGTCGCGGATCTCGGTCAGGAGCTTCTCCTGAGGCGGCGGCCCAGCCGGCGGCGGCGGGGGCGGCGGCGGGCTGAACCTGTTTGCCAGGCGCACGATCTGGAAAATGATGAAGGCGATGATCAGGAAGTTGATAATGATGGTGATGAAGTTGCCCCAGGCGAGCACAGCGCCCTGTTCACGGGCCGCGGCCAGCGAGTCGGCCGTCACGGCCGAGCTCAGCGGGATGAAGTAATTCTCGAAGGATAGACCGCCAAGTGCGACGCCAACCAGGGGCATGATGATGTCGTTCACCAGCGAGTTCACGATCGCGCCAAACGCCCCGCCGATGATCACGCCGACGGCGAGATCCAGGACGTTGCCGCGCATAATGAATTTGCGGAATTCAGCAAGCATAATCAGTGTCTCCTTGTATCAAAATGGCCTGACGCCCCCCTGCAGATGGCGCGAACTATAACCGATATGTCGAGTGCTGACAAACCTTGTACCATTTAAGAAAGCGCGATTGTCGGCGGGATAAAACGATTAATCTCGGCGTCTGACAGCCATCTGGGCGGATCTCCGCGGGCGGATTTCAGCCCAGATCCGCAAAGTCCTGAAGCTCGCCAAGGAGCCGCTCGGCCGTCAGGTCGAGATCCAGGGGCGTCAGCGAGGCAAAGCCGTGGGTCACGGCCCAGACGTCAGTGCCTTCGACGGCTTCGCCGGTCGGCTCCTCGCCGCCGATCCAGTAGTACGGCCGGCCGCGCGGGTCTTCGCGCGTGACGACGACATCGTGGTAGATGCGCTGACCTTGCCGAGTCACTTTGAGCCCCTGCGGTTGGGCGGGCACGTTAAGGTTGAGCAGGTTGCCTTTCGGCAGGCCGCGACGCAGACAGAGCTCGGCGACCCGGCAGGCCCACTGCGCCGCCGGTGCGTAGTCGTCGAGCGTGCGCGCACGGGTCGACACCGCGATGGCCGGGATCCCGGCGATCACGCCCTCCATGGCGGCCGTGACAGTGCCCGAGTACGTCAGGTCCTGTGCGAGATTGAAGTTCGGGTTGATGCCCGACACGACAAGGTCGACCGGCGCCGTCAGGAAGCCCTTGAGCGCGAGGGCGACGCCGTCGGCCGGAGAGCCCGAGCACGCCCAGGCCGGGGTGGTGCCGTCGGCCAGAGTGGTCAGATCGAGGCGCAGCGGCTTGTGCAGGGTCTTGCGGTGGCCCACCGCCGACATGTTGTTGGCCGGAGCCACGATCGTCATCTCGTGGCCCAGCGGCTCAAGCCCGCGTTTCAGCGCCAGCAGCCCGGGCGCGAACACACCGTCGTCATTCGTCAGGAGGAGATGCATGGTGATCCGATGAGGTGAGGACAGCGACGACCGCTTGCCTGGCGGCGGCGCCCGTCACTCATGCTTGATGCCCGATTCCGTCAGGCGCGATTGAAGCAAAGCCAGGATGTCGAGCTTGAGTTGAGCGCCCTCGCCGTGGCGCGAGCGCGCGATGAGCATGAGTTCGGCCTGATCACCCACCGGGGTGTCGGTGGCGATCAAACGCCAGGGCTCGAGCAGATCCGGAAGCAGCGATGGCGCCTCCTCGGCAATCGCTTCGAGGGTGGGCAGCGCGCGCGCCAGATCGGCGACCGGCACCAGGAGCTTGAGCCTCACGCCCGAGAAGGCGCCGCGGGTGAAATTGCGCACCACACGGATCTCGCCGTTCGGCACTGTGAAGGTCTCACCGGTCGGCGCGCGAAGGACGCAATCGCTGACGTTGATCCGCTCGATCACGCCCTCGATCGGCACGCTGGCGCCCATGATCATGAACTCGACTTTGTCGCCGACGTCGAAGGTGTCGCGAAAGATGAAACTGAGCCCGGCCATCCAGTCGCTGACGACCGGCCGCGCGGCGAAGCCGAACGCCGCTGAGAACAAGCCGACGACCCAGATCAGCGTGTCGGGCGCCACATAGCGCGACAGGACGAACACCGAGGCGAGGACGAACGCCAGCAGGCTGATCGCGCTCGAAGCCAGCGCCTCCACCGTCTTGCGACGTTCGATGGCCGGTTTGCCGTTGCGCAGTCGCATGGCCCCCAGCCGCGAAAAGCGCCGCGCCAGGAAGCCGCTGATCAGCGAGATCACATAGGCGAGGACAAAGGGCAGGGCGATGTACAGCAGGAAGGGCGGGCCATTCACGGCCAGCCACGTTTGGAAATCCACCCAAAGGGCTTCTAAAGACATCGCGTTCGATTCTACTGCACAGGGAAGAGGGGATCAGCCGCGGATGGCGCGGATTTCTCGGATGGAGGACCAGCCTCTCCATCCGAGAAATCCGCGCCATCCGCGGCCCAATCACTCTGGAGATTGCTGAAGATAAGCTCGAATAGCCTCAGGCGAGGAGAGGGTCAAGGCATGTTCGGCACGGGCGCGGGCCGAGTCGAAGGCCAGACCGCGCACGATCTGCTTGGCGCGCGGGATGGCCGGCGCCGACATGCTCAACTCGGTGATGCCCAGGCCCACCAGCATCTCGACGGCGAGCGGATCACCGGCCAGCTCGCCGCACACGCCGGCCCAGATGCCGCGCTCGGCCGCGGCGCGCGCCGTCTGCCCGATGAGCTCGAGCACCGCCGGCTGGAAAGCATCGGCCAGACGCGCGACGCGGGCGTTGCCGCGCTCGGCGGCCAGCGTGTACTGCGTCAGGTCGTTGGTGCCGACCGAGAAGAAGTCGACCAGCGCCGCGAACTGCCGCGCGCGAACGGCCGCCGATGGGATCTCGACCATGATGCCGGTCGGGATCGAGGCCGTCGCGCCGACCTCGCGGATCGACTCCCCCAGCAGAGCGCGCGCCCTTACGAACTCGTCGGGCGTGGCGATCATGGGGAACATGACGCGCACCGGGAACTCGGCAGCCACCCGAGCGATCGCGCGCAACTGGACCTTGAAGAACTCGGGCTGGTCGAGCCCCACGCGCACCGCGCGCCAGCCCAGGAACGGGTTGGCCTCATGGCCCATGTCGACGTAGGCCAGCGGCTTGTCGCCGCCGACGTCGAGCGTGCGGATGATGACCGGCCGGCCCTGCATGGCCGCGCACACCGCGCGATAGGCCGTGTACTGCTCGTCTTCGCTCGGCGCCGTTTCGCGATCGAGGAACAGAAACTCGGTGCGGAAGAGGCCAACGCCTTCAGCGCCGGCTGCGACGGCGGCGCGCGCATCGGCCTCCGATCCTACATTGGCCACGATCTCGATGCGACGCCCGTCACGCGTGACGGCCGCCTCCTTTGCAGCCGCCCGGGCCGTCGCTGCAACCTGCGCGGCGGCGCGTTGGCGCTCGAGCGCTTCGGCCTGGGTCGCCTCATCCGGCGCGGGCACGATCCGCCCGGCGTCCCCATCGAGCAGGAGCAGCGAGCCGTCGGCCAACGCGCGCAAACCCGTGCCGAGGCCGACCACGGCCGGGATGCCGAGGCTGCGCGCCAGGATCGCGCTGTGCGAGGTCGGGCCGCCGAACGCCGTGGCAATGCCCTGCACCACGGCCGGGTCAAGCCCGGCGGTCTCGGCCGGCGTCAGATCGTCGGCCACGAGGATGCCCGGCCCCGCCAGCGTGGGGCGAAGATCCTGCCCACTGAGCGCGGCCAGCACTTGCTGATCCACATCCTCCACGTCAGCGGCGCGGGCGCGCAGGTAGGCGTCATCGAGGCCGCGATATTCGGCGGCGAGCGCCTGGGCTGCGGAGTGCCAGGCCTGCCCGGCGTTGGCGCATCGCTCTTGGATGGCGCGCTCGGCCGGCGTGCGCAAGGCCGGGTCGTCGAGGAAGAGCAGATGGGCGTCGAAGATCTCGGCGCTCTGTCGATCGCCATGTGCCAGAACCGCTTTGCGCGAGGCCTCGATGCGTCGACGCGCGCCGGCCAGAGCTTCGGTCAGACGCGCGATCTCGGCTTCCGGCGATGATGCCGCCTCCGCTGAGGGCACGAGGCGCGCGGCCGAGAAGCGCCGCACCGGACCGAGCGCAAGGCCGGGGCCGGCCGCGATGCCGGCGTGCGGCTGGTTATCGGTCAGGAGGGCGGCAGGCCCAGCCTCGACGTCGGACGAGGCCGTGTCGACCGGCGTGGGCGACTCGGCCGTGACATCGTCCAGCGGGTCGCCGAAGTTGTTGTCGGCCAGGCGCTGGACTGCGGCGAGCGCTTCCTCAGCCTGTGGACCCGAGGCCCTCAGCGTGATCGTGTGGCCGGCGCGCACGCCAAGCGTCGTCACGCCGTTGATGCTGAGCGCGCTGACGGGGCCGCGCCCGGTCGTGTCGTTGGTGAGGGAGACGTCAGCCTTGAAGCCGCCGACCGTGCCGACGAAACGCGCGGCAGGGCGGGCGTGCAGGCCGAGTTTGTTATGGACGGTCAGGGTCAGCGAATGGCGGGCTGCCAGGTCGTCGACGGCCGTGGCAACGGGCATGTCGGGGGCAACGCCCAATTGGGTCTGCTTGGGGATCAGGGCGCTGCGGGCTTCGGCAGCGACCCGCGCCAGCGGCGCGCCCAGCCGCGACTGCACGGCCGCGGCGATGGCGCCTTCGGCGAGCGGGGCCTCGCACAGCAGAATGCGATCGAGGGCATCGCCGCCGAGCATGTCGCGGGCCATCTCAGTGCTGAGGATGGCGCTGCCCAGATCCATCAGCACGAGCACGCCGTCGCCCTGGTCGGCGGCGTCGAGCGCTTCGCCGATGAGGGCGATGTCGGTGCCGATCGCGCCGGCGGGTTCGCGCAGGCCGCCCGCCGCGATGATCGGCACATCGGGGCCGGCCATCTGACGGGCAAGCTCAACAACACCCTCGGCTAACCGTTGGCTGTGCGAGACGATGACGATTCCGACCATGTCGGCGCTTCTTCTCCGGCGGACGAAACGAATCAGCCCTGTGACTCGATCGCGGCCACCAGTTCGCGACAAAAGTCGGGGATGTCGGCGACGACGCGGCCCCACACAAGGTTGCCCTCGCGGAAGGCGGCTTCATCAGCCCAGACGGCCCCGGCGTTGACCAGGTCGTCCTTGATGCCCAGGGATCCCGTCGCGCGGCTGCCCTTCGGGATGATGCCGGCCGAAATGGCGACGAGGCCGGCATGACAGATCAGACCCACGATCTTACCGCGCTGGCTGACGCCGCGCACGAGCGACTTGATCGCGTCGTAACGGCGCAGTTTGTCGGGTGCCCACCCTCCGGGCACGACCAGCGCGTCGTAGTCGTCGGCGCTGACTGCCGCGGCAGCGAGTTGGGTGGTGGCCGTGAGCGCATTCTTGCCCCGCACGGTCTTGTTGGCCTCGGTGCCGACCAACGCGACCTTTGCGCCTTCTTCCTGAAGACGCATCACGGTCACCCAGAATTCGAGGTCCTCGAACCCTTCGTCCAGCAATACGGCTATTCGTTTGTTTTTGAGGCGCATGGCTTGGAAACCCCTAACAGCTTTATTATCCCGCGAATCTGGGATTACGGGGCGGGTTAGCCAGGGTGTGTGCCTGAGTCACCGAAGGCGCCAGCACTCAGCGTTGTCAGGCTGTTTTCGGGCGAACGGACTTGTTTGCGGATGACACGGGGCGATTGGCGAACGACCCCGCGTCATCCGTCGCGGCTGCCTTTTCGCCGCCCCGGCGAGCGCCTGACCGACGTTCAGTCGATCATCGAGAGGCCCGCGAAGTTGACGACGACGATGATGGCATTCAGCGGCCAGAGCGCCAGCGTCAGCAGCATGGCGGTCAGCGGGTGCCAGCGAGTGGGCGGTGTCCAGGCCCAGGCTGTGGCGAGGGTGAGCAGGCTTGTGACGCCCAGGATGGCCAGGCCGATCGGAAGCCAGGCCTGTTCGGAGAGCCCGAGCCCGACCAACGTGAAGTCGCCGGGCGCGAGCGCCGCGGCCAGCTCCGACGGCGACGTCAGGACGGCCAGGCGATTGAAGTACCCGAAGCCCCTCACCTGGCAGGTCAGTCGGGCCTCGTCTAGCGTCGCCGCGCAGTTCGTGCCATCGTTGGTGCGCACGACGACTTTCAGAACGCCGGCCGACGTGTTCAGCGTGCAGGCCAGGTCGAAGCTCATCGACGCCGAGAGATGATCGCAATCGAAGCGCCGGCCATCGAGGTAGAGATCGTTGACCCGCACCACGGCAATGGCCTCATCGGGTCGGGCCGGCTTCAGCCAAAGGCCGGTCAACCACAACGCGAGCCAGCTGAGGACCAGGATCGTCAAGGGCATCCAGCGGATGAGGGTGGAACGTGACGTGTTCATGCCCCGAGTCTAGAACGCTCGTCGAACCGGCTCAAGGCGCTCGACCGTCGGTGTAACGTGGTTGTGACGATGGGGATCAAGTGCAGCGCGGGCACGACGCGACCTGGGCGACGGCGTCGAGCGTATCTCGCGTGATCGCTTCGGCCGGCCCGGGCGCGAACCCGACGGCGCCGCAATCGCAGGCGTACCAGCCAGCCTGCACTGCCGCGAACGACACACGCGGCCCAGCCAGATCGACCACCTCGACACTCATGCCCCAGCGCGCGTTGGTGATCAGACGCGCCGCCCCGGCTTCGCAAAGGCGGTCGGCGTACTCGCGATAATGAGTGCAGTGCCGCATCAACAACACGCCGACCGTGATGCCGCCGGGGAAGGGCCACGCCAACGCATCGGCGATCACGAGCTCGAGGTTCGCGGGCCACGGTCCAACCCCGACCACCTCGATCTGCTTCTCGACCGCGATCACGCGCCGCGCGCGCTCAGCCGCGCGTCGCGCGAAACGCAGATCGCCGGCGCCGATGTCGAGCACGACGTCGTCTGGCCTGATCGCGGCCAGCGCCGGCGCATAAGTTGACTCGTCGTACGGGGCCCAGAGGTCTTCCATGGCTGATTGTCGCTGGCTGATTGGTGCCAATCAGCCCGCGACACTCATAAATCAGCAATGCCGTACGCATGCGCCAGGATCGCCACCGGATGGACCGAGCGGACGCCTGTGCCGTGAGTGATCTGCCAGCGACAGGTCTCCGAGTCGCACGACGACAGGTCGGGCTGCGTGGCCTGGATGTCGGCGAACAGCTGGGCGCCGACATCCATGGCTATCTGATACTTTTCCTTCTTCAGACCGTACGTGCCAGCGATGCCGCAGCAGGCGGCCGTCATCTCGACGACGTTGAGGTCAGGGATCAGGCCAAACAGGTCGAGCGCAGGCTTACCGATGCCGTGACTCTTCTGCTGACACGGCGCGTGGTAGGGCACGGTGACCGGCATGGGTCTGAAGTCGGTCTTGAGTTCACCCTCCTCGTGCAGATGCCACAGGTATTCGCAGATGTCCCACATGTGCTCAGAGACGAGCTGGAACTCGGGCCCGGTCAGCCCCTGGATCTCCATGTACTCGCGCTTGAGCATCAGGCCGCAGCTGGTCGACGTGGCGATGATGTCGTAGCCGGCCTCGGCATAGGGTAGGAGCGTGTTGACGAGCCGCTTGGCCGCCTCGCGAGAGCTCTTGAAGTCGCCGTTGGATTGGAGCGGCAGGCCGCAGCAGGTCTGATCGCGCGGGACGATGACGCGGCAGCCGTTGTGCTCGAGCACGCGCACGGTCAGCGCGCCCAGGCCCGGCTCGTAGTAATTGGTGCTGCATCCGTGGAAGTAAGCCACCGAACGGACGGCGCCGCGCGTGCGTCGATGGCGGCGCGCCCACTGCTGGAAGGTGTGCCCGGCGAAGGCCGGCAGCGGCGCCTCAGCGTGGATGCCGAGCACCTCCTCGACGACGCCGCGGATTGGGGCGCTGGCCAGCGAGGCGTTGGCGATCGGCGCAAACGGCGTGCCGAGCGTCCCGAGGAGATCGGGCCGCGCGATCAGCTGATTGCGCAGCGGAACCCGCCCGGCCCAGTACGCGGCGCGCGCGCGGGCGTTGATCTCGGCGACCTTGACACCCTGCGGGCAGACCTGCGAGCAGATGCTGCAGCCCGAGCAGTAGTCGATCGACTCGTCCGGCGATGGCGGCGTATCGCCCTCAGGATCGAGCATGGCCTCGAGGTCGAGCCGATACCGCTCGGCCTGAGGCCCGACGTGCTTGGGGCCTGGGAACTTCAACGTCACCGCCGCCACAGGGCAGGCGACCGTGCAGATGTTGCACTTCACGCAGTGATCGAGGGTTGGGCGAACATCCATCATGGGCTATAGGTCATTTGCTATCGGTTATTGGGCGGCTGCCAGACTATCGAGCAGCCGATAGCCCTTCGCAGATCGCCCCTAACCAATGCCTCAGTGTCCCGCTCTCCAGCCGCTGGCGAGGCTGATGCCTTCGCCGGATTTTTCGCGCCAGGGTTCTGCGCCTGTCAGGAGGCTGCCGGCGGCGTGGAGATTCAGATAGGCCGCTGTGCCATCGGCACCGAGCGGGCGCAGGGCGGCGTCGACGGCCAGGCCGGGCAGGCTCGGCATCCGACGCTCGAAGTAGTCCGAAGGCTCCGACATGGCGTTGGCCGTCGACGCCACGGCCGCGGCCGCCACGACCGGCAGGTTGAAGATCGCCTCGCGCGCGATGCGGTGCGAGTCGACCTGGATGCCGCCGCTGCCTACGCCGCCCGTCGCGAGCACCACCGAGCCGCAGCGCCAGTCTTTGGGCCGCGCCGCCGACAGGCTCGTGACGGCCGTCACCTGCAGTCCAGCGCTCTTGAAGCCGATCACCGGATGGCCGATCTGCACCCGCGTCCCGCCCGCATGCAACAGCCGATCGAAGGCCGTGAAGATCCGCATCCCCGGGATCGAGGGAGGCAGCGTCGGGATTTCGAAGACCGGGCAGCCCAGGCGTGCCTCAAGATCGGCCATCGCTTCGAGCGCGTCGACCAGGCCGAGCACCGCCGGGAAGCCGACGCGGTCGCCGGGGCGAAGCAGCGGTTCGAGACGCGCCGCGAGCGCCGCGCGGAACCCGGCGTTGTCGAAGGCGCGCGCCAGCACCATGGCCTGCAGGTCGGCCTCTTGCTCGTAACCCGGCGCCGTGATCGAGGCCGCGCGCGAGACGTGCCCGGCCGCGAGAAGGTTGTCGGCGATGAGCGCCGGATAGAAGTCCTTGAAGTTGTCGAAGCCGACGATCAGGAGCGGGCCGCTCGCAAGCGGGCCATCACGGCGCAGATCGCCGGCGACCATCGTGCGCGGAGCCAGCGACGTCGGGCGCGGCACGCCGAGGGCACTCGGAAGCAGGAAGTTGCTCTGCCCGTCGCCCTCGAAAGGATAGCCGGCGGAGGCCATCGCCTGCTTGAAGAGGATGAGCGAAGCGTTCACGACCTCGGCGCCCAGCACGGCGTAGGGGTGCGCCGGCTGAGACGTCGCCAGCGCCGCCACGGCCGCCAGGGGCCGATCGACCCGCTGGTTGTCGACGTAGCCCAACACATCGATGCAGCCGGTTCGTAGGTGTGTGCCTCCGTGTCCCTTGGCGATGAGCAGCGTGGATCTGCCGCTCTGCTGCGCGGCATAAGCGGCCATCAGGCCCGCGTAGCCGGCCCCGATCACGGCGACGTCGTAGCTCAGGCTCATGGCGTGCTCCCGGGCTGTGCCTTGGGCTTGCGCTTGCCGCTGCCCGCCTTCCGCCGCGGCTTCGCGGGCGACGCTTGCGTCGCCGTTACGACGGGCGCGTCTTGGGCGGGCGGGATATCGACGGATGTGTTTTGGGCGGACGGGACATCGACGGGCGCGTCTTGGGCGGGCGGGATATCGACGGATGTGTTTTGGGCGGACGGGACATCGACGGATGTGTGTTGGGCTGGAGCGGCGTTGAAGGTCTGAGGTCCGCGGTCTACGGTTCGCGGAGCTCTGTTCGGCAAATGCTCGATATCCAGGATGCCCTGGAAGATGTGGTCATCGAGCACGGCCTGGCGAAGTTGATCGCCCCACAGCAGCGGCTCGACGCCCTTCCAGCGCTCGGTCACGAACTTGAGGAGGTGAGTGTTGGTGCTCGGCGCGTCGGCGATGGCGTTGGCGTGGCCGATGCCGGCCGCGCGGTAGATGCAGAAGCCGCCCTGGCAGGGGCCCATGCCGAGCCTGACGGAGCGGCGGATGTCGTCGAGATCGCCGCCGCGTGAATGCATCGCTGAGGTGATGCGTGCGCGCGTGATCATCTCGCACTCGCAGATCAACTGATCATCGTGGAGGTGCGCTTCGCGGCGATCGAGCCGCGCGCCGATCCAGTAGTATCTGCCGGCCTCCGAGTCGGGCAGGGGTTGTTCGGCCGTGACGCAGGGGCGGCTGACGCCGAGATGTTTGCAGGCCGCGTCGACGGCCACCTGGGCCATCTGACGGTACGTCGTGAACTTGCCGCCTGTCATCGTCAGGAAGCCCGCGAGGCCGTCGGTGCTCGAATGGTCGAGGAGCGTGTAGGTCCGGCTGACGTCGCGCGTGTCGGCTACGTCGCCGAGGCTCGGGGGTTGATAGAGCGGGCGGACGCCGCCCCAGACCCGCAGGGCGCGCGCCTCGCGGAAGCCCGGCACGAGCTTCTCGCCTTCATCCATCATGAACTGGATCTCGTCCTCGTCGATCGTCCAATCGTCGGGGTCGGCCACCTTCACGTCTGTGGTGCCGATGACACAGACCGTGCGGATCGGCACCAGGATGTCGCCGTCCGCCGGGCGCTTGAGCCGATTGACCACCATCTGGGTCAGACGATGGTTCATGGCGATCATGATGCCCTTGCCCGACAACACTTTCACGGGCAGGCCGGCCAGCGACGCGATCTGGCCCGCCCAGGCCCCCGCCGCGTTGATGACGTAGTTGGCGTGGATCGTCGTCCGCTCGCCGCTGCGGGCATGGGCCACGACCGCGCCCACGATCGCGTCGCCCTCGCGGATCAGTTCGACGACCTTGTGGTGCGACAGGATCGTGCCGCCGTGTGCCTGGACGTCGCGGGCATTGGCCCAGACCGTCTTCCACGAGTCGATCGTGGCGTCGGGCACCCAGAACACTCGCGAGATGCGCGGGTTGAGCCGCGGCTCCTTGCGCAGCGCCTGGCCGGGCGACATCTCCTCGATCGGGATGCCCGCGCGCTGACAGCCGGCGACGAATTCGGCCGCGTACTCGGGGTCGTCGAACTCGGTCTCGACGAAGAGCCCGCCGGTGTCTTCGATGCAGTCGGCCGCGATCTTGCGCAGAACGAGGTTCTCGTCGATGCACTCTTTCGCCGACACCGGATCCTTGACGACGTAGCGCCCGCCCGAGTGAAGCAGGCCGTGGTAGCGCCCCGTCGTCCCAGTGGCCAGGTCGCCGCGGTCGAGCAAGATCGTCTTGAAGCCGCGCAGGGCGGCGTCGCGGGCGATGCCGGCGCCGGTGGACCCGCCGCCGATCACGAGCATCTCGGTTGTCAGGCTAGGCATGCGAGGATTATAGCGTTTGGCGCCTGGATTCATCCGAATTATGAGTGTCGAGAAGTCCTGTCGAGGATGGACGCTGGAAAAGGAACGAGGGACGATCCGGCCGGACCATCCCTCTTTCCTCGATTCCTCTCGGTCGACGGAGAACTTACGGCACAAAGGCTCCTAGGCCCACCAGTTCATGAGCCATCAGGTTGTCACCCGGCTGATCGATGATGTTGGTAAGCTGGACGTAGCCAGAGATGAAGCTGTCTGACGTGATCTGCAGCGAGCCGACCCAACCATCTGGAAGCGCGGGTTCGGCGTTGGCGCCGTTGCCATCGAGGCGATGGTTGCGAATGAGGATACCGAACGGCTCAATGGTGAATGGCCCGACCAGGATCGGCGTCCCGCCGCCTTCGGGGATGTAACGCAGGTTGACCGTCGTCGGGAGGGGATTGTCGTTCTCATCCAGGTTGAAACCGTAAGCCTGGATCGTGACGGCGGTCGCGAAACCGTTGGCGAGCCGCTTGGCGACCAGTGGAACCGTGATGCTTCCCGGAGAGCTGCCACCGCTGCCTCCGACTTCGTAGGTCTCGGCCTGATAGGCGGCTCCATCGTCACTCGCCCCGGGGCGGCGCTGCTGGATGAGCACCGCGAGGTCATTGGCCGCGGCGCCCGGGTTGACCACGCACGAGCCGTACCAGGCGGCCGGCAGGGTCATGTCGGTCACGGGATTCACGTAGAACGAGGCAAGGCCCGGGATCGAAGTCGGGTTGGTCAATGTGAAATCCTGATCCAGCCCGGGTCGTCCGTCGGTGCAGGTAACCTCGATCGTGTTGGCATTGATCGGATCTATCGAAAGGTTCTGAATGGACAGCGATGTGCTCGTCCCGTTGGCCAGGCGCGACATGAAGAGTGGCACCGAGTGATACACGAAGAAATCCTGGCCGAACGTGTAGTGCGAAATGAACCCTCCAAACGTCTGGAGCTGGTTCGGCCCGGCCAAAAGGTTAACCACCACGGCCAGCTGAGCGATGGAGGGGTTGCCGCTGATGTACGCCGAACCGAAGAAGCCGTTGGGCAGGTTCGTCTCGCCAGCGATATCGTAGTGGTAGCTCGCGCCCGGCAAGATCGTGATGTCGTTGCGTGTGAATGTGGTGCCCGCGCTGCCAGGTCCGGGCACGAACTGCACAGTCGCGGTGATCACGGCCGTCGTGACGTTCTGGATGGTGAGGGTGCTATTCGATAGCCCGCTTGCGCTGTTGAGGTTGCGTACCACCAGCGGCACGTATTGCGAACGGCTCACGTTCAACGTACTGTAGGCTCCGCTCGATGGTGCCTGGCCGTTGCGCGCCAGGATCTGAACCACGGGCAGGAGGCTGCTGAAGCCCGCGGACGCGATGCCGCCCGAACCGCGGCCCGCCGGCATCGCCGGGTCCGCATACTGGCGCAAGATCACGGACGCGCCCGGCCCCAGGCTGGCGCTGTTGAAACTGGGCGACGTCGGCCAGACGCTCCCATCTGGTTTGTAATAGCTCAGGTTGGCTGTGGCGGTGGTTCCGGCCGAGAGGTTGGCCAGGGTCAAGTTGGTGCTGTACAGCTTGCTGCTGGCCCCAGACAGCGCTGCATTAACGGCCAGGAGCGGGAGCGGGCCCAGAATGGTCTGCGCCTGGCTGGCCAGCGTTCCTGAGAGCAAGACGGAAAACGCAAGCACGATCGACAGTGGGGAACGGAAGAGTCTCCAACGCATGAATGGTCTCCTTGAATGGGCTTCTGCCCGCGAACGGGAAAAGCTCACCCCGGGCATGTGCCCGGAGGCGGCCAACAACGTCGAAAGTGGGTTTGGCGATCCTGCCCGGCGTCGCGCTCGAAGCCGGCATTCAAACATCGGCCCGGGCGATTCCGGGCCGATGTCCAAGCTATCTCAGATTGAAAAACGTCTGCCGTGCCAGATTCAAGGCACACTCGCTGTGAAATTCCAGAACCAGTTGTAGCTGTAGTAGCCGCCCGGGCCTTCAAGTCGGATGGCGATCAGGCTCGTGCCCTTGAGGCCAGCCGGGATGTTGATCGTCCCGCTCACGGTCCCATCGGCGTTGGTCTTGATGGTGCCCGCCTGCGCGCCGTCCACACCCAGCGTGCCCATCGCGCCCATGCGGACAGTGAACGTGGCCGAAGCCGGGAAGTTCTGGCCCGCGATCGAAACGCTCGTGTCGCGGGTCACCGATTTGATGGAGAAGACCGGCACAATGACGGGGACCGGGGTTGGGGTAGCCGCTGCAGGCGTGGGGGCCGGGCCGGCGGGCGTGGCTGTGGCCGCCGGCTTCGTCGGGGTGGCGGCCGCGGGCGTCGGTGTGGCTACCGCCGGTGTGCCAGCTGCGGGGATGCATAGCGATTGGCCGACAAAGATCAGGTTCGGGTCCGAGATGTTGTTAGCCTTGGCGATCTCCGACCAGGTCACCGGCCGAAAACTCAACGAGATGTTGTAGAGCGTGTCGCCGGAGCGGACGACATAGGTGGCGGTGCAGTTCTGCTGGGCCATCGCCAGCGAGGAGCCGACCGGGAGCAGTGCCGCCAGGCCAAAAGCCAGGGCGCTGAACACGGCCAGAAGAGCCGTAGACCATTTCTGCATGGGAGCCTCCTTGAGCGTCTATCACGCCGCAACGCGGCGCGTCATTCCGGTCAGACGAACGTGCGCAGTTGCGCGTTCCGTAAAGCTCGGTTGGCAGGGTTTGGCTTTGGTTCGCCCGGTCCGGATCCACTATTCCCGGGCCAGGACGACAGTTGAAACGTGTTGGAAATTGATTATATCAACGCACCGGGCTCTGAGTTCCGGCTTGATACAAAGGCTTGGCCCGGATCGGCCCTGGCGGTGCAGGCCGAAAGGGCCGGCTTCACTTCGAGAAACCCGCGCAATCTGCTGCCCGATCGTGGCTACAATGGCTGGATCAGCCCAAGGAGAGCCCCATGCCTCTGCAAGTTAAAGACGTCATCGATAGGATCGTGGCCGACGTGCCTGGCGCGCCGTTCACCCACACCGTGGACACTTTGAAGACCGGCGATCCGAGCCAGGTTGTCACGGGCATCGCCACAACGTTCCTGGCTACCTGCGACGTGATCGAGCGCGCGGCAGCGGCCGGGGCGAACATGATCATCACGCACGAGCCGACGTTCTACGAGCACGCCGATCCGGTCGACTGGCTTGAGAGCGACCCCGTGTACACAGCCAAGCGCCGGCTCATCGAGCGCCATGGCATGGCGATCTGGCGCTTCCATGATTACCTGCACAGCCTGAAGCCCGACCCGACCTTCGCGGGTCTGTTCGAGGCACTCGGCTGGGGCGACAGCGTCGACCCCGACACCTTCTTCGCCGCCCATCGCCCCGCCACGACGCTCGCTGGTCTGATCGGCGAGCTCAAGGCCAAACTCGGCCTCAAAGCCGTCCGCGTCGTCGGGGATCTCGCTCAGCCTGTGTCGCGGGTCGGCCTGATGGTGGGCGCGCCACCCAGCCGCTGGCACATCCAATCGCTGCGCGACGCCGGGATCGATACACTGATCGTGGGTGAGATCAACGAGTGGGAAACGAGCGAGTATGTTCGCGATGCGCTCTGGGCCGGGCTTGCCAAGTCGCTCGTCCTCATCGGGCACTCGGTCAGCGAGGAAGACGGCATGCGCTACATCATCCCCTGGCTGCGCGCCCGCCTGCCCGAAGTTCCGATCACGCATGTGCCGGCCGGGCATCCGCTCAGCATGGCGTAAGCGCCCAGGGCACGGCGCCAGACGAACGACGAAGGACGAATGACGCAGGTTGTGTGAATCAACCTGCGTCATTCGTCCTTTGTCGTTCGTCAATCTAGAGGACGCCGTCTGCCGTCAGCCCGACACCAACGCGTAAGTCAACCACGCCCCATATGCCACCGAGGCGATGCCGACCACGATGAGGGCGATGTCGATGAGTTGGGCGAGGCGGGGCGAGGGGCCGAGGTCCACCAGGATGGCGCGCACGCCGAGCAAGGCGTGGCTGACCACGCTGGCCAGGAAGAGCAGTTCGATCGGCCAGACGATCGGATTGCCGAGATAGGCCTTCACCTGATCGAAGCCACGCAGGCCACCCTCCACCAGGAAGTGCTGGGCGATCATGTGCAGGCCGGCCAGCGGGACGAGCGCCGCGCCTGTGATGACCTGCCAGATCCAGGCCATCGAGCCAAGCACCGTTCGGGGCTGCGCGGGAGTAGAGGCGTTGAGAGTGGTTGTCGTCTGCATGTGCGTGCCTCCGCGTCAGATCGTGAAGATCAGGTAGATCACGGCGAGCATGATCACGGCCGCGACTGCCATCAGGCCATAGAAGATCGTCTTCTGCTGCCGCACGCCGATGCCGAAGCCGTTGAGCGCGACGCGGAAGCCGTTCAGGCCATGGATCACCAGGCCGGCGAACAGAACCACGTCGAAGACCAGCACCAGGGGCGAGCGCGCCAGCGACACGAACGAGTCCCACGCGGCCGGGCCTTGCAGCAACTGGGTGAGCATGACGAAGTGCAGGTACAGATACACCACCAGGCCGATGCCGGTGAGGCGGTTGAGGGCGAAGGCCCACATGCCGGTGCGCCGGCCGCGGATGTCGATCCACTGCCAGGGCTTGCGCGGTCGGGGTCGATTGGTGGAATGCAGGCTCATCGCGTTCTCCTCGAACCGAAAAGGGCCGCGAGCTTGCGGCGGATCAAGGCGCGGCGCAGGTCCATGATGGCGCCGGCGGGGTCGAAATCCTGTGGGCAGGCTTCGCTGCACTCGAAGGCACCGTGACACTGCCAGACGCCGCCCTCGCGGTCGGCCAGTTCGAGCAGCGCGGCGCGTTCGGGCTCGCTTGTCGATTTCTCCCAGGCGCGATGCACGGCCGCCAGGCCCGCCGGGCCGAAGAAGCCATCGGAGGCCGAGAGGGTGGGGCAGGCGCTCAGGCAGATGCCGCACTCGACGCAGTTCTCGAAGCGGTTGTAGTGCCGGCGCTCGAGCTTGCCGTCCGGCTGCAGCAGTTCGCTGGGCTCGAAGGCGTGTCCGTCGATGGTCTCCTCGGCATCGCGCGTGATGACCATGCCGGCCGCCGCCTGGCGCTGGAAGAAGGCCGAGACGTCGACCACGAGGTCGCCCACCACCGGAAAGTTGCGCAGCGGCTCGATGGTCATCTCGCCGCCCTTGCAGGCCGCCAGCGGCACGATGCAGGGCAGCACTTCCTTACCGTCGACGCGCACGGCGCAGGTGCCGCACGAGGCGTGATGACAGGCGTGCCGGTACATCAGGTTCTGGTCCTGGCGCCAGCAGGCCTCGATGACGTCGATCACGTTGGCGTCGTCGGGCACCTCGACGTCGAAGTGATCGTAGCGGGCGGGCGTATCGGGGCGTTGGCGCTGAACGCGCACGTGGAGTTTGGGCATGAACACCTCGCGCCGGGACGCTCCCGGCGGTCACTGCAACACGATCACTGATAGAACAACCGGTATGACAACAGCGGCGTCGTGCGCGTGCGGCACTCGACCGTCAGGCCGAGCTTGCGCGTGACGAGGTCGCCGAGTTTCTCGGCCATGCCGCGGGCGGTCGTCGTCTTGCCGCCCGAGATCGACACGAAGCCTTCGACGCCGTTGCGGGAATGATCGAAGCACTCGAACGTGCGGCTGACGTCGCGTTCGTCCTGGCTGGCGCGCTTGATCAGCGGCCGGGCCGCAGCGCCGACGCCGCGCGTGGTCACCGTGGCGATCTCTGGGATCAGCTCGATGCCTTTGCGCAGCATCTTCTCGATGTGCTCCGGCGGGATGTCGATCGCGTCAGGGTCGGTCACGGTCCACGAGGTGGTGCCGATGATCGACGTGGTGCGCTGCGGCACGACGATGTCGCCGTCGGAGGGTTTGTCGAGCCGGTTGACGACCATGTTGTTCATGCGCCGCCCGACCGTCACCATGATGCCGGCCGTCGGCTGCACGGGCACGTCGATGCCGCCGAAGCCCGCGACCTCGCCGGCCCATGGCCCCGCGGCGTTGACGACCAGGTCGCAGCCGATCACGTCGGTCTTGCCGGTGACGCGGTCGAGCACCTTGACGCCTGTGACGGAGCCGTTGTGGCGCACCAGCTCGACGACCTCGGTGTACGAGCGGCAGACGGCCCCGTTGCTGCGCGCCGTCGCGAGGAAGGCCATCGAGAAGCGCCACGGCTCGAAGACGCCGTCGGGCACCTGGACGGCTGCGAGCAGCTTCGGGTTGAGCAATGGCTCACGCGCCAGCGCCTGAGCCGGGGTCAGTTCACGATACGGGATGTGGCAGGCCTGGCAGCCGGCGACGAACTTCTCCTTGAAGGCCAGGTCCTCTTCAGTGAGCGCGACGAAGAGCCCGTCGTTGAGCTCGAGCGCGTCGGACATGATCTTGCGCAGGATCAGGTTCTCGTCGATGCACTCGATCGCGGACTCCTGATCGGTGACGGCGTAGCGGCCGCCCGAGTGGAGCAGGCAATGGTTGCGGCCGGTGGTCGCGTTGGAAAACTCGCCGCGTTCGACGATGGTGACCCTCAGCCCGCGCAGGGCGAGGTCGTGGGCGCTGGCCGCGCCGGTCGATCCGGCGCCGACGATGACGACATGGGGCGCAGTCATGGTGTCTCCTTGGTCGCGCGATGGTGCGTTCAAACGCGGCACTCGAGGCCGGGCAGTGGATGATCTGACACGACACCGGCCCGGCTCAATCGTCCTGATTCTCAGAGAATTGGCCGCGGCTTCGGAGTGGTAGAGGTTCGCTATTTCGGGGGAGGATTGTCACAGCCTGACGTTGTGCACATTACCAGAAAGGGCCAGTGCTTCTCTTGTTCGGCGGCCGTCGGCGCCGGTGACATTCAGCGCCGTTTTTGCTGCGACACGACGATTGACACCACGGCGTCGATCGTTATCCTTTTCCAAGCCCGACTTCCACTCGAGCAACACACGAACGACGCAACAAGGCGCGGATCGATTTATACCGGGCATCAGGCGGCTCCTCAGCCGCGCTGGTGCCCGTTTTCGTAGGTCGCGCCAGTCGAGGCCGCTTGTGTGTGCGCCGTGTGGAGTGCGCCGGGCCGATCATTCAGCTTTCATCAGGCAGCAAAGGAGCATCATATGGCACGTCCTTCCCAGAACCCGTCGGCTTCCGGTGGCCGACCCGCGGGTTTCATGCCCGACGACGTCCCGTCGATCTGGGCCATGCTCAGTCTTGGCTTCCAGCAGGTGTTGACGATGTTCCCGGCCACTGTGCTGGTGGCCGTGCTGACGAAGTTCGACATCGGCGTCACGCTGCTGGCGAGCGGGCTCGGCACCATCATCGCGCTGCTCGTCGCGCGTCGCCGGATTCCGATGTACTACGGCTCGAGCTTCAGCTACATCACGGTCGTGGTGACGACCATGACGCTGTACGCCGGGAACTGCTTTAGCGATCCGCAGACGACCTACTGCGCCGAAGGCGTGCGGCTGGTGCAGGTCGGCATCCTGGGCACAGCGGTGCTTGAGATCCTGGTCGGTCTGTTGATCATGCGGTTGGGGCGGGCGGCGCTCGACAAGGTGCTGCCGCCGATCGTCACCGGTTCGGTCGCGATCGTCATCGGCATCGCGCTGGCCGGCTCGGCGCTCAACATGGCCGGCGGCTTGAACCCGGCCGAGGGCTCGGTGCACTGGATCGTGGCCTTCATCACCCTTGTCGCCACCGTGATCTTCTCGGTGTATCTGCAGAACCGCGGCATCTGGGGCATGCTCCCGATCCTGTTCGGCGCGATCACGGGCTACATCGTCGCTTACTTCTTTGGCCTCGTGAGCTTCGACGCAGTGGCCCAGGCCGATTTGTTTCGCATCCCTCCGATGACGTTGCCGGCCTTTGAAGATCCAAGGGCCTGGGGCGCGATCGTCAGCATCTCGCTGATCGCGATCGCCACGATCCCGGAGAGCACGGCCCATCTGTACCAGATGAGCCTGTACATCGACGCGCTCGGCAAGGAGCTGGGCCGCAAGCCGTTCGAGATCAAGAACCTGATTGGCCTCAACCTCGTGGCCGATGGCAGCAACGACATCATCAACGGCCTGCTCGGCGGTTGTGCGGGCACGAACTACGGCGAGAACAACAGCCTGATGGCGATCACGCGCAACTACTCGACGGCTGTGTTGATGGTCGCCGGTGTGATGGCGATCCTGCTCGGCTTCGTCGGCAAGCTTGCGGCGCTGGTCAGCACAATTCCTGTTGCCGTGACGGGCGGCCTGGCGATCTACCTGTTCGGTGTGATCGGCATGCAGGGCGTGGCGCTGATCCAGAGCGAGAAGGTCAACCTGTTCGAGCCGCGCCAGCTGGCGATCGGGTCGATCATCCTGGTGCTGGGCATCGGCGGCAACCTGTTCATGCCGAACGGCATCTTCCCCTTCCAGATCCCGGGCGTTTTCCCGGACGGCATTCCGGCGATCGTCTTCGCGGCGCTGGTGGGCATCCTGCTCAACCTGCTCTTCGTCGTGGTCAACCCGGCGCGCTTCGGCGTGAAGGAGCGCGAGAACCTGAACGCGTGAGAGGACCGCAGACAACGGACGCGGACGGCAGACCTCAACACCCGGCCGCGATCGAGGCGAACGACAACGGGCCCGCGCACTGCGCGGGCCCGTTGTCGTTCAATCCACGATCAGCAATCGTCAGTCAGCCATCAATCAACCCAGGCGAACGACTTGCTGACGGCCTTCTTCCAGCCCGCGTACAGCTTCTCGCGCGCGGCGGACTTCATGGCCGGCTTCCATTCCTTGTCCTTGCCCCAGTTGGCGCGCAGGTCTTCGACCTTGGCCCAGAAGCCCACGGCCAGGCCGGCCGCGTAAGCGGCGCCCAGCGACGTGGTCTCGGCGACCGTCGGGCGCACCACCGGCACTCCGAGGACGTCGGACTGGAACTGCATCAGGGTGTTGTTGTACACCATGCCGCCGTCGACCTTGAGGGCCTTGAGCTTGACGCCCGAGTCCTTGTTCATGGCGTCGAGCACTTCGCGCGTCTGGTAGGCCGTGGCCTCGAGCGTCGCGCGGGCGATGTGGCCCTTGTTGACGTAGCGGGTCATGCCGGCGATGACGCCGCGGGCATCATCCTTCCAGTACGGCGCGTAAAGGCCCGAGAAGGCCGGCACGAAGTAGATGCCGCCGTTGTCTTCGACGGTGGCCGCCAGGGATTCGACGTCGGCGCTCTTCTCGATCAGGCCGAGGTTGTCGCGCAGCCACTGGACCAGCGCGCCGGTGATGGCGATCGAGCCCTCGAGGGCGTAGACCGCCGGCTGATCGCCGATCTTGTAGCCGAGCGTGGTGAGCAGGCCGTTCTTGCTGATCACGGGCTTGGTGCCGGTGTTGAGCAGCATGAAGCAGCCGGTGCCGTAGGTGTTCTTGGCTTCGCCGGCCGAGAAGCAGGTCTGGCCGAAGAGCGCGGCCTGCTGGTCGCCCAGGTCGCCGGCGATCACGGTGCCCTCGAGCGGGCCGGTGCCGTTGCCATAGACCTCGGACGAGGACTTGATGGCGGGCAGCATGGCCTTCGGGATGCCCATGACCTTGAGCATGTCGGCGTCCCAATCGAGGGTCTTCAGGTTCATCAGCATCGTGCGGCTGGCGTTGGTGACGTCGGTCACATGCACGCCGCCGTTGGGCCCGCCGGTCAGGTTCCAGATGACCCAGGTGTCGATGTTGCCGAAGAGCAGCTCGCCCTTGGCGGCGCGGGCCTTGAGACCCTTGACGTTGTCGAGGATCCACTTGACCTTCGGGCCCGAGAAGTAGGTGGCCAGCGGGAGGCCGACCTTCTTCTGGAACCGATACTGGCCGCCGGTCTTGGCCATCTTGCCGACGATGTCGGCCGTGCGCGTGTCCTGCCAGACGATGGCGTTGTAGACGGGCTTGCCGGTCGCCTTCTCCCAGACGACGGCGGTCTCGCGCTGGTTGGTCACGCCGACGGCGGCCAGGTCGCTGGCGGTGATGCCGGCCTTGGCCAACGCGCCGCGGATGACGTCTTGCGTGCGCTCCCAGATCTCAAGCGCGTTGTGCTCGACCCAACCGGGCTTGGGGAAGATTTGCTCGTGCTCCTTCTGATCGTACGCCACCACCTTGCCGGAGTGATCGAAGATCATGAAGCGCGTGCTGGTGGTGCCCTGGTCGACGGCACCCACGTACTTGGTCATAGTGTGTGTCTCCTTAAGTCGAGTCGTTCGTCTCGGAAAGTCTGACTTACTTGAGATTCTCGGCGGCAGCCTGCAGCAGGAGGTGCGACGACGTCGCCCCAGGATCCTGATGCCCCGCGCTCCGCTCGCCGACGTAGCTGGCGCGGCCCTTGCGAGCCACCAGCGGGATCGTGCTGTCGCGGCCGGCTGCGGCCGCTGCGGCGGAGGCTTTCAGCGCCGACGCGATGTCGCCGCCGGCTGAGTCCTTGAGCGCCTGGAGCGCCGGCGTCAGCGCGTCCACCATGGTCTTCTCGCCCACGGCGGCCTTGCCGCGCGCGATGACGCCGCCCAGCGCGGCTTCGAGCGCGGCTGTCCAGTCGGCCAGGCTGAGCTCCATCTTGCCTGCGGTGGCGGTGCCGAGTTGCATGAACAACGTGCCATAGAGCGGGCCGCTGGCTCCGCCCACGGTCGCCACGAGTGTCATGCCGACGGTCTTGAGGATGGTGCCGATGTCTTTGTCAGCCACGGTCGGCAGCTTGCCGACGGCCGCCTGCATGCCGCGATGCATGTTGGCGCCGTGGTCGGCATCGCCGATGGCCGAGTCGAGATCGGTCAGATACTCTTTGTTGGCCTCGATGGCGACCGCGAAGGCCTTGATCCAGTCGATGATGGAATCGCGAGAGATGGTCATTGGTGATTGGTGATTTGCTATCGGTTATTGGTATTGACTATTGAGGCCGATGGGGTTGATCGAGTCTCAATAGTCAATATCCAATAGCCAATGTCTCAGGCTCCCCAGCGCAGGCCCGGCGTCTTCACCGGCGCGTCCCAGAGCTTGGTGAGCTCATCGTCGAGCTTGACGAGCGAGATCGAGCAGCCGGCCATCTCGAGCGACGTGATGTATGAGCCGATCAGGCGGCGCGTGATCTTGATGCCCTTGCCCTTGAGGTAGTTCTCGAGCTCGTTGTAGACCAGGTAGAGCTCGATGAGCGGCGTGCCGCCCATGCCGTTGACGAAGGCGAGGACTTCATCGCCCGACTTGTAGGGCAGATCCTCGACGACGGCCGCGGCCATCATCTCGACGATCTCGTGCGCGCTGGCCAGCTTCATGCGCTTGCGGCCCGGCTCGCCGTGGATGCCGATGCCGATTTCCATCTCGTCTTCGGGCAGCTCGAACGTCGGCTTGCCGGCGTGCGGGACGGTGCAGGAGGTCAGAGCCATGCCCATCGTGCGACCCAGGTCGTTGACCTTCTGGCAGACAGCGGCGACATCCTTGAGCGAGCGGCGCTGCTCGGCGGCGGCGCCGGTCATCTTCTCGGCCAGGACGGTGACGCCCACGCCGCGGCGCCCAGCGGTGTAGAGCGAGTCCTTGACGGCCACGTCGTCATTGGTGACGACCGCGGCGACTTCGATGCCCTCGGCCTTGGCCAGGTCGGCGGCCATCTCGAAGTTCATGACGTCGCCGGTGTAGTTCTTGACGATGTGCAGGATGCCCGCGCCGCCGTTGACGGCCTTGGTCGCCTCGAGCATCTGATCGGGGGTCGGCGAGGTGAAGACAGCGCCCGGGCAGGCGGCATCGAGCATGCCCATGCCGACGAAGCCGCCGTGCATGGGTTCGTGGCCGGAGCCACCACCGGAGATGACGCCCACCTTGCCCTGGATCGGCGCATCGGCGCGCACGATGTAGTTCGGGTTGGTGAACACCTTAATCAGGTCCGCGTGGGCGGCTGCCATGCCGGCCAGCGCCTCGGGAACGACGTCCTCAGCCTTATTGATCAGTTTCTTCATGGATTGCGCTCCTAACTAAAGGCATGCTTCTCGATCCGCCCACAGCGGACGGGAGACGGCGGGCGCTTGAGTGTTACGGCTGCCAGCCATCTCCCGTCCCCCCCTGTGCGGTTGAGTGGATTTACAGGCCGATGGCCACACGGACGAGCATGGCCAGGACGGCGCCGATGATCGGGCCGGCGACCGGGATCCAGCTGTAGCCCCAGTCGCTGTCGCCCTTGCCCGGGATGGGCAGGACGAAGTGGGCGATGCGCGGGCCGAGGTCACGGGCCGG